>PVWP01000006.1 GCA_003003925.1 Aphanothece cf. minutissima CCALA 015
GAATGCCTCAAGGGGGACCTGCGGGCGCTGCTGGAGCAGCTGCCGGAACTGCAGGGGCGGGTGCTGAAGATGCGCTATGGCATCGACGGCGAGGAGCCGATGAGCCTCACCGGCATCGCCCGCACCCTGGGCATGAGCCGCGACAAGACCCGCAACCTGGAGCGGCGCGCCCTCGAAGGCATCCGCCACCACTCCCGCTCCCTGGAGGCCTACCTGGTGGCCTGAGCCCCAGGGGGCCCAGCCGCCGGCAAGGCCAGGGCCACGGCCATGAAAAAGCCCCCGTTTCCGGGGGCTGCCGACCGTTTAGGTACAGCTCAGTAGCGGGGGCGGCCGCCGCCGGCGCCACCGCCGCCACCACCACCGGTGCGGGGCTGGGCCTTGTTGACCCGGATCATCCGCCCCATCCACTCGACGTCCTGGAGGTCGTCGATGGCCTTGGTTTCGTCGGCCTCGTTGGCCATTTCCACGAAGGCGAAGCCGCGCTTGCGGCCGGTTTCCCGGTCGAGGGGCAGGCTGCAGTTACGCAGCGCTCCATATTGCGCAAACAGATGGTTGAGGTCATCCACCTCCGCATCGAAGGAGAGATTTCCAACGTAAATCGTCATGAACAGAGAAACAATTATGAACCGATTCGTCGAAAGCCCTTACTGGACGTTGTCACTCGCCGAAGAGAAATCTTTGAATCACCAGAAGCGTACAGCCTGGGTGGGCTGGCAGGCTGGGAACCTTTGCAGGGCGGACCGATGAAGGAGCAGGCAACGGCCATTGCCCTGGTGGCGCTCTGGGTGCTGGGCTGGGGTGTGGGCGGCTCGCTGATCGATGCCGGCCTGATCGGCGCCGGCGTCTACGACCTGGATGGGGGCCAGCAGGGAACCCTGATCACCTTCCTGCTCTGGAGCCTGCTGTGGGGTGGCGCCGGCCTGAGGCTGTGGCGCCGCAGGGTGGGCGGCGGAGCCAATGCCGGTCGCGAGGACGACGGGAGCAACGGAACGGGAACTCCCTGAACCGCCGAAAGTCCGGCTTACTTGCGGATGCCGAGCAGCTGGGCGCCGTAGTGCTCGCTGAACTCAGCCTGGTGCTGCCAGGCCGTGAGGAGGGTCTTGGCGACCTTGCGGAGTTCCTCGATGTCGTTGCAGCTGTCGATGGCGCGGGAGTGAACCGCGATCGAGAACTGGCGGTTGAGGGAAAGGGAGGCCTGCATGTCCTGCTTGCGTTGTATCGGAACGTTACAAGCAGTTGCCGGTCGGCGGGTGGATGCCAACCGAACGGCTATCCGCACCGGGCTCAGAAGAACTGGTCGAAGTTGTCGAAGTCCACGGCGCTGAAGGTGCCGCCCTGCACCTGGGCCATCAGGCGCTCCAGCTGCACCCACAGGGCACCGCCGGTGAGCAGCGACAGCACGAAGGCCACCAGCAGGGCGGCACCGGCGGCGAAACCGAACACCTGCAGGCTGGCGCCGATGAACAGGGTGACGCCGATCACCAGGCCCGCGTAGGGGAGGGTCGTCTCCAGGTTGGCGATCGGCAGCAGGGCCAGCCGGTCCTGCTTCCAGCCCTCCAGCCGGTTCTGGACCATCCGGGCGAAGGTGAGGCCGCACAGGACCGCCATGGCCAGGCCGATGCCGGCAAGCATGTAGGGCGGGTAGGTGAGCGGGGCGTACTCCAGCAGGATCTCCAGGGCGTCCAGATCGCCGTAGTCGCCGCTGGCCTGGTCCAGCCCCGCCTGCCGGAGGGTCACGGGAGCAGCGTCGAGGGCGGCCAGCAGCAGGGACACGGCGGAGATGGGGACGGGCGATCGCGCCCGACCCTAGGCGCCGGAGCCGCACCTTCAGCGGACGCCGTCGACGGAACCCCTCAGCCGAAACGGCTGCGGAAGCGATGGACCAGGGCGTTCAGGGCCAGCAGCAGCAGTCCCACGCCGATGAACACCAGACCCCGCAGCCCCAGGTCGGCCTGGGCCATGTCGATGGCCAGCAGCCGCAGCAGGCAGGCCCCCAGGCCCACCAGGGCCACCTGGCGGAACTGGGGCTCCCTCAGCACCACCCCCAGCAGGTAGACGGCCAGGGCCTCCGCCGTCCACAGCAGGGTCAGCAGGGCCCGGTCGTAGCCGCTGGCCAGCACCACCGCCACGGCGATGAACAGGGGATGGCCGAGCCACAGGTTGCGGCGGCGCGCCACCCGCCCGCCGACCCAGGCCAGGGGCGGCCATCCGCCTGGCTCGGGCAGCCGTTCGAGGTCGAGCCAGCGACGGCAGGCCAGGACGAAGGCCGTCTGCAGGGCGATCGCCACCAGCCCGGCGGTCTGGGCCGCGCCGGTGGCGGGTGGAAAGGACGGCAGGCCGACGCTGAGGCTGACCAGCAGGGTCCCCACCGCCAGCCAGTAGACGATCACCCCGTAGACCTGCAGGCGGATGGCGAAGCACCGCACCAGCGCCGGGCAGACCAGGAGCAGGGCCAGCAGGGTCCAGGCGACGGCTCGCCACGGGGCGCTGATCTCCCCCTGCAGCAGCACCACCACCCCCAGCAGGGATCCCTCGAGGAAGCAGGGCTGCACCGCCTTCCAGCTGGGCAGCCGCGCCAGGTCAGGTCCGGCCCGGAAGAACCAGCCGTGGAGGCCGACGGCGATTGCCAGCAGCTCGATCAGCAGGCGGCCCCGCACCTGCAGAACCCCGAGCGTCACCAGCTCCTGGCTGGGTCCGATCACCACCAGGAACGCCGCGGCGAAGGCCGCCAGGTACGCCAGGGAAAGCCCGAGCGCCACCCGCACGGCGCCCCCCCGCAGCCAGCGGCTGCCGGCCAGGGCCCCGGCGGACAGCAGCAGCCAGGCCGCCCCCGGCAGCAGCGGCGAGATCGGCTCGAGCAGCCACAGCACACCCAGGCCCGCATCGACGCCCAGCAGCGCCAGCCCGAGGCCCTGGCGGCGGCCGCCGCCAGCGGCGACCGTCAGCAGCAGGGCCAGCACCGCCAGCGGCAGCAGGCGGGCCAGCAGGGGCAGCGGCGGCCAGGGGGCCTGGATCAGCAGGGTCAGCCAGCCAGCGCCATGGGCCAGGGCGATCGCCGCCGTCATGGCGCTCAGCAGGCCGGGGGGGCGCCAGCGACCCGCCGCCACCAGAAAGGCGCCCATCACCACCAGGCTCAGGGGCGACCGCCAGTCCTCCGGCACCACCAGGGCGGTCCCGACCGCCACCAGGCCGCCCGCCAGCCAACCCGGCAAGGGCGGCAGCGGCAGGGGCACGGCGCGGCGCTGGAGCAACACCTGCATCCCCACCGTCAGGCCCGCCCCGACCGTCAGCACCGCCCCGGTCTGCAGCTGATGCACCGGGTCGCCGCGCAGCAGCGCGGCCCCCAGGCCGCTCAGGGCCAGCACCAGAGCGGCGGCGGCGCTGAGCCACCAGCCGACGCGGACCAGGGGCCCGGAGCCCTCCCGCACGGCGATGGCCAGGAACAGCAGCGACTCCAGCAGCACCACCCCGGCCAGCAATGGCCCATCGGCGATCAGCGGGGCCAGGCTCAGCAGGGCCGCCAGCACCAGGGTCTGGCCCACCAGGCCGTCGCCCAGTGCCAGCCAGCGCGGTCCCCGTTGCCGGGCGCCACGGCCCAGCAGCAGCGCCACCCCGGCGGCCACCGCCAGGGCCCCGGCGCGGACCATCGCCGCGGGTGGATAGAGCAGCAGGGCCAGGCCGAGGCCGGCCCACGGGCTGATCAGCAGGGCCACCGACACGGCCTGCGGCCGGGCCGGCGCGGCCCCCGGGCGGTGCAGCCGCAGCAGCCCCGGGCCGAACACCAGCGCCGCCGCCAGGACAGCACCAGCGGCCAGGGCGGGGGAGGCCGCCAGGGCGGGGCCGTTGCGCAGGAACCAGACCACCTGGAAGGCGCCGAACAGCCAGCTGACCACGAGCCGGTGCCGCGGCCAGCGGTGCCGCAGGGGCAGCTCCGAGCCCACCAGGGCGAGGGCGCTGGCGATGGCCAGGGCGGGGCCGCCCTGGGGGCCGATGGCCAGGGGCACCAGGCTCACGGCCACGTGCAGCGAGGCGATCGCGGCGGTGCGGGCGATGGCGGCCAGGGCCAGGTTGGCGGCCACGCCCGCGGCCAGCAGGGCCAGGGCCGGAATCGGGTCATCGATCCACTGGAGCCCGAGCTGGGGCAGGCCGCCGGCGGCGGCGCAGGCGAACAGGACCAGGGCGCCGCCACCGCTGCGCATGGCGTCGGTGAGGTCGCGCCAGCGCGGGCGCCGGCCCCACAGCACAGACGGCAGCGCCAGGGCCCCGCCCGCCAGCAGGGTGAGCAGGAAGCGCTCGCGGGGCCCCAGCTGCAGGCCCGCGTTGATCGTCAGGAAGGTGACCCCGGCCACCACCACAAGCACGCCGAGCAGGCCGCTCCAGTTCTCCACCAGCAGCCGCTCGATCCGCTTCCAGGGGCCGCTTTTCGTCGCGCGTGGCCGCGGAGCTGCCGGAGGCGCCGGTGGGCGGAGCGCGGGGGTGGCCACCGCCGCCGCCACCGGCTCGGGTTGGGACGTGGCTTCGGTTTCGGCTTCGACTTCGGCCCCGGGGGTCGGTGGGGGGAGCTCCTCAGCGGCGGCGAGCCGGGCCGGTTCGGGCTTGGTGTCGCCATCGAGCCGCTTCTGGAGCACCTCGCTCCACAGCGACAGGGCGAAGAAGCGCTGGCTCAGGGAGGCGGCCTGCTGCTCAAGGCGACGGATCCGCCGCTCCAGGGCCCGGACCTGCAGGATCCAGCCCCCCGTCAGCAGGGCCAAGAGGATCAGCAGCAGGGCCTCGTTCAAGGGGCCGGCGGACGTGGGGGGACGACCCAGCTTCGCCTGGCCCGGCGCTCAGCGCACCGTGGGGCCTCAGGCGGCGAGCGGATTCAGGCGGGACAGCAGGCCGGTGGCCAGCTTGCGGGCCGAGAAGGTACGCCGCACCAGTCCCAGCAGGGCCTGGAGATCATCGGTGTGCAGCCGGTCGTGGCTCACCAGGCTCAGCAGCAGCCGCTGGCGCAGGCTGGTGCCCTCCTTGCCCAGCAGCAGGCGCAGGCCGTCGCGGGCCACCGGCAGCAGATCGGTGGAGGCTGAACCGTTCTCGACCACGGCCAGCAGGTTCTCCAGCCGCTCCACCCGCAGGCGGCCGTCACGATCGAAGATCACCTCCAGCAGCTTCTCGCGCATCTCGGCGGTGTCGCCGGCCAGCAGACGCTTCGCCACGTAGGGGTAGGCCACCCGGATGATGCGGAAGTCGGGGTCGAGCCGCATCGCCAGGCCCTCCTGGCTCACCACCGCCCGGATGATCAGGGCGAAGCGGGCCGGCACCCGGAAGGGATAGTCGTACATCAGCTCCGAGAAACGATCGGTGATCGCCTTGAAGTTGAAGCTGCCCACGTTCTCCCCCAGAGCCCCACCGAGCACCTCCTCGAGGGCCGGCACGATCGGCCCCAGGGGGGTGCTGGGGTTGAGGAAGCCCAGGGCGACGAAATCCCTGGCCAGGGCGTCGAAATCCCGGTTGATCAGATGCACCACCGCCCCGGTGAGGGTGAGCCGGTCGGCATCGCTGAGGGAATCCATCATGCCGAAGTCGACATAGGCCACATGGCCCAGGCCGTTGGTCTTGCCCGGCAGCGCGAACAGGTTGCCCGGGTGGGGATCAGCGTGGAAGTAGCCGAACTCCAGCAGTTGCTGCAGGCCGGCGATCACGCCGGTGCGGATCAGGGCCGCCGGATCCAGGTGGTGGGCCTCCAGCTCGCGGCGGCTCTGCAGCTTGGTGCCGTTGATCCAGCTGGTGGTCAGCACCCGCCGGCTGCTGAGGGGCCGCACCACCGCCGGAACGGTCACCTCGGGATGGTCCTGGAACAGGCTGGCGAAGCGTTCGGCGTTGTCGGCCTCGCGCCGGTAGTCGATCTCCTCGAAGAGGGTGGAGCCGAATTCGTCGATGATCGCCCCGAGCCCGAAGCCCAGATTCAGGGGCAGGAAGGGGGCCGCCAGCACCGCCAGGGAGCGGATGATGACCAGGTCGCGGCGCAGGATGAAGGGCAGGTCGGGCCGCTGGACCTTCACCGCCACCCAGTGGCCCTCCGCCAGGCGGGCCCGGTACACCTGCCCCAGGCTGGCGGCCGCCATGGGGTAGTCGGGGAACTCCTCGAACAGCTGGTGGGCGGGGGCCCCGAGCTCCTCCTCGATCAGCGCCAGGGCGACCGGGTGGGGGAAGGGGGGCAGGTCGTCCTGGAGGCGGGCCAGTTCCTCCAGCCAGTCGCGCCGCACCAGGTCGGGGCGGGTGGAGAGGGCCTGGCCCACCTTGATGAAGCAGGGACCCAGGTCGTTGAGGGTTTCGAGGATGGCGCGGGCCAGCCGCTGCTGCACCCGGGCGTCGGTGCTGCTGGATTGCACGGCCAGCCGCAGGCCCAGCCCAGCCAGGCGCCACAGCACCACGATCAGCCGGCTGACCAGAACCCAGGGTCGCCGCAGCAGCCAGCGCAGGTCGGCGTTGGGGTCGTAGCGGGGGGTGGGGGAAACGTCCTCGGCCAGGGTCCTGCCCCATCGATGGCCAGACTCTAGGAACTGCGTTCCCCGGTCCATGGGCCCCTTCTGGCGGCCAGCGCCGCTGGCCCTGCACCTGCCGGCCCACGGCCGCGGCCGGGCCCTGGCCCCCGACCTGCGGCGCCTGCTGCGCCAGCCTCCCGGACGCTGGGATCTGCCCGAACTGCCCGGCTTCGGGGGGCCGCTGGAACCGGAAGGGACGGTGGCCGAGGCCCAGGGGCGCGCGGCGACCCTGCTGGGGGCCAATCGCTGCTGGTTCGGGGTGAATGGCGCCTCGGGGCTGCTGCAGGCAGCCCTGCTTGCCCTCGGCCCGCCGGGCTCCCGGGTGCTGCTGCCCCGCAACCTGCACCGCAGCCTGCTGCACGGCTGCGTGCTGGGGGGCCTCGAACCGCTGCTGTTCGATCTCGCCAGCGATCCGCTCACGGGCCTGTGGCAACCGCCGGAGCCCGAGCGGCTGGAGCGGGTGCTGGCGGCGGCGGCCGCCCTCCCCGGCGGGCCCGTGGCGGCCCTGGTGCTGGTGGATCCCACCTACCAGGGACTGGCGGCCGATCTGCCGGCCCTGGTGGCCCTGGGCCACCGGGCGGGCTTGCCGGTGCTGGTGGACCAGGCCCACGGCGGCGGCCGGGCCCTGGCCGCCGGCGCCGATCTGGTGGTGCTCTCCGTCCAGAAGAGCGGCACCGGCCTGGCCCAGAGCGCCGCCCTGCTGGCGCAGGGCACACGGGTGGCTCCCGCCGCCATCGAGCGGGCCCTGCTGTGGCTCCAGACCTCCAGCCCCAGCGCCCTGCTGCTGGCCTCGACGGCTGCGGCCCTGGAGCACGGCGCCAGCAGTGCCGGCCGCCGCCAGCGCCAGCGGGCCGAGGCCCGGGCAGGCCGGCTGCGCCGGCGGCTGGAGGGCCTGGGCCTGCCGCTGGTGGCCAATGGCGATCCCCTGCGCCTGGTGCTGGCCACCGCCCGGCTGGGGATCAACGGCCTGGAGGCCGACACCTGGCTGCTGGAGCGGGGGGTGATCGCCGAGCTGCCGGAACCCGGCGCCCTCACCTTCTGCCTGGGGCTGAACCCGCCCCGGGGGGTGGAGCGGCGCCTGCCGCGCCAGCTGGAGGATCTGCGCCGGGCCCTCGGCGGGCCACCCCTGCCCCCCTTCACCCCGCCCCCCCTGCCGCTGCTGGCGTCGCCGGAGCTGGCGATCGGCGTGGCCTGGCGGAGCCCCGCCGTAGCCATCCCCCTGGAGGAGGCTGCCGGCCGGCTGGCGGCGGCACCGCTCTGCCCCTATCCGCCGGGGATCCCGCTGCTGGTGCCGGGGGAGCGGATCGATCCGGCCCGCGCCGCCTGGCTGCTGGAGCAACGGCGTCTCTGGCCCGGTCAGATCGCTGATACGGTGAGCGTCGTGGCCGGTTCGTGAGCCCGTTGCCGAACCCCTTCCACTGGGATTTCGTCACCCCCGGACTGCCGGACAGCGCCTTCGAGGACGCCCCGGGCTTCAGCCCCACGCCGCTGGAGCTGCGGGTGATGCTGCTGGCCCACCTGCGGCCCCGGGCCGATTCCCTCGTCTGGGACGTGGGCGGCGGCACCGGCGCCCTGGCCCTGGAGATCGCCCGGCTGATGCCCGGTGGCGCGGTGCACACCCTGGAGCGGGATCCGGAGGCGATCGAGCTGCTGGAGCGCAACCGGCAGCGTTTCGACATCCACAACCTGCACATCCACGCCGGCGAGGCACCGGAGGACCTGGCCCTGCTGCCCCCCCACCCGGACCGGGTGCTGCTGGAGGTGGGGCGGCCCCTGGAGGACGTGCTGCGGGCCGTCTGGGAGGCGCTGCAGCCCTCCGGACGGCTGGTGATCAGCACCGTCAACCTGGAGGGGCTGGTGAAGGCCACGGACACCCTCGCCCAGCTGGGCGCCCACGATGTCCAGGTGGTGCAGGCCACCGTGCACCGCATGCAGCGCCGCGGCAGCCAGGCCAAGCTGGCGGCCGCCGAACCGCTGTTCGTGATCGCCGCCGAGCGCTGAGTCCAAGCCCTTGCTTCCCGCCCCCCGCACCGCCACCTCCCTCCCGCGCCTGCTGAGCGGCTGGCTGGCCGGCGGCTTCGGGCTGGTGGTGGTGGGCCTGGGGGGCTGGTGGTTCACCGTGGCCGTGGGGGTGATCGTGCACCTGGGCCTGCTGGAGTTCTTCCGCATGGCCCAGTTCAAGGGCATCCGCCCGGCCGTGAAGACCACCCTGGTGGCGGTGCAGTTGCTGCTGGTCTCGACGCAGGTGGCCGCCGGCAGCCTCTGGGGGGGGAGCGGCATGGCGGGCGACGTGGCGGCGGCGGTGCTGCCCGCCTCCGGGGCGGTGATCTGCGGCTGGCTGCTGCTGCAGCCCGTCACCGGCACCATCGCCGACATCGCCGCGTCGGTGTTCGGCCTGTTCTATCTGGGCTTCCTGCCCAGCCACTGGATCAAGCTGCGCGATCTCACCGATCCCGCCCTGGCCCCCGCCCTCGACGGCCTGGGCTGGCCCTGGAGCCCGGGCATGGCCCTCACCCTGCTGGCCTGCCTGATGATCGTGGCCACCGACATCGGCTCCTACGTGATCGGCCGGCGCCTCGGGCGTCACGCCCTTTCGCCGATCTCCCCCGGCAAGACGGTGGAGGGGGCCCTGGGCGGGGTGGTCTGCGCCCTGCTGGTGGGGGGCCTGGGCGGGGTGCTGCTGGGCTGGCGCTGGGGCTGGCTGATCGGCGCGGTGCTGGGGGCGGTGGTCTCCCTGTTTGCTCTGGTGGGTGACCTGACCGAATCGATGATGAAGCGGGATGCGGGCCTGAAGGATTCCGGCGATGCGATCCCCGGCCACGGCGGCATCCTCGACCGGATCGACAGCTATCTGTTCGTGCCGGCGGTGGTCTATTCCCTGGTGACCCTGGTGCTGCCCCTGCTGCAGCGGGGCTGAAGTTTTCCCACGGAACCCCACGGGCGCCGGACCCCCTCAGGTTCCGGACTCAGGGGGAGACCCGGGCCTCCCCCTCCAGATGCAGCAGGCCGGCGCCGAGCTCGGCCCGCTCGATGCGGATGTTGGGGTCCATCGGCAGCCGGGCCTGGGGCGTCCCCTCGGCGCAGCGCAGTTCCACGGTGCCGCCGTCGGCCCGCACCACCACCTCCCGCTCCACCGGATCCCGGTCGCCGCTGGCGAAGGCCCGGAGCAGCAGCCGGTCCTCCCGGATACGCAGCCCCGCCAGGGGCGTGAGGCCCAGCAGATCGTCGGCCAGGCCGTCGCCGAGGCCGCGCCAGGCCGGGGTGCTGAGGGAACGGCTCAGCCCATCGCCGCTGAAGCTCACTTGCCCCTGGATGCGGAAGGGCGACTCCAGCTTCACCGCCTGGTTGCGCACCAGGGAGCCCATGCGCACCTGGATGCCATCGCAGCGCAGCTCCACCTCCTCGATCTCCATCGCCTGGTAGACGACCCGCCGGGCCCGCAGCCGCACGCCGTCGAGGCGGCCCCGCAGCAGCCGCAGCCCCGAGCCCTCCAGGCGGATCTCCAGCCGTTCGATGGCGTCGCACTGCTGGCGCAGCCACAGCTCCAGCCCCCGGGCCAGCAGGCCCATCACCGGGCCCTCGGTGGGTCTCTCGCCGTCCGGGGTCTCGCTCATCCGCCACCAGGGGACAGGGCTCCCCAGATTCTCACTCCATCCGGGGCCCTTCCGTCCGGGCCTGGCGGGCGGCACGGAAGGCCTCGGCGGCCGTGATCGCCGCCAGCAGCAGCAGCCCGCCCAGGCCGATCAGCTGGTCGGTGGGATCGGCGGCCGTGGGGTCCGCCCCGGAGCCGCCGCCGCCCAGCACCGCCCCGAGCAGGAACCAGCCCGTGGCCAGGGCCGTGGTGATCCAGTAGGCGCGCCAGCGGCGCTGGTAGATGTAGCCGCTGCCCAGGCCGGGCACGACGTTGAGCAGGGCCCCCAGCCAGGGCGCGGACGCCGCCAGGATGGTTCGATCGTCAGGCGTCATCGGGGTCGCTCCATGGCTGGATCCGGCACCGAGTCTGGCCAGCCACCGGGGCGACCGGCGCCCTCGCTGGCGGTGATCGGCGCCGGGGTGGCCGGCTGCGCCCTGGCCGCGGGGCTGAGGCGCGGGGGCTGGGCAGGATCGATCGTCCTCTGGGAGGCGGGCCAGGGCCCCGGCGGCCGGGCCGCCACCCGCCGCTCCCGCCACGACCCCGGCTGGCACATCGACCACGGGGCACCGCTGTTCAACCTGAGCGAGGGGCCCGAACCGGAGCTGGTGGCGCCGCTGCTGGCGGGGGGCTGGATCGAGCCCTGGCGGGAGCCGGCGGCGCTGCTCGACGCTGAGGGGGCCCTGGGGCCGGCCGATGGGGATCCCCTGTTGAGCGGCCGCCTGTATCGGGGCCGCCGGGGTATGGACGACCTTGGCCGCGGGCTGCTGGCCCTGGCGGAGGCCCCGGCGGTGGTGCCGGTGGTGGTGCCGGCGGCGCCCGGGAGCCTGTCCTGCCGCTACGGCACCCTGATCCACCACCTGGAGGTCCGGCCCGGCGGGGGCTGGCGCCTGGCCGACGCCACCGGGGCGGTGCAGGGGGAGGCCGACTGGCTGGTGCTCAGCGGCACCCTGCTGGCCCATCCCCGCGCCCGGGAGCGGTTCGGCTGGCCGCAGGTGCCGCTGCAGAGCGCGGCGCAGGGCCTCGGCGATGCGGAGCTCGAGGCGGCCTTGGCGGCCATCGCCAGCATGGAGATGGAAGCGCGCACCAACCTGATGCTGACGATCGAGCCGACCGCCGCCGCCCGCTGGCTGGTGATGCCCTTCCGGCTGCTGGGCCTGGACGGCCCCGCCCAGCGGCGCTGGGGGCTGCGGCGGCTGTCGATCCAGCCCCTGGCCGATGGCCGCTGCGCCGTCGTGGCCCATGGGGTTCTGGCGGAGCCCGATGACGCCGCCGCGATCACCGCCTTGGAGCGGGCCGTCGCCGGGGCCCTGGCCCCCTGGCTGGGCGATGGGGCCGGCGCTGCCGAGACGCTGGTGGGGGTGGAGCGGCGTCAGCTGATGCGCTGGGGGGCCGCCTTCCCCAAGGGCCCCGGGCTCCCGTCCGCCGCCACGGTCTGTCGCCGCAGCCGGGTGGCCTTCTGCGGCGACTTCATCGCGGGGCCGGGCTTCGGCCGCATTGAGGGGGCCCTGCGCAGCGCCCAGGCCCTGGCGGGCCGTCTGCTGGCCCTGGTGCTGCTGCTCGGCCTTGCCCTGGGCAACCCGGCAACGGCCACGGCGGCAGCCGCGACCACGACCATCCCCTACCGCTGCGACGGCGACCTGCTGCTGGCGACCGCTGACAACGGGGCCGTGGATGCCCCGGGCATCCCCAACACTGTCGCCGGCACGGTGCCCGGCGCCACCGTGCTGCTGGAGTGGCGCGGCCTGAGCCTGCAGCTGCCGCGCACCAACAACGCCGGTCCGCCCAGCTACACCGACGGGATCTGGTGGTGGAGCCTGGAGGATCCGGCCCAGCCCCGCTTCCTGCACCGCCGCGGCGCCATCGAGAGCTTCAGCTGCCAGGCAGTTCCTGCCGCAGGGCCGCCAGCCGACGGCCGTTGACGCCCAGGTCCGAATCCCCCAGCCGGGAGCTGGAGCGGGCCTGCAGCACACCAGACGCCGGCGGGGCGTAGAGCTCGAGGTCGTCGACGAAGCCGAACAGCCGGCTGGTGGCGGTGGCGTGCAGATAGGCGCCGTCCCGCTCGAGGATCCTCAGCCCCTCGGTGGTCTCCAGGATCGGCACCAGCGCGCCCAGGGCCGCCTCAGGGTCGGCGAGCGGCCAGTCGACCCTGGCGCAGTGGGCCGGCGCCCCACAGGGGGAGAGGGAGCCGCCGTGCACGCCGAGGTCCTCCGGCACCGGCCCCTCCATGTGCAGGAGCGAGGCCTCGGCCCGGCCGGGAAGCGCCAGGGCGGGGACCCCGAGCAGCAGCACGAGCAGCAGGCCGGCGATCAGACGCGGCAGGGAAAGGCGAGGGGCAGAGGTCATGGGTGGGTGGGGATCGGGGCGCAGGGAACGCCCAGCCAGGCGGCGGCGACCTGCTCGGGCTGGTCGATGTGGGGCAGGTGGCCGCAGGCCGCCAGTTCGGTGATGCGGGGACCCAGCAGGGCCTGGGCGGCGCGCTTCTGGGGGGCCCGCAGGATCCGGTCGTCGGCCCCCCAGAGCACCGCCAGGGGCTGGGGGGGCAGG
This sequence comes from Aphanothece cf. minutissima CCALA 015, assembly GCA_003003925.1. GTDB lineage: Bacteria > Cyanobacteriota > Cyanobacteriia > PCC-6307 > Cyanobiaceae > Cyanobium > Cyanobium minutissimum. The sequence continues at coordinate 12,703 of PVWP01000006.1, forward strand.
GGGTCGCCGCAGCCGGCGAAGCCGCCGCTGCGGGCGAAACGGCCCAGGGCAGCGGCCCAGCCCGGCGTCTGCAGGTGCAGCGAGGCGATCTCCAGCTCCGCCGGACCCACATCCCGCTCGGGGTCGGCGAAGGCGCTGCGGCAGAGGCCTTGCCGCACCGAGGGCAGGGCCAGGAAACGCACCCCCAGCCCGTCCAGCAGGGGCGGCAGGGGCATGGGCCGGCCCGTGAGACCGGCCGGGGCCAGCAGCAGCAGGCGCTCGAAGCGTCCGGGATGGCGCCGGGCCAGCTCCACCGCCACCGCACCCCCCATCGAGGCACCGATCAGGCCGAGGCGGCGGCCCCCCCAGGACTCCCGCCGCTCCAGCTCCTCCAGCAGCGCTTCAAGGTGGGCCAGCACGGCCTGGGGGGTGTACTCCCGCTCCACGGGCCTGGGACAGAATCCGAACCCGTGCAGGTCCGGGATCAGCAGCCGGTGATGGGCCGCCAGAAGGGGGGCCAGGCGGCGGAACTCCAGGAACGAGCTGTCGAAGCCATGCAGGAGCAGCAGGGGCGGACCCTCCCCCAGCACGGCCACGGGCCAGTGCCCCGGGTGCTGCGGCAGCTCCCACCATTCCACCCGGGCGGCCAGGTCGCGGCCGAGGGGATCGAGCAACGACGCGGCGGCGGTCGCGACCAGCTCGCGGCCACTGGGGGGGCCGGCCGTCACGCCTGCTGCCGGTCGGCGGTGGCGCCCACCATGGCGGCAAGCAGATCCTCGGGGGCCACCGCGAAGGGCAGCCGGTGCAGGTCGGAGCCCTCCCGGCAGGCAAAGCGACAGACCTGGCGCAACTGCTCGAGGCTGGCGCCGGCCAGCCCCAGGTCCTCCAGATCAGTGGGCAGGCCCAGCCGGCGGAAGAAGGGCAGCAGCTGACGCCGGGCCTGGGCCGCCAGGCGATTACCCGCCAGCTGCTCCTCCAGCCACAGCTGCACCAGCACGCCGAAGCCCACCTTCTCGCCATGCAGGCAGCCGTGGGTGGCGGCGAGCTGGGTGAGTCCGTTGTGGACGGCGTGGGCGGCCACGGTGCGGCAGCGGGCCCCGCCGATGCCGCCGATCAGGCCGGCGGTGAGGGCGCAGCCCTCAGCCACCCGCACCCAGGCCTCGCCGGAGGGGTCGGCGAGGGCGGCTTCCCCCTCGAGCAGCAGCAGATCGCGCAGCAGGCGCGCCATCTGCACCGCCTGCTGGATCAGCCCATCGCCACTGCTGCCGCTGCTCACCGAGGCCTCGTACCACTTGGCCACCGCATCGGCGATGCCGCTGGCCAGGGTGCGCGGCGGGGCCTGTCGCACCAGGGCATGGTCGAAGACGAGCAGGGCCGGGCAGCGATCGAGGGCGACATCCCCGAGGAAGGCGCCCTCGGGGGTGTAGAGGTTGGCCAGGGCCGTCCAGCCGGCGCAGGTGGCGGCGCTGGTGGGCACCGTGATGCAGGGGAGGCCGAGCCGGTGGGCCAGCAGCTTGCCCGCGTCCAGCACCTTGCCGCCACCGGCGGCGATGACCGCATCACAGCCGGCGGCCGCGGCGTTCCGGGCCAGGGGGCCGAGGTCGTCGTCGCAGCAGTCGCGCAGGTCCTGGCTGACCACGGGACAGGCCCCGCCTTGCTCCAGGTCGGCGGCCAGTTGCTGACGCAGCCCGTAGGTGGAGGCACTGCGGCCCAGCAGCAGAGGCCTCCGGCCCAGGTCAACGATGCGGGGCAGGGCCTCACGCCAGGCCCCCTCCCCACGGAGGACCACCGCCGGGGCGATGGCCTGGGTCTGCAGAAGATCCGTCATGGCCGCCATCTCATCAAAGAAATGTAGAAGTCGGCCGATCCGGGTCGCGATCGATCAGGCGCTGGCGCTGGCCAGCTCCGGCAGGGATGGGGTGACCGACTGCTTGCGGATCACCACCTGCTTGTCGTCGTCGACATCCACCAGGCAGGCATCGCCTTCACCGATCCGGCCGGAGAGGAATTCCTCCGCCAGGGAATCCTCGAGCAGGCGCATCACCGCACGGCGCAGGGGACGGGCGCCGTAGCTGGGGTTGTAGCCCTCCTCGACGAGGCGCTCCTTGAAGGCCTCGGTGACGGACATGCCGATGCCCTTGTCCTGCATGCGGGCGAAGACCTCCCGCAGCATGATCTCGGCGATCAGCTTCACCTCGTCGCGGGTGAGCTGACGGAAGACGATGATCTCGTCGAGACGGTTGAGGAACTCGGGGCGGAAGTACTGCTTCAGCTCCTCGTTGACCAGGGAGCGGATGCGGTTGTACTGGGTCTCCTCCACGTCGCCGCCGCCGAACTCGAAGCCAAGGCCGCCGCCACCCTTCTCGATCACCTTCGAACCGATGTTCGAGGTCATGATGATCAGGGTGTTCTTGAAGTCGACCGTGCGTCCCTTGGAATCGGTGAGCCGGCCGTCTTCCAGCAGCTGCAGCAGCAGGTTGAAGACATCGGGGTGGGCCTTCTCGATCTCGTCGAACAGCACCACGGTGTAGGGACGACGTCGCACAGCCTCGGTGAGCTGGCCGCCTTCATTGAAGCCCACATAGCCCGGAGGCGAACCGATCAGCTTGCTGACGGTGTGGCGCTCCATGAACTCGCTCATGTCAAGCCGGATCATGGCGTCCTCGCTGCCGAAGAAGTAGGCGGCGAGAGCCTTGGTGAGCTCCGTCTTGCCGACGCCGGTGGGGCCGGAGAAGATGAAGCTGGCGATCGGACGGTTGGGGTTCTTGAGGCCGACCCGCGCCCGCCGGATGGCCCGGGACACGGCCTTGACGGCCTCGTCCTGGCCGATGAGGCGCTGGTGGAGAGTCTCCTCCATGTTGAGCAGCTTCACCGACTCGCTCTCGGTCAGCTTCTGGACGGGCACGCCGGTCCAGGAGGCGACGATCTGGGCGATGTCCTCCTCGGTGACGAGGGGGGAGCGGCTTTCCTCGCTGGTGTCATCGGCCACGGGGCCGCCCAGGAGGGCCGGGGTGTCGGTCTCGCCAGAGGCACTGGCTGGTTCGTCGTCGCGACGGGCCTGCAGGATCGTGCGGATCTGGTCGCGCAGTTCGACCTCCTTGTCGCGCAGTTCACCGGCCTTGGTGAAGTCCTGCTGGCGGACGGCATCCTCCTTCTCCTTCTGGACGCCGCGCAGCTGCTTGTCGACCTCCTTGGCCGCCGGCGGCAGCTTGGAGTTGAGCAGCCGCACCCGGCTGCCGGCCTCGTCGATCAGGTCGATGGCCTTGTCGGGCAGGAAGCGGTCGCTGATGTAGCGGTCGCCGAGGGTGGCGGCGGCGACGAGGGCCTCATCGCTGATCTTGAGGCGGTGGTGCTGCTCGTAGCGCTCCCGCAGCCCCTTGAGGATCTCAATCGTGTCGACGACGGAGGGCTCGCCCACCATCACCGGCTGGAAGCGGCGTTCCAGGGCGGCGTCGCGCTCGATGTGTTTGCGGTATTCATCGAGGGTGGTGGCGCCGATGCACTGCAGTTCACCCCGGGCCAGGGCCGGCTTGAGGATGTTGGCGGCGTCGATGGCACCTTCGGCGGCGCCGGCGCCGATCAGGGTGTGCACCTCGTCGATCACGAGGATCACATTCCCGGCGGAGCGGATCTCCTCCATGATCTTCTTGAGCCGTTCCTCGAACTCACCCCGGTACTTGGTGCCGGCCACCAGCAGGCCGATGTCGAGGGTGAGGACGCGCTTGTCCTCGAGGATGTCGGGGATCTCACCCTGGGTGATCCGCTGGGCCAGGCCCTCGGCGATGGCGGTCTTGCCGACGCCCGGCTCACCGATCAGGACGGGGTTGTTCTTGGTGCGGCGGCCGAGGATCTGGATCACCCGGTCGATCTCGTTCTGGCGTCCCACGACGGGGTCGAGCTTGGACTCGGCCGCCAGCTGGGTGAGGTTGCTGCCGAATTCGTCGAGGGTGGGGGTCTTGGTGGAGCCCTTGCCCGAGCTGCCGGAGGCCACTTCGGCCGTCTCGCCCAGCATGCGGATCACCTGGGTGCGGACCTTGGCCAGGTCGACGCCGAGGTTCTCGAGCACCCGGGCGGCCACGCCCTCGCCCTCACGGATCAGCCCCAGGAGCAGGTGCTCGGTGCCGATGTAGTTGTGCCCGAGCTGGCGGGCCTCCTCCAGGGAGAGCTCCAGCACCCGCTTGGCCCGCGGGGTGAAGGGGATCTCCACGGCGACGAAGCCGGAGCCGCGGCCGATGATCTTCTCGACCTCGACCCGGGCGTCCTTGAGGTTGACCCCCATCGACTTGAGGACCTTGGCGGCGACACCGGTGCCCTCGCCGATCAGGCCCAGCAGGATCTGCTCGGTGCCGACGAAGTTGTGGCCGAGGCGGCGGGCCTCTTCCTGGGCCAGCATGATCACCTTGATGGCCTTCTCGGTAAACCGCTCGAACATGGGGCGGGACCAGATGCAAGTGGGACCAACCTATCAGGATTGAAGGGCCGTGTGGGAGGTGGGGAGCACACTCCTCAGAAACCCACGTGCCGCAGGCGCTCAGACGAATCAGAACACAAACGAAGGGCCAGGATTGACAAGAAATAGGTATAGGAATCTACGGTTATCCACACCCCTGTCACATTGTCAGGTTCCCAGGGTCAGGTTGACCCATTGGATCAGGGCGTCCTCCCCATTGCGGTAGTAACCATGACGGATGCCGGCGGTGCGGAACCCCAGGGCTTCGTACAGGGCGATCCCCGGGCCATTGCCGGCCGCCACCTCCAGGGTGGCGTGGCGGGCGCCGCGCTCGCGGCCGGCCGCCATCAACGCCTGCAGCACCCGACGCCCCAGCCCCCGGCGGCGCTGGTCCGGGGCCACCGCCACCAGGGTGATGTGCAGCTCGTCGACCACGAGCCAGCCACTGGCCATGGCCAGCAGGTCGGCCCCCCGGCGCAGCCCCAGGCCCGGCCGGCCCTCCTCCTCCAGCTCCCGGCGCCACTGCTCCAGGCTCCAGAGGCCGCCAAGGGCGGCCCGGTCGAGGGCCAGGCAGGCCGCGGCGTCGGCCGGGACCAGCAGCGACAGGGTCGGGTCGGGCAGCGGTGGCGGAGGTGGCGCCGGCACGGCCGTTGGACAAGAACATCCTTACGATCGGACATCCTGACCCCATCGACGAACAGGCCGCCATGGTGACCAGCGCCTCCCCGGCGACCGATCCGGTCGCTCCCCTTTCCGCGGCCCCGATCGCCTCCGGAGGTCCCTTCGAGCAGGGAGCCGATCCGCTCAGCCCCAACCGCAACCTGGCTCCGCTCACCGCCCGCCTCGATGCCCTGGGCCGCCTGGAGGTGGGGGGATGCCTGCTGAGCGACCTGGCGCGCACCTACGGCACGCCGCTCTACGTGCTCGATGAGGCCAGCCTGCGGGCCACCTGCCGGGCCTACCGGGAGGCCCTGGACGCCCACTACCCCGGCGAGGCCTTGGCCCTCTACGCCTCCAAGGCCAACAGTTCCCTGGCGATCACGGCCCTGGTGGCTGCCGAGGGCCTGGGCCTCGATGCGGTTTCGGCCGGGGAGCTGCTCACGGCGCTGCAGGGCGGCATGCCGGCCGAGCGGATCGTCTTCCACGGCAACAACAAATCCGCCGAGGAGCTGCAGCTCGCCGTCGACCGCGGCGTGACGGTGATCCTCGACAACTGGAACGACATCAGCCTGCTCGCCACCCTGGCGGCCGGGCGGCCCGCGCCGGTGCGGGTGCTGGTGCGGTTCACCCCGGGCATCGAGTGCCACACCCACGAGTACATCCGCACCGGCCACCTCGACAGCAAATTCGGCTTCGACCCCGACCAGCTGGAGGCCGTGCTGCGCCACCTGGCCGGCTGCCCCTGGGCGCGGGTGGATGGCCTGCATGCCCACATCGGCTCCCAGATCTTCGAGCTGGAACCCCACCGCGACCTGGCCGGGGTGATGGCCGAGGCCCTGGGCCTGGCCCGTTCCCTCGGCCACCCCTGCGGCGACCTCAACGTCGGCGGCGGCCTCGGCATCCGCTATGTGGGCTCCGATGATCCGCCGAGCATCCAGGAGTGGGTGCGGGTGGTGGCGACGGCGGTGGCCGAGGCCTGCGGCCAGCGCCAGCTGGCCCTGCCGCGGCTGCTGTGCGAACCCGGCCGCTCCCTGGTGGCGACGGCGGGGCTGACGCTCTACACCCTGGGCAGCCGCAAGGAGATCCCCGGCTTGCGCACCTACCTCTCGGTGGATGGCGGCATGAGCGACAACCCGCGGCCGATCACCTATCAGTCGCTGTACACCGCGGTGCTGGCCGACCGGCCGCTGGCGGAGGCCACCGAGGCGGTCACCGTGGCCGGCAAGCACTGCGAGTCCGGCGACGTGCTGCTCCACGACGTCCGCCTGCCGCTCACCAGCCCGGGCGACGTGCTCGCCGTGTTCGCCACCGGCGCCTACAACGCGTCGATGGGCTCCAACTACAACCGCATCCCCCGGCCGGCGGCGGTGCTCGTTCACGACGGCGTGGCCGAGGTGGTGCAGCGGCGCGAGCAGCCGGAAGACCTACTGCGCTACGACGTCCTGCCCCACCGGCTCCTGCCGGTATCCTGACCGCGTCAGGCGGCCACCCGTTGAACCGGCCTGCCCCTCCCTTGTGTTGTGATCTGGCTGCGGCTCATCGATTTCCGCCTGCTGCTGGATCTCCTGTTCGCTTCCCTGCTCGGGCTGCTCCTGCTCGGACGGGTCACGGAAGCGCGCACCCTGTGGCTGCTGCGCGGCTACCTGTTCCTGGTGGCGCTGGCCTGGTTCGTGCAGCGCTACGCCAACCTGCCCCTCACCAGCAGCCTGGTGGACGCGCTGGTGCTGGCCTGCAGCCTCGCCCTGGCGATCCTGTGGCAGGGGGAACTGCGGCGCCTGATGGAACTGCTGGGCACCGGCCGCCTCGGGGTGCTGTTCGCCGACCGCAGCCGGGACCAGTTGGCGTCGGGGTCGGTGAGCCTGCTCACCGAGGCGGCCGGGCGTCTGTCCCAGGCGCGCTGCGGGGCCCTGATCGTGCTCGACTTGGGCAGTGATCTGCGCCCCGAGGACTTCCTCAACCCCGGCATCCGCATCGATGCCCAGCTCTCCGTCGACCTGCTGCTCAACCTCTTCGCGGTGGACACCCCCCTGCACGACGGGGCGGTGCTTGTCCAGAAGAACCGCATCGTGGCGGCCGGGGTGATCCTGCCCCTCTCCCGCCAGGGCCTGAACCGCTACGGCACCCGCCACCTGGCCGCCATGGGACTGACCGAGCGCCACGACGGCTGTTTCTGCATCGTCGTCTCCGAGGAGACGGGCACCCTGTCGCTCGCCTCCCAGGGCCGGCTGGAGCGGCCGATCACCAGCAGCCGCCTTCACGACCTGCTCACCGACGCCCTGGCCTCCGCTCCCACGGGGCGTAGCGTGGCGGCGGACCCGCCGGAACATCGCGGATGAGTCGCGCCCTGGCGACCACTCCATCGTCCGATCCCGACCAGCTGCCCGCCCAGCTGGATCCGGCTCGGCTGCCCCGCCACGTGGCGGTGATCATGGACGGCAACGGCCGCTGGGCCCGTCAGCGGGGGCTGCCCCGGGCCATGGGCCACCGGGCCGGGGTGGAGGTTCTGAAACGCACCCTGCGCCACTGCAGCGACTGGGGCATCGGCGCCCTCACCGCCTACGCCTTCTCCACCGAGAACTGGACCCGGCCGGGCGAGGAGGTGGCCTTCCTGATGGCCCTGTTCGAACGGGTGCTGGCCAAGGAGCTCGAGGCCCTCGAGCGTCAGCAGGTGCGCATCCGCTTCCTCGGCGATCTGGAGCCCCTGCCGGAGGGTCTGAAGGTCCTGATCAACGACGCCACCGAGCGCACGGCCGGCAACAGCGGCATCCACTTCAACGTCTGCACCAACTACGGCGGCCGCAGCGAGCTGGTGCGGGCGGCCCGCCGCCTGGCCGATCGGGCCGCCCGCGGCGAGCTCGACCCCGCCAGCATCGACGAGGAGCTGTTCGCCTCCGAACTGTTCACCGCCGGCGATGCCGACCCCGACCTGCTGATCCGCACCAGCGGCGAGCAGCGCATCAGCAACTTCCTGCTCTGGCAGCTGGCCTACGCCGAGCTGCACATCACCGAGGTGCTCTGGCCCGACTTCGACACCGAGGCCCTGCTGGCGGCGCTGCTGGATTATCAGGGGCGCCAGCGCCGCTTCGGTGGCGTCCAGAACGGTGTGGAGAACGCCCCATGACCCTGCGCCACGACTGGTCCCGCCAGGAGATCCAGGACCTGCTCGACCTGCCCCTGGTGGATCTGCTCTGGCAGGCCCAGGCGGTGCACCGCCGCGCCAACCCCGGCTACCACGTGCAGCTGGCCTCGCTGCTGAGCGTCAAGACCGGGGGCTGCGAGGAGGACTGCGCCTACTGCCCCCAGTCGATGCACCACCCCAGCGACGTGGGCGGCCGGCCGGAGCTGGCGGTGGAGCCGGTCCTGGAGCGCGCCCGGCAGGCCAAGGCGGCCGGCGCCCACCGCTTCTGCATGGGCTGGGCCTGGCGGGAGATCCGGGATGGTGCCCCGTTCGAGGCCATGCTCGCCATGGTGCGGGGGGTGCGGGAGCTGGGGCTGGAGGCTTGCGTCACCGCCGGCATGCTCACGGACGGCCAGGCGGCCAGGCTGGCGGAGGCGGGACTGACCGCCTACAACCACAACCTGGACACCAGCCCCGAGCACTACGACCGGATCATCTCCACCCGCACCTACCAGGAGCGGCTCGACACCCTGCAGCGGGTGAGGAGCGCCGGCATCGACCTCTGCTGCGGCGGCATCATCGGCATGGGCGAGACGCCGGACGACCGGGCCGCCCTGCTGCAGGTGCTGGCCTGCCTGGATCCCCATCCCGAGAGCGTGCCGATCAATGCCCTGGTGGCCGTGGAGGGCACTCCGCTGGAGAACCGGCCGCCGGTCGACCCCCTGGAGCTGGTACGCATGGTCGCCACCGCCCGCATCCTCATGCCCCACAGCCGGGTGCGGCTCAGCGCGGGGCGCGAGCAGCTGGGACGGGAGGCCCAGATCCTCTGCCTGCTGGCGGGGGCCGATTCGATCTTCTACGGCGACACCCTGCTCACCACCTCCAACCCGGCGGTAGCCAGCGACCGGGAGCTGCTGCGGGCCGCCGGGGTGCGGGTGCAGCTGGAGGGGCAGCCCGCCCCGGCCGCTCCCGCCACCGCCATCGCCGGCCGCTGAGGGTGCAGGTCGCCAGCTTCTACCGGTTCGTCCCCTTTGGCAGCGAGGAATTGCCGCTCTGGCGGGCCCGGCTGCTGGCCCTGGGCAGCGAGGCCGGCCTGAAGGGCACGGTGCTGCTGGCGCGCGAGGGCATCAACGGCACGGTCTGCGGACCGGCCTCCGCCGTGGCCGCCCTGCTGGCGCTGCTGGAGGCCGATCCCCGCCTGGCCAGCCTGGAGGTCAAGCGCAGTGAGGCCACCGGAGCGGTGTTCCACCGCTTCAAGGTGCGCCTCAAAAGCGAGATCGTGACGATGGCCGAACCTTCGGCCCAGCCGGCCCTGGGCACGGGAATCCCGGTGCCCCCTGCACACTGGAACGCCCTGCTGGATGACCCCGACACCCTGACCATCGACACCCGCAACCACTACGAGGTGGCCCTGGGCAGCTTCGCCGGCGCCATCGACCCCGGCACCGAGAACTTCAGCGACTTCCCCGCCTGGGTGGAGCGGCACCTGCGGCCCCTGGTGGCCCAGCGGCGGCCGCAGCGGCTGGCCCTGTTCTGCACCGGCGGCATCCGCTGCGAGAAGGCCACCGCCCACCTGCTGAACCAGGGCTTCGACAACGTGCTGCAGCTGCAGGGGGGGATCCTCAACTACCTGGAGCAGGTGCCGGAAGCGGAGAGCCGCTGGCACGGCGAGTGCTACGTGTTCGACCAGCGGGTCGCCCTCGACCACCGCCTGCAGCCGGGGACCTACCACGTGTGCCATGCCTGCGGCCTGCCCCTGGCTCCCGCCGACCTGGGCCTGGAGAGCTACGTGGCCGGGGTGAGCTGCCGCCACTGCATCGATCGCTTCTCTGACGCCGACCGGGAGCGGTTCGCCGAACGCCAGCGCCAGATGCGGCGCGCCGAGGCTTCCGGTGTGGCCCATATCGGACGGGTGATGCCCACCCTGGGCGGCTGAGCGGATGGCGCCGCGCCTGCCCATCCTGTACAGCTTCCGCCGCTGCCCCTACGCCATCCGGGCCCGGCTGGCCCTGGCGGCGGCGGGGCTGACGCCGGGGCTGGATCTGGAGCTGCGGGAGGTGCACCTGGGGCGCAAGCCCCCCGAGTTGCTGGAGGCCTCCCCCGCCGCGACCGTGCCGGCCCTGGTGCTGACGCCCGACGCCGGCCCCGATCCCCAGGGCGGCGGCCGGGTGCTGCCGGACAGCCTGGCGGTGATGGCCTGGGCCCTGGACCGCCACGATCCCGGCGACCTGCGGCGCCTGGGGAGCAGCAAGGCCGCTGGGCAGGAGCGGGCCCGGATCGCCGCCCTGATCGAGCAGAACGATGGGGCCTTCAAGCACCATCTCGACCGCTTCAAGTACGCCCACCGCCATCCCGGCGCCGACCGGGAGCAGCATCGCGGGGCCGCGCTGTCGATCCTGCGGGACTGGAGCGCCGCCCTTGGGCCGGAGGGCTGGCTGGTGGGGGGGCGGCCATCCCTGGCCGACCTGGCCCTGCTGCCCTTCGTGCGCCAGTTCCGTCTCGCCGATCCCGAGGGGTTCGACCAGCTGGGCGATCTGGCTCCGCTGCAGTGCTGGCTGCATCGCTTCCTTGAGGGGCCCGAGCTGGCCGCGGTGATGGCCGGGGCCTGGGCGCCCCGGCGGCCCTGGCGCTCCGGGCAGTGGATCTATCACCTGGCCCTGGCCGACGACTGGCGGGAGGCCAAGACCCGCGGGGTGTACGAGCGCTCGACCCGCGGCCAGTCGCTGCAGGAGGTGGGCTTCATCCATGCCAGCGGGGCCGACCAGGTGGAGGGCACCCACGGGCGCTTCTACGCCGATGCGGGGGAGGTGCTGCTGCTGACCATCGACCCACGGCGCCTGACCGCGCCGCTGCGATGGGAGCCGGCCCCGGAGAGCGGCGAAAGCTTCCCCCATATCCACGGACCGCTGCCGCTGGAGGCGGTGCTGGCCGCCGAGCCTTACCCGCCGCCGCCGGACAGCGCACCATGCTGAACCTGGAGGTTCTGGAGCGGCAGGCCCGGGAGCGCGGCCTGCTGCTGCGGCTGCAGGTGCAGGGGATGGCGGGGGTGCGGGGACTGCGGGTGGCGGTGGCGCGCCCCCGGCCGGAGCAGCCGCCCCTGCTGCTGGGGGAGCTCAAGGGGTGGTGCCTGCCGCTGGCCGATGGCCTGCGGCTCGACACGATGCGGGTGCAGGGGGAGCGCAGCGAAGCCGTGGGGCCGCTGATCTGGGCCGCCACCTTCGCCTGGTCCCTCGAGGAAACGCCCTGCCGCTCGGCGCGCCTGCTGGCGATCCGCGATGGGGAGCGCCAGCACCGGCGGCTGGTGCGCTACTTCCGGCGGCTCGGCTTCACGCCGCTGCGGGAGCTGGGCGGCGGCCCGCTGGATCTGGCCCCGCGGCTGGTCTGGGGTGGGGCGGGGCTGCTGATGCGGGGCGACTGCGACGAAGGCCTGCGCCGCAGCGCCCGCTGGCTGACGTCCCTCCGGTGACATCTACGTTGGATCCGGGTATCGAGCTGGACCATGGCCACCGCCTCCCTGACGATCAACAACCAGTCGGGAGGCAGCCTCTACTACTACGTCGTCGGGCCAGGGTTCAGCGTTGAGCCGCTCCAGCCCGGCCAGAGCAACAGCCTCTCCCCGGGTCTGAACAATGTTCCGATCCTGGCGGCTCCTCAGATGAGGATCTACGTCTCGAGCTCCGCCACACTGTTCGCCAACCCTGGCCAGGAACCGATCGGCTGGAACATCACAGCGCCCTTCTCCTTCTACGAATACACGATCGATGGCAGCGGCTTTTCCGCTGATATGTCGTATATCGACGACTGGGCCTATCCGATCCAGACCAACATCACCGACAGCAGCGGAAGCGTCCACAATTTCGGCTTTCTGAACGCGGCCGCGATCGCCATGGATTTCGCCGCCCTGCCACCGGGCGGATTCACCACCAGTGCCGCCTCTGGGAAGGGTGTCGGGACAGCATCGAATCTCTGGGATGCCCCGAACCGGCGATTCGTCGGCCCGATGCGGCTCTGGCAGCAGCAGGTGATCATGGCCAACGCCGTGCAGAAGGGGCTACCGGCCTACTGGCCGCCGAATGCTCCCGCGGGCTGGATCCAGTTCCTCGAGGAGGTCCCCTACGGGCCCTCCCCCTTCGGCTACCCGCGCTCCGCCGGCGCCAGCAGCCTCAATCCCCAGCAGACCTATCCCGCCTTCGGCTTCGATTTCTCCATCAATACCTCCTGGGGCGCCATAAACGGCGGGCAGGGTGCGCAGGTGCCCCAGCCAACGGGCGAGAAATACTATGCCCACAACTGGAATGTATGGAACTATGGCTACACCGACGCCGATCCCAGTGCGGACAAACCCAATCCGAACTATTCCTTTGAATCGAATGCCTACACATCCATCCTCCGCTCCCAGGCGGCGCGGGAGAAGGCAGCCGGCCGACTCCCCGACACCGCCGGAACATCACCAACGGCCGGAAACCCGAACTTCGTCGGCTTCTATACGGCGTCCAAGGACGACTACTACGGCACGCTCACGGTCGCCGCGATCGCCAATGTCAGCCTCACCATCGGAGCCCTGGCCCCGTCCAGCATCGGCACCAGCGGCCAGGACAGCATCGTCGGCACTGGCGGCCACGACATCATCTCGGGTGGCTACGGAGCCGACTGGCTGGCTGGCGCCCCCCTGGCCCCGAACTGGTCCGCCCCCAACAACTTCCGCGACCTGGCCTTCTTCGGTCTGCCCGGAGTGCCGGCCCAGTGGAAAGGTCTGGTGGGCGGTGGCCGCGATACCTTCGTCTATGTCCGGGCCGACAGCAGCCTCAGCAGCCCCCAGTGGCGCGATGTGATCACCGACTTCGCCGCCGACGACAGGATTGATCTTTCGAGGGTGGACGCCGACAGCCGCCGGGCTGGCCTCCAGTCCTTCAACTGGATCGGCTCCAGGGCGTTCTACGGGGAGGCGGGCCAGCTGCGGCTGGAGCAGAACCGCCGCCAGAACCACGCCCTCCTGCAGGGGGATCTCGACGGCAACGGCAGCAGCGACTTCGAAGTGATGCTGATGGGACCGGTCCAGTTCTCGGCCTCCAACCTGATCCTCGCCTGAGGCTGAGCAGAACAACCGAGGAGACCTGCGCTGGGCACCGAGGGGTTCCGGCGGTGAATCAAGGCAGCATCGGCATGGCGTGGTCCCGGGGTCGGATCATGCGGCGCTGGTGGCGCGCTTCGAGATCGGAACGGGAGCGGAAGCATCCGGGCGGGCGCGGTTGCGGTTGCGGCGGCAGCGCTCGGAGCAGTAGCGCACCTCGTCCCAGACATCCTTCCACTTCCTGCGCCACTGGAACGGTCGTCCGCAGACCGGGCAGATCTTGGTGGGGCGATCCAGGTGATGGGGCATCCGGCCAGGGGGATGGGGACACCAGCCTGACAAAAGTGAACCCGCCCCCGTGACACGATGGAGCCAATGGCTGACCCCAGCTTCTATCGGATCGGCCGCACCGGCCCGGCGCTGCGTGTGGCGTCAGCCGAGGAGGCTGTGGGCACAAGCGAAGCGGACGGGTTTGCCTGGCTGCATTACCGCGAAGCCAGCAGGGACGAACTGGACCACCTCGTCGGTCTGCTGGGCCTGCACGCGCTCTCGATCGAGGATTGCTTCGATGATCATCAGATTCCCAAGATCGACGATTTCCCCAACAACACCTTCATTCTCTTCAACACGTTTCGGTACGACCGTGGCGTCCTGGAGGTGGGTGAGATCAACCTCTTCCTCGGCCAGCGATTTCTGGTCAGCATCAGCCATCTGGATGCCAGGCATCGCTCCTATCTCGATGGGGTGGAGACGATGGTGGAGAGGGGGATTGAGGAGGCCCGCCAAGGTCCATCCCACCTCATGCACCTGATCCTCGATCAGGTCGTCGATCAGAAGTTCGTGGCCATCGAGGCGCTCGAGGATGAGTTGAATGGAGTGGAAGAAGCCCTGATGGCGGATCCGGCGAGTTTCCAGCCGGCCGAGCTGATCCGCTTCCGGCGCTATCTTCTGCGGCTGCGCAAAAGCCTGTTTCACGAACGGGAGATCCTCAGCAAGATCTGCCGGGGCGATTTCCCCTTGGTGTCGAAGAAGGCGATCTACCACTATCGCGACATCTACGACCATCTGGTGCGCTTCTACGAGGTCACCGAGTCCTACCGGGACATCGTCACCAGCCTGATGGAGATGTACCTGTCGATGCTTAACAATCAGATGGCCAAGGCCGCCAACGACACCAACGCCACGGTCCGGCGCCTGACCCTGATCACGACGATCTTCATGCCGCTGACCCTGCTGGCGGGCATCGGCGGCATGTCCGAGTGGACGATGATCACAGGCCCGGACAACTGGCGTGTCTCCTATCCGGGCTTCATGCTCGCCATGGTCGTGATCGGATTCGCCAGTTATGTCTTTCTCAGCCGCCTGGACCGGAACCGCATCGCGACGCGGCGCCCTCAGTTGAGCCGGCGCTGGCGCGCCTGACGGCGGGAGGCGGCCTGGACCGTCCTGAGCTCGTCGGCCTCCTCCAGCAATTCGCCGGAGAGGGACTCCAGATCGTCGGCCGCCTTCTGGAGCTGGGCGCTGAGCCTCAGGCCCTCCTCGATCGACTGGCCATAGGCCTCACTGGCCTCATCGATGGCCGCGAACAGCTCCCTGAACTCCTCCGGTGGCTGGGCCTCCCAGTCGGGATAGGCGGCCGCCGCCTGCTGCAGCACCTCCAGGGCGGTACGCCAACTTGCCTTGCGGCGGAAATCGAGATGGCGCAGGTCCTGGTTGGTGCGCTTGAGCTCCCGGGTGCTGGAGACCCCGGCCAGGGTCAGGACCTCGCGCTTCAGCTCATTGATGGTGGGAGGCTTCGGTCGGGCCGGCGTGGAGCGGGGGGATGGGGGTCTGGCCATGGCCCTACTCGGCCAGGCCGAGGCCCAGCTGCTCACCGGCCCGGAGCCGTTCCAGCTCCCCACGCAGCTGCTGGGTGGTCTGCCGTTCGGCCCTGAGGGCCTCCTGAAGTTCGTCGCGCTGGCGCCTGTAACGATCGGTGTGGGCGACACGGCCGCCGAGGCTCTGGTTATTCCTGGCCAGTTGCCGGCGACGTTCCACCTCGGCATCGAGGGCCCGCTGCAGGGCCAGCAGCTCCTTCTGCAACTGCAGCTCGGCCCTGGACTGCTGCTGCTCGGAGCGCAGCGCGGCATTTTCCGCCTCCAGGGCTTGGAGGCGGGCTTCGAGGCGATCGATCATCACCTGTTTGCCCCGCAACACCTCTTTGAGCTGGTGCAGCACCGCGCGCAGTCGGGAACGGTCCTTCTGCTGGGTGCGTGTGTTCTCTTCGCACTGCCGGGCGTAGTCCCTCAGCAGTCCAGTGCGCCGCTGCAGCACCTTGGCGGTGCACTCGTACTTGATGATGGCGATGACGCGGCAGCGCTCAAGCTCATCAAGGTCCTGAACGGCCTTGAGGCGTCTGAGATCGTCGTAGTTGGTGCACTCATGTCGCAACACCTGGGTCGGCACATGCTCCTGAGCGCCGATGCGCGGCAGGTTCTTCAGCCGGACACGATCGTGCCAGTAATCAAACAGAGCCTTCTGGTCGACAGCTTCGAGCATGGCGCCCACTCCTTGGTGCGTGGCCGATCGCTGAAAGACTTTAGGAACCTGATCCGCCTGGCCGATCACGGCTGGGAAGCAAACGTGTCACGGCGTCTCTCGAGCCGCAGGAGGCGCTGGGCATGGAGGTCGGTCTCCGCCGACCAGCCACCCGGTAGCGGCTCAGGCGGCTCCGGCTCCCTGGCAGGCGGTTCCTGGGCGGGTTCCACCGGCGGCGGGCCATCCAGGGTGGCGACCACGAACAGGGCCACCAGCAGTTCCGCCAGAAAAGGGAGATCGATCATGGGGATGGACATGGGCGGCAAGGACATGACGTCGTTCTGCAGCCACCTTCCACCGAGCATGGGGAATTGGGGTCCATTCTCCTGCGAAGAACGAATGGACCCGCTCAGCCCAGCACGCCACCCAGACGGATCAGGGCACCCACCACCACGAAGGCGATCGCGAGGGCGGTGATGGCACGGATGTGCCAGGCCAGGGCGGCGGTGGCGCCCAGCACCAGCAGCTTGGTGCCCACGAGCACGCCGATTGGGCTCGCTGGGTTGAACAGTCCATCGAAACCGGGCAGCAGGATTGAGCCCATCCAGAGGCCCGTGATCACCTGGATGGCGAGGGCCGTGAGGCCGAGGGGCTCGAAGATCGCCTCGAAATCGCGGATGCGTTCAGCGCTCCGCTCCCGCAGGGCCCTCGGCAGCACACCCAGATCCAGCACCAGGTGGCCGCCGGTCCACACCGTGGCGGCCAGGGCGTGGACGATCACCAGAAACGGGAAGGGGGCCATGGCCTCGACGCAGGAGGAGCTCCCACCCTGGTGGCGCGGGCGCCCCGACGAGCGAGGACCGACGGGCAGTGGCGTCAAAATCTGTAGCAGTAGATACAGTTGAGGGGAGAACTCCAGAGGCAGGACACCCCCCATGGCCAGCGGTAGCTTTCCCTATCAGTTCGAAGGCAGTTTCTCAGCCTTCAAGGAGCGACAGCTCGTGTTCGCGCTCACCCGACAGCTGGCCGACGCCCAGTTTCGGCGGGGCGACCGTTCCCTGAGCGAGCGCCTCTGGCAGGAAGCCGCCGCGGAGGCCATGGACGCGGAGCGCATCACCGGCCTGCTCTACGGCGTCCATGACCATGACGACCCGGCGGCCATGGAGGCGGTGGATCGCCTCTACCGCGAGCGGCAACGGGAGGCCTTGCGCCGTGCCAGCACGCCCCTGGCCCGGTTGGCGCGCTTCACCGGGCGTCGCCCGGCAGACATGTCCAGGCGTCACCGATCGGCGAGGCCGGGTCAGCTCCCCCTCGCCGGCTCCGGCCGCTGAGGCTGCCATCCCATGGACAGCGGCGAACAGGATGAGCAGGACCAGCTGGAGCGATTTCTGGCCCACGCGGCAGGCTCGGAGAGGCTGCAGAGGCGGCTGAGCGGGATGGATGCTTACCAGGTGGTTGCCATCGCCGCCGAAGAGGGGTTCGCTTTCGGCGTGACCACCCTGCATCGTGCCGTCTGCACCGGCTACGTCATGCGCCGGCCCCGCTGATCGGAACCTTCAGGCCACGAAGCGCCCGTAGAGCCAGCGCACGAACCCTCCGACCAGCGGCACCGGGGTGAAGGTGGGGCCGACGAAGTCGAAGTAGTCGCGATGGTCGACGATTCGGCCGTCGGCGCCCAGGAGGAGGCGGCTGGTGCCGGGATAGAGGAATTCGATGGCCTTGATCTTCAGGCCCATCGTCCATTCCACGAAGGCCACATCGCCGCTGAGGGCCACGGCACCAGGCTCGAGGAAGACGTCATCGCAGCGCTGCAGCAAGCCCTCCTGGGCCACGATGTAGGCCTCGAGGCCCTGCCGTTCCTGGGTGGGGTCGGTGAAGTGGACGTTCTCGTCGTAGAGCGCCCGCCACTGCTCCGGCGTGGGCCCCGGAGCGCCGTAGGGCTTGGTGAACAGGGCCCGGAGGGCGTCTTCCCCCAGCGGTGGCTGCAGCAGGGCGGTCATGGAAGGGGGGTCTCTCAGGAGGCGACCGCCCGGGGCCGGGTCAGGGCCAGGGCCGCTCCGCCGATGGCCACAAGGCCCAGGGCTCCGGCTGCGGCCAGGAACACCAGGGTCTGCAGGGCCAGCAGGAACAGGCCCAGGGCCGAAGCGGCCTTGATCTGCACCCGGGCCTTGATCAGCAGGGTGAGCAGCAGCAGCACCGTGGCCTGCAGGCCGGCGATCCGGGCCGCCGTGAAGGGGCACAAGGGGGGCGGGAGCAGCATCGGCAGCAGAGCGATCAGAAGCAGAAGGGCAGGAACTGGGTGCGGCAGGCGGCGTAGCCGTCGGTCAGGGCGCCGAGGCCGATCTGGTGGGCGATGCCGGAGCCGGTGATGGCTTCGGTGAGCACGCCGATCACCAGACCGAGCATGGCAGCACGGCCGTTGAAGAGTTCGACGCGCTTGAGCTGCTCCATGTGGATGGAACGCTCAGTGTCGCCCTGGAGGAAGGCGTCGTTGGCGGGGGTGTTGGTCATGGGTTGGGCAGGGAAAGGAAAGGAAAAGGGCTGGGCCGTTGGTGGATCAGCCGAGGCCGATCTGGGTGAGGATCCCCTGGCCGGTGAGCAGCTCGGTGCCCAGGCCGATCACGAAGCCGAGCATGGCGAGACGGCCGTTCCAGGTTTCGGCGAAGGTGACGAAGCCGAAGCGGGAGGAGGAGGAGTCGGTCATGTGTGTTTCAGTTTGTTTCGTAGATTGTAACAGGTTGTAAAGGTTTGCCTCAAGCATGGCCGCAAGGGCAGGTAGCGGGGGCAAGAGGCGCAGTCAACGGCGGCCCCGTACCATCGAAATCGTCTGCCGCCCGGTGGATGTCGAGCGCCTCCCTGCCGGCCGAACTGGTGCGGCGCTACCGCCGGCTGTTCAGCTTCTACGACCGCGACGGCGACGGCCGCCACACCCTGGAGGGTGACTTCGAACCGGTGGCGGTGCGGATCGCGCGGCGCTGGCAGGGCCGGCCCAGCCGCTTCCCGGATCTGCTGGGGCTGCTGCTCGACACCTACCGGCACGAGAACGCTCGCCGCGACCGGAACCACGACGGCACGGTGGATGAGGACGAGTTCCTGGCCTCCCATGGCCGGGTGTTCGCCGCCTTCGGTGCCGATCCCCAGGCGGCGCGGGAGTTCATGGCCCGCTCCGCCGGCGGCTTCTTCGACGTGCTCGACCTCGATGGCGATGGCCAGCTCGAGATCGACGACTTGGCCGCCTTCGCCGCCGCCTACGGCCATCCCACCACCGGCATCGCGGCCAACCTCGATCGGATGCTCACCGCCCTGGGGCTGCCCCCCGGCAACCTGCCGCGGCAGGCCTTCCTGACGCTGGTGGAGCAGTACTGGTTCGATCCCTCGCCGGACGCCCCCGGCCGCCACCTGTTCGATGGGGTGGACCTGGGCTGACGTCAGTCCGGCAGCCCATAGCCATCCAGGCGGGTACTGGTTCCCTTCGCTCCAATCCTGGCGGCCACCGGATCGTCGTAGGCCACCCAGGCCAGCAGCTGGTCGCCACGGCGCTGCACATCCAGGCCCTCCGGTTTGTCGCTGCCCTGGCCGGGGCGACCGGGGCGACCATCCCGGATCCACAGCAGGGGCTCCGTGGTCTCCAGGGTGACGCCGTCCTTCGGGGGTGAACCCTGCGGGCCAAGGGCGTTGCGCCAGCGGTGCAGGTAGCAGGGGCCCGCCAGGTCCATCGTCGGCCCGGCCAGCACCAGCACGTCGTCGCTGCCGGGGACCACGGCCAGATCCCGCACCGCCAGGCCGCTGAGCGACAGGTAGCGGCAGCGATGGGCCTCCAGGCTCAAGGTGGGGCCGTCGCCATCGAGGCCGCCCAGACGGAGGTCGAGCACCAGGGCGATGCCCCGCAGGACCGGTCCACGCAGCCGCACCAGCACCCGCTCGCCCCGGGCGGCGATGCCTTCGATATCGAGTCCGTTGTCCTTGATTGGGATCGCCAGAAACGGGGCGATCCGCCGGTCGCTCGCCAGGGCCTGGGTGAGGGCATCGCGGCCCTCGGCGGCATCGAAGGCCAGCCGCAGGCAGCCGAGCACATGGGCGTTGCGGCTCTGCCTGTCGTGGAGCTTCAGGGATCCTGCCGTGGCGTCGTACTTGCGGCGGCGCAGGGATTGGGAGCCCACCATCCAGAGGCGATCACCATCACGGGCCAGGCCCTCGAGGTCCGATTCGCCGTCGTCCTTGCCACCGGCAAGACCGAAGTCCCTCAGCTTCACGGCGCTGAGGTTGCCGTAGTGGTGATCGCCGAGGCGGTCCAACCGGTAGAGGCTGCGTCCCTCATCACCCCCCAGCCACAGCACCCGGTCGAGGGCCACCAGGGCGGAGAGGTTCTGCCGCAGTTCCTCGGCTTCCGTGTCCTTCGCGGGGGACAGCTCCAGGAGGCGCTGGTGGGTCGGGACGGCCAGGGGCAGGTCGGCGGCCGGCTCGGGCATGGGGGAAGGCGGGAGCTTCTTTCCTTGGTAGTGGGGCGTTGGGGAGTGTCAACGTCAGCTCCCGGCGTTCGCTAGGGAGGCGGCGGCGGCAGGGGCGGCGATGTAGCTCCGCGCCCCCCGGAGGCCCCCAGCGGCTGCTGACGGGGGCCCAAGCATCTGGGCCAGCCCGGCAATGCGCTCCTGGGGCGGCTCGGGGCCCAGGCTCCACAGGCTCTCGAAGTAGAAGAACGCCACCCCCAGGCCCCGGGCCCGGTTGGCGGCCAGCTTCTGGGCCATCAACGCCAGGGGGGTGGGTCGGTTGCGCTGGCCGCTCAATACGGCAATGGCGGTGGGGATGCGCTGGCGAGCCTCCTGCACTTCCGGCCGGCCGAGGTGGGGGTGGTAGCTCTCCAGATCGGGCCGGTAGATCTGCACCAGCAGTTCATCGGCGATGCCGCGCCGCACCCATTCGCGCCAGTCCTGCAGCTGCAGCTTGTAGGCGAAGTCGTAGTAGTTGGGGGAGATCGAGATCAGGGCGCCGGGGCGGGCGGTCCGCACCGCCTGGGCGAGGCGCTCAAGGAAGGCGGTGATGCGGTCGGCGCGCCATTTCACCCAGGCCGGGTCCTCGGGATTGGCCGGTGGATCCTTGCCCGTGTCCTTGCGGTAAAGCGCCGTGGTGAAGGGGTCGTAGCCGAACTCCCGCGGCAGGCTCATGTGGTCGTCGAACTGGATGCCATCGGCTCCCCAGTCGTTCACCACCTCCAGCACCAGGTCGGTGATCAGCTGCTGCACTTCCGGCCGGAAGGGATTGAGCCACACCACCCGGCCGGCGGCACTGGTGGAGGTGAGCCCGCCGTCGCGGGTCTGGGTGAGCCAGCTGCGGTGCCGCCGGGCCAGCGGCGACTCCGGTGGCGCCATGAAGCCGAACTCGAACCAGGGGATCACCTTGAGGCCGCGGTGGCGGCCGGCACTGATCAGCTCGGCCAGGATGTCCTGGCCCTGCAGGCCGCGGAAGGTGAAGTCCTGCAGCTGGCGCGCCTCGCTCACCCGGCTGGGGTAGTAGGCGAAGCCGCCGTTCCAGACCACCGGATAGAGCCGGTTGAAGCCCAGCTCCGCAAGCTGGTCCACGGCGGCCTGCATGCGGTCACTGTCCCGCAGCACCGGCATGTCGTTGGCGGTGAGCCACACCCCCCGCAGCTCCTCGGGCGGCTCCACAACTGTCGCGGGCGGCACCTGGGCTTTCGCGGGCGGCAACAGGAGCGGCAGGCTCGCCGGCAGACCCGACAGGACCACGGCCAGCAGGGCCCCGCAGAGGCCCAGGCTGATCCAGCGGAGGGGGCCGTGTCGGTTCAAGCCGGCCATGGCATCGGGGGATCAGCGCTGCTGTGCTCTCCACGATGGGGCCGGATCCGTCCCGCAGCGGCCGGGCTCCGCCGGGCGATCAGGTGGCGCCACGGGCCCGTTAGGGTCCGTGGGCGTCATGGCAACCGTGATGGGCCTGCTCGTGGACGGGGTCTGGCAAGACCAGTGGTATGACACCGGCAGCAGCGCCGGGCGCTTTGAGCGCTCGCGGGCGGCCTTCCGGAACTGGATCACCCCGGACGGATCGGCCGGTCCGAGCGGTGCGTCCGGCTTTGCCGCCGAGGCCGGCCGCTACCACCTCTACGTGTCGCTGGCCTGCCCCTGGGCGCATCGCACCCTGATCGTGCGCGCCCTCAAGGGGCTGGAAGAGCTGATCCCGCTCTCCGTCGTGCACTGGTTCATGGGCGAGCGGGGCTGGACCTTCCAGGCGGGGGAGGGGGTGGTGCCGGATCCCAATGAAGGCGCTGAAGCCCTGCACCAGCTGTACACGGTGGCCGATCCCCGCTATTCCGGGCGCGTCACCGTACCGGTGCTGTGGGACAGGCAACGGCGCACGATCGTGAACAATGAATCCTCCGAGATCATCCGGATGTTCAACGGCGCCTTCGATCATCTGGGCGCACGGGAGGGCGACCTCTATCCGGTGGAGTGGCGTGAGCAGATCGACCACCTCAATGAGCGGATCTACGGCACGGTGAACAACGGGGTGTACCGCTGTGGTTTCGCCACCACCCAGGAGGCCTACGAGGAGGCGCTGGGTCCGCTGTTCGGCACGCTCGACTGGCTGGATGGGCACCTGGCGACAAGGCGCTATCTGCTGGGATCGGCGATCACCGAGGCCGACTGGCGCCTGTTCACCACCCTGCTGCGTTTCGATCCGGTCTACGTGGGGCACTTCAAGTGCAACCTGAAGCGGCTGGTGGATTACCCCCACCTGTTCGCCTACACCCGCGATCTCTACCAGGTGCCGGGGGTCGCGGAAACCGTGAACATGGCGCACATCAAGCGCCATTACTACCAGAGCCACACCATGATCAATCCCACCGGCGTGGTGCCGGTGGGCCCGGAGATCGACTTTCTGCTTCCCCATGGCCGGGAGCTGGTGGGAGTGGCGACGGATCCTGCGGATCGGTCGCATGGAAGCGACTGATGGAAGCGACTGAAATCGCGGCAGTCGCTCTCCGGGCCATCGATCTCACAAACACAGCATCAATCACGAATTTGGGAGGCCTCCTGGGCGCCTTGAAGTGCCCTTGAGACTGGCTTGAAAGCGATGGCCTCAGGTCAACGGGGATGGCAGAGTCTGATCAACGACTGAACAACGAAGTCAACAAGCTGTCGCAGCCATCACACAGGGCGGGCTGGTTGACGACCTCTCCGATGAATGCACCCCAAATCAACTCGGCCGAGGCATCTCCCTGCTAGCCATGGAGCCTGGGCTCAACATGGAGCCTGGGAAGGGAAAGGCACCGAGGGACCAATGACTGCTGGCGAAAATCTCGATTGTGCAGATGGAAGGCTCATCCGGAGAAGAGTCGATCCATGCCCAGAACAGCAATTCCCGCCTGGCATCGACCACCCTGACGCCGTTCAACCATGGCGTCGACCAAGCTGCAAAGGTGCTGAATCGCCTGGTCCAGAGTTCCAGCGAGGCCTGTCATGCGTGCGACCAACAGCAGGTCTTCCATCTCCATCTGAAACTCGGCGGCAAGAAACTGACCCCGGCCTCCGCCATTAGGCCCATGGCGGGGAAGCCGGCTCCCTGGCGATCGAAGCGCTGCGCAAGCAGGAGGAAGGCAAGGGCAGCAATGGCGAGCCCTCCGAGGTCGCCCCGCTCGAATCTTCCACAAGAGCGGCACCGACCTGGCCAGGAGGCTGATCGCCCAGATCGACACCATCAGACCGGCCTCAACACCGGTGGGTGCCTCTCTGGCCGGATCCGGCAACACAAAGCCGGGAATCACTCCCATCGACCTGAGCGCATGGACGAACGCGCGCTCCGCCCCCGCAGGCTCCATGGAACTTTGGCTGGCATCGAAAGGGACCCGCTGCAAAACGGCACTCGCCGTTCGGGACGGGGTCAGAGTGAGGGGTGCCCAGCCATCCCGTTCCCCTGGACCACCCCCTGCTGCTGAGCGCCACGGGTCTGGAGCGACAGCTGGGGGAACGGCGGCTATGGAGCCAGCTGGATCTCGCTCTGGCCGGCGGTGATCGGCTGGGACTGGTGGCGCCCTCGGGGTCGGGCAAGACCCTTCTGCTGCGCACTCTGGCCCTGCTTGATCCCCAGCAGGCGGGGACGATCCGCCTGCTGGGACGGTCTCCGGCGGCATGGGGTCTGCCACGCTGGCGGGCCATGGTGCAGTATCTGGCCCAGCGGCCCGTCGCCACTGGCGGGACGGTTGAGGCGAATCTTCGCGGGCCCTGGCGGTTCCGGGAGCGACGCGGGCAGGGAGGCTGGAGCCCCGAGCGCATCACCGGCTGGCTGGCGGCCCTGGGGCGCGATCCCTCGTTCCTGGACTACGACGCCGAGCGGCTGTCCGGTGGCGAGCTGCAGCTGCTGGTCCTGCTGCGGGGCCTGCAGTTCGATCCCACCGTGCTGCTGCTGGATGAACCCACCGCCTCCCTCGACGGAGCCACCACCGCCGCCGTCGAGGCCCTGCTGATCGCCTGGCTCTCTGCAGGTCCGCGCGCTTGCGTGCTCATCAGCCATGACGGCGAGCAGATCGGGCGCTTTGCCACCTGCACCCTGGAGCTGCCGCGATGACCCCCTCGAGCGCCGGCGCCCTGTCGATCAGCGATGGCCGCCTGGCCCTCTCCGCCCTGCTGATCCTGGTGAATGTGGGGCTGTCGGCGGCGCTGCGCCTGGGCCTGAGCCGCAGCCTGCTGGTGGCGTCGGTGCGGATGGTGGTGCAGCTGCTGCTGGTGGGATTTGTGCTCGAGTGGCTGTTCCGCCAGGACCAGGCGCCTCTGATTGTGCTGGTGGGGGCGGCCATGGCGATGATCGCCGGGGTGTCCGCCGTGCAGCGCACCCGGCATCGCTTTGCCGGCATCTACCTCAACAGCCTGCTGTCGGTGATGGCCTCTTCGGCGCTGGTCACGGGGCTGGCGGTGACAGGGCTGATCCGGCCCCAGCCCTGGTACAACCCCCAATATCTGATCCCCCTCCTGGGGATGGTGCTGGGCAACACGCTCAACGGCCTCTCCCTGGGTCTCGATCGCTTCATGGAAGGGCTGCGCAGCGGACGCGATCAGGTCGAAACGGATCTGGCTCTCGGGGCGACCCGTTGGGAGGCGTGCCAGTCGGTGGTGCGCGACGCCATCCGTGTGGCCATGATCCCGACGATCAATTCGATGATGGTGATGGGCCTGGTGAGCCTGCCCGGGATGATGACCGGACAGATCCTCCAGGGGGCGGCGCCGGCGGCGGCGGTTCGCTACCAGATCGTGATCCTGTTCATGGTCGCGTCGGCGACGGCGCTGGGGGTGTTCGGTGTCGTGGGCCTGGCCTACGCACGACTCACCAGTGCCGACCATCAGCTGCGACTCGATCGACTGGTGCGGGCGCGGGGGAAGTGATGATCTGAGGCATTAACCGTGGCACTCGCAGCCACAGCCGGCGTGGCAGGGCTCCTGGTTGGGATGGCCCTTGGCACAGGCGTCGCTGCAGAACAGCAGGGCACCGTTACGGAACGGGGTATCCAGCTGGACCGTGCAGTGGCAGTCAGGGCAGGCGCACTGCTGTGTGGCGGGTTTCTCAAGGGTGGCGGTCATGGGATCTCCGGGCGGCAAACCATTGGCCCCAGTCTGATGCCGGCAACGCCGGAGAGGAACACCGGCTCGTCATGACCACCATGGCTGAAGGATCCATCAAGGGCTCCAAGACCCCGGCGCCCTGCTCAATGGCCCCCTTCCGGCATCCCCTGCAGCAGCGCCTCAACGCTGGCCACCTTGTCTTCCATCGTCTGGTCCCGATCGGTGCGGGTGTTGACCTTCACGGTGGTGTAGATGCGCGGACAACCCATCCCATGCACTGCCCTATGGCAGGCCTCGATCGCCCGGAACACCGGCGCCCACTCACCCTCGATCGCGGTGCCGTTGGGGTGCAGCTGGACCTTGAGACCGGCCTCCAGCAGCACCCGCTCACAGGCCGCGATGTAGGACGCCAGGTTGACGCCGACACCGATCGGGACAACGCAGAGATCGACGATCACCTTCATCGGAATGCCCCGGAGGCCCTGTGGATGGGGTCCATCCTCGGGTGACGTTGCCGGCCATCGGACGCCATGGGCTGGTGGCCAAGGTCAGGATTCTGGGGGTGGCCATGCCGCTTCACACCGTTGGGGTGGCTCTCCGGCAAGGGCGCACCAGCAGGCCATCCTTCGGGGAGGGGCTGGGAATGACCAGCAGCGTCAGGTCCTGATCCGGCTCCAGGGCAAGGCTCAGCTGCTTGAGCAGCCCCGCCGCCAGCAGACGGATGTCCAGCTCCGCCAGCGCCTTGCCCAGACAGACCCGCTCACCACCGCCATAGGGCAGCAGGGTCATGGGTTCGGCACCACCCAGATGCCGCCGGGGCCGGAAGGCGGCCAGATCCTCAGGGTCTGGGCCGTGGCGATGGCTGGCGGTGATGCTCACCTGCACCACGCGATCGGCCGGCACCAGCACACCGGCCAGGGCGATGGACTCCCGGGTGCGGCGAAAGAAGCCCCCCACCGGCGGGGTCAGCCGCATCACCTCCTTCACCACCGCGTCCAGCCGGGGGGCCCGCACGGCGTCGTAGGCGCTCACGCCGTCCCCCTCGGCAGGGGGCCAGGACAGGCCGTCGAGTTCCTCCCGCAGCCAGGCCAGCTCGGCGGGATGCTGCAGCAGGGTGAGCAGCAGGCAGCTGAGGGCGGAGGCGGTGGTTTCGTAGCCGGCGAACAGCAGCAGGAGCAACTGCTCGGCCACATCGTCGTCCGCCAGGGGGAGGCCGGCTTCATCGAGGCCTCCGGCCAGCAGGTCGAGGCCGCCTGCCACGAGGGGGGCTCCGGAGGCCGAGGCGACCTGGGACTTCTGAAGCACGGAGCCGAGGCGCCGCAACAGGCGCTGCCGAGCCTGGCGGGCGCGGGCGAAAGGACTGCCGGGAAGGGCGACCGGGAGGGAGAACAGGCCCTGGCACCAGAGTTCGAAGTCCCCGAACAGGGCGTCGCGGTCGGCGCCATCCAGGCCGAGCACCGTGGTGGCGATCACGGTGAACGCAAAACGCCGCAACCGGGGCACCAGGGCCACGGGCGCTGGCGCATCCAGCAGCTCCTGGTTGAGGCCCTCCACCAACGCCGCGATCGCCGGGCTGTAGCGCCTCAGGGCGGCGGAGGCGAACAGCTGGCCCACCACCCGACGGCGTGCCCTGTGATCGGCGCCGTTGCGGTTGGCCAGCGACAGCGGCCCCAGCAGTTGCCTCACACTGTCCGGCCACCAGCCCTCGACCGCGTCAGCCTGGGCGAACAGGTCGGCGATGGCCTGCCCACCACGGATGAACACGGTCCGCTGCCCCAGCAGGCTCGTTTCGTAGACATCGCCATAACGCTCAAAGCGGGAGCGGGCGAAATCCGGATCGCGAAAGAAGGCGAGGGTTTCGAGCACGCCGCTCACGGCTGCTGTGCTGGGGAGGGGTCGAAGGCTGGCGGGATCGGGGAGCAAGCCGCGTCATCTGGAGTGGTCCCCAGGCTGGCAGCCCGGTGATGGCGGTGCGAGACCTGGCGGCAAGCGCCACAGCCTGCCGCGGCGGCGATGGACAACGGGACCAACCGGGTGGCCCCGCCTACCAGAGACCGTCACTGGATGACAGGCGATCCTCACCAACGACGTGAATCAGGATGGGCTCAATGGATGCAGACAAGCTGCAGGTAAGAGGGCATCTCGAAGCAGCAGACACCCTTACACTTCAACCCTCAAGACGTAGCGATGGAACCGAGGATGGGCCATGCGCTCTAGGAGATGGATGCGCCTGATCAAGGAAACCATGGCGGAATGGAAGAAGGACAACGTGCCCCTCCACGCCGCAGCCTTGGCGTATTACACGATCTTTTCGTTGGCTCCACTCCTGCTGATCGCCGTAGCGGTCGCAGGAGCCGTCTTCGGCGAAGAGGCAGCCCGGGGAGAGCTGATGCGTCAGATCCAGGGACTGATGGGCAAGGAGGGGGCAGAAGCGATTCAAGCGATGATGGAGAACGCCAGTCGGCCTGGATCGCAAGGCGTGCTGGCCTCAGTGGTCGGGTTCCTGCTGTTGCTGCTGGGGGCCTCGGGGGTGTTTGGTCAACTGCAAACAGCCTTGAACACGATCTGGGATGTGGAGACAAAGCCAGGGCACGGATGGCGTGACGCATTGATCGCCCGGTTTCTTTCCTTTGCCATGGTTCTGGTCATTGGTTTTCTGCTGTTGGTGTCACTGCTGCTTTCCAGTCTTCTCGTAGCGGCTGGAGATGCGCTCAACCGGTTGATGCCAGGGCTCCCGATCCTGGGGCAGGCCATGAACCTGGTGATCGCGTTGGTCGTCATCACGGTTCTGTTTGCATCGATTTACAAGTACTTACCTGATGTGCGGGTACCATGGCGGGATCTGTGGGTGGGTGCGGCGGCCGCGTCCATACTGTTCAATCTCGGCAAGACTGTCATCGGGCTCTACATCGGCAACAGCAGCTTTGACTCCACCTACGGTGCAGCCGGCTCACTGGTGGTGCTGCTGATCTGGATCTTCTATTCGACGCAGATTCTATTGATTGGTGCGGAGTTCACCCAGGTCTATTCACGCAACCAGGGGAAGCTCAGGCAGGCATGACAACGGTCCTTGGCTGAGCGGCGGTTCCGCTGCCAAGGCGCCCATGCCATCTGACGCATCGGCAAGGGGGATCGTGATCCTTACCGCCAGCGCCAAGCCCGCGCCCCATTCACTGGTTGGAATCAATGGCCAGAAGGACACCGGAAAGACGTCATGGCCACAGAGGACTCGTGCGCTCTTCAAAAGCCGTCATGACTGGCAAAGGCCAGTGACAGCCGCAGGGAGGACGACACGTTCGATGAGTCAGCGCTGCGTGTCGATGCATGTTCGCTGCACATCATTCGGCGCAGCCTTCAACAGCACTTAGGGTTGAATTGTCCATCCCAAGAGAGCCGACATGAAGAGCTTCATAATGTCCATTGTTTCGTTGGCCCTACTGATGACGTCTCTGCTACTTCCAGCTCCGGTGATGGCCCTTTCGAATCCAATGGTCCAGTCTCAGACACTGCTCGGAGCCAAAGCAGACAAAGTCCCTGCCTCAACGCAAGAAACAGACAGCAAACTTCAATCCACCATCGGCGCTGTCACAGGGGACGGGGGCCAGACGGGGAAAAAAGGAAACACCCAAGACAGGGCCGAGGATGGCCAGAAGGTCGATCAGATGACCAATGAATTGGTCGAGGAAAGCGGCACATAGGCACCCAGGCCTTCAAGGCCCCCCCAGGCAGGGCCCTGGCCAGTCTCGGGGGCCAGTCATGAGATGGCTGCATGGCCGTTCCTGCGGCGGCTGCAGCCTCGCGGATGGTCCCCTTGAGCCTGAGCGGAGGCTGCTGACAGGACGTGGCCAGTGCAGCGGTCCGGCGGGTACTGTTCGCGCCAGCCGAAGTCCGTGACCGGATCAGCCCCGATGCATTGCCTGACCTGCCACTCAGGATCGATGTGTCCTCACCCGTCCGTCAGAGGCTGGTTCCGCTGTTCGGCCAACTCGTTCCGGCAGGAGATTCCAGTTGCCCGACAGAAAACGGAGAATGAATCATCTGGAGGCAGGCTCTGTCAGACCCCGGTCCAACCGGGGGAGTTTGACATTCCCCGAACCGTCAATCGGGGCGACAGGATTCGAACCTGCGACCTAGTGCTCCCAAAGCACCCGCGCTACCAAGCTGCGCCACGCCCCGTTACCTCCACCTTAGTCCACGACCGAGCGCGTGGGCCTGCCGTGACGGAAAGCCCGACACGGCAAGGGCTCGACGTCCCCAGGGGGCGAGAAAGCCTCCGTGAGCGCAGAAACTGCAAGCCTTCCAGCATGAAGGATTCTCCCCCATCCGGTCCCCACCCGACGTCGGCGCCAGTGCGGAAGCCCCATCCTGCTGAGCGACGCGACATCCATCCACGAGGGCTCACCTGTACCTCTCGCCAGGGTCCAGCATGGAGACATCGACTTGTTCCGCAACGACTCTGGATCAACACCTCACGCCTGCGAACGGCAGTCAGACGTCAAGGGATTCAGGCGCCAAGAGGGCTTTATCGAAGTATTGATCGAGAATTGTTCCAGGGAGCAATGGCCCATCGGTGAACGCAAGGCCGACAAGGATTTGATGACTCAAGATGTTCATCCACTTCACACAAGCGGAGAGGTAGACACTCTGGAAATGACCATAATCGCTGATATTGAGGAAAACGTGGTCATTGGTCTGAACGTCAAGAGATCCCCGTCGAACAATGCAAGCGCCGGCCCTGCTGATGTCGCCCAAGGTAACGAATCCTGTGCGCCCGGAGGGCAGATGGAGGCTCGCGGGAACCCCTGACGGCAGAGCCTGTCGGAGCGAGCTTCGACGCTCAAACAACAGCCTTTCTCCTCCAGCATGTGTGGATGACATCAAATCCAGGATCTCCCTCAGAATTTCAAGGTAAACACCGCTTGCTGCTGTGTCAACAACGGAGCGATGAGCCATCGATCTGATGCAGAAATGAGGCCTCAAGGCAAAGAAATGGTTAACGTTTCATGATGAGTCTCTCGGCCTTGCATGGGAGCAACGACATCAAGGTCAAAGACGGTGACGCCAGCTTCAACAACCAACGTGTTGACGTCGCCCGTCTCGCCCCGGGTCTGGAAGCTCCCCACCGCAGGGGCCGAGGAGAACGAGGAAGTCAAGCAACGCACCCCGGAATCATTGGCGAGGGCATCAATCTGCTGAGCCATCACGAACCCTGGTGGGATTGACACAGTGTTGGCCTTGTTGAGTTGAGCGGCCCTGCTGCAGTTTCGCTGAAGCCGCTCTGCTGATGGCAGGCTGGCTTGATCACCCAAAGGGCTCAGGTGAGAGTGAATCCATCGCGGCGGTGAGCTGGCCAGCGGAGGGAAGGGCCAGCCGTTGGGACGGGGCCAGGGGGATGTCGGGGGAAAGTCCTGCAGCCAGCGCCTGGCCTGTCGCGGTTGGTTCCATGCACAGGGCAGGGATGCAAGGTTCGACAGAACCAGGAATCACGGCAGAGCGTCCTGGCGGTTGAACCGTCACTTCACGCACGTGCCACCAGCGGAAGGACTCACGCTGCCCAGGTCCAGGGGAGAGACCTCACGGTGCTGCGGCGTTTCCTGAGAACAACCGGATCCCCTCTCAGCCCCAGCGCCGCCTGCGGCTCACCGCCACGCTGCCATCGAAGCCGGGAACCGGCACCTGGCACTTGCTGACCTCCACCGCCAGGGGGATCGGCCCATAGCAGGCCTCCAGGGCGTCGAGGATCTGCTCGCTGTAGTGCTCCAGGGTCAGGCAGCAGACGGTGCGCGCCTGCTGCTGCAGCGCCGCGATGCCGCGGCCGTAGTCGTAGCCCTGGCTGAGGTCGTCGCTGCGGGCCGTGGCGGCCAGATCCGCCCCCAGGGAGAAGGCGATCTCAAACCACTGGCCATGGCGGCGTTCCTGCTCATAGACCCCCACATGGGCCCACACCCGCAGGCCCCGCACGTGGATCGCCTCGGTCACAGGGGCAGGGGGCGGTGGCTGAAGCTCCGCGTCCCGTCGGCGTAGTCGGCGGCGATGTGGCCCTCGCCCCGCAGCCGGTAGCGGTAGGTGACCAGCCCCTCGAGCCCCACCGGGCCCCGCGGCGGCAGGGTCTGGGTGCTGATGCCGACCTCGGCGCCGAAGCCGTAGCGGTTGCCGTCGGCGAAGCGGGTGGAGCAGTTGAGGAACACCCCGGCGCTGTCCACAGCCCGCAGGAACCGCTCAGCCGCTACTGGATCGGTGCTGGCGATCGCATCGGTGTGGCGGGACCCGTGGCGGCGGATGTGTTCCAGGGCCGCCTCCAGGTCCTCCACCACCTTCACGTTGAGAATCAGATCCGAGTACTCCGTGTCCCAGGCGTCGGGGCCGGCGGCCTGAACCACCCCCAGGGCGCAGGCGGCGGCATCGCCGCGCAGCTCCACCCCCGCCGCCGCGAAGGCCGGCAGGGCCGCCCCCAGGAAGGCGGGGGCGATGGCCTGGTGCACCAGCAGGGTCTCGATGGCGTTGCAGGCCGCCGGGTACTGGGTCTTGCTGTCGAGGGCAATGCGCAGGGCCAGGGCCGGATCGGCGGCCTGATCCACGTAGAGGTGGCAGATGCCATCGGCGTGGCCCAGCACGGGGATGCGGGTGTTGTCCTGGATGAAGCGCACCAGGGCGTTCGATCCCCTGGGGATGATCAGATCCACCAGGCCATCGAGCCGCAGCAGACCCAGGCTCTCCTCGCGGCTGGTGAGCAGCTCCAGGCAGCCGGGGTCGACGGCGCTGCCGGCCAGGCCCCGCTGCAGGGCCGCCACGATCGCCTGGCAGCTGCGGCTGGCTTCCCGGCCCCCCTTGAGCAGGGCGCCGTTGCCCGAGCGGATCGCCAGCGAGGCGATCTGCATCACCGCATCGGGCCGGGCCTCGAAGATCACCCCCAGCACCCCCAGGGGCACGCTCAGCCGCTCCAGCACCAGCCCGTCATCGAGCTCGGTGTGCAGCTGGCGCCGGCCCACGGGATCGGCCAGGGCCGCCACCTGGCGCACCCCGGCGATCGCCCCCGCCAGCTTGGGGGCATCCAGCTTCAGACGCGCCACCAGGGCCGGCGCCAGCCCCTCGGCGGCCGCGGCGGCCAGGTCGGCCCGGTTGGCCTCCAGGATCCCGTCGCTGGCGTCCTCGAGGGCGTCGGCCATCGCCTCCACCGCCGTTCGGCGTTCGGCGTCGCTGGCCTGGCCCAGGGCCATGGCGGCCCGGCGCACCGCCGCGGCCCGCTGCAGCAGCTGGGGGTCGGGCTCCGGCACGACGCTGGCGGGAGAGGTGAGGGTCTGGCTCATGGCCCCCATCATCCCAAGCGGTCCAGCGCCAGCCGCACCGCCCCCAGCCGGCCGGCACCGTTGCCCAGGGCGCAACGGCGGATCGCCAACCCCTCCCGGCTCACCGCCAGGACCCGCTCCTCCACCTCCCGCCAGACCGCCGGCAGGAAGTGGTGGCTGGCGGCGCTGAGGCCACCGCCGATCAGCACCAGCTCCGGGGTGAGCACATACAGCAGTGAGCTGAGCCCCACCCCGAGGGGACGTCCGTAGGCCTCCCACACCGCCAGGGCTTCGGTGTCGCCGGCGTCGGCGCGTCGGCAGAGCTCGCGCGGATCGAGCGGGCTGAGGCGGGCCAGGCCGCCGAGGCTGCAGAACTGCTCCAGGGAGCCCCGGTTGCCGCTGCGACAGGGGGGCCCCTCAGGATCCACGCCGATCAGCCCAGGCTCAGCGGCCGCGCCGCCATGGCCGGTGAACAGCCGGCCCCCCAGCAGCACCGCCCCGCCCACGCCCGTGCCCAGGGTGAGCAGCAGCACGTCGCCCACACCGCGGGCGGCCCCCAGCCAGGCCTCACCGAGCAGGGCACCGTTGGCATCGTTGCCCAGGATCACCCGCCGCCCCAGCCGGGCTTCGAGCCAGGCGGCCAGGGGCACATCCCGCCACCCCGGCAGGTTGATGGAGATCCGCGCCACCCGACCCGCCGCGTCGCAGGGTCCCGGCAGGCCGATGCCGACCCGGTCGGCAAGGCGGTCGGGGTCGATCGCGTCGACCGCCTCGGCCAGGGCCATGCAGACCGCCCCCGGCACCGCCGGCTGGGGCGTGGGTACCTCGGCCTCGGCGAGCACGGTGCCCTGCTGGTCGCAGCGGGCCAGCTTGATGGCCGTGCCCCCCAGATCGATGCCGATCAGCTGGGCCTCCCCGGGAGGTCGTTCGCGGGACGACGCCATCGCCGCACCCTACCCAGCGGAGCACCCGCCGTCCCTCAGAAGCGCAGGAACACCTGCAGCAGCGATTGCCAGGCCCCCTCGGTGTCGACGGAGGTCTGCAGGTTGAAGGTGTCGGAGGCCTTGTAGGTGAGGGTCACCTGGGGAGGGACATCGGAGCGGTTCGGGGCCGCCAGCACCGACATGCTGAAGCGGTTGGTGATGTCCACCCCGATCTCGGCGCCGAGCACCAGCTGGGGCGGCACCCGCCGCCGGGTGGTGCCCTCCTGCTGGGTGTCGATCGCCTGGTTCACGTAGGTGGGATAGAGGGCCAGACTCACCCGCTGGCCGAAGGCATCGCTCAGGGACGACAGCAGCGGCGAGAGAAGGGTCTGGCCCACCACCGTGGCCAGGGCGGCCCCGGCCCCGCCGCCGCTCAGACCCGCCAGGGAGTTGCCGCCGATCAGGGCCACCAGCCGCTCCTGCGGCAGGGGCGGGCTGCTGCGCAGCTTGAGGTTCTCGGCGATGCGGTCGGCCGGACCGCTCACCGATACCACCACCAGGATCAGGTTCAGCTGGTTGAGGGCCGAGAGACCGGCCTGGTTGGGGGCGTTCTGCACCGAGGGGCCCACGTCCCCCACCCCGGACGGTGACAGCACGCTGAGGCTGTCGGAGATGCGGGTGCGCAGGGCGATGTCGAGGTAGGGCACCAGCCCCAGAGAGGGGGTGAAGACCGCCACGTTGGGGGCGTCGGGGTCGAGGCTGAAGCTGGTGGTGAACAGGTTCAGCCGTCCCCCCAGCAGCCGCACCACCCCGGAGGCCCGCAGGGAGGGATCCAGGCGGCCGGCGATCCGCAGCTGACCGGCGGTGGTGAAGTTGGCGATGTTGGGGATCACCACCCGCAGATCGGGCCCCAGCCGCAGGATCATGTCCTCGAAGGCCAGGTAGGGGAAACGGGGCACCGAGGAGCGCAGGGCTTCGGCGGTGGTGGACTCCACATCGGGGCCCAGCAGCACCAGGGGCTGCTGGAAGTTCCACTTCGACTCCAGCAGCTCGGGCATGGTGCGCGGCTGGACCGGCTGATCGGACACGGGCTCGCTGGCCGCCAGCTGGCCCGGCTGGACGTTGATGGTGCCGCGGCTGATCGCCACGTTGCCTCCGAGCACCGGGGCCAGCAGGCTGCCGCTCAGATGCAGCTGGCCATCCCCCACCGCCGCCAGCCGCGGCACCTTGAACGGCACCTGCTCCAGCTTCATCACCAGGGTCCGGTCCTGGGCGAGGGGCCGGAACAGCCCCAGGCGGCCCTCGCCGCCCACCAGCCCCTGGGGCCCCACCCGGGCGCGGAACTCCTGCACCACCAGCTGCTCGAAGTCGAACAGGATCGTGGCGTCCACCTCCCGCACCTCCTGGCCGATGAAGCGGCAGCGGAGCTCCCGCAGCCGCAGGAAGCCGTTGGCGATCGGGTCGTCGAGGCTGCCGCGCACCAGCAGCTGCAGGTCGGCGCCGCCCTCCTGCCACTCGAAGGCCTGCCCCCCCAGGCGGGTGAGGAAGCGGAGCCCATCGCCCCGGGTGGCGAGGCGCAGCTCCAGCCCCTGCTGGGAGGCCACCAGCGGGATCGTGCCCGCCAGGTCGACGCTGCGGGAGGCCCCCTCGGCCCGCAGGGCCAGATCCAGGACGATCCCTTCGTCCCTCAGCTCCACCCGCCCCCGCTCCAGCTCCAGTGCCTGCTCCCCGAGGCGCCCTTCCACCAGCGCCAGGTCGAGGGCCAGCTCGGGACGGGGGCCGCCCAGCCGGTAGCGCCCCTTGGCGGCCAGGCTGCCGCGCAGGTTGTCCGGCAGTGGCGTGAGCAGGGCCAGCAGGGAGAGGGGCAGGTCGGCGAGGCTGAAGCGACCGCTGCCGCCGCTGAGCGGCCCCTCCAGCCGCACCTCGAAGGGCTTGCCGGCGAGGGCCTCGGCCCGGTCGCCCTGGTTGAACCAGAGGTGGCCGGTGGCCCGCAGGTCGGCCCGGGTGCGGGCGAAGTCCGGGCCGCTGAGCACCAGATCGGCATCGATCCGGGCCTGCAGCCGTTCCAGCTTCTCGGCCCGGCTGGCCCGGCTGGCCTCCTGCTCCCGGGCGGCGACCCGCTCCTCGGCCTCGGCCAGGGCGCGCAGCTGGTCGGCGACCGTGCCGGCCATGGTGTCGACCACCAGGGTGCCCAGGTCACTGGCCCGCCCGCGGGTCGGGGCCGGCGCGCCGCGCCAGATCGGCCAGGCGTCGGTGAACTGGCGAAACAGGAGCGTGGAGAGCTGACGCGCTTCGAAGCGGGCCCGGAACGGGCCCCGCCAGCGGCCGGACACCGTGGCGGCGATCGTGCCCTGGCCCAGGGGCTCGATCACGCCCTTGACCTGGTAGCGGCGTTCGTCGTACTGCACGTCGGCCTGGATCCGCCGTCCTCCGACCCCCAGG
The DNA here is from genome assembly GCA_003003925.1 of Aphanothece cf. minutissima CCALA 015. GTDB lineage: Bacteria > Cyanobacteriota > Cyanobacteriia > PCC-6307 > Cyanobiaceae > Cyanobium > Cyanobium minutissimum. The sequence goes on from PVWP01000006.1 coordinate 48,712, forward strand.
AACTCAGGCGAGAGCAGCTCCACCCGGCCATCGAAACCGAGCGGCTGTAGCCCCAGCCGTCCGCTGCCGCTGAGGTCCCCCTGCAGCGGACGCAGGCGGCGCTGCGGGCCGGTGGCCACCGCCAGGCCGCGCAGGGGGAAGGCGCGGGCCAGCCAGCGGTAGTTCGCCGGCCGGCCCTCCAGGGAGAACACACCGCCGTTCCGTTCGATGGCGGCCCGCACCGGCTGCCAGCGGCGGTCGAGCAGGGCGGTGAGGCGGCCGTCCGGCGTCGGGGCCACGGTGGTGAGGTCAAGGGACCGGTCGCGCAGGCGGCCGCGCCAGGTCTCCCGCAGCAGCAGGGGGCCGGCACCGGGCTGCTGCAGGCGCAGCTGCAGGTCGGGACGCAGCTCCGCCAGAGGGCCGGCGATGGTCCCCTCCGCATCCAGCTGGCCCTGGAGGGTGGTGCCCAGCAGCGGGTCCAGGCGGGACAGGGGGTAGTTGCGCACCTCCACCCGGGCCTGCAGCGGACCGGCCACCAGGCCCTTGCCCGCCTGGAAGGCCAGCGGCAGGCGGGCCGTGGCCGCGAGACGATCGGCGCCGAAGCGCTCCAGCCGCAGCACCCGGTCGCTCCAAACCAGTGCCGCCTGCCAGGGCCCCAGGAGGCGCTGGGAGGCCTGGCCCGTCTCCACCCGCAGACGCGGCGTCGCCAGCCGGCCGTCCGCCCGCAGGCGACCGGCCAGGGGCTGGCGCGCCCATACCGGCAGGCGGGAGGCGGCGGCGAAGTCGTCGGGATCGAGGCGCCAGCGGGCCTCCAGGGCCAGGGAGCGGCCGATGCTGCCGCTGGCCCGCACGCTGGAGCCCCCCAACCGGCCATCGAGCCGGGTGAGGCGCAGCAGGCCCTCCCCCCAGCTCCCCTGCAGATCGGCCTGGATGGGCTGGCGTCCGAGCGGATGGCGGGGCGGCGGCTGGGCTTCGAGCTGGACCGCCAGGCGGCGGTCCGCATCGGCCCTGGCCGTCAGGCGGCCGCCCCAGGGGCCGAACCGCCAGACGCTGGCGGGCAGGATCAGGGCCCGGTCACGGCAGGAGAGGGGCAGCCGCTCCGCCGTCAGCGGCGTGGCGCCGGTTCCCAGGCGCCAGCGCACGTCCCGCAGCTCCAGCCCCCCCTCGCAGCGGGCCAGACCCCGCCGGATCCGCAGCCCCACCCGGCCGTCGGCCTCCCCGGCGAGGCTGCCCCCGACCCGATCCCCCGCCGGCAGCAGCGGCCGCATCAGGGCCAGCGGCAGGCGGCGGGCGGTCAGCCGGCCCTGCCAGTGCTGCTTCTGCCACTGGCCCTCCCCATCCAGCCGCAGCGAGCCGCCCCGCTCGCCGGCGGGGGGCGTCAGGCGCAGGCCCAGGTCGATCTCGCGGCGGTGCAGGCGCAGGGCCACCTGGCCCGAGAGCCTCAGGTCGAGGGGCAGGGACGTCGCTCCGGCGCCCCGCACCCGCAGGTCGGCGGGCTGAAGCAGACCCAGACGCAGGTCGATGCGCGGTGGCTCCCGCCCCGGGGGAACCGAGCCGAGCACCCAGAACTGGCCGCTGGCGTTGCGGCGCAGCTCCGCCCGGGCCCGCTCGAAGCCCAGGTCGAGCGCGAACCCACGCAGGGCCAGGCTGGCCAGCGGGTCGAGGCGCACCCGCACTCCCTCGACCGACACCGTGGAGGCGTCCCTGGAGCCGGGGAGGAACCGGCTGGGGCCGATCCAGAGCCCGTCGGGCTTCAGACCCCGGTAGGGGCCCAGCTGCAGGGGGCGGCCCATCGCCCTGCCGACCTGGCGCTCCAGGGTGGGCCGGAAACGGCCGTACAGACCGGCGACGATGCGATCGAACCAGAAGACCCCGACCCCCAGCCCCGCCCCCAGGAAACCGACGACGAGAAGCCCCTTCCACACACGTCGGCGGGCGGGCCAGGGCCGACTGTCAGGCTTCCATCGCATCCACCGGGGTCGGTTGCCGTCCATGGGCGGCCGCAATATAGGGGGCTTGTCACGCCTTCCCCAGCCCCATGGCCGCTGATCCGATCCTGTTCGTGGCCGGTACCTGGCTGGGTGCCGCCAGCGGGGTGCTGGCGGTGCTCACCATCGCCGGCTTCCTCGCCCGCTGGGGCATCCGCTTCCGCCTCGTGGGGATCACCAGCTTCACGGTGCTGCTGTCGCTCTCCTGCCTCGCCTTCGCCATCAGCTACAACCCCCGGGTGAGCGTGCCGGGGGCGGTCCAGGTGCCGGTCGTGTTCGACAACGGCACCGATCTGGTCATCGCCGCCGCCCCGGCGAGCCTCGAGGGTGAGGCGGTGGCCCCCACCCTTGAGCAGGTGGCCCGCAACCTGCGCGGGGGCGGGCGCGGCAGCGGCGGCACGGTGCGGGTGAGGCTGCGCCGGGTCGAGGCCGTCGAGCCGGGGCTGGCCCGGCCCGTGGTGCTGGCGGAAACCACCCGGAATCTGGCGGCTGTCCGCCCCGGCGACGCCTCCTGAACCCCTGTGGCCCACCCGTTCCGGCCGGCGCCCCACCTGAAGCGCGAAGCGCAGCGACTGCGCCGGGCGGGCATTGACAGCTGGGAGGAGCTGGCCGGTCTGGATGATGCCCGCCTGCGCCACCTGGCCGCCTCCGGGGAGGCCAGCGAGGCCCGCCTGATTCTTCTGCGCGGCCAGGCCCGGCTGGTGAGCGCCGTGGGCCTCGCCCCCGAGGAGGCGGCCCTTCTGCTGCATGGGGGCATCGCCAGCCCGGCCGGTCTCGCCGCCGCCGATCCGCCGCAGCTGCAGCAGCAGCTGGGCCGGCTGCAGCGCCGTCTCACCGGCTCGGCCGTCCCCCCGGTCGACCTGCCGCTGGTCCTGTCCTGGGTCCGCCGGGCCCGGCAGGCCTCCGGTCGCTCCCCGAACTGACCCTCCGCTCCTGCGCCGCCCCGGCACGGGTGACTGGAATAGGGAAAACGGACGGAGGCAGCGATGCCCCGAACAACCCGCCTTTCTCCCCCCAGAGCCACGAACCACCCCCATCGCGACGACCGCCGCCACACCCTGATCACCCGCTCGAGCACCCGTCTTCGCCGCTGCTTCACCGCCCTTCTCGGCGTCGCCTGTCTTGGCGCGGTTGCCGTTCCCGGCGTGCGGGCCCAGTCCGCCCTGCTGGAATCGGTGAAGCAGAACCCCGCCCTGGCCCAGAGTCTCTGCCAGCAGTTCCGCCAGCTGAACGCCCAGGGCGTCTCGGCCACATCGAAGGCGTCGATCGCCAGCCTGGCCAGCAGCCGCGGCCTCAGTCCCATGGATGCGGAGGTGCTGGCCACCTACGTCATCGGCCTGCACTGCTCCACGGTGTTCTGAAGCCCGTGGTCCGGACCCGGGACGCCACCCTGCAGCTGGCGGATGGGGTCCGGCTGATGAGCCGGCTCTGGCATCCCGACGGGGAGGGTCCCTGGCCGGTGCTGGTGATGCGCCAGCCCTACGGGCGGGCGATCGCCTCCACCGTGACCTACGCCCACCCCAGCTGGTACGCCAGCCATGGCTTTCTGGTGGTGGTGCAGGACGTGCGGGGCCGCGGTGCCTCGGAGGGTGACTTCGGCGGCTTCGCCCAGGAGGCGGCCGACGGGGACGCCACGATCCGCTGGGCCCGGAGCCTCGAGGGCAGCAACGGCCGGGTGGGCACCTACGGCTTCTCCTACCAGGGCCTGACCCAGCTGCTCAACGCCGGCGGCGAGGCCGGCAACGACGACGCCCTGCCTGACTGCCTCGCCCCGGCCATGTGCGGCCTCGATGAACGACTCCACTGGGCCAGTGAGGGGGGAGCCCACTGGTGGGCCCTGGGCCTGGGCTGGGCCCTGCAGCTGGCGGCGGAGGGCTGCCGGCGCCGGGGCGACGGGGCCGGCTGGCGCGAGATCCGCCGCAGCCTCCAGCACGGGGACTTCACCGAGGAGGGACTGGCCCTGCTGGAACGCCACGATCCCCGTGGCATGGGCCTGGGCTGGCTGCGGCGCGACCCCGCCGGTCCCGAGGGCTGGACGGTCCACCCCGTGGCGCCGGCCCTGCTGCTGCGGCCCCTGCTGCTGGTCGGCGGCTGGCACGATCCCCATCTGAGGGGCGTGCTCGACCTCTGGCAGCGGGCCCGCGGCGCCGGGGGCGACCCCGAGCTGGTCATCGGCGCCTGGAGCCATCTCGACTGGGGCGGGGGGCTTGACCGCGAGCTGCTGGCCTTCTTTCGCCGCCATCTGCAGGATCCACCGCCCCGCCGGGGCCCGGCGGATCCCACCGCTCACCAGGGCGCGGCCGCGGCCCCGATCCGCCTGCAGTGCGCCGCCACGGCCACCTGGCACAACCTGGACCCGGCGGCGGCCGCCAGCCCCGCGGCGGCGGCGGCCGCCGGCTGGTCGCTGCATTCCGGCGGCCTGGCGGCGATCCGCTGCGATGAGGGGGAACTGCGGCCCCTGGCCGCTCCGGGGGCAAGGCCGGGGTCGGATCCGGCGGCTGACGGCACGGCCGCGCCCGGCGCGGCCGCAGGCGGCACCGTCGTGATCGTCCACGACCCCTGGCGGCCGGTGCCGGGCCGGGGCGGCCACCTGGGCCCCGATCCCGGACCGGTGGAGCGCGCCGATCTCGACCGGCGCGGCGACGTGGCCTGCTTCACCTCAGCCCCGCTCGAGGAGGACCTCTGGCTGCTGGGCAGCTTCCGCCTGCGGCTGCGGGTGAGCGCTGACCAGCCCAGCTTCGATCTCTGTGCCGCCCTTTCCGAGGTGTCTGCGGACGGCGGGTCCGTGCGCCAGCTGAGCACCGGCCTGGCCCGCTTCGGGCCCATGGCGGCGGCCGGCGACGGGCCCCGCACCGTGGCCCTGCAGCCCCTGGCCACGCTGGTGGCCGCCGGGCAGCGGCTGCGGCTTTCCCTGGCGGGGGCGGCCTGGCCCCAGATCGCCGTCAACCCCGGCGACGGCAGCCTGCCGGAGGGGGGCAGCGGCAGCGGGCACCGGGTGATCAGCCTGACGCTGGAGCTGGCGGGCGCCCACCTGGGCCTGGAGCCCCTGATTCGGGCAAACTGAGCCGATCCGACGTCCGCCGCCCATGCCGCGCCCCCAACCGCGCCGAGCCCTGATCGGCCTGCTGCTGCTGCTGGGCAGCCAGGCCCTGCTGGCACCGCGCGGGGCCTGGGCCCAGGCCACCCCGGCGCCGGCCGCCACCGGCCAACCCAGTGCCGCCCTCAGCGAAGCCCAGGCCCGGGCGGCGGCCGAGCGGATCCTGACCACGATCCGCAACGGGGACGCCCAGGCCCGCTTCAACCAGTTCTCCCCGGCCCTGCAGAGCGTCAGCAGCCCCAGCATGGTGGCCGAAACCATGAAGACCCAGCCGAAGCTGCTGCGCTGGGCCATCCGCAGCATCCAGCCCGGCTTCGACTCGAGCACGGTGGAGGCCACCCTGTTCACCAGCGCCGGCGAACGCGACCTGCTGATGGTGATCGACGACCAGGGCCGGATCGATGGCTATCACTTCAACGTCACCGACCAGCCGGCCGAGAAGGTGGTGCGGGACTTCATCACCGCCCTCGCCAGCGGCCACTTCATCTCCGCCAGCAGCTTCCTGTCGCCGCTGATGCAGGAGCAGATCCCCCAGGGTCAGCTGCAGCAGAAATGGCTCAACCTGCAGCGCATCACCGGCAACTTCGTCCGGGTGAAACGCATCAACCGGGCCGAGAGTACGCCGGAGATGCGTCTGGTGATCGTCAACACCGAGTTCAACCGCCTCACCGACAACCTCTTCGTCACCCTGGATTCGGACAACCGGATCATCGGCGTGGATTTCCCCACCGATCCGGCCCCTCCCTCCCCGCCACGCTGAGTCGGCCCTCCCACCGACGTAAGCTCCCGGCGCATGCACGCCCCCTCTTCCATGGCCCTGCCCAGCCTCGAATGGATGGTTGAGGATGCCCGCCGGCTGGCGGAATGCCGCCATGACCATCCCTTCTCCGTGCTTGGGCCCCAGCCCCTCGAGGACGGCGGCTGGGCGGTGCGGGTCTGGATGCCGGACGCCTCCACGGTGGATCTGCTTCAGGGCAGCGAGCGGCTGGCCATGGCCAACCCGCACCACCCCTGGATCTTCGAGGCCCGCGTCGACGCCGACCCCGGCTGCGGCTACCGCGTCCATGTGAGCCGCGGCGGCATCGAGCACGAGCAGCACGACCCCTGGGCGTTCCGCCATGAGTGGATGGGGGAACTGGACCGCCACCTGTTCGCCGAAGGGAATCACCACCACATCTGGCGGCGCATGGGCGCCCACGTCATCGAGCGCGACGGCGTCGCCGGGGTGCAGTTCTGCCTGTGGGCCCCCAATGCCCGCAGCGTCGCCCTGCTGGGTGATTTCAACGGCTGGGACGGCCGCCATCACCCCATGCAGCAGCGTCTCGGGGGGATCTGGGAACTGTTCATCCCCGGCCTGGGCGCCGGCCAGATCTACAAGTACGAAGTGCGGGCCCAGAACGGCCACTGCTATCAGAAGGCCGACCCCTACGGCTTCCGCCACGAGATCCGGCCCAACACCGGTTCGGTGGTGGCCGAACTGGGCCGCTACCCGTGGAACGACAGCGCCTGGATCGAGGAGCGCGACGGCCGCGATCCCCTGCCCCAGCCGATCGCGGTGTACGAGATGCACCTGGGCAGCTGGATGCATGCCGCCGCCGACCAGCCCTTCATCGAAGCCGACGGCCGCCCCCGCCCCCCGGTGCCCGCCGCCGATCTGAAGCCCGGCGCCCGGCTGATGACCTACCCGGAACTGGCCGACAAGGTCATTCCCTACGTCAAGGCCCGCGGCTTCACCCATATCGAGCTGATGCCGGTCTCCGAGCATCCCTTCGACGGCTCCTGGGGGTACCAGGTCACGGGCTGGTACGCCCCCACCAGCCGCTTCGGCAGCCCGGACGAGTTCCGGGCTTTCGTCGACCGCTGCCACGCCGAAGGCATCGGCGTGATCCTCGACTGGGTGCCCGGCCACTTCCCCAAGGACGGCCACGGCCTGGCCTTCTTCGATGGCGCCCACCTCTACGAGCACGCCGATCCCCGCATCGGTGAGCACAAGGAGTGGGGCACGCTGATCTTCAACTACAGCCGCAACGAGGTGCGCAACTTCCTCGTCGCCAACCTCATCTACTGGTTCGAGGAGTTCCACATCGACGGTATCCGCGTCGATGCCGTCGCCTCGATGCTCTACCGCGACTACCTGCGTCCGGATGGGGAATGGCTGCCCAACGAGCACGGCGGGCGGGAGAACCTGGAGGCGGTGCGCTTCCTGCAGCAGGCCAACCACGTGCTGTTCCAGCATTTTCCCGGCGCCCTCTCGATCGCCGAGGAATCCACCACCTGGCCGATGGTGACCCAGCCCACCGACATGGGCGGCCTGGGGTTCAACCTCAAGTGGAACATGGGCTGGATGCACGACATGCTCGATTACTTCGAGCTGGATCCCTGGTTCCGCCAGTTCCACCAGAACCATGTCACCTTCTCGATCTGGTACGCCTTCACCGAGAACTTCATGCTGGCCCTCAGCCACGATGAGGTGGTGCACGGCAAGAGCAACCTGCTCCACAAGATGCCGGGCGACGACTGGCAGAAGTTCGCCAATGTGCGCGCCCTGCTGGCCTACATGTGGACCCACCCGGGCAAGAAGACGATTTTCATGGGGATGGAGTTCGGCCAGCGGGCCGAATGGAACGTCTGGGGCGATCTGCAGTGGGAGCTGCTCCAGTACGAGGCCCACAAGGGCCTGCTCAACCTGGTGGACGACCTCAACATCTTCTACAGGTCGGAGCCGGCCCTCTGGGGCGACGACTTCGATCAGTACGGCTTCCAGTGGATCGACTGCAACGACAACCGCCATTCGGTGATCAGCTTCATGCGCCGCGACAGCGGCAGCGGCCGCTGGGTGGTGGTGGTGGCCAACTTCACCCCCCAGAGCCACTCCCACTACCGGGTGGGCGTCCCCCTGGAAGGCTTCTACGCCGAGGTCTTCAACACCGACAGCAGCCGCTACGGCGGCAGCAACCTCGGCAACCTGGGCGGCCGCTTCACCGATGCCTGGGCCATCCACGACTACGAGAACTCCCTGGAGCTCTGCCTGCCGCCCCTGAGCGTGGTGGTGTTCCGGCTGGACGAGTCCCGCAGCCTGCAGCGGCCGGCCATCGGCGAGGGCTGACCGCCCCTCGGGGCCGCCCATGCCACGACTGGTGACAGGAGCGGCCGGAGGCCGGGGGTGCTCGGTTAGGTTTCGCCGTTGACCTTCCGACAGGCCCCATGAGCGAATCCGCCCCCCTGCTGCTGCGCGCCGCCCGAGGTGAGCAGGTGGAGCGGCCTCCGGTCTGGATGATGCGCCAGGCGGGCCGCTACATGAAGGTGTACCGCGACCTGCGTGACCGCCATCCCGGTTTCCGCGAGCGCTCCGAGAACCCCGATCTCTCCTACGAGATCTCGATGCAGCCCTTCCACGCCTTCCGTCCCGACGGCGTGATCCTCTTCTCCGACATCCTCACGCCCCTGCCGGGCATGGGGATCGACTTCGACATCATCGAGAGCCGGGGGCCGATCATCGAGCCCGCCATCCGCAGCCAGGCCCAGGTGGATGCCCTGCGGCCCCTGGATCCGGCCGAAGCCCTGCCCTTCGTGGGCGAGGTGCTGGGGCGGCTGCGGGCCGACGTGGGCAACGCGGCGGCGGTGCTCGGCTTCGTCGGCGCCCCCTGGACCCTCGCCGCCTATGCGGTGGAGGGCAAGAGCTCCAAGACCTATTCGGTGATCAAGGCGATGGCCTTCCAGGAGCCCGCCCTGCTGCACCGGCTGCTGGGCCACCTGGCCGATTCGATCGCCACCTATGTGCGCTACCAGATCGACAGCGGTGCCCAGGTGGTGCAGCTGTTCGACTCCTGGGCGGGCCAGCTGAGCCCGATCGACTACGACGTGTTTGCGGCCCCCTACCAGAAGCGGGTCATCGACCAGGTGAAGGCCACCCACCCCGACACCCCCCTGATCCTCTACATCTCCGGCAGCGCCGGCGTGCTGGAGCGCATGGCCGCCACCGGGGTGGACTTCATCTCCCTCGACTGGACCGTGGACATGGCCGATGGCTGCGCCCGCCTGCCCCAGCACCTGGGCGTGCAGGGCAACGTGGATCCCGGCCTGCTGTTCGGCACCCCCGAGGCGATCCGTGAGCGGATCCTCGACACGGTGCGCAAGGCCCGCGGCCGCCGCCACATCCTCAACCTGGGCCACGGCATCCTGCCCGGCACCCCGGAGGACAACGCCCGCGTCTTCTTCGAGACCGGCAAGGCCGTCAACGAGCTGCTGGGGGCCGCTGTTTGAGCGCCCCCACCTCCGGGCCCCAGCGGATCCTGATCACCGGCGCCAGCGGCTGCGTCGGCCAGTACATCGCTGAAAACCTGCTGGCCAACAGCGACGCCCACCTGCTGCTGCTGCTGCGGGATCCCTCCAAGCTGAGCGCCGTCCCCGCCGACCACCCGCGCATCACCCTGCTGGTGGGCGATCTGCGCGAGCTGGGCCCCCATGCCGCCGCCATCGCCAGCGCCGACCGGATCATCCACACCGCCACCGCCTGGGGGGATCCCGAGCGGGCCCAGGCGGTGAACGTGGTGGCCGTGAAGGAGCTGCTGCGGCTCACCGACCCGGATCGCCTGCAGCAGGTGATCTACTTCTCCACCGCGAGCATCCTCGACCGCCGGCTGCAGCTGCTCCCGGAAGCGATGGCCTACGGCACCGAGTACATCCAGACCAAGGCCACCTGCCTGCAGGACCTGGAGCGCCATCCCCTGGCCGAACGCATCGTGGCCGTGTTCCCCACCCTGGTGTTCGGTGGCGCGGTGGGCGGCGCCGACCATCACCCCACCAGCTACCTCACCGCCGGGCTGAAGGAGGCCCTGGGCTGGCTGTGGCTGGCCCGCTGGCTGCGCACCGACGCCAGCTTCCACTTCATCCACGCCGCCGACATCGCCACCGTCTGCGCCCACCTGGCCACCACCCCCCACGGCCCCAATCCCGAGCCGGACCAGGGCCCGGTGCGGCGGCTGGTGCTGGGCCAGGCGCCGATCACGATCAACGGTGCCGTGGCCGCCCTGTGCCGCTGGCGGCGGGTGTGGGTGCCGCCGGTGGGGATCGACCTGCGCGGCTGGCTGATCGAGGGGCTGATCAAGCTGCTGCGCATCGAAGTGAACGCCTGGGACCGTTTCTCGATCCGCCAGCGCCACTTCGTGCACCAGCCCGTCAGTCCGCCCGAACGCTTCGGCCTGGTGAGCTTCGCCCCCAGCCTCGACGCGGTGCTGGAGACAGCGGGGGTGCCCCACCGGGGCCGCATCGGGGCAGGCCGCCGCCCCTGAGCCGGCCCTCAGCCGCCCGCCGGCAGGCCGCCATGAATTGTTGCGAATCTGTCGGGACGCCCCACCGGGACACGGCCATTGCCTAATTTGTGCCGGTTGCCAGTGCTTTTCGGCACCCCCCTTCGCGCCCTCCCATGCGTCGTCTCCTTTCCCTCTTCGCTCTCTGCCTGGCGCTGGTGCTGGGTGCCACCCCGAGCTTCGCCGCCGATGTGGCCCACGGTGGCCAGATCTTCTCCGCCAACTGCGCCGCCTGCCACATGGGCGGCGGCAACGTGGTGAACGCCGAGCGCACCCTCAAGGCCGATGCCCTGGCCTCCTACCTGGCCAACTACGACGCCGGCCACGAGGCCGCCATCGCCTACCAGGTGACCAACGGCAAGAACGCCATGCCCGCCTTCGGCGGCAAGCTCAGCGACGGCGACATCGCCGACGTGGCCGCCTACGTCGAGGACATGGCCGCCAAGGGCTGGGCCTGATCCAGTCCAGGTCGACCCAACCGGTCAACCGGGTCCAGCCAACCGGCCCAGGCCCCTTCAGTCATCCAGCGAAGCCCCGGCGATCCCGGGGCTTTTTTCATGGCTCAGTCCAGCGCGCGGCGGGCGGCCAGCACCGCCAGGTAGAGCTCCTCGGGAACATCCCGGATGTCGTACTCGCTCGGCAGCATCCCGTGGACGTGGCGATGCACCACCCGCCAGCAGTCCCGTTCCGGCTCCCCGGCCCCGCCCAGGGTGAGGGAGGCCCTGGCCAGGTCGGCCACCAGGGCCTGGTCGTCGGCGGGAGAGGACATCGGAGACGGAAGGGCTGCAGAGGCGAGAATGGGACGCAGCCGAGCTCCCATCATGGCGATCCCCACCTCTGCCGGGCTGCGGCCGGTCCTGCTGGGGGGCCTGTCTTCGGCAGGGGTGCCCCTGGCCCTGATGACCGCCATCGTGGTGCCCTTCGCCACGCCGGCCCTGGCCCAGGGGCAGACCCCCAACCAGCCCCTCGCCATCGAGGCCAGGCCCGGTCTGTCGCCTCCCCCCTGCCGGCTGGTGGTGCCCAGAAGCGAGGCCGTGCTCCAGCCGTTGCGGATCCATCCGTCCCAGGTGACCCAGAAGAACGGCATGGGCTGTCTCTCGGCGGCCGACGCGCTCTACGGACCGGACGGCTGCCCTGCCCAGCTGTGTGGCCAGCAGCGCGGCTTCCAGGTGCCCATGCCCGATCTGGGGGGGCCCTGAGCGCCTGAGCCCCCCGCGGGACGGTTCGCCCCACCCGGCGGTACGGCCCGCCCACCACCGGGGAGGAGGGCCGAACGCCGCGGTTCGGTCCTCCCACTCGGCCGATCCCGACGGCATTCATACGTTGGCTTCAGTCACCGCCCGCAGGGAGAACGTCATCCATGCATCCCACCGCCGACCTGTTCACCGAGAAGGCCTGGGGCGCCGTCGTGGCCTCCCAGCAGCTGGCCCAGCAGAAGCGCCAGCAGCAGATGGACAGCGAGCACCTCTTCGCCGCCCTGCTGGCCCAGCAGGACCTGGCCAGCCGGATCCTGGAGAAGGCCGGCGTGGACCTGGGGGTGCTGAGCCAGAAGCTGGAGGCCTTCATCACCGCCCAGCCCAGCCTGGCCGCCGCCCCTGAGAATGTCTACCTGGGCAAGGGCCTGAACGCCGTCCTCGACCGCGCCGACGCCCTCAGGAAGGAGTTCCAGGACAGCTACATCGCCGTCGAGCACCTGGTGCTGGCCCTGGCCGGCGATGACCGCTGCGGCCGCCAGCTGCTCTCCCAGGCCGGCACCGATGAGCGCCGGCTGCGCGAGGCTGTCATGGCCGTGCGGGGCAGCCAACGCGTGACCGACCAGAACCCGGAGGGCACCTATGAATCCCTTGAGAAGTACGGCCGTGATCTCACCGCCGCCGCCCGGGAGGGCAAGCTCGATCCGGTGATCGGCCGCGACGAGGAGATCCGCCGCACCGTGCAGATCCTCTCGCGCCGCACCAAGAACAACCCGGTGCTGATCGGTGAACCCGGCGTCGGCAAGACCGCCATCGTCGAGGGGCTGGCCCAGAGAATCGTCAACGGCGACGTCCCCACCGCCCTGCAGAACCGCCAGCTGATCGCCCTCGACATGGGCGCCCTGATCGCCGGCGCCAAGTACCGCGGCGAGTTCGAGGAGCGCCTCAAGGCCGTGCTCAAGGAGGTCACCTCCAGCGAAGGCCAGATCGTCCTGTTCATCGACGAGATCCACACCGTGGTGGGGGCCGGCGCCAGCGGCGGGGCCATGGACGCCAGCAACCTGCTCAAACCGATGCTGGCCCGCGGTGAGCTGCGCTGCATCGGCGCCACCACCCTCGATGAGCACCGCCAGCACATCGAGAAGGATCCCGCCCTGGAGCGCCGTTTCCAGCAGGTGTTCGTCGACCAGCCCACCGTGGAGGACACGATCTCGATCCTGCGGGGGCTCAAGGAGCGCTATGAGGTGCACCACGGCGTGCGCATCGCCGACAACGCCCTGGTGGCAGCGGCCGTGCTCAGCAGCCGCTACATCGCCGATCGCTTCCTGCCCGACAAGGCCATCGACCTGATGGATGAATCGGCGGCGCGCCTGAAGATGGAGATCACCTCCAAACCGGAGGAGATCGACGAGCTCGACCGCCGCATCCTGCAGCTGGAAATGGAGAAGCTCTCCCTGGGCCGGGAATCGGATCCCGCCAGCAAGGATCGCCTGGAGCGGCTGGAGAAGGAACTGGCCGACCTGGCGGAGCAGCAGAGCAGCCTCAACGCCCAGTGGCAGAAGGAGAAGGGCTCGATCGACGAACTCTCCGCCATCAAGGAGGAGATCGAGCAGGTGCAGCTGCAGGTGGAGCAGGCCAAGCGCAACTACGACCTCAACAAGGCCGCCGAACTGGAGTACGGCACCCTGGCGGAACTCAACAAGAAGCTGGCCGCCAAGGAGGCCGAGCTGAGCGCCCATGCCGGCCAGAAGAACCTGCTGCGCGAGGAGGTCACCGAGGACGACATCGCCGAGGTGATCGCCAAGTGGACCGGGATTCCGGTCAGCAAGCTGGTGCAGTCGGAGATGGAGAAACTGCTGCATCTGGAGGACGAGCTGCACACCCGCGTGATCGGCCAGGAGCGGGCCGTGACGGCGGTGGCCGACGCCATCCAGCGCTCCCGGGCCGGGCTCTCCGACCCCAACCGCCCGATCGCCAGCTTCCTGTTCCTCGGCCCCACCGGTGTGGGCAAGACCGAACTCTCCAAGGCCCTGGCGTCCCAGCTGTTCGACAGCGAGGAGGCGCTGGTGCGCATCGACATGAGCGAATACATGGAGAAGCACGCCGTCAGCCGCCTGATCGGAGCCCCTCCCGGCTATGTGGGATACGAGGAAGGCGGCCAGCTCACCGAAGCGGTGCGGCGGCGGCCCTACGCCGTGATCCTGTTCGACGAGGTGGAGAAGGCCCACCCCGATGTGTTCAACGTGATGCTGCAGATCCTCGATGACGGCCGCGTCACCGATGGCCAGGGCCGCACGGTGGATTTCACCAACACGGTGCTGATCCTCACCAGCAACATCGGCAGCGCCTCGATCCTCGATCTGGCCGGCGATCCGTCCCGCTACGGCGAGATGGAGAAGCGGGTCAACGAGGCCCTGCGGGGCCACTTCCGGCCGGAGTTCCTCAACCGCCTCGACGAATCGATCATCTTCCGCAGCCTGCGGGAGGAGGAGCTTCGCCAGATCGTGGCGCTGCAGGTGCAGCGCCTGGCCCGACGCCTCGAGGAGCGCAAGCTGGCCCTGCATGTCGATGGCGAGGCCCTCGACTGGCTGGCCGCCGTCGGCTACGACCCGGTGTATGGCGCCCGGCCCCTGAAGCGGGCGATCCAGCGGGAACTGGAGACGCCGATCGCCAAGGCGATCCTGGCGGGCACCTTCCCCGCCGGCAGCACCATCGCGGTGGATGTGGAACTGGAGCGGCTGCGCTTCCGCCAGGCCGAGCCGGCCGAGATCCAGCCAGCCGCGCCGGCGATGGTCTGAGGGCTCAGGCTGCCAGGGCTGCCATGAGGGAGGGGTTGGCGTACCAGCTGAAAGTCCCCTCCTTCACTGCCACGATGCCCAGTTCCGCCCGCAGTTCCTCCAGGTCCTGGCCCATCCGCTCCTCCCAGATCACCGGGAAGAGCGGCTGGGCCTCGACGCCGATGTGCAGACCCTTGCTGATCATGCCGAAGGCGTAGCTGGCGGTGCGGGCCTGCTCCGCCGGCGTCGCCAGTTCATCGATCGGGGTGTCGTTGCGGAACCAGTTGAGCAGCAGGGCCATCAGATCGGTGAAGGCCAGCCCGGGATGGGAGAACTGGGCCACGCTCATGCTGATGACGCCGAGTTCCCCGAAGGTATCGAGACTGAAGCCGCTGACGATGTGATGGATGTCGTGGGTGGCGTAGACCCGGTAGTTGATGTAATCGGCGTCGGTTTCCAGATTGGCGTAGAACTCAGGGGCGGGGAAGAAATTGATATCGTACCCCATCGTCTCCAGCACCGTGACGTAGGTGTGGCCCAGGGTTCCCTTCGGCAGCGCACGCAGGGCGACCGGGTCGTAGGGGCCGCTGAGCCTCCGCTGCTCGATCAGGGCCCTGGAGCCCGGGTCCCGCTGCAGCAACGCCCGGCACACCTGCATCGGACGGGACTGGCGCAGCCGATGGGAGAGCAGGAAGACGTTGTGGGCCGATGCACCCGCACCGGCGGCCAGATCGGCGAGTTCAAGAAACGCGTGGATGTTCTCTTCGCTGGCGATCCGATCGAGGTAGCGAAATCCCATGGAGGCGGCGGAGGCAGCACCCAGGGACGCTAGACACGCCGCCAGGGCCGGCCCACCCGGCCCGGGTCAGCCCACCAACGCATCGATCCGCTGGGCCAGGGCCACATCCAGATCCGACAGCCCGCCGGTGTCGTGGGTGGTGAGGTTGATCGTCACCCGGTTCCAGACGTTGCACCACTCCGGGTGGTGACCCAGGGATTCGGCCGCCAGAGCCACCCGGGACATGAAGCCGAAGGCGGCGGAAAAATCGGCGAAGCGAAGCTCTCGGTGCAACTTGCCTTCCCGCAGCGTCCATTGCGGCAGATCACCGGGCAGGGCGGCGATCTGGGCGGGGGTCAGGGGCTGGGCGGCCATGGGGGTGGAAAGCAGAGGATCATTCGCCCACCAGATGCAGGCTGAGGCTGCGGTGGTGGGGTCGGGCGCGGTGCTCCCACAGATACACCGCCTGCCAGGTGCCGAGCAGCAACCGGCCGGACTCAAAGGGCAGCACCAGGCTGGTGCAGGTCAGGGCGGTGCGGATGTGGGCGGGCATGTCATCGGGACCTTCGTCATCGTGCACCCAGGGGCGCCGCTCCCCCTGGCCGCTCAGGGGCCGCACCCCCTCAGGGGGCACAAGGGCCCGCAGAAAGGCGGCCAGATCCACCAGCACCCTGGGGTCCGCGTTCTCATTCACCGTCAGCGAGCAAGACGTGTGGAGGCTGGCGAGGGTGGCGGTACCGAGCACCAGGCCGCTGGCGGCGATCAGGCCGTTGACCGCCCCGGTGATGTCCTCGAAGCCCTCCCCCCGGGTGGCGACCTGAAGACGGCTCAGGCTCTGGCGCAGCATGCCTCTCTCCACCCCGATCCGGTTCGTTGGCCCCCCTCCCTAGCCAGGGAACGGGCGGTCAGGCCGCAGCAGGAGCCCCCGGCGCAGTGGCCAGCGCCTCAATGGTGGTCAGACGGCAGGCCTGGGGGTCCCAGAGGATGTAGCTGAAACAGCCGGGGATGTCGGCCAGGGACAGGCGCCGCACGCCCTGCAGCAGGTGGGCGTTGCGCGCCTGGCAGGCCCGCAGCCGGTAGTTGGGGATCTTCGAGGAGAGGTGGTGGATGGCGTGGCAGCCGATGTCGGCGGAGAACCAGTTGAGGAGGGGCGGCAGCTCCAGGTCGCTGGTGCCCTCCAGCACCCCCGTCATCTCGCTCCAGCCGGCAGTGGCATGGGCATAGGAGCCGGGGAAGTTGTGCTGCACGAAGAAAATGCAGATGAAGATCGCCGCCGCACAGGCCATGACCGGGGCATAGAGCGACCAGAAGACGCCGGCGCCGAGCCAGTGGGCCATCAGCCACCAGGAGCCGATCACGGCGATGTTGTTCGCCAGCAGGTGGCGGAATTCCCCCTGGGTGTACCAGTGCCGGGAGCGGTAGCTGGTGAAAATCTGGCCCAGGCCCATCCGCTGCGGAGCGCGCAGGCAGGCCGCCAGATGGGGGAAGAATCCCCCCAGCCCCAGCAGCAGAGCCAGGCGGGGCTTGATCACGAGATAGAAGAAACCGCCGGGGAACAGCATCAGCGGGTGGCGCAGCCAGCGGTAGACCCGCTTCTGACCCGGCGGAAGGGCCGCGAAGGCACCGGTGGTGACCAGGGCCGAGGGGCCCTGATACTTCTCCCAGTCACCGTTGTGGCGGTGGTGGTAGGCATGGCCCCGCGACCAGGGGTACTGGGGAATGGCGCTCAGCACACCGAGCAGGAAGCCGAACACCTGGTTGGCCCGCCGGTGGCGGAACAGGGAGTCGTGACCGCAGTCATGCATCAGGGAGAAGCAGCGGGCCAGCAGCAGCACCATCAGCCCCAGGGTGGGAATCAGCAGCAGGGGCGCGTGCTGACGGCTCCAGTCGGCGACCCACCAGAGGGCGGCATAGGGGAGGACGGTGTTGGCGATCTGCCAGGAAGCCCGAAGATCCGAACTGTCCATGAACGGCTTCAGTTCGAAATCACCCCGCATGGGCTGACGAACCGGTGGCCCCTCAGGTGCGCTCGGGGCTGCGTTCTCCTCCATCCCGGCGTCCGTCGCCGGCGGGGTGGCGTTCGGGACCGCCGGAAAGCTCTCGGGCAGGGTGGAGGTGGAAAAACCCTGCGACAATGCAAAACCTTGGATCTCTCGAAAAATCCTAGTCAGAGATCGGCAGCACCGATTGGCTTCAATCCGAAGGGAATCTGAATAGAATCACATCCACAGCATGGTTGCGGCGCGGCCCCGGGGGCCTTCCAAGGTGGATCTGATCGTTGTGGGCAGCGGTCTGGGCGGCCTCTGCGCCGGGGCCATCGCCGCCCGTCACGGGCTGGAGGTGCTGGTGCTCGAAGCCCACACCACCCCCGGTGGCGCGGCCCACGGGTTCCGGCGCGGTCCCTTTCACTTCGAATCCGGCCCATCGCTCTGGAGCGGCCTGGGCCAGTGGCCCAGCACCAATCCCCTGGCCCAGGTGCTGCGGGCAGTGGGGGAATCCCTGCCCGTGGCCACCTACCGCGACTGGGGGCTGCTGCTGCCCGAGGGGTCCCTGCGGGTGGGGGTGGGCCAGGCCCCCTTTCTGGCCCTGCTGCGGGATCTCCGCGGCCCGGCGGTGGCGGCCGAGTGGGACCGCTTCCTCACGGCCCTGCGGCCCAGCTGCGAGGCGGCCCGCTCCCTGCCGCTGCTGGCCCTGCGGCCCGGGGCGGGTCTGGCCACCACCCTCGGCGGCGGCAACGCCCTGCGCCTGCTGGGCCAGGCCGGCCGGCTGGCGGCCCTGGGCGGCGCCTTCGGGCCGATCGCCCGTCGCCACCTCAGCGATCCGTTCCTGCTGCACTGGGTCGACCTGCTCTGCTTCCTGATCTCCGGGTTGCCCATGGACCAGACCAGCGCCGCCGCCATGGCGACCCTGTTCGGGGAGTGGTTCGAGCCGGAGGCCTGCCTCGACTGCCCCATCGGCGGCAGCGCGGCCGTGGCGGCGGCCCTGGTGCGCGGAATGGAGCGCCATGGCGGCCGGCTGCGCACGGGCGCGGCGGTGGAGGAGATCCTGGTGGAGCAGGGCCGGGCGGTGGGCGTCCGCCTCGCCAACGGGGAGCGCCTGGAGGCGGGCCTGGGGGTGATCGCCAACACCAGCCCCTGGGACCTGCTCGCCCTGCTGCCCGAGGCAGCGGTGCCGTCCCGCTGGCGGCGTCACCAGGCGGCCACGCCGGCCTGCGCCGGCTTCCTGCACTGGCACCTGGCCCTGCGGGGGGACGACCTCGACCACCTGCCCATCCACCACGTCTGGGTGGGCGACTGGCAACGGGGCATCGGCGCCGAACGCAACATGGTGGTGCTCTCGATGCCTTCCCTTCTCGACCCGTCCTGCGCGCCGCCGGGCCATCAGGTACTGCACGGCTACACCCCGGCCAACGAACCCTGGGAGCTGTGGCAGGGGCTGGAGCGGGGCAGCGCCGCCTACGAGGCCCTCAAGCGGGAACGCTGCGCCGTCTTCGGCGAGGCGCTCGAGCGGGTGCTGCCCGACTGGCGGGAGCGGGCGGTGCTGGAACTGCAGGGCACCCCCCTCACCCACCGCCACTACCTGCGCATCCACCAGGGCAGCTACGGCCCGGCCTGGCCCGCCAACGCCGGACCCTTCCCCGGCGGGTCCACCCCGGTCGAAGGGCTGGTGCTCTGCGGGGCGGGCGTGTTCCCTGGCATCGGCGTGCCGCCGGTGGCGGTGAGCGGGGCCATGGCGGCCCACCGCTTCGTCGGGGCGCGCCAGCAGCGCCAACTGCTGGAGGAGATGGGCCTCACGCCCGCCTAGAAGCGCCGCAGGGCCAGGCTGCCCAGCTGCACCTCACGCAGCAGCAGCACCACCGCCGTCATCAGCGAACCCATCGCCAGCACGAACAGCACGGCGACCAGGGGCGTCACGTCCATGGTGGCCAGGGTGCTGACGAACAGCACCACCACCACGGTGGCCACCAGCAGGAAGCTGGTGGTGGCGCAGGCGAAGGCCCTGGAGGCCATGAACATCCGCCGGCGGTGGAGCATCAGCTCCTCCTGAAGCTCCCGCTCCTGGGCCACCGTGGCGGCTCCGGTCCGCTCCTTGAGCAGCCGGGCCCGATCGACGATGCGGGCCAGACGGGTGGTGATCACCCCGAGCAGACCGCTGATGCCGGCCAGGAGGAACACCGGCGTGACCGCCAGGCGGATGGTCTCCGGCAACGGCCCGGCCGGATGGGGCGCCACCAGCAGGATGAGGGCCAAGGATCCGGGCATCACACGGTCGAATCTAGGGCGACGGCCCCTGCCAGCCTGGTGGGACGTTCACCGCCCGCCATGACCACGATCACCTGCCGCTACGAGGGAGCCCTGCGCTGCGCGGCGGAGCATGTCCCGTCGGGGTCGCGGCTGATCACCGATGCCCCCGTGGACAACCAGGGCAAGGGGGAGGCGTTCTCCCCCACCGATCTGGTGGCGACGGCCCTGGCCACCTGCCTGCTCACGGTGATGGGCATCGTGGCCGAACGCCATGGGATTCCCCTTGAGGGCGCCCGCGTGCGCGTGGAGAAGGGCATGAGCCGCAGCGGCGAGCGCCGCATCGCCCTGCTGGAGGCCTGGATCGATCTGCCCGACGGCCTTGGGGCCGACCAGCGCGACCTGCTGATCAGCGCCGGCGAGCGCTGCCCCGTGAAGGTCAGTCTGGAAGGCTGTGTGCCGATGCGTCTCCACTGGACTCCGGTGGCGGCGGACGCAGGGTGACGCCGACCTCCAGCTGCTCGATGGGGGCGGCGGGATCCTCCGGGACCAGGAGCACCATGGTGCTGGCGGAGGGCCGGGTGCCGGGCTGCTCCTGGAGGATGTCCAGGGCCACCATGGTCTTGCGCCACTGCAGGATCTTGCCCTCCAGCAGGGCCACGAAGTCGTCGCAGCTCCAGCGGGCCCCCTCGCCGCGGCAGGGGTAGCGCTCGAGCACGTCCAGGATCTCCATCTCCTGCAGGGGCGGGGTTTCGGTCGGATCCCACACCAGCAGGTCATTGCCGTCGAGGGCATTGGCCTCCAACAGGCTGGCCTCACTGGCCAGCAGACTGTCGAGGGCCATTTCGTCGTCGTCGCGCTCGATGGCGGTGAGCAGGGCCTCCAGCACCAGCTGGGTGTCGTCATCGAGCTGGTCGCAGTGGACCGTCAGCAGGCCCGTCACCGCCAGTTCGATCTCCTCCAGCGGCAGCACCCTGGCCAGGGCGTGCAGGATCGCACTGAGCACATCGCCGGATCCGGTGCCGGCGGGCTGCCCCTCCAGGGCCAGGTCGGGGTCTGCCATGAACCGTTCGATGGCCGCGAGCACCAGGGCCTGCTCCGGGGAGGGGGGATGCATCGATCCGGCGCCGGAAGGGTCGACCTCCACCATGGCGCCGCCGGCGGCCGGCCGGGACAGCCGTGGTGCGATCCGCATCGGGGCCGCGGTGGGGGCAGCATGGCGGCACCGGCTCCACCGATCCCATGTCTGCAGCGGCTCCGGCCCTCGACCAGCTCCAGCGGCACCTGCACACGACCCGCCTGCTGGGCTCGATCAGCAGCACCCTTTACTACGACCAGAACACGGTGATGCCCGCCGCCGGGGCCCCCTGGCGCGGCGAGCAGCTGGCCCTGCTGGCCGCCCAGCTGCACGAGCGCCAGAGCAGTGACGCCTACGCCGATCTGGTGGCCGCCGCTGAAGCCGAGCTCGATGGCACCGCCCCGCCCCAGCGGCGCCGCAACCTGCAGCTGCTGCGGCTGGAGCTGAACCGGCAGCGCTGCCTCGATCCAGCCCTGGTCACCGCCCTGGCCCGGGCCCAGTCCCACGGCAACGCCGTCTGGCAGGAGGCGAGGGCGGCCAACGCCTTCACCAGCTTCGCCCCGGCGCTGCGGGAGCTGATCCGGCTTCGCCGCGAGCAGGCCGGCCAGCTGGCGGACGCCGAACCCGTGGCCCGCAGCCCCTGGGAGATCCTGGCCCAGCCGTTCGAACCCGACATCAGCAAGGCCAGGCTGACGGAGCTGTTCGCCCCCCTGGCGGCGGAACTGCCCGGGCTGCTGGAGTCGGTGGCGGCCGCGCCCGCCACGGCCCCGGCGGAGCCCCATGCGGTGCCGGAGCCCCTGCAGGAGCAGCTGTGCAGTGAACTGCTGGACAGCTGGGGCTACGACGCGGCCCGCTGTCAGCGGTCCCGATCCGCCCACCCCTTCTCCTGCACGGTGGGGCCCCAGGACTTCCGCATCACGACCCGGGTGGTGGAGGGCCAACCCTTCTCGGCCTTCCTGGCCACCGCCCATGAATGGGGCCACTCTCTCTACGAGCAGGGCCTGCCCCGCGGCGACGACCACTACTTCCCCTGGCCCCTGGGGGAGGCCACCTCGATGGGGGTGCACGAATCCCAGTCCCTGTTCTGGGAATGCCGGGTGGCCCGCAGCCGGGCCTTCGCCGAGCGCTGGCATCCCCGCTTCCAGCGGGGCCTGGGGTCCGACCCGTGGGGCGGCGCCTTCGGTTTCTGGCGGGCCCTCAATCCCCTGCGACCGGGCCTGATCCGGGTGGAGGCCGATGAGTTGAGTTACAGCCTCCACATCGTCATGCGCTTTGAGCTGGAGCTGGCCCTGCTGGAGCAGGGGATGCCGGTGGAGGAGCTTCCCGACGCCTGGAACCGGCGCATCAAGGAGCTGCTGGGGCTGCAGCCGGCCACGGACGCCGAGGGCTGCCTCCAGGACATCCACTGGGCGGAGGGGCTGTTCGGCTACTTCCCCTCCTACGCCCTCGGCCACCTGATCAGCGCCCAGATCTCGGAGGCCCTGGAAAGGGAGATCGGCTCCATCGAGACGCTGATCGGTGCGGGGGAGACGGCCGCCCTGCAGGGCTGGCTCGCCAGCCACATCTGGCCCCATGGTCGCTCGCTGAACGCCGAGGAACTGGTCGAGCGGGTCACGGGCCGGCCCCTGGGCGCCCGGCCCTTCCTCTCCTACCTGCGCGCCAAGGTCGGCCAGCTGACCGGGGCGGGCTGAGCAGGGCGGGTTGAGTGGGGCAAGGTGACCGGGGCGGTCAGGACAGGCCTTCCGGGGCCCGATGCCTAAGATGCCGCCGCAGAAAAGCACCCACCATGGCGAACATCGACCACGCCCCCAGCCGCACCATGCTGAACCTGCTGCATGTGCTGCCGGCCTTCGCCGATGAGGTCGAGCTGCGGCTCAACGCCATCGTGGAGCTCAACTCGAACACGATCAACAAGTACGAGCTGATCACCGAAACCGGCCACCTGAAGCTGGATCGGGTGGGCTATTCCTCCCTCGCCTACCCGTTCGCCTACGGCTGCATTCCCCGCACCTGGGACGAGGACGGCGATCCCCTCGACATCGAGATCGTCGGCGTCACCGAGCCCCTGGTGCCCGGCAGCCTGGTGGAGGCGCGCATCATCGGCATCATGTGCTTCGACGATGGCGGCGAGGTGGACGA
Organism: Aphanothece cf. minutissima CCALA 015; assembly: GCA_003003925.1. GTDB lineage: Bacteria > Cyanobacteriota > Cyanobacteriia > PCC-6307 > Cyanobiaceae > Cyanobium > Cyanobium minutissimum. Next base: position 71,291 of record PVWP01000006.1, read on the forward strand.
CAAGGTGATCGCCGTCCTGGCCGACGACAAGCGCATGGACCACATCACCAGCTATACCCAGCTCGGAGAGCACTGGCTCAAGGAAACCCAGTACTACTGGGAGCACTACAAGGATCTGAAAAAGCCCGGCACCTGCAAGGTGAACGGATTCCGTGACAGCGGCGAGGCGGTTCGCATCATCAAGGAATGCGAAGATCGCTATCTTTCCGTCGTCGATCCTCGCCTGGTCGACTGACCTCCACCGGCACCGCCCCGCCGCGGTCCCTCCGATCCCGTTCCACCCATGTCGCGCTCCCTGGTCCTGTCCCTGCTCCTGATGGCCGGCTGGGGGGCCGCCACGGTGACGGCCACAGGAGCCGCCGAAGTACCGGTGCCAGCGCCGGCGCCTGCGACCACGGGCGTTCCCAGCGGCACGGCGCCGACCGGGCCCGCCAGCGTGACGGTCCCGGCGACCCCTGCTGCGGTCGCCCCCGCCGTGGCGGCCCCCGCTGCGACAGCTCCCGCCGTGGCGGCCCCCGCCACCGCCGCCCCGGGTCCGGCCCCTGCCCCGGCTCCGGCCAAGGCCACCGTCACCAGCACCCGTGAGATCGTGCTGGAGCTGGGCAAGCGCACGATCAGCCTGCGGGACAACGGCAAGGTGCTGGGCAGCTGGCCCGTGGCCATCGGCGACGCCCGCACCCCCACCCCCAAGGGGCGCTTCCTGGTGGAGACCAAGGTGGTCAACCCCCAGTACCAGAGCACGGTGAGCGGCAAGATCAGCCCCACCAAGGGCCCCAATGGCCCCCTCGGCGACCGCTGGATCGGCTTCAAGCGCAGCGGTCCCAACCAGTACGGCATCCACGGCACCCCGAGCGCCTGGGCCTGGACCGTCACCTCCCGCTCCGCCGTCACCAACGGCTGTGTCCGGATGCTCACGCCCCATGTCCGCGCCCTGTTTGACCAGGTGGAAGTGGGCACACCGGTTGTGGTCAAACCCTGAGCGCCGAAGGGCGATTGCGGCAACACAGGGAGCGACCGAAGAGATTCTGGAGATTGTTCAGGAAGGGTTTGATGTCTCGGTGCAAACACCTAATGTCTTGAAACTCGATCAACAGCGGCGCGCTCCAGAACCGCCGAATTCCCTCCCATGTTCGATTCCACTCACGAACCCACCACCGACCAGCTCAACAGCACGTCGCTGAAGTGGGGCCATGACGGTGAGCTCTCCGAACTGGACCTGCAGCGGATTCTGGGTCTCCTCTCTCAGGTTGATCCCGTCGCCGAGGCGTTGATGGAGGGCCGCTCCGAAGCGGCCTGAAGGCGCCGGGCCAGGGCCCGGGCCATGCCGTCGCGGCTGGCCACCCCCCGCAGCAGCTCAACGGCGAGCCCCCCGGGGGGCAGACCATGGGGCAGATGGCCCCCCGCTCCCTCCGGCACCGCGAAGACCGGCAGCTGCCGCAGGCCATTGGGCCTGAGCTGGTCTTCAAGCCGGTCCAGATGCACCCCGGCCGGCAGCCAGACCAGGTCGGTTCGCAGACAATCCTCGAGGCAAGGCGCCTGCGAACGGCTGAGGTCGGAGGCGAGGCCACGCTGCAGGTCCCCGATCGTCACCAGCCCCAGGGCCAGACCGGCCCGCTCCACCAGCAGGCAATGGCCATGGCTGTCGATCAGCCGGGCCAGGGCCGCTGAGGCCGCCATGGCGGCCGGCAGCACCAGCGGCGCCTCCGGGTCGAAGGCCTCCTCCACCGGAATGGCCGCCAGCTCGCCGCGGCGACGCTCCTCCTGGGGATCCGGTCCCATCAGGCCCGGATCCTGAATGCCCTGCCAGCGCTCCACCAGGGCGGCGCTGAGGCCGGCCGCCGCCATCAGCGGCAGCACGATGCGGATGTCCCGGGTGAGCTCGAACAGCAGCAGCAGGGCGGTGAGCGGCGCCCGGGCGCTGCCGGCCAGCACCGCCGCCATGCCGACCATGGCGTAGGCGGGGGGTTCGGCCACCGGCAGGTTCAGGCCGCCGCTGCCCAGCGCCTGGCCGTAACAGCTGCCCAGCACCGCCCCCAGGAACAGGGAGGGGGCGAAGCCGCCCCCCACGAAGCCCGTGGCGTTGCTGACGGTGGTGGCCACCAGCTTGACGCCGATCAGGGCCACCAGCGTGAGCAGGGGGATACCGCCGTCCCGGCCCAGCAGGGCTTCGATCGTGTCGTAGCCGACCCCGAGCACCTGGGGGAACACCAGGGCCATCCCGCCGAGGGCCGCCCCGCCCAGGGCCGTGGGCAGCCCCGGCGGCAACCGCCGCACCACGGCCTGGACCCGCTCGTCGCGGCCGGCGGCCAGCAGGCGGATCAGCAGCCACGACATCAGACTGGCCAGCAGCCCCAGCCCCAGGTAGAGGGGAAGCTCCAGCGGGGAGCGCACCTCATAGGCGGGCAGGCGCAGGATCGGCGTGTCGCCGAGGCACAGCTGGGTGACCAGGGCCGAGGCCACCGCCGCCACCAGGACCGCCCGCAGGCTGGGGCGGCCCGGAATGGCGCTGTAGCTGCCCTCGAAGGCGAAGAACACCCCGGCAATGGGGGCCTTGAAGCCGGCGGCCAGGCCCGCCGCCACCCCGGCCCCCACCAGGGCCTTCTGGGCCTGGGGGGAGAGGCGGCCCCGCAGGGCCACCCAGAGGCCGATGTTGCCGCCGCCTTCGACGCTGGGGCCTTCGGGGCCGAGGGAGGCGCCGCTGCCCAGGCTCAGGGAGGCCGCCACCAGCCGCAGCCAGGGCAGGCGCGGCTCGCCCCCCTGGCGGCCGTCGGCGATGGCCATCAGGCTCGACAGACCCGGACCGATGCTCCCGGCCACATGGCGCAGCAGACCCACCGCCAGGCCGCCGAGGGTCGGCACCACCACCACGGGCCAGAGGGCCAGCCAGTCCGGCGGGGTGGGCAGGCTGATGGGCGGGGGTTCGGGGAGCGGGGGCGGCGGCGGTGCCGCCGCCAGCAGGCCGATGCCGTCGAGCCCGAGCTGGAGCAGGGCCCGCAGGGGGGTGCCGCTGTCGGGGGCCAGCGGCGGCAGGTCGATCGGCGGCAGGTCGGCGGGGGTGGCGGGCGAGGAGCGCCCGATCACCAGCAGCCCCTCCACGAACGGGCCGAACAGGAAGTTGTTGATGAAGCCCAGCAGCTCGTGGAACGCCACCACCGCCAGGCCCGTCAGGGTGCCGACCAGGGCCGCCCAGGCCAGCAGGTTCCACTGGAAGGGCAGACCCCGCAGGTCGGCTTCGGCCCCGGAGGTCCGGGGACCGGAGGCCCGGGGACCGGAGGCCTCAGCTTTCGGGGCGGACGCTGGCAAAGATCTCCTCCAGGATCTCCCCGGCCCCCTGGGACCGCAACGTGCCCGCCAGCGCCACCCCGATCGCCTCGGGATCGCTGGCGGGGCCACGGCAGCTCTCGCGCAGCAGGCGCTGGCCGTCGATGCTGGCCACCATGCCGGTGAGCACGAGCTCGTCGGCCTCGAAGTGGGTGTTGACGCCGATGGGCACCTGGCAGCCGCCCTCCAGGCTGCGCAGGAAGGCCCGCTCCGCCAGGCAGCGGCGGGCGGTGGGCTGGTGCTCCAGCACGGCGATCGTCTCGAGCACGGCCGTGTCGCCGTCACGGCATTCGATGCCCAGCGCCCCCTGGCCCACGGCATGGAGCGAGATGGCGGGGTCGATCAGCTCGTGGATGCGATCGCCCAGGCCGAGGCGGGTGAGGCCGGCCGCCGCCAGGATCAGGCAGTCGTAGACGCCGGCGTCGAGCTTCTCCAGCCGGGTGATCACGTTGCCCCGCACATCCTTGAACACCAGGTGGGGGTAGTGGTGACGCAGCTGGGCCAGGCGGCGCAGGGAGCTGGTGCCCACCACGCTGCCCTCGGGCAGGGTGGCCAGGGTGCGGTCCCGGTGCCGTTCATGCACCACCAGGGCATCGGCCGGGTCCTCCCGCTCGGTGATGCAGCCCAGGATCAGGCCCTCGGGGAGGTTGGTGGGCAGGTCCTTGAGGCTGTGGACGGCGATGTCGGCCCGGTCGACCAGCATCTGGGCCTCCAGTTCCTTGGTGAACAGGCCCTTGTCGCCGATCTTGGCCAGGGCCACATCGAGAATCTTGTCCCCCTGGGTGGCCATCGCCTCGATCGTGATCGCCAGCCCGGGATGGGCGCGGGAGAGCTCATCCCGCACCCAGTGGGTCTGGACCATGGCCAGCTGGCTGCGGCGGGAAGCGATGCGCAGGGTGGAGCTGGTCATCGGCGGCTTCGGGCGGCAGCGACCGCTGCCAGGCAACAGCCGCCCAGCCTAGGCATCGGCCCGTCCCGGTCCCCAGCCCGCGGACGGAACGTGATCAGCTGATGGGATCAGGCGAATAGATCCAGGGGCAGGGGCCCCCACGTATCCTCGGCCTCCGGATCGGCGGCGCCATGGCCGGTGATCAGGATCCCCTCGCCGAGTCCCTCCTCAAGGCGCAGATGCAACAGACCCGTGCGCTGGTTGCCCTTGAGGAACACCGGGCCGGTCTCCGCTGCGCCGGGTTCCCCCGGCTGCAGGGCCGTCCAGCCCTGGGCCTCCTCCAGCTGCCGCAGGGCCGTCAGGGCCGCCGCCGCCGAGGGCGCCATGATCCCGATCGTGAACCACTCACAGGCCTGCAGGCGGGGGGTGAGCTCCTGGCGCAGCAGGAGGCTTCCCTCGCCGTCGAGGGCCGGGGCGGTGCGCAGGCCCCGCAGAGCGGCCAGTCCGGAGCTGGGGAGGTCGGTGGTCAAGGGGATCGCAGCGGTCGGGCCGTTCCACTCTGGGGGTCGGCGGTGGGCGGATCGCGCCAGCAGGCCAGGCACACCGTCAGCCAGGCCAGCCCGACGGCGGCACCCGCCAGCAGATCCGTGGGCCAGTGGGCCCGCACATAGAGGGTGCTGAGCCAGACCAGACCCACCAGGGCGCAGGCCACCACCGCCAGGGCGCGCCGCAGCTGCGGATGGTGGGATCCCAGGATCACCACCATGGCGAAGTAGAAAGCCACGGCCCCGGCGGCATGGCCGCTGGGGAAGCTGTGGCCATCCAGCGGCAGCAGGCTGCCCGGCGGGCGCTGGCGGCTGAACAGGGGCTTGAACACCAGATCCACCAGGATCAGGATGCCCCCGGTGGCCATCACCAGCAGGCGCAGGTCCTTCCACCAGCGCCGCCGCAGCAGGTGGACCAGGGCCATCGCCACCAGGACGGCGGTGAAGCCGACACCGGTCGCCCGGTACACCTGGGTCAGGACCCCGCCCACCAGGCCGTGGAAGTGGTTGCCCAGCCAGTCCAGGACGGCCGCGTCAAGCAGGGCCAGGGGCCGGCCCGGGGCCACCGCCACGAACAGCCCCACCAGCACGATCAGGCAGCCGGGCAGCAGGATCCTCTCCCGTGGCAGCAGGTGGAACCCCATCACGGCACCAGGTGGTGGCGGGGCACCCGCCAGAGGGCCAGCTCGCCGGTGCGGGCCAGCCGCTCGATCCCCTGCGGGGGCAGGGCCAAGGCCTCCAGATCGCGGCGGTCGCCCACCAAGCGCACCGAACGACTCCCCGGCGACAGAGCAAGGGCGGCGGGGCCCTGCACGGCCAGCTGGTTGATGTGGTGGCGGTCGGAGACGAAGACGGCCTCCGGCTCGCCGTAGAACAGCAGGCTGTAGCGAAGGGTTCCGACGATCAGCAACGGCTCCTCGGGCCGGGCGGCGGCCTGGGCGGTGCGGGCCATCTGGCGCAGGGGCACCTGACGCTCGCGGTCCAGCAGGGGGGCGAGGGGGGCGATCACCAGGCCGAGCACCGCCAGGAAGCCAGCCAGGCTGGGCAGCCACAGCCAGTCGGTGGCCTTGGGCCGCAGCAGCAGCACCAGCAGGGCCAGGGCCGTCAGCCCCAGACACACCGCGAGCACCAGGGGGAGGCCCGAGCGCGACAGGGCCGCGCCGAACTCCGGATAGGCGGGATCCCCCGCCACCCAGCCCGGGGCCAGGGCGGCCGCCACGGCCATGGCGGCCAGCAGCAGCACCTCGAAGCCCGCGGCGATCCGCACCCCGGTCCGGCCCGGGGCGGCCGGGGCCAGGGCCGGGGTGGCCGAGGCCGGGGCGGCTGGGGCCGGGACGATCGCCTCCGGCAGGGGGCGCCAGTGCAGCGCCACCAGCAGGCTCGCCGCCGGCAGGGCCGGCAGGATGTAGCCAGGCAGCTTGGTGGCGGCGGCGGAGAAGAAGGCCACCACCAGCACCAGCCAGAGCAGCAGGAACAGCCCCAGTTCCGCCGGGGCGGTGCCTTCTCCGGAGGGGCCGGCCGCCGCCGTTCGCCAGCGGGAGGGGCGCCAGAAGCCCTGGGCGGCGATCGCCAGGGGCAGGAACAGCGACCAGGGCAGCACCAGGATCACCAGCCAGGGCAGGTAGAACCAGGGGGGGCCGGGGTGGTCGTAGAGCACCGTGGTGAAACGCTGCAGGTTGCTGAAGCCCAGGAAGCCGCCGAGGAAGTCGCCGCCGTTGACGGCGGCCGCCGCCGCGTACCAGGGGGCGCTCACCCCGAGGAACAGGGCCACCATGGCCAGCAGGGGACGCCAGCGCAGCCAGGCTCGCCAGTGGCCGGTGAACAGCAAGAAGACCACCACCACCAGACCCGGCAGCAGCAGACCCACCGGACCCTTGGCCAGCACGGCGATGCCCGCGAACAGCGCCATCGCCACCCGGCCGAGGGGCGCCCGCCAGGGGTCGGCCCGGTGGCGGTGGGCCAGCAGGAAGCCGAACAGCGCCAGGCTGATGGCGCTGGAGAGGAACATGTCGGTGGTGGAGGTGCGCCCCCAGCCGATCCAGCCCGGGGTCGTGGCGATCACCCCGGCCGCCACCACACCCCTGAGCAGCCTGGGCCGGCCCGCCTCACCCGCCGGGGACCAGGCCAGCATCAGGCCGAAGGCCGCCACCACCACGGCACTGGCGGCGAGAGCCACCGGCAGCCGCGCGGCCCATTCGCTGACCCCGAACAGCCGGAAGCTCAGCCCCACCATCCAGTAGCCCCAGACGGGGTAATCGAAGAAGCGTTCGCCGTTCCACCAGGGGGTGACCCAGTCACCCCGCTCCAGCATCTGGTGGCCCACCTCCACGAACAGGGCCTCGGTCTTGTCCATCAGGCCGAGGCTGCCGAGGCCCTGGAAGAAGGCCAGCCAGCAGATCAGCAGCAGCCAGAGGCCGCTCAGCACCCAGACCAGTTGCCTGTGGCTACGGGCGCGGACACCCTCCGGCTGGGCCCCCCGGGCAGCAGACACCATGCTGGGTCGACGACGAGATCAAGGGGAAGTTAAGGCCAGGGCCCGCCGACCTGACCGGCGGCCCCGGGCTGGGCAGCCCTAAGGCGTGTTCCAGACGAAGCGGGAGGACGCCGCGTACTTCCAGACGAAGTCGACGGCGATGCCGGCCAGCAAGGCCAGCAGCGGCTGGGGGGTGACCTGGCGGTAGAACGCCGAGGACACCCCCACGTTGGCCGCCATGCCCAGGGAGGTGACTAGCAGGAAGCGGATCAGGCCGAACACCAGGGCGATGCCGCTCAGCTGCTGGGAGCGGAAGGTCAGCACATTGTTGATCAGGTAATTGGAGCAGCCGGCGCTGACCACCGCCACCACCTGGGCCTGCTCAAAGCTGAGACCCAGAAGGTCTTGGCTGAGGGCGAACACCAGAAGGTGGATGCCGATGCCGGTGCCGCCCACCAGGGCAAAGCTGACGGCCCGTCGCGGCACCATGCGCAGCAGCAGGGTGTGCAGGATCGAGACCCCCAGATCCCAGATCACCGCCAGGTTGAGCTTCGATTCCCCGGCGCTGCGGGGCTGGAAACTCAGGGGAACCTCGGCCACCGCCAGATGGCCGTGGCTGAGGGCCAGCAGTTCATAGAGAAACTTGAAGCCGTTGACATCCACCTGCCGCACATAAGGAAGGCAGCGCTCGGGGCGCAGCGCGAAGAAACCGCTCATGTAGTCGGTCAGATGGCGGTAGCGGGGCAGGCTGAAGCGGGCCACCGCATTCGCCCAGGTGGAGTTCCGCTCCCGCCGCTCGCTCAGACCCATGATCGTGGCCGCGGGATGGAAGCGGCTGCCGACCATGAGATCGCCGCCGCTCTCGATCAGGGCGGAGACGGCATGGGCCACCGAGGCGGGTTCATGCTGGCCGTCGCTGTCCATGACCACCACCACATCGCCGGTGGCATCCAGGATCCCCTCCTTGATGGCGCTGGAGAGGCCGAAGCGCCCGACACGGCGGATCAGCCGGACGCAACCATGGCGGTGGGCCAGCATCCGCACCTTTTCGGCTGTGCCATCACTGGAATCATCATCAACGAACAGCAGTTCAAGGTCGAAGCTGTCTCTCAGGGGCAGCAACTCCTCGACGATGGGCTCCACATTGGAGCACTCGTTGAAGGTGGGCAGCACGACTGTCAGGCGGAGCATCGGCTCGCGTTCCGTCATCGGAATCCGGGCGAGCTGCTGAAGAGAATGACCATGCACTCGCCAAGCTGTTTATGATTCTCCTGCAGGGGAGGCAGGCTACTTGATGTACTCCTTCAGAACGCCATTGCGGTTGGGGTGGCGCAGCTTGCGCAGGGCCTTGGCTTCAATCTGCCGGATGCGCTCACGGGTGACATCGAAGATCTGGCCGATTTCTTCCAGAGTCTTCATGCGGCCGTCATCCAGGCCATAGCGCAGGCGGAGCACATCCCGCTCACGGGGGCTGAGGGTGGCGAGCACGCCCTCCAGGTCCTCACGCAGCAGGTTCTTGGCGACATCCTGCTCAGGATTCTCGATATCGGCTTCAATGAAATCGCCGAGCCTGGAATCCTCCTCCTTACCGATGGGAGTTTCGAGGGAGATGGGCAGCTGGGCGGATTTGGCGATGAAGCGGAGCTTCTCGATCGTCATCTCCATGCTTTCAGCGATCTCCTCCTCGGTGGGCTTGCGGCCGAACTCCTGGGAGAGGGTCTTGGTGGTCTTCTTGATCCGGGAGATCGTCTCGTAGAGGTGAACAGGAAGGCGGATGGTGCGGCTCTGATCGGCGATCGCACGGGTGATCGCCTGGCGGATCCACCAGGTGGCGTAGGTGGAGAACTTGTATCCCTTCTCGTGGTCGAACTTTTCGGCGGCGCGGATCAGGCCGAGGCTGCCTTCCTGGATCAGATCCTGGAACGACAGACCCCGGTTCATGTACTTCTTGGCGATCGAGACGACCAGCCGCAGGTTCGACTGGACCATCTTCTCCTTGGCCCGACGCCCCAGCATCAGCCGACGGCGGAACTTGATCAGCGGCATGTCGAAGATCGCCGCCCACTCCTTGGTATCAGGGAAATGGCCCTTGTCGGCCTCAAACTCAGCGGCCTTCTCCTCCAGCTCGAGCAGATCGGCGATCTTGCGGGCCAGCTCGATCTCCTCATCGGGCCGCAGCAGACGGATGCGGCCGATCTCCTGGAGGTAGACGCGGATCGAATCCTCGGTGTAGACGCCCTTCGGGCCCACCTTGATGCTGGCCAGAGCCTTGGCACCCTTGGCATCCTTGCGGAGGTCGCCGCCGGTCTCCGGAAGATCGTCATCGCCGTCGAGGCCATCGTCGAGGACGACCGCCGCGGGCTTCTCAGCGGCGGGCTTGGCGGCCGCTGGCTTGGCGGTCGTCCGGGAGCCGGCCTTGGCCGCAGGCTTGGCGGTCCCAGCCTTGGGAGCGGCCGTTCGGACCCGGGCCGCGGTCTTCCTGGCCGCCGCCGCCGTCGGTTCGATGGGCAGCACGTCGCCGTTGGCGGTGACGGTGGCCAGGATCTCGGGAACGGCGGCTTTGGCCTTGGCGGCGACTGGGCTCATGGAAACGACGCGAAAGGGAAGGGTGCGGGGGAATGAAGCGGGCGAGGGAAAGGCGGGCGGGGCGAGGGGCCCGGGGATGGTCAGGGGCGTGATTCCATCAGCCGGTTCCTGCCCTCCGGGTCCGTGACTCCGGTTCCCATCCTCCATGCTGCCGGTACGGAGCCGGGCGGGAGGGCCAGGAGAGCAACAGGACGTGGCGAGATGGAAGGACTCCGCTCACGGAGCCGATGCCGATGGATGGTGGATGGATCGCTCCAGGAGCGTGATTGGGATGGTGGAAGTCGGCCAGAGCCGGTGCAGGGCTGTCACGGGTGGTCTCAGACCGGAGGAATGAAGAGGGAGTGAATCCCTGGATCCTCAGCGGGTCTTCCCTGTGGACGGAACTCTGCGCGGTTCCGACGGCAGCCTTTCGAGCGGCCCAACGACGTCATCCTAGGAATGGCATGAGATCTTTGCAAGATTGCCAGCCAGCTCCTCACCATCGCCACCCGAACCCGCCCCCCCGGGCTGGCTGGAGGTGTGGCTGGAGGCCGGCCGGGAGGGGCGGGCCTTCACCTACGCCAACCCCTCGGGCCTGGCCATCGGGGCGGGAGATCTGGTGCGGGTCCGTCTGCAGGGCCGGCCCCACACGGGCCTGGTGGTGGCAACGGCGGCGGTCTGTCCCGCCGCCATGGAGGGACGGGCGATCCTCCCGGTGGACGCGGTGCTGGAGAGTGCCGCGATCGATCCGCTCTGGCAGGCCCTGCTGGAGGGCGTGGCCCGGCAGTGCCACAGCGGCCTGTTCCGCACCCTCAAGAGCGCGCTGCCGCCGGGCTGGCTGGGACAGGCCCGCCGTCCCCCCGGCCAGGGACGGACCCTCTGGACCGTGCGGCCCAACCCGGCCGCGGTCATGGCGTCCATCACCCCCCGCCAGCAGGAACTGCTGGACCACCTGGCCAGCCACGGGGGGGCGCGGTTGCTGCGCGATCTGGTGCAGGAGGCCGGTTTCGGCCGCACCCTGATCACCACGATGGAGCGACGGGGTCTGCTCCTGAGGGAGGCGGGCCGCGTCCCGTCGAGGGTCGGCGGCGCCCCGGGCCTCCCCGGCGGCGGGGCGGGTGCTGGATCGGCCCCCCTGGAGAGCGCCCGGCCACCCAGTCCGGCCCAGGCCGCGGCCATGGCCGCCATCGCCGGGGCGCCGCCGGGCCAGAACCTGCTGCTCTGGGGCGTGACCGGCTCCGGCAAGACCGAGGTCTACCTGCAGGCCGCGGCCCAGGAGCTGGCGGCGGGGCGCAGCGTGCTGATCCTGGCGCCGGAGATCGGTCTGGTCCCCCAGCTGCTGGACCGCTGCCGGCGCCGCTTCGGTCCGACGGTGATCGAGTATCACAGCGGCATGGGGGATGGGGAACGGGTCCTCACCTGGCGGCGCTGCCTCGAGGCCGCTCGGCGGCGCGAGCCCTGCCTGGCGGTGGGCACCCGCTCCGCCGTCTTTCTGCCCCTGGGCCAGCTGGGCCTGATCGTGCTCGACGAGGAACACGATGCCTCCTACAAGCAGGAGAGTCCCATGCCCTGCTATCACGCCCGCGAGGTGGCCCGGCTGCGGGCCCGCCAGACGGGGGCCCGTCTGGTGCTCGGCAGTGCCACCCCCTCCCTCGAGACCTGGTGGCGCTGCCAGCCGCGCCCCGGGGGTCAGCCCGCCGACACCCGCCTACTGCCCCTGCCGGAGCGGATCGGCCAACGCCCCCTGCCGCCGGTGCGGCTGGTGGACATGCGCCTGGAGCTGGAGGAGGGGCACCGCCGCCTGATCAGCCGCCCCCTGATGGCCCGGCTCGAGACCCTGCAGGAGCGGGGCGAGCAGGCCGTCGTGCTGGTGCCCCGGCGGGGTTACCGCTCCTTCCTGAGCTGCCGCAGCTGCGGCGAGGTGGTGCAGTGTCCCCACTGCGACGTGCCCCTCACCGTCCACCGCGGCCCCCGGGCCGGCGGCCGCGAGGGTCGGGAGTGGCTCCGCTGCCACTGGTGCGACCACCGCCAGGAGATGGGCGATCGCTGCGGCCACTGCGGGTCCACCGCCTTCAAGCCCTTCGGCGCCGGCACCCAGCGGGTGATGGAGCAACTGGCGGCGGAACTGGAGGGCCTGCGGCTGATCCGCTTCGACCGGGACACCACCCGGGGCCGGGATGGTCACCGCCGCCTGCTGGAGCGCTTCGCGGCCGGCGAGGCGGACGTGCTGGTGGGGACCCAGATGCTGGCCAAGGGCATGGACCTGCCCCGGGTGACCCTGGCGGCGGTGCTGGCGGCCGACGGCCTGCTGCACCGGCCCGATCTGCGCGCCACCGAGCAGTGCCTGCAGCTGCTGCTGCAGCTCGCCGGCCGGGCCGGCCGGGGGGAACGCCCCGGGGAGGTGCTGGTGCAGACCTACAGCCCCGAGCATCCGGTGATCCGCCACCTGGTGGACGGCCGCTACGCGGCCTTCCTGGCCGAGGAACTGGAGCTGCGCCGCCAGGGGGGCATGGTGCCCTTCGGCCGGGCCTGCCTGCTGCGGCTGGCCGGTCCATCCGCCAGCGGCACGGCCACGGCCGCCGCCGCCCTGGCCGAGCGGATCCGTCCCGCCGTGGAGGCGGCCGGCTGGGTGGTGATCGGCCCGGCCCCCGCCCCCGTGGCCAGGGTGGCGGGCCGCAGCCGCTGGCAGCTGCTGCTGCACGGCAGCGGCCCCGGGGCGGACGCCGCCGCCGATGGGGCACCGGAAGGTGATGCGGCACTGCCCCTTCCCCCCGAATCCGACCTGCGCCGGGCCCTGCCCCCGGGGGTGAGCCTGACGATCGATCCCGACCCCCTGGAACTCTGAGATCGGAGCCGGCCCCAGGGCCGGGGGGTCAGGCCGGCAGCTCCGGCAGGCCGAAACCCAGCCGCCGCCGCATCGCCTGCAGGCCGAGCACCAGCGGCAGGGCCAGGCCCACCGCCGCCGCCCCCAGCCCCAGGCCGCTCCAGCGCCAGCAGCGCAGTTCCAGGACGTTGACCTGGCCGGGGGTGAGGGGCCAGAGCAGACGCCGGCGGCCGCCACCGTCGGCCGATGGGGCCGACGCGATGGCGGCGGGGCTCGCCCGCCGCACCGCCGCCGGCCGCACCGGGGCGAGCACGACGGCCAGATCCAGGCCCGGAATCGTGTCGAGGGCCTGGAGATCGAGCTCCAGCTGCAGGTGCTGGCGGACGCCCAGCAGCCAGTTGCGTTCCTCCCAGACCACCACCGGTGCCGCCAGGGGGACGCCGCTGAGCCGGCCCGCCAGTTCCAGGCTGCCCACCAGGGCAGCGAGGGCCTCGCGGGCGGGCAGCACGGGGGTGGAGACCAGCCGGTCGCCGCTGCCGCCGGAGGGGCGGAAGGGACCGGGGGCGGCGATCCCCTCGGCCTGGCCCGCCAGCGCCGCGACGAACCGCCGCTGCCAGGGGCTGTCGGTGCCGGTGTCGCTGCGCAGCTGGTGGCTGACCTGGAGCCGGCCGGGGCCCTCGAAGCCCAGTTCGGTGCGCACCTGCATGCAGCCCCCCAGCAGCGCGGCCAGCAGCAGCAGCACCACCGCCACGACGAGCGCGAACCCGACCGGCGCCCGGGTGGGCCCCACCGGCGGCGGCGGCGGCGGCTCGGGGCGGCGGCGGGAGCGGCGGCTGACGCCGCCCCCGACCCCTTCGAGGGGGGTGGTGCCGGCGAGGTCCGGCAGGGTCAGCGACCAGTTGCTGGGACGGCGCAGCTCCGGGGCCTCCAGCACCAGCAGCAGGGCCTTGGCCTGGGCCCGCAGGGTCGCATCGCGGCAGCGGACGAGGCTGCGGCAGCAGGCCGCCGCCTGGTCGGTGCGCCCCTGGCCCATCAGGGCGGTGGCCATCAGCAGACGCAGCTCGGCGCCGGCGGCCGTCAGGGGGGAGCGCTCCTCCTGGAGGGGCTCCAGCAACCGCAGCACCTGGCCGTACTCACCACGATCCAGGGCCCGGCGGGCCTCGGCGAGGGGGTCCTCCTCAACCATGCACCAGGCCGGGGCTGCCCACCACCATGGTGCCGATGCCGGCGTTGGTGAACACCTCCAGCAGCAGGGAATGGGCCACCCGGCCATCGACGATGTGGGCCGCCTTCACCCCCTGGGCCAGGGCCCGGATGCAGCACTCGGTCTTGGGGGTCATCCCCCCCTCCACCACCCCGTCGGCGATCAGCCGGCGGCCCTCGGAGAGGGTGAGCTGGCGGATCAGGCTGGCGGGGTCATGGCGATCGCGCAGGATTCCGGGCGTGTCGGTCAGCAGGATCAGCTTCTCCGCCTGCAGGGCCGCCGCCAGCTCGCCGGCCACGGTGTCGGCATTGATGTTGTGGGCCAGACCATCGGCGTTGGGGGCGACGCTGGAGATCACCGGGATGTAGCCGGCCGCGAGCAGGGGAGCGAGCACCGAGGGGTCGACCCGGGCCACGTCACCCACCATGCCGAGGGTGCCGTCACCCATGGTGCGGGCCAGCACCAGGCCGCCATCGCTGCCGGAGAGGCCCACGGCCCGGCCGCCCACCCGGTTGAGGCCGTTGACGATCTGCTTGTTGACCCGCCCCACCAGCACCATTTCCACCACGTCCATGGTGTCGGGGCTGGTGACGCGCAGGCCGTCCTGGAAGCGGGGCTCGATCGCCAGCTTCCCCAGCCACTGGTTGATCTCCGGGCCACCGCCGTGCACCACCACGGGCTGGACACCGACGCAGGCCAGAAGAGCCAGATCGCGGAAGACCGCCTCCCGCAGGTCCTCCCGGACCATGGCCGCCCCGCCGTACTTGATCACGATGCGGCGGCCGGTAAAACGCTGGATGTAGGGCAGGGCTTCGCTGAGCACGGACACCCGCAGGGTGTCCTCCGTGCTGATGTACCGATCGGGACTCAAGGGACGGGGGCGGCGAGGGACGGATCGGAGGGGGCGGCAGCCGGCAGCAGGCTGAGCTGCAGGCGCCCGGGGCCGGCCTGCAGGAGGTCGGCCGTGAGGCCGGGACCGAAGAAACGGCCGAGGCGCTCCCGCCGATCCTGCCAGCGCTCGAAGGCCACCCCATGGCATTCGATCGTCAGCCGCAGCCCGTAGCCGCCGCCGGCCTCCAGCTCCTCGACGGCCACCAGCTGGGGCGGGGCGTCCTCGTCCCAGAGCCTGAGGGCCTCCAGGGAACTCTCCAGGTGGGCCTTCTGGCCGTAGCGCCAGCGGGTGACGTCGGCCAGCAGCTTGCGCAGCGGTTCGTTGCCGGGCTGCTGGCGCAGGTCGCGCAGGCGGGCGGCGGGGGTGAGCCGCTCGGCGGGGGGCAGCTCGGAGGACTTGAGCGCCAGGCCCCCCAGCAGGATCGGCACGCCGTAGAAGACCCCGGCCAGGCTGATGTTGGGGCTGTCGGTGGCGTAGGCGATCGATCCGATCACGGTGAGAACGGCACCGGCGACGGTCACCAGGCTGCCGGGGGAGAGAAACGCTTGCATCGCCCCATTCTCCGTCAGCGGGGGCCAGGATGGCGGTTCAAGGCTCCGCCCCGCCGCCCCATGGCCAGCTCAGAAGCCAGCCCCCAAGCCAGCGCCGAAGACGGCGTCACCGCCAGCCCCGTGGGGGCCGACACCGGCACGGACACGCCCTGGAGCGGGCCAGAGGCCCCCACCAACGCCGAGCTGCTCACCCAGCTGGGGGAGGACCGCCTCTGGCTGCTGCGCCAGCTGGACAGCGGCCGCTGGAGCGAATGGCGACTGGATCTGGCGGCCCTGGAGCGGGAACTGGGCCAGCTGATCGACCAGGCCGGCGAACGACTCTGACCAGAAGGGTCAGAAGGGAATGTCGTCATCGTCCCCCAGGGGGACCAGCGGGGAGGTGTCCCAGACGGGGGCGGCGGGTTCGGCAGCGGGCGGGCGGGAAGGAGCCGGCGCCGGTGCCCGCCGTGGGGCGGGGCCGCCGGCGGCAGCGGCGGGGCGGGGGGTCGGCAGGGGGGCCGGGCTGCGGGCCGGCGCCGCAGCCGGTGCCGGGGCGATGCCGGTGCCGGGGCCGAGGGGATGGAGACGTGCCAGGGTGAATTCGGCCCGCTTCTCCTTGACCCCGTCCTGGCGGGTGACGGTGTTCATGCGCAGCCGACCTTCGAGCACGAAGCGCTGACCCACCTGCACCCGGTTATGGAGGTCCTGGGCCAGGTTGCCCCAGCCCACCACCTTCAGCTGACCTGGGGGATCATCGGGCCGCAGCCCCTCGATCTGGACGGCCATTTCGGCCACCGGCGTCTGGTTGTCCTGGGTGTAACGCACCTGGGGCGCCTCCAGGACCTCCACCTCCAGCAAGCAGTGATTCACGCCCTGACCAACGGATGGAAGGACCCATCCTGATGCATCCGCCCGACGGGATCCAGGCCGATCCGCCCGGTCGTGCCGGCGGCCGGGACGGCGGCTGGGACGTCAGCGGCGGGAGCGCCGGCGGTGGCGGCAGGATCTGGCTGGTGGCCGGTACGGGGGAGGGGCCGGCCCTGGCGCGGCGGCTCCTGGCCCGGGGCTGGCGCCTGAAGGTCTCCCTGGTGAGCCGGTCCGCCGCCCTGGCCTACGGGGCCCATCCCCGCCAGGAGCTGGCCGTGGGGGCGATCGGGGGGGACGACGGGCCGGAGGCCGGGGTCGCCGCCGAGCTGGCCGATGCCGGCCGTCGGGAGGCCCCCTACACCTGGGTGATCGATGCGACCCACCCCTTCGCCACCCGCATCAGCGCTGCCCTCGCCCGCGGCTGCAGCGCCCGCACCCAGCCCCTGCTGCGGCTGCTGCGGCCCGATCTGGGTGCCGGTGGCGCCCAGCCCCTGGAGGATCTGGCCGGCCTGGGGCGCCTCTGCCGGCCTGGGGAGCGGCTGCTGCTGGCCATCGGCGCCCGCCGCCTGGCCGAGGCCGTGGCGGCCTCGCCGGGGGTGCTGCACCACGCCCGCCTGCTGCCCCAGGGCGGGGCCCTGGCGACGTCCCTGGCCGCCGGACTGCCGCCGCAGCGGCTGGCCCCCCTGCGCCCCGGCGGCGACGGCCGCATCGAGCGCGCCCTCTGCCGCCACTGGCAGATCGACACCGTGCTCTGCCGCCGCTCCGGGGGCGCCAACGAAGCCCGCTGGCACCGGATCTGCGCCGACCTGGGTCTGCGCCTGCTGCTCCTGGAGCGGCCCGGGGAGCCCGCCCGGGTGGAGGCCCTGCCGCTGGAGGCGCTGCTGGCACGGCTGGGCGACACTGAGCAGAACGGCTGAAGCCGGACCCTGCCCCCCATGCCAGGACCTGCACCCACTCCCCTGAGCCTGGTGCTCACCACCGAAGCCGACCGGGAGCGGGCCGAGGCCCTGGCCCGGGAGCTGCTGGAGCGGGGCCTGGTGGCCTGCGCCAGCCTGCACCCGGTGGTGTCGCTCTACCACTGGCAGGGCCGGCTGGAGCGGAGCGAGGAGGTGCAGCTGCTGCTCAAGACGACCCCCTCTCAGCTGGAGGCGCTGCGCCGCGCCCTGGGGGAGCTGCACAGCTACGACACCCCGGAATGGATCCACTGGGCGGCCGCCAGCGACGGCCCCTACGGCCGCTGGCTGCTGGAGCAGCTGGCGCTCAGCCCAGGTGGCGGGCCACCAGCTCCGGCAGGGAGGCCTGGGGACGGGGACCCAGCTGGGTGACCACCTGGCCGGCACAGAGGGAACCGAGCCGTCCGCAGCGCTCCAGGCCCTCGCCCCGGGTGTGGCCGTAGAGGAAGCCGGCGGCATAGAGGTCACCGGCGCCGGTGGTGTCCACCAGGGGGCCGAGACGGAAGGGTTCGATCACCAGGGTCGTGTCGCCGCTGAGGAGCAGCGAGCCCCGCTCGCTGCGGGTGAGGGCCGCCACCCTGCAGCGCCCGCGGACCTGGTCGGCGGCCGCCTCGAAGCTGTCGGTGCCGTAGAGGGCGGTGATCTCCATCTCGTTGGCGAACAGCACATCGACATGGCCGTCGACCAGCTCCAGGAAGCTCTCCCGGTGGCGCTCGACGCAGAAGGCATCGGAGAGGGAGAGGGCCACCTCGCCGCCGCTGGCACGCATCACCTCGGCGGCGGCGATGAAGGCGCGCTTGGCCTCCTCGCTGTCCCAGAGGTAGCCCTCCAGGTAGAGCAGCTTGGCCTGGCGCACCATCTCCAGGTCGAGGTCGGCGGGATCGAGGCCCACCGACGCCCCCAGGTAGGTGCACATGGTGCGCTGGGCATCGGGGGTGACCAGGATCAGGCAACGGGCGGTGGAGGGGCCGCTGGCGGCCGGGGGGGTCTCGAAGCTGGCCCCCACGGCGCGGATGTCGTGGGCGAAGATCGCTCCGAGCTGGTCGTCCCGGACCCGGCCGATGAAGCCCGCCCGGCCGCCCAGCTGGGCGATGCCCGCCAGGGTGTTGGCCGCCGAGCCGCCGGAGGTCTCCAGGCCGGCGCCGACGCTGGCGTAGAGCCGTTCGGCCTGCGCCTCATCCACCAGGGCCATGGTGCCCTTGGTGAGGCCGTGGGCCTCGAGGAAGGCGTCGTCGGCCTGGACGAGCACATCGACGATGGCATTGCCGATGCCGACCACGTCGAAGCGCTTGGCGGTGCTGGTCAAGGGGGTCCTTGGAGGGGGTGAGGGGAGGGCCGGGAAGTGGAGGGGAGGGGAGGGAACGGCGGGACGCCGGTTCAGACGCTGAGCAGGGCGCGCTTGGGGCCGTGGATGGGATCCTCGACGACGATCGTCTGGTCGCGCTGGGCGCCGAGGGAGACGATGGCGATCGGGACCTCCATCAGCTCGGCCAGGAAGCGCAGGTAGGCCATGGCGGTGGGGGGCAGATCCTCCAGGCTGCGGCAGTCGGCGGTGGAGCACTGCCAGCCGGGCAGGCTGCGGAAGACGGGCCGGCAGCGGGCGAACTCATCGGAGCTGCTGGGGAAGTAGTCGATGCGGCGCCCGTCGAGCTCGTAGGCCACGCAGACCTGGATCTCGTCCAGCTCATCGAGGACATCCAGCTTGGTGATCGCCAGGCAGTCGAGCCCGTTCACCTGGACGGCGTAGCGGCCGATCACCCCGTCGAACCAGCCGCAGCGACGCCGCCGGCCGGTGGTGGTGCCGAACTCGCCGCCCCGGTCGCAGAGGTGGTCGTTGAGGCTGCCCTCCAGCTCGGTGGGGAAGGGGCCCTCCCCCACCCGGGTGGTGTAGGCCTTGGCGACGCCGATGACGCGGTCGATCAGGGTGGGGCCGACGCCGGCGCCGATGCAGGCACCGCCAGACACCGGGTTGGAGGAGGTGACGTAGGGGTAGGTGCCGTGGTCGAGGTCGAGCAGGGTGCCCTGGGCACCTTCGAACAGGATGTTCTTGCGGGCCCGGGCCGCCTCGTGGATGGTGCGGGTGCAGTCCACCACGTGGGGGGCCAGGCGCCGGCCGTAGGCGGCGTACTCCTCGATCACCGCCTCCGGATCGAGGGCGGGGATCCCGTAGACCTTCTCAAGCAGGTCGTTCTTCTCGGCCAGGGGCCCCAGCAGGCGGTCGCGCAGGCAGTCGGCATCGAGCAGGTCGATCACCCGGATGCCGTTGCGCTCGGACTTGTCGGCGTAGGTGGGCCCGATGCCGCGGCCGGTGGTGCCGATGCGGCGGTCGCCGCGACGCTGCTCCATCGCCAGGTCGAGCAGGCGGTGGTAGGGCATGGTCACGTGGGCCGTGGAGGCCAGCTTGAGGCCGGAGACATCGATCTCCAGCTCCAGCAGCGTGTCGATCTCGCCGAGCATGACCTTGGGATCCACCACCGTGCCTGAGCCGATCAGGCAGATGGTGTCCGGGTAGAGGATCCCCGACGGGATCAGATGCAGCTTGAGGACCCGGTCCTCGACGACGATGGTGTGCCCGGCGTTGACCCCGCCCTGATAGCGGACCACGACATCGGCGGAGCGACTCAGCAGATCGGTGATCTTGCCTTTCCCTTCGTCACCCCATTGCGCACCGATGACGACAACATTGGCCAAGGAAACAGCGGCCCGGAGCCGCTTCTAAGCACAAGGGGAGAGCTTCTCAGATCAAGGCCCCCTCCGTCAAAGAATCAGGCGCCGCGCACCGCTGTCGCTTCAGCTTTCTTGAGCTCCTTCTCCAGGCGGCTGCGCAGGGGATCGGGCAGGGGGCGGTTGGCGTAGCCGGCGTAGTGGGCCGCCAGCGCGTTCACGGCGGTCTGCATGGTGGTGAAGGAGGCCAGGCCGTGGATGTCCTGGCGGGGGCGGTAAAGGGCGGTGTAGCCGTTGATCAGCTGGCGGGCCTGCACCTCCGCCTCCTGGCGGGCGGGGTCGTCCTGGGGCAGGGCGATGGTGGTCAGCAGGGTCTGGGCCACGCTGACGGTGTCGTCGACGTAGTTGCCGCTGAGGCCGGCCGCGGCCTGGCTGCAGCCGCCCAGTCCGAGGCAGAGGCACAGGCCGATGGCCAGCAGGGGACGGAGCAGGCTGCGGCGCAGGAAGGCGACCAAGGGAGGAACGGCGTCTGGCGAAATCCTACGGGGATGCACCCTGGAGCCCGAGGAGCTGCACGAGCTCCTCGAGGGCGGCGTCCGCCGTCAGGTCCCGCTTGCCGGTGCCGCCGCTGCGGTCCACCAGCTCCACCGCCCGCTCGCCGGCACCACGGCCCACCACCAGCCGCCAGGGGATGCCGATCAGATCGGCATCCTTGAACTTCACACCGGCCCGCTCGGGCCGGTCATCCAGCAGCACATCGATCCCGGCTGCGAGCAGGCGGCCGTAGAGCTCCTCGGCCAGGGCCACCTGCACCGGATCCTGGCTGCTGGCGATGACGATGATCACCGTGTAGGGGGCGATCGCCACGGGCCAGCGGATGCCGTCGGCATCGTGGTTCTGCTCCACGGCGGCCTGGGCCAGGCGCGAGACGCCGATGCCGTAGCAGCCCATCCACAGGGCTTCGTCTTCGCCGGCCTCGTTGGTGAAGCGGGCCTCCAGGGCTTCGGAGTACTTCCGCCCCAGCTGGAAGATGTGGCCCACTTCGATGCCCCGGGCCGCCTCCAGCCGCTGGGAGGGGTCATGCAGGCAGCGCTCGCCCGGCTGGGCCGCCCGCAGATCCACCACGTCGGGGAGCGGGCAGAGCTCGCCCCAGCGGGCCCCCACCAGGTGCTCGTCGGCGCGGTTGGCGCCGCAGACGAACGCCTCCAGCTCAGCGGCGGAGGGGTCGACAAGACGCAGCAGGGGGGCGGCGGCCGCCCGGGGATCGGGCTGCCGCAGCGGTGGATCGCCCAGATGGGGGCCCAGGAAGCCGAAGGGAACGGCGGCGGCGGCCTGAAGGTGATCCGCCAGCAGCGGGCCGATCTCCAGCAGGGCGCCGGCGTCCGGGCAGCGGGCCGTCACGGCGTTGGCGAGCTTGACGTCGTTGAGCTGCTGGTCGCCCCGCAGGCAGACCAGCACCGCGCGGGCGGGGGCCGCGGCGAAGCGGGCCAGCAGCAGCAGCACCTTCACCGTCTGGGTGGGATCGAGGCCGTGGGCCTCGCAGAGGTCCTCGATGCTCGTCTGCTCCGGGGTGGCCAGGGTCCGGCAGGGGCCGGCCGGCAGGGGAACGGCGGGCGCCGGCAGGGAGACGGCCCGCTCCTGGTTGGCGGCGTAGCGGCCGTCGGGACTGGTCAGGATCAGGTCCTCACCGGCCTCGGCGGTGACCATGAACTCCTGGCTGGCGGAACCGCCGATGGCGCCGCTGTCGGCCTCGACCGCCACGGCCCGCAGGCCGCAGCGCTCGAAGATGCGCCGGTAGGCCCCGTCCATGGCGGCATAGGTGCGCCGCAGGCAGGCCTCGTCGGCATGGAAGGAGTAGGCGTCCTTCATGATGAATTCGCGCCCCCGCATCAGGCCGAACCGGGGCCGGATCTCATCGCGGAACTTGGTCTGGATCTGATAGAGGCAGACCGGCAGCTGGCGGTAGGAGCGCAGCAGGTCGGCGGCCAGCGCGGTGACCACCTCCTCGTGGGTGGGACCGAGGCCGAGGGGGCGTTCCTGGCGATCGACCAGGTGGAACATGATCCCCTCCCCGGCGGTGTACCCGTCCCAGCGGCCACTGCGGCGCCAGAGATCGGCGGGCTGCAGCTGGGGCAGGAGGGTTTCGAGGGCGTCGACCGCGGCCATCTCCTCGCGGACGATGGCGGAGATCTTCTGAAGGACCCGCCACAGCAGGGGCAGATAGGCGAAGATCCCGGGCGCCAGGCGGCGCATGTAGCCGGCGCGGAGCAGCAGCTTGTGGGAGGTGATCTCGGCTTCGGCCGGGTCGTCGCGAAGCGTCACCAGCATCAGGCGGGAGACGCGCATGGAGAAAGTCCGGTTCGGCGCTGGACGCTATCACCGCCGCCCCGGCGGACCAGGGGCCTCTCGCCGGGAGCGAGTCGCCGCAACGACCCTGCCCCCTGCGGGCGGGCGGCTGACGAGAAAAAACTCTGCTATGGTCAGCCGTCAGTCCAGTGCGTCCAACGCCAGTCTCATGCTTGCTCACCCTGCACAGGTCGGCTCTCCAGCGGGCGGTTCCACCGCTTCGCCGGCCGCGCCGCTGGCCCTGCAGGCTGAACCTCGCACCGACACCGAAACCCTGATCGGCATCGATGAGGTGCAGCGCTCCCTGAACCGATCCCGCGCTTCGGTGTACCGCTACACGAACACCGATCCCCGCAACCTCAACCCCCCCTTCAATCCCCGCAAGCTCAATCCCGAGTACCGCAGCGACCAGAAGGAACCCCTGGTCTTCCACCCCCACGAGGTGGCCCGCTTCGCCCGCGATGTGCTGCGCATCAAGGAGGTGACGGTCGAGGTGCTCAATTCGCCCTCCACCGCGACCCAGCAGCTGCTGGCCTCGATCCTGGAGGAGCTCCGGGCCATCCGCGCCCGGCTCGACGGGGCCGAAGTGCCTCCCGCCGATCTGCACCTCCACAGGCACTCCCAGTCACGGCCGGCCGCCTGACGGGCCGACGCAGAGCGGACCACCGCCGTCCGGCTCCCCTGTCGTTTTGCCGTCGCCGGGGGCCGATCGAGCCGATCGGTGGCACAATCGTTGCAAATAACCTTTGTTCTCCGTCCAGTGCACCGGGCCTCTCCGCTGCACGAACGCATGGATCACGTCCGAACCGTCCGTCCCCAGTCCCGCTCCGGTTCCCATCGGGGAACAGCCTCCCTCGCCTCCCCGGCCAGCCTTTCCGGCTCCGGCGCTCCGGGGCCCTTCTCCGCCGGACTCTGCCCCACCCCCGACGTCGGCGAGGTTGACTCCAGCGGAGACCCGGACAGTCCGGGCCCCCGAACGCCCCTTTCCCGTCCCTCCGCGTCCGGAGGCTCCAGCCGCGGCGGCAGAAGCCCAGGCGCAGGCCCCGATGATCCGGAAACCCTCTTCTTCGACCAGCCCTTCGGGACCCTGGGCGGCGTCCTGCTGGGTCTGCTCACCCTGCTGGTGCCCCTGGCCGGTGTGGTCATGGACCGCCCCCTGCTCCCCGGCCAGCAGGAATCGGTGGAGCGTCGCTTCAGGCCCGTCGCTGTAGCAGAAAGCCCTGAAAGTCCAGGGCCTGGAAGAACGGCGCCGGATCGCTGAGTCCCGCGGCCTCCACCAGGGCCGTGAGACGGGCGATGCCGATCGGGTGGAATCCCTGGATCTGGGCGGTGGGATCCACCGCCCCCCCTTCGACCCCGCTGGCCCGCTGGAAGCAGCGCCAGGCCTCGGTCACCTGGGCCGTCAGGGGGGAGCGCTCCGGACGCATCAGGTCGACCAGCACCAGCTGCCCCTGGGGCCGCAGGCTGCGGGCCAGGGCCGTGAGGAAGGCCAGCTTGGTGCCGTCGTCGGGCAGGGACTGCAGCACCAGCACCGACAGGGCGCCATCGAAGCGGGCCTCGGCCCCGAGCTGCTCCACCGTGGCGTGATGCCAGTCGATCCGGCCGCGGTTCTGCAGGCGCTGCCGGGCCACCGCCAGCATCTCCGCCGACGGATCAATGGCCGTGAGCTGCCAGTCCGGCCGCTGGGCGTCCGCCTCCAGCAGCTCGGCCCCGGTGCCGCATCCCGCCACCAGCACGGCGGCCTCCCGGCGCGAGGCCAGGGGGGAGGAGGAGAGCAGCGCCACCGAGAGACGGGCGAGGCTGGCGTAGCCGGGGATCAGCTGCTGCACCACCAGGTCGTAGGTGCCTTGCCGGGCCGGGGAGGGGTCGGAGGAGAGCAAGGTCTGCGGGCAACCCGGCCATCGTAGGCAGCCCCTCCCGACCGCCCCGATCCTTTCTCAAGGCAACGAAACCGGGATCGAAAGGACGTGGTGTGACCTAAGTTGGGCGGCGCCCCTCACCCCCGATCGACCGTGCCCACCATCCGTTTCGAAAAGGAAGGCCAGCAGGTTGGTTGCATCGAAGGGGCCAATCTCCGCAAGGCGGCCCTCGACGCCGGCGTGAATCCCTACACGGGCCTCAACAACCTCAACAACTGCGGTGGCCTCGGCCAGTGCGGCACCTGCGTGGTGGAGGTGGTGGAGGGGGCCCGCAACCTCTCCCCCCGCAGCGATGTGGAGGAGGTCTACCTGGCGGATCGGCCTGCGAGCTACCGCCTCAGCTGCCGCACCACCGTCAACGGTGATGTGACCATCCGCACCAGGCCGGACGCCGGTGTGGGCAAGGGCTCCAACAGCCTGGTCGGGGCCCTCAAGGCACTGGTTGGCCGCAAGTAGGCGCGATGGCCGGCGACCTCGCCCCACTCGTCCTCTACCAGTACGCCGGCTGCGGCACCTGTCGCAAGGCGCTGGCCTGGCTGAGGGAACGGGCGATTCCCTTCGAGGCCATCGACATCACCGCCAGCCCGCCGCCCCTGCAGCTGCTGGCCGCCGCCCACGACCAGCTCGGGAGCTTCGGGCGGTTGTTCAACACCAGCGGCCAGAGCTACCGGGCCCTGGGGGCCGCCACGGTCAAGGCGATGGACCGGGACACGGCCCTGGCCGCCCTGGCGGCCGACGGGCGCCTCATCAAGCGTCCCTTCCTGGTCACTGCCTCCGGTCGGATCCTCACCGGGTTCCGTCCCCAGGACTGGGAGGAGCTGCTGGGCTAGGGGACGTCGTTGCGACCCTCCGGCCCCTGGGCCCCCTTCACCATGATCTGGTCGAGCTCCTCGATCAGGCCCTCGATACCGGCACGGCTGATCTGGCTCAGGTAGTTGCCCTTGAACTCCTCGAGGAAGGTGCACAGCAGCTGCTGGGAGCGCTCCAGGGCCGGTCCGCTCTCCAGGGCATCGGCCAGTTCCTCCCAGAAGCGGTCGATGAACCGCTGCAGCAGCTCCAGCTGCTGGTCGTCGCGGCGGCTGAGGCGCTCGCCGGTGGTGCGGGTGAGGTCGAGCAGGCTGTCCACCATCCCGCCGGCCAGCTGGCGGCTGAGCCCCTTCTCCACCTGCAGCAGGGGCTGGAGCTGGCGCAGGCCCGGCGGCACGATCGCGTTCTGGAGGCTCTGCTGCAGGGCATGGCCGAGCACCCCCTGGAGCTCGGGGGCCAGGCGCGGGGCCACCCGCACCAGTAGCAGGGGGCCCCAGATCCGCACCAGTTCCACCAGCTCGCGCTCGTCGTTGCTGACCACCATCTGATGGCTGCGCAGGGCGCGGATCCGCATCGGCCAGCGGCGCGAGCGGATCAGCTGCTGCAGCCCGTCGATCAGCTGAAGGGCCAGCACCTCGAACAGCTCGACCGCCAGCAGGGCCACCACCGCCCGGCTGATCACGGCCCTTAGCGGTTCGATGCTGATCAGGCCGCTGGTATGGAGCCGCTCCAGCACCGGCACCACCCGCAGCCAGCGCCAGAAGGGCAGCAGCAGGGGCAGGTCGATCCAGCGCCGCAGCAGGGCCCGGCCCCAGCTCAGGCCCGGCAGGCGGCGGCGCAGCCGGATGGCCCGCAGCAGGATGTCGAGGGCGAAGACGCTCTGGAACAGGAGCAGGTCGTAGCGCCAGAAATGGTCGGTGGGGCGGCCGTTCTCATCGATCGAGCGCCAGTAGGTGGTGGCCACCAGCGGCAGCACCTGCTGGCGCCAGAACAGCCGCTCCTGCGGCCAGGGATGGGCGTCGATCCATTCCGGGCTCAGCAGGACCGCCGCCGCCTGCTTGGCCGAGTCCCGGTCGGCGCGCTGGCGCAGGCGGTTCTTGATCTTCTCCAGGGTGCCGGAGGTGCCCGAGGCCAGCATCGGGTTGGAATCGATCATCTCGGCGGTGAGCCGCGCCTGTTCGGCCAGCAGCTGGCGCTGCATCGGGGTGACGGCACCCGTCGGGCCCTGGCCCAGGGCCGCATCCATCCGGTCGAACTGGCGCAGGTAGGCCTGGGTCTCGCGGTGCGGCTCGATCCCCTTGATCGGATCCACCCAGGGGGTGATGTCGGGGATGAAGGTGAGCGGCACCGCCAGGGGCACCGACGGCAGCGGGTAGAGATTGCGCTGCAGCCAGAAGGTGCGCAGGGGGATGTAGCTGATGTCGAAGGCCACCCAGAGCAGGTTGAGGGCGGCCCAGAGGGCCACGAAACGATCCCAGCGCCGCTCCAGCCGGCTCGAGGGCGCGGCCAGGCTCTGGTGCCAGCGTGGGCGTGCCATCGGGGACGCGGCGGGCGGGTGCGTGCCTAATCTGCCTCCCGACCATGGAACCTGCCGCACGAACCCCTTGAGCCCCTCGGATCCACCGGCCGACCCCGGCGCCCACGACGAGCCGACGCCCAGCCCGGAGCCGCAGCGTCACCAGGAGGAGCGGGAGGAGAGCCCCTGGGCCTTCTGGCGCAGCGTGCTGATCACCCTGGCGGTGGCCCTGGGCATCCGCCAGTTCCTGCTGGAGGCCCGCTACATCCCCTCCGGCTCGATGCTGCCGGGCCTGCAGCTCCAGGACCGGCTGCTTGTCGAGAAGCTGTCCTTCCGGCAGCGGCCGCCGCGGCGCGGCGAGGTGGTGGTGTTCCGCTCCCCGTACCACTTCGATCCGATCCTCACCGGCCCGACCAAGCCGGGGGCGCTGCGTTGCCTGCTGGTCAACCTGCCCCTGATCGGCTCCCTGCCGGGGATCCAGCAGCCGGCCTGCGATGCCTACATCAAGCGGGTGATCGGCCTGCCCGGCGAGCGGGTGGTGGCCGACCCCCGCGGCCGGGTCAGCATCAACGGCCGTCCCCTCGACGAGCCCTACGTCAGGAACTACTGCCCGGTCGATCGTCAGGGGGTCGGACCCTGCCGCACCATCGACGTGGTGGTGCCCCCCGGCCACCTGGTGGTGATGGGCGACAACCGGGCCAACAGCTGGGATGCCCGCTTCTGGCCCGGGGGGCCGCTGCTGCCCGAGAGCGAGCTCATCGGCCGGGCCTTCTGGCGCTTCTTCCCGTTCAGCTCGGCCGGTCCGCTGCCAGAGCCCAACGCGCCGGATCGCTGAGCCCGCAGGCCAGCACCCGCCCCTGCAGCGGTCGCCCCCGGCAGGGCCGGTTGGCCGCCAGGGAGCCATCGGGGGCCTCTTCCCAGCGCCAAGAGCGGCAGGGATCGAACAGCAGCCACTGCGCCGTGCCGGCCTCCAGGACCGGCTCCGGCAGGCCCAGGAAGCGGGCCGGTCCCCAGCAGAGGGCCTGCCAGAGCTGCTCCGGCCGCCAGCTCCGGCATCCCACCAGTTCCTCCCACAGCAGCGGCAGCACCAGACCGTGGCCCGCCACGCCGGGGCGGCGCTGGTCGAGGGGCAGCAGCTCCTCCTCCGCATCCAGGGCGATGTGGTGCACCGCGACGGCGCTGATGACCCCGTCGGCCAGGCCGTCGATCAGGGCGCGCCGATCAGCCGGCCCCCCCAGGGACGGCTCCACCAGCCAGCCCTCGTCGGCGGGATCGAGGCCACCGCTGTCGGCGACCAGGTGCCACCAGCCCACCGAGGCCATGGGCGCCTGGCCATGGCGCCGCAGCCGGGCCACCGCTTCGGCGGTGGAGACATTCATCAGCCGCAGGTTCGCCGCGGGCAGGTCGTCGGCCAGGGAGAGCAGGGTCTCGAGGGGGAGGGTCTCGCTGCCGGGGGGATCGAGGGGCCAGCCCGCCCGCAGGGCTTCCACCCGCTCCCGCACGAAGCCGCGCCGTGCCAGGGCCCCGTCCCGGGGCGGCAGCAGCACCGGCCGGTCCCCCATCTCCCCGAGCCGCAGGCCGCGCTCCAGCAGATCGAGCGGCGGCAGGGCCGCCCCGGCCGCCAGGCCGCAGGAGCCGGCGGCCAGCTGGTCGCCGTGGGGGGCCAGGTCCCGGTCGAGGCCGTCGACGCTGAAGCTGCCCCAGGTGAGCAGCCGCATCGGGTCCGGCCAGCTCCAGGCCAGCCGCTCGGGCCGATCGCGCCAGCTGGAGGCCCACGGGAGCAGGGCCACGGTGCCGTAGCCGCCCGAGGCGGCGGCCTCCCGGAGGCTGGCCAGGGTTTCGGCACGCCCCTGCAGGGGGTCCTCCAGCACGCTGTGGGGATCCACCAGGGCCGGTGCCAGCCAGCAGCCCTCGGCGTCGAACGGGGCGACGCCGGCCGCCCCCAGGACCACGTCCGGCTCCGGGTCGATCGCCCGCAGCACCCCGTCCTCCAGCAGCACATCGGCCCGTCGCGGCGGCCGCCCCGGGGCCTCCAGCAGAGTCACCCCGCGGATCAGCAGCTGACGGACCATGGCAGGGGGCCTCGGTGGGATGGGCCGGCTAGAGGGCGCCGGCGGCCGTGCGATCGATCACGCCCCCCAGATGGGCGGTGAGATTGAGGGCACTGACCACCGGCGGCGCCGTCGCCCCCCGGGGATAGTCGATCACGGTCACGCCGCCGTTGCCCTGCTTGATGGCCCAGATGTCGGCGGGGGTGAGGCCGAGGAGGGCGCAGAGGATGGTCTTGTTGACCGCATCATGGGCGACCACCAGGGCCGTCTCCCGGGGATCCAGCCCGGCGACGATCCGGTTCCAGGCCGCCAGCGACCGGTCCCACACCCCGCCGATGGTCTCCCCTTCCGGCATCTGCACGATCTCGGGGGTGCGCTTCCAGGCGGCGAGCAGGTCGGGCCAGCCGGCGGCGATCTCGCTTTCCAGCCGGCCCTCCCAGAGGCCGTGGCCGATCTCCCGCAGCCCCCGGGCGGTGGTGAGCGGCACGCCGGGATGGGAGCCCAGGATCACCTCGGCGGTGCGCAGGGGGCGGGCCATGTCGCTGCTGTAGGCGCGCTGCAGCGGGATCGGGGCCAGAAAGGCCCGCGCCGCCTCCGCCTGGGCCAGGCCGTGGGCGTTGAGGGGAATGTCGATCTGGCCCTGGAAACGGCCCTCCCGGTTCCAGTCGGTCTCGCCATGGCGCACCAGCAGCAACCGGCACCCAGGTCCGGCCGGGGGCAGGGCCATCCCCAGGTGGGCGGTGCCGTTGAGGGATTCCAGCTGCACCGAAGGCCGCCCGCCCTCGCCGCGGACCAGGTTGAGCACCGAGATGGAGGCGTTGTCGAGCCTGAGGCGCAGGAAGCCGCTCGCCCGCAGCCCCAGCAGGTGCAGCACCAGGCAGCGCAGGATGGCGTTGTGGGCCACCACCAGCACGGTGTCGTCATCACCGTGGCGGGCCAGCAGCCGATCGGCGAAACGACCCGCCTGCTCCAGCAGCTCGGGCACCGGCAGAAAACGGCTGCCATCGGCGCGCTGCAGCTCCATGGTCTCCGGGGCCTCGCGCCAGCGGCGCTCCTGCTCCGGATCCACGGCCCGCACCTCGCTGCGCAGCAGGCCGCTCCAGGGCGCCAGATCGATCTCCAGCAGATCGTCGTCGTAGACGGGGGCCAGCGGCGAGCCGTGGCGGGCCAGCAGGGCGGCCGCGGTGGCGCTGGCCCGCTGCAGCGGTGAGCTGTAGACGGCGGTGAAAGCAAGCTCCGCCAGGGCCTCCCCCGTGCAACGGGCCTGGCGCTGCCCCTCCTCGGTGAGGTTGGAGAGGTCGTCACGGCCCTGGATGCGGTGCTCCAGGTTGAAGCTGCTCAGCCCATGGCGGACCAGCACGATGCGAAGGGGCAAGGTGCTTGTTGCGCAGGCCCGGCCATCGTATGGGACGGGCGCAGGGGAGAATCAGCACCCATCGCCGCCGAGGTGGTCCGGTTGAACGGAACCCCTTCCCGATCCGGACCGCCCGCCTCCCCACCGGGCTGGAAGAGTCTGCTGGCCCTGCTCAGCCTGGCGCTGTGCGGCCTGCTCTGGGTGGGCGGCCTGATCGACAGCCTCGAGCGCCCGTCGGTGGTCGATTCCCTCAGCCTGCGGCAGCTCGAGCTGACCGCCCTGGCGGTCGAGGCCGTCCCGGCGGAGCTGCGGCCGCTGCTCACCGGGGAGGATCCGCGGCGGGAGCTGGGCCATGAGCTGCGGCGGCAGATGGAGGCCGCCGAGGAGCCACCGCTGGCCCTGCGCCGCCTCGAGAGCGCCCTGCTGGAGCGCGACGCCGGCAGCGCGGCAGCCCTGGACGAGGACACCGAACTGAGGCAGCTGGCGACCCAGGTGGACGCCGTGCGGCGTCCCCTGATCCAGGCACTGCTCGACGGACGGCCGGTGACGGCGGAGCAACGCCGGCAGCTGCTCGCCCCCTGGTCGGCGCCGCTGATGGTGCAGCAGCTGGTCTGCGAACAGCTGCCGGGGGACCCGGGGGCCTGTCCGGCGGAGGAGCGGTCCCTGCGGCTGCTGCTCATGCTGCTGGCGGTGACCACCCTGCCGGCCCTGTTCCTGCTGGTGGGGGCCGCCCTGCTGCTGCGTCAGGGCTGGCTGGCCTGGCGCGGCCGGCTGGCCGCCGCGCCGCCGCTGGTGGGCCCGCCCCTGAGCCCCGTCGATGTGACCCTGCTGATCGCCGGCGGCTTCGTGGTGCTCGGCGAAGTCGTCGTGCCGATGGTGGTGCAGCCGCCGCTGCAGATCGCCCTGCAGCGCCTGGCGGCCCCCAGGGCCCTCAGTCAGGGCATCGAAGTGCTGGTGCTCTATGCCGCCTTGATGGCCGCCCCGCTGCTGCTGCTGGCCCTGATGCTGCCGCGCCGGGGGACCCCTCCGGCGGGGGGCTGGCTGCAGTGGCGGTGGCGGCCGGCCCGCTCGGCCCTCGGCGGTGCGCTGGCCAGCCTGCTGATGGTGCTGCCGGTGGTGACGGCCTCGAGCTGGGCGATCGACCGGATCTGGGCCGACCCTGGTGGCAGCAACCCCCTCCTCGACCTGGTCCTGACCAGCGCCGACCCGCTGGCGCTGGCCTGTTTCGCCGTCACCGCCCTGGTGGTGGCGCCCCTGTTCGAGGAGGTCCTGTTCCGGGGCGTGCTGCTGCCGGTGGCGGGCCAGAGGCTCGGCGGAGCCGGCGCGGTGGTGCTGAGTGCCTCCGTGTTCGCGATCGCCCACCTGAGCCTGGCGGAACTGGCCCCGCTGTTCGTGCTCGGCCTGGGCCTCGGCTGGCTGCGCTGGCGCAGCGGCCGGCTGGGCAGCGCCGTGCTGATGCACGCCCTCTGGAACGGGATGACCTTCATGAATCTCCTCTTTCTCGCCGACTGACGGCGCTTGCTGCGGTCCCCGATGGGTGGTTCACTTGCGCAGTGCCTATCAGGTCCCTTGGCCGCCTCCCCCGCCCCACGCAGCCAGTCCCCGCTGCCGAATCCGAGGTCCCTGCAGCGGCCCCTGCAGCTGATCGAGGGGTCCCTCTCGGCGCGCCGGATCGAACGCCAGGCCCCCTGGCTGGCCGGCCTGCATCGGATCAGCAGCGGCGCCCTGGTGGGACTGGGCTTGTCCATGCTCGGCCTGAGCGCCCTCACCCTGCACTGGCAGAACCAGTGGGCGCACAGCTTCGCCAAGCTGGAGGCCTCCAAGACCCTCGAGCACCGCATGCAGGAGTCGTCCGCCCTGCTCGAGCAGCATCACCTCAGCCTGGTGCGGCGTCCCGGCCTGCTGGAGCCCACCAGCAGCGCCAAGCTCATCCATCTGCCTGAACCCCGCAGCAGCCGCCCCCGCGCCCCCCTGCCGCTGCTCGCCGGCTTCCAGCTGCGCGCCATCCCGGCCGGCTACTGATGCCCCCCGCCTCCCGTTCCGGGCCCGGCGAGGGCCGCCCCCCGGTGGGCGCCGCCGGGGGTGGACGCCGCCCCAGGGGAGCGGCAACGCGGCGGGTGGTGGAGATCCAGCCGATCCCCACCGGCCGCATGCTCACGGTCTACGTGCTGCTGTGCGCCGCCCTGGTCGGGCTGGCGGGACGGCTGGCCTGGCTCCAGGTGGTGAAATCCCCCGAGCTTCAGGCCCGGGCCAGGGCCATCCAGACCCATGCGGTCACGCCCATCGGCAAGCGGCGCACCATCGTCGACCGGATGGGCCGGCTGGTGGCCCTCGATGAGGAGCGCTTCACCCTCTGGGCCCACCCGCGTTACTTCAACCTTCCCGGCGACGAGCCCCAGCAGGTCCGTCCCCCCGCCGACGTGGTCAGGGAGCTCTCCAAGGTGCTGGCCCAGCCGCCGGCCGACCTGCTGGAGACCATCGGCAGCCGTCGCAGCGGCGTCAAGCTCGCCACCGGCCTGGATCCGGAAACGGCGAACCGGGTCAAGGAGCTGGGCATCAGCGGCCTCGACCTTGAGGCCTATCCCCAGCGCGTCTATCCCCAGGGGTCCCTGTTCGCCAACGTGGTGGGCTTCCTCAACCTGGAGAGGGTGGCCCAGGCGGGCCTGGAGCAGAGCCGGGACCGGGACCTGCGCCGCCAGGAGGTGACCCTGAGCATGCGCCGTGGCGCCGACGGCACCCCCCTGCCCGACGGCCTCCAGGCCGGGGCGCTCTACGGCGACGACCTGCGGCTGCAGCTCACCCTCGATGCCCGTCTGCAGCAGGTGGCCCAGCAGGCCCTGACCAAGCAGGTCAAGCAGTGGCGGGCCAAGCAGGGCGCGGCCCTGGTCATGAATGCCCGCAACGGCGAGATCCTGGCCCTGGCCTCCACCCCCACCTACGACCCCAACCGGTTCTGGAGCTACAGCCCCGCCCTGTTCCGGGAATGGTCGGTGCAGGATCTCTACGAACCCGGCTCCACCTTCAAGCCCATCAACCTGGCCCTGGCCCTGCAGGAGAAGGCGATCCGCCCCGGCGACAAAGTGAACGACGTGGGCCAGCTGACGATCGGTGGCTGGCCGATCTTCAACCACGACCGCCGCGCCAACGGCGTGATCGACTTCCCCACGGTGCTGCAGGTGTCCAGCAACGTGGCGATGGTGAAGGCCATGGCCCAGGTGAAGCGCGATCGCTTCTGGCACTGGCTGCGGGCCTTCGGCATCGACGAGATGCCGGACACCGACCTGCCCGGGGCCGTGGCCGGCCAGCTCAAGAGCCGCAGCGAGTTCACCTCGGCGCCGATCGAGCCGGCGGTCGCCGCCTTCGGCCAGGGTTTCTCCCTGACCCCCCTCAAGCTGCTGCAGCTGCACGGGATGCTCGCCAACGGCGGCCGGCTGGTGAGTCCCCACATCACCCGCGGCCTGCGTTCCGGCGATGCCCTGGCCAGCGCCACCGCCCCCACGGGCGTCCAGCTGCTGGATCCGGCCGTCACCCGCACCGTGGTCAAGTGGATGGAATCGGTGGTGGAGAACGGCAAGGGGATGAAGATCCCCGGCTACCGGATCGCCGGCAAGACGGGCACGGCCCAGAAGGCCCGCAACGGGGTGTACATCCCCGGAGCGCGGATCTGCAGCTTCGTGGCGATCCTGCCGGCGGAGGATCCCAGCTACGTGGTGCTGGTGGTGGTGGACGAACCCCAGGGGGGCAATGCCTACGGCTCCACCGTGGCCCTGCCGGTGGCCCGGCAGATCGCCGAGGCCCTGCTGGTGATCGAGAAGGTGCCCCCCAGCCAGCCCACCGCCCGCCTCACCGCCAAGGCCGGCCGCTCCTGAGCCACCCTGTCCTCATTCCCACAACCCCCGTGCATCGCCGCGGGGGGCCATGGCTAGCGTCAAGGCCAGCAGACAACGCGCCCGACACCGTTCCACGATGGCCAACCTTCTCGAACAACTGGCCGCCATGACCGTGGTCGTGGCCGACACCGGCGACATCGACGCGATCCGCCAGTTCACGCCGCGGGATGCCACCACCAATCCGTCCCTGATCCTGGCCGCCGCCCAGATCCCCACCTACCAGGAGCTGATCGACCGCTCCCTGCGCGAATCCCGGCAGGTGATCGGTGCCGAGGCCCCCGCCGAGGACGTGGTGCGCGAGGCCATTGACGAGATCAGCGTCACCTTCGGCAAGGAGATCCTCAAGATCGTCCCGGGGCGGGTGTCCACCGAGGTGGATGCGCGTCTCAGCTACGACACCGAGGCCACCATCACCAAGGCCCGCAAGCTGATCGGCCTCTACGCCCAGGCGGGCATCGGCACCGACCGGGTGCTGATCAAGATCGCCTCCACCTGGGAGGGCATCAAGGCGGCGGAGGTGCTCGAGCGTGAGGGCATCCACTGCAACCTCACCCTGCTGTTCGGCTTCGCCCAGGCCGTGGCCTGCGCCGAGGCGGGCATCACCCTGATCTCGCCGTTCGTGGGGCGCATCCTCGACTGGTACAAGAAATCCACCGGTCGCGACAGCTATCCCGGGGCGGAGGATCCGGGTGTGCTCTCGGTGACGCGGATCTTCAACTACTTCAAGACCCACGGCTACGGCACCGAGGTGATGGGCGCCAGCTTCCGCAACATCGACGAGATCGTCGAACTGGCGGGCTGCGACCTGCTGACCATCTCCCCGGCCCTGATGGACCAGCTGCGCCAGAGCGACGCCCTGCTGGAACGCCGCCTCGATGCCGCCCATCCGGGCGCCAGCGAAGAGCGGATCCATATCGACGAGGCCACCTTCCGCACGATGATGGCGGCGGATGCCATGGCCAGCGAGAAGCTCGATGAGGGCATCCGGGGCTTCTCCAAGGCGATCGAGACCCTCGAAGGCCAGCTGGCCCATCGCCTGGCCGTGATCGAGGGCGGGGCCGCCTTCACCCATGCGGTGCACGAGATCTTCCTGCTCAACGATCTCGACGGCGACGGCTGCATCACCCGGGAGGAATGGCTCGGCAGCGATGCCGTCTTCGATGCCCTCGACACCGACAACGACGGCCGCCTCGCCCCCGAGGATGTGCGCGGCGGCCTGGGAGCGCCGCTGGCGATCAGCCGCTGAAGCCCGGGCCGCCCGCCGCCGCCCCTGCCTTGATCGGTTGTTCACCTTGATGGGCAAGGATGGATTCCCCCCCTGTTCGCGCATGGCCCACACCGTCCACGCCCTCGACACCATGCGCGCCCTCGCCGACAAGGGTGAGGTGCGGGACGTCGAGGCGGGTTCCGTCATCTTCCGGGCCGGGGAGCCCGGTGACTGCATGTTCGGCCTGCTGGAGGGGACGGTGCGGCTCAGCTGGAACGCCGATGCCGGCCACGAGGACATCCAGGCCGGCGACGTCTTCGGGGCCGGGGCCTTGGTCACCCAGGACCATCGCCGCTACGGCCATGCCACGGCCCTCACCCCCTGCCGGCTGCTGGTGATGAACCGCGAGAAGTTCCTGTTCGCCGTCCAGGAGGCGCCCATGTTCGCCATCGAGCTGCTGGGCTCCATCGACCAGCGCCTGCGGGACCTCAAGGGCGCCAGCCGCTCCTGAGGGGCTGGCGGGGCCTCCGGCACCGCGACCCGTGTCGCCCCCTCAGCCCCGCTGGAACAGCAGCCGGCGGATGACCCGCTGGGCGATCTCGCCGTAGCCCATCTCCCCCGAGAGGATCTGGGCGATGCGCTGGGGCGCGGTGGGCCGCTTGATGCCGAGCTGGTAGCCCACCCGCGGCACCCGGTAGAACACCTGGGCGATGCGTTTGCCCCAGGCCATCGAATCGCCCCAGGCCTCACGCATCCGCAGGCTGTAGTGCTCCAGCGCGGCGCCGTCGCCATCCAGCCAGCGGTCGAGGGCCGCCGCCGCTTCGCAGCCGCTGAGCAGGGAGGGCCGCAGGCCCTCGGCCAGGAAGGGATCGCAGAGCGAAGCGGCATCACCGACCGCCACCAGGCCCGGGCCATGGAGGGGGTGGTGGCCGTTCCACAGGCGCAGCTGGCCGTGGCGGCGCTCCCCCGCCGATTCCGGCAGCCCCAGGCTGGGCAGCAGGGCGGAGAGCACCGCCCCACTGTCGGCCTCCTGCTGGCCGACGAAGGTGCCCACCCCGATGCTGTAGCCGCCCCGGCGGGGAAACACCCAGCAGAAGCCGTGGTGCACCAGGCCGAACTCGAAACGGGCCATGTCGGCGGGATCGGGATCGGCCGCCACCTCCACCGACACGGTGGCGGCGAAGCGGGGCCGGGAGGGCCCCAGGCCCAGGGGCGCCGCGAAGCGGGAGCCGGAGCCGTCGGCGATCACCACGGCCCGGGCCAGCAGCCGCAGGTCCCCCGGCCCGGCGACCTCCCAGAGGCCATCGTCACGGCGCTCGATCCGCTCGGCCCGGCAGCCGTGGCGCAGCTCGCCGCCGGCCTCGACGGCCCGCTCGGCCAGGAAGGCGTCGAGGACGCTGCGGCGCACGATCCAGAACGGGGCTTCCCCCGGCAGCTCGGCCGTCACCGGATCCTCCAGGCACCAGGTGAACCGCACCCGGCGGATCACCTGGTCGACGGCGGGGGCCAGATCGAAGGGGAACCAGCGCTGCACCGAAGCGGCCATGCCGCCGCCGCAGGGCTTGGACCGTCCCGGGGGCTGGGCCTCCAGCAGGATCACCCGGCGCCCCCGGTTGGCCAGGTGGAACGCCGCCGCGCCGCCGGCGGGGCCGGCCCCGACGACGATCACGTCGGCATCGGCAGGGCTGCTCACACCTTGAGGATGTCGGCTTCCTTCTCCGCCAGGTGCTTCTCCAGCTCGGCGATGTAGCGATCGGTCAGCTTCTGGACCTTCTCCTGCTCGTCATGGCTCTGGTCCTCGGAGAACTCGCCGTCCTTTTCCTGCTTCTTGATCCGCTCGATTCCCTCCCGCCGCAGGTTGCGCAGCCCCACCTTGCCCTCCTCGGCGTACTTGGCGGCGAGCTTGCAGAGCTCCTTGCGGCGGTCCTCGGTGAGGGGCGGGATGTTGATGCGGATCACCCGGCCGTCGTTGTTGGGGGTGAGGCCCAGGTCGCTCATGGCGATGGCCTTCTCGATCAGGGCCATCGAGCCCTTGTCGAAGGGCTGGATCTGGATCGTCTGGGCGTCGGGGGTGGAGATCGTCGCTAGCGACTTGAGGGGCGTTTCGGAGCCGTAGTACTCGACGGTCAGCTTGTCGAGCAGGGAGGGGTTGGCCCGACCGGTGCGAATGGTGTTGAAGGTG
The DNA here is from genome assembly GCA_003003925.1 of Aphanothece cf. minutissima CCALA 015. Lineage (GTDB taxonomy): Bacteria > Cyanobacteriota > Cyanobacteriia > PCC-6307 > Cyanobiaceae > Cyanobium > Cyanobium minutissimum. The sequence continues at coordinate 108,290 of PVWP01000006.1, forward strand.
CGCTGGGTGGCTTCCACCGACTTGCGCATGCTGGCTTCGAGATCCATGGCAGGGGAAGGGTGGTGGGGAGGGGACGTCAGCGGGGGGGCGCCGGCACGATGCTGGTGCCGATGGGCTCACCGGCCACCGCCCGGCCGATGTTGCCCGAGCCGAACAGGTCGAAGACCACGATCGGGATGGCGTTGTCCTTGCACAGGGCGATGGCGGTGCTGTCCATCACCTCCAACTCGCCGCTCAGCACGTCGAGGAAGGTGAGGGTCTCGTAGCGGACCGCGTCGCTGTGCTTGGCGGGGTCCTTGTCATAGACCCCGTCCACCTTGGTGGCCTTGAAGATCACGTCGGCGTTGATCTCCGCCGCCCGCAGGGCGGCGGTGGTGTCGGTGGTGAAGAAGGGGTTGCCGCAGCCGGCGCCGAAGATCACCACCCTGCCTTTTTCCAGATGCCGGATGGCCCGGCGGCGGATGTAGGGCTCGGCCACCTCCTGCATGGAGATGGCGCTCTGGACGCGGGTGGGCACCCCGGCCCGCTCCAGCCCGTCCTGCAGGGTGATGGCATTCATCACCGTGGCGAGCATGCCGACGTAGTCGGCGGTGGCCCGGTCCATGCCCGCCGCCGAGCCCTTCAGGCCCCGGAAGATGTTGCCGCCGCCGACGACGATCGCCAGCTGGGTGCCCCCGGAGACCACCTCGACCACATCCTTGGCGATCGATTGAACGATGGCGGGATCGATCCCATAGCCCTGGTCACCCATCAGCGCTTCACCGCTGAGTTTGAGGAGAACGCGCCTGTAGGCCATCGACTCGTGCGATCGGCCGAACAGTAGCAACCCCTCCCGCGCCGCCACCAGGTTGCCGGCGCCGGCGACTGCCGCTTCACTGCCGCAAAGGAGCACCGCCATGGCCGTCGACCCGCCCGGATGTCCCGTCCCCCGCGGCCCCCGCGGCAGTGACGTCATGGCCCGGCTAACGCTCTCGGCCCTGGACCGGGCCAGCGGCAGCCCGGGGTTCTGGGGCGAGCCGGAGGTGCACCGGGCCCTGCTGGTCAGCGGGCTGTCGGTGCTGGTCTGCAGCCTGGCCCGGCTGCGGGCCGACCTGGACTGACCCCGGCTCTCCAGGAGAACGCCCTCAGTACTCGATGCCCGCCTGGGCCTTCACCCCCTGCTCCCGGAAGGGGTGGCGCACCACCTTCATCTCCGTGACCAGATCGGCCCGCTCCAGCAGGGCCGCCGGGGCGCCGCGGCCGGTGAGGGCCACATGGGTGAGGGCCGGACGCAGGCCCAGACCCTCCAGCACCTGTTCCGGGTCGAGATAGCCCAGCTTGAGGGCCACGTTGATCTCATCGAGCACCACCAGCTTGCGCTCGCCGTCGGCGAGGTAGGCGCAGGAGCGCTCCCAGGCGCTCTGCACCAGCTGGCGGTCGCGCTCCCGGTCCTGGGTCTCCCAGGTGAAACCCTCCCCCAGGGCGTGCCAATGGAGGTCGTCGCCGAAGCGCTCCAGGGCCCGGGCCTCCCCCGGCTGCCAGCCGCCCTTGATGAACTGCACCACCGCCACCTTGCCGCCATGGCCCAGGGTGCGCAGCACCAGGCCCAGGGCCGCCGTGGTCTTGCCCTTGCCCTCGCCGGTGAACACGAGCACCAGACCCTTCTCCAGGTTCCGCTCCCCCACCCGCTGCTGCTGCACCTCGCGGCGGCGCTGCATGCGGCGGCGGTAGGCCTCCTGGTCCACCTCGGGGGCCAGGTCGCCCCCAGGGCCCAGTTCCTCGGCCTGGCGATCCAGGGCCAGGGTGTCGTCCGCGGCGGCGGGAGAGGGGGTGGAGGCGTTCGCCGTCATGGGGAGCGGTGTCCGTTTGGGGCACTCTGGCGGAGCCGTGCCAGGGCCGTGTCGACCGCCTGCTGCTGGTCCCGCCGGGTGATCCAGTGGTGGTACGTGCGGGTGTGGATCGCCACCGAGTGGCCCATCATCCGAGCCGCCACCGTGTCGGGCAGGCCGATGTGGATCGTGCGCACGGCCCAGGCGTGGCGCAGGTCGTAGGGGGTGATCGGCAGCCCATAGCGGCGGAACTGCTCCGCCACCCGCCGGCCCACCTGCTGCAGGGTGGTGCGGCGCAGGTCAGTGCAGACCAGGGGCAGCGCCGCGCCGCCCTCGCCCAGGCTCTCGAGGCCGAAGTGCTCCACCCAGTCGGGCTGGAACGGCCACACCTGGTGCTCCCCGGTCTTGCTGGTGGGCAGCACCCGCAGCACCCGGTCGCCCCCCGGCGCCAGGGCGGAGAGGTCGCAGAAGAACACCTCGTGGTTGCGCAGGCCGTAGGTGGCCATCAGGCCGTAGGCCAGGCGCCAGCGGGGGTTGGGGATGGCCGCCACCAGCTCCAGGATGCGCGCATCACTGGGCAGGCCCCGGAACCGGGCCACATGCAGGCCGTAGCCACCGCTGCGCTCGCTCCAGTCGGCCGGCAGGGGCAGCTCCAGGTGGCGGGCCAGGGCCCCCAGGGCAAGGCCGCACTGCTGGCGGCTACGGCTGGCCAGGGGGTAGGTCTCCAGCACCCGCTCCAGCAGGGCCATGTCCACGGCCGCCGGCCTGGCACCGGAGGCGGCGGCCACCGCCGCCAGGCGCCGCAGGTAGGGCCGGTAGGCGCCGCTCCAGGTGCTGCGGCTGCCGGCGGGCCGGCGCCGGCGGCGGGGATCGGCGAAGAAGGCGGCCTCGAAACCGGCCAGCAGCGGCGTGAGCCCGGCGGCCTCGGCGGGGAAGCCCACCGCCGGGGGCGACGGAGCCGGGGATGGGGGCCCCAGGGGGACGGCGGCTGGGGAGGGCGCTGGCGCGGCCGGCCGGCGGCGCCAGTGCTCCCAGGAGAAGCGGCCCCGCTCGACCGCCTCCCGCACCCGGGCCAGCTGCTCGAGGGCGGCGGCCACCCCCTCTGCCGTGGCCGGCAGCCCCAGGCTGATCCGCTGCACGGGCCGCGCCGCCGTGCCCTTGGCACAGGGCAGGGGCCCCCGCAGCCCCAGCCGCTGCTGGCGGATCTCCAGCCGCAGGGCGGTGCCCGAGGCCGCCAGTTGCCGGTTCTGGTGCCGCACCAGGTCGGTCAGATCAGCTGGCGCCGGATCGGGCCCGGCTGCTGCAGGCGCGGCGGGGGGTGGCGGGGCGGCCGGGGGGATGGCGGGGCGATCGGGGAGCTGAGCCGGAAGCTACCCCTGCCGTCCCGGGGCCGCCAGGGCAGGGGGCGGTGACCCACCAGGCAGCCGCCGGTGGGGAGGCGGGGTTACGCTCTGCCTTTCTGATCGAAGGCATGGCCAGGGTCGGCGTGCTGCTGCTGAACCTCGGCGGTCCTGAGCGGATCGAGGACGTCGGGCCATTCCTCTACAACCTGTTCTCCGATCCGGAGATCATCCGCCTGCCCACGCCGGCGCTGCAGAAACCCCTGGCCTGGCTGATCAGCACCCTGCGCAGCGGCAAGTCGAAGGAGGCCTACCGCTCCATCGGCGGCGGTTCCCCCCTGCGCCGCATCACCGAGCAGCAGGCCCGGGAGCTGCAGAGCCGCCTGCGCCAGGAGGGGGTGGACGCCACCAGCTACGTGGCGATGCGCTACTGGCACCCCTTCACCGAATCGGCGGTGGGCGACATCAAGGCCGATGGGGTGGAGGAGGTGGTGGTGCTGCCGCTCTATCCCCACTTCTCGATCAGCACCAGCGGCTCCAGCTTCCGGGAGCTGCAGCGCCTCCGCCACGCCGACCCCGCCTTCCGCCGGCTGCCGATCCGCTGCATCCGCAGCTGGTACGACCACCCCGGCTACATCAATGCCATGGCCGGGCTGATCGCCCGCGAGATCCGCAACTGCGAGGCACCGGCGTCGGCCCACATCTTCTTCAGTGCCCACGGGGTGCCCAAGAGCTACGTGGAGGAGGCCGGCGACCCCTACCAGAAGGAGATCGAGGCCTGCGCCGCGCTGGTGATGGAACGGCTCGCCCAGCTGCTGGGCCATCCCAACCCCTCCACCCTCGCTTACCAGAGCCGGGTGGGGCCGGTGGAATGGCTCAAGCCCTACACCGAGGACGCCCTGCGGGAGCTCGGTGAGCAGGGTGTCCAGGAGCTGGTGGTGGTGCCGATCAGCTTCGTCAGCGAGCACATCGAGACCCTCGAGGAGATCGACATCGAGTACCGGGAGATCGCCACCGAGGCCGGTGTCAGCCACTTCCGCCGGGTGCCGGCCCTCGACACCGACCCCACCTTCATCCAGGGCCTCGCCGACCTGGTGCAGGAAGCCATGGCGGGCCCGGAGGTGAACCTCGACATGGCGGCCCAGCTGCCCAAGAAGGTCAAGCTCTATCCCCAGGACAAGTGGGCCTGGGGCTGGAACAACAGCTCCGAGGTCTGGAACGGCCGGCTGGCGATGGTCGGATTCTCCGCTTTTCTGCTGGAATTGCTCACCGGTCACGGCCCGCTGCATGCCCTTGGACTGCTCTGACCGCCCCAGGCGCCCCGGGCTTCGGAGCCGGTCGCTGGTGATCGCCGCCACCCTGGGGCTGAGCAGCCAGGCCCTGCCCGCCGAGGCCCGCAACGCCAGCCTGTGGGCCAGGGGGGTGTTTCCGGTAGCGAGCTTCGCGGGCTACACCAGCGGCTTCGGCATGCGCTCCCACCCCCTCAACGGCGATGTTCGACCCCACTACGGCATCGACATCGCGGCGCCCATGGGATCGCCGATCCGCAGCTGGTGGGCCGGAACGGTGAGCGAGGTGATCGTCGACGGCGGCTGCGGCAACGGGCTGGTGATCCGCTCCGGCAGCTACGAGCACATCTACTGCCACCTCGGGGGCCAGGCCGGCAACGGCGTCTACCGCAGCGGCGGCATCCTGCTGCGGGAGGGGCAGCGGGTGGCCACCGGCCAGGTGATCGGCCATGTGGGCCTCACGGGCAGCACCACCGGACCCCACCTCCACTGGGGCATGCGTTACCGGGGCGCCTGGATGGATCCGGCCCGAGTGTTGCGGGCCATGGCGGAGAGCCGCCGTCAGCGCAACCCAAACCCCCTCCAGCGACCTAACCTTGGTGTCTTCCGCTGATGGTTCCGAGACCCCTGCCCGGACGCCTGCCTCCCGGGCCGACCGCTCTCCCATCCTGACGACTCCCTCCCCTTCGCCCGACCCCAGCCGCCGCCGTGACGCTCACGCCCCTTCCCTCCGCCATCGCCGCCGCCGGGACCAGCAGCCCCAGTGTTTCCACCCCTGAGGCGTCGCACCCGTCCTCAGAGCCGATGCGCGTGAGCGGGGCCTACGCCCTGATGGATGCCCTGCACCGCCACGGCGTCCGCCACATCTTCGGCTACCCGGGCGGCGCCATCCTGCCCATCTACGACGAGCTCCACAAGGCGGAAGCCCGGGGCTGGCTGCAGCACATCCTTGTGCGCCACGAGCAGGGCGGCACCCACGCCGCCGACGCCTACGCCCGCGCCACCGGCCGGGTGGGCGTCTGCTTCGGCACCTCCGGCCCCGGCGCCACCAACCTGGTCACGGGGATCGCCACCGCCCAGATGGATTCGGTGCCGATGGTGGTCATCACCGGCCAGGTGCCCCGGGCCGCCATCGGCACCGACGCCTTCCAGGAAACCGACATCTTCGGCATCACCCTGCCGATCGTGAAGCACTCCTGGGTGGTGCGCGACCCCGCCGACATCGGCCGCATCGTGGCGGAGGCCTTCCTGATCGCCGCCAGCGGCCGGCCCGGGCCGGTGCTGATCGACGTGCCCAAGGACGTGGGGGCCGAGGAGTTCGACTACACCCCCGTGGCCCCGGGATCGGCGATCCCCTCCGGCTTCAAGCGCTCGCCGGCCCCCCGACCGGAGGCCATCGCCGCCGCCCTGGGCCTGATCCGCCAGGCCCGGCGCCCCCTGCTCTATGTGGGTGGCGGCGCCATCGCCTCCGACGCCCACGCCGAGGTGCACCAGCTGGCCGAACGGTTCCGGCTGCCGGTCACCACCACCCTGATGGGCAAGGGAGCCTTCGACGAGAACCACCCCCTTTCCGTCGGCATGCTCGGCATGCACGGCACCGCCTATGCGAACTTCGCCGTCACCGAGTGCGACCTGCTGATCGCCGTCGGGGCCCGCTTCGATGACCGGGTCACCGGCCGCCTCGACAGCTTCGCCCCCCGGGCCCAGGTGATCCACATCGACATCGATGCGGCCGAGGTGGGCAAGAACCGGGTGCCCGAGGTGCCCGTCGTCTCCGACGTCAAGCAGGCCCTGGAGGCCCTGCTGCAGGCCTCGGTCGGCGAGGGCTCCAACCGCCGGACCGACGCCTGGCTGGAGCGCATCGACACCTGGAAACACCACTACCCGCTGGTGATCCCCCAGCCCACCGGCGAGATCGCCCCCCAGGAGGTGGTCATCGCCCTGCGGGAACTGGCCCCCGAGGCCTTCTACACCACCGATGTGGGTCAGCACCAGATGTGGGCGGCCCAGTTCCTGCGCAACGGACCCCGCCGCTGGATCAGCAGTGCCGGCCTCGGCACCATGGGCTTCGGCATGCCCGCCGCCATGGGCGTCCAGACCGCCTTCCCCGACGAGACGGTGATCTGCGTGGCCGGGGACGCCAGCATCCTGATGAACATCCAGGAGCTGGGCACCCTCAGCCAGTACCAGCTGCCGGTGAAGGTGGTGGTGCTCAACAACGGCTGGCAGGGGATGGTGCGCCAGTGGCAGGAGAGTTTCTACGAGGAGCGCTACTCCAGTTCCGAGATGACCGGCGGCATGCCCGATTTTCCCGCCCTTGCCGAAGCCTTCGGCGTCAAGGGCATCGGCATCACCGACCGGGCCCAGCTGCGCTCCGGCCTCGCCGAGGCCCTGGCCCATCCGGGCCCGGTGTTCGTGGATGTGCGCGTGCGCCGCAACGAGAACTGCTACCCGATGGTGCCCCCGGGCGCCAGCAACGCCCAGATGGTCGGCCTGCCCAGCCATCCCGAACTGGCCATCGACACCATCCGCCAATGCAACGCCTGCGGCAGCACCACGGCCAGCGCCCACCTGTTCTGCCCCAGTTGCGGCGCCAAGCTCTGACCCTGCTGGCGGTCCTGCTGGCCCTGGTGATCGCCTGGCCCGGCGCGGCCGCCGCGGCGGAGGTGTACCAGGTGCGCAGCGGCACCCTGCTGCAGGTGGGGGACGGCAACCGCAGCTACCCCGTGGAACTGGCCTGCATGGAGCTGGCTCCCGGGCAGGAAGCCGAGGCGATCAGCTGGCTGCGGCAGGCCCTGCCTCGCCGCACCAGGGTGAACCTGCGCCCCATGGGACAGCGGGACGGCACCCTGCTGGCCCGGGTGAGCCTGCTGGCCGGCGGCGAGGACATCGCCGACGGGCTGATCGGTGCCGGCCTGGCCCGGCCGGAGGCCTGCCCATGAGCCTCAATCGCACCGCCAAGGGCATCGTGCTGGTGCCCACCCTGCTGCTGGGCGGGGCCTTCCTGGCCGCCGGCACCTGGGTGGACGGCCCCGCCGCCGCCAACCGGGGCCTGGCCCTCACCCTCGGCGCCGTCCTGATGGGAGCCGGCCTGCTGGCCCAGCTGCTGCCCGAATCCGGCCCGCCCCCCACCGACCCCGACGCCGACCCCTGAGCGCCGGCCCAGGCACCAGCGCGACGACCAAAGATCACAGCCCGGCGCCGGCACGGGTGGGCGGGCCCAGAGTTGGCTCAGTCAGGGCGAAGGGGATGCGGGACTCCGATCGGCTCATCGTGCCCCTCGCCGAGGTCGGCCTCGACGCCATTGCCGAGGTGGGCGGCAAGAACGCCTCCCTGGGCGAGATGATCCAGCGGCTGGAGCCCGCCGGCGTCCGGGTGCCGGGGGGCTTCGCCACCACGGCCGCCGCCTACCAGCTGTTCATCGCCGCTAACGGGCTCCGGCCGGTCCTGGCCGAACTGCTCGACGGGCTGGATGCCGACGATCTGGCGGCCCTGCAGGCGGCCGGCCAGGGGGCCCGGGAGCGGATCGGCCAGGCGGAACTGCCGCCGCCGCTGGCCCAGGCGATCGTGGCCGCCTACCGGGAGCTCAGCAACGAACGGGCCTCCGCCGGCAGCCCGGCCGTGGTGGCAGTGCGCTCCAGCGCCACGGCCGAGGACCTGCCGGAGGCCAGCTTCGCCGGGCAACAGGAGACCTTCCTGCACGTCGAGGGGGAGGCGGCGCTGCTGGAGGCCTGCCGGCGCTGCTACGCGTCGCTGTTCACCGATCGGGCCATCGTCTACCGGCAGCAGCACGGCTTCGATCACCTGGAGGTGGCCCTCTCGATCGGGGTGCAGCGCATGGTGCGCTCCGATCGGGCCAGTTCCGGGGTGATGTTCAGCATCGACACCGAAACCGGCTTCCGCGACGCCGTGCTGCTGACCGCCGCCTGGGGGCTGGGGGAGAACGTGGTGCAGGGCGCCGTGAACCCCGATGAGTGGCTGATCTTCAAGCCCACCCTGGAGAAGGGGTTCGCCCCGATCCTGAGCCGGCGGCTGGGCAGCAAGGCCCTGCGCATGGTCTATGCCGACCCCGGCGGCGGTGATGGCCGGGCGGTGTGCAACGAGGCCGTGTCCCCCCAGGACCGCCGGCGCTTCGCCCTCAGCGACGCCGAAGCCCTGACCCTGGCGCGCTGGGCCTGCGTGATCGAACGCCACTACGGCGAGCGCCGCGGGATGCCCACCCCGATGGACATCGAATGGGCCAAGGATGGCCTCAGCGGCGAGCTGTTCATCCTCCAGGCCCGACCGGAAACGGTGGAGTCCCGCCGGGGCGGGGCCGTGCTGCGCAGCTGGCACCTGGAGTCGCACCCGGCGGAGGAGATCACCAGCGGCCGGGCCATCGGCGCCTCGGTGAGCAGCGGCCCGGCCCGGGTGATCAGCGATCCCGGCGAGATCGCCCGGTTCATGGACGGCGACCTGCTGGTGACCCGCCGCACCGATCCCGACTGGGAGCCAATCCTGCGCAAGGCCAGCGGCGTGGTCACCGACCAGGGGGGCCGCACCTGCCACGCGGCGATCATCGCCCGGGAGATGGGCCTGACGGCGATCGTCGGCACGGGCGACGGTACCGGCCGGATCGCCGACGGCGACACCATCACCCTGAGCTGCTGCGAAGGGGACGTGGGCCACGTCTACCGGGGGGCGGTGCCGTTCCGGGTGGAGGAGCAGGCCATCGGCGACCTGCCGGCCACCCGCACCCGGATCCTGATGAACGTGGGCAACCCCGAGGAGGCCTTCCACCTGGCTTCGATCCCCTGCGACGGCGTGGGCCTGGCCCGGCTGGAGTTCATCATCGCCAACCACATCCGGGTGCACCCCATGGCCCTGCTGGAGCCCGAGCGGGTGACGGACGCCGCCGAGCGGGGCGCCATCGCGGAGCTGGTGGCGGGGTACGACGCGCCGGCCGACTACTACGTGGACCTGCTCAGCCAGGGCATGGCCCGGATCGCCGCCGCCTTCCATCCCCGGCCGGTGATCCTGCGTTTCTCCGACTTCAAGAGCAACGAGTACGCCCGCCTGCTGGGCGGAGCGGCCTTTGAGCCGGCGGAGGAGAACCCGATGATCGGCTGGCGCGGGGCGTCGCGCTACTACGCCCCCGCCTTCCGCGCCGCCTTCGCCCTGGAGTGCCGGGCCCTGCGTCGGGTGCGGGAGTCGATGGGGCTGGCCAACGTCATCCCGATGGTCCCCTTCTGCCGCACCCCCGAGGAGGGGGACCGGGTGCTGGCGGTGATGGCCGGCGAGGGCCTGGAGCGGGGGAAAGACGGCCTGGAGGTGTACGTGATGTGCGAGCTGCCCAGCAACGTCATCGGTGCGGAGGCCTTCGCCGAACGCTTCGACGGCTTCTCGATCGGCTCCAACGACCTCACCCAGCTCACCCTGGGGCTCGACCGGGACTCGGCCCTGGTGGCGGACCTGTTCGACGAGCGGCATCCCGCGGTCAAGGACATGATCCGGCTGGCGATCCACACGGCCCGCCGCTGCGGCCGCAAGATCGGCATCTGCGGCCAGGCCCCCAGCGACTATCCCGACTTCGCCCGCTTCCTGGTGGAGGAGGGGATCGACTCGATCAGCCTCAACCCCGACGCGGTGGTGCCCACCCGCATCGCCATCGCCGCCCTGGAGGCCGAGCTGAAGGCGGCCAGCCCGGCGGGGAGGGCCTGAGGGGGCGGTCTCCGGTTCGCCTCAGCAGGCGGCCTGGCGGAGCCGCACCGGCTCTGGGTCCGCCGGCGTCCCAACACCCCCGAACCAGAGGCGCCAGAGCAGCACGGCATGGGCGCCGCAACGCACCACGCAGAGCGCCGCCAGACCCATGCAGAGGGGACAGTGAGCCAGACCCATCCGAAATCCGGCCCCAGGCGCGATCAGGTTCCACCATGGCACCTTCGGCGCCGGATCGGCAGGGTTCGCCACGAGCGTTGGCGCCCCTGCCGTGCCGTTGGCGCCCGCCCCGCCGTGCCCTAGAACGCCAGCAGCCCTCCACCTGCCACGGCCGTGCTGCGCCTCAGCGAGCTGAAACTGCCGCTCGACCACAGCGCCGACGACCTGGAGGCGGCCATCACCCGCCGGCTGCGGCTCGCCCCGGGGGAACTGCGCAGCCATCACCTGGTGAAGCGCAGCGTCGATGCCCGAAAGCGCGGTGCCATCGCCCTGGTGTACTGCCTCGACCTGGAGCTCGAGGCCGGCGCCAGGCGCCGCCTGCTGCGCCGCTTCGCCGGCGACCCCCACCTGCGTCCGACCCCGGACAGCCGCTACCGGCCCGTGGCCCGGGCGGAGGGAGCCGCCGCGGAGCTGCGCCCGGTGGTGGTGGGTGCCGGCCCCTGCGGCTACTTCGCCGCCCTGCTGCTGGCCCAGATGGGCTGGCGACCGCTGCTGCTGGAGCGCGGCAAGGCGGTGAAGGAACGCACCGCGGACACCTTCGGCTTCTGGCAGGGCCGCCGCCGCTTCGATCCCGGCTCCAATGCCCAGTTCGGCGAGGGTGGGGCCGGCACGTTCTCCGACGGCAAGCTCTACAGCCAGGTGAGCGAGAACCCCGCCTACATCCGCAAGGTGCTGGAGGAGCTGGTGGCGGCCGGGGCCGATCCGGAGATCCTCACCCTGCACCACCCCCACATCGGCACCTTCAAGCTGGCCACGGTGGTGCGCGGGCTGCGGGCCCGGATCGAGGCCCTGGGGGGCGAGGTCCGCTTCGGTCAGCACGTGGTGGAGCTGCTGCTGGGGGACGGCCCCCAGCGGCGCCTGGCGGGTGTGCGGCTGGCCGACGGCACGGCCATCGCCTGCGACCATCTGGTGCTGGCTCCGGGACACAGCGCCCGGGACACCTTCGCGATGCTGCATCGCCTCGGTGTGGCCATGGAGCCCAAACCCTTTGCGGTCGGGGTGCGGATCGAGCACCCCCAGGCCCTGGTCGACCGAGCCCGCTGGGGGGAGGCGGCGGGCCATCCGCGGCTCGGGCCGGCGGAATACAAGCTGGTCCACCATGGCAACGGCGAAGGGGGGGCCGGCGCCGGCCGCAGCGTCTACAGCTTCTGCATGTGTCCCGGCGGCCTGGTGGTGGGGGCCACCTCGGAGGAGGGCTGCGTCGTCACCAACGGCATGAGCCAGCACTCCCGCCGGGAGCGCAATGCCAACAGCGGCCTGGTGGTGCCGATCAGCCAGGAGGATCTGGCGCCCTACGCCGAGGAGGGGGCAGAGGCCCTGGCCGGGATCGCCTTCCAGCGCCACTGGGAGCGGCAGGCCTTCGACGCCGGCGGCGGCGACTACCGGGCACCGGCCCAGTGGCTGGAGGATTTCCTGGAGCACAGGCCCAGCCGGGAGCCCCCCCCGGAGGCGGTGGTGGGCTCTTACCAGCCCGGCCTGCGCTTCGGCAGCCTGGACGGTTGCCTTCCGGCCTACGTGCTCGACGCGATCCGGGAGGCCCTGCCGGCCTTCGCCCGGCGCATCCCGGGCTACGCCATGGCGGGGGCGCTGCTGACCGGCGTCGAGACCCGCACCTCCTCACCCCTGCGGCTGCTGCGCCACCCCACCGGGCTGGAGAGCCTCAGCACCCCGGGGCTCTTCCCGGCCGGAGAGGGGGCCGGCCATGCCGGCGGCATCCTCTCGGCGGCGATCGACGGCATCAAGGTGGCCGAGGCGGTGGCGCTCAGCCTTGGGACACCACACCGCTCCACTGCACCGCCCTGACCCCATCGCGGCGCCAGGAATGGAAGAGGGCCGTTTCGGCCACGGTGCAGAGCGGGCAGAGGCCGATCCGCTCCGGCCCGATCCCCTGGCCTTCCAGCTGCAGGGCCGTGGCCCTTCGGATGTCGAGCCGGTCCCGGCCGGGGGCGGGATCCGGCAGCAGGGCGCCGCAGCGCTCCAGATCGGCCAGGGCCCGCTCCTCCGGCGGCGGCCCGCTGCCCTCGACCGCCATGGCGGCGGCCACCTGCAGGGTCACGGAGCGTTCCACCTGATAGCGGAAGCCGGCCACGGCCGGACCCAGCGCCACCACCAGCCGGTCCCGGCTGGCGCCGTCCGCCACCAGCCCTTCGATCGCCGCCGGCACGATCCTGGCCGCGACCCCGCGCCAGCCCGCGTGGCAGGACGCCACCCGGCCGCTGGCGGGGTCGGCGATCAGCACGGGGGTGCAGTCGGCCCCGCACACCCAGAGGCTCTGGCCACCGCGGTCACTGCGCAGTCCGTCCGCCTCCGGCCAGGGCTCCCGGTCGGCGGCGGAGGCGGCCAGCACCGTGCCGCCATGCACCTGGCGGGTGCGGTGCACGCTGACGCCGGCACTGAGGGCACCGGCCAGCTCCTCCGGTGGCCGCCCCTGCCACTGGCGGGTGAAGAAGCCGTGCTCGAACGCCGCCAGCAGGTCGCACTGGAGGTAATGGCCGCCATAGGTGCCCACCCAGGTCCAGCCGGGTAGGTCGTTGAAGCCGGCATCGGGCCGATCGAAGGGGGGCTCGAGCGCCTCAGCCATCCGCCTCAGCCATCGGGCAGGTCGCGCAGCAGCCAGAAGCCCTCGAGGGTGGAGGCCTCCTCACTGGCCTGGATGGCGATGAACTGGAGGCCGCCGGCCCGCTCCCGGGCCTCCGCCAGGGCCTGCTGGGCCAGCCGTGCCTCCTCCTCCGGCAGTCGCGCCAGGATCCAGCGATCCTCGAGGCCGGCCTCCAGCACCAGCTGGCCGGCGCTGACCTCCAGCCGGGTCGGCTCCAGGCCGGACAGCCAGCCGGCGATGGCCAGGGCCCGCCGGCGGCTGAACAGCCGGATGCCGGGCACCGGCGTGGCGGGATCGATGGCGGATGGCAGGGCCACCAGGCCGGGGAAGGCGATCTCCCAGCCGCCGGCCTCGGCCAGGGTGGCAGCGCTCAGGGTGGCCCAGCTCCAGCTGTCGCCCCGGGCCGCCTCCGGCAGGGGCAGGGCCACGGCGGGAATCGGCTGCGGTGGCGGGGCGAGGGGGCCGGCCATGTAGCCGGGTTCCAGGGGGTAGACGCTGGCCTGCCGCTCCCGCAGCCACTCGACCAGGCCATAGCAGCGCCGGCTCGGCACCAGCTCCAGGCCGAGGCCTTCAGCGGCCCGCTGCACCATGGCCCGCATCGAGCCGCGCCAGCAGCGCAGCCGCCGCGGCGGGCCGTAGCCCTGCTCAGCGGCCGCCGCCAGGGCCGCCTCGATCGCCCCGCGCAGCCACTGGGAATTGACGCTGGCGGCCGGGCAGTCCATCGACCAGCGGAAGGGGTCCGGCGCCGGCTGCAGGCCCTGCGTCGAGCAGATCAGCAGCTCCCAGCGCTTCTTGCCATCGGCCTCCAGGATCGGCCTGGAGTAGTAATCGAGCTCCCAGTCGGGGCCGGGGGCCTGCACCGCTACCGCTGCGCTCATCCTGCGTCCTGTTCCTGCTGGCGCAGCAGCGAGCGGGCCCGGTGGGCCCGGTCCTCGGCCTCGGCCATCACGGTGTCCTTGGCGATCAGCAGCTCGCCGGGGGGACCTTCGAGCAGGGCGGTGTTGAGGGCGATGCGGCCCCGGGCGGGGTCGACGGCGGTGATCAGGGCCTTGAGGTGCTCACCCTGCTGGAACGCCTCGCGCAGATCCCGCAGGGCCCCGCCGGTGATCGAGGACTGGTGCAGCAGGCCGCTGACGCCGCCCAGGTCGACGAAGAAGCCATAGGGCTTGATCGACACCACCTGGCCTTCCACCAGCTGCCCCACCTCCAGGGTGGCGAAACGGGCGGCGGTGGCGGCGCGCTTCTCAGAAAGCACCAGCTTGCGGGTCTCGGCGTTGACCTCCAGAAACGCAACGCCGAGGGTCTGGCCGACCAGGGCTTCGTGGTTCTCGCCCTCGTTGAGCTGGGAGCGGGGGATGAAGCCGCGCAGGCCCTCCAGGTCACAGGTGACACCGCCGCGGTTGAAGCCGTTCACCCTCACCTGCACCACCTTGCCCTCCTTTTCCAGCTGGCGCACCTTCTCCCAGCTCTGGCGCAGGGCCAGGGCACGGGCGCTGATGGTCACCATGCCGTCGGCGTTCTGCTCCCGGGTGACGAGCACCTCGATCGGCAGGCCCTTCGGGAAGCGCTCCTTGAGGTTGGTGATCACCCCCAGGCCGCACTCGCTCTTGGGCATGAAGCCGGGAGCCTTGCCGCCGATGTCCACATAGACACCGTCGCTCTCCATGCCGATCACCACCCCCTGGACCACTTCACCGGTGGTGCCGACCGGGGCGTTCTCGTCGAGGGCGGCGAGGAAGGCCTCCTCGTCGAAGTCGAAATCGTCGACGGTGCGGGCCTGGCGGGGGGATTCGCCGGGGGTTGCCTCGGCGGCGGCCGGACCCCGGCCCGCCGCGCGCGCCGAACCGCCGCGCCGATCGGGGGCCGGCCCGAGCAGATCGGCCATGGTCAGGCCCTCGAGGCCCTGCAGACCAAAGCGGTCGTCGTCCTCGGCGGCAGGCGCGGGGGGCCGCACCGGCGCGGCCACAGGGCCGGTGGCCGCCGACGGGGCGCCGGACGGACCGGGGGCGGTCGGGGCGAGGGGGGGCTCAGGCGCCGCCTCGTCCTCCTTCTTGATCATCAACACCTGGGGCGGCTTGCGCAGCGGCGCCGGGGCCGACCCGGAAGGCCTCGCCGGCGGCGTGGGGCGCTGGGCGGGGTTCCGGGGCTGACGCGGCGCGGGGTTGCCGGTTCCTGCCATGGAGGTCCTCAGCGAAGCACGGGGTCCCACACTGTACGAATCACCCTTCAGAGGCCGGTCCTCCCCCCGCCGATGCCCCCCAGCCCGGAGCGACGCCTCGCCAGCCTCAGCTGGACGACGGTGCGTGAGCAGGCGGCCCGTCCGGGCAGCACGCTGCTCTGGCCTCTGGGTGCCGTCGAGCAGCACGGTCCGCTGCTGCCCCTGGGCACCGATGCCCTGTTCGCCGAACGGGTGGCCGCAGCGGTGCTGGAGCGGCTCGCTCCCGAGCTGCCGATCTGGCGCCTGCCGCTGCAGAGCCTGGGCTTCTCGCCGGAGCACCTGGGCTTCCCGGGAACCCTCAGCCTGCCGGCCGGGCTGCTGATCGACCTGGTCCGTGCCGTCGGCCGTGGGGTGGCGGCGGCGGGCTTCCGGCGGCTGGTGCTCTTCAATGCCCATGGCGGCCAGATCGGCCTGCTGGAGGCGGCGGCCAGGGAGTTGCGGGTGCTGGAACCCGCCCTGGCGGTGCTGCCCTGCTTCCTGTGGCGCGGCGTCGATGGGCTCGCGCCGCTGATTCCCGAGCCGGAACGCAGCGACGGCCTCCACGCCGGCCTGGCCGAGACCAGCCTGATGCTCTTTCTCGAACCGGGCACCGCCGGTTCCCTCCCCGCCGCCGACGGGCCCGGCGAAGGCCAGGCCCCACCCGCCGGCTGGAGCCTGGAAGGGGCCTGCCCCAGCGCCTGGCGCACCGAGGAGATCAGTGCAAGCGGCGTGATCGGGGATCCGTCCGGCGCCAGCGAGGAGCTGGGACGCCAGCTGTTCGACTGCCTGGTGGAGAGCTGGGAGCGGCGGCTGGAGGCCCTGCTGCACAGCAACTGGCCGCCGACCTCCGGCGCAGCGTGACTAAAGTCGTGGGATTGCTTATCCCCGTGGTTCCCATGCCCACCCTCGCAACCACCACGTCCGTCGATTCCTCCCTGGATCCGGCGGGCCCGATCGAGGGGAGCGACCTGCCCGACTTCAGCACCGCCGCCTACAAGGACGCCTACAGCCGCATCAACGCGATCGTCATCGAAGGTGAGCAGGAAGCCCACGACAACTACATGTCCCTCGGCACCCTGCTGCCCGACCAGGCCGAGGAACTGGCCCGGCTGGCCCGCATGGAGCTCAAGCACATGAAGGGCTTCACCGCCTGCGGCAACAATCTGGGCGTCACCGCCGACATGCCCTTCGCCCAGGAATTCTTCTCCCCCCTGCGCAACAACTTCCAGGCGGCCCTCCAGGAGGGCAAGGTGGTCACCTGCCTGCTGATCCAGGCCCTGCTGATCGAAGCCTTCGCCATCTCGGCCTACCACATCTATATTCCCGTCGCCGATCCGTTCGCCCGCAAGATCACCGAAGGGGTCGTCAAGGACGAGTACACCCACCTCAATTACGGCCAGGAGTGGCTTAAGGCCCATCTGGAGGAGTCCCGCGCCGAGCTGGAGCAGGCCAACCGCGACAACCTCCCCCACGTGCGCCGGATGCTCGACCGCGTGGCCGCCGATGCCGCCGTCCTCCACATGGAGAAGGAGGATCTGATCGAGGATTTCCTGATCGCCTACCAGGACGCCCTCACCGACATCGGCTTCACCCCCAGGGAGATCGCCCGGATGGCCGCCGCGGCCCTGGTGGGCTGAGCCGCCCCCCTTCCCCACCCCTGGGGAGGATGTAGCGTCGGCGACATCCGGCCCCGCCCCTGCCGCCGCTTTCTCCTTCCTGCATGTTCGGCCTGATCGGTCATTCCACCAGCTTCGAGTCGGCCCGCAACCTGGCGCGGAGCCTCGGTTTCGAGGAGTACGCCGAGGGGGATCTGGACATGTGGTGCAGCGCTCCGCCCCAGCTGGTGGAGCGGATCAGTGTCACCAGCCCCACGGGCAGGCGCATCGAAGGGGCCTACATCGATTCGGTGTTCGTGCCCGAGATGCTGGGCCGTTTCAAGACGGCCAAGCGCAAGGTGCTCAACGCCATGGAGCTGGCCCAGAAGACCGGCATCGACATCACCGCCCTGGGGGGCTTCACCTCGATCATCTTCGAGGACTTCAAGCTCCTGCGGGAGCAGCAGGTGCGGGCCACCACCCTCGACTGGACACGGTTCACCACCGGCAACACCCACACCGCCTGGGTCCTCTGCCGGCAGGTGGAGGAGAACGCCCCCAAGCTGGGCATCGACCTGCGGCGGGCGAAGGTGGCGGTGGTCGGTGCCACCGGTGACATCGGCAGCGCCGTCTGCCGCTGGCTCTCCCAGCGCACCGGCGTGCAGGAGCTGCTGCTGGTGGCCCGCCGGCCCCAGCCGCTGGCGGATCTCCAGCAGGAGCTCGGTGGTGGCCGCATCCTGCCCCTCGAGGAGGCCCTGGCCGAGGCCGACGTGGTGGTCTGGGTCGCCAGCCTGGCCCAGGCCAGCAGCATCGACCCCAGCCAGCTGCCCCGTCCCTGCCTGATGGTCGACGGCGGCTACCCCAAGAACCTGGACACCAGGGCCGCCGGCGACGGCATCCACGTGCTCAAGGGCGGCATCGTCGAATTCGGCTCCGACATCGGCTGGCAGATGATGGAGGCGGCCGAGATGGCCAGACCCCAGCGCCAGATGTTCGCCTGCTTCGCCGAAGCGATGCTGCTGGAGTTCGAAGGAATCCACACCAACTTCAGCTGGGGCCGCAACAACATCAGCCTCGAGAAGATGGACCTGATCGGCGCCGCCTCCCTGCGCCACGGTTTCCAGGCCCTGGGCCTGGAGGTCCCGGCCGCGATCCCCAGCCTCTCCATCACCTGATCTCCTCCGCCTGAGCGCCCATGGCCCGCCGCGTCCTGTTGGATTTCGAGAAACCGCTGGTGGAGCTCGAAGAGCAGATCGAGCAGATCCGCCAGCTGGCCCGTGATTCCGAGGTGGACGTGAGCCAGCAGCTGCTGCAGCTGGAAACCCTCGCCACCCGGCGGCGGGAGGAGATCTTCAGCTCCCTCTCGCCGGCCCAGAAGATCCAGGTGGCCCGCCATCCCCAGCGGCCCAGCACCCTCGATTACATCCAGGTCATCACCGACGAGTGGATCGAGCTGCACGGCGATCGCCGCGGCAACGACGACCGCGCCCTGGTGGGTGGTGTCGGGCGCATCGGCGACCAGCCCGTGGTGCTGCTCGGCCACCAGAAGGGCCGCGACATGAAGGAGAACGTGGCCCGCAACTTCGGCATGGCCTCCCCGGGCGGCTACCGCAAGGCGCTGCGCCTGATGGAGCATGCCGATCGCTTCCGCCTGCCGATCCTCAGCTTCATCGACACCCCCGGGGCCTACGCCGGCGTCAAGGCCGAGGAGGAGGGCCAGGGGGAGGCGATCGCCGTCAACCTGCGCGAGATGTTCCGGCTGCGGGTGCCGATCATCGCCGTGGTGATCGGCGAAGGGGGATCCGGCGGTGCCCTCGGCATCGGTGTGGCCGACCGGCTGCTGATGTTCGAGCACAGCGTCTACACCGTGGCCAGCCCCGAGGCCTGCGCCTCGATCCTCTGGCGCGATGCGGCGAAGGCCCCCGCCGCCGCCGAGGCCCTGCGCATCACCGGCGCCGATCTGCTGCAGCTCGGGCTGGTGGACGCCCTGCTGAAGGAACCCTCCGGGGGCAACCACTGGGCGCCGATCCAGGCCGCCGACACCCTGCGCCGGGCGCTGCTCAGCCACCTGGCCGAGCTGCAGACCTGCAGCACAGCCGACCTGCTGGAGGCCCGCTACGCCAAGTACCGGCGCATGGGCCAGGTCCTGGAGGGGGTGGCGCCGGATCCCGCCCACGCACCGTAGGGTTTGCCTCCACGCCTCACCGCCCTTTGCCCGTCGCCCTGATCACCGGTGCCTCCCGCGGCATCGGCGCCGCCAGCGCCCGTCGTTTCGCCGCCGAGGGCTACGACCTGCTGCTGGTGGCCCGCAGCCTGGCCGACCTCGATGCGCTCGCCACCGAGCTGCGGGCGGTGGGCCGCCGGGTCGAGACCCTGGACCTCGACCTGAGCCGGGCTGAGGCCATCGGCCCCGCCCTGGCCGAACTGCTCGGGCGCGGGCTGGTTCCTTCGGTGGTGATCAACAACGCCGGTGCCGCCTGGACCGGCCCCCTGGCCGACATGCCGATCGAGCGCTGGCAATGGCTCCTGCAGCTCAACCTCACCAGCGTCTTCCAGGTCTGCCTGGCGGTGCTGCCGGCCCTGCGCCAGGCGGGGGGCGGACGGATCATCAACGTCAGCAGCCACGCCGCCCGCAACGCCTTTCCCGAGTGGGGGGCCTACTGCGTCAGCAAGGCGGCCCTCGCCTCCTTCAGCCGCTGCCTTGAGGCGGAGGAGCGCTCCGCCGGCATCGCCGTGAGCACCCTCACCCTGGGGGCGGTGAATACACCCCTCTGGGACAGTGAAACCGTCCACAGTTCCTTCGACCGACGTGCCATGCTTTCAGCCGAGCAGGTGGCCGAATCTCTGCTCTACCTTGCGCGGCAACCCCACAGCCAGACGGTTGAGGACCTCACCCTGATGCCGGCCGCCGGAGCCTTCTGAACCCCCTTATGACATCCACCCTCCCCACCGGCCTAAGCGCCCGTCAGGCCGCTCCCGTCACGACCCCCATTCCCGTCAGCCTGCGGATCCGCGAACGGCTGCAGAAGGAAGGCATCCCGTTTCTGGCCAACGACAACATCTCCGACCACCTGCGCGAGGGTGAGCTCGACCAGCTGGAGATCGAGGTGGCCGGCAAGGTGCGCGACCTGCTGCGCAGCCTGGTGATCGATATCGAGAACGACCACAACACCGAGGAGACGGCCGAGCGGGTGGCCAAGATGTACCTCCACGAGGTGTTCAAGGGCCGCTACCACGAGCAACCGAAGATCGCCAGCTTCCCCAACGTGAAGCAGCTCGATGAGATCTACACCGTGGGGCCCATCTCCATCCGCTCCGCCTGTTCCCACCACCTGGTGCCGATCCTCGGCAACTGCTGGATTGGCATCAAACCCGGCGAGCGGGTGATCGGCCTGTCGAAGTTCTCCCGCGTCGCCGACTGGGTCTTCTCCCGGCCCCACATCCAGGAGGAAGCCGTGATCATCCTGGCCAACGAGATCGAGCGGCTCTGCCAGCCCCTCGGCCTGGCGATCCTGGTCAAGGCCCAGCACTACTGCATGAAATGGCGCGGGGTGAAGGAGCCCCAGACCAGCATGGTGAACTCGGTCGTGCGCGGTGATTTCCGCCACGACCCGAGCCTCAAGCAGGAGTTCTTCGAGCTCGTGCGTCAGCAGGAGGCCCTGCTCAGCACCTGAACCCGCTCAGTTGGCAGGGCGCGGCTGGACCGGGCCCACCACCTGGGAGACGCTGCGCTGACTGCCGCCCGGGGTGGGCACCGCCACCACCACCATCACCTGGGAGGCCACATCGGCAGGGGTGAGGGCGTAGGTGGGGCCGCTGGCCCCCTCGATCAGCTGCCACTGGACCTGTCCGGGGGCCAGCCGGTACCAGTGGAAGGCCGCTGGCGGCAGGGCAGCCAGCCCTTCGGCGGCCGCCGTGGCCTGCAGCAGGGTCCCCTGCATGGCCTCCCCCTGGAGCAGCAGCTGGCCGAGCCCGGCGATGCGCTGCTCCACCGCTCCCTCAAGCCGCTGGTCGCCGGCGATCTGCTGGCGCAGCAGCTGGATCTGCTGCTGGGGATCGGCCGTCACCCCGGGGACGCACTGGAGCGTGCCGTCCACCAGCTGGCAACCCACCAGATCCTGGGCCCGGAGACTGGGAGCCTCCGGCAGTGCCGCCAGGACCATGGCCAGGGGAAGGATGACACGGGCTCGGGATGAACGACGAAGGAAGGCCAAGGGGGCTCTGGGATGGGCTGCACCGATCCTGCACCCGGCGGGGCCAAACGCCAATCAGGCGGGGGTGGATCCACGCACCGCCGCCACCAGGGCCGCGACCCGCGCCAGATCCTTGACGCCGGGGCTCTCCTCCAGGGCGCTGGAAGCATCGAGGCCATCGGGCTGCAACCGCGCCAGCAGCTCGGCCACCGTCCCGGGGCCCACACCACCGGCCAGCCACCAGGGGAGAGGCGGGCGGAAGTCCTCCAGCCATTCGATCGGGATCCGGTGCCCCGTCCCCCCCAGCTGGCCGGGGCACCAGGCATCGAGCAGCAGGGCCTCCACCACGCCGGCATAGGCGGCCGCCCGCTCCAGGTCCGCGGGGGTGCGCACCCGCAGGGCCTTCCAGAGGCGCACCCCCAGCCTGCCGCCCAGCTCACGGCAGCGCTCGACGCTCTCCTCCCCATGCAGCTGCAGCACCGCATGGCCCCGCCCCGCCGCCAGTTCCTCCAGCTGGTCGTCGCTGGGATCGGCCACCACCAGCACGCCGAAGCAGGCTGGGTGGCCGGCGGCCATGGAGGGGCGGCCGGCGGCCATGGCGGCGAACAATCCGGGCCGCTGCGGCGGTGGCACGTAGCGGGGCGAGCCGGGAACGGCGATGACTCCGATGGCATCGGCCCCCAGGGCCGCGATGGCGGTGGCCTGGGCCGGCTCCCGGAGCCCGCAGATCTTGAGCAGCGGAGTGGCGACCGGAATCGGGGCGGCTGGCCTGTCTTTCTAGGATGGGAGCAACAATTCCGGCCACGGCCGGATCTCCGAGCGGACGGTGCCCGTGGGTGAAGGCTGGCAACTGCTGACGATCCGCGGCATCCCCCTGCGCATCCACCCGAGCTGGTTCGTCATCCTGCTGCTGGCCACCCTGGCCTTCCAGCAGCAGTACGCCCTCAGCCTGGGCAGCCAGCTCGCCCCGGCGGCCCTCTGGGCCGTGGCCCTGGTCACCGCCCTGGCCCTGTTCGTCTCCGTGCTGCTGCACGAGCTGGGCCATTCCCTGGTGGCCCTGCGCCAGGGGGTCAAGGTGAAGAGCATCACCCTGTTCCTGCTGGGTGGCGTCGCCAGTGTGGAGCGGGAATGCTCCACCGCCCGTGGCGCCCTGATGGTGGCGGCGGCGGGACCGGCGGTGAGCCTGGTGCTGGGGTTCGGCCTGCTGGCCTCCACCCATGCCGCCAGCCACGTGGCCCCGGTGCTGGGTCAGATGGTGGAACGGCTCGCGGCCCTCAACCTGATCCTGGGCCTGTTCAACCTGCTGCCCGGCCTGCCCCTGGATGGGGGGCTGATCGTCAAGGCCCTGGTCTGGCAGTTCTCCGGCAGCCAGCGTCGGGGCGTGGAGGTGGCCAATGCCTGCGGCCGGTTCCTGTCCCTGTTCGCCGTCGGCATGGGCACCGTGCTGCTGCTGCGGGGCGGCGGCATCGGCGGCGCCTGGCTGATCCTGCTCGGCTGGTTCGGCCTCGGGGCGGCCCGCAACCAGACGCAGATGCTGGTCGTCCAGCAGGCCCTCAAGGATCTGAAGGTCCGGGATGTGGCCCAGCGCCGCTTCCGGGTGCTGGAGGCCGACACCACCCTGCGGGAGCTGAGCCGGATGCGCCTGGGCACCGCGGCGCCGCCCATCGCCGACGCCGGCGACGGCGCCCCCCCCGCCGAGCAGGCGTCCGGCGGCCCGCCGGAGTGGCTGCTGGTCTGCGACCGGGGTCGCTGGCAGGGGGTCATCGATGACGGGCCCCTCCAGTCCCTGCCGGTCCAGTGCTGGGACCGGGAAACGGTGGGACACCACCTCCAGCCCCTCTCCAGCCTGCCCGCGATCCCCGAATCGGCCCCGCTCTGGCAGGCCGCCCTCCAGCTGGACGACGGCAACCACCAGCGGCTGCTGGTGCTCAGTCCGGCAGGGCTGCCCTGCGGCACCGTCGAGCGCCCCGAGCTGGGGGACGCCGTGCTCAAGAAGCTGGGACTGCGTCTCCCCGCCAACCTGCTCAGCGTCGCCCGTCGGGAGAACGGCTATCCCCTCGGCATGGCCCTCGGTCAGGTGGCCCGCGGGATGGTCAGCTCGGGAGAGGTTTCACCGCTGACGGATTCGGTCAGCCGATAGTGGCCGAGCCGCGGGGCGATCGCGGCCAGCTCCTGCGGCGCCAGGGGGGCCAGGGGCGGCACCGGTGACGACCCGCCTGCACCGCCTGGATCGGGAACGGGGAGCCAGGGCAGCCAGCGGGCGGCCGAGCGGAGCAGATGCTCCTCCAGCGCGATCCCGGCCAGCGGCAGGGGATCGAGGTCCGGGGGATCGCCGCTGAACACCTCCCGCCACAGGGCAGGGCAGGGGGCGAGCTGGATCGAACCGTGCTGCAGCAAATGGCCGCCGCGCCAGAGCTGGGCGCTGCCCACCCGCTTGGCTCCATTGGCGTGGACCAGGTCGGCGACGGTGCTGGTGGCGAAGCAGCTGCTGCGCTGCAGGCTGGCCGCCTGGCGGCCGCCGTGCAGCGGCAGGCCCATGGCAGCGAAGGCCTCCACCAGCCAGGTGAGGGCCAGGCCATAGACCTCGGATCGGGTGCCCTGGGGCCGGGGCCACACCAGGGCATAGGTGAGATCGGCGCCATGGAGCACGGCCCGGCCGCCGCTGGGGCGACGCACCAGGTCGAGGCGACCCTGGCGCTGCAGGTCCCACCAGTGGGGCTCCAGCCGCCGCTGGTGCCTGCCCAGGGAGAGGGTGGGCCGCCACCAGCGGTAGAGCCGGAAGGCCGGCGCCGGCGGGCCATCCAGCAGCCAGGCGTCGATCGCCATCTGCCAGTCCCCGCCCAGGCTTGTCGTCCTGATCCAGCGCACCGGCGCCTCCGGCGGCAGGGACGGGGCGGCGGCCGCCGCGCCCTCGGTCCGGGGTTCGACGCTCAGGGCAACACGCTCCAGAAGCCGGGGTCGAGCTCGTAGCCGAGCACGGCGGCCATCTGGCCCAGGTTGGCGCGGCACTCGATCCCGCCGCTGGCGGCCCAGTGGTCGAGCAGGAACAGCCGCTGGGTGATCCAGAGCTCCAGGCTCTCGGGGGCGAAACGGATCCCCTCGGTGGGGCTGAAGCCATGGGGAAGCAGCATGGCCACATGGCGGGTGAGCTGGCCGCCGCTGCGCTCCAGCACCAGGGGCAGCCAGGGATGGAGTGCATCGGCCCGCAGGCTCCAGAGCCGCAGTTCCGGGATCTCCGAGAGTTCGCGCGGATCCTCCGCCTGCCGGGGCCAGTCGAAGGCGAGGGCCAGACCGCTGGCTGCGCTCAGCAGCGCCGCCGGCGCCAGCGACGCCAGGGGCGCCACGGGGGAGAGGTCGAGGCTGCGCACCTGATCGGCGGACACCTTCAGGGGCTCGGGCGGGGGCTCGGGACAGGGTGGGGGCGCCATCAAGAGCTGTGACAGGGCAGGGCCGGAGGCTGGACCGTAGCTCGCGATGGCCGAAGAATGGGTCGGTCAAACTCCATCCACCGTCAAGGACATGGTCACTCCGATCAATCAGGCCGAAGTGCTGATCGCCCTCATCGTGGCGGCCCATGCCGGTGTGCTGGCCGTCCGTCTCTGCTTCAGCCTCTACAAAGCCTGAAGCTGCTGAGCCGCTCCCTTGGCAAGGCCCGGGCAGGCTGCTACAAGCGGAGGGCTCGGAGCCTTCCCTCAGGTGCGCCAGACCCAGCCCCAGCCTTCCCGGCGTCAGCCCCCCGCTGCACGAAGCTCCACGGGCCGTCCACGGCGTTCCCGGTCCCTCCAGACGGCCGGGGATGGCGCTGGCGGTCCTTTTTGGCTGCGCCCGATTCCCAGCCTCCATGGCCAGCCGGCGGTCGCCGGCTCCAGCCTTGAGCCCCTTCATGCCGGCGGCGAGCCCGGCGGCTGCGGCCGCGAAAGCCAGCTGCTGTCCCTGTCCGCCGAGCGCCAGGAGCTGGTCTGCAGCCTGATCGGCCTGGCCGTCAAGCTGGGGCTGGTCGCCCTCACCGGCGTGAGCCTGTTCCGCCTCGCCGGCGCCTACCAGCAGCGCATGGAGAGCCAGGGAGAGATCGCCGCCGTGCTCGAGCTCGAGAACGCCAAGCTGGTCAAGGCCCGGGAGCGCTTCGACGCCCTGTTCATGGTGGAGGGGGAGCAGCGCCTGATCCGGGAGCAGAGCCAGTGGATCGCCCCAAACCGTCTGCGGGTGATCTGGCAGTCGAACCGTCCGTTTCCAACTGTTGAATCCGCCGCGTCCGGATCCGGAAACCAGGGCACCCGTCCGTAGGTTGGGGCCCCCTTCGCCCGCGGATCAGCAACGCCATGGTGACCCCATCCGGTGACACCGCCCTCTCCCCCGCCGCGTCCCGGGGCACGGCTGCCGGCCCAGGCGTTCCCGGCACGGCCCTGATCACCGGCGCCTCCTCCGGTGTCGGCCTGTTCGCCGCCAAGGCCCTGGTGGACCGGGGCTGGCACGTGGTGATGGCCTGCCGGGACACCGACAAGGCCCGGCGGGCCCAGGCGGCCCTGGGCATGGCCGATGGCGCGGTGACCCACCTGAAGGTGGATCTGGCGGATCTCGACAGCGTGCGCGCCCTGGTCGACGCCTTCCATGCCACCGGGCGCCCCCTGGATGCCCTGGTCTGCAATGCGGCGGTCTACCTGCCGCGGCTGAAGCATCCGGAGCGCTCGCCCCAGGGCTACGAGATCTCGATGGCCACCAACCACTTCGGCCATTTCCTGCTGATCCACCTGCTGCTGGAGGACCTCAAGCGCTCCTCCCACCCGTCGCGGCGCCTGGTCATCCTGGGCACCGTCACCGCCAACTCCAAGGAGCTGGGGGGCAAGATCCCCATCCCGGCGCCCGCCGATCTCGGCGACCTCTCGGGCTTCGCCGCCGGCTTCAAGGCCCCGATCGCCATGGCCAGCGGCAAGAGCTTCAAGCCCGGCAAGGCCTACAAGGACAGCAAGCTCTGCAACATGATCACCACCCAGGAGTTGCACCGCCGGCTGCACGACAGCACCGGCATCGTGTTCACCTCCCTCTATCCGGGCTGTGTGGCCGACACCCCCCTGTTCCGCCACACCCCGCGGGCCTTCCAGACGATCTTCCCCTGGTTCCAGAAGAACATCACCGGCGGCTACGTGAGCCAGGCCCTAGCGGGCGAACGGGTGGCCCAGGTGACGGCGGATCCGGACTTCGCCGTCTCCGGGGTGCACTGGAGCTGGGGCAACCGGCAGACCAAGGGGGGCAAGCAGTTCAGCCAGGAGCTGTCGGAGAAGGCCAGCAACCCCGTCACCGCCCAGCGGATGTGGGACTACTCGATGCAGCTGGTGGGGCTGGCCTGAGGCCATCGCCGGGCCGGCGCCATTGCATCGGAATCTGCCGATTCAGGCGCACGGCCGGAAGAAGCCGCTAGGAGTCTTCCAGTACCACCCTCTGGAGCCGATGACCCGCACGCTGCGCTGGGGAGTGGGACTGCTGCTGGTCGTCAGCCTCTCCATCGGCGCCTTCCTGTTCCTGCCCTTCCGCCCCTGGCTGCCGGGCGGGACGGTGGCCGATGTGCCGCTGAGCCAGGTGGTGAACGGTTCCGCCTTCAACCGGCTGTTTCCCGAGCCGGAGGACGGCGACCAGCTGGTGTTCACCCAGGAGAAGCGGGGCTTCAGCGAGGCCCGGCTCAAGCATGACGGCCAGGTGAAGGCCCTGCTGGCCATCTCCGATGTCACCACCGCCCCGGAGGCCCGCCTCAAGTTCGAAGCCAGCCAGAGCCGCCTGCAGGGCTGGCCGCTGGTGGAGCAGGGTCCGCAGGCCACCGCCCTGCTGGTGGCCGACCGCTTCCAGGTCAAGGTGATCGGCCAGGGTGAGGGACTGGATCCGGACCAGCGTCAGGACCTGCTCGGGCGGTTCAATCTCAGGGGCCTGGCGGCCCTGCAGGGGGCGGCATGAGCTCCGTTCTCGAGCGCCTCGAGCGACTGCCCCGCCGCAACCTCACCGTGCTGGCCATCAAGGGCCTCAGCACCCTGGTGCCCGGCGGCTGGCACAACATCACCAGCGCCGACGCCCTGATCGCCGACGTGCTGGGCAGCAACGATCCGGAGCTGATCCGCCAGGTGCGAGCCCGGGCCGACGTGCTGAGCCGGGCCCGCCACGAGGGCTACGGCCGTGCCCTGAGCCTGTATGACGCCGTCAACCGCTCCCAGAAGGCCGCCGGTGGCCTGCGGCTGCTGGCCAACATCGGCGGCGCCCTGCCGCTGGTGAAGCGGGTCGCCGATCTCACCCCCACGAGCGACAGCCTGCAGGCGGCGGATCTGAGCCTCAAGGTGGCCGCCGAGATGCTGGCCTTCACCCAGGTGAACGGCCTGCCCGGTGACAGCTTCGGCGACTTCGCCGCCGCCCTGGGCGACTACGCCGGCGAGGCCCGGGTGAGAATGGCCGCCCTGATCTGCTTCGATGCCCTGCTGCCCCTGGGCGACCAGGCGCTGCAGCGGCTGGATGGCCTGCTGGGGGGCCTCGACAGGCGGGACCTGCACCAGCTGCCCGCCTACGCCGGCATGGCCCGACTGCTGCCGGGGCGTGGGGATGGGGCCCATCTCACCTTCCTGCGTCGGAGCCTCGAACCGTGGCTGGGCTGGGCCGGCGGCTTCACCAGCCAGCTGGGTCTCACCGGGCAGAGGGCGGTACAGGCCCTGGAGGGAACCCTGGGCCCCTGGCAGGGGGGCTTCGAGCAGATGGCCACCTTCCTCGATGCCTTCACCGACACCTACCAGCACACGGGGGTGCAGGCGGTGGCCCGCCGACTCGTGGAGCGGGCCGCCGCGGAGATCTGACGGGCCCGCCGGGGTCCGTCAGCGGGCGATCAGTCGAAGCCCAGCAGGTCGAAGATCTCCCGATCCTTGAGGGATTCGGCCTCCAGCGGCTCCACATCACTGAGCATCTTGCGGGCCAGATTGAGGTACTCCTCCTGAACGGCCACCACTTCCGGAGTGGGCTCCATCTCGAAGATGGTGCATTTCTTCAGCCGTGACTTGCGGATGGCGTCAACGGTGCGGAAGTGGGCCATGGTGCGCAGGCCGGTGCGCTCGTTGAATTTGTCGATCTCGTCGGTCTGCTCGGAGCGGTTGGCGATCACCCCGCCGAGGCGCACCTTGTAGTTCTTGGCCTTGGCATTGATCGCCTGCATGATCCGATTCATGGCGAAGATCGAATCGAAATCGTTGGCGGTGACGATCAGGCAATAGTGGGCGTGCTGGAGGGGGGCCGCGAAGCCGCCACAGACCACATCACCGAGCACATCGAAGATCACCACATCGGTGTCTTCCAGCAGGTGGTGCTCCTTGAGCAGCTTGACCGTCTGCCCGGTGACGTAGCCGCCGCAGCCAGTGCCGGCCGGAGGGCCACCGGATTCGACGCACATCACGCCGTTGTAGCCCTCGAAGACGAAGTCCTCGGGCCGCAGCTCCTCGGTGTGGAAATCGACGGTCTCGAGGATGTCGATCACCGTCGGCACCATCTTCTTGGTGAGGGTGAAGGTGGAGTCGTGCTTCGGGTCACAACCGATCTGCAGCACCCGTTTGCCCAGCTTGGAGAAGGCGGCCGAGAGATTGGACGAGGTGGTGGATTTGCCGATACCACCCTTGCCGTAGACGGCGATCACCAGGGCCCCCTCCTCGATGTTCATCGACGCGTCCTGATGCACCTGCAGGCTGCCCTCGCCATCTTCGCGGGGGTTGGTGCTCGGGGGAGACGTGAGTGTGGTGGTCATAGGAAAAACAAGGGGAAACCGGACAACCGGCGGATCACGCGTCAGAAACAGCCTGCTCAGATCGGCTCCCGGCTGTCAGGGGATCACGCAAACCGAAACATCACCAGAGAGGCCCTCAAGCGCAGAAGAGAGCCCTCAGCGGCTGAAGTGGGCCTTGGCGTCGTAGAGGGCTTCGGCATCGATCCTCTCCAGGCCCCGTTCGCGGGCGAAGGCTTCGGTGTTCTTGCGCACCTTGCCCCGCACGAAGAAGGGAATCTTGGCGAGCTCGGCCTCCCCATCAGCGGTCCAGAGGCTTTCGAGGGCCTCGCGGACGGCGGCACCGGCGGTGGTGGTGCCGGGTGCCGGGGCGGCCGCGGCGGCGGCGACGGACGCCGGGGCCGGCACCTGGGTCGGAGCCGTGGGGACCTCGGGGTCGGCGCCCGTGGCCGCCGCCGGTGCGCCGTCGCCGAGGTGGCTGCGGTGGCCGTCGACGAACTCGAAGTCGTGGCGGAACATGCCGATCAGGTGCTCCTCCAGGCCCATCATCAGCGGGTGCACCCAGGAATCGAAGATCACGTTGGCCCCCTCCCAGCCCATCTGGGGGGAGTAGCGGGCCGGCACGTCCTGGACGTGCAGGGGGGCGCTGATCACGGCACAGGGCAGCCCCAGCCGCTTGGCGCTGTGGCGCTCCATCTGGGTGCCGAGCACCAGCTCCGCGGCCGCTTCGGCCATGGCCTTCTCCACCACCAGGTAGTCGTCGGTGATCAGGGCCTCCAGGCCCAGCTCGGCGGCGGCGGCCCGCACCTCCCGGGCCTGCTCGCGGCTGTAGCTGCCCAGGCCCACCACCTGGAAGCCCAGCTCCCGGGAGGCGATCCGGGCGGCGGCGATGGCATGGGTGGCATCGGCGAAGATGAACACCCGCTTGCCGGTGAGGTAGGTGGAATCCACCGACCTGGAGTACCAGGGCAGCCGGGAGCGGCGCTCGGCCTCGCTCGGCTGACCCTCCACCTCCTCCAGCTCGGCCGGCAGCGGCAGATCAAGCACGCCGTGCAGTTCCCGCAGGAAGGCGGCGGTGGCGCCGATGCCGATCGGCACCGTGCGCACCACCGGGGTGCCGAAGCTGCGCTCCAGCCAGCTGCACACCGGGCCGGCCACCTCGGGGTAGAGGCAGACGTTGGCGTCGGCCGTGGGGATGCGCTCCAGGTCGGCGGGCCGGGCCCCCAGGGGGGCCACCACCGCCACATCGATGCCGTGCTGCGCCAGCAGCCGGGTGATCTCCAGCACGTCGTCGCGGCAGCGGAAACCCAGCAGGCTGGGGCCCAGCAGGTTGACCCGGGGCCGGCGGCCCTCGTCGCGCCAGCGGGACGGGGACGGCTTGGGGGTGCCCGGCGCCGGCAGCTGGCCCTTGAGCAGGGTGCGCACCAGCTGGTAAAAGGTCTCGGCCGCGCCCCAGTTCTCCTTCTTGGAGTAGGCCGGCAGCTCCAGGTTCACCATCGGCACCCCCAGGTTCATGCCGGCGGCCAGGGCGCCGGGCTGGTCCTGGATCAGCTCGGCGGTGCAGCTCTCGCCCACCAGCAGCGCCTCGGGCCGGAAGCGCTCGACGGCCTGGCGGATCGAGCGCTGCACCAGCTCGGCGGTGTCACCACCCAGATCCCTGGCCTGGAAGGTGGTGTAAGTGACGGGGGGCCGCAGGCCCCGCCGCTCGATCATCGTGAACAGCAGGTCGGCGTAGGTGTCGCCCTGGGGGGCGTGGAGCACGTAATGCACCCCTTCCATGGAGGTGGCGATGCGCATGGCGCCCACGTGGGGGGGGCCTTCGTAGGTCCAGAGGGTCAGTTCCATGGGGGTGTCAGGAGAGCTGCAGCACGGCCCGGCGCCGCAGCGGGCGGGCGAAGAGTTCGGCCAGTTCACCGGCCTGGTCGCAGCCGTGGATCGGGCTGAACACCAGCTCGATCGACCACTTGGTGGCGATACCCTCGGCCTCGAGGGGATTGGCCAGCCCCAGGCCGCAGAGCACCAGGTCGGGGCGGGCGGCCCGCACCCTCTCCAGCTGCAGGTCCACGTCCTGGCCCTCGCTGAGCTGGGTGGCGGGGGGCAGCAGGGCCAGGTCGGCGGCCATCAGCTGGCGGTCGAGGTAGGGGGTGCCCACCTCCACCAGCTCCATGCCGCATTCCCGGGACAGGAAGCGGGCCAGGGGGATCTCCATCTGGGAGTCCGGCAGCAGGAACAACCGCTTGCCGGCGAGCACCTCCCGGTGGGGCTCCAGGGCGCGGCGCCCCCGCTCCACCAGGGGGTCGAGCACCGCCTTGAAGCGCTCGGCGGGCACGGCGAAGGCGTTGGCGGCGGCGGCCATCCAGTCGCGGCTGCCCTCCACGCCGAAGGGATAGGGGGCGCTCAGCAGCGTCGCGCCCCGGTGCTGCAGGGCCCGGGCGGTGGCACTCAGGAAGGGCTGGGCGAGCAGCACCCGCGTTCCCTTGCCCACGGGGGGCAGGTCGGTGGAGCGCCGCGGCGGCAGGCTGCGCACCGTGGTGATGCCCAGCCGCTCGAAGATCAGCCGGAAGCGATCCTCCACCGCATCGGCCAGGGTGCCCACGATCAGCAGCTGCTCCTCATCGGAGGAGGGCAGCAGGGGCAGCATGGCCAGCAGGGCGTTGTCCTCCCCCTGGGTGAAGGTGGTCTCGATGCCGCTGCCGGAGTAATTCAGCACCCGCACCCGCCCCAGCAGCTGGGTGTTGAGGCGTTCGGCCGCCTTGGCCAGGTCGAGCTTGATGACCTCGCTGGGGCAGGAGCCCACCAGGAACAAGGTGCGGATCTCGGGCCGGCGCTCCAGCAGATCCTTCACCAGGCGGTCGAGTTCCTCGTTGGCATCCGCCAGACCCGCCAGGTCCCGTTCCCCCAGGATCGCCGTGCCGAAGCGGGGTTCGGCGAAGATCATCACACCGGCCGCCGACTGGATCAGGTGGGCGCAGGTGCGCGAACCCACCACCAGAAAGAAGGCGTCGGGCATGCGGCGGTGCAGCCAGACGATGGAGGTGAGACCGCAGAACACCTCCCGCTGGCCGCTCTCCTTGAGGATGTCGCTGGGGAGGGTCCCGGGGATGGCGCCGGTGGGAGGCTGAACCGGTGGAGCGGATACACCCATGGAGGGGATCGCCAGGTATGGAGCCTCCATGGGTTAGCGGGGACGGCGGGGTCCGCGCCCGGGTGCGTTACATCTTTTCGGGATCGTGTGCGGATTCCCGCGCTCACAGGCGGCGGCGGAAACCCTCGCTGAAGCCGATGCTGCGCTCCTCCCGCTCGCCATCGGCGCTGCGGCTCAGTTTCCACACGTTGCGCCCCAGGCGGCGGGCCGTCAGTCCGCCCCGCTCCACCAGCGCGGACCCCGGCCGGGCCCCCATCAGCTGGCTCACCTCGGCGGTGCTGAGGGGAGCGCCGGTGCGGATGGCCAGGTCGGTGATCTCCAGCCGCTGGCGCAGGGCCGCCAGGTCGACCGGGTGATCCGCTTCGGGGGCATCCTTCCAGTCAGCGAAGCTGTCGCCGATGCCGCCGCCCATGCGCCGCATCAGGCCGAGGCCGATGAGGGCGAGGGCCTGCTCCGGCCGCACCCCCTCATCGAGGGCCCGGGTGATCCATTCGGACACCGTGTCCTGGTCGAGGGCATGGCGCAGGGGCTGGGTCTCGCTGGCCACCCCGGGGGCGGGGGAGCCGTGGGACGTGGCGTCAGGAGCGGCGTCAGGAGCGGCGTCAGCAGTGACGGAAGCGGTGCGCCGGGTGGCCATGGTCGCGCCTGGAAAGGTTGAACTGGAAGGTATCGGTTGCCTTCGGAGTCGCAAGGGTTCGGATGTAAGCGATCACTATGGAAACAAGCATCCCTCCGTGTCTCGGTCCGGGCGCGGCGCAGTGCTTCCCTTCCGTCCCCATGGACCGTTCGCTCCATCGGCCCTGCGACCAGGCCTCCACCCACCCGGCCGACACGGCGGCCCTCCGGGAGGATCCCGTCGAGATTGCCCCCGGTGTGTGGTGGGTGGGGGTGCGGCTGGCCCACGACCACTTCCAGTGCCACACCTATTTCATTGCCAATGGTTCGGACAGTGTTCTGATCGATCCGGGCTCGCCGCTCACGATCGAGGGCACCCTGGCCAAGCTGCGCGCCATCACCGATCTGGACGCCATCCGCTGGCTCGTCTGTCACCATTCCGACCCCGACATCTGCGCCGCCCTGCCCCGGCTGGGCCAGGTGCTGACGCGCCCTGATGTCCAGGTGGTCACCGAGTGGCGCGCCAATGCCCTGATCCGCCACTACGGCCATGGGTTCTCCACCTACCTGGTGGAGCAGCACGGCTGGTGTCTGCCCCTGGCGGGGGACCGGCGGCTGGAGTTCCAGCTGACGCCCTACCTCCACTTCCCCGGGGCGATGGTGTCCCATGACAGCGGGACCGGCACCCTGTTCTCCTCCGACCTGTTCGGCGGTTTCGTCCCCGACAGCAACGTGCTGGAGTCGGACGATGCCGCCTACATCATCGAGAACGCCCGGCCCTTCCACCAGCACTACATGCCCAGCCGTGAGCTGCTCAGTGCCGGCCTGGCCCGCATCCGCTCCCGCTGGAGCCGCATCGAGCGGATCGCCCCGCAGCACGGCCACATCGTCCCCGCCGCCATCGTCGACCAGGTGTTCCATGCCCTGGGTGCCATGGAGTGCGGCGTCTACTGCCTCGCCGACGCCGACCTCGACCTCAAGCGCCTGCTGCGCATCGCCGAGGCCCGGCGCCGTCTGCAGGAGGCCCTGATCCACCAGAGCTCTCCCCTGGGGATGGTGCGCGCCATCGGCCACATCCTTGACGCCACCGGCCAGACCAACGCCTGCGAACTGGCCGTGCGGATGCCCGGCGACGGCTGGACCACCTGGTCGACGCAGGCCGACCACCCCGAACGGCGGGAGCCGACACCCGGCTGGCACCACATCTGCCTGACCGGCGAGCCCGCCATGGTGCTGGCGATCCGGGATGGGGCCGCGGCCACACCATTCGACCCCGACATGGAGCGGATGGTGCGGGACTTCGCCGAGTCGATGCGCCCCTGGGTGGAGCATCTCCTGGAGGATCAGCGCCATGCCCATGAGGTGGCGGCCCTCAACACCGCCGCCCACTGCGATCCGCTCACCGGTCTGGCCAACCGCCGCGCCCTGGAGGCGGCACCCCTGCCCGCCAGCTACGCCCTGATCGAGCTGGACCTCGACCATTTCAAGCAGATCAACGACAGCTTCGGCCACGACGCCGGCGACCGGGTGCTCCGGCAGGTGGCGCGGGTCCTGATGGATTCGGTGCGGGAGAACGACCGGACCTTCCGCCTCGGCGGCGAGGAGTTCCTGGTGCTGCTGCCGGAGGCCGACCGGGCCACGGCCCTGCGGGTGGCGGAGCGGATCCGGCTGTCGATGCACGGTCTCGACCTCCGGGGGGAGGCCCCCGGCGGACGCCTCACCGTCAGCCTGGGGGTGAGCACGACGGCGGCCGAGCCGACGGCCGACTTCCCGCGGATGATGGCGCTGGCCGACCGGGCCCTCTATGCCGCCAAGGCCGCCGGTCGTGACCGGGTCCGGGTCGCCGACGGCCTCTCCCTCAGCAGCCGCTAGGGCGGAGCCGGCCGCCGGAGGCCCTCCCGGGAGTACCCTCCCCTTCTGGACTGCCCCTGGCGGCGGCCAGGGATCCCGGCGCTTCAACCACCCCGAGGATCGCCATGACCATTTGTTCCGGGGGTTGGCGCCTCGCGCCGTGATGGATTCGCAGAGTGCCCGTTCCTTCCTTCGCGACGACCGGTCGGACGCCCGCAGGAAGGCGGCGAGCCTGCGCATCACCGGCACCGATGTGAGCGGCGAGGCCTCCGGGGCCAGCTGCGTGATCACCACCGACAGCGAAGGCCGGCGTCTGGCGCGCCAGTCGAGCCATGTGCAGTCGATCGAACTGCGCACCTACGTCTTCCTGGATTCCCTCCAGCCCCAGCTGGCGTCGTACATGGGCACCGTGTCCCATGGCTTCCTCCCGATCCCCGGTGATGCCTGCCTCTGGCTGGAGGTTTCCCCTGGGATGGCGGTGCACCGGGTCACCGACATCGCCCTCAAGGCCAGCACGGTGCGGCTCGGCCAGATGGTGGTGGAGCGGGCCTTCGGCTCCCTGGCCCTCTACCACCGCGACCAGAGCAACGTGCTCCACTCCGGCGACGTGGTGCTGGAGGCCATCGCCAGCCGGGTGGAGCTGCGCAGCCGCTGCGAAGTCACGTGGACCGAGATCATCCGGGCGATCACCCCCGACC
The DNA here is from genome assembly GCA_003003925.1 of Aphanothece cf. minutissima CCALA 015. Taxonomy (GTDB): domain Bacteria; phylum Cyanobacteriota; class Cyanobacteriia; order PCC-6307; family Cyanobiaceae; genus Cyanobium; species Cyanobium minutissimum. The sequence continues at coordinate 143,271 of PVWP01000006.1, forward strand.
ACGCCGTGCTGATCAACCGCCAGAACCGCCGCGGCTCGATGATCCAGGCCGGGATGAGCATGTTCATCCTCGAGACCGAACCGGCGGGCTACGTGCTGATCGCCGCCAACGAAGCCGAGAAGAGCTCCAACATCACCGTGGTGGACGTCAAGGCGGTGGGGGCCTTCGGCCGCCTCACCCTGGCGGGTAAGGAGGGGGATGTGGAGGAGGCCGCCGCCGCTGCCATGCGGGCCGTGGCCCAGATCAACGCCGGGGCTCGCGGCTGATCGCGGCCGCCTCGCCACCCGGGCGGCTCAGGCCAGCCCCAGCAGCCGCCTGAGTCCCGGGGCCATCGCCCGGGCCGCCTTGCCGCGGCTGCCCAGCCGGCTGCGGAGGTGCTCGCCCATCTCGGCATAGCTGCAGCCCGCCTCCCGCACATGGAAGATCGGGTCGTAGCCGCCGCCGTGGCCGGAGGGCTCCCGCAGGATCAGGCCCCGGCAGACCCCCTCCGACTCCAGCACCACCGCGCCGGTGGGGTCGGCCAGGGCCATGGCGCTGACGAAGCTGCCGCCCCGGTAGAGGGAGTCGCCGAGCTCGTGCAGCAGCCGGTGGATCCGCTCGTGGTCGGTGGGGGCGTAGCGGGCCGAGTGCAGACCGGGGCGGCCATCGAGGGCATCCACCTCCAGCCCGGAATCGTCGGCCAGCGACCAGCAGCCGGTGAGGGCAGCCACGGTGGAGGCCTTGAGGCGGGCATTCTCCGCGTAGGTGAGGCCCGTCTCCTCGATCTCCAGATCCCTGGGCTGCTGGCGCACCTCCAGCCCCACCTCCGGACCCACCCCCTCGAGCATGGCCGTGATCTCGGCCACCTTGTGGGGGTTGCCGCTGGCGATCACCAGCACCGAGGGGGAAGGGGAAAGGGTCAAGCCGGGCCCACGGGGGGCCCCATTGTGGTGCAGCGCGGTTGGGAAGGGGTGGGGCAGGACGGGTTGAACATTCCACCCCCGGAAAACTCCAGGGTTCCTGCCCCGGGCGGACGATAGGGAATTCGCCGCCGATCGGACGGACGGACCGGACAACGTTGCGCGACCGGTGACGGCCCATGGCCGGATTCGCCCCTAAGTTGCCTCCACCCTTTGGGCGCCGGAGGGCGATGCAGTCGAGCCTGGTCCTACAGAACCTTCTCTCCGCGCCGGTTCTCTTTTTCTTCCTGGGCATCCTGGGGGTGCTGGTGGGCTCCGACCTGGAGATCCCCTCGCCGCTGCCCAAGCTCTTTTCCCTCTATCTGCTGCTGGCGATCGGCTTCAAGGGGGGCATGGAGCTGGCCCACAGCGGCCTGGGCCCCCAGGTGCTGCTGACGATCGGGGCGGCGGTGGCGATGTCGCTGCTGGTGCCGCTGACCAGCTTCCTGTTCCTGCGCTTGCGCCTCGACGGCTACAACGCCGCCGCCATCGCCGCCTCCTACGGCTCGATCAGCGCCGTCACCTTCATCACCGCCGAGAGCTTCCTCAACGTCGTGGAGGTGAACTTCGACGGCTTCATGGTGGCAGCGCTGGCCCTGATGGAATCGCCGGCGATCGTGGTGGGGGTGATCCTGGCCAGGCTTTCGGCCCCCGCGGAGGATGCGGAGATCCCCGCCGATCAGCAGAACGGCGGCGGCAGTCTGCGCTGGAAGGAGATTCTCCAGGAGGCCTTTCTGAATGGCTCGGTGTACCTGCTGATCGGCAGCCTGGTGATCGGTTATGTGGTGGCGGCCTTCAGTCCGGCGGGTCTGGCGAAGATGGATCCCTTCACGGAAAAACTCTTCTACGGAGCCCTCTGTTTCTTCCTGCTCGACATGGGCATCGTGGCGGCCCAGCGCTTGCGGGACCTTCGGCAGGCGGGGGCGTTCCTGATCGGCTTCTCCCTGCTGGCCCCTCCCCTGCATGCCCTGCTGGGGCTGCTGGTGAGCGCCCTTCTGGGCCTGAGCCAGGGCAACACCCTGCTGTTCATGGTGCTCTGCGCCAGTGCCTCCTACATCGCCGTGCCGGCGGCGATGCGCATGACCGTCCCCCAGGCGAACCCCAGCCTCTACATCTCCACCGCCCTGGGTCTCACCTTCCCCTTCAATGTGGTGATCGGGATTCCGCTCTACATGGCGCTGACCCGCCAGTTCATTCCGCTCGGCTGAACCCGGCCCTGCCAGGCCGAACCTCGCCGGACCGTTGCCCCCCTTGCCGACCCGTCGCCCCATTCCCATGAAGCGCATTGATCTCTTTCTCAGCGAGCGGGAACTGAACCGTGTCTGCCGCACCATCACCGCGGCCGGGGCGAAGGGCTATTCAGTGATGCGGCACGTGACCGGCATGGGCCCTTCAGGAGAGATCTCCGAAGCGATGGACTTCAGCGGGCTGGGGGCCAACGCCCACGTGATCGTGTTCGTGGAGGACGAGCTGCTCGGCGCGGTGGGAACCGCCCTGCGCCCGCTGCTGAAGCGCTACGGCGGGGTCGGCTTCGTCTCCAGCGCCGAGCCGCTCTGAGCCCCCGGGGCGGGCGGCGGGCCGCCGGCGAGGCCGCGCGGCGCGGCGGCGATCAAGCAAAGCTTGCTTTTTGTGTTGCACTGATCAGCTGCCCTTATCAGCCGATCCGAAAACCTTGATGGCCGCCCGGCTCCCAATCGCTTGACGGAGGGTTTGACGGAGGAGCAAGGTTGCCAACGAACATTCCACCCCCCTCCTCCAGGAGCAGGTAATGGCAAACGAAACCATGGGCATCGCCCTCGGCATGATCGAGACACGCGGTCTGGTGCCCGCCATCGAAGCGGCGGACGCCATGACCAAAGCCGCCGAGGTGCGCCTCATCGGTCGCGAATTCGTCGGTGGCGGCTACGTGACCGTCCTGGTGCGGGGTGAAACCGGTGCCGTGAACGCCGCCGTCCGTGCCGGCGCCGATGCCTGCGAGCGGGTGGGCGACGGCCTGGTGGCCGCCCACATCATCGCCCGTCCCCACCGCGAGGTGGAGCCGGCGCTGAACAGCAGCTTCGGCCTGGGATCGAAGGACTGAGCGGTCGGCTGACCCTCTGAGTTTTCCATCCGAACCCATCCGAACAATCCCATGAGCAAGAAGTACGACGCCGGGGTCAAGGAGTACCGCGACACTTACTGGACTCCCGATTACGTCCCCCTCGACACCGACCTGCTGGCCTGTTTCAAGTGCACCGGCCAGGAAGGTGTGCCCAAGGAAGAGGTGGCTGCCGCCGTGGCCGCCGAGTCCTCCACCGGCACCTGGTCCACCGTGTGGTCCGAGCTCCTCACCGATCTCGACTTCTACAAGGGCCGCTGCTACCGCATCGAAGACGTCCCTGGTGACAAGGAGTCCTTCTACGCGTTCATCGCCTACCCCCTCGACCTGTTCGAGGAAGGCTCCGTGACCAACGTGCTCACCTCCCTGGTGGGCAACGTGTTCGGCTTCAAGGCCCTGCGCCACCTGCGCCTGGAAGACATCCGCTTCCCGATGGCCTTCATCAAGACCTGCCCCGGCCCGCCGAACGGCATCCACGTCGAACGCGACCGGATGAACAAGTACGGCCGTCCCCTGCTGGGTTGCACCATCAAGCCGAAGCTGGGCCTGTCCGGCAAGAACTACGGCCGGGTGGTCTACGAATGCCTCCGCGGCGGTCTTGACTTCACCAAGGACGACGAAAACATCAACTCCCAGCCCTTCCAGCGCTGGCAAAACCGTTTCGAGTTCGTGGCCGAAGCCGTCCAGCTCGCCCAGGAAGAAACCGGCGAGAAGAAGGGGCACTACCTCAACTGCACCGCCGCCACTCCTGAGGAGATGTACGAGCGGGCCGAGTTCGCCAAGGAACTCGGGCAGCCGATCATCATGCACGACTACATCACCGGTGGCTTCACCGCCAACACCGGTCTGTCGAAGTGGTGCCGCAAGAACGGCATGCTGCTCCACATCCACCGTGCCATGCACGCGGTGATCGACCGCCATCCCAAGCACGGCATCCACTTCCGGGTGCTGGCCAAGTGCCTGCGCCTCTCCGGTGGCGACCAGCTCCACACCGGCACCGTGGTGGGCAAGCTCGAGGGTGACCGTCAGACCACCCTGGGCTTCATCGACCAGCTGCGCGAATCCTTCATCCCCGAAGACCGCACCCGCGGCAACTTCTTCGATCAGGACTGGGGTTCGATGCCCGGTGTCTTCGCCGTGGCCTCCGGCGGCATCCACGTGTGGCACATGCCCGCCCTGGTCGCCATCTTCGGTGACGACTCCGTGCTGCAGTTCGGTGGTGGCACCCACGGTCACCCCTGGGGTTCGGCCGCCGGCGCCGCCGCCAACCGGGTGGCCCTCGAAGCCTGCGTCAAGGCCCGCAACGCCGGCCGCGAGATCGAGAAGGAAGGCCGCGACATCCTGACGGAAGCCGCCAAGCACAGCCCCGAGCTGGCCATCGCCCTCGAGACCTGGAAGGAAATCAAGTTCGAGTTCGACACCGTCGACAAGCTCGACGTCGGCTGATCCGACACCACGGCCCCATGCCCTGCCGCCGCTGACCGAGGGTGCTCCCACCCAAGGTCGGCGGGGCCGGGTTCCCCAACCCATTTCCCACAAGGATCCCCATGCCCTTCAAGAGCACCGTGGGTGACTACCAAACAGTCGCCACCCTGGAGACCTTCGGCTTCCTCCCGCCGATGACCCAGGACGAGATCTACGACCAGATCGCCTACATCATTGCCCAGGGCTGGAGCCCCCTGGTCGAGCACGTCCACCCCAGCCGCTCCATGGCCACCTACTGGTCGTACTGGAAGCTGCCCTTCTTCGGTGAGAAGGATCTCGGTGTGATCGTGAACGAGCTCGAGTCGTGCCACCGGGCCTACCCCGATCACCACGTGCGCCTCGTCGGTTACGACGCCTACACCCAGAGCCAGGGCGCCTGCTTCGTCGTGTTCGAAGGCCGCTGATCCAGCGACCACAGCGGATCCCGGCCGGCGGTCGGGATCCATCACTTTTGATCATCCATTCACGGGGCGGACATGGCCAGAACCACCAGTCGGGAAGCAGCTCTGGAGCGCCGCAAGGCCCTCACCAACGGCGGCAAGAAAGCCTCCGCCCAGTTCATGTCCTCCCCGGGACGGGTGCGCACGGCCGCCGACGCCCAGCGCAGCCGCACCGAGGCCGTGAGTGCCTCCCCGGCCACGCCGGCCCCGGCCCCGACCGCTGCCCCCTCCCGTGGCGCCGCCGCCCCGCGCCGGGGCGGTTCGGCCTCCCTGACCTCCTCCTCGGCTTCCGGCCATCGCAGCAACGCCAAGCCGTTGGCGAACCCCAGCCGGAACCTGGTGCTGCAGCGCCGTGAAGCCCTCTCCCGCCGCGGCAAGCGGGCCGACACCTCCAGCGACCGCACCCGCCAGGAGGTGATGCGCGCCACCAGGTCCAGCGCCCCCGCCACCCCCGCCGTGGTCGCCAGCCCGCCCGCCGCCGCTGCCCCCGCCCCCGCGTCCTCCGGTCTGGGGGCATCGCTGGCCAACCGCGGCGCCCGCAACGGGGAGCGCCGCAACGGCACCCCCAAGCGCACCGCCCAGCACAACCCCAGCCGGGCCATCGTCATGGCCCGCCGCGAAGCCCTCTCCAAACGGGGCAAGTCCGCCAGCGCCCCCACCAGCTCCGTCGCCGCCTCGGTGGCCCGCCAGTCGAACCCCGACATGAGCAGCCGCGAGCTGGCCCAGAAGGTCCGGGAACTCAAGTGCAAGGTGGGCTCCGCCGGCAGCTCCCGCAGCGGCGGCTCCCGCCCCACCGGCCCCCGGCGTGGCCAGGCCAAGATCGATGCCGCCGCCGATGCCCACTGGAAGGTGGGGGTGAGCGAGACGGTCCGCGGCCAGGTGGTCACCGGCACCCAGGCCAACCGCTCCCTCAAGACCACCGGCAACGAGGCCAGCACCTGCCGGCCCGTCACCGGCACCGAGTACCTGGGGGCCGAGATCTTCCGCACCTTCTGCCAGAGCGATCCCACGCCCCTGCAGCCCGCCAAGGTGCGGGTCAGCGCCACCAGCCACGGCAACCGGGTGACCGGCAACGAAGTGGGCCGCTCCGAGAAGGTCACCGGCGACGAACCCGGCACCTGCAAGAACGTCACCGGCACCGAGTACATCTCCGCCAACCAGAGCGCCGCCTGGTGCGGCACCACCAGCCCCTCCCCCCGCAAGGTGGGTCTGACCCGCACCACCGCCGGCCGCCCGGTCTCCGGGGTGATCGTGGAACGGTCCGAACGGGTCACCGGCAATGAGCCCGGCGCCCATCGCCAGCTCACCGGCACCCAGTACGTGGGCGACCAGTCCCAGGTCCCCGGCCGCGCCCCGGCCAAGGTCAGCAGCCTGCACACGCTGCGGGGCACCGGCATCACCGGCACCCATGTGGGCCGCAGCGAGCACGTCACCGGCGACGAGCCGGGCTCCTGCCGCCTGGTCACCGGCGACGAATACATCGGCACCCAGCAGTACGAACAGTTCTGCGGCACCAAACCGACTCCTGAAGCCCCCAAAGTGGGCTTCAGTGTCACCAACAAGGCGCTGGTGGTGAGCGGCACCCGCACCGGCCGCTCCGAGAAGGTCACCGGCGATGAGCCCGGCACCTGCAAGGCCGTCACCGGCACCCCCTATGCCGGCCTCGAGGAGGCCGGCACCTGGTGCCCCTCCACCAAGGTGGCCGAGATCCGCCAGCGCACCCCGGTGCGCATGGGCACCGTGATGACCGGCATCCAGCCCGGCATCGGTGGCGCCATGACCGGTGCCGAGCGCGGCGCCTGCGAGGACATCACCGGCACCCCCTACATCGGCGGCGACCAGATGGCCGAGGCCTGCGGAGCCGCCACCCGGGAGGACGCCGATTTTCCCCAGCCCCTCAGCGCCCAGCCCTGGCAACAGTTCAGCGTCCAGTCCCCGGCCCGGGCCGCCCAGAGCGCCCGTCAGCGCCCCGGTGGGGTGACCGGCAACAGCTACGAGCAGGGGAACCGCATCACCGGCCCCTTCGACATGGCCGCCGACAAGGTGACCGGCACCGAGCAGTTCCGCTTCGACCGCCCCAGCCAGGAGCGGGTGCGGCTGCGGCCGCCGGCCGCGGCAGCTCCGGTGACCGTCGATGAGGACGCCCGTCCCACCTCCCGGGTCACCGGCGAGGGCATCTCCGCCGGCCTCAACATCACCGGCGACGACTGGGACCGGGGCAAGCATGTCACCGGCACCGAAGGGGCCTCGGCCCGCCGCCGCAACCCCAGCCGCGTCGGCCCGATGTCCGCGATGCCCGGCTTCCAGAACAAGCGCAACGAGGCCGTGCCCGAGCCCACCAACAAGATCACCGGATCCAGCGGCAGCACCAGCGCCGGCTCCCTGATCACGGTCTCCGGCGGAGCCCGCGGCTGAACCCCTGATGCCCCGCCGCCCGGCCCCCACGATCCGTCCCCTCGCTCCGAGAGCCCCCCGGCGCCGTCCCGATGCCCCCTCCGGCGCCGACCTCTCCCGGCGCCTGGCGGCGGTGCGGCTGGGCCAGGGAGCCACCGGCAGCCCCCATCCGCTCACCGACCACGCGGCCAATGCCGCCCTCGAGAACTACGACCGTGGCGTCAAGGACGCCTTCGATCGGATCGTGCCCGTGCTCAAGCGGCTCTCCGCCCTGCAGCACGAGGATGACTTCGTCGAGCGGGCCCAGGCCCTGGCCCAGGCGGAACTGGGCTTCAGCCTGCCCCTGCCGATCCTGGAGAAGGCCTGGGTCAGCCAGCTCGACATGCGCAGCCTGTTCGCCTGGTGCGTCTTCGAGACCTACGAACAGACCAGTGACGGCTTCTTCCGCGACGATCCGCTCCATGGCCAGCCCGGCAGCGCCGCCGCCGAGGACTTCAACGCCTTCCTGCTCTCCTGCGGTTTCCACCTGCTGGATGTGACCCCCTGCGCCGATGGCCGCCTGGCCCATGCCATCGCCTTCGCCCTGCGGCTGCCCTTCAGTTCGGTGCGGCGCCGTCCCCATGCCGGGGCCCTGTTCGATGTGGAGAACACGGTCAACCGCTGGGTCAAGACCGAACACCGCCGTTACCGGGAGGGCGTCCCCAATGCTGCCCACGAGGACACCCGCTACCTGAAGGTGGTGCTCTACCACTTCAGTTCCCTTGACCCGAGCCACGAGGGCTGCGCCGCCCACGGCAGTGACGACGCCCTGGCGGCCAGCTGCGGCCGCCAGCGGCTGATGGAGTTCCAGCAGGCCGTGGAGAACAGCTTCTGCTGCGGCGCCTCCGTCGACCTGCTGCTGCTGGGGATCGACACCGACACCGACGCCATCCGGGTGCACGTGCCGGGCATGGACGGCAGCACCCGCCTGGATCAGTGGCTCGATGCCGCCACGGTGTATGAGGCCACCCGCCACCTGGCTCCCGAGGAGGCCCGGCGCCGGATCGCCGAACTGGCGGAAGCCGCGGCGGCCTCCGCCCCCGATCCCGGCATGGTGCGGCTGATCGCCCGGCTGCTGGAGCACAACATCTCCCAGATCGACTACGTCCGCCAGTACCACGACGGCCACTACGCCGATGCAGGCCATGCGGAGCGCTTCATCGGCGTGGGCATCGGCTTCAAGGAGATCCACCTGCGCAATCTCACCTACTTCGCCTACATGGACACGGTGGAGGAGGGCGCCCCGGACATGGACGTGGGCGTGAAGATCTTCAAGGGCCTCAACGTCTCCCGGGGCCTGCCGGTGCCCGTGGTGGTCCGCTTCGACTACAACGGCAACGTGCCCGGCGCCCGCGAGCGGGCCGTGCGCCACGCCCGCCGGGTTCAGGAGGCGATCGAGAACCGCTATTCCGACCTCTTCGCCCAGGGCCTGCTCCATGCCCTGCTCACCGTCCGCGATCAGGAGCGCCACGCGCCCGCCGAGGCGGTAGGTTCCACCATCAGCCTCACCACCGCAGGAGGGCACTGACCATGTTGATCTGCAAGGTGGTCAAACCCCTGGTCTCCACCAACCGCATCCCCGATTTCGAGCACAAGCACCTGCAGGTGGTCCAGGACGGCAGCACCCAGAAGGTGGCCGTCGACGCGGTGGGCTGCATCCCGGGCGACTGGGTGATCTGCGTCGGCAGTTCCGCCGCCCGCGAGGCGGCGGGCAGCAAGTCGTACCCGAGCGACCTCACGATCGTGGGGATCATCGACCACTGGGACCCCGACGCCGGCAAGGCCACCCCGCCAGCGAGCGGCACCCCCAGCGCTGCGCCGGCGCCCCAGGGAGGCAAGGCCTGATGGAGATCATGCAGGTCACCGGATCCCTGGTCTGCACCCAGCGGGTGCCCGGCCTCGAGCACTGGAACCTGCGGGTGCTGCGCAACACCAAAGGCAAGCTCAGCGTCGCCGTGGATCCGGTCGGGGCCTCCCCCGGCAACTGGGTCTTCACCGCCAGCGGCTCGGCCGCCCGCTTCGCCTGCGGCAACCCCGAAACGCACACCGATCTCACCATCGGCGGCATCATCGACTTCTGGGAACCGGACGGGTAAGCGCCCCTCCCATCGCCGCCCCGCCCGTTCCTCCTCCCCCCGCCCGTTCCATGGCCAGCCGCACCCCCCGCTCCGGTCCCGACGCCACCGTCACACCGGCCCCGGCCCCCCCGGCGGCGGCGCCGGCCTCCGCTCCTGCAGCGGCGGCCGGGGGGGCGGCCGGAGGCGGCAGCCCGCCGGCCCTGCCACCGGCGGCCGTGGCCAAGCCGGCGGAACCCAAACCGGCGGCCACCACCCGGGCCCCACGGGCGGCCCGCTCCAGCCCGGCGACCCGGCAGCCGCGCCGGACCACCGCCAAGGCCGCCACGGCGACCAGCCAGCGCTCCAGCGCCTCGAGCCCCAGCCGCCGCGACAGCGGCGGTGCCGGCACCCCCCCCAAGACCCCCACTCCCCGTACCCCCTCCATGGCCCCCACCATCCACGGCATCGCCCTCGGTCTGATCGAAACCCGGGGCCTGGTGCCGGCGATCGAGGCGGCGGACGCCATGACCAAGGCCGCGGAAGTCACCCTGATCGCCCGGGAGTTCGTCGGTGGCGGCTACGTCACCGTGATGGTCCGCGGTGAGACCGGCGCCGTGAACGCCGCCGTGCGGGCCGGCGCCGATGCCTGCGAGCGGGTCGGCGACGGCCTGGTGGCGGCCCACATCATTGCCCGTCCCCACAGCGAGGTGGAGCCGGCCCTGGCGGCCTCCGGCGTCGGCCGCAGGGGCTGATCCCCATGGACGCCGCCCATCCGCGCGTCCTCGGCTACCTGGGCCGCGCGTTGAGTCTGGAGCTGTCGGCCGTGCAGCAGTACATGACCCAGGCCTCCCTTGTGGAGCTCTGGGGCGACACCAGTGCCGCCGAACGGTTCCGCCAGGAGACCGTCGAAGAGATGCGGCACGCCGAACGGCTAGTGCAGCGCATGCTGCAGCTGGGGGTGGCCCCCGCCGCCTCCCAGCTGCGTCCGGTCGGCCACGCCGCCGACCTGGAGGGTCTGCTGCGCCTCAACGCCGTCCTCGAGGAGGACCTGATCCAGCACTACGGCGAAGCGATGCGCTTCTGCCTGCTGATCGGCGATGGCAACAATGCGTCCTTCTTCCGTGCCCTGCGGGACGAAGAACAGCAGCATGGGGAGGATCTGGCGGCCTGGATCGGCAGCCTTGCCGCCGTCCCGTCCAGGGCCCTGCAACGGGCCACCTTCTGACGTCTCTCCCCCTTTGCCGGACACCCTTCCCCTGTCGATCCAGCTCAGCTGGCTGATTCCCCTTTACGGGTTCAGCGGCATGCTGCTGTCGCTGCCCTGGGCGGCGGGCTGGGTGAAGCGCAACGGTCCCCGTCCGGCGGCCTACCTCAACCTGCTCGTCACCCTGCTGGCGGTGCTGCACGGCAGCCTGGTGCTGCGGGCCGTGCTGGCCCTCGGGCCCCAGCACCTCGACATCGCCTGGTTCTCGGCCGCCGATCTGGATCTGCGCATCGGCTTCGATCTGTCCCTCACCAACCTGGCGGCCCTGGAGCTGGTGACCGGCCTGAGCCTGGTGGGGCAGGTCTTCGCCCTCGGCTACCTCGACAAGGAATGGTCCCTGGCCCGCTTCTATGCCCTGGTGGGCTTCTTCGAGGGCGCCATGGCCGGGGTGGTGCTGAGCAGCAACCTGTTCATGAGCTATTTCCTGCTGGAGATGCTCACCCTCTCCACCTACCTGCTGGTGGGCTTCTGGTACGCCCAGCCGCTGGTGGTGACCGCCGCCCGCGACGCCTTCCTCACCAAGCGGGTGGGGGATGTGCTGCTGCTGATGGGGGTGGTGACGCTGTCGGCCTGGGCCGGATCGCTGGAGTTCAACGACCTCTACGCCTGGTCGGCCAACGAGACCCTGCCGGCCCTGGGGGCCACCCTCCTGGGCCTGGCCCTCATCGCCGGGCCGATGGGCAAGTGCGCCCAGTTCCCGATGCACCTCTGGCTGGATGAGGCGATGGAGGGGCCGAATCCGGCCTCGATCCTGCGCAATTCCGTGGTGGTGACCTGCGGCGCCGTGGTGCTCCTCAAGGTGATGCCGCTGCTGCTGATCTCGCCGGTGGCCATCGACGTGCTGCTGGCGGTGGGCACCATCAGTGCCCTGGGCGGCGCCCTGGTGGCGATCTCCCAGGTCGACCTCAAGCGGGCCTGCTCCTACTCCACCACCTCCTACCTGGGGCTGGTGTTCATCGCCATCGCCCTGCAGCAGCCCTTCATCGCCCTGCTGCTGCTCTTCTCCCATGCCCTGGCCAAGGCCGTGCTGTTCATGAGCGTCGGCAGCGTCATCGCCACCACCAACTGCCAGGACCTCACCGAACTGGGCGGCCTCGGTACCCGCATGCCCGCCACCACCACCGGCTTCCTGGTGGGGGCCGCGGGCCTCACCGGCCTGCTGCCCCTGGGCTGCTTCTGGAGCTTCGGCCTGATGCTCGAGGGCCTGGGCTCGCGGGCCCCGTTCTTCGCCGCCGTGGTGCTGCTCACCAACGCCCTGACGGCCCTCAACCTCACCCGGGTCTACCGCCAGGTGTTCCTGGGTGCGCCGCACCCCAAGACCCGGCGGACCCCGGAGGTGAACTGGCTGATGGCCCTGCCCATGGTCACGGTCGCCGTGCTGGTGCTGGTGACACCGCTGGTCATGGCCCGCATCGACCGGGTTCCCGGCATCGGCGCCTTCTCGGGCGGCACGGCCCTGGTCCTGGTGGGCAGCGGCCTGGGCGGCCTGCTGGTGGGCAGCCTGGTGCCGCTGGACACCTTCTGGTCCCGCTCGGTGCTGCGGCCCCTGCGGGTCCTGCAGGACCTGCTGGCCTTCGACTTCTACACCGACCGCATCTACCGGGCCACGATCGTGGCCTTCGTGGCCGGCCTGGCCCGGATCACCAACGGCTTCGACCAGCTGGTGGTCAACGGCATGGTCAACCGCATCGCCGCCGTCTCGATGGGCTCGGCCGAGAGCCTCAAGCTGGGGGTGAGCGGCCGGCTGCAGACCTACGTCTTCACGGTGGTGGCCGCGATCGTGCTGCTGGTCGGCAGCCTTTCCTGGCTGGGGAGCTGATCGCACGATGCTGAGCGCCCTGCTGCTGATTCCCTTCGCCGGCGCCCTCGGCCTGCTCTGCTGGCCGGGCGAACTGGCCACCGAGCGCATCCGCCGTGCCGCCCTGGCCCTGCTGGGCCTGCAGCTGCTCTGGAGCCTGCGGGTGCTGCTGGCCTTCGACCCCGGCCAGGCGGGTCTGCAGCTGCAGGAGTCCTTCGCCTGGGTCGACAGCATCGGCCTCGACTACCGCCTGGGCGTCGATGGCCTGGCCATGCCCCTGGTGCTGGTGAACGCCGGCCTCACCCTGGTGTCGGGGATCTGCACCCGCGACCTCAGCCAGCGCCCCCGGCTGTACTTCGCCCTGCTGCTGACCATCAGCGGGGCGGTCAACGGGGCGTTCCTGTCCGAAAACCTGCTGCTGTTCTTTCTCTTCTACGAGCTGGAGCTGATTCCCCTCTGGCTGCTGATCTCCATCTGGGGCGGCGCCAACCGCAGCTACGCCGCCACCAAGTTCCTGATCTTCACCGCCGTCTCCGGGGTGCTGATCCTGGGCGCCTTCCTCGGCCTCTCCCTGTTCACCGGCCAGGCGGATTTCAGCATCAACCCCGTCACCACCGCCCAGCTGGGCATGGGCACCCAGCTGGCGCTGCTGGGGGCGCTGCTGATCGGCTTCGCCATCAAGATCCCCCTGGTGCCGTTCCACACCTGGCTGCCCGACGCCCACACCGAGGCCTCCACCCCCGTGTCGGTACTGCTGGCGGGGGTGCTGCTGAAGCTGGGCACCTACGGCCTGCTGCGCTTCTGCCTGGGGATGTTCCCCGAGGCCTGGGCCCTGCTGGCCCCCTGGCTGGCGGGCTGGGCGGCGGTGTCGGTGCTGTACGGCTCCCTGGCGGCCATCGCCCAGCGGGACATGAAGCGGATGGTGGCCTACAGCTCGGTGGGCCACATGGGCTACATCCTGCTGGCGGCGGCGGCCGCCACCCCGGTCAGCCTGCTGGGGGCCGTCTTCCAGATGGTCAGCCACGGGCTGATCTCCGCCCTGCTGTTCCTGCTGGTGGGCATCGTCTACCGCAAGACCCGCACCCGGGACCTGGAGGTGCTGCGGGGCCTGCTCAACCCCGAGCGGGGCCTGCCGTTCACCGGCACCCTGATGATCCTGGGGGTCATGGCCAGCGCCGGCATGCCCGGCATGGCGGGCTTCATCTCCGAATTCCTGGTGTTCCGCGGCAGCCTGGGCGCCTTCCCGGTGGCCACCCTGCTGTGCATGGTGGGCTCGGGTCTGACGGCGGTGTACTTCCTGCTGCTGGTGAACCGGGCCTTCTTCGGCCGCCTGGCGGTGACCCCGCCCAGCGGGGATGCGGTGGCGGACTCCCGCCTGGAGGTGCGACTGCCGGCGGTGGCCCTGCGGGAAACCCTGCCCGCCCTGGCCCTGGCCAGCGGCGTGGTGGCCCTGGGGGTGCTGCCCTTCGGCCTGGGCCGCCTCAGCGAACAGGCCACCACCGCCATGGCCCAGCTGCCGGCGCTGGTGGCGGCCCTCCAGGGCGGAGGGCTGGTGACATGAGACCGATTCCCCGCTCCCCCAAACCGCCCCTCACCTTCGCCGGGGGCCGCCCCACCAGTGGCGATCTGGTGGAAACGCTGCTCGCCGGTCACACCCTGCTGGCCGAATCCCCCGATCACCTGGTCCAGGTGGTGGACGTGCTGGAAAGCTACGGCGAGGTGCTGGATGCCTACAGCATCAATCTCATCCACCAGGCCCAGAAGCAGTTCCTCAATCCCTTCCCGGTCTTCCGCTTCCTCGACGGCGACCTCAGCCCGGCGAAGATCTGGCGCCACCTGCTGCACGACCGGATCAACTTCGAATACGCGGAGTACTGCCAGAAGGCGATGCTCTGGCACGGCACCGGCGGCCTCGATGCCTATCTCGACAGCGAGGCCTTCGCCGCCAGCTGCGCCGCCATCGTCGCCCGCAAGACCCGGCGCGATCCCCTGCTGGCGGTGCTCAACCCGCTCTTCCCCCAGTTCCTCACGGAACTGATCCGCTCGGCCGCCACCACCCATGCCCTCGGCCAGTTCTGGCGAGTGATGAGCGATCTCTTCCTGGATCTGGCGCGGGCCGAGCGGGACGGGCGTGTGGATTCGATCGCCTCCGTGGTCACGTTCATCAAGGAGGGCCTGGTGGCGGCGGCGGGGGCGCCGATCACCTATGCGGTGGAGGTGGCCGGCAGCTCCTTCTGGGTGCTGCCCCCCGAGGCCGGTCTCACCTTCCTCGGGGATGTGGCCGTGCCCTACGTGGAGGCGGTGTTCCTGCGCGGCACCCCGTTCCTGGGCACGGTGTCCTTCAACGCCCAGGCCCAGCAGATCTCCCCCGACCAGGCCCAGTTCATGTACGGCGCCCTCTACGCCGACCCGCTGCCCACCATGGGGTCGGGCATCCCGCCCAGCCTGCTGATGCAGGACATGTACCGCCACCTCCCCGAGCGGCTGCGCGACCGCTACCTCGCCGGCATCCGCGGCGGCGGGGACATGCGGGTGAAGATCTGCATGAGTTTCCAGAAGGCGATGTTCTGCGTCACCAACGCGGCCATCGCCGGCACCTTCCCCCATCCGCTCAGCACCGAGGCGCCGGCGGAGCAGGCGGCCAACCGCGCCCATGCCGCCGCCTGGGCCGCCCGCCTGTGCGTGGCCCGCACCGACTGCCTCGACGATCCGGGCTGATCTAGGGTCGGACCCATGGATCAGCCCTGGACCCGACGGCCCCGCCCCGATCGGCTCGAGCGCCGCATCGAGTTCGACGACTACGAACGCACCCGCGTGTTCCTGGAGCGCCTGAACGGCCTCTCGGAGCAGGAGGGCCGCTTCCCGGACATCAGCTTCGGCCGCACCTACGTGAACCTCACCGTGCGGGCCGAAGCCGACGAGGACCCCATCGGCGAGCCGGAGGAAACCTTCGCGCGGGCGATCGATGGTCTCCTCTGAGGGCGCCGCTGCCGACGGAGACGACGGGGACACGCCGCAGGAGTCGCGGCTGGTGGATCTGCGGGCGGCCTACGACGCCGCCGGCATCAAGGAGGTGCTCGACCAGCTCGACCGGGAGCTGATCGGCCTGCGGCCGGTGAAGGCCCGCATCCGAGAGATCGCCGCCCTGCTGGTGATCAACCGGGCCCGCACCCAGGTGGGTCTCGACACGGCGCCCCCCAGCCTGCACATGTCGTTCACCGGCCGGCCCGGCACCGGCAAGACGACGGTGGCGGAGCGGATGTCGAAGATCCTGCACGGGCTCGGCTATGTCCGCAAGGGCCATGTGGTGACGGCCACCCGCGACGATCTGGTGGGCCAGTACATCGGCCACACGGCCCCCAAGACCCGGGAGATGCTCAAGAAGGCGATGGGCGGCGTGCTGTTCATCGACGAGGCCTACTACCTCTACCGGCCCGAGAACGAGCGGGACTACGGCGCCGAAGCGATCGAGATCCTGCTGCAGGTGATGGAGAACAACCGCAACGACCTGGTGGTGATCTTCGCCGGCTACAAGGAGCGGATGGACGTCTTCTACCAGAGCAATCCGGGCCTCTCCTCGCGGGTGGCGAACCACATCGACTTCCCCGACTACTCCGCCAGCGAGCTGCTGGCGATCGCCCAGCTGATCCTGGCGGCGGAGAACTACCGCTTCAGCCCCGAGGCGGCCGCCGCCTTCGCGGAATACATCCAGCGCCGCATGCAGCTGCCCTTCTTCGCCAATGCCCGCTCGATCCGCAACGCCATCGACCGGGCCCGCATGCGCCAGGCCAACCGCCTGTTCAGCGGCATGGGGCGGGCCCTCTCCAAGACCGACCTGATGACGATCGAGGCCGAGGACATCACCGCCAGCCGGGTGTTCCACGGGGAGGTGGAGGGGCTCGATCCGGCCCGGCCCCTCACCGGCGCGGGCTGAGCCTCAGCGGCGCTGGCGGCAGGCGATCTGCAGCAGGTCGCGCACCTGCTGCACCCGGCGGGCCAGGGCGGGATCGCTGCTGAGCTTCTTCTCCACCTGCTCCACCGCGTACATCACGGTGGAGTGATCCTTGCCGCCGAAGGCTTCACCGATGCGCGGCAGCGACAGATTGGTGTTCTGGCGCATCAGGTACATCCCCACCTGGCGCGACTGGCTCACGGCCCGCTTGCGGCTGGGGCTGAGCATCTCCTCGATGCGCACTTCGAACACCTCGGCCACCTTCTCCAGCACCTGCTGGGGGGTGACCGCCACCTCATTGCCGACCGGATCGAGCATCGGCGCGAGCGATTCCACGGTCATCGGCAGGCCGGTGATCGAGGCGAAGGCCACCGCCCGGGTGAGGGCGCCTTCGAGTTCGCGGATGTTGGAGGTGAAGCGCCCGGCGATGTACTGGATCAGCTCCCGGGGCAGGGCCACCTGCTCCGCCTCCGCCTTCTTGTGCAGGATCGCCATCCGGGTCTCGAGATCGGGGATCTGGATGTCGGCGATCAGCCCCATCGAGAAGCGGGAGATCAGCCGCTCCTGCAGCCGGGGGATCTGGCTGGGGGGCCGGTCGCTGGCGATCACGATCTGGCGGCCGGCCTCGTGCAGGGCGTTGAAGGTGTGGAAGAACTCCTCCTGGGTGTACTCCTTGCCCTCGATGAACTGGATGTCATCCACCAGGATCAGGTCGGCGGCCCGGTAGCGATCCCGGAAGGCCTGCATGCCGTCCTTGCGGATGGCCTGGATCAGGTCATTGGTGAAGGTCTCGGTGCTCACATAGAACACCCGCGCCTCCGGGTCGATCTCCAGCCGGTAGTGGCCGATGGCCTGCATCAGGTGGGTCTTGCCCAGCCCCACCCCGCCGCAGATGAACAGGGGGTTGAACTCCCGGCCCGGCGCCTCGGCCACCGCCAGGGAGGCGGCGTGGGCCATGCGGCTGTTGGCCCCCACCACGAAGCGGTTGAACACGTAGCGGGTGTTGAGGCCCGCCCCGGGGCGTTGCTGGACGGGCAGGGGCCGGGCAGGGGTGGCCGCGCCGCCCGCTGGGGAGGGATGCGGCCGCTCGGGCGCCGCGGCGGCCGGCGGCGGCGGCGCGCCGGCACCGTTCTCGCCCACCAGCTCCGGGGGCCCGCCCAGGGGTTCGGCATCGGGGGCCACCTCCACCTCCACCCGTACCTGCCGGCCGGCGTGCTCGCTGGCCACCGCGGCGATCATGACCAGATAGTTCTTGCGCAGCCAGCCGCAGGCGAAGCTGTTGGGGGCCTCGAGGCGCAGCAGGCCGTCGGCGTAGTGGCGGCAGCGGGCCTGGCGGATCCAGGTCTCGTAGGTGGGCTTGCTGAGCCTACCCTGAAGATCCTGGCTCACCCGGTGCCACAGCTGATCACCCTGCTGCACCAGGAGCCCACGACGCGATGGCCGAATATAGGCATCCCAGGCCCGGAGGTTCGTCTTTAATGACTCCCTCAGCGCCGACCGCCCACCTCCGATGGTCCAGCCCCGTCTCCTGTCACGCCTCACCCTGCTGGCGGCCGCGGCAGGCCTGCTGACCTCCTGCACGGGCACCCGCCTGGCCCTGCCGGGGGTGCGCCAGCCCGAGCAGCCCCCCATCAGCGATGCGGCGCCCGGCCCCTCCCTGCAACCCAGCAGCTCGGTGATCGTCGATGCCGTCGAGAAGGCCGGTCCGGCGGTGGTGCGCATCGACACGGTCAAGCGCACCGTGAACCCCCTGGGGGGCATCTTCGGCCGCGGTCCGGCCATTCAGCAGCAGCAGGGCCAGGGGTCGGGCTTCATCACCCGCTCCGACGGGGTGCTGCTCACCAACGCCCACGTGGTGGAGGGCGCCAGCGAGGTGAGCGTCACCCTGCCCGACGGCCGCAGCTTCACCGGCAAGGTGCTGGGGGCCGACCCCCTCACCGACGTGGCGGTGGTGAAGGTGGTGGCCTCCAAGCTGCCGGTCGCCACCCTGGGTGACTCCAACAAGGTGCGGCCAGGGGAATGGGCGATCGCCATCGGCAACCCCCTCGGCCTCGACAACACGGTCACGGCGGGAATCATCAGCGCCATCCAGCGCACCAACGCCGTGGGTGAGGGCCAGCGCGTGCCCTACATCCAGACCGACGCGGCCGTGAACCCCGGCAACAGCGGCGGGCCGCTGATCAACGACCGGGGCCAGGTGATCGGCATCAACACCGCCATCCGCCAGGCGCCGGGGGCGGGCCTGAGCTTCGCGATCCCGATCAACACGGCCCGCCAGATCGCCGCCCAGATCCTCGAGCGCGGCTACGCCAGCCACCCCTACATCGGCGTGCGCCTGCAGGCCCTCACCCCCCAGCTGGCCAAGGAGATCAACGCCACCACCAACGAGTGCCGCCTGCCCGAGGTGAACGGGGTGGTGGTGGTCGAGGTGATGGACAACAGCCCGGCGGCCCGGGGTGGTCTGAAGCCCTGCGACCTGATCGAGAAGGTCGGCGACAAGGCGGTGAAGAACGCCTCGGAGGTGCAGCTGGCCGTCGACCGGGGCAAGGTGGGCGAGCCGCTGACGATCACCGTGCAGCGCAACGGCTCCCGTCAGAACCTCACCGTGCGTCCCGCCGAACTGCCGCGCGAGGGTTGAGACCGCCGAGGGACCGGGGAACCGGGCCGCCCCAGCTGGTGATGCTGGCCCGCTGGCCGGCGCCGGGTCGCTGCAAGAGCCGCCTCGTCCCCGGCGTGGGGACGGGGCGGGCGGCCGCGATCCAGGCCCGCCTCACCCAGCACGGGCTGGCCGCCGCGGCCGAGGCCCGCCGGGCGATGGCTGGCCTGCGGCTGGTGCTGGCCACCAGCGGCCTCGGTGCCGGGGCGGCGGCCCGCTGGGGACGCCGGCTCGGTGTCGACCGGGTGGTCGACCAGGGACCGGGCAGCCTCGGCCTGCGGATGCAGCGCCAGATGCGGCGCGGCTGGCGGGAGGGGGCCGCCGCGGTGGTGCTGATCGGCAGCGACCTGCCGGAGCTGGCGGCCGACGATCTGCTGGCCGCGTTCGGGGCCCTCGAGCACAACGACCTGGTGCTGGGTCCCGCCGGCGACGGGGGCTACTGGCTGATCGGCCGGCGCCGGGCAACACCCCAGGTGTTCAGCGGGATCGACTGGGGCAGCGACCGGGTGCTGGAGCAGACCCTCCAGCAGGCCCATCGGGCCGGCCTGGGCACCACCCTGCTGGCGGAGCGCCACGACCTCGATCGCCCCGCCGACCTGGACCGCTGGCGATGAGCCCGCCCCTGAGCGTGGTGATCGCCGCCCTCAACGAGGCCCGGGGCCTGCCGATGCTGCTGGCCGATCTGGCCACGGCGCCGTCGCTGGTCCGGGAGGTGCTGGTGGTGGATGGCGGCAGCACCGATGCCACCCCGCGGCTGGCCGCCCTGGCCGGCGCCGTGGTGCTGCACCAGGGCGGTGGCCGCGGCGGCCAGCTGGCCGCCGGGGTGGCCCGCAGCACGGCCCCGTGGCTGCTGCTGCTGCACGCGGACGTGCGCCTGCCGCCGGGATGGGCCGAGGCCCTGGCCGCCGCCATCGACGGCGGGGCGTCC
The DNA here is from genome assembly GCA_003003925.1 of Aphanothece cf. minutissima CCALA 015. Lineage (GTDB taxonomy): Bacteria > Cyanobacteriota > Cyanobacteriia > PCC-6307 > Cyanobiaceae > Cyanobium > Cyanobium minutissimum. The sequence continues at coordinate 163,320 of PVWP01000006.1, forward strand.
ACCGCCTGGGCCTTCCGGCTGCGCATCGCCGGCGACGATCCGGCCCTGCGCCTGGTGGAGCTGGCGGTGGCGCTGCGCAGCCGCTGGCGCCAGCTGCCCTACGGCGACCAGGGGCTGCTGCTGGCCCGGCACCTGCACGATGCCGCCGGTGGCATCGCCCCACTGCCCCTGATGGAGGACCTGGAGTTCCTGCAGCGGCTGCGGCCCCTGGCCAGGATCGCCCTCCTGGCGCCGGCCCTGCGGGTCAACGGCCGCCGCTGGCGCCGGCTGGGGGTGTGGCAGACGATGCTGGCCAATGCCCGCCTGCGCCGCGACTGGCGCCGCGGCACCCCGGAGGAGCAGCTGGCCGCCCGCTATTACGGGCCCGCCCCTCAGGGGGCGTACCAGAAGGCGCAGCGGCGCTGCAGCGGCTCCAGCTCCCAGCCCTGAGCGGCATAGAAGCCCACCACGTCGGGGTCGGCGAACAGGCTCACCCGGTCGATGCCCATGGCCCGCAGCTGCTCGAGCACGTAGTCCATCAGCTCCTTGCCCAGGCCGGCCCCCTGGTAGCGGGGATGGACCGCCACATCCCAGACGGTGGCCTCCACCACCCCGTCACCGGTGCAGCGTGCGAAGCCCACCAGCCGCGGCAGGCGGGCGTCATGGCGCCAGAGCCCCACCTGGAGCAGGCTGTGCTGGAGGGCCTTGCGCACGCGCCGCAACGGACGGCGGCTCCAGCCCACGGCATCACAGAGCGCTTCCAGCTCGATCAGGTCGATCGGCCGGGCCTGGCTGAGCACCAGCTCCAGGCTGGGGTTGGGGCAGGCGCAGAGGCGGTGCCCGGGCCCGTAGAGGTCGGTCATCAGCGGAAGGGTCCCGGGCACGGCGAGAGGGCTACGCGTTCTGAAGATCCTGGCGGATGCCGGCCGGACTGCGGCAGGGTGGGGGATTGACGCGGCAACCCTCCTGGGCGTCCCTTCCACCGACTCCGATCGGACCCAGGCGGCCCCGGCATCGGTGACGCCCGTGTCCCCCCTGCTGGTGGGCGTGCACGGCTGGTTGCTGGCGGGGCGTCTGTGGCACCCGCTGCGGCAGGAACTGGCACCCCGCTGGACGCTGTGGTGCCCCGATCTGCCCGGGTTCGGCGCCAGTGACCGGCCCCGGGGGTTGCAGGCCAGCCTGGTCAGCTACGGACGCTGGCTGGCGGAGGCCGTCCAGCGGGAGGCCGCCGGGCGACCGGTGGTGCTGCTGGGCCACTCCCTGGGGGGCAGCGTGGCACTCCATGCGGCGCCCCTGCTGGGGGAGCAGTTGCGGGGCCTGGTGCAGATCGCCGCAGGGGGCGGAGTGTTCCAGCCCCGCCCCTTCGCCCGGGTGCGTCGGGGCGGGGCCGCCTTCCTGCGCTGGCGGCCGGCCTGGCTGGCCCGGTTGCCCGGCACGGGGGCGATCCGCAGCCCGCTGCTGGCCGACGACCGCGCCGCCCGGGGACTGCTGGCCTGCAGCACCAACCGGGGGGCCGTGCGGCAACTGCCGAGGCTGGCTGCGGCTCTCTCGGTGCCCAGCCTCTGGATCGCCGGCAGCCGTGACCAGGTGATGGAGCCCCGCTACGTGCGCCATCTGGCCGGCTACAGCCCCGACCACCAGCTGGTGATCCTCTCCGGGGTGGGCCACCTGCCGATGGTCGAGACGCCCCGCGAGCTGGCGGCCCTGATCGACGCCTGGCTGGCGGACGACCTTGCCCTGCCGGCCCAGCCGACCGGCCCTCAGAGCGTGGCCAGTCCCTTCTCCTGCAGTTCCGCCAGCTGCGCGTAGAGCCCGCCGACGGCCCGGAGCTCCCGGTGGTTGCCCTCCTCGATCAGGCGGCCGCGGCGCAGCACCAGGATGCGGTCGGCCGCCTCCACGGTGGCCAGGCGGTGGGCGATGACGATGGCGGTGCGGCCGCTGAGCAGGGTGTCCAGGTCCCGCTGCAGGGTGGCTTCGGTGGAGGGATCCATGAAGGCCGTGGCCTCGTCCATCACCAGCACCGACGGGTCGCGGATCGCCACCCGCGCCACCGCCAGCAGCTGGCGTTCGCCGGAGGAGAGGTTGCCGCCCCGCTCCCGCAGTTCGGAGGCCAGCCCATCCCCCAGCCGGGCCAGCAGGGGGCCGAGGCCGAGGTCGCCGCAGAGACGCTCCAGATCGGCATCGCTGATGGCGGCATCGAGGCGCAGGTTGTCCGCCACGTTGCCGCTGAACAGGAACGTGTCCTGCAGCACCACCCCCAGGCGCCGGCGCAGGGTGGCGATCGGCAGCTCGCGGATGTCGACCCCGTCGAGGCGGATGGTTCCCTGCTGGGGTTCGTACAGCCGGCAGAGGAGACGGATCACGGTGGTCTTGCCGGATCCGGTGGGACCCACGATCGCCACGTGCTCGCCGGGGGCGATGCGGAAGGAGAGATCGGTGAGGATCGGGTCGTCGGGGCGGTAGGCGAAGGAGACGTTCTCGAACTCCACCTCGCCGGGGCTGAAGCGTTCCGCACCCGACACCATGGCGGCGGCGCTGCGCTGGCTGGTGGGCAGGTCGGCGATCTCGATCGGCTGCTCCAGCAGCTCACCGATGCGCTCCACCGCTGTCAGGCCCCCCTGGATCTGGGTGAAGCGCTCCGCCAGCTGGCGCAGGGGATCGAACACCCGCTGGGAGAACAGGATGAAGGTGGTCAGGGTGCCCAGGCCCATGGCCCCACCCGTGACCATGGCGCCGCCGAGGGCCAGCACCAGCGCGACGGCCGCCAGGGCCACCCACTCGATGAAGGCGGAGATGGCGCTGTCGTAGAAGATCGTGCCGGTCACCGCCCGGCGGTAGGCGTCGGTGGTCTGGGAGAAGCGCTGGCCGTTGACGGCCTCGCGGCGGAACATCTGCACCACCTCCAGGCCCTGAAGGTTCTCCTGCAGGTCGGCGTTGAGCTGGCCGAGCTCCTCGCGCACCCGGTAGTTGGCCTTGCGGTAGCGGCCCTGCAGCCAGAGCACCCCGAGGGTGACGGGCACCTGGCTGACGAGCAGCAGCAGCCCCAGGCGCCACTCAATCGAGAGCATGGTGAGGCCGATCACCAGCAGGGTGACCAGATCGGAGAGCACCCCCACCGCGCCGCTGCCGAACACCTCGGCCAGGGCGTCGACGTCGCTGGTGAGGCGGGTGAGCAGCTTGCCCACGGGCGTGCGGTCATGGAAGCGCAGCGACAGGGCCATCGCATGGCGGAACAGGTCGTCGCGGATGCGCGCGGTGAGGCGCTGGCCCACCACCTGCACGTTGTAGGTCTGGGTGCCCTGGAGGGAGAGGCGCAGCAGCACCGCCGCCAGCAGCATCGCCACCAGCACCCGCAGGGCCGTCGGCACCGGCAAGGGGGCCAGCCACGGCAGCACCTCCTCGCCCCGGAGCTTGGAGATCACCTGGCCCACCAGCAGCGGCTGCACCGAGGCCGCCAGGGCCAGGGGGATGAGCAGCAGCAGGGACAGCAGCAGACGCTTGCGGTCCCGGCCGAGGTAGGGCAGCAGGCGCCGCAGCCGCTGGCCGTCGAGACTGCTCATGGGGACGGCACCGGGGCGAGCCGTTGGGCGGTGGCGACCCGCTCCACCAGACCCTGGAGAGCGCCGTCATCGAGCCGCAGGGCCAGGGGATGGCCGATCAGGCGGGCGGTGCTGCTGAACAGATCCTCGATCGCCACCAGTCCGTTGTCCCGCAGGGTGCGGCCAGTGGCCACCAGATCGACGATCGCCTCGGACATGCCCGTGATCGGCCCGAGCTCCACCGACCCGGTGAGATGGATCAGCTCCACCGGCAGATCCAGCTGCTCGAAGAAGGCTTCGGCGCAGCGGGTGAACTTGCTCGCCACCCGGCAGTGGGCCGGCAGGTCAGCGGCCCGGCGGTAGCCGCTGCTCGCCTTCACCGCCACCGCCATGCGGCAGCCGCCGAAGCCCAGATCCACCAGCTGGGCCACCGGCAGCTGGTGCTCCCGCAGCACGTCGTACCCCACCACCCCGAGCTGGGCCTGGCCGTAGGCCACATAGACCGGCACGTCGGCGTTGCGCACCAGCAGGGCCCGGGCCGTGCCGCAGCGGCTGGGCACCATCAGCAGGCGGTTGTCCTCCTCCAGCAGGGCGGAGAAGTCCAGGCCGGCCTCCTGGAAGCGGCGCACCGAATCCTTCAGCAGGGCGCCCTTGGCCAGGGCGACGGTGATCGGGGTCCGCTGGTTGGCGGTGATCATGGAAGCCAGCAGCAACCTGGACTGTAACGATGCCGGATCCCGCCGAAGCCACCGCCGAAGCCGGAGCCCCGGTGTCACGACCGGAGCCCCTGCAGGTGGCGCTGCTGCCCGTGCTGCGGGACAACTACCTGTTCGTGCTCCACGACGGCCGGCGGGCGGCGCTGGTGGATCCGGCGGTGGCGGACCCGGCGATCGCCTGGCTGCGGCAGCGGCAGCTGGAGCTGGTGGCCGTGCTGCACACCCACCACCACAGCGATCACATCGGCGGCACCCCCGCCCTGCTGCGGGAATGGCCCGGGGCCGCGGTGGTGGCGGCCCGCGACGACCGGGAGCGGATCCCGTTCCAGACCCGGGGGGTGGCGGACGGGGATCGCTTCACCCTGCTGGGCCAGCCGGTGGAGGTGCTGGCGGTGCCGGGCCACACCCGCGCCCACATCGCCTTCCACCTGCCCCTGCAGGGGGAGCTGTTCTGCGGCGACACCCTGTTCGCCGCCGGCTGCGGCCGGCTGTTCGAAGGAACCCCCGAGCAGATGCACCGCTCCTTGCAGCGGCTGGCGGCCCTGCCGGAGACGACCAGGGTGTGGTGCGCCCATGAGTACACCGAGGGGAACCTGCGCTGGGCGGCCGCCCAGCGGCCGGGGGACGGAGCCATCGCCGAACGGCTGGCCGCGGTGCGGCTCACCCGCGCCCAGGCCGGGCCCACGATCCCCAGCAGCATCGGCGAGGAACGCCGCACCAACCTGTTCGTGCGGGCGGCGGATCCGGAACAACTGGCGGCCCTGCGCCGCAGCAAAAATGACTGGACGGGATGAGCACGACGGCGTGGGCGGCCACGGGCCGGCCCTGCAGCAGTGGCAGGACAGGGACGGCCGATCCCGGGGTCAGTCCGGGGAGCTGAAGCCTTCCCCGTGACGCCCCGGCGGCAGGGTCACCAGGGGCCGGCCCCCGGGAAACAGCAGCGCCGACTCGCCGGAGCGGAACCGCAGCCGGCCGCGGCGGCCATGGGGATGGTCGGCCTCGAGGGGGGCCCGCCAGCGCAGCCGCTGCTCCCCGAGCTGCACCTGATAGAGCCATTCGCGGCCGAGGAACTCCCGGCCGGTGATCCAGGCGGCTCCTTCCTCATCAGGCAGGAATTCCAGGGCCTGGGGGCGGACCATCACCTCAACGGCCTCCGATCCCCCGGAGCCCGCGTCGCCGCCGGAGAGGGGCTCGAGCTCGCCGAGGGCGGTCTGCAGCCGCCGGCCCCGCCAGCGGGCCGGCAACAGGTTGGACTGGAGCACGAACTGGCCGACGAAGGCGGTGGCGGGCTGGTCGACCAGCTGCCGCGGCGGAGCGCACTGGTGCAGCACACCGTCGCGAAGCACCCCCACCCGGTCGCAGATCGCCAGGGCCTCCTCCGGGTCATGGGTCACCATCAGGCCACTGGCGCCGCAGCGGGCCAGCACGGCGGGCAACTCGCTGCGCAGCCGCAGCCGCACCTCCACATCCAGATTGGAGAAGGGTTCATCGAGCAGCACCACCGAGGGCGACGGCGCCAGGGCACGGGCCATCGCCAGGCGCTGACGCTGGCCGCCGGAGAGCTCGTGGGGGTAGCGGCGCTCCAGCCCGCCCAGACCCAGCAGGTCGAGCAGCCAGGCCACCCGGGCGGTGTCCTGGCCGCGACGCAGGCCGAAACAGGCGTTGCGCCAGGCATCGAGATGGGGGAAGAGGGCATCATCCTGGAAGACCATGCCGACGCCCCGCCGCTCGGGGGGCAACAGGCGATCGGGACCCGCCACCGGCTGGCCACCGATGCTGATGCGGCCGCGGCCGGGACGCTCGAAGCCGGCGATGAGCCGCAGCAGGGTGGTCTTGCCGCAACCGGAGGGGCCCAGCAGACCCACCAGCTCGCCGGCCCCGAGGACGAGGTCGATCCCCTGGAGGGTCCAGGAGGCGACGTCCCGGCCCGGGTAGCGGTACCAGAGGTCCTCGATGCGCACATGGGCGCCGGGCCCGGCCACGTCCCCGGGGGTGCAGGCCGTGGCGGTTGCGGTGGACGGCGTGGTGATGGTGTTGGAGTAGGCCATAAGATCCCAGTCCCGCATTTTTACCCGTCATGAGTTCCAGCGCCGGCGGAGGTGACCAAAGGCACAGCCCCCTGTCTCATCCGGTCAACACCACGGCCGCCCCCGCCCCGGTCGGCCCCTACAACCAGGCCGTGCTCGCCGGCGGGGTCCTGTACTGCTCCGGCCAGATCGCCCTCGACCCGGTGAGCGGGGCGCTGGTGGGAGAGGGCGACGTGGAGGCCGAGACCCGCCAGGTGCTGAGCAACCTCCAGGCGGTGCTGGCGGCCGCCGGCTGCCGCCCGGACCATGTGGTGCGCACCACGGTGTATCTGGCCGACCTCGGCGATTTCGCCCGGGTGAACGCCCTCTACGCCGGTCTGTTCAGCGAGGGCGTCGCTCCGGCCCGCGCCTGTGTGCAGGTGGCGGCCCTGCCCAGGGGCGCCCGGGTGGAGATCGACGCCATCGCCCTCGTCCCCTGAGCCGGTTCTCACCGGAGGCTCACGCCGTTCCGCTGGCTGGGGGGGACGGACTGCGGCAACCTGGAACGATGGAGACCCCGTTCGGCACCTGGTTTCACGAGGTGGTGGTGATGACACCGGGCCGCTTCGAGGAGGCCGTGGAGGCGGTGCTGGCGGTGCAGCAGTTCAAGACCGTTGTGCTGCACCTCAGTGCCATGGCACCGGAGGAGGCCCAGCGCACCATCGATTTCGTCTCCGGCGGTGTCTTCGCCCTGGACGGTCAGTCGGAGCGACTGGGGGACACGGTGTTTCTGTTCGCACCGGCGCTGGTGACGATCAGCCGGGACGGGGACGAACGGGCCTGATCCTGCGGCGACCGGCACCCCCACCCTTGTGGCACCCGTGCCTGGGCGGTAACACGGGCGCTGGTCCCGTGCTGTCCATGAAGCGCTCCTTCGGCCAGGTCCCGCTGGTGCTCGCCTGGGCCCTGGGCCTGGTGCTGGCCGCTCCCGCCCCCTCGGCCCAGGCGACCCAGGCCGCCCAGACGGTGGCGGCCGGTGGCGGCCGGATGGTGCTGGTCCGCACCGACCGCCAGCTGCCCGTCACCGGCGATCCGATCTGGGAACTGCGGCTGCTGCTCCCGGGCCAGCCGCCGCGGGCCTACGAGGCCCTGGTGGGCCGGATGCGGCGCCAGGAGGGCGACCGCCATCGCCTTGGCAGCAAGGCCCCGTTGCCGCGGGGCCGCTACGCCGTCACCGAGATCACCCCCGTCGCACCCACCGATGATGTGGAGCTCGGCCGGTTCCTCTGGATCGGCCTGGAGCCCGCTTTCCCCACCGACCGCCGCGGCCTGGGGATCCACCACGACCCCAGCGCCGGCCGAGGGAGGAGCAGCGGCACCGACGGCTGCATCGGCCTGATCCACGGCAACGACCTGCTGGTGCTGGGCGACCTGCTGCGCCGCAGCGGCACCACGGAGCTGGTGGTCAAGGACTGAGCCGGTGGGGGACGGCGCTCAGGCGCGTGCGGCCAGGGCCTCCTTCAACCGCCCCTCCAGCTCGCCGCGCTGGGCCGGATCCCCCACCAGCATCAGGGTGCCGGTGCCGGGCCACCAGTTGATGCGCAGGTTCGATTCACCGTCCTCGATGACGAGCAACTCAAAGGCCCCCTCGTGCACCCAGTGACCGAAACAGCCCAGTCCCTCGAGCAGCGACTGGAGTTCCTCCAGGGTTCCGTTGAAGGTCACAGGTCGACGGTGGAGATGCCGAAGTTTACGGACGGTTCCCCATCCGGGGGCAGGCGCTGCCAGCCCGGCAGCCAGGCGGCGCGGTCGTGCAGCTCCCGCTGGGGCACCAGCAGCCGGTAGCCGGGGTCCAGCACGGCCTGGAGCTCCACGGTGCGCTCCCGGCCCCGGCCCCGCTGGCCCAGCAGGGCGAAGTGGCGATAGCCGCCGCAGCCGGCGGCCCTGGCGGGCTGGCAGGTCCAGGCGGCAGAGAGCTTCATCGGGCGGGGAGGGCAGCGGCCCTCAGCGGACCGGCTATGGGGTGGACTCCTCCAGCACCGGATTGCGCAGCACGCCGATGCCTTCGATCTCCACCTCGACCGTATCGCCGCGGCGCAGCCAGCGGGGAGGATCGGCCGCCATGCCGACGCCGCTGGGGGTGCCGGTGAGGATCACGGTGCCGGCGGGCAGGGTGGTGCTGGCGCTCAGGAATTCGATGATCTCCGCCACGGTGAAGATCATGTCGGCGGTGCTGGCCGCCTGCACCGTCTGGCCGTTGAGGCGGGTCTGGAGGCTGAGGGCCTGGGGATCGGGGATCGCCTCGGCGGTCACCAGGCAGGGGCCCAGGGGTGCGAAGGTGTCAAAGCTCTTGCCGCGGCACCACTGGCCGCCGCCGAGCTGGGGCTGCTTCTGCCAGTCGCGGGCGCTGACGTCATTGGCGCAGGTGTAGCCCAGCACCACCCCCAGGGCCTCGGAGCGGGGCACGTTGCGGCAGGTGCGGCCGATCACCACCGCCAGCTCCCCCTCGTAGTCCACCTGGTGGCTGGCCAGGGTGGTGGGCAGGGTGATGGGCGCCTCCGGATGCTGCACCGCCCCCGGCACCTTCATGAACAGCACCGGCCAGGTGGGGATCGCGGCTCCGGTCTCGGCGGCATGGCGGCGGTAGTTGAGGCCGATGCAGAGGATGGCGCGCGGCTCCAGAGGGGCCAGGATCCTGCCCGCCGCGGCCGGCTCGCCCGTGGGCTCCAGAGCGCCGAACAGGTCGCCCGCCAGGCGCTCCAGGCGGCCGTCGGGATGGCGACAGGCGAGCTGGATGGCGCCGGCCGGATCCTCGTAGCGCACGATCTTCATAGGGGCTTCATGGCGGCGTCACTGGGAGCTGCAGGGGAGCTGCAGGGGGGCTGCCTGGAGGATCTGACGAGGGCGCCTGAGGGCCTCGCGGCTCCCGCTGTGCCCACTCTGGCCCGCCAGCTGTGGATGATGGGGGCACCAGCGGAACCAGGAGCACGCCGTGGTCGCCGAACCCCGTCGCCAGCGGAGCACCACCCTCCGGGGCGCCGAGCTGCTCAATGATCCGCTGCTCAACAAGGGCACCGCCTTCAGTCGGGCGGAGCGGCGGGAGCTGGGGCTGGAGGCCCTCCTCCCCTGGCAGGTGGAGACCATCGAGGCCCAGGTGGAGCGCTGCCGCCTGGCCTTCCACGCCATGGGCAGCGACCTGGAGCGCTACGCCTATCTCCAGACCCTCAGGGAGCGGAACGTCACCCTCTTCCACCGCTTCCTCGCCGACCACATCGAGCTGGCCATGCCGATCGTCTACACCCCCACGGTGGGGCAGGCGATCCAGCACTTCAGCCACACCTACCGCAGCCCCAGCCAGGGGATCTACATGGCTGCACCGCAGCAGGAGCAGCTCGAGGAGCTGCTGGCCCAGGCCTGCGGGGGCACCTCCGGCCAGACGCCGGACCTGCTCCTGGTCACCGACGCCCAGGGGATCCTCGGCATCGGCGACCAGGGGGTGGGGGGCATCCAGATCTGCCAGGGGAAGCTGGCGGTCTACACCCTCTGCGCCGGTCTCGATCCGGCCCGGGGCCTGCCGGTGATGCTCGACGTGGGCACCGACCGGCCCGAACTGCTGGCCGACCCCTGCTACCCCGGCCTGCGCCGGCCCCGCCTGCAGGGGGAGGCCTACACCGCCTTCCTCGACCGCTTCATCGCCGCGGTGCAGACGGTCTGCCCCGGCGCCCTGGTGCACTGGGAGGACTTCGGCGCCGCCCATGCCCGCCCCGTGCTGGAGGCCTACCGGCACCGGGTGCCGAGCTTCAACGACGACATCCAGGGCACCAGCAGCGTGGCCGCGGCGGCGATCCTGGCCGGCCTGCGGGGCCTGGGGCAGCGCCTGGCCGACCAGCAGATCGTCATCTTCGGGGCGGGCAGCGCCGGCTGCGGCATCGCCGAACGGCTCCATCGCCTGCTGCAGCGCCAGGGGCTCGCGGCCGCCGAAGCCGCCGACCGCCTCTGGCTGATCGACCGCGACGGGCTGATCCACACCGGGACCCCGGGCCTTTCCGGCGGCGCCCGGCCGTTCGCCAAGGGACCGGAGGCGCTGGCGGCACGGTTCGGGGAGGGGGCCCCTGCCGATGGCTCGGGACCGGGCCTGCTGGCGGTGATCGAGGCGGTGCGGCCGGGGGTGCTGATCGGCACCTCCACCGCCGCCGGGGCCTTCGATCAGGCGGTGGTGGAGGCCCTCTGCGCCGAAGGCGGGCGGCCGATCGTCCTGCCCCTCTCCAATCCCACGCCCCTGGCGGAGATCACCCCGGAGGACCTGCTGCGCTGGAGCCGGGGCCGGGCCCTGGTGGCCACCGGCAGCCCCTTCCCGCCGGTGGTCAGCACCGGCAGCGACGGCCAGGCGATCCAACGGGTGATCGGCCAGTGCAACAACTGCTTCGTGTTCCCGGGCCTGGGCTACGGCGCCGTGGCGGTGGGCGCCGCGGAGGTGAGCGACGCCATGATCGACGCCAGCATCGAGGCGCTGGCTGGGGTGATCCCGGCCGCGACCGATCCCGACGCCCCCCTGATGCCACCCCTGGCGGCCGTCCAGGCGGTGTCGCGGGCCGTGGCCGAGGCGGTGGCGATCCAGGCGGTGCGGGAGGGACTGGCCCGCCGGGCCGCCACCCCCGAGGCCGCCCTCGCGCGCCTGGACGCCTGCCGCTGGAGCCCCGCGTACGCCGAACTGCAGGGTTGAGGCCGTTGCTGGGGCAGGGGGATCAATAAGTCCTGTGTCACCCCCTCGCGCAGGCGCCGGCCCTCGCCCTAGCACCTTGGGCACCAACCCCCCGCGCGATGGGCTTCTTCGTCCAGCTCACCGACGCCATCGCCGCCCGTCAGTCGCTGCTGGTCACCGGCCTCGATCCCAACCCGGAGATGCTGCAGGCCTGGGCCCATCGCCGCGGCATGGGCGGCCGCTCGTTTCTCTCCCAGGCCCGCCACTGGATCAAGGCGGTGGTGGAGGCCACCGCCGACCACGTCTGCGCCTACAAGCCCAGCCTGGGCTTCTACCAGGCCCTCGGCCCGGTGGGACTGGAACTGCTGCGGGAGGTGCGGGAGCTGGTGCCGCTCGACATCCCCCTGATCATCGACACCAAGCACGGGGACCTGAACAGCTCTTCGGCGCTGGCCCACTACCTGTTCCGTGAACTCGGCGCCGATGGCGTCACCCTCTCCCCCCTGGCCGGCCAGGACATCGCCGCACCGTTCCTGCTGTATCCCGACAAGGCGGTGGTGATCACCTGCCACAGTTCCAACGCCGCCGCCCGGGTGCTGCAGCACCACCCCGACGAGAGCGATCCCCTCTACCTGCGCATCGTGCGGGAATGCCAGCTCTGGGCCACCCCCGACCAGCTGCTGCTGGAGGTGGGCACCAGTGACCCGGCGATCCTGGCCCGGGTGCGCCAGGAGGCCCCGGAACGGTTCCTGATCCTGCGCAGCCTCTGGGGCGAGGAGGATCGCCTCGACGCTCTGCTGGAGGCCGGGTTGAGTCCGGCCGCCGACGGGCTGCTGATGCCCCTGCCCCAGAACCTGCTGGTGGAGGACGACATCGCCGTTCGCGCCGCCGCCCTCAAGCAGCGGATCAGTGAGCGCCGGGACCGCTGGCTGGAGGGGCGGGCACCGGACCAGGGCGAGACCTGCAGCCTGTGGCTGCCGGAGCGTCGCCCGGACGGCAGCGCAGGGACCGGGGCCGGGGCCGGGGCGGACGGCGAGGGCTCCGGCGACCCCATGGCCAGCCTGATCCTCGATCTATTTGACATCGGCTGCCTGCTGTTCGGCGACTACGTGCAGGCCTCCGGCGCCGTCTTCAACTACTACGTGGACCTGCGCCAGATCATTTCCGATCCCAACCTGTTCCACCGGGTGCTGCATGCCTACGCCGGCCAGCTCGGCGAACTGGTCTTCGACCGCATCGCCGGCATCCCCTACGGCTCCCTGCCCACCGCCACCGGGCTGTCGCTGCAGCTGCACAAGCCCCTGCTCTACCCCCGCAAGGAGGTGAAGGCCCACGGGGCCCGCCGCCTGATCGAAGGCGATTTCGAGGAGGGCGACCGGGTGGTGGTGGTGGACGACATCCTGATCACCGGCACCAGCGTGCTCGAGGGAATCGCCAAGCTGGAAAGCTCCGGCCTGGAGGTGGAGGACGTGGTGGTGTTCATCGACCACGGCGGCCGGGCCGACACCAGCGCCCGCCAGCGGCTCACCCGGGCGGGCTACCGCTGCCATGCCGTGCTCGACATCGCCCGCATCACCGCCGTGCTGCATGCGGCCGGGCGGCTCAGCGATGACCAGGCCGCCACCCTCGGCCATGGCCCTCCGGCCCGGACCCCAGGCGTCGAGGGGATACTGGCCAGCTCGTAGAGTGGCCGGGCACCCCTGCAAAACCCGGGTGCCCCCTTCCGCCATGCCCCAGGTCCAGGGTCAGCCCCCCACGATCGGCGAGCTTGAGGCGAAATACTCCCTGTACTGCAAGGCGATGCGGCTGCTGCTCAAGGAGGGCCGGACGATGGAGGCGATCCAGCGCACGGTCTGCTGGAGCCGGCTGGAGCAACTGCACATCTGCCTGCCGAGCCGCTACAAGTCGCCGGACTACCTCTATGCCGTTCTGAAGCGCGACCTGCGCTGATCGCGGGGCGCCCCCCGCTCCTGCCAGGATCAGTCGGCGATCAGGGTCGGTGCCCACCCAGGCGTTTCCGTGAAGTCGATCTCCGACCCCTTCCTGCGCCGGCCCGTGCTGACGCTGGTGCTGAGCCTGCTGGTGCTCCTCGGCGGCCTGATCAGCCTGCCCGGCCTCAAGGTCGAGAACCTGCCTCCGATCGCCCCGGGCCGGGTGTCGGTGAGCGCCAGCTACCCGGGCGCCAGTCCGGAGGTGATCGAGCAGGGGGTGACCACGCTGCTGGAGAAACAGTTCAACGGCCTGGAGCGGCTGGATTCGATCCGTTCCACCAGCTCGGCCAACGGCAGCAGCATCTCCCTCGGCTTCGAGGGCGGCAACCCCGAGATCAACCAGATCAACACCCAGAACGAGGCGGCGGTGGTGAGCCGCCAGCTGCCCGCCCAGGTGGCGCGCTTCGGGGTGCAGGTGCGGCGCACCTCCGATGACCTGCTGATGGTGCTGAGCTTCAGTGCCAGCCGGGACCGTTACGACGACACCTTCCTGAGCGGCTGGGTGGACCAGGTGATCCGCGACCGGCTGCAGCGGGTGCCCGGCGTCGGCGAGGTGCGGCTGTTCGGGGGCAGTTCGCTCGCCTTCCGGCTGTGGCTGGATCCGCTGCGCCTGGAGGAGCGCAATCTGACCATCAGCGAGGTGCGTGATGCCCTCGAGGAGCAGAACGTGCTGGCCGCCCTCGGCCAGGCCGGGGTGGCCCCCTCCCCCGACGACCAGCTCGTCACCCTGCCGCTGCGCATGGAGGGACGGCTGCGCACCGCCCAGGAGTTCGAGTCCCTGGTGGTCGACCGCAGCGCCAACGGGGGCGTCACCCTGCTGAAGGATGTGGGCCGGGTCAGCCTGGGCAGCGAGAACTACGAATCGATCGCCACCGACCTGGGCGGCAAGACGGCGGTGGCCGTGGGGATCTTCCAGCGGGACGGCAGCAACGCCCTGGAGGTGAGCCAGGGCATTGACCAGGCCCTCAAGGAGCTGGGGCCCCGCTTTCCGCCGGGGGTGGATCTCCAGGTGATCGTCGACGAGGCGGCCTCGATCCGCACCAGCATCGACCGGACCACGGCGAGCCTGCGGGAGGCGGTGCTGCTGGTGTTCCTGGTGCTGCTGCTGGGGCTGGGGAACAGCCGCCTGGCCCTGATCAGCGCCTCGGCGGTGCCGGTGGCCCTGATCGGTTCACTGGCCGTGCTCCGGCTCAGTGGCGATTCGATCAACACCCTCACCCTGTTCGGCATGGTGCTGGCCAGCGGACTGGTGGTGGACGACGCCATCGTGGTCAGCGAGGACATCGGCCGCCGTCTGGAGAACGGTCGCCCGCCCCTGGAGGCCGCCCGCGAAGCCATGGCGGAACTGGGGGGCGCCGTGATCGCCACCTCCCTGGTACTGATCGTGGTGTTCCTGCCGGTGCTCACCCTGGGGGGCAGCCTGGGCCGTCTCTACGCCCCCATCGCCCTGACGATCGGCGGCACGATCGTGTTCTCCACCTTCAACGCCCTCACCTTCACCCCGGTGGCCGCCAGCCGGCTGCTCCATGCCGATCGCCGGGAGCCGGCCTGGCTGCTGCGCTGGATCGATCCGCCCCGCCGGGCCCTCGAGCGTCTGGAGCGCCCCTACGACCGACTGCTCAGCCGCGTTCTGGGCTGGCGGCGTCGCGTGGTGGCCGGCCTGCTGGTCGGTCTGCTGCTGACGGGCCTGGCGTTCGAGCAGCGGCCCAAGGCCTTCATCCCCCAGGAGGACAGCGGCCAGCTGCGGGGTGTGGTGCTGCTCCAGGACGGCATCGCCCTGCCCCGCACCCAGCAGGTGATGGAGCAGGTGCGGGAGGTGATGGACCAGGAGCCCCTGATCCGCTTCGCCAACTTCTATGCCGGCCGCTCCTTCGGCGACAGTTCCCCCAACAAGGGGATCTTCTTTCTGCGGCTCAAGCCGATCGAGGAGCGCCCCGGGGCCGACCAGAGCGCCGCCGCGGTGGCCGAACGGCTGAACCGGCGCCTGCGCCAGAGGATCAGCGATGCCACGGTGATCGTCAGCGAATCCCCCACCGTGCGGGGCTTCAGCAGTGAGAGCGGCCTGGAGTTCGACCTGCTCGACACCAGCGGCGGCCGCCTCAGCCTCGGCGAGTTCCAGCAGGAGGCGGAGGCCTTCATCGCCGCGGCCCGGCAGACGGGCGCCTTCGAGCAGGTGGGCACCCGCTTCAGTGCCGACGCCCCCCTGCTGCGGCTCATCCCCGACCGGCTGCGCATGGCCTCGCTCCAGGTCGATCTCGATGAACTGGTGAGCGTGCTCGGGGCCAGCTTCGGCAGCGACTACGTCAACGACAGCTTCGAAGGCGACCAGGTGCGCAAGGTGATCGTCCAGCTCGAGGGCGAGGCCCGGCGGGATGCCGATGACGTGCTGGCCCTGCAGGTGCGCAACCGCACCGGCCAGCTGATCCCCCTGGCCCAGATCGTGCAGGTGGAAGCCGGCACCGGCCCCACGACGATCAACCACACCCGCCTGGTGCGCTCGATCAGCATCCGGGCCCAGCCGGGCCCGGGGGTGAGCAGCGGCCAGGCCATCGCCCTGCTGGAGCAGCTGCAGCGCGACCGGGCCAGCACGGCCACCGACCTGGAATGGGCGGGTCTGGCCAGGGAGGAGGCCAGGGCCGGAGGCGGCAATCTGCAGGTGTTCGCCCTGGCGGTGCTGGTGATGCTGCTGGTGCTGGCCGGCCTCTACGAGAACTTCGCCGATCCCTTCATCATCCTGGCGACGGTGCCGATGGGGGTGCTCGGCGGGGTGCTGGGTCTGGCCCTGCGGGGCCTGCCCCTGGACGTCTACGGCCAGATGGGCCTCCTGGTGCTGGTGGCCCTGGCGGCGAAGAACGCCATCCTGATCGTCGAATTCGCCAACCAGCGGCTGGCGGAGGGGATGCCCCTCGATGAGGCCGTCCACGGCGCCGCCGTCGCCCGTCTGCGGCCGATCCTGCTCACCGCCTTCTCCTCCCTGGCGGGCTTCCTGCCCCTGCTGTTCGCCACCGGCGCCGGGTCGGCCAGCCGCATCAGCATCGGCACAGTGGTGTTCTTCGGGCTGCTGGTGGCGACCGTCCTCACCCTGTTCCTGGTGCCCACCCTCTACCGGATCGTCAAGGGATGGGAGCTCAGTCTGGGCGGCGGCCATGGCCGCCAGGCCGAACAGGCCTAGGGCTCCGGTCGCCACCCCCCGTCCACGAAGCGCTCCGGCTTCAGCCCCTGCTGCCGCAGCAGGGCGATCAGCCCCCGGTCCCCCAGCAGGTGCATCAGCCCCAGCACCACCAGGGTGTCGTCGGGGCGCCGCAGGAACCCCCGCACCGGAGCCACCCAGGCCATGTTGCGCCGGACCACCAGCCGCTCGAGGAGATCGGGACGCTGGCGGTAGTCGTCGAGCAGCAGGGCCTCGAGACGGGGCAGGTCACCGGCCCGCCAGGCCCCCTCGAGGGCGTCCAGCCGGGGGCCGAGGCCGTCCAGCTCCTTCAGGGTCACCTCCAGCAGTTGCACCTGGTCGGTCCGGGGCAGCCCGTCGAACAGCTCGAACTGCTCGGCCGGGGTCTCCAGGCCGTCGATGGGCTTGCGGTCGGCGGCGGCCCTGGCCTGGAGCTGGCCCTCCACCCCGCTGCCGGGGCTGTAGCCCTGCTGCAGGAACGCAGCGGAGGCGAGCAGCAGGGCCAGGGCCCAGGGCTCGAAACGATCGATCGCCGCCTCGGGCAGGCCCAGGCCCGCCAGGCGCGGCTGCAGGGTCCGCCAGGTGGCCGGCGGCAGGCCATCGCGCAGGGAGCGGCCGTCGGGATCAATGGCCCGCGCCACCAGCTCACCGGCCAGGGCCGCCGGGCTGAGGGCGTCCATGTCGAGCTCCATGGCCAGCCGCTCCGCCTCCCCGTAGGCCAGGCCGTAGGACGCAGGGAGCCCGGCCCGGTCGCGGCGCAGCTGGTGCAGGGAGCCGGCGATGAAGACGGTGCCGGCGCCGTCCCGCAGCCTCCAGAGGGTGCCGACCTCCGCCGCCCCCTCTGGCATGGCCGCCCCCGCTGGCATGGCCGCCCCCTCTGGCATGGCCGCCAACCCGGGAACGGCAGCCAGGATGAGGGCCGCCAGGGCCAGGGCACGACGCCGCACCGACCGGAGCCTCGACGGGCGCAGGGGAGGCGGCATCGGTGGCGGCATCCACGGAGCCTTTGACGCTAGCGACGCCGCTTCGGCCGACCCCGGGCTGGCCATGCTGAAGGTGGCCCCCGCTTCCGGTCCGTGCTGCTCGCCGCCTCCCAGCCGATCTGGTCCCTGCCGCTGGAAGGCGTCCACCAGGCCCTGCAGACCACACCGGAGGGCCTCGGCAGCGCAGAGGCCGAACGGCGCCTGGCCCATTTCGGCCCCAACCGCCTCCCGCCCGCCAGGCGCCGGCCCCTGGCCCTGCGCTTCCTGGACCAGATGGTCCACTTCATGGCCCTGCTGCTGTGGATCGCTGGAGGCCTGGCCTTCGCCGCCGGCACCCCCCAGCTGGGCTGGGCCATCTGGGCGGTGGTGCTGATCAACGGCGTCTTCTCCTTCTGGCAGGAGTTCCAGGCGGAGCGCACCCTGGCGGCGCTCACCCGCGCCCTGCCCAGCCAGGTGCAGGTGTGGCGCGACGGGCAGCTGGGCTTTCTGGCGGCGGAGGCGCTGGTGGCGGGAGACCGTGTCCGGCTCGAGGAGGGGGATCGGGTACCGGCCGACTGTCGGCTGAGCGAGGCCCATGGGCTCTATCTGGATCTGTCGGTGCTCACCGGCGAATCCCTGCCGGTGGCGCGCCGGAGCGGGGCCATCGAAGGCAGCCAGCGGCAGGCGAAGGTCAGCACCGGTGAGCAGGCCAACCTGGTGATGGCCGGCAGCACCGTGGCCTCGGGACGGGGGGAGGCGTTCGTCTATGCCACGGGCGCTGAGACGGAATTCGGGCAGGTGGCCCGGCTGGCGGCCGGCACCACGCGCGGCGCCAGCACCCTGGAGCTGCAGGTGAGCCGGATCGTGCAGACGATCTGCACCATCGCCGTGACCATGGGGGTGGTCGCGTTCGGCCTCAGCGTCCTCCTCGTCGGGATGGCCCCGCTGGAGAGCGTGGTGTTCGCCACGGGGATCATCGTGGCCAACGTGCCCGAAGGGCTGCTGCCCACCGTCACCCTGGCCCTGGCCATGGCGGTGCAGCGCATGGCGAGCCGCCAGGCCCTGGTTCGCCGCCTCTCGGCGGTGGAGGCCCTCGGCTCGGTGAGTGTGATCTGCTCCGACAAGACGGGCACGCTCACCGGCAACCGCATGGCGGTGGAGAGCACCTGGCTGCCGTTGCCCGCCGGGGGGCTGGAGCGGCTGCTGTTGCGCGCCGCCTCCCTGTGCTCCAACGCCCGCCTCGAGGTGGCGGTGGCTGGGGCTGGTGGCGCCGCCCAGCCGCGGCTGGGGGTGGGGGATCCCACCGAAACAGCGATGCTGGTGGCCGCCGCGGAAGCCGGGCTGATGCCGGAGGCGCTGCCGGACCGGCATCCACGGCGCCGGGAGATTCCCTTCGATTCCCTGCGCCGCCGCATGACCGTGCTGGTGGACTGGAGCGACCATGCCGACGATCTGCCGATCGTCACGGGGGGGGTCCTGTTGATCACCAAGGGGGCCCCCCTGGAAGTGCTGGCGCACTGCACCAGCTGGCTGTCCTCAAGTGGCGACGCCCCCTTGCCCGCCGAGCTGCGCCAGCAGGTGGTGGCCGCCAACGATGGGCTGGCCGCCAGGGGCTTCCGCGTCATCGCCGTGGCGCTCCGCCGCGGCGACGGGGCCTGCGGCGACGCTCCGGCGGAGGCCCTGGAGAGCGGCCAGATGTTCCTCGGCCTGCTGGGTCTCTACGACCCACCGCGGCCGGAGGTGCCCGAGGCGATCCGCCGGTGCCGCGAAGCCGGCATCAAGGTGACGATGGTCACCGGCGACTACGGCCTCACGGCCCAGGCGATCGCCCAGCAGATCGGTCTGCTCGATCCCCCCGGGTCCCCGGGCCGGTCGACGGCGCAGCAGCAGGCGAGCGCCGACCCGGTGCGGGTGATCGAGGGCTCCACCCTGGCCCAGATCAGCGACGTGCAGCTGCGCCAGCTGCTCAAGTACCGCCGCCGGCTGGTGTTCGCCCGCATGGCACCGGAGCAGAAACTGCGGCTGGTGCAGGCCTACCGCGCCCTCGGCGAGGTGGTGGCCGTCACCGGCGATGGCGTCAACGACGCGCCGGCCCTGCGCGCCGCCGATGTGGGGCTGGCGATGGGGATCAGCGGCACGGATGTGGCCCGTGAAGCCGCCGACATCGTCCTGCTCGACGACAACTTCGCCACGATCGTGGAGGCTGTCCGCTACGGCCGGTCGGTGGTGACCAACATCGGCCGCTTCATCACCTACGTGCTGGCCTCGAACGTGCCGGAGGTGCTGCCCTTCCTGGCGATGGTGATCGCCGGCATTCCCGCCGCCCTGACGGTGCTGCAGATCCTGGCCGTCGACCTGGGCACCGACCTGTTGCCGGCCCTGGGCCTGGGGGCCGATCCACCCGAGGCGGGGGTGATGCGCCTGCCCCCGCGCCCCAGGGGCCTGCCCCTGCTCAACCGGGCCGTGATGGTGCGCGCCTATCTGGTGCTGGGGCTGGTGGAGGGCCTGGTGGCCATGGCGGGCTATCTGCTGACCTGGCAGGCCAACGGCGTGGGCTGGAGCCAGCTGCGGCTCCTGGCCCCCCAGCTGCTGCACCACACGGCCGACGCCGGCGTGGTGGCGATCCAGCAGCAGGCCACCACCGTCACCTTCTGTCTGATCGTGGCCGGCCAGATGGGCACCCTGCTGGCCTGCCGCAGCGAACGTCGTCCCGCCTGGGCCATGCTCGCCATCCCCAATCCGATGCTCTGGCTGGGGCTGATCAGCGAGCCGCTGCTGGCCAGTGCCCTGGTGCTGCTGGCTCCGGTGGCGGCGGTGTTCGGGATGCGACCCTTCCCGATGGCCTGGCTGGGGCCGATGGCCCTGGCTCCGCTGCTGGTGATCCTGGTGGATGCCCTCGACAAACGCTGGCGGCAGGCTGGGCAGGCGCCGCGAGGCTTCAGCAGATCCGTGGCAGCAGTTCCCCGCTGAGGGGCACCAGCACCCGCTCGCTGCCGTAGGGGGTCCGCAGCAGGACCCGGCCCCGGCGGCCGCCGGCTCCGGGTCCTGCCGCCGCCACCCGGCCGATCCAGGCCCCGCCGGCCGGCGCCAGCACCTCCAGGGCCCGCTGCCGATCGGCCTCGGGCACCACCGCCAGGAAGCGGCCCTCGTTGGCCAGGTGCAGCGGGTCGAAGCCCAGCAGCTCACAGGTGCGCCGCACCGGCTCCGCCACTGGGATGCGCTCCTCCTCGATCTGCAGCTCCAGGCCGTTGGGGGCCGCCAGTTCCTGCAGGGCGCTGGCCAGGCCGCCGCGGGTGAGGTCCCGCAGGCAGTGGAGCCGCACCCCCGCTCCCAGCAGGGCCTCCACCGCGGGCCACAGGGGCATGCAGTCCGTGGCCAGGGGGGGCTGCAGGTCCAGGCCATGGCGGGCGGCCAGGATCGCCACCCCGTGGCGGCCCAGATCCCCGCTCACCAGCAGCTGGTCACCGGGGGTGATCGCCAGCGGATCGATCGGCGCGTCCACCTGCAGCAGGCCGATGCCGCTGGTGTTGAGGAAGGCCCCATCCCCCTTGCCCCGCTCCACCACCTTGGTGTCGCCGGTGACGATGGTCACCCCGCAACGCCGGGACGCCTCCACAATCGAGGAAACGATCCGGCGCAGCAACGCCAGCTCCAGCCCCTCCTCGAGGATCAGGCCCAGGCTCAGCACCAAAGGCTTCGCGCCTGCCATCGCCAGGTCGTTGGCGGTGCCCGTCACCGCCAGGCTGCCGATGTCGCCCCCCTCGAACTCCAGGGGTTGCACCACGTAGCTGTCGGTGGTGAAGGCGAGCCGGCCGTGGGGCAGGGACAGGCGGGCGGCATCGTGCAGCACCTGGTCGGGGTCGGCGTAGAGGCGGCACAGTTCGGCGTCGATCAGCTGCTGCATCAGGGTGCCGCCGCCGCCGTGGGCCAGCTGGATGCGGGGGGTGGCGGGCGGGGCCGGCTCAGCCACGGTGGCCGTAGCGGTGGTAGGCCGCGCAGGCCCCCTCCGAGGACACCATCGGCGCCCCCAGGGGATGTTCCGGCGTGCAGGTGGTCCCGAAGGCCGGGCAGTCCATGGGCCGGGCGCGCCCCTGCAGGATGCGGCCGCTGATGCAGACCCCCTCGGCCCCCACCGCGGCCCCCGGCTCCACGCCGGCCTCGGGCCCACCGGGCAGATCGGCGAAACGGGCCCCGGCCTCCAGGCCGCGGAAGGGCGCCCTCAGCCCCAGGCCGCCTCCCGGGATCACGCCGAAGCCCCGCCAGTTCCGGTCCACCGGCTCAAACACCGAACCCAGCAGGGCCCGGGCGGCCGGATTGCCCTGCTGGCGCACCACCCGGCCGTAGGCATTGGCCACCCGGGCTTCGCCGCGCTCCAGCTGGCGCACGCAGGCCACCAGCCCCCGCATCAGATCCAGGGGCTCGAAGCCGCTCACCACCACCGGCACCCGGTGCCGATCCGCCAGGTCCTCCAGTTCCGCGGTGCCCATTACGGCGCAGACGTGCCCCGCTGCCAGGAAGCCCTGCACCTGGTTGCCCTCGGCCGTGAGGATCGCCGCCATGGCGGGGGGCACCCGCACGTGGGCCGCCAGCAGGGAAAGGTTGGCCGCCCCGGCGGCCGTCGCCTGGCGCACCAGCAGGGCCGTGGCCGGGGCCGTGGTCTCGAACCCCACCGCCAGGAACACCACCTGGCGTTCCGGATGGCGCCGGGCCAGGGCCAGGGCCTCCAACGGGGAGGTGAGCAGGCGCACGTCGCCCCCTTCGGCCCGCACCCCCAGCAGATCCCCCGGCCCGCCGTCGGCGGCGCTGCCCGGCACCCGCAGCATGTCGCCGTAGGAGCACAGGATCACCTCGGGCCGGCGGGCCAGGGCCCGGGCGGCATCGATCGTGGCGGCCGGCGTCACACAGACCGGGCAACCGGGGCCGTGGATCAGCCGCAACCCGGGCGGCAGCAACTGGTCGAGCCCCCAGCGCACGATGGCGTGGGTCTGGCCGCCGCACACCTCCATCAGGGTCCAGGGGCGGGTGGTGATCGCGGCCAGCTCGGCCGCCAGCTCCCGCACGGCGGCCACCTCCGCCGTCACCGCCAGCGGCGCACTCACCAGGGACCCGGTGCCGCCGCGGCATCGGCGGGCAGGAAGGTCTGGACGGCGCGCATGTACTGGGAGCGCTCGTACTCGCTCGGATCGGGGCAGCGCTGCTGGCTCATGCAGCCGATCAGCTCCCGGGCCGTGGCGTGCTCGTGCTCCAGCAGCCACTGGCCCAGCTCCTCCTCCAGCCCCGCCAGCCGGCCGGGGCCATGGCGCAGCAGGGCGGCCACCACCTGGGTGATGGCGGCGCCGGCCATCAGCAGCCGCACCACGTCGGTGCCGCGGTGCACACCACCGGTGGCCGCCAGATCCACCGGGTGGCGGCCGTGCAGCAGGGCGATCCAGCGCAGGGGCAGCCGCAGGTCGTGGGGGGTGGACAGCAGCAGGTTGGGCCGCACCTCCAGTTCCTCGATGTCGATGTCGGGCTGGTAGAAGCGGTTGAACAACACCAGGCCATCGGCACCGGCGGCGGCCAGCCGCTTGGCCATGGCCCCGAAGTTGGTGAAGAAGGGGCTGAGCTTCACCGCCAGGGGCAGGGTCACCTCGGCGCGCACCTCGGCGACGATCTCCAGCACCTGGTTCTCGATCGCCGCGCTGGAGAGATCCGGATCGGTGGGGACGGCATAGATGTTCAGCTCCAGGGCGCTGGCGCCCGCCGACTCCATGCGCCGCGCCACCTGCACCCACTGGCCGGGGTGGGCGCCGTTGAGGCTGGCGATCACCGGCACCGACAGGCGGGAACGGGCCTGCTCCAGGTGGCGCAGGTAGAGGTCGTGGCCCACGTGGAAGATCGAGGGCTCAGGGAAGTAGCTGAGCGCCTCGCCGTAGCTGTCGGCGCCCTGCAGGGTCACCCGGTGCAGCTCCAGCTGGTCGCGCTCGATCTGCTCCTCGAACAGCGAATGCAGCACCACGGCGGCGGCGCCGGCCTCCTCCAGCCGCAGCAGCTGGTCGATGTCCTCGCTCAGGGGGGCTGCTGCCCCCACCACCAGGGGGCTGCGCAGCTCCAGACCCAGGTAGGTGACGGACAGATCGGGGCGGGTCATGCCGGCACCTCGCTCGGCGATGGGGCCGGGGTGCCGGCGAGGGCCTGATACGTGGCCCAGCGCCGGCCCACCTCCAGCTCGGCCTGGCGCGCCAGGGCCCGGGCCCGCTCCGGCTGGCTGAAGGAGAGCATCCGGAAGCGGTTCTCGGTGGCCATCGCCTCGGCCAGGGGTCGCTTCTGGCCCCGGCTGTCGATCTGCAGCGGGTGTTCCCCCCGTTCGGTGCGGCGCGGGTCGTAGCGGTAGAGCAGCCAGCGGCCGGAGTCCACCGCCGCCTTCTGCTGCTCCATGCCCCGGGCCATGTCGATGCCGTGGGCGATGCAGTGGGAGTAGGCCAGGATCAGCGACGGCCCCGGATAGCTCTCCGCCTCCAGGAACGCCCGCACCGTGTGCTCGTCGCGGGCCCCCATGGCCACGCTGGCCACGTAGACCGTGCCGTAGCTCATCATCATCAGGCCGAGATCCTTCTTGGGGGCGGCCTTGCCGCCGGCGGCGTACTTGGCCACCGCCGCCCGGGGGGTGGCCTTCGACATCTGGCCGCCGGTGTTGGAGTACACCTCGGTGTCGAGCACCAGGGCGTTGACGTCCCGGCCGCTGGCGAGCACGTGGTCGAGGCCGCCGAAGCCGATGTCGTAGGCCCAGCCGTCGCCCCCCACCAGCCAGACGCTCTTCTTCACCAGAGCATCGGCCAGATCCAGCAGGCGGGCGGCCTCGGCGGCCTCCGGTGCCATGGCGTGCAGCAGGCGCTTGAGCTCCTCCACCCGCTGCCGCTGGGCGACGATGCCGGCCTCGTCGTGCTGGTCGGCGTCGCGGATCGCCGCCACCAGGGCCCCGGGGAGCGGGGGGTCGGCCCGCTCCGGCGCCGGCCCCAGGCGCTCCATCAGCTCGAGGGCCATCTGGCGCTGCTGGTCGATCGCCACGCGCATGCCCAGGCCGAACTCGGCGTTGTCCTCGAACAGGGAATTGCTCCAGGCCGGGCCGCGCCCCTCGGCGTTGGTGCTCCAGGGGGTGGTGGGCAGGTTGCCGCCGTAGATGGAGGAGCAGCCCGTGGCGTTGGCCACCAGCATCCGATCGCCGAACAGCTGGCTGGCCAGCTTGAGGTAGGGCGTCTCGCCGCAGCCGCCGCAGGCGCCGGAGAACTCGAACAGGGGTTCCTGCAGCTGCTGCTGGCCGATCCTGTGCAGGTTGAGGTCGCCGCGGGCCATCTCGGGCAGCCCCAGGAAGTAGTCCCAGTGGCCGCGGCCGGCCTCCCGCAGGGGCCGCTGGGGGGCCATGTTGATCGCCTTGCGCTTCGGCTCGGTGCGGTCCCGGGCCGGGCAGACCTCCACACACAGGGCACAGCCGGTGCAGTCCTCGACGGCCACCTGGATCGTGAAGCTGCGGCCCGCCAGGTCCGGATCACGGGCCGGGGCCTGGCGGAAGCCCTCGGGGGCCGCGGCCAGGGCCTCCGGCGCCACCGCCTTGGCCCGGATCACGGCATGGGGGCACACCATGACGCACTTGCCGCACTGCACGCAGAGGTCGCTCTCCCACACGGGCACGGTCTCGGCGATGTTGCGCTTCTCCCACTGGGCCGTGCCCGTGGGCCAGGTGCCGTCGCAGGGCAGGGCGCTGACGGGCAGGGCATCGCCGCGCCGCTCCAGCAGGGGCCCGATCACCTCCCGCACGAACAGCGGCGCCTCGGCGAGCCGGTCGGCCACAGGGGCCGGGACCGGCAGGTCGTCCTCCGCCGGCAGGCGGCGCCAGTCGAGGAGCTGCAGATGCTCGAGGCTGGCGTCGAGGGCACGCAGGTTCATGGCCACCACCGCCTCCCCCTTGCGGCCGTAGGTCTTGCGGAGGGAGTCGCGGATCTGCTCGATGGCGTCCTCCCTGGGCAACACGCCGCTGACGGCGAAGAAGCAGGCCTGCATCACCGTGTTGATGTGGTTCCCCATGCCCGCCTCCCGGGCCACCCGGTAGGCGTTGATCAGCCACACCGTCAGCCCCCGCTCGCGGATACCGCAGCGCAGCGAGGCCGGCATCCGCCGCCAGCTCTCCCCGATCGGGAAGGGGCTGTTGAGCAGCAGCACCCCACCGGCGTCCAGGCCCGCCAGCAGGTCGAAGCGGTCGACGAAATCCCACTGGTGGCAGGCCACCAGGGTGGGCCTCTCGATCAGGTAAGGGGCGCGGATCGGCCGAGGGCCGAAGCGCAGGTGCGACACCGTGACCGATCCCGATTTCTTGGAGTCGTAGACGAAATAGGCCTGGGCGAACAGATCGGTCTGCTCCCCGATGATCTTGATCGTGGCCTTGTTGCCCCCCACGGTGCCGTCCGAGCCCAGCCCATAGAACACGGCCCGCACCTGCTCGGGCCCATCGACATGGAAGTCCGCGGCGACGGGCAGGGAGCGGTGGGTGACGTCGTCGTCGATGCCGACCGTGAAGTGGTTGCGGGGCTGCGGCAGCAGGAGGTTGTCGAACACCGCCTTGACCATCGCCGGGGTGAACTCCTTGGAGGAGAGGCCGTAGCGGCCGCCCACCACCCGCGGCAGGGGGCCATCGCCGTGGCAGGGGCGCCACGCCTCGCTGAGGGCGGCCACCGCATCGAGGTAGAGGGGTTCGCCGCCGGCCCCCGGCTCCTTGCAGCGATCGAGCACGGCCAGGGATCGCACCGTGGGCGGCAGGGCGGCGGCAAACAGCTCCGCCACGAAGGGCCGGAACAGGCGCACCTTGAGCACCCCCACCTGTTCGCCGGCGGCGTTCAGGGCCAAGGCGGTCTCCTCGGCGGTCTCACAGCCGGAGCCCATCAGCACCACCACCCGCTCGGCATCGGCGGCGCCCACGTACTCGTAGGGGCCGTACTGGCGGCCGGTGAGGCGGGCGAACCGGTCCATCGCCTCCACCAGGTGGCCGGGGAGGGCGTCGTAGAAGCGGTTCACCGACTCGCGCGCCTGGAAGTAGACGTCCGGGTTCTGGGCCGTGCCCCGCAGCACCGGGTGGTCGGGGGAGAGGGCCCGGTGGCGGTGGGCCGCCACCGCCTCCATCGGCATCAGGGCATGGAGCACCTCGTCGGCGATCGGCTCGATCTTCTGGATCTCGTGGGAGGTGCGGAAGCCGTCGAACATGTGCAGGAACGGCAGCCGCCCCAGCAGGCTGGCCCGGGTGGCGATGGCGGCGAAGTCGCCGGCCTCCTGCACCGACGCCGAGCAGAGGATGACGCAGCCCGTGCCGCGGCAAGCCATCACATCGCTGTGGTCGCCGAAGATCGAAAGGCCCTGGGCCGCCAGGGAACGGGCCGCCACGTGCAGCACGGCCGGGGTGAGCTCGCCGGCCAGCTTGTAGAGGTTGGGCACCATCAGCAGCAGCCCCTGGGAGGCCGTGAAGGTGGTGGTCAGCACCCCCGCCTGCAGGGCCCCGTGGACGGTGCCGGCGGCGCCGGCCTCGCTCTGCAGCTCCACCACCGCCGGCACCGTGCCCCAGAGGTTGGGGCGGCCTTCGGTGTTCCAGGCGTCGGCCCACTCGCCCATCGGCGAGGCGGGGGTGATCGGATAGATGGCGATGGCCTCGTTGAGGCGGTAGGCCACCAGAGCCACGGCCTCGTTGCCATCGACGGTGATGGTCATGCGGGGTCGTCCTCAACGAGGCTGAGGGCCAGGCCCACGTGCACCAGCACCCGATCGCCCACGGCCGCCTCAGGCAGGCAGGCCAGGCTCACCTGCTGGCGCACGCCTCCGAAATCCACCTCGGCCATGCGCCAGAGGCCGTCATCGTCTGCGGCGGCAACGGCTTTGGGCCCCGCCGGTCCGGAATCGCCCGCCGGCGGCTGGATCCGGATCGAGAGGATGCGAGCGGGCACGGCCAGGCACATGGGCGGATCACGGCGCGTGGTCTCTCCCCCTGGTTGTAGGCCCGCCGGCCGGATCTGCCCACGGCCCCGCCGCCGCCCAGAGCTGGCCGAGGGCCAGCCCGCCGTCATTGCAGGGCACGAGCTCCGGCCAGAACGGCCGCAACCCCCGGGCCCGCAGGGCGCCGATCACCCCCTCCAGCAGCAGCCGGTTCTGGAAGCACCCCCCGGCCAGGGCCACGGGCACCCCCTCGGCGGGGGTCGGTGCGCTGGTCGGCAGGGCCGCCGCGGCGATGGCGGCGGTCCCGGCCAGGGCCGCCACCAGGGCGTGGTGGAAGCGGGCGGCGCAGACGCTCGCCGGTGTGCCGGCCGCGATCGCCGCCAGCAGCGCCAGCAGCAGCGGTTCCCAGTCGAGCCAGCCCAGGCTGGGCCCATCGGCGCCTGCCGCCGTGACGGCCCCGGGTGGCACCAGGGGCAGGCTCCAGTCGCCGGGAGCGGGGCCGGGGGCGCCGGGACCGCGGCCGGCCGGAGCGGTGCTGGCGGCCCCCTGCAGCCGCAATCCCCCCTCGCCCTCGTGGCTCTGCACCTGCAGAAGGCCCAGCAGGGAGGCGACCGCATCGAAGAGGCGGCCCACGCTGGTGGTCAGGGGGCTGTTGCAGCCGCCGGCGATGGCCTGCAGCAACAGGCGGCGTTCCTCGGCCGCGAAGGCGGCCAGGGTGTGGCGGGCGCCGGGGTGCCCCAGGGCCCAGGGCCCGGCGGCGGCCAGCAGCCCCAGTGCCGCCCGGCGGGGTTCCGCCATGGCCCGCTCACCACCCGGCAGGGGGAAGGGCCGCAGGGCCACCCGTCGCTCGCAGGGGAGGCCCCCGGGTCCGCCCAGCAGCAGCAGCTCCCCGCCCCAGAGCCGGGCACCGCCACCAGCCGCCGGGGCATAGCCGAGGCCATCCCAGGTGAAGGCCAGCAGCGGCGGCGCCAGACCATGCTCGGCCAGCACCGCCAGGCCATGGGCCCGGTGGTGCTGCACGGTGCGCCGCGGCCACGGCTGGGCTTCGGCGAGCTGGTGGCTGAGGTAGCCGGGATGGGCATCGCAGGCGATCGCCCCCACCCCGTCGCCCCAGCGGCGGTCGATCGCCTCCAGGCCGGCGGCCAGGCGGGAGAGCAGGCGCCCCTCCGCCAGGTCCCCCAGGTGGGGGGACAGCCACACCCGTCCCTCCAGGGCCAGGGCGGGCGCGCTCTTGAGGTCACCGCCCAGGGCCACCAGGCCGCCGGGCACCCCAGCTTGTGAGCCGCCGGGCACCGGTCCGAGGGCCAGGGGCTCGGGGGCGTAGCCGCGGGCCCGGCGCAGCAGGGCGGGGCGGCCGTCGATCACCTGCAGCACCGAATCGTCCAGGGGCCGGGCGATGTCACGGTCGTGCACGAGGAAGGCCTCGGCGATCGGCTCGCCGGCTCCAGCCGCGGCCCCCAGCCGCCGCACCGCTTCGGCGGGATCGATGCAGAGCGGCTCCCCGCTGGGGTTGCCGCTGGTGGCCACCAGGGGCCGGCCGAAGGCGCGCGCCAGCAGGTGGTGCAGCGGCGACGCCGGCAGCATCGCCCCCAGGCACGGGCTGCCCGGGGCCACGCCCGGCAGGGCGTCGGGCGCCCCTGGGCGGCGCCGCAGCAGCACGATCGGGGCGGCGGGATCCTCCAGGGCCCGACGCTCGGCAGCGTCAATGACGCAGAAGGGGGCGAGGGCCCCGCCCTCGGCCACCAGCAGGGCGAAGGGCTTGGCGGGCCGCCGCTTGCGCCGTCGCAGCCGGGCCACCGCGGTGGCATCGGTGGCATCCACCAGCAGCTGGAACCCGCCCACCCCCTGCAGGGCCAGCACCTTCCCGGCCGCCAGGAGATCGCAGCAGGCCCGGATCAGGGCCCGGGGACTGGCGTCGTCGCCGGTACGGGAGCCGGTCAGCGGCACCCCGGAGGCATCCAGAAGCGCCAGCCGCGGCCCGCACACCGGGCAGGCGATGGTCTCGGCGTG
This sequence comes from Aphanothece cf. minutissima CCALA 015, assembly GCA_003003925.1. Classification (GTDB taxonomy): domain Bacteria; phylum Cyanobacteriota; class Cyanobacteriia; order PCC-6307; family Cyanobiaceae; genus Cyanobium; species Cyanobium minutissimum. The sequence continues at coordinate 192,345 of PVWP01000006.1, forward strand.
GAAGCGGCGGTCGGAAGGATCCTCGAACTCCCGGCGGCAGGCCGGGCACAGGGCAAACGGCGCCAGGGTCGTCTGGGCCCGGGCCCAGGGCTCGGCCGTGGCGATGCTGAAGCGGGGACCGCAGTCGCAGCAGCTGATGAAGGGGTAGCCGAAGCGGCGATCGGCGGGATCGGCCAGTTCCGCCAGGCAGGCGCGGCAGGGGGCCCGGTCGGCCACCAGCGACGACGCGATCAGATCGATGCTGAGCGGCCTGGACTGGCCGACCAGGATCCGCACCCCCGCCTGGAACGGACCCGCCGCCGGGCCGGCGGCCGCCGACCAGACCGGATCGAGGGGCTCAAGGCGGGCCCCGGGGGGCAGCTGCTGCGGCAGGCGCCGCAGAAACGTCTCCAGGGAGCGGCGGTCCCCCTCCAGCCGCAGGCGCACCGTCCCCGGTCCGTTCTCCACCTCGCCACGCAGATCAAGGTCCCGGGCGAGGCGGTGCACCAGGGGCCGGAAGCCCACCCCCTGCACCACCCCACGGCACTCCAGGCGCAGCTGGGCCTGCCCCGCCAGCGGTGGCATGGTCAGCCGGCCACGGCCACCCGCTCCAGGCCCAGGGCCGCCAGCAGCTCAGGAATGCCCTTCCCGGTGCGGGCGGAGACCTCCACAATCCGGGCCCGGGGGGCCACCCGGGCGATGTGGCGACGGGCCTGGGGTCCGTCGAAGCCGCAGGCCTCCGCCAGGTCGCCCTTGCTGATCACCACCACGTCGGCGGAATGGAAGATGGCCGGGTACTTCAGGGGCTTGTCCTCCCCTTCGGTGACCGAGAGCAGGACGACCCGCTGGCTCTCACCGAGATCGAAGGCGGCCGGGCAGACCAGGTTGCCGACGTTCTCGATCACCAGCAACTCCAGGCCGTCGAGGGGCTGGCCGAGGTGGGCCAGCTCATGGAGAGCCCGGTGCACCATCGCCGCCTCCAGATGGCAGGCCTGGCCGGTGGTGATCTGCAGGGCGGGCACCCCGGCGGCCCGCAGACGGAGGGCGTCGTTGTCGGTGGCCAGATCGCCCACGATCACCGCCATCGGATGGCGCTCCGCCGGGGAGGCGGGAGCCAGGTGCCGGGCCAGCCGCTCCAACAGGGCGGTCTTGCCGGAACCCGGCGAGGAGAGCAGGTTGATCACCGTGACACCGGCCGCGGCGAAGTGCTCCCGGTTGGCCGCCGCCTGGGCATCGTTGTGGACCAGCAGACGCTGGCCCAGCTCCAGGTGCCGGGGGGCCTCGATGGCGGGGGCGACCGGTTGGCCGCAACTGCAGTCGACACACATCGCCGGATCGGCCCCCGTCAGGAGTGGGCACGGAAAAGCCCCGTCGGGGCCCGGCCTCACCCCGCAAGGCTAGGCACGACGCTCCGACGGGGCCGCGGCAACGGCCGTCACGTGATCACCAGAGACCGCGGATGGGCGCGGGGGCCGGTTCGGGCTGGAAGATCGGCGCAGGAGCCGGTGCGGGCTGCATGATGGGTTCCGGCTCCGGGGTGGGAGCAGGCGCGGCCGCCACCGGGCGGGCACCGAAGCGGTAACGGAAGCCGATCTTGCCGCCGAAGCTGTTGAAGGCGTCGAAGGACACGTTCTCAGTGGAATAGCCGCCGGCTCCCTGGTAGACGCCCTCCAGGTAGAGATCGGAGTTGTAGTTCATGGCGTAGCTGACGCCCACCTTGGCCTGCCAGCCGAACAGCCCCTTGTTGACGCTGTTGGTGGGAATGCCGTTGAGGCTGAAGCTCGGGGTGCTGAGGTTGGTGTAACCCACACCGCCACCGATGTAGGGCGTCCAGCGGCTATTGGTTTCGATGTCGTAGTAAAGACTCACCAGCAAATCATTTTTGTTGATGACGCCGGAGACATTGTCTGTGAAGGGGACGATGCCGAAGGCGCCGAAGCCGATGGGATTGGCGGCACCAACCGCATTGAGGCTTGAACGGCTGTAGCCGTAGGTGAGCTCGGCGCGCAGGGCGCCGAAGTCGTAACCGACGCCCACATCACCGGAGAAGCCTCCGCCGAGATCGAGCTTGGTGGAATTGTTGTTTCCGAAGTTGAACAGCAGGGGCGAGAAGAAGGGGGAAACAAACGTGCCGGTGCTGTTGACCGTCTGGTCGCTCGGCTGCTGGTATCCGGCGCCGATGGTGAGGTACCAGCCCTTGGCGGAATAGACCTCCTTCACCAACGGCTGGGGATAGGTCTGGGCCATCAGGGCGTCCTCAGCCGTGGCGGCCTGGGGAGCGGCGACAGCAGGAGCAGGGACGTCCTGGCTCGCCGGGACCGTGCCCATCAGGCTCGCATCCTGGACAGGGATTTCAGCGGCGGGAGCCTCCGCGGGAATGGGCTCGGAGATGGACTCCGGCACCGCCTCCGAGCGACCATCGGCGGGTCGGACTTCCGCCATTGCGGCGCCGCCGAACAGCAGGCCGCCGGTGGCGGCGACGCCCACACTGCGCTGAACGATTCTGGTGATCAATGTCATGGTGGTTACGCCTCTCTTTCCTATGACACTCAACGCCAGCGGAAACCGGAAATCGTCATTCATGGACAGCAAAAGGCCTGGCACAGAGTGCTGAAAAAACGAAATCTTGCGCAAAATTGCATTTCATTTCCAGACGGCGATCGGTTCGGGCGGACAGGCAGGACTCCCCCCAGACCCTGCAGCCGCGTCAGGCGATCTCCATCGAGGCCAGCTGCAGCTCCCGGCCCCGCAGCAGTTCCCGGCTGATGCGGCCGCAGCGTGGGCACTCGCAGCAGCCATCGTGCGCCGCGAAGGGCTGCTCGCAGGCCGCGCAGAAACACGCAGCCTCCACCGCCTCGATCTCCAGCCGGGAGCCGGCGGCGAGGGTGTCCGCCATCACCACCGTGTGGGCCAGGCGCAGGGCCTCGATCTCCACCCCCGCCAGGCTGCCCACCCGCAGGGTGATGGCGGTGATGCGGCCGGCCCCATGGAGGGCGGCCTGCTCCAGGACCTGCTGCCGCACCGCATCCATCAGGCTGAGTTCATGCATGGGACGGCGGCATCCCCCGCAGCCAGCCCCGCAGCAGCCGGCGGGCCCGGGGCAGCTGGCGCCGCAGCTGCGGGGAGAAGCACTCGCCCCAGGAGAAGTCGAAGGCGGGCACCAGCAGCTCGTGGGCCGGCACGCAACGGTCGAACAGCTGCTCGGCCAGGGCCAGCAGCCGGGCGGGCGCCACCCGGTGCGTGTCCCGCTCCCAGCCGTCTGAGGCCAGCAGGGGCCGCAGCAGGCAGCGGCTCTGCGGCGGCGCCAGCCAGGCATCGACGATCAGCAGCCGGTCGGCGGCCGCCACCGCCTCGGCCAGTTCGGGGGTGAGCTGGTGGCGCTGCAGACCCAGTCCCTCCACCAGGTGCCAGCCCACCCTGTCATCGCCCCGCAGGGGGTTGCCGATGCCGATCAGCAGCGCGCCTCCGGTGCCGGTGCCGGCGTCGCTCATCCCCGCAGGCGCTCAGCCAGCACCGTGCCGTCGGCGGCCAGCAGCTGCAGGCGCAGGGGCATCTGGCCGGCGGCATGGGTGGAGCAGGAGAGGCAGGGGTCGAAGCAGCGGATGCCCGCCTCCACCCGGTTGAGCATCGCCTCGGGGATCTCGGTGCCGGCGGGCACCGGATCGGGGATGTACTCCCGGGCGATCTGATGCACGGTGCGGTTCATCGCCAGGTTGTTCTGGCCGGTGGCGATGATCAGGTTGACGCTGGTGAGCAGGCCGTCGTCATCCACCTTGTAGTGGTGGAAGAGGGTGCCCCGGGGCGCTTCGCTCACCCCCACCGCCTCGTTGCGGTTGAGGGAGGCCCGCAGCCGGATGCGGCCGTGCATCAGCTCGGGGTCCTGCACCAGCGCCTCGATCGCCTCCAGGCAGGCCACGATCTCCACCAGGCGGGCGTGGTGGTAAGCGAAGCTCGAGGTGACGGGCTGGCCGCTGCGCTGGCGCAGTTCCGCCAGCTCCCGGTCGGCCCAGGGGGTGCCGACGCTGTCGCAGACGTTGAGCCGCGCCAGGGGACCCACCCGGTAGATCCCGTCCGGGTAACCCAGGGGTTTGTAGTAGGGGAACTTGAGGTAGCTCCAGGGTTCCACCGCCTCGCCGAGGTATTCGGCGTAGTCGTCCTCGCTGAGCTGGTCGGCGACGATCGCCCCATGGGCGTCGCGGAAGCGGATGCGCCCCTCGATGTGCTCCCAGAGCCCCTGGGGGGTCACCAGGCCCATGAACAGGCTGGGGAAGTCGCCGAAGACCCGCTGCTCCTTCTGAAGGGGGCCATCCAGCAGCCTCTTGTAGAGCTCCAGGGCCAGGGTCACCGTGGCGCGGGCCTCCGGCAGGCGATCCAGGATCCAGTCCCTGGCCTCCTGGCTCAGGGGGGTGCGCACACCCCCGGGGACCGCCCAGGCGGAGTGGATCTTGCGGCCGCCCAGCAGCTCCAGGATCTGCTGGCCGAACTGGCGCAGACGGATGCCGGCCCGGGCCAGGTCAGGGTCGGCGGCCATCAGGCCGAAGACATTGCGTTTGGCCGGATCGCTCTCCCAGCCCAGCAGGAAATCGGGGCTGCTGAGGTGAAAGAAGGAGAGGGCGTGGGACTGGGTGAGCTGGGCCAGGTTGAGCAGCCGCCGCAGCTTGTCGGCCGCCGGGGGGATCGAGAGGGCCAGCAGCTTGTCGCCGGTCTTGGCGGCCGCCAGCAGGTGGCTCACCGGGCAGATGCCGCAGATGCGGGCCGTGATGCCGGCCATCTCGGTGAAGGGCCGGCCCTCGCAGAACTTCTCGAAACCCCGGTACTCCACCACGTGGAAGCGGGTGTCGGTGAGGTGGCCGGCCTCGTCGAGGTGGAGGGTGATCTTGGCGTGGCCCTCGATGCGGGTCACCGGATCGATGAGAACGGTGCGGGTCATGGGGAGGTCCTCATCCGAAGCGCAGCATGGCGGCCCCTTCCATCGCCGGCCGCTCCCCGGCCAGCAAGGGGGTGATCGCCTCGCGGATGCGCTCAGCCGAGGGGGGGCAGCCCGGCAGGTAGAGATCCACCGGAATCACCTCGTGCAGGGGCAGCACCCGGGGCAGGAGCTCGGGAACGATGCCGGGGGCGAAGGGCAGCTGGCCGGTGGCATCGGCCAGCTCCAGGTAGCCGCGCTCCAGCACCGCTTTGGCGCTGTCGTGGCCGGCGTCGAGCAGGTTGCGCAGGCCGGGCACATTGGCCGTCACGGCGCAGTCGCCGAAGGAGATCACCAGGCCCGTGCGCTGCCGCACCTGCAGGGCCAGCTCCAGGTTGTCGACGTTGGCCACCGCCCCCTCCACCAGGGCGATGTCGACGGCCTCGGGGTAGATCTTGGCGTCGGTGCCGACCGGAGAGAACACCACATCCACCTGCTCGGCCAGGTCGAAGAGGAATTCATCGAGATCCAGGAACGACATGTGGCAGCCGGAGCAGCCCGCCAGCCAGACGGTGGCGAGGCGCAGCTTGGCGGCGGGGGGGGAGGGGGTCATGGTGAGGTCGGTCACTGGTTGTGCCAGCGGTGCTGGTCGCGGGCGGCGCGCAGCAGGGCGGGCAAGCCGGCGTCGGGCTGCTTCTCGGCGGTGGTGTCGGTGTTGCGGAACAGGGCGCCAGTGGGGCACACCTCCACGCACTTGCCGCAGGAGGTGCAGGCCTGCACCTGGCCCCAGGGTTCATCGAGGCCGGCGACGATGTGGCAGTGGCCGCCACGGCTGCCGATGTCCCACACATGGGCGCCTTCGATCTCGTCACAGACGCGCACGCAGCGGGTGCAGAGGATGCAGCGGTTGTGGTCGAGGGTGAACTGGGGGTGGGAGGCATCCACCGACCGCTGGGGGTACTGGTAGGGGAAGCGGGAATGGTCCATGCCCACGGTGACGGCCATGTCCTGCAGCTCGCAGTGGGTGTTGGCCACGCAGACGGCACAGACGTGGTTGCCCTCGGCGAAGAACAGCTCCACCGCCATGCGCCGATACTCCCGCAGCTGGGGCGTATGGGTGTGGACCACCATCCCCTCGGCGGCGGCGGTGCTGCAGGCGGGCAGCAGCTTGTTCGATCCCTCCACCTCCACCAGGCAGAGCCGGCAGGAGGAGACCGGGCTGAGACCGTCGAGGTGGCACAGGGTGGGCACGTCGGCCGCGGCCGCCCGGGTGGCTTCCAGCAGGCTGGCCCCCGCCGGCACCGCCACGTCCTGGCCATTGACGTTGAGGGTGACGACGGCCATCAGCGCACCTCCCCCGGGGTGCCGCAGAGCGCGGGCTCCCGGCAGGCCGCCTCGTATTCGTGGCGGAACCAGCGCAGGGTGCTGAGCACCGGATTGGGGGCCGACTGGCCCAGGCCGCAGAGGCTGGTGACCTTGACCATCTGGCAGAGGGCATCGAGGCGTTCCATGTCCTCGGGGGTGGCGCGGCGCTCCACGAAGCGATCCAGCAGCTGGGCCAGCTGCACGGTGCCGGCGCGGCAGGGGATGCACTTGCCGCAGCTCTCGTTGACGCTGAAGCCCATGAAATGGCGCGCCACCTCGGGCATGGAGGTGCTCTCCCCCATCACCACCATGCCGCCGGAGCCCATCATCGAACCGAGCGCCACCAGGCTCTCGTAGTCGACGGGGGTGTCGAGCCGCTCCGCCGGGATGCAGCCGCCTGAGGGCCCCCCCGTCTGCACCGCCTTGATCGGCGAGCCGTCGGGCACCCCGCCGCCGATCACCTCCACCACGGTGCGCAGGGGGGTGCCCATCGGCACCTCCACCAGGCCGGTGTTGACCACCGCCCCGGAGAGGGCGAACACCTTGGTGCCCTTGCTGTGCTCGGTGCCCATCGCCGCATACCAGTCGCCCCCCTGCCGCAGGATCGCCGGCACGGCGGTGAAGGTCTCGACGTTGTTGATCAGGGTGGGCGCTCCCCAGAGACCCGACTGGGCCGGGAAGGGGGGCCGGGGCTGGGGCATGCCCCGCTGGCCCTGGATCGAGAGCAGCAGGGCCGTCTCCTCACCGCAGACGTAGGCGCCGGCCCCCACGCGCACCTCCAGGCGCAGGTTGAAGGTGGTGCCGTGGATGTGGTTGCCCAGCAGGTGACGGCTGCGGGCCTGCTGCAGGGCCAGCCGCAGGCGCTCGATCGCCAGGGGGTATTCCGCCCGCACGTAGACGAAGCCCCGCTCGGCGCCGACGGCGTAGGCGGCGATCGCCATCCCCTCGATCAGCCGGTGGGGATCGCTCTCCAGCACGCTGCGGTCCATGAAGGCGCCCGGGTCCCCCTCGTCGGCGTTGCAGACCACATAGCGGGGGCCGGGGGGCTGGAGGGCCACCGTGTCCCACTTCAGGCCCGTCGGATAGCCGGCGCCGCCCCGGCCGCGCAGGCCACTGCGGCGCACCTCGTCCCGCACCTGCTCCGGGGTGAGCTCCTGCAGCACACGCTGCAGCTGGGCGTAGGTGCCGAACGCGATCGCGTCGTCGATGGATTCGGGATTCACCTGCCCGCAGCCCTCCAGCACCACGGGCCGCTGCAGGGCGAAGAAGGGACCGTCCAGATCGATCCGATGGGCCGCCAGGGGGTCCGACGCGGTTGTGGGAGCGGCGTCCCCCTCACCATCGGCGGCGAGGGCGTCGGTGATGAGGGCCCCGGCCAGCTCGGGCGACAGCCCGCCGAACAGCCGGGTGCGGCCAGGCCTGTCGCAGGCCACCAGGGGACCGCTGCCGCACTGGCGCAGGCACCCCACCGGCTTGATCGTCAGCTGGGAGGGATCGAGGCCGGCCGCCTCACGGGCCCCCTCCAGGGCGGTGCGCAGGCCCTGGCTGCCGGCGGAGCGGCAGCCGCTGGCATCGCAGCAGCGCACCTGCACAGGGGAAGGCATGGCAAACCGGTAACGCCTCTCCTTCTGGTAGCCAGGAAATGGCCGGAGCGCCGCTCACCGGCCCTTGGCCAGGCTCCGGGCGATGGTATCCACCGTGGTGGGCAGGGGGGTGTTGGCCGGGATGACGCCATTGGCGTCGAGCACCTGGCGGATCTGCTCCAGCAGCGGGGGCAGGTTGTTCTGTTCCGGGTCGAGCAGCTCGTACTGCTCCTGGGTCCCGGGAAAGCGGATCCCCCCCAGCACGGCCTCGGCGGTGCCGGGATCGAGGCCGAGGTAATCGGCCACCTCATGGCGGACGGCGGCCGGACGTTGCCTCTCCTCCGCCCGCACCGCCCGCCAGCCCTGGACGAGGGCGAGGACGGCGTCGGGGTGAAGGCGCAGAAACTCGGGATCGACCGCGAGCACATCGAGGATCTCGTTGGGGAGCTGGCGGCTGGTGAACAGCGTGTGCAGGGGCAGGGCACGCAGCAGCCGCTCGCTGCGGGGTGGGTAGCTCACCACCGCCGCCACCGTCCCCTGCCGCAGGGACGCCTCCCATGCGGTGGCGGGCAGGAACCGGAGCTGGGACGGCAGCGGAGGGGGGAGGTCCTCAGACTCGAAGGCGCGGGCCAGCAGATAGCGGGAAAGGCTGCTGCGGTCGAGGGCGATCGGCCGGCCGACCAGACCTTTGAGATCCCTCACATCCTTGAGGGCCAGCAGCTGGTCGCCACCGCGGGATTCATCGATCACGTAGACGATCACCGGACAGCGCTCCGGTGCCACCCCACAGATGGTCACCACATCGATCGCCGTGGTGGCGATCGCCTGGGCCGCCCCCGCGATGTAGGCCTGCACCGCGCGGTCATTGTCCACGAAGTTGCGGACGTCCAGGCTGAGTCGTCGCGGGTCGTAGAGCTGCCGGCCCTGGGCCAGGGCGAAATAGGCGTAGCCCGGCCAGGGGTTCATCGCCAGCACGAGCCGGGGCGGCTGGCGCCAGCAGCCGATCAGCAGCGCCAGCAGCAGGACGACCAGACCCGTCAGCGCGCCGTTGCGGTGACGCCAGCCCGTCCGGCGCCTCCCCGGAGGGTCGGCGAAGCCAGCGACAGCCCCCATGGGTGGGCCAGAAATATGAAAAAAGTATTATGGGTGATCAGAGCGAACGGTTTCCATCCCGCCCGGCCCCGCCGCCGCGTCCCCCCCTGCCGCCTTCTCCGCCGCCAGCTGAGCACCACCCCCGGGAGTCGAGCTCCCCGGTGGCTGCCGTGCTGGCCATCGGAGTCCTGGGCACCGCCCTGCTGGCCTGGAGCAGCGTCCTTCAGAGCCCCGAGGCGCACGGCGACTGGGAGCAGCCCGCGGCTGACCTCGCCATTGCAGCCCTGCACCGGAAACTGGACAACACCGAATCGGTGCTGCGGGGTCTCGTTGGCCTGCAGATGGCCTCCCAGGAGGTCACCCTCGGTGAGCTGCAGCGGTTCGTCGGTGCCCTCGAGAGCGATGGCCGCAGCCTGGAGGGCATCAGCACCCTGGGGTTCGCGACGGCCGCCTCCGGGCAGGCGCCGATTCGGTTGGTCGCGCCGATGGATCCCGGCAGCCGCGCCCTGCTGGGGTCGGATCTGTGGTCATGGGCGCGGGGCTCCGGCAAGGAGCTGAGCCAGGAACCCGCACCCCCGGAGGGATGGCTGCTCCCGGGTCGTACCCGGCCGGGGGAGCCGGCCTTCCTGGTGCAGATCCTGCCCTTCGGAAGCAACTCCGGCACGGCCGCCGCAGGCTCGCCAGCGGCGAGGCGCTGGGCCTTCGCCATCTTGCCGCTTCGAGATGTGATGCGGGCAGCCCTGAGCCACCCGTTGGTGCGGATGGACCAGCCCGTGGATCTGCAGCTGTACGTCGGCGATCGCCCCGACCCCGCAAAGCTCCTCTACGACTCCCGCAACCTCCCTGCGGCCGGTGTGCTGCCCCATGCCCGCGCCCACAGGCTCGACACCGGGGGCCAGCGCTGGCTGTTGCTGGTGCACCCAAGGCATGGCTCCGCTCCCTGGATGCCCACCTGGGTGGCGGTGCTGCTGCTGGGTCTGACGACCAGCCTGCTGACCGCCCTGCTCACCCGGGAGCTGCAGCGGCGGCGGCGGCTGGCCGAAAAGGAGGGCCGCAGCCTGGGGGAGCTGCGGAGCCAGCTGGAGGAGAGCCTCCAGTGGCTCCGCCTCCACCGCCAGGCCTGTTCCCTGATCCAGGAGGGGATCGTGGTCACCGACCGGGACGGGGCGATCCTCGCCTGCAACGAGGCCTACGCCGCCATCACCGGCTACCCGGAGGAGGAGCTGGTGGGCCGCAATCCCCGCATCATGAACTCCGGCTATCAGTCGACGGGGTTCTATGCCGCCCTGTGGGAGCAGTTGCTCGCCAGCGGTCGCTGGGAGGGGGAGATCTGGAACCGACGCCGCAGCGGTGAGGTCTATCCCGTCTGGATGCGGATGGGTGTGGTCCGGGACGGCACCGGGGACCCCAGCCACTACATCGCCGCCCTGACCGACCAGACCGTGCTGCGGGAGAAGGACCGGCAGCTGGAGTATCTCGGTTTCCATGACCCCCTGACCCGCCTGCCCAACCTGCAGATGGCCGAACTGCGGCTGGGTCAGCTGTGCCAGCAGGCCCAGCCCCTGGTGGTGATCTGGATCGAACTGGACGGCATCAAGCGGATCGAGGAAAGCTTCGGCCAGGCCAAGGGGGATCAGCTGGTGCAGCTCGCCGTCGATCGGCTGGGAGGCTTCGTGGGGCCCGCCGACGTCATGGCCCAGGTCGGCAGGGGCGAGTTCCTGATCGTGCAAGCGCTGGAGGCGACCGGCCCCACGGCCCTGGAGACGGCCCGCACCCTGATGGCGGCTCTCACCGATCCAAAGGCTCCGGGGGCCGTGCTGGAGCTCACCCTGTCGGCCTGGGCGGGCCTCAGCTGCTTCCCCCAGGACTCGAGGGAGCCGGAAAACCTCCTCCTGTTCGCCTCCACGGCCCTCGGGCAGGCCCGACGCCAGGGGCCGCAGGCGGTGCAGCGGTACGCGGCCGAGATGACGGTCCGTAGCCGCCACCGTCTGGCGATCGAAGCCCATCTGCAGCGGGCGGTGGAGGCGGGCCAGCTCGAGCTTCTCTACCAGCCCCAGGTGGACGGCCAGGGGACGCTGCTGGGGGCCGAGGCCCTGCTGCGTTGGCGCAGCCCGAAATTCGGTTCGGTGTCTCCGTTGGAGTTCCTCCCCATCGCCGAAGCCAGCGACCTGATCCACAGGATCGGCGAATGGGTGCTGCAGGACGCCTGCCGCCAGTGGCAGCTGTGGGTGCAGGCCGGTTTCGACCCCGGACGGCTGGCGGTGAACCTCTCGAGCCGGCAGTTTCAGGATTCGCGCCAGACCGTGCCGGACATGGTGAAGGCATGCCTGAGCCATTCGGGGCTGGACGTGAGACGGCTGGAGCTGGAAATCACGGAAAGCTGCCTGATGCCCGCTCGTGGCACCAGGGAGCAACTCCTAGAATTGAGCGCCATGGGTGTGGAACTGGCGATCGACGATTTCGGCACCGGTTTCTCCTCCCTGAGCACCATCCACAACTTTCCGGTCCACAAACTCAAGATCGATCGCTCCTTCGTGGATGGGGTTGACAGCAACCCCACCTCGCAGTCGATCGTGCGCGCCACCCTGGCCATGGCCGAAGGCCTCGGGGTGAACGTCCTGGCCGAGGGGGTGGAGCGGCCCGAGGAACTGGACTTCCTGGTCCGCTGCGGCTGTCCCGCCTTCCAGGGTTATCTGTTCAGCCGTCCCCTGTCCGCCGAGGGGTTCGAGGATCTGCTCCGCAGGGGAACAAGCCTCGGCCCGGTGGCGGGCGGCGAGCCGGCGGCGGTCCCCCTCCCATGAGAGCCTCCCGCCCCACCATGACGGTGCGCCAGGGGCTGCTGCTTGCCCTGCTGGCCGGGCTGGCGGTGCTCGGCAATGTGAGCGCGCTGCCGCTGTTCTTCGGTATCCAGATCCTGCTCGGATCGATCTTTCCCACCCTCATCCTTCTCTGGCGCCGGGGCTGGTGGAGCGTGGCGGTCGCCGTTCTGGCCAGCCTCTACACCTGGAAGCTCTGGGGCCATCCCTGGGCCATCGTGATCTTCAGCGCCGAAGCCCTGTGGCAGGCGGTGTTCCTCAATCGTCTCAACGGTCCGCCGGAGAACGACCTCAAGGGTCGAATCATCCTGGCCGAGATCGCCTTCTGGCTCCTGGTCGGCGCGCCGATGGTGTTCTTCTTCTACGGCGTCGTGCTGCAGATCGATCCGGCGAACGTGGCCGTGACGGCCGCCAAGCAGGCCGTGAACGGCCTGGCCAACACGGTGGTGGCCTTTCTCCTGTTCGTGCTGCTGAAGGTGTGGCACAACCGCAGGGGCCAGGGACTGCTGCCCCTGCGGGGCCTCGTCTTCTCCGTCGTGCTGGCGGCCTTCACGTTGCCGTCCCTGGCCCTCACCTTCCTCTCGGGCAACCTGCTGCAGGGGTCGGCCCAGGAGGGGGTGCTCGACAACCTGCGGACCGTCGCTGACGCCGCGGCCCGGATCACCCCCAGCCAGCTCGGGGAGCCCACCCGGGGACTGCCCGCCAGCCCCGGTGCGACGGCGTTCCTGCTCATCGACGCCGAGGGGCAACGGATCAGCTCCAACCCGGGACTGTTCCTCCGCCTGGAGAACCACTTCGTGCCGGCACCGCAGCGGTGGATTCAGCCCGATGGGCTGCAGATCCTGGTGCCCAGTGGCCCGCGCCCCGCCCTCAAGCTGTGGATCCAGGGCTACTGGAGCACCACCCTGACCTCCGGCCGCCATCTGGTGCAGGTGGTGCAGCCCGCCGGACCGGTGGTGCTGAAGCTGCAGGCCCAGAGCACCACCCTGCTCACCACCTCGTTGTGGCTGATGCTGCTGGGGGTCCTGCTCAGCGAGTTGATGGCCGGCCTGGTGGAGGGGCAGATGGGGCGGCTGCGCGCCTCGGTGCCGGAAGTCAGCCACGAGCCCCCCGGCCTCGCCAGCGCTGCCGAGACTGTGGGGGGTGGCGGTGACGGCAGCGTCATCGCCGAAGTGCAGGGCCTGATGGGCCGTCTCCACGAGCACCTGCGCAGGGAAGCGCGGCTGAGCCAGGATCTTGCTGCCATGGGCGAGCGCTTCCGGCAGAGCAGCGAGCAACTGCGACGGCTCTCAAGCACCGATCTGCTCACCGGGGCCAGAAACCGCTCCGAGCTGGAACGCAGCCTGAAGCTGATCAGCCAACGGGCCGCCGACTGCACCGTGCCCCTTTCCTGCCTGGCCTTCGCGGTGCAGGGTCTGCGGCCGATCAACACCGTGCTTGGCCGAAAGACCGGTGATGAGGTCCTGCAGCGGCTGATCGCCAGCGTCAGGCACCTGCTGCACGCCAACGACGAACTGTTCCGCATCGGAGGCAGTGAATTCCTGGTGCTGCTGTGGGATCAGCCGCTGGAAACGGCCCGGACCACGGCGGAGCAGATCCGCAGGGTCGTGAACGAAACGGCCCTGCCGGTGGGACACGGGCCCTCCCCCGGGCTGGCCATGAACGCGGGGGTCAGCCTGCTGGCGGCCACCGACACCAGCGGTCAGGCCATGCTCTCGCGGGTGGAGCTGGCCCTGAACCAATCCAGGGATCTGGGGGCCAATCAGGTGGTGGTGCGCTGAGGCACGCCGGCGGCCTCCAGCCGGGCGTCCAGTTCCTCGGGCTGGTCCACTGGCAGCCGGGTCACCAGCTCCCCGTCCACCACCAGCACCGGCGCCTGGCCGCAGGCCCCCAGGCAGCTCACGTGCTGCAGGGCCCAGACGCCGTCCCCGGCCGGGTCATCGAGGCGCACCCCGAGACGCTGCTCGATGCGGGCCGCCACCTGCCCGCCACCCTTCACGTAGCAGGCGGTGCCCAGGCAGATGGCGCACCGGTGGGCGGTGGGGGGCTCCAGACGGAACAGGTGGTAGAAGCTGGCCACGCCGTGGACGCGGCTCAGGGGCAGCCGCATGGCGACGGCCACCACCCGCAGGGACTCCGGCGAGAGATAGCCGTGGATCTCCTGCACCTGGTGCAGCACCTCGATCAGGGCATCGGCACGGGCCCCGTGGCGACGGACCACCTGGGCGATGCGCGGATCGTCGTCGCCCGCGGCGGCGGCGGTCGGGGCGGCTGTGGCGGCGGAGCGGGTCATGCCTTGGGTCTCCCACGTCCTCTTGCTAGCCACCGCTGCAGGGTTGGTCAGCTGCGCGTTCGCTGCACGGCCGCCGCCAGGAGTGCGGCAGGCTCGGGAGGCTTACCTATAATCATTCTTGATGTGGACGCCCGGGCCATGACCCCCCTCCTGCGACAGGTCCAGCTTCAGGCGGCGATGTTGGGCATGGCCCTGCTGTTCGCATCGGCAACCCTGGCCTGTGAGAAGCACCTCAAGGGGCACCAGAACAGCGCCGAGACCCAGGCGGAAGGCCTCAGCCGCTGAGGCCTGCAACCACCGACAGACCGGTGGGATTGGCGGCTCCGTGATTGTCAGCTTCATTCGTCAGTCACCACAATTTGGTTCCTCTCCAACGTCACTATCGATCACGGTTGGTCGTCCTGGCTGCGGCCTTGATCGGCCTTTTTCTGGTGGATCTGCTTCTGTCGAGGCGCCTGGGAATCAGCCTGTATCCGTACTACTGGGTCCCCGTCGTTCTCGCGGCCCTGTTCGCCACGCCCCGCCAGGTGGGCTGGTTCACGAGCCTGGCGATCATCCTGACCATCGTCTGGTCCCTCTTCTCTCCCCAGGCCACCACCGTGAAGCTGCTGCTGCGGCTGGCCGGCCTGATCGGGATGGCCTGGGTCGCGATGCACCTGTCCCGGGAACTGCGGGAGAAGGAACGCAGCAACCGGGAGCTGAAGGACCACTACCAGCTGCTGGCCGAGAACGCCCCCGACGTGGTCCTCAGCAGTGATCGGCAGGGACGGATTTCCTGGGTGTCCCCCTCCGTGCTGCAGCTGCTGGGCCACGACGCCCGCGACCTCAGGGAGCGGAGCATCGCCGAGCTGGTGCTGGAGCCGGACCGCGCCCGCCTGGATCGGGCCATCGGTCAGGTTCTGCAGGGGCAGAACAGCGGCTGCGATCTGCGCTTCCGTGCCGCCGAGGGCGACGGCCGCTGGATCTCCATGGCCCTGCGGCCGGTGCATGGGCCCGATGGCGCGGTGACCGGCATGGTGGGCAGCTGGCGTGACATCCAGGGCGAAGTGGACGCCCGTCTGGCGGAGGAGCGCACCAAGGCCGCCCTGGCCGCCTCGGAGGAACGGCTGCGGCTCACGATGGAGAACACCTCCACCGGCATCGCCCTGCTCGACGCCGAGGGCCATGTGCTGTCCATCAACCCCGCCGGCGGGGGGCTGCTCGATCGGAGTCCGGCCGACCTGGAGGGACTCACCTGGCCGTCGTTCTCACCGCCGCAGGACCGGGACAGCGAAGCCCCGCTGATGGCGGAACTGCTGGAGGGCCGGCGCCGCTGCTACCGGCTGCGCAAGCGCATCCTGCAGGGGGAGCGGCCTCCCCTGTGGGTCGACTGCAGCGTGTCCTGCTGCCGCCGGCCCGACGGCAGCCTGGCCTTCGTGATCGCCCAGTTCAACGACGTGACCGACATGGTGCAGGCGGAGGCTGCCCTGGCCACTTCAGAGCAGCGTTACCGACTGCTGGCGGAGAACTCCAGCGACGTGGTGCTGCTGATCAAGGAGGGGCTGGTCAGCTGGATCTCCCCTTCGCTCACTTCGATGCTGGGCTGGCTGCCGGAGGACTGGATCGGCCATCCGCTCAGCCGCTTCATCCCCGCCAACGAGCATCCGGTGCTGGAGCGGGACCTGCGGACCCTGGCCGCCGGCGGCACGGTGGTGCGCCGGCTGCAGGCCCTGTCCCACGACCGCAGCCATCGCTGGGTGGAGCTGCATGCCAGTCCCCACCGGGATTCCCAGGGCCGGCTCGACGGCATCGTCGGCTCCTTCCGCACGGTGGACCAGGAGGTGGCCGCCGAGCGGGAACTGGCCCGCCGGGCCTGCACCGATGAACTGACCGGCCTGGTGAACCGCCATGAGGCCCTTGAGCGCATCACCGCCATTGCCGGCCGGGTGCTGCGCAAAGGGGACGCCACCGCCGTGTTGTTCTGCGATCTCGACAACTTCAAGGAGATCAATGACACCTTCGGCCACGTGCCCGGCGACGAACTGCTCCGGACGGTGGCCTCCCGGATCCGCACCGGTCTGCGCAGCGGCGACATGGCCGCCCGCATCGGCGGGGACGAGATGGTGGTGGTGCTGCAGGGGGTGCGGGGGCTGGGCGATGCGGTGACCATCGCCGAAAAGCTCCGCCGGGCCGTGGCCGAGCCGATCGTCACCAGTGCCGGCAGCCTCTCGATCACCCTGAGCATCGGGGTGACCATGGTGCGGCCGGGCGAAAACCCCGACGAGATCATCTCCAGGGCCGACCATGCCATGTACCGGGCCAAGCAGACCGGCCGCAACCAGGTGCTGCCCTTCAGCGAACACACGGACAGCGCCGATGGCCGCAGCGTCAGCTGGCAGCCCGTGCTCTGAGTTGCTGCTCCTGCAGGCATGACGTAGACCGATTTCTGCGCGCAGAGAATCGAGAACGCCATGGGCAGCATCAGGATCGTCGGCATCGACCATGTGGTGCTGCGCTGCAGGGATCTGGAGCGGATGGAGCGCTTCTACATCGATGTGCTCGGCTGCACCGTGGTCCGACGCAATGAACCCCTGGGCCTGATCCACCTGAAGGCCGGCAGCGGCCTGATCGATCTGGCGGCGGTCGATGGGGAGCTCGGTCGCCGGGGAGGGGCGGCGCCGGGGGCGGAGGGGCACAACCTCGACCACATCTGTCTGAGGGTCGAACCCTTTGACGAAGCCGCCCTGCGGGCCCATCTGAGCCGTCAGGGCATCGATGCCGGCCCCCTGCATCACACCTACGGGGCCGAAGGAGTGGGGCCGGCCATCTACCTGGAGGATCCGGAAGGGAACAGTGTCGAGATCAAGGGACCGCCGGAACACTGATGGCCGGAGCCCTCACGGGCTCCGGGTGGGTTCAACCGCGCCAGGTGGGCACACCACCGTGGGCCAGGGTGCCGCGTTGGCGCCAGAGCGCCGCCGCAGTGACATCGATGCCGTGACATTGCGCCAGATCAGCCGCGTTCTGCGGCGAATCGGATGCACTCAGGGCAGCGGCAAACTGCGGATCGCGACGCGCCAGTTCCTTCACCAGATGGAGGGCTTCGGTGGCGTTGGCATGGGGCTGAACAGCAACCTCGATGGGAGGCGTTTCAAGGGTGGATTCGTAGGTGGATTTGCTGGTGAATTCGCAGGTGGACATGGGATTTCCTCTCCTCTTTTCCTGACCCTAATGGATCGGAATCGTCAGCGAGATAAGTGGAAATACCCATCCCATCGCTTCATGATGCCGAACAAGATGATCTGAAATAGGATGATCCCTTCCCACGACTGGCGGCATCGCCATAAATTCTCGTCGCCGGGAAGTATTCCGACTCCAATTGCACTGTTGCCGCCACATCTTCCCCGGCAGTTTCCGCAATGAAATGCAGCGTGAGATCGATGCCGGAGGAGATGCCCGCCGCCGTCCAGATGGCCCCGTCTCGGGTGAAGCGTTCCTCCACCACCTCCACGTCGCCGAGGGCCCGCAGGCGATCGAGGGAGGCCCAGTGGGTGGTGGCCCGCCGGCCGCTGAGCAGGCCGGCGGCGTGCAGCAGGAAGGAGCCGGTGCAGACGGAGAGCACCGCCCGGCAGCCGGCCGCCTGGCGCCGGATGAAGGCGATCAGCTCGGGGTTGGCCACCTCGGTGCGGGTGCCCTGGCCCCCCGGCACCAGCAGCACATCCAGCGGTGGGGCCGTGGCGAAGCTGGCGTGGGGCAGCAGCAGCATCCCCTTGGCACAGGTGATCGGGGCCTCCTCCTGGCCGATCAGCAGGCACTGGCTGGGGCCGCCGGGCTGGCGCGCCCAGATCGTGGCCATCTCCCAGGGGCCGACGGCATCGAGTTCCTCCACCCCGGGGAACAGCACGATCCCGAAACGGCCGGCGGTGGCACCGGCAGCGGCACCGGAAGATAGGGCTGAATCCATCGTCACCTCCACCCGCGGGCCCGCGTCAGAGGCCGCCCACGCCCCTCATCAAGACGCAAGGCTGAACAGCAGCTGCAGCAGGGCAAAACCCGCCAGGCAGGTGGCGGCCAGCAGAGGTGCGACATGTACCAACTTCGGGATCCCACGATGTCTCCGGTCTAGGCCGGGTGAGCTCACCGGGAAAGCCCGACCAACCGGCGGGTGTGGAGAGCCACAGACACAGTTGGAGATGAACTTTTGTCCTGGTCGGCGACAGCCCGGAAGCCGAGCAGACGCCCCGGCACCTGGGCGGCGACCACCACCCCGGTTGCTCCGGTGGCGAGGCCGGCCTCCTGGAGCCGCCCCACGGTCCACCCGTTGCAGTTGCGGGTCCAGAGATAGGTGCCATGGGCCGGGACAAAACGCCCCCCCTGGCCGGGCCGCCGTGGCAGGGCGGGGAGGCGCTCGCCGTCGCGGTCGCGCCGGGCGCTGCGCTCCAGGGCGGTGAGGAGGGCCCGCAGGGTGGGGGCCTCCACCTGCCGCTCCCAGACGGCGACCGTGCCTGCGAGCCGCGGCGGATCGGGATGGCCGGCGAGGAAGAGCACCGAGTCGGTGGGCAGGAACAGGGCGGCCACCAGGGCCTGGGGGCCGCGCTCTCCCCCGTGGAAGTAGCGCCGATCGCCCCAGGCGAACTCCAGGAACGGCGCCGCTTCGGCCCCCGGTGGACCGAGCCTCCAGCCGGGTGGCTGCTGCGCCACGATCGCGGTGTGGTGGCCCCAGTCCACCACCAGCACCGTGTAGCGCCCCGCCGGTGGCTGGGGCAGCCGCACCAGGGGAGCACGGGGCTCGGGCACGACGGCGGCATGCAGCAATGGCCATCCCACCAGCTCCAGCAGGACCCAAAGCAACGGCATGGGGGCAGGGGGACTTGAACCCCCACAGCCTTTCGGCCTGCGGATTTTAAGTCCGCTGCGTCTACCAGTTTCGCCATGCCCCCGCGGGGAGATCCTAGATTCGCCCCACTTCGCGACATCCCCGGTGGCCCTGAGCAGCCTGCCGCTCGACACCCTGCTGGTGATCGGCGCCTACCTGGCCCTGGCCGGCGCCTACCTGCTGGTGGTGCCCCTGGCCCTCTACTGGTGGATGCACAAGCGCTGGTACGTGATGGGCAAGATCGAGCGCACCGCCATCTACGGGCTGGTGTTCCTGTTCTTCCCGGGGCTGATCCTGTTCGCACCCTTCCTCAACCTGCGCATGGCGGGCCAGGGCGAGGCCTGAGCCGTGACCCGCGCACAGGCGATCCTGCTGGGCCTGGTGGTCTTCGCCATCGGGGGTGGTGGTTACTGGGTGTTCCGCTCCAGCGGCCTGGAGGGCTTCTCCCCCGGCATCGCCGCCTCGGCGCTCCTCATGCTGGTGGTGCTCGGCTGGACCGCCAGCTACCTCCTGCGGGTGGTGGGCGGCAAGATGACCTACATGGAGCAGCGGCGCCGTTACCGGGCCGCCTACGACGCCGTCACCGACGAGGAGCTGCAGCGCAAGTTCGACGCCATGAGCCCCGAGGAACAGGCCAGGCTGCTGGCCGAGGTGGGGCAGCTCCAGGCCGATGCCGAGATGTGAGCGCCCCCGGCGGCCCACGGACGACCCCATAGGCTCAGGAACACCGTCCCGCCTTCCGGCCCGATGAGCGTCGCCGCCACCGCCGGCCCCAGCACCGCGCCCACCCTGATCCAGGAACGTTTCACCGCCCTGCGGGCCTCTGGGCGCTGCGCCCTGATGCCCTTCCTGATGGCGGGCGATCCCGATCTCTCGGTCACCGCCGCCAGCCTGCTGGCCCTGCAGGCCGCCGGCGCCGACCTGATCGAGCTGGGCATCCCCTACAGCGATCCCCTCGCCGACGGCCCGGTGATCCAGGCCGCCGCCAGTCGCGCCCTGGCCGCCGGCACCACGCCCGGCCGGGTGCTGGAGATGCTGGCCTCCCTGCGGGGCCGGCTGAACGTGCCGGTGGTGCTGTTCACCTACAGCAACCCCCTGCTCAACCGGGGAATGGACAGCTTCTGCCGTGAGGCGGCCGCCGCCGGGGCCGCCGGGCTGGTGGTGCCCGACCTGCCGCTGGAGGAGGCCCAGAAGCTCTCCGCCATCGCCGCCGGCCACGGCCTGGATCTGGTGCTGCTGGTGGCCCCCAACACCCCGGCCGAACGCATGGCCCGCATCCATGCCGCCAGCCGCGGCTTCACCTACCTGGTGAGCGTCACCGGGGTGACGGGGGTGCGCACCAGCCTGGAAGACCGGGTGGGCCCCCTGGTGGGGCGGCTGCGGGAGCTGGGCCCCACGCCGGTGGCGGTGGGCTTCGGCATCGCCACCGGTGAGCAGGCCTTCCAGGTGCGCCGCTGGGGCGCCGATGGCGCCATCGTGGGCAGCGCCCTGGTCCGGCGCATGGCCGCGGCCCACCAGAGCGGCGCCGATGTGGCCGCCGATGCCGGCGCCTTCGTCGCCGAGCTGCGCACGGCCCTCGACCAGCCGCTCTGAGCCAGCCTCAGAGGGCAGGGGCGCAGGCGCCCAGGGCCAGGGCCAGCAGCAGGGCGGCGAGCAGGGCAGAAACACGCATGGCCATGGGGCAGCTGCCCCCCATGATGGGCCGATGGACGTCGATGCCCTGCCGTTCTCGCCCGCCTGCCTGCGCAACCAGGAGCCGATCCTGTCGCTGCTGCGCCGCTGGCTGGCCCCCGGCGCGCGGGTGCTGGAGGTGGGCTCGGGCAGTGGGCAGCACGCCATCCACATGGCCCGCCATCTGCCGGGGGGCCGCTGGCAGCCGAGCGAGCGGCAGGAGGCCCTGGCCGGCCTGGCCGCACGCATCAGCCTGGAGGGCGGAGAAGCACTGGCCCCGGGGGCGCAGGTGGCGACGCCGCTGCTGCTGGATGTGACCCAGCCCCAGTGGCCCGCAGGCCCCTTCGAGGCCGTGTTCACGGCCAACACGCTGCACATCATGCCGGCCGCCGCGGTGCCCCACCTGCTGGCGGGTGGCGCCCGGGTGCTGGCCGCTGACGGCCTGCTGCTGATCTATGGGCCGTTCCGCTATGGCGAGCGCCACACCGCCGCCAGCAACGAAGCCTTCGATGCCCACCTGCGCCAGCTGGATCCGGCCATGGGGGTGCGCGACGCCGAGGCGATCCAGCGCGAGGCCGACGGCCTGGGGCTGCACCTGCAGACCGATGCGGCGATGCCCGCCAACAACCGGCTGCTGGTGTTTCAGAAGCAGGCCGAAGGGCGCGGGGGATGAAAGGCTGAGAGGCGTTCACCCCGACCCGGCGGCCGCCGCCGTTCGCCCATGAAATTCGTCCTCTGGGGCACCTATTGCGCCGATGTGCTCGAGCGCCGCACCCCGTTCCGGGAGGAGCACCTGGCCGGACTGAAGCGCCAGAAAGAGGAGGGCGTGCTGCTCACCCTGGGCCCCACGGCCGACACCCGCTTCGTGTTCGGCCTCTACGAGGCCGACGACAAGGAGACGGTGGAAGGCCTGGTCAAGGGGGACATCTACTGGCGGCAGGGCATCTGGACCGCCGTGGAGATCCACCCCTGGATCCAGGCCTTCTGAGCCCGCAGGGGATCAGGCCCGGGGCCAGCCGTCGAGGGCCTGCTGCCACACCCAGGCCGCCACCGCCTCCGGCCCGCCTTCGCCCAGGGACTGGGCATAGCCACCCATCTGGCCGATACCACCGGCGGCGATCGCGGCGATGGCGTCCGGGGAGGCGACGCCGTTGCGCTCCAGGGCCGCCAGCTTGAGGGTCTTGCCACGGCGGATGATGTTGCCCCCCTGGAGGTGACAGCCCGCGCAGTGGGCCCCGAACAGGGAGCTGCCCACATCGAGAACGCTCACCTGGAGCACGCCGCCGTCGATGATCTCCGCCAGAGGGACCTCCGCCTCAGGGACCTCCACCTCAGGGACCTCCGCTTCAGGACCGGGGGACCCGGATGAGGGTGATGAGACGGGCGGTGACAGGGGTGGTGAAACGGCAAAGGCCGCCCCGGGAAAGCCGAGGGCGGCCGGAGGCAGGACCAGGGCCAGCAGCAGCAGCAGGGCCACCAGAAACGACACCAGCCGACGCCAGATGATCAATCCTCGTCGTCGGCGCTGCCGGCGGGGATCAGGCGGATCTGCTTGCGGCCCAGCTTGATCTCGAACTCATCGCCGGGCTTGAGATCCAGCATGGCGGTGTAGGCCTTGCCGATGAGGAGATTGCCGTTGCCCTGCACCGTGGCCACGTAGCTGAGCTTGCGCCCGCCCTTGCCCACCTTGCCGGCCGCACCGAACTCGACGCCTTTGGCTTCGAGCAGGGCCTCGTAGAAGGCGGTGAAGTTCAGGCGCTCGGCGCCATCCTTCTTGGTGGAAACATAGCCACAGGCCCGAACGATCTCGGACTTGCCGACATCGCCGAGCTCCTTGACCTTGGCCAGCAATTCCGATCCAGTCAGCATGGTATGTAGGTGGAGGCAGGTGTGAGGTTAGGTGTAAAACATACACCAGCGCGATCAGCCTTCCGCCGATAGCGGCCACCATCAATGCACAACGACCGCCTCGATGCTGCCGATCCGTCCTCTGCGTCCCGATGATTGCCAGCAGCTGATCGCCGTTTATCACGAAGCGGTCATCAGCCAGGCCGGGAACCTCTACAGCCCGTCGCAGATCGAGGCCTGGTCACAACAGGCCGGTCGCAATGATGACTTCCGGTCGTCATTGCTACGCGGCCATGGGTTGGTGAGCACCACCCACCATGACGACACGATCATCGAGGCATTTGCCCTTCTCGATCCCGTCGACCGGCTCGCCCTGCTCTACTGCCGGGGCCGCTCGAGTCGCCAGGGGCGGGCCAGCGCCCTGCTGGAGGCCCTGGAAGGGCACGCCCGCTCGCGGGGGGTGGCTCGCCTGCGCACCGAGGCCAGCCAGCTCTCCCGACCGCTGCTGGAGCGGCGGGGCTGGGTGGTGGACGCCGAGGAGACGGTGACGCTCGGCGGCGTGGCGTTCCTGCGCTGGCGGATGGGCAAGGATCTGCTCTGACGCCCGTCCTGCGCCCGATGGCCGAAGCCCAGCTGCAGCAGTTCCTGGAGAAGGTGCGCCAGCTCC
Source organism: Aphanothece cf. minutissima CCALA 015 (assembly GCA_003003925.1). Lineage (GTDB taxonomy): Bacteria > Cyanobacteriota > Cyanobacteriia > PCC-6307 > Cyanobiaceae > Cyanobium > Cyanobium minutissimum. The sequence goes on from PVWP01000006.1 coordinate 215,420, forward strand.
AGGCCTTCGTGGCCCTGAGCGAGGCCGACCCCGCCCTGCGCCAGGCCCTGCGGGACTGCGGTGACCACCATCAGGTGGTGGCCCTGGCCCGCTCCCGCGGCTTCGAGATCGGCCGCCGCTGGGGGGAGACGCCGCCGGAAGAGGGGCCCGCGGCCGACGCGGCGGATGGCGGGGCCTCCCTGGTGCGGAGCCCCTGCCCCGCCGACGGGGAGGAGGTCACCACCGTGCTGCTGCAGACCCCCCAGCTGCGGCTGGAGCGGATTCACTCGTGCAACGCCCGCAGCCCCGAGGGCTTCTGGTACGACCAGGCGGACGATGAGTGGGTGCTGCTGCTGCAGGGGAGCGCCACATTGCAGTTTGCCGATGAGGCCGAACCCCATGCCCTCGCCTGCGGTGATGCCCTGCTGATCAGTGCGGGCCGTCGGCACCGACTGCTGGCGAGTGACCCGCCGCCTGGAACGATCTGGCTGGCCCTCTTCTGGCCAGCTCTTCCCGTTCCCTGACCTCCCGCTCAATCGCCTCCCGCTCATTGACCTGGCGCACCATCCAGAAGGCGGCCGCCAGGCACAGCACGGCCACCCCCAGGCCCACCACCAGCATCGGCTTGTTCTCGGCATTCGGAGGCAGCACGATCACCTTCCGGGCCACGGCGGTGATCGCCGTGAGCAGCACCAGCTCGATCTGCACCACGTGGCGGCGCAGGTAGGAGGTGATGTTCTGCAGCACCTCGATGGCGATCAGCAGGTTGAGCAGATCGCCCAGCACGGCGATGAGCCCCTCCCCCTCCCAGCGCACGGCGGGATCGACCAGCTGGAAGAGCAGTTCAACGGAGAACTTGATGGCGGCCACCACCAGGACCAGGAACAGCATCACGGCCAGGAGCTTGGCCACCAGGCGCTCACCCCGGTCGATCAGGTGGAGGAAGGGCTTGTCCTGGAAAATCCGCTGCAGACGTCGCATCAGTTCTTGAAGGGCTGGAAGTTCGGCTGGGCCGGTGTGTCACTGGGGGGATTCTCGATCACCGTGTCGCAGGTGATGGAGCCGTCCGGCCCTGTGACGCAGTTGGTGGGCTTGATCTGGGTTTCCGGGCCCACATTGCCACCGCGCTTGAGCATGAAGGACTCCACCTGGGCCTGGGCCGCAGGGGAGAAGCAGAGACCACTGACCAGGGCGGCGGCGGCCCCCATGGACCAGGGAAGGACGCGGCGGGAGACGGCGGAGGCGTTCATGGCGGTGGGCGTCGGCAGGGGCCGCAGGATCGTTCAGCCCCCACTCTGGAGGCTGGTCGCCTGGCCCGCCAGCACGGATGGCCAGGCCGTTCAGGCCCCGCCGTCCGCCCGGATCTCCTGCAGCAGCAGGTCGAGCTGCCCCATCGAATCCTGGAGCAGGCCATCGTCTCCAGCGGAATCCGCAGCGCCGCCGGGCTCCTCGCAGAGCCAACCGGCCTCGATGGCACAGAGCCGTTCCGCCAGACCGGCCGCCCCCTCGCGGCAGTAGGTGCGATGCAGTTCGTCGATCAGCACCGGCATGCGGATCGAACCGGCCCGCAGGGCCCGCCGCAGGTCGGACTGGGTGCGGCCACTGAGGCGCAGCCAGTCCTTGAGGAGGCTCTGCAGCTCATCGAGCTGCTCCGGGCTGAGGGTGGGGGCGGAGGCGGGCATCGCCGGACCCTACCCCTGCCGGCGGGACAGGGGAAACCAGCGGTCGAGCCGGGTCTGGGCCCGGGCGCGGATCGCCGGGGTGCGATGGGTGCCGCACAGCCCCAGCAGGGCGGTGAGGGCCACCATGTCGTCGCTGAAGCCGGCCGCCGGGATGAAATCGGGGATCACATCGAGGGGCAGCAGCAGGTAGGTGAGGGCCGCCAGGACGGTCAGGCGCACCTGGGGCGGCGTGCCGCCATCAAGCAGCAGCTCCAGGCACTCGAAGGCCGGACGGGCGATGGTGCGGCCGGCGCGGCGCAGCAGCCGCACCAGCAGGGCCTCGTCGACCACCGAACTCTCGAGCACCTCGGCATCAACGGGGTCGTGGCCGGCACCGCTCTGATGAGCGGCGGCCTGGTCAGCAAAGGCAGTGGCCGAAGGGGCACCAGCCATGGCGATCTGCTCGGGAGGAGGGACACGCCTCAGGACGGGCGTGACGTCATTCTGCGGGCGCTGGAGGTGGGTGGACGAGGGGCGGATCCCCCACCCTTCACTCCTCGACCAGGCCGCTCTCGATGCCGGTCTTGCGGAGCTTGCGCAGGGCACGCTGCACCACCTGGCGGCAGTACTCGCGGCTGCACTCCAGCTGACGGGCCACCTCGGCCAGGGTGCGCCACTCGTGGCTGCCGTCGAGCCCGAAGCGCAGCATCACCACCGTGCGTTCCTTGGGGGTGAGGTTGGACTTCTCCAGGAGCGTCCATACCGACTCGGTGCGCTCGGCCTGCTCGGCCCGCTCCATCGGCGCCGGCTCGTTGCTGGGCAGCACGTCGACCAGCTCGGAGGGATCGGCCTTGGAGCGCACGGCCCCCTGCAGGCTCACGGTGACGCTGCGCAGCTCGCAGCCCAGCAGATCCTCCACCTCGGCCACGGGCAGCCCCATGGCGGTGGCCAGCTCGGCGGCGTTGGGGGAGGAGCCGTGGGACTGGAGGTGGCGGGCCTTGGCGGCCCGCAGCCGGGTGAGTTTCTCGTTGACGTTGACCGGAATGCGGATCGTGCGGCTCTGGGTGGAGAGGGCACGGTTGAGGCCTTGGCGGATCCACCAGTAGGCATAGGTGCTGAAACGGTGACCGCGGGTGGGGTCGAACTTCTCGACCGCGCGGGTCAGACCGATCGTGCCTTCCTGGATGAGGTCAAGCAGATCCAGCCCCTTGCCTTGATAACGCTTGGCGAGGTTGACGACGAGCCGCAGATTGGCTGTCACCATTTGCTGTTTTGCACGCTCCCCGTTGCGCAGGGTGCGCTTCTCAAGATCATCGAATTCGCAGGCCGGGCCGCTGCCACCAGCCTGGGCGCAACGCTCGTTGAGGCTCACCATCGCCTGCACTTTTCGCCCGAGGGTGAGCTCCTGCTCAGGGGTAAGCAGCTGGTGACGGCCGATCTCGCCGAGAAAGGCACTGAGGGAACTCGCCATGGAGCATCCGAATCGCTGTGTCGAACCTAGGGTTGTTTCTGGATGTTCCTGAAACGAACAGAAAGCCTTCAGTGTTCCGTTGCGGCTTCCACATACGACGCCCTCCAGCGTCCGTTGTTTCCATAATTTGTGCTGATTTCCTCTTTCCAGGGCCGCCCAGGGTTCCCGGTGAGCGGGAGCCAGCCGCTACCGTCCGGGGCGATCACCTGACTCCAGCCGATGGCCGGGCTTCTCTCCATCCCCTCCGAGGTGCTCTCCAGCGCCGGAGTGGCCTATGTCCACTACCTGAGCTTCATGGTCTGCTTCGGGGCCCTGGTGCTGGAGCGGCGCCTGATCCGGCCCGACCCTGACCGCAAGGACGCGATCCTGATGGTGATCACGGACGTGACCTACGGCCTGGCCGCCCTGGGGGTGCTGCTCAGCGGCATCCTGCGGGTGCTGTACTTCGGCCAGGGTTCGACCTTCTACACCGAGAACCCCCTGTTCTGGTGGAAGGTGGGCACCTATCTGGCGGTGGGCGCCCTGTCGCTTTACCCCACCATCACCTACATCCTCTGGGCCATCCCCCTGCGCAAGGGGGAGCTGCCGAAGGTGAGCGAGGCCCTGGCTAACCGGCTGCGCTGGGTGCTGAACATCGAGCTGGCGGGCTTCGCCGCCATTCCGCTGATGGCGGCCCTGATGGCCCGCGGCGTCGGACTGGCGGGCTGATGGGCCGGCGCTGGCCGCTCCGGCTGGTGCTGGGAGGCGCTGCGGCGGCCCTGCTGCTGCCGTCGCTGCGGCTGGCGGCAGTGGCGGCCTCCAACACCCCCACTGCCGCCACCGGCCCCACCTGTGCCCCCGGCCGGGCCAGCCGGCCGATGGAACCCAGCCGCCCTGGGGCCGCAACGCCGATCGCCACCGCGGCGGCCCCGGCTGCTGCCCAGGCTGCTGCCCAGGCGGGCGCCACGGACTACCGCCAGTGGCTGCGGCCGACGCCCCTGGGCTGGGCCCGCCTCGATCACTGGTGCGTCTGGGTGGAGCCGGCGGCCAGCGACGGGCCCGCCCGGATGTGGGACGAGCGCTGGCTCGGCGCGGTGGAGCGGGCCCTGGGGACCTGGGGGCAGGAGCTGGTGATCACCCGGGTGGCGGATCCGGCGGCGGCCCAGGTACGGATCCTGCGGCGCCGGCCGCCCCTGCTCAGGGAAGCCTCCGGCCGCACCCGGGCCAGCCATGGCCGGGCCGAGCTGGCGGTGCTGGCGGTGGATCGGGGCGCGGGCTGGATCCTGGAGCCCCAGGTGCGGGTGCTGATCAGCCCGGGGCAGCGGCCGGAGGCCACCGAAGCCACGGCGGTGCACGAGCTGGGCCATGCCTTCGGACTGTGGGGCCACAGCGACGATCCGGCCGATGCGATGGCGGCGGTGCCGGGCCCCCGACCGGTGCTGGCGCTCAGCCCGCGGGATCGGGCCACCGTCCGGTGGCTCTACCAGCAGCCCACCGACTTCGGCCGGCCCCTGCCGACGGCGGCGGTGCCCACTCAGGTCGGCGGGGCCTCCTCGGGGGGTGAGGGCCGCTGAGCAGGATGCCGGTGGTGGTATGGAACGAAACCGAGGCCGTAGATCTGCTCGAGCCGGGAGGGGCTGAGGGCGTGGTCGGGGGTGCCGTGGCAGCGGAGGCTGCGGTTGAGGCAGAGCACGCCGTCGCAGGTGCGGCGCACCATCTCCAGATCGTGGGAGACCTGCAGGATCGTCCAGCCCTCGCTGCGGCGGAGCTGATAGAGGAGGGTGTGGAACTGTTCGGCGGCGCGGGCGTCGAGGCCGGCCTGGGCCTCATCAAGCACCAGCAGGCGGCGGGGACGCACCACGCAGGAGGCCAGCAGGACACGCTTGAGCTGGCCGCCGGAGAGCTCCGACAGCAGACGATCGGCCAGGTCGGCGCAGAGGGTCTTGCGCAGGGCGGCGCGGACGGCGCTGCGACGGGCCTCGCGGCCCAGCCAGGGGAGGGCCAGGCCCGGCGGATCCCAGCCCAGGCCGACGAACTCGGCCACGGTGAGCGGGAAGCGGCCGCGGGGGATCAGGGTCTGGGGCAGGTAGGCGAGCCGGGCCCGCAGCTCGCGCGGCAGCTGGCCGCGGCTGCCGAGGCTGCAGCCGAGGAAGCGCACCTCACCGGCCTGGCGGGGCAGGATGCCGAGGATGGCCTGCACCAGGGTGCTTTTGCCGGCGCCGTTGGGGCCCACCAGGGCCGTGTCGGACTCGGCCTGCAGCTGGAAGCTGACGTCATCGACGGCCGTGACACCCTCGCGCCGCACGCTCAGGTGGCTGACTTCGAGAACCATTTCGGCCATCCCAGCAGCCTACCCAGAAGCCCCACGGCCGGCCGCCGCCGCCGAGAATGGGGCCTCAACGCTGCGCCCCTCCCCCTGCCATGACCTGCCTCGCCGTGACCGGAGCTTCAGGCAAGACGGGCTGGCGGGTGGTGGCAGAGGCCCTGGCCCGGGGCTGGCGGGTGAAGGCGATCCTGCGGCCGAGCTCCGAGGTGCCGCCGGGGCTGGCCGGGGCGGAGCTGGTGCGGCTGGAGCTGGGGGATACGGAGGCCCTCACGGCGGCCCTGGAGGGATGCGACGCCCTGGTGATCGCCACCGGGGCGCGGCCGTCGGTGGATCTGGCCGGGCCGCTGAAGGTGGATGCCCTGGCGATGCGGCCCCAGATCGAGGCTTGCAAGGCCGCCGGTGTGACGCGGGTGGTGCTGGTGAGCTCCCTGTGCAGCGGCCGCTGGTTGCACCCGCTCAACCTGTTCGGGCTGATCCTGGTGTGGAAGGGGGTGGGGGAACGCTGGCTGGCGGCCAGCGGCCTGGAGTGGACGGTGGTGCGCCCCGGTGGACTGAAGGAAACCGAGGAGGGGATCGAGGCCGAAGGCATCCGCTTCAGCGGGCCCGATGAGCAGGAGAGCAACAGCATTCCACGGCGGCTGGTGGCGCGGGTGTGCCTGGATGCGGTGGAGAACCCGGCGGCGATCGGCCGCATCATCGAAGTGACCAGCAGCCCCGAGCAACCGGCCGTGCCGCTGGGGGAGTGGCTGGCGAGCAGCGCCGCCTGAGGGCGGCTGTAGGGTCGCCGGGGCGGTGGCGGCTGGATGCGCAAACCCACTCTCCTGCTGGTGTTGACGGTGCTGATCACCGCCGGGGCGAGCTTTGCGGCGGCCAACCTGCTGCTGCGCCACGCCACCCCCGCCACCCCCGGGGTGGCCGCCTTGCCTCCCCTGCCGGGGGGGGTGGCCCTGGGGGATGCCACGCCGAAATTCGTGGGGGAGACGCGGGTGCTGGCGATGGAGGCGATCGATGCCACCGCCTGGGCGCCGATGAACCAGGCACTGGTGCAACTGGCGCGCCGGTTCCTTGACTACCCCTTCAAGGGGTTCTCCCTCGATGGCGGCCCGAAGGAACAGCTGGTGCTGGATCTCACCACCTTCGACTGCTTCCTGTTCGTGGAGCAGCTGCTGGCGCTGAGCAACAGCCGCAAGGTGGACACCCAGGACGAAGGGGTGGAGCGCTTCACGCAGCACGTTCGGCGGCTGCGCTACGTGGATGGCGAGGTGGACTACTGCCGGCGGCAGCACTACTTCAGCCGCTGGGCCGAGGCGGCCGAGCGCAACGGCTACGTGGTGAACCTCACCCCGTTCCTGCCGGGGGCCAGCAGCCGCACGGTGGCGCTCAACTTCATGAGCAACCACGTGGCCAGCTACAAGCCGATGCAGCTGGCCCGTAACAAACAGTGCATCACCGAGCTGGAGAAGAATCTGGTGCTGAACCAGGCCTACATCCCCCTGGCGGCGCTGCCGGAGGTGCTGCCGTCGCTGCGCAACGGCGACATCTTCGCGCTGGTGACGAAGGTGCCGGGGCTGGATGTGACCCACGTGGGCTTCCTGGAGAAGCGTGACGGGGTGATCGATGCGATCCACGCGGCGGAGGGGGCGGGGGTGATCCGCAGTGAGAACTTCGAGAAATACGCGGGGCGGGTGAAGGACGTGATCGGGGTGGCGATCTATCGGCCGAGGCCGAATGATGGGGATCCGGCAAAGAGTCCTAAGCCGGGGGGATGAGGGCAAGGATGTCCGCTTCGCCGAAGGTGACCCCGTTGGAGAAGCGAAATGCCTCAACCCCGTAGTCCCTGGAGAGGAAGTAGTTCGAAACGATCAACTGATCCTTGGTGGAGAATTTTATTTCGAGATGAGCACCCTGTCGTCGCGTTGACAAAAGATCGGTGGACCTGAGATTGGAGAAGGTCACCAAGTCCTTGTTCATCACGTTGGGTTCATAGTCCATGATCGTCTTGATGCCACCACTCTTGACAATCACATAGGTGTCATCCCCCTCTCCGCCGACGAGGGTGTCATTTCCCGAACCGGAGATGAGGCGATCACGCCCTCTTCCACCATGAAGTGCATCATGACCAGCACCACCATCAAGGATGTCGTCACCATCTGCCCCATGCAGAGTGTCATTGCCATTCCCTCCTGTCAACGAATCATGCAAGATGCCGCCGTACAGCAGGTCGTGCCCGTCGAGTCCCTTGATTCGGTTGGCCATGTCGTTGAAACCACCAAGCGTGTCATTCCCTGCCGTCGCACCACTCACCACGACACGGTCGCGGAGATGGCCATCTCCCCAGATCACACCGTTTGCGAACTGGAAGGCTTCAATTCGGTGGACCTCTGAAGCAAAATAGTTCTCTACTTTCAACTGACCAGCGCGCGAGTCGCGCAGGATGAGATGACTTCCGTGCCGCTCGGTTGATGTGATGTCCTGGGAACGCAGGGTCTGAAAACTAACCACATCGCGATTCCCGCTCTGGTAGTCCGTGTCGCTGATCTCCTTGCGCTCGCCGCCCTGGCCAATCACATACACGTCATCTCCGATTCCGCCATTCAGGCTGTCGTTGCCGCTCCCCGCCACCAGCCAGTCGCGGCCCGCGCCGCCATGCAGCAGGTCATCGCCCGCTCCACCGTCGAGCTGGTCATCACCATCGCTGCCGTTCAGGTAGTCGTGGCCACCGCCGCCCTTCAGCACATCATTGAACCCGCCGCCGAACACCGCATCGTCTCCGTCCAGGGCGTCGATACGGTTCACCATGTCCCAGAAGCCACCCAGCCTGTCCGCCCCGGCCGTCGCTCCTCCCACCACCGCACGGTCCCGCAGCTCCACATCACCCCAGCGGCTTCCATCGGCGAACTGGAACTCCTCGATCCGGTGAACCTCTGAGGCGAAGTAATTCTCCACCCACAGGCGGTCCGTACTTCCGTAGTGCAGATACAGCTGGGAACCATGGCGTTCCACCAGTCGCACATCGGATGGCTTCACATTCGTGAACACCACCACATCGTGGTTCCCGCTCTGGTAGTCCGTGTCGCTGATCTCCTTGCGCTCGCCGCCCTGGCCAATCACATACACATCATCCCCGATCCCGCCATTCAGGCTGTCGTTGCCGCTCCCCGCCACCAGCCAGTCGCGGCCCGCGCCGCCATGCAGCAGGTCATCGCCCGCTCCACCGTCGAGCAGATCCTGGCCCTCGGTACCAGACAGATGGTTGGCCAGGTCTGACCCATGCTGAAGGCGATGCTCAGAAGCAAGCCGCCGGAAGAGGCCTCCCTTCACAGGCTCGGAAGTCAACGATTCCTGCAATGCGGCCAGAACCAAAGCGCCAGATTCTCCGATCGATTGAAGTGATCGAGTAAGCCGATACAACCCGAGGTAGTCTGATGATTCGAAAAAGCCTGCATCAAGATAGTCAGCGATCAATTCGAGAATCTGCCCCGATGGCTGTGAATAAATGTCACCATCAGGCGACACAAGCCATTGCAGGATCGGCAATGCATCCGTCTGCAGAACCAACTGATTCTCTAGCTGAAGACGGAAGTTCTCATAGGCCAGATGAAGCATCCTTACCGCCTGACCAATCGGCCGAGGGTCAGTCCAGCCCTGGCGAAAGCTCTGACCGAGCAGGCGCTCCATGACAACGAGCCGACCATCAATCACATCCAAGCCAGCAACGGACTGTCCAGAAGACACTCCGACCCAACGAAAGATCAGTGGATCAATCAGTACCTCACGCTGCAAGGAGCTGCCCTGGATCCATCGTTCCAGAAGAAGACGCAGTTCTCCGGATTCATCCGCTGCGATGGCTTGGCTAAGATCAGGCACCTTGCCCATTCCCTTGAGATCTGGAAGTGCCGAGAGATCTTCTTCAAGCGTGAGAGAATGTAGCCACCTGGTACGTGCCTGGTCCACCTCAAACCAGACATCATGCATGGACTGAAGAGTTCCATCAGACGACTGGAATTCACCAAGCTGAAGGTGTCGATTCCCTTGAAGATCCACGATATCTGACGTGGAATAAGTCACACCAAGGCGACGTACACCTGCCTCGCTGAGGCTCACCATTTCGCCTTGTTCGGAGACCGCATTGCTGTTTCGGTCGATCCATACCTTCAGTGTCGACCATGCAGCATCAAGCTGGTCGATCCAACGATCCCCATTTCCATCAAGTGCCTTCAGCGCCTCAAAACCATTTGCTGCCTTCATCTCATTGGGCAGCACGGTGTGATTGCCAAATAGTTCGCCACCATGATCAATCAGACCATTCCCATCAAGATCACGAACAAGAAGTCCATCGGTAGGGCTGACCCAACCTGTCCGTTCAGCGAAACCATTGACATCATGATCAAAATGGATCTCAGAACTCTGTTGCGCTGACGTGATCACTCCATTGCGGTCAAGATCCAGGACTAGAGGGCAGGAGTAGGTTCTTTCCGCCGCTTGAAACTGAGTTCTCAATGCCTCCAACCCTTGGTCCCAGAGATCAGCGAGGTGACCGGCCACGAACTCTGCAGCCTCATCGGAGTAGGCACTTCCGAGCATGGAGGCAGACAGCACCAATCCGCCTGCAGCCAACCAACCCAGCGGACCGGCAGCGAGCAGTGGTGCCACCGCCAGTGATGCCAAACGTCCAGCAAGAATCGCCCCGGCATTCTCAAGTGCCCATTGGGTCATGATGCGCTGTGCGGCCTCTTGATCGCCCGCATCCATCGCCGCTTTGGCATCGTGGGCTACGGCCGCAAGGCTGACGACATCAGCAATGTGACCCAGCTGATCCATGGCCCTGAGCCAACGCGAGGGACCTTGTGGAGTCTGCTGAAGAAAATCCTGTTTGTAGTGAACAGCCAGATTATCCTGAGCGATTCGTATCTCTCTCAGTGATTCACGATGGGCTGCCACTCTCTCCTGGGGAATAAAGTCCGCCATGGACCGCATCGGAGTATCGGGGGGAGGAGCATTTCCATTGATTGCCTTGGAATCCGCAAAGAAGCTTCGGGCGTCGAGAACGTAATGTTGGTTGATTTGCAGAGGATTTCCAATGTCATCCACGGAAATCTTTAACCTTGATGCCCTCACTTCTGACGCTGCAGTGATTACCTTAAAGGCATCCTCAACACTCATTCCCTGGAATACCTCTATTGGTATGCCATCAATACTTGTCACCCTTGGGTTACTCAGAATAAGTGGGAGCTCAGTCTGAAAAAATACGCGACTTTCGGACGCCCCTCCAGTGAAAGTCACCACCTCTCCAACAGCATCTGCGACATATCGCGCCGAGACCTTATCCCACACGCCATTATTAACTCGCATGCCATCAATAACTTCGCCATCCATAAAACTCTGCAATCCGACCTTATCCTCACCGAAAATCTGCTTCAACTTATCGGCAAATCTTTTATTATAGCTACTCGAGTTCTTGGTCATGTTCATAAACTTACCGACTTCCGACTGATCGATAGTACGAACATCGTTGCCGGACTCATACAGCGCCTCCGCCATGGCGCCAGAATGAACAATCTTATCTCCAATTGAAGTGTATACTCCCGTCACTCCGCTATACAAAATCGTCACAGAGCCCTGAACTCGGTGATCGACTCTCTCGATTAGGTCTAGAAGCTGCTCCTTGGTTTCAATTGTATCCAGCAGAAGATTAGCCTGCTCAGCAGTAAGCAACATGATCTAAATGGCGGATGTTCAGCGAATAGTTCCTAGAACTTAAACTTCACAATCGGCTCAAGAGACTGGCATCTCCCCTCACCATCAATTCCAAACGTACTCAAGGCAGCACGAAGAATGCATAGGACTTCACATCGATCGAGACCGCCTAGATTAATGGGTTGGATATGAGACACTTCTTTCCAAACAATGATTGGTGGAACCATTAGAGATCCGCCACTGACTCTCTTGACATTAAGCGACACATCTAGCAGCACATTATGGATGAAGAACCAAAATCTTCCTTCAGGGATATACTCTCTGGAATAGTTTTCAATAACACCACCCCACAGATAGCTATCGAGCTCCCGATCCCTGGTCCAGTAGCGTCCGTCGCCAGGCTTGAAGGGCAGGTTGTATCGGGCAATGTCTTCATCTGAGACGACTTCATTCACGAAGGCCATCTGGCTTGCCTCAAGCAGTGTGGGGCACAACGGGTGGAAGCCATGATCCGCGTTGGTGGGGTTGCCATCACGCGACTTCCTGGACATCAGGAGCTGCACGTTGAGAACCTAACGATGGACAGGGGGATCGGCCAGCAGTCACGAAAGGTCGAGTGCGTGCAGGTCCTGGTTCAGGCTTCCCGGGGACGGTCAAGGCGTCCATGGCACCAGGAGTCAGTGCTTCAGGAGGCCGTCGAGGGGGAAGCCAGAGCAGTCCAGCGGTCCCTGTCCAGCTGGCGACGCCGGTGACAAGCGCAGCGCAAGAGGCGTCAGGCGGCAATGGACAAGACTGACAAGGCCCGGCCAGTCCTGGATCAGCGCTGCGAGCCGCAAGAGGGAAGGTCCCTGGACATGGCCACCACAGCTCCCGAATGGCTGGGCCCTGAAGGCAACACCAAGAAGCGTCGCCCGTCTTCGATGCCCAAAGCTCCGCTGCTCAGGGGTGTCGTGCCCCCGGGTAGTTCCGGCTGATGAAAGGGAGGGAAGCCGGCAGGGTTGAGGCGCGACCCATCAGCTCCAGGCATCGCACCCCATGCAGACACATCCCCATGCCCGTCTGACACCCATCGATGGGGATCGTCTGATTCAGTAACCTCAAGATAAGAGCAGGAACCCGTTCAGCTGGCCCCAGCCAACGGCATCAGAGAGTGCACCGCCCAGCACTGGCTGGCAGAATCCGCAGCAACTGCAGCAGGCCTTGGAGCTCACACACCAGCTCTGCACCCTCCGCAGGATCCCCCTCGACTGACCCTGATGCCGATCAGCTTCGGGGCAAGGGCACTGCGGGTCCTGGCGCTGAACAGTCTGCGGAACCATGGCCTGCAAGCGCCGGTGCCGTGGTGCCATCGGATCAACCCGACGCCTTGATCAATGACGACATCGGGCCGCGGGCTTCGTTGAGGGAGTGAGCCACTGGGCCGGCTTGAGCAGGTCGACCGCCAAGGGCTTCCTGAGCCGGGCAGTGGCCTGGCGCAACAGCCCGGTGATGGGGCGCCGCCGGGTACTCAGCGTCTCGCTCAGCTGCTGACATGAACAAGCCGGCAGACGGGAACGAACCATTGGCAAGCGTCCTTGAGAGGCGGCGCAGAGGCATGGAATAGCTAGGCAGCCGTCTCCGCACCAACCGCAGGGCTGGCATGCAGTTGAAGTCCAAGTGCGGAGATGACCTTCAGAACAGTGGCCAGTTCAGGATTACCGCTTGAGGAGAGAGCCTTGTAGAGACTTTCCCGACCCAGCCCAGCGTCTCGTGCAACCTGCGACATGCCCTTGGCACGAGCAAAATCGCCCAAGGCAGCAGCCACCAGGTGTGGATCTCCATCCTCCAAAGCGGCCTCAAGATAGGCTGCCATGTCTTGACTGTTCTTGAGATGATTGACTGGATCCCAGACAGTTGTTTCGGTTTTGGTCATGGGTTATTCCCTAAAGGTGACGGGCAGGATCCTTGGCGTGCTGGATGTCATTGGCTTGAGAGCTCTTGTTGCCGCCAGCGAGAAGGACAATGAGCTGGGCTTCCCCCACTTTGAAGACAACTTGGATAGGGTCATGCCATGACCACCAGACTATCCCTCAATCACCAACCCCGCCAGAACATGGCACCGGTTCACGGCGCAGCAGAAGGGGGGCCAGACCGACGATCCATATGGCAGGAAAGACTGTGCCTTTCGAAAGGACTCTCAGGAGATTCATGGTAAGCTGATTCACACTCTCTCGCCCAAGATAGTGATCACGCTTGCCTTCAATCAAGCTTCATGATCCATCCTCAGACCAGACGACGCGCAAAGCTCCCCAGGCTTGTCACCGGGCTGGGGACCTGGCTGTTTCTCCTCAGCTCAGGGCAGGCCAAAGCCGACATCGTCATCATCAATACCCCGAACGGCACCAATGGCGGATCGACGTTGATTGATGCATCCGGGCTGATCACCGCTCCCAAATCGCTGATCTTCACAACCGGCCCTATCCCAAGCCAGATCAACACGCTGACGCTGGGTCTGAATCCCTTCAGCGTGGCAACACCACTGCCGCTCACCACCAGCCTGGGCGTCTCGATCTGGTCCACCAGGCCGAACAGCCCGAGCCCACTGCCATCGGCGGTACTGACGTCCTCACCGCGCCTGACGGTCACCATCAATGCACTGCGGCAGCTGTACAGCTTTGACGCCAGCAGCCTCGGCAGTGTTAGCACTTTCACGCTCCTTCCAGTCACCACCTACGGGCTGACCCTGGCCGGCTTTCTCGATATCCCCCTGGCCAGCCAGCCGAAGTGGGGCAACACCGGCAACACGGGGGCGGGGGGAACAGAGCCGAGCGGCCTCAATGGATTCACCTACAACGGCTTCGCCATCAGCGCCGACGGGGGGCAGACCTGGTGCACAGCCGAACCCGCGCCGAACCCCTGCGGATCCCCCTACAACACCATCCTTCTGGATGTGAGGTTGGTGGGCGTCACCCCAGGCACCACCACCCCGGCCAGTGCCCCCTTCAGCACTCTGCTGGCGGGCGGCACGGTGATCGTTGACCAGCCCGGAACTTTCGCCACCGATTACTTCCTCAGCAGACTCGGCGGCACGATCGACAGCAATGGCTTCATCTCAAACTTCACGGGAACGTTCTCCGGCGATGGCCCCCTGACCATCTCCAACAGCGGCACTGGTGGCCTGACGCAACTGACCGGACTGAGCACCTACACGGGGGCCACCACGGTGCAGCAGGGAGCAACCCTGGCCGTGAATGGTTCGATCGCCCCATCCTCAGGATTGACAGTGCTATCCGGCGGCACGATTGCCGGGACCGGTCAGCTTCCCTGCACCTCGGTGGCTGGCGGTGGGGTGATCGCCCCGGGCAACTCGATCGGCACCCTGACCATCAACGGCAACTACAACCTCAATGGGGGTACGCAGGCCATCCAGATCCAGGGTCCCCATAGCGACCGCATCGTCGTGACTGGAACGGTCACCGGCTTTTCGGGGACGACGGCGCTCAGTTCCTTTGGGAACGGCACCGCCTGGCCTGGATTCCCCTACACGATCGTCACCGCCAGCGAGGCCTTCACGACTCCCGCTGCCGTGGGGCTGGATCCGTCGCCGATCGCTCCATCGGCCGTGCTGCAGTTCGGCACGGCCCTGATCCAGGAGGCCGATGGCAACCTCCGCACCTTCGACGTGCAGTGGCGCGCTCGAAACGGCAGCGGTGCGGTGGCCTCCGCGTTGCAGGCCCTGGGGGCCCAGGGCAATGGCGCCTCGGCCGCCGGGGTGTTCGATTCGGCCTTCAACCGCCTGGCTGCCGCGGCGGCGGGCAATGCCAATGCCACGGGCTTCGCAATCGGCAGCACGGGCTTCACCACAGGCCAGGCCCTGGCCGCCGGCTTGAGCAGCGACTTCGTGAGCCGACTGGCCAATCTGCTGGCCATTCCCTCAGGGGCAGCGCTGGAGCAGGCGGTGAACTCGATCACGCCGGAGTCCTATGCCGCCTTCCAAAGTGTGGGGCTCAATGCCCTGCGGTTGCAGCGGCAGACCCTGACCAACCAGGCCGGCCGTTGCCGGGACACGGGCTGGGTGATCGGCGGGAAGGGGCGCAGGACACCGATGTGCGTGTTCGCGACGGGGGGGAATGCCACCGCCAACATCGATGGCCGTGGTGGGCTGTCGGGTTACGACTCCGCCGTCGCCGGTGGGTTCTATGGGGTCGAAGTTCAGCCCAGCGACCAGTGGACGCTGGGGGCGGCCTATGGCTACGGCACGGCCGGCCTGAACAACCTGGGAGCCGGCGGCAACAGCATCAGCTCCACGGTCAACAGCGGCTCGCTCTACGGGGTCTACCGGCCCGATGGCCCCTGGACGTTCAAGGGGCTGCTGGGATACGGCAACTACAACATCCAGGGCCTCCGGCGCCTGGTGGCGGTGGGCAATGGCAACACGATCACCGGCAGCACAACGGCTCACGGCTACACCGCCGCGCTGCAGGCGGACTATGCGATTCCGCTCAGCCAGGCGACCGCCCGGGTGCCGGTCACGCTCAAACCGCAACTGGGTGTGGCCTATGGGGCCTATCAGCAGGCTGGGTTCAGCGAAAGCGGTGACCCCACCATGAACCTGAACGTGGCGGGCCACACCAGCCACAGCCTGGTGGGAACCCTCGGCGCCGAGGTGATGGCGGCGATTCCCCTTAATGCTGAGAGGTCTCAGCTGCTCAAGCCACGCGTCGCCGTGGCCTATCAGGTGGATGCGCTGGGGGATCGCAACGGCAACAGTTCGCTGAACGCCAGCCTGCCGGCAGCGGGGGTGAACTTCTCCAGCGCCGGCCAGAATCGCGGCCTCAACGATCTGACGCTGAGCGGCAGCCTGGAGTACGAGATCGCCAGAAAGGCGTCCCTGTATGTTTCCGCCTCCTATGAGGTCTTCTCAACGGGGCGCCAGTTCGCCTATGGGGGTGGGGTGAAGCTCAGCTTCTGACCTGGAAAAGGGGATGCGCAATCTGATGCCCCTCACCGATCCAGCTCCAACCACAACCTCGCCTCCACCGCCGCCTTCTCCTGCCCCTGCCGGTGCCCGAAGGCAAACGCCGCCACGCAGATCAAGGTGATCGCCGCCGGCACCGTGCCGGACGGCAGTCGGTTGCGGCTGGCCAGGTCGTCCGGCAGGCCCCCCAGCGTCAGCACCAGGAAGCCCACCGCCCCCAGAGCCGTCAGGCCATAGAGAAACGGCGTGATCGTGCGGCGCGTCAGGGCATGCAGCAGCAGCACCGCCAGCCCCACCCAGGGCAGGCTCGAGCCCAGGGCCCATAGCCAGCGTTCGCCCGATCCATCGCCCAGCCGCCGCCGGCAGGCCAGTTCCCGCTGCAGGCGGCTCATTCCCGCCTGGGCGCCCCGCGCCGCTCGGCCAGCACCTCCTGCACCCGGCGCCAGTCGACGCCGTGGTGGGCCAGGGCCACCTGCACATGAAAAATCAGATCGGCCGCCTCACCGGCGATCGCCTCCGGGTCGTCGTCCTTGCAGGCCATCACGAACTCGGCACTCTCCTCGCCGATCTTCTTGAGGATCCGGTTGTCGCCCCCCTCCAGCAGCTTGTTCGTGTAGCTGCCCGGCTCCGGGCGCTCGCGGCGCCCGTTGATCACCCGCGCCAGTTCGGTGCACACATCCGCCGGCGGCGGCAGGGCGTCGGGTCCGCCGGGGGTGGCCGATTCGCCTTCCTCGTAGAAGCAGCTGCGGGCACCGGTGTGGCAGGCCACCTGGCCCACCTGCTCGATCGTGAGCAGCAGCACGTCGGCGTCGCAGTCGTAACGCAGGCCGCGCAGCTTCTGGAAATGGCCGCTGGTGGCCCCCTTGTGCCACAGCTCCTGCCGCGAGCGGCTCCAGTAGTGCACCTCGCCCGTGGCCAGCGTGTGCTCGATCGCCTCCCGGTTCATCCAGGCCACCATCAGCACCGCCCCGTCCAGCCAGTCCTGGGCCACCGCCGGGATCAGCCCCGCCCCGTCGAAGCGCAGGCTGGCGATCAGCTCTGGCCCAGCCAGCTGGCCCCCCCCACCGGGTGACGGCGGATGACAGGATCCAGGGGAAGCGGCGGATGGAGCCCCCACGGGACGCGACGTCAGCTGCAGTGATCCTCCCCCATGTCCACCCCCGCGGCCCACACCTGCAGCAAGAGCTACGGCGGCTTCCCCTGCTGCCACCGCCAGTGGCGCCACCCCGGCCACTGCCATTTCGTGCACGGCTACAGCCGCAGCTTCACCTTCTGGTTCGCCGCCCACCACCTCGACGTCCACGGCTTCGTGGTCGATTTCTCCAGCCTCCAGCCCCTGCGGTCCCGCCTCGAGCAGCAGTTCGACCACACCTTCCTGGTCAACCACGACGACCCCCTGCTGGCCCAGTGGCAGGACCTGCATGACCAGGGCGCCCTCGACCTGCGGGTGATGGCCAACGTGGGCATGGAGGCCAGCGCCGAGCTGGCCTGGGGCTGGGCCAACGAGCTGCTCGGCCCCCGCGACGGCGGCCGCAGCTGCTGCTGGCGCGTCGAGGCCCGCGAGAACGAGGCCAACGCCGCCCGCTTCACCGCCATCCCCGAGTGGTTCGAGGCGGGCACCGCCAAGGCCCCTGCCACCCCGGAGCCCTGGCCGGCGCCGTGATCCTCACCCGTCTGGCCACCGCCTGGGCCCTGTTCCAGGGGCTGCTGATCGAGGCGCTGCCCTTCCTGCTGATCGGCGTGCTGATCTCCGCCGGCGCCCGCTGGTTCGCCCCGGGGGGGCGCTGGCTGCGGCGGCTGCCCTCCCACCCCCTGCTGGGGCCCCTCACCGGCGCCGCCCTCGGTTTCGCCCTGCCCGCCTGCGAATGCGGCAACGTGCCGGTGGCCCGCCGCATGCTCAGCGGTGGTGCGCCCCTCGGCGCCGGCCTCGGCTTCCTGTTCGCCGCCCCCGTGCTCAACCCGATCGTGATCGCCAGCACCTGGGCCGCCTTCCCCGACCAGCCCTGGCTGCTGCTGGCCCGCCCCCTGGGCGCCGTTGTGGTGGCCGTGGGCCTGGCCCTGCTGCTGGGGCTGGTGGGCGAGCCCCAGCTGCTCCAGGCCGACCTGCTGGCCGAACGGCGCCTGCACCAGCCCCTGGCGGCGGTGGGGCTGCTGGAGCGCTCCAGCGGCCTGGTGGGGGCCCCTCCGCCCTCGGCCCTCAGCCCTGAGGCCGCCCCGGTCCGGCCGCCCCTGGCCGAACTCATGAAGCACGCCAGCCAGGAGTTCCTCTACCTGGCCCTGCTGCTGGTGATGGGCAGCGTCATCGCCGCCCTGGTGCAGTCGTTCGTGCCCCGCAGCTGGCTGCTGGCGGTGGGCGGCGCCCCCACCCTCTCGATCCTGGCCCTGATGCTGCTGGCCCTGGTGGTGTCGGTGTGCTCGAGCGTGGATGCGTTCCTGGCCCTCAGCTTCGCCGCCCAGGTCACCCCCGGGGCCCTGCTCGCCTTCCTGCTCCTGGGTCCGGTGATCGACCTCAAGCTGGTGAGCCTGCTCGGGCTGCTGTTCCGCCCCCGCGGCCTGGTGCTCACCACCGCCGGGGCCGCCCTGATGGTGCTCCTGATCGGCCAGTGGGTGAACCTGTGGCGCCTGTGACTCCCCCCCTCCTGCAGCGGGCCGCGCTCTGGCGCGCCGCCAGCCTCGGCCTCTGGGCCCTGGTGCTGCTCGTCAGCAGCGTCGACGGCCGCCTCGACCTGCTCCTGCGGGCCGTCTTCCACCCCCTGGTGGCCCTGGCCGGCCTGCTGCTGCTGCTCGTCGCCCTGCTGCAGCTGCGCCTGGCCTTCGGGCCCGGCCGGCAGGAGCGGGGCGACCGGCGCCAGGCCCGCACCCTGCTGCTCACCGCCGCCATCGCCCTGCTGGTGCTGCTGCTGCCGCCGGCCCCCTCCTTCGCCGACCTGGCCGGCCAGCGCCCCCGCGACGAGACCGCCGAAAGCGAGCTCAGTTTCGTGCTGCCGCCCGCCCAGCGCAGCCTCACCGACTGGGTGCGGCTGCTGCGCAGCCAGCCCGATCCCAGGCTGTTCGCCGGGGATCCGGTGCGCATCAGCGGCTTCGTGCTGCCGATGGAGGGGGAACAGCCCCAGCTGGCCCGCCTGCTGGTGCGCTGCTGCCTGGCCGATGCCTCCCCGGTGGGGCTGCCCGTCCACTGGCCCGCCGGCCAGGCCCCCTTCCCCGCCGACCAGTGGCTGGCCATCGACGGGGTGATGGGCCTCAGGCCCGCCCCCGGCGGCGGTGAACGGCTGGAGGTGGTCCCCAGCCGCATCCGGCCGATCCCCCGGCCCGCCCGGCCCCTGGAACCATGACCCTGCCCTTCCGCCTCCCCTGGGCCGGCCCCCTGCCGCTCACCCTGGCCCTGGCCGGGCTGCTGGCCCTCGTCCAGCAGCAACTGCTGCTGAACCACCCGCCCCGGCTCGAGCGGCTCACGCCGGTGGCCGCCAGCTCCGGGCCCGCCGCCCTGCAGGCCCGCTTCAGCCGGCCCATGGACCCGGCCAGCCTCCAGGCCGCCAGCACCCTCAGCCCGCCCCTGGCCCACCGCTGGCTCGGCGACGGCGACACCCTGCTGCTCAACCTGTCCCCCGACCAGCGGATCCGCTCCCCCCTGCAGCTGCAGCTGGCCGGCCGCGATCGCCGCGGCCTGGCCCTGCCCCCCCAGCGCTGGCAGTGGGATCCGCGCCCCCGGCTGCTGGCGGTGGTGCCGGTGGCCAGCGGCGAGCAGTTGCAGGTGCGGGAGCACGACGGCCGCTGGCGGCCGATCTCGCCGGTCTGGCCGCGCATCACCATGGTCGAACCGCTCGGCGGTGGCGAGGCCGTGGCCGTGGTGTCGCGCTCCGAGTCCGGCCGCTTCCGGGTCTGGCGGCTGCCGCTGCGCCAGCAGCCCCTGCGCCCCCTGGGCCGCGGGCGCCCGGCGGCGCCGGCCCCCGTCCAGGCCGGTGCCCCCGAGGCCATCGGCGCCGGCGAGATGGTCTTCGCCCATATCAGCGGCAACCGCCGCGGCGATCTGCTGGTGCAGGCCGGCGGTGAGCAGCCCGACCAGGTGAGCATCAGCCTCTGGCCCGCCCGGGGCGGCCCGCGGGTGCTGCCGCTGGAGGCCAGTGGCGCCGTGCGCCTGCTGCCCGAGGGGGGCGCCCTGGTGGTGCCCGAGATCGATGGCCTCAGCCTGCGGGACCTGCCCCCCCGGCCGGAGCGCCGCCAGACCCTGCCCGGCAGCCGCGACCTGAGCAGCTTCTGTCCCCGGGCGGGGCGGGCCCTGCTGGTGCGCCACTGGCCCGATTTCCGCCGCTCCCTGGAGCTGGTGGAGCCGGGCGTGGCCCCGCGCCAGCTCTGGATCGGCCCCCAGGCCCTGGCGGCCACGGCCTGCAGCCGCGGCGGCGAGCGGATCTGGGCGCTGCTGATCGAAGGGGTGGGCCGCCCCGCCCTCACCCTGGTGACCCTCGACCGGCGCGGCACCGTGCTGGCCTCGCGGCGCCTGGCCGGCTGGGAGCTCGAACCGGGCACCGGCCTCAGCTACGACCCCACCAGCGACCGGCTGGCGCTGGTGCTCCGGCCCCTGGGGGAGCTGCGCGGGGGACCCCCGGCGCCCCCCCGGGCGGTGCTGATCGAGGCCTCCAGCCTCACCCTCCAGCCCCTGCCGCAGGAGGCCCTCCAGGCCATCTGGCTGCCGGCAGGGTAGAAACGGAACCATGCAGGCCCCCTCCGTCCCCGAGCTCCCGCCGCGCCAGGCCTCCCTGCTGGCGGAACTGCGCGATGCCGACGGCGAACTGAGCGGCCAGGACCTCCATGCCCGGCTGCGGGGAGGCCCCTCCGCCATGGGGCTGGCCACCGTCTACCGCCACCTGCGCCAGCTGCAGCAGCGGGGGCTGGTGCGCTGCCGCCACCTGCCCAGCGGCGAAGCCCTGTACGCCCCGACCGAGCGGGACGAGCACCACCTCACCTGCGTCGACTGCGGCACCACGATGGTGCTGCCCCACTGCCCGGTGCACGGCCTGCACCTGCCGGAGGAGGACCTGGGCGACTTCCTGCCTCTGTATCACACCCTGGAATTCTTCGGGCTGTGCGGCCGCTGCCGGGGCACCAGGTCCTGAGGCCTGGCCCTCAGGACCTGAGGCTGTCGCGGTGCAGCACCGCCATCACCTCGAGGATCTGGCTGCAGCGCTCAGGCGGCACGCTGATCAGTTCCCCCAGCCGCTGCAGCATCGCCTGCTCCACCGGCTTGAAGCTGCGGTTGGTGTGCACCAGCAGGGCCGCCATCGCATAGGCCGTCTCCTGCTGAGGGGCGGTCAGCACCGGCGCGGCCTCCGCCAGCAGCTGTTCCCAGCCGCCACTGCTCAGGCGCCCCAGCAGCCCCTCGAACATCGCCCCCATGGCCGCCTCGCCGAGGTTGGCGTAGGGCGAGCGCACCTCCAGGAGCTGGCGCAGCATGGCGGCCTCGTCGCCATCGAGGGCACCATCGCAGGCCACCGCGGCCAGGGCGATGGCGGCGAAGGCTTCGCTGGGGTTCATGGGCCAGGTTCGGAGACCGCCATTCCAGCAGCTGCGGCGGCGTGGCTGGGGGGAGCGCGCCGGCAGAATCACCACAGCGGTTCCCCTTCCGGCCATGACCAGCACGAAACTGGACGCCCCGACCCAGGAGGCGGCGACCGAGGCGGCGAAGGAGGCCCGGCCGATCGCCGTGCCGGTGACGATCCTCACGGGCTTCCTCGGGGCGGGCAAGACCACCCTGCTCAACCACATCCTCAGCAACCAGGAGGGTCTCAAGACCGCCGTGCTGGTCAATGAGTTCGGGGAGATCGGCATCGACAACGAGCTGATCGTGGCCACCGGCGACGACATGGTGGAGCTGAGCAACGGCTGCATCTGCTGTTCGATCAACGGCGAGCTGCTGGAGGCCGTCTACCGGGTGCTGGAGCGCCCCGAACCCGTCGACTACCTGGTGGTGGAGACCACCGGCCTGGCCGATCCGCTGCCCGTGGCCATGACCTTCCTCGGCAGCGACCTGCGCGACCTCACCCGGCTCGATTCGATCATCACCCTGGTGGACGCGGAGAACTTCGGTCCCGAGACGCTGCAGGGGGAGGTGGGCCGCTCCCAGATCGTCTACGGCGACATGATCCTGCTCAACAAGTGCGACCTCGTCAGCGAGGAGCGGCTGGAGCAGCTGGAGGCCGAACTGCGGGCGATCAAGAGCGAGGCCCGCATCCTGCGCTCGGTGAAGGGCGAGGTGCCCCTGCCCCTGCTGCTGAGCGTGGGCCTGTTCGAGAGCGACAGGGTGGTGGCCCAGCAGCAGGCTCCGGCCGCCGACCACCACCACGACCATGGGGGCCATCACGGCCATGACCATGGGGCCGAAGACCACAGCGACTGCGACCACGACCACGGCCACTGCGAGCACGAGCCGGCGGCGGCGGGCCATCACCACGACCACGGCCATCACCACGGCCACGATCACGCCCATGACCATGGCGGCCATGCCGACCATCAGGCCATCGAGGGGTTCACCTCCCTGTCCTTCAGCAGCGACGGCCCCCTTTCCCTGCGCAAGTTCCAGAACTTCCTCGACAACCAGATGCCGGCGGGGGTCTTCCGGGCCAAGGGGATCCTCTGGTTCAACGAAAGCGAGCGCCGCCACGTGTTCCACCTGGCGGGCAAACGCTTCTCCATCGACGACAGCGACTGGCCGGGGGAACGCAAGAACCAGCTGGTGCTGATCGGCAAGGACCTCGACCACAAGCGCCTGCGGCAACAACTCCAGGCCTGCGTGGCCGGCGAGGCGGGCAAGGGCTTCGGCTGATCGGCCGCCCCCGGCCCGTTGTGCTGCATCCACTACGGAACCACCGGCTGGCGCCGCTAGGGTGACGGTCTACGTAGCACTCCCATGACCGAGTTCCTCCTGATGACGGGCGTTCTCGCCCTTCTCGGTCTGGTGCTGTGGATGGCGATGGATTCCGACGACGACAACGGCGGCGGCGGCCTGATGCAGCCCGCCCTGATCCCGGTGCGCCGCTCCAACACCTACTGAGCGCTCCCCGCGAAAAGGGGCTGAGCGACGCAAGCGCGCTTCAGAGGTAAGCATTGTTACGCGGCGTCGCGTCGTTTGTTCCGACCACCCCTGGTGAGCCCTCATAGGGTCCGGGCAGACATCCGTTTGCCCTGATGCCCACGTCCAGGTTCCTCCGCCGTCGCCTCCTGCTGCCTGTCGGCGGATCCGCGGCCCTGGCCGCAGCCCTGCTCGCCGTCTTCGGCGGTGGATCGCTGCCGGCCATCGGTCAGTCGCAGACCAAGGCTCCCGCCGTCGCCCAGGCCGGCACCACCATCGGGGTCTACTCCGGCCGCCACTACAACACCGACAAGGAGCTCTACCGCCAGTTCACCGCCCGCACCGGCATCAGGGTGAACGTGCTGGAAGCCAAGGACGACGCCCTGCTGGAACGCCTCAAGAGCGAGGGCAAGAACAGCCCCGCCGATGTGCTCGTTCTGGTCGATGCCGCCCGCCTCGACGCCGCCACCGACCAGGGCCTGTTCCGCCCCACCCGTTCGGCCGCCCTGCAGCGGGATGTGCCCGCCAAACTGCGGGATTCCCAGGGCCGCTGGTATGGCCTCACCCGCCGGGTGCGGGCCGTGGTGGTCAACCCGAAGCTGGTGAATCCGGCGACGATCCGCACCTACGCCGATCTGGCCAGGCCGGCCCTCAAGGGCAAGCTCTGCCTGCGGGATCGCAAGAGCCCCTACAACCAGTCCCTGGTGGCCAGCCGCATGATCCTCAACGGTGATGCCGCCACCCGCACCTGGATCCGCGGCATGGTGGCCAACGTCAGCCAGCCCTTCTTCACCTCCGACACCCCCCTGGCCCGGGCCGTTGCCCGTGGCGAGTGCGGCGTCGGGGTGGTGAACACCTACTACATCGCCCGCATGCTCTCCGGGGAAGGCGGCGCCCAGGACAAGCAGCTGGCCGAACGGTTGAAGGTGGTCTACCTCAATCCCTCCCACGTCAACATCACCGGCGCCGGCGTCACCCGCCACGCCAGGAATCCCCAGGCGGCGATCCGGCTGATCGAGTTCCTGGCCTCCCCCACCGGCGGCCGTGGCTACGCCGAAGCCAACAATGAATACCCCCTCAAGGGCTTCGGTGACAACCCGATCCTGAAGCGCTTCGGCACCTTCCGGGCCGATGGGGTCTCGGTGGAGCAGATCGGCTCCAGGAGCAGGGCGGCCACCCAGATGATGGAATCGAACGGCTGGAAGTAGGACACCGGATGGCGAGCGCGGCAACGGCGGAGCGGGCACCGGCCCCCCGGACAGCTCCGCCGATGCGGCGGGCCTCCCTCGCGGCGGCCGTGCTGCTGGTCTGCGCCCTGGCGCTGCTGCCGTTCCTGGCCCTGGCCGGCTTCGCGGTGCGCGATGCCGGCTCAGGCGGCCTCTGGCTGGGGGCCGAAGGTCTGGAGCAGCTGAGCAACACCCTGGTGCTCGTGGTGGGCGTCGGCCTGACCGGCGCCCTGCTCGGCACCGCCAACGGCTGGCTCACCGCCTGCTGCCAGTTCCCCGGTCGCCGCTGGCTGCGGCTGGCCCAGGTGCTGCCCCTGGCGGCTCCGGCCTTCGTGCTCGCCGCCGTGCTGGTCGACCTCGGCAGCCGCTGGGGTTTTCGCGTCCATGGCATCGGCTGGGCCCTGCTGCTGCTCAGCCTCACCACCTACAGCTATGTCTTCCTGCTCTCCACCGAGAGCTTCTCCGGCAGTGGCCAGCGCCAGCTGGAGGCCTGCCGCAGCCTGGGGGTGGGCCCCTGGGGCAGCTTCCGGCGGGTCGCCCTGCCCCTGGCGCTGCCGTCGATCGGCGCCGGTGTGGCCCTGAGCGGCATGGAGGTGGTCAATGAGCTCGGCGCCGTGGAGCTGCTGGGGGTGCCCACCTTGTCGCGGGGGATCCTGCAGCGCTGGCAGGCGGAGGGTGACCTGCCGGGGGCCGTGGGGCTGGCCCTGATCGCCCTGGTGCTGGTGAGCCTGCTGGTGGGGGCCGAACGCTGGATGCGCCAGCGCAGCCGCCGCTGGAACCTGGGGCAGGGGGACGCCGGCACGCTGCAGTGGCCGCTGCGGGGCTGGCGCCGCCTGCTGGCCCAGCTGCTCACCCTGCTGCCCCCCCTGGTCAGCCTGGGGCTTCCCCTCACCTGGCTGGTGGCGAGCCGCGATCACCTGCAGAGCGATCCACTCGAGGACCTGCTGGCCCTGACACTGCGCAGCCTGGGGCTGGCCCTGGTCGCCGCCCTGGTCACCGTCGCGGGGGCCCTGGTGCTGGCCATCAGCCGCCGCTGGCTGGCCGACCGGCTGCTGGGCCGGCTCACCTTCTTCTCCGGCATGGGCTACGCCGTGCCCGGCACCGTGCTCGCCCTGGCCCTGATGCTGATCGGCGGGCCCCTGCAGCTCAGCCCCCTCCTCCTGCTGCTCTGGGGCTACGCCGACCGCTTTCTGGCCGTCTCCAAGCAGGGACTCGACGCCGCCTTCGAGCACATCCCCCCCAGTCTGGACGAATCCGCCACGAGCCTGGGCTGCGGCTGGCTGGCGGTGCTACGGCGCATCCACCTGCCGCTGCTGCGGGGTCCGCTGCTGGTGGGGGCACTGCTGGTCTTCGTCGATGTGGTGAAGGAGCTGCCCCTCACCTTCTCCCTGCGCCCCTTCGACTTCGACACCCTCTCGGTGCGTGTCTACCAGTACGCCAGCGACGAACGGGTGGGGGCGGCCCTGATTCCGGCGCTGCTGATCCTGGCGCTGGGACTGGCTGCCTCGATCGCCTTGATGCCAAGCCTCGAGCGCCAGGGGCGGGGCGACTGAAGCGCGGCGACTGCAGCGGGGCGGCGGAGCTGGCGCCCATCCAAAGGGCCCCGGCAGAACCGGAGCCCGTCGTTGCTCCCAGAGGGATCTCAGTCGCGGCCGCAGCAGCACTTGCCGCCCTTCCATTTGGAGCATTTCTTCTGGCGGCAGCCCTTCTTCTTGGACTGGGACTGGGGACCGCGGGTGGTGATCGGAGCGGGGACGTCGGGGAGGCTGCCGAGGGAGGGGGCCATGGGGGCGCAGGGACGAAGGGAAAGGGAGGAGAAAGAGAAAGGGGGGCGTCAGGCCGCCAGGGGAGCGCCGTCCACCAGGGCCGGTGCCAGGCGCAGACCGGTCTCGCCGCTGGGGGCCTCGAGCA
>PVWP01000007.1 GCA_003003925.1 Aphanothece cf. minutissima CCALA 015
GTGGAGGTGACCCACTCACAGAACTGGTTCCACACCGAAGCGCCGGAGCGCTGCTGGAGAGTGGCGGTCATGAGTGCGTAGAAGGAAGACACCGAGCACTGGCGCGGAAACGCCGCGTCGGTGGAAGGAGATGGGGGCGGAATTCCGTCCCCCGCAGCACTGTAACAGTGTGTTGCGGAGTGTGAGGGCCGCCTTCATGAAGAAAAGCTTTGCTTCGAGGTGGGCGCCTCCCGCGACCCCCCTCCCAGGCTCCCCTCGCCGGCCCCCTGCCCCCGGGCGGCCGGCACCCCACCGGCGGCCCGGGCGCGCTTGTTAGCGTCCGGGGACCCCCTCGAGCCGCGTCAGCCGTGAGCGATCAACGGGTGCTGCTCGTGCGGCTGCCCTGCAATCCGATCTTCCCGATCGGCCCGATCTATCTGGCCGATCACCTGCACAAGTGCTTCCCCACGCTGCCCCAGCGGATCCTGGATCTGGCGGCCGTGCCTCTCCTCGACGTGCAGCGGGTGCTCCTGGAGGTGGTCGACCAGTTCCGGCCCACCCTGCTGGTGTTCTCCTGGCGGGACATCCAGATCTACGCCCCGGTCGATGGCCGGGGCGGCAATCCGCTGCAGAACTCCTTCGAGGTGTTCTATTCCGCCAATCCCCTCAAGCGCCTGCGGGGGGCGATCGGCGGGCTGCGGCTGATGGGTTCCTATTACGGCGAGCTGTGGCGCAACCTGCGGCTGGTGCGCCGGGGTCTGCGGCGCGCCCGCCGGCACAACCCCGGGGCCCGGGTGGTGATCGGCGGCGGGGCGGTGAGCGTCTTTTACGAGCAGCTGGGCCGCGGCCTGCCCACCGGCTCCGTGGTGTCGGTGGGGGAAGGGGAAGGGCTGCTGGAGAAACTGATCCGCGGCCAGTCGCTCGCTGGCGAACGCTGCTATTTGGTGGGCGAGGCCCCCCGTCCGGGCCTGATCCACGAGCAGCCGGCGGGCCTGGAGAAGACCGCCTGCGACTACGCCTACATCGAAGCGATCTGGCCCCAGCTGAACTGGTACCTCGACGGCGGTGACTTCTACGTCGGCGTCCAGACCAAGCGCGGCTGCCCCCACAACTGCTGCTACTGCGTCTACACCGTGGTGGAGGGCAAGGCCGTGCGCGTCAACCCGATCGCCGAGGTGGTGCGGGAGATGCGCCAGCTGTATGACCGGGGCGTGCGGGGCTTCTGGTTCACCGATGCCCAGTTCATCCCAGCCCGGCGCTACATCGACGACGCCAAGGACCTGCTGCGGGCCATTCAGGCGGAGGGCCTCACGGACATCCGCTGGGCGGCCTACATCCGTGCCGACAATCTCGATGCCGAGCTGGCCGAGCTGATGGTGGCCACGGGGATGAGCTACTTCGAGATCGGCATCACCTCGGGCTCCCAGGAGCTCGTCCGCAAGATGCGCATGGGCTACAACCTGCGCACGGTGCTGGAGAACTGCCGGATGCTGGCGGCAGCCGGCTTCCGGGAGCATGTCTCCGTCAACTATTCGTTCAACGTGATCGACGAACGGCCCGAGACCATCCGCCAGACGATCGCCTATCACCGGGAACTGGAGCGCATCTTCGGTGCCGCTTTGGTGGAGCCGGCGATCTTCTTCATCGGCCTCCAGCCCCACACCCACCTGGAGCAGTACGCCTTCGACCAGGGGATGCTCAAGCCCGGCTACGACCCGATGAGCCTCATGCCCTGGACGGCCCGCAAGCTGCTGTGGAACCCGGAACCGATGGGTCGGGTGTTCGGCCGGATCTGCCTGGAGGCCTTTGAGCGCAATCCGGCCGACTTCGGCCGCACCGTGATGGACCTGCTCGAGCGGGAGTACGGCGTGGCTCCCCTGGAGCAGGCGCTGCGGGCGCCGGTGGAGGGGCGCCGGGCCCTGGCCACGGCGACGCTCTGAGCGGAAAGCAACAGGACCCCAGCCACGATTGACGCAACGAACAGTCGTGACTCTTTGGGTCGCCTACCTTTACGGGGCGGTCCAGCGGTGGTTTCAGGCCCCTGTTCTGCAAGCCTGCCCCCACCCAGGCTCCCCCAAGCACTTCCCCAGCATGGCCACCATCAACGTCAATCCGTCCGGCATCCCCTCGCTGCGTGAGGCCATCAATGCGGCAGCGGCAGGGGACACGATCCTGCTGGCGGATGGCACTTACGACACGATCCGGTCCCTGGCCAAGCAGTCCTCGGTCCCCGGGGTGGTCCGATCCTCCGGCTACGCCGTGAGCGGCACATCCGAGGCGGGCACCATCGTCAGGGACACCCGCATCTTTCAGAGAAACACGGATGGCCCCAACGGGCCCGGCACGGTCGCGAACCTGACCCTGGACTACAGCGCCGGTGGCCTCGCCGATGGCAACGCCCTGCTGCGGGCCACCTCCGGCGCGTTCGTTGTGCAGGATGTCACCTTCCGAGGCACCCACACCGGCTGGAACGGCAACGGCAACCTCTACATGTCGTTGACCTCGTTTTCGGCCACCGCGCCGATCACGACGCATCTGACCCTGGACGATGTCACGGTCACGATCAAGGGGCAGGGTGGGTTCAACCCCTTGACCGGGGCTGGAGGTTCCGCCTTCCTTCATAGCTGGAACAACAGCGGCAGCCTTCTCATCCGCGACAGCCTCTTCGATGAAGCCGGTTTTCTGAGCAGCTTCAACATCCTCAATTTCACCGGTTCCGTTGCCGCCGGTTCGGTTCAGATCTCCGGCAATCTGTTCACCCGCTCTGACAACCAGACCGTGGTGCGCCCCACGGGCAATATCCTCGGCAATGTGGCTGCGACGCTGAGCGGCAATGCCTTCGAGAATGGCTCCTATCTTGATCTCTATGACGTCAGCAAGCTCATCACGCTGACATCGAACACGTTTTTGACCATTGCCAATGGCTTCGGCCTTCGCATCACTGGCCCCACTGTCGGGGTGCTGCCGATCCTGACCGGCACCAACGTCTTCAGCGGACCGGGCCTGGCCCTCAAATATGTGGATGCCGGCGATAACAAGTCCATCAGCCTTTCCGGGACCAGCACCGTCAATGGCACGGCCTTCACCAAGCTCACCGCCGCCGGGCAGGGCAACGACACGCTCTCCCTCGCCGCCGGCTTCGCCGATTGGGTGAGCGGTGATGATGGCAATGATTCCATTTCCACCGGCGACCTGGCCGATGTTCTGCTGGGAGGCGCGGGCAACGACACCCTGACCGGCGGCACCGGTAACGACACCGTCCGCGGTGGGGCCGGCAATGACACCATCAACTACACCGTTGATTCCCATGGTGCCGATGCAGTGGATGGGGGGGCTGACGCCGACACCCTGGCGCTCACCTCTGGTGCGGGCGATCAAATTCTCAACGTCACCTTCAACGGAACGTCCATCACGGCCTTTGAAGGCGGAACTTTGACGAACGTGGAGGCGGTGACGGCCAACCTCGGGGCAGGTACGGGGGATGTACTGCTCTACGAATCGACGCCTGGGGGTGTCACCGTCAACCTGGCACTCGGCACGGCAAGTGGTTTTTCATCGATCGCAGGGATCGAAAATGTGCGGTCCAATGGTGGAGCTGACTCACTCACCGGCGACAGCTCGAACAACAGGCTCAACGGACTCGGAAACAACGACACCATCGATGGTGGCGGTGGCAACGACACCCTGACCGGTGGCCTGGGGGTGGATCTGCTGACAGGAGGTTCCGGAGATGACACCTTCCTCTACACCGCCAGCGCTGAAACCGGTACGACGGCGGCGACCCGTGACAGCATCACGGATTTCGAGGGCGCTGGCGTTGCCGGAGGCGACCTCATCAATGTCAATGCGATAGATGCCAACACCGGCGCGGGTGGCAACCAGAACTTCACCTTCATCGGCAATGCGGCCTTCTCGGCTGCGGGCCAGTTGCGTTTCTTCCAGGACGGCACCAATACCATTCTGGAAGCCAACACCACTGGCGTGACGGGAGCTGAATTCACCATCCAGGTGAATGGCCTGCATACCTTTGTCGCCGCCGACTTTGTTCTGTAGGTTCCCTGGCGGCGGGCCTCGGCTCCGCTGAGCGCTACGTCTTCCGCCAGCGCCGCAGCACCAGCAGTCCCCCCAGCCCGATCCACCCCACCAGACCCCCGATGGGGTTGGGATGGGTTCCGCCCGGGCCCGCCAGCCATGGGGGGGCGCCTGGCAGCAGTTCCAGCAGGCCCGCCTGCAGGGCAAACCAGCCCCCCACCAGTCCGCCGTGCAGGCCGACCGCCCCCCAGAGCACCCCGCCATCGTCCCTGCGCACCAGGGCCAGGTTCAGTCCCAGCAGCAGCAGACCCCCCAGCAGGCCCACCGCCCCCAGTCCGCCGGGCTGACTCCAGGGGTGGACGAGGGCGAAGACGGCCGCCTGCAGCAGCAGTGCGCCACCGGGGGGCATCTGGCGTTGCAGTTCGCCCCACAGCCAGCCGCGGAACACCAGCTCCTCGGCAAAGCCCACCCCCACCAGCAGGGCCAGGGCGTTGAGCAGCTCCCCTCCGTCCAGGCCGGCCGGGCCGATCCAGCGGGCGCTTCCCGAGGCCAGCAGGGCCACCGCCACCAGGGCCAGCAGCGCCAGGGCCCGCAGCAGTCCCCTCCCGAAGGCCCCCAGCACCGCCGGCAGCGGGGCCAGCACCCCTAGACTCCGCCATGGGTGGGGTTCCCCCCAGACCCTGCGTAACCGCAGCGGCAGGGTCAGCAGCAGCAGCACCAGGGCCACCACCGCCCCGGCCAGATCGACCTGATCAGGGCGCAGCCCCGGGGCGAGACCGCCCAGGGGCCGCACCAGCAGCCAGCCCAGGCCGTAGAGCAGCGGCACGTAGAGAAGGGTGCCGCTCCAGCGGGGGCCCACTCAGCTCTCCGGCTCGATCGTGCTCGTCAGGCCCTTGGCCTTGAGGGTTTCGCAGTAGAACTCCGCCGGTTCCAGATCGCAGACGATCACCAGTCCCACGCCCGTGTTGTGGGCCTCCAGCATCACGGCGATCGCATCCTGCTCACTGAGGGAGGGCACCACCTGGCGCAGGGTGTTCACCACGTACTCCATGCTGTTCACGGGGTCGTTGTGAAGCAGCACCTTGTAGCGGGGTGAGGTCTTGCGCACCCGCTCCGGCGCCTTCTCGATCACGGCGGCCCCCCCCGGCGAACGGGAGGGGGTTTCGGTGGCCGCCGGGACGGTGGAGCCGGTGGCGAAGGGCGGGATGGTCATGGGCATGGCCGCTCCGGTCCTGACAGGGGCCAACTCTAAAGAGCCCGGATCCGGCGCATCGCCTCGTCCACGTTGGCGCGGGAGTTGAAGGCGGAGAGGCGGAAATAGCCCTCGCCCGCCGCGCCGAAGCCGCTGCCGGGGGTGCCCACCACATGGGCCTGGTTGAGCAGGTGGTCGAAGAAGCCCCAGGAATCCAGCCCGTCGGGGGTCTTGATCCACACGTACGGGGCCTGCTGGCCCCCGTACACCTGCAGGCCGGCAGCCTCCAGTTCACGGCGGATGATGGCGGCGTTCTCCATGTAGAAGCGGATCAGGCCCCGCACCTGCTCCTGGCCTTCCGGCGAGTACACGGCTTCGGCGCCCCGCTGCACGATGTAGCTCACGCCGTTGAACTTGGTGCTCTGGCGCCGGTTCCAGAGGCCCCACAGCTCCACCGGCTCGCCGTTGGCCGTGGTGCCGGTGAGTCCCCGGGGCACCACGGTGAAGGCGCAGCGGGTGCCGGTGAAGCCGGCGTTCTTGGAGAAGGAGCGGAACTCGATCGCGCAGCGCCGTGCCCCCTCGATTTCGTAGATGGAGTGGGGCAGCTCCGGATCGGAGATGAACGCCTCGTAGGCGGCGTCGAAGAGGATCAGGGCGTTGTGGGCCAGGGCGTAGTCCACCCACTGCTTCAGCTGTTCCCGGGTGGCGACCGCGCCGGTGGGGTTGTTGGGGAAGCAGAGGTAGATGAGGTCGACCGGCTGCTCCGGCAGGGGGGCCACGAAACCGTTGGCCGCGGTGATCGGCAGGTAGGTGAGGCCCCCGTAGCGGCCGCCCCCGTCGGCGTCGCCGGTGCGGCCCGCCATCACGTTGCTGTCGACGTACACCGGATAGACCGGATCGGTGACGGCGATGCGGTTGCCGGCCCCGAGGATGTCGAGGATGTTGCTGCTGTCGCACTTGGAGCCGTCGGAGATGAAGATCTCCTCGGCGCTCACCTCGCAGCCCCGGGCCTGGAAGTCGTGGCGGGCGATTGCCTCCCGCAGCCAGCCGTAGCCCTGCTCGGGGCCGTAGCCGTGGAAGCCCTCCCGGGTGCCCATGGCCTCGATCGCCTGTTGCATCGCCTCCCGGCAGGCCGCCGGCAGGGGTTCAGTGACGTCGCCGATCCCCAGGCGGATCACGGCCGCCCCGGGATGGGCCTCCGTGAACGCCTTGACGCGCCGGGCGATCTCGGGGAACAGGTAGCCCGCCTTGAGCCGGAGATAGCTGTCGTTGACCTGGACCATGGGTGGGAAGCGGAAGGCGGGGCGGCGGGGCCAGCCGGCATCTTCCTATGGCGCGGGCCGGCCTGCCTACGCTCGGCCTGCAGCCCGCCGGTCGCCGCCGTGCCCTCCGCCACCGCTGACGCGTTCGTCGCCCGCACCGCCGACGCTCCCGTCGCCTTCGCCGAGCTGGTCGACGGCGGCATCGCCCGGCCGGCGCGCTACCTCGGCAACGAGCGGGGGGTGGAGCCCCGCGACTGGTCGGCGGCCCGGGTGCGCTGGGCACTCACCTATCCGGAGGTTTATGAGGTCGGCGCCAGCAACCTCGGCCACGTGCTGCTCTACGCGATCCTCAATGCCGTTCCGGGCCAGCTGTGCGATCGGGCCTACCTGCCGGCCCCCGATCTCGCGGCCCGTCTGCGGGAGCGGGGGGCGCCCCTGTTCGCGGTGGAGAGCCACCGGCCCCTGACCGCCTTCGACATCCTCGGCTTCAGCCTCAGCTATGAGCTCGGCGGCACCAACATCCTCGAGATGCTGGATCTGGCGGGCATCCCGATCCGTGCCGCCGACCGGGGCGACCTGCCCCTGGACCACCCGGCGGCACCGCCGCTGATCTTCGCCGGCGGCCCCACCGCCACGGGCAACCCCGAGCCCTTCGCACCCTTCTTCGATTTTCTGGCCCTGGGGGATGGGGAGGAGCTGCTGCCCGAAATCGGCCTGGTGGTGGCCGAGGGGCGGGCCGCCGGCCTGGGCCGCCGGGCCCTGCTGCGGGATCTGGCTGAGGTGCCCGGGGTCTACGTGCCCTCCCTGTATGCCCCCGGGCCCGACGGCGTGAGCCTGCGGCCGCTGGAGCCGGGCCTGGCGCCCCGCATCCAGCGGCGCACCGCCACCCCCATGCCCCACTACGCCATGGGCCTGGTGCCCCACATCGAGACGGTCCACGACCGACTCACGGTGGAGATCCGCCGCGGCTGCACCCGCGGCTGCCGCTTCTGCCAGCCGGGGATGCTGACCCGCCCGGCCCGGGACGTGGAGCCGGAGGCGGTCATCGAAGCGGTGGAGGAGGGCATGCTCCGCACCGGCTACAGCGACTTCTCGCTGCTGTCGCTCAGCTGCAGCGATTACCTCTCCCTGCCGGCGGTGGGGGTGGAGCTGCGCAACCGGCTGGCGGAGCACAACGTCAGCCTCACCCTGCCCAGCCAGCGGGTCGATCGCTTCGACCATTCCATCGCCCACATCCTCGGCGGCACCCGCCGGGCCGGGCTCACCTTCGCCCCCGAGGCCGGCACCCAGCGCCTGCGGGACATCGTCAACAAGGGACTCACGGATGCGGAGCTGCTGCGCGGCATCCGCACCGCCATGGAGAACGGCTACAACCGCGTGAAGCTCTATTTCATGATCGGCCTGCCGGGCGAGACCGACGCCGACGTGCTCGGCATCGTCGACACCTGCCGGGGGCTGCAGCAGCAGTGCCGCGACCTGGGACGGCTGCAGCTCAACCTGACGATCAGCAATTTCACCCCCAAGCCCCACACGCCGTTCCAGTGGCACAGCGTGTCCACCGCCGAATTCCGGCGGCGGCAGCAGCTGCTGCGCGACGCCCTGCGGCCCCTGCGGGGGATCAAGACCAACTACACCGACGTGCGGCTGTCGGCGGTGGAGGACTTCGTCGGCCGCGGCGACCGGCGGCTGGCGCCGGTGATCGAGGCGGCCTGGCGGGCCGGCGCGGGGTTGGATGCCTGGTTCGAATCCGCCGACCGCAGCCATGCCGCCTGGACCGGCGCCATCGAGGCCGCCGGCCTGGGGGGCTCCTACCGGGCCCTGGAGATGGGCGGCTGGAGCGCGGCGGAGGCCTTCGCCACCGGCGATCTGGAGGCCTTCTGCCGCCAGCCCCTGCCCTGGGACCACATCGATTCGGGGGTCGACAAGGCCTGGCTGGCGGAGGACCTGGGCCGGGCCCTCGCCGCCGCCGTCGTGCCCGACTGCTCCTTCGAGGGCTGCAGCAGCTGCGGGGTCTGCGGCCCGGAGCTGGGGCACAACGTGGTGATCCCGCCACCGCCCGTGCCGCCGCCGCTGCCGCCGCGGGCGCCGGCCAGCGAGCGGGTCTGCCGGCTGCGCTTCGCCTTCGCCAAGACCGGCTCCCTGGCCCTGATCAGCCATCTCGACACCCTGCGCCTGATGGAGCGGGCCCTGCGCCGCAGCGGCCTGCCGGTGAGCTTCACGGGCGGTTTCCATCCCCTGCCGCGGCTGCAGGTGGCCCTGCCCCTGCCCCTGGGGGTGGAGGGCCTGCACGAATGGCTCGACCTTGATTTCGCCGCCCCGGTCGACCCCGAGACGGCCCGGGAGTGCCTGCAGGCGCAGCTCAGCGCCGAGCTGACCCTGCTCTCGGTCCGGGCCGTCCCCCTGGAGACCCCCGGCCTGGCCCAGCAGATCCGTTCCGCCCAGTGGCGGTTCACCCTGCGGCCGGGCCCGGATCCGGCGGCCCCCGATCGGGCGGCACTGACGCCGGAGCGCTGGGCCGCGGCGGTCGCTGCACTGCTGGAGGCCACCAGCCTGCCCTGGCAGGACCAGGACAAGAAGGGCCGCCCCCGGGAGCGCGAGTGCCGCCCCTACCTGCTCGACCTCCACCTGGTGGCCCCCGCGGGGCCCTCCGCGGCAGGGGGGGACCAGGTGCTGGATCTGGAGGCCGTTGTGGATCCCCAGGGCCGCAGCCTGCGGCCGGACCATCTGCGCCACTGGCTGAGCACCGGTCTCGGCCAACCGCTGGTGCTCGGTGCGGTCCAGCGCCGTTGCCTCCGGCTGGACGCATGCTAAGTTCGCCCTAGACAGAGACAGGAATAGCGGGGCTCCCTCCCTTCTTCCTCCTCTGCCCAGACGCTTCTGCATCAAGGACGCTTTCTAGAAGCTCCTCGGCGAAAGCGCTATCACAGTCAACATTGCTTGGTTCGGTCTTCGTTGCTTTGCATCGGGAAGGAACGACATTCCTTTCGTCACGCTGCCGGCCCGTCGACGTCACTGCTCCCATCCGGGCCCCCTGGCTACGGGGGGCCCGACCAGGCAACCGCCGACTCCCTTGTTTCCGGGGTCCGGCCTGATCTCCTCCAGAGGCTGAGCGGCCGTCACGGTCGCCGTCCGATTTCTTCCCCCACCTGCCCCCCGGCAGGGCTCCACTGAGCCCACCATCTCTTCCATGCCCCAGCAGATCGTCATCGCTGAGCAGTTGCGGATCGCCGCAGTGCTCAACGACGAACGCGTCGATGAACTGATCGTCGCCCAGGGTCGTTATCAGATCGGTGACGTCTACCTCGGAACCGTCGAGAACGTGTTGCCCGGGATCGATGCCGCCTTCGTCAACATCGGCGAAAGCGAGAAGAACGGCTTCATCCACATCACCGATCTGGGTCCCCTGCGCCTGAAGAAGGGGGGTGCCGGCATCACCGAGCTGCTCGAGCCCCGTCAGAAGGTGCTCGTCCAGGTGATGAAGGAGCCCACGGGCACCAAGGGGCCGCGTCTCACCGGCAACCTGTCCCTGCCGGGGCGCTTCCTGGTGCTCCAGCCCCACGGCCAGGGGGTCAACATCTCCCGGCGCATCAACGGCGAGAACGAGCGCAACCGCCTGCGGGCCCTGGGTGTGCTGATCAAGCCCCCCGGCGCCGGCCTGCTGATCCGCACCGAGGCCGAGGACGTCAGCGAGGAGATGCTGATCGATGACCTCGAGGCCCTGCTGCGCCAATGGGAATCGATCCAGCAGGCGGCCGAGACGGCCTCCCCTCCGGTGCTCCTCAACCGGGATGAGGACTTCATCCACCGGGTGCTGCGCGATCTCTACAGCCCCGAGGTGCTGCGGGTGGTGGTCGACAGCCCCGATTCGGTGGCGCGCGTCAACGCCTTCCTCGGCGCCGACCAGGCCAACCTGCTGGTGGAGCACCACGGCGAACCCACCGAGATCCTGGAGCACTACCGGGTCAACGCCGCCATCCGTGATGCCCTCAAGCCCCGGGTGGATCTGCCCTCCGGCGGCTACGTGATCATCGAGCCCACCGAGGCGCTCACGGTCATCGACGTCAACTCCGGCTCCTTCACCCGCTCGGCCAACGCCCGCGAGACGGTGCTGTGGACCAACTGCGAGGCGGCGGTGGAGATCGCCCGCCAGCTCAAGCTGCGCAACATCGGCGGCGTCGTGATCATCGACTTCATCGACATGGAGTCCCGTCGTGACCAGCTGCAGCTGCTCGAGCACTTCACCCAGGCCAGCCGCGACGACACGGCCCGTCCCCAGATCGCCCAGCTCACCGAGCTCGGCCTGGTGGAGCTGACCCGCAAGCGCCAGGGCCAGAACATCTACGAACTTTTCGGCCGAGCCTGCCCCAGCTGTGGCGGTCTGGGCCACGTGGCGGTGCTGCCCGGCAAGGACACCCTCCAGCCCCTGGCCACGGTCTCGGGCCTGGTGCGCTCGGCGGCCTCGGCCCGGGCCGAAGTGGCCAGCCCCTCCACCGGCGCCGGTGAGTCCGGCGGCAGTGGCCGCCGCCGCCGTGGCGGCCGCGGCGGGCGCGGCTCCGATGGGG
The DNA here is from genome assembly GCA_003003925.1 of Aphanothece cf. minutissima CCALA 015. Taxonomy (GTDB): domain Bacteria; phylum Cyanobacteriota; class Cyanobacteriia; order PCC-6307; family Cyanobiaceae; genus Cyanobium; species Cyanobium minutissimum. Next base: position 11,028 of record PVWP01000007.1, read on the forward strand.
CCGAGCCCCCGGCCCTGGGCGGCTACGCCGAGGGCGGTGCCAACGGCAGCGCCGTCGTCCCGCCGGCGGCCCAGGAGAGTGTCGCCAGCGACGCTCCGCAGCGCCGCCAGGAGCCCGAGGTGCTGGCCGTGCCGATGGATCCTGAACAGGAGCTGGTCTACGGCTGGATGGGGTTGAGTCCGGCCTTGCTGCTTGATCCGGTCCCCAGCGGCGACATCCTGATGGTGCGTGTGGTGCGCCCCGACGCCGACCCCGAGGCCGTCCTCGAGGAAGCCCGTCAGCAGCTGGCCGCCAGCGGCTCCCGTCGCCGGCGGCGCGGCCGTAACGGCGAGGGCCGCAACGGCACGGCCGACGCCAACGGCATGGCCGACGCGCCCGAGGCGGTGGAATCCCCCGCTGCTGCCGGGGCCTTCGACTCCCCGGTGCACGAGGCGATCCCCATTCTCGAGATCACGCCGGCCCCGTTCGAACCCCTGCCCACTGCGGTCCCGTCCGAGCTGGTGACCGTGGCCGTTCCCAGCCGCCGCTCCTCCGGCCGATCGACACCGGTCGCGGTGGCGGCTCCGGTCCCGGTGGCCGCCGCCGCCGCTGTGCCCGCCACGGATTCTCCGGCCGCCGACCCCGGTGAGCCCCGCCGTCGCCGCCGCCGCTCCTCCGCCGCTGGCTGATCGTCCCGGCCCCGACGCCTTCCCGCGTCCCGGCCCCGAGGCCCTCGGTCACCCCGACGCATCGGTCTGGGGCGGACTCGACCCCGCAGACTGTGCCGGGGTGGATGAGGTCGGCCGGGGCAGCCTGTTCGGCCCTGTGTTCGCCGCGGCGGTGGTGCTGCCGGCAACGGCCCTGGCCACCCTGGCGGCAGCGGGCCTGAACGACAGCAAGAAGCTCAGCGCCCGGCGCCGCGAGGCCCTGGTTCCCCTTCTGCGGCACCAGGCCCTGGCCTGGGCCCTGGGGCAGGCCAGCGCTGGCGAGATCGATCGCTGGGGGGTGCGACGGGCCACCGAATGGGCGATGCTGCGGGCCCTGCAACGGCTGCCCCGCCCCCCCCGGCTGCTGCTGGTGGATGGGGTCCTGCCCCTGCGGGGCTGGGACGGCCCCCAGACCACCCTGGTGGGCGGAGACGGCCGCTGCGCGGCGATCGCCGCCGCCAGCGTGCTCGCCAAGCAGGAGCGGGATGCCCTCCTGCGGCGCCTGGCCCTGCGCAACCCCGGCTACGGCCTGGAGCGCCACGCCGGCTACGGCACCCGCCAGCACCGGGAGGCGATCCAGCGGCTGGGACCCACGCCCCTGCACCGCCGCAGCTTCCTCAGGTCGATCGGCACCAGCGCTGGAAATCCCCCAGCAGCTGCTGACTCACCCGGGTCCTGATGCCCAGCAGGATGCCGCCGAGCACCGAGCGGCCCGTGGCCTCCAGCACCTTGGGCGGGATCAGCTTCAGCAGGGTGGGGCGGCTCACCGTCACCGAGAGGCTGGCCTCACCGGTGAGGCCGCCGTCGGCCGCGGCCAGCCAGGAGCAGAGCCCGAGGCGGAAGTCCTCCACCAGCCCGAGCCCTTCGAGCTGGCAGTCGAGGGCCTCCAGCTCCAGCCGCCCATGGCGACGCACCACCTGCAGCTCCACCACCGGCTGGATCTTCAGCTGGAACACCCGCACCTGGCTCACCGTGTAGCGGTAGCGGCCGGGGCCGAGGGGTTCGAGCTGGGTGGGGTCGAGCAGGGCCTGCACGACCCGCTGCTCATCGTCGAGGTAGGCGGGCAGGCGATCCGCCTCGCTGGCCACCGGAAGGTCGAGTTGCTGGCTGGCGCTGAAGGCCAGGGACATGGCCTGCGGGCCGGCAGGCCATGATCCTACCGATCACCCCAGAGCGTCCCACCGCCATGCGTCTTGCCTTTCTCGGTCCCGTCGGCACCTACGGTGAGCAGGCGGCGCAGCGACTGGCGGCCCTCGAGGGCCTCGAGGCGGTGGACTTCGTGCCCCAGCAGGGCATCCGCGCCGTGATCCGGGCCCTGGCTGACGGCGACTGCGATCTGGCGGTGGTGCCGGTGGAGAACTCCGTCGAGGGGGGCGTCACCAGCTGTCTCGATGCCCTCTGGGAGCACCCCGACCTGGCGGTGGCCCGGGCCCTGGTGCTGCCCATCCGCCATGCCCTGGTGGGCAGCGGTCCGCTCGACGGGATCAGTGAGGTGCTCTCCCACCCCCAGGCCCTGGCCCAGTGCAGCCTGTGGCTGGGGGAACACTTGCCCCAGGCCCTGCAGTTGCCCACCAGCTCCACCGCCGAGGCGGCCCGGCTGGTGCGGGGCAGCCGTTTCCGGGGCGCCATCGCCTCGCTGGAGGCCGCCGCCGAGCACGGCCTGGAGGTGCTGGCCCACCCGATCAATGATGTGCCGGGCAACTGCACCCGCTTCCTGCTGCTGCGTCGCGGCGAGCGCTCCCACCAGGGCCCGTACGCCAGCCTGGCGTTCTCGCTCCATTCCAACCAGCCCGGTGCCCTGCTGGAGTCGCTGGGCTGCTTCGCCGGCCAGGGGCTGAACATGAGCCGGATCGAATCCCGTCCCTCCAAGCGGGAGATGGGCGAATACATCTTCTTCGTCGATCTCGAGCTTCCCGAAGAGGCCGCTCCCCTGGACGGGGCGATCGCCGACCTCACCCCCCTCTGCGAGCACCTGGCCCTGTTCGGGGCCTATCCCCTGACCAACCTCGCCGCCGAGGAGAGGGCCGACTGAGTCAGCCGCGCCCCGCCGTGGCCTCGGCTCCAGGCGCCTCACCGCGGAAGACCCCGAACTGCATCAGGCCGTTGCGGAAGGCCCAGTCCATCAGCAGCAGCGTCGGCGTCTCCCGCAGTCCCTGGAGCACGGCCCGGGGGCCCAGCCCCAGCACCGCCCCGGGGCGGCGCACGCCTTCAAGGATCGAATCCACCCAGGAGGGGAGCGTGGCCGCCGTCCAGTCGGCGGTGCTGATCGTCAGGCCCCGGTTCCAGGGGCTGGTCTCCAGATTCCGCTTCAGGGAGGGGATGCTGGCGAATTCCGGATGGGCCCACTGGTCGAGCAGCTGGCGCATCACCCAGCGCTCCAGCCGATTCATGGGGGCGACGCTCGGGTCGCGGCGGTTCCAGTCGGCCACCGCCAGAGAGCCCCCCGGCCGGAGCACCCGCAGCATCTCATCGGCGTAGCGCTGCTTGTCGGGCATGTGGGGGCCGGCCTCCACACTCCAGACCGCATCGAAGCCCGCCCCAGGGCCCCCGTCCGGCAGTTCCAGGGCCAGGGCATCCATCACGGCGAACCGGCAGTTCGGCAGATCGGCGGGGGTGAGCTCCCGGGCCCGGGCAATCTGGGCCGGGCTGATGCTGATCCCCAGCACCTCGAAGCCGTAGTCGCGGGCCAGGATGCGGGCGCTGCCGCCGATGCCGCAGCCCACATCCAGCACGCGGCTGCCGGGGGGCAGGCGGTCGAGGCCGCTCCAGCGCACCAGTTCGTGGACGAAGGCGGCCTTGGCGGCGCGGAAGTCGCGGGGGGCGGGGGTGTCACCGTAGTGGCCCAGGTGCACATGCTCGCCCCAGAGCCGCTCCAGCAGCCGGTCGTCGGTCCAGCGGTCGTAGGCGGCGGCGACGCTGGCCGGGGACAGGTAGGCCCGCGAGCGGCGCTGCCACACCAGGGCGGCCAGCACCGCGGCCAGGGCACCCCCCGTCAGGAGGAGGGGCAGCAGGGCGCCGCCCGGAAGGAGGCTCGGCATGGCTCAGGTCTCGCTGCTGCCGTCGCCGAGGCTGGAGAAGGTGTCCTTGAGGACCGTGCGGGCCGCCAGCTGGCGCCGGGTCTGGTCGAGCAGTTCGAATTCCTGGCGCAGGCGCTCGCCGGTGTCGGTGATCTCCAGCAGGGCCTGCTGGTGGTCCGCCACCGGACCGCCGAGGTGGGCACCGATCCAGAAGGAGAGCTCCCGCGGCAGGTCGGGCAGATCGGCGGGCAGGGAGGAGGGCTTGCCGATCAGCTTGCCGGTGAGATCGACGACGTCGCGCAGGGCCCGGGTCACGTCGCTGGTGAGGGTCTCGAGCTCTTCGTGGCTTTCGCTCACCGTGTCCTCGATCCAGCTGACCATGCCGACGCGGAACGGGGTGTCGCGCACGATGTCGAGCACCCGGAAACGCTGCTGGCCCATGGTGACGATGTTGCTGCGGTCGTCGTCCTGCACCTGGCAGTGGAGGATCTCGGCGCAGCAGCCCACTTCCGCCATCTTCTTGCTCTGGGGATCCCAGCGGACCACCCCGAAGCGCCTGTCCTCCGACATCGCCGTGCGCAGCATCATGCGATAGCGCGGCTCGAAGATGTGGAGCGGCAGCACTTCCTGGGGGAAGAGCACCACATCGGGGAGGGGGAACAGGGGCAACTCCCTGACGGCCAGGTCAGTCACGCGAGCAGGATGCCGCTGGCGGCAGGGGGGAAGGGGCGATCGAAGGGCGGCGGCGGAAGGATCAACCAGGGCAACTCGGGGTGTATCGCGATCCTAGAGAGAGCGACCAGCCCGGCGAAGCCCTGTGGCCCCATCGGCATCAGAGCTTGACTTCGATATCCACACCACTGGGCAGGTCGAGCTTCATGAGGGCGTCGATGGTCTTGGAGCTGGGGCTGTAGATATCGATGATGCGGCGGTGGGTGCGCGTCTCGAAGTGCTCACGGGAATCCTTGTCGACGTGGGGCGAGCGCAGCACGCAGTAAATCTTGCGCTTGGTGGGCAGGGGGATGGGGCCGATGGCCGTGGCAGCGGTGTGATCGGCGGTTTCGATGATCTTTTCGCAGGACAGATCCAGCATGCGGCGATCGAAGGCCTTCAGGCGGATGCGGATCTTCTGCTGGGGGATGGAGGCGGTCATCGGAAGGGAAACGCGGGCGAAGGGCGGCAGATGGGCGGCGGGAGTGCCGCGGCAACGGGTTGTCGAGGTGCAGAGGGAACCGACGGTTCCGGAAGCGGGAGCCCCACCGGGGTGAAGCTCCCTTGAACAGGCTAGATCAGCCTCACAGAACGATCTTGGACACCACGCCGGCACCGATGGTGCGGCCGCCTTCACGGATGGCGAAGCGCATGCCCTGCTCAATGGCGACCGGGCAGATCAGCTCGGCGCTCATCTTGATGCGGTCGCCGGGCATCACCATCTCCACGTTGGAGCCGTCATCGGCGGTGAAGGCGGTGATCTGGCCGGTCACGTCCGTGGTGCGGATGTAGAACTGCGGGCGATAGCCGGCGAAGAAGGGGGTGTGGCGGCCGCCTTCCTCCTTCTTGAGCACGTAGACCTCACCCTCGAACTTGGTGTGGGGCTTGATGGAGTTGGGCTTCACCAGCACCATGCCGCGCTCGATGTCTTCCTTCTGGATGCCACGCAGCAGCAGGCCGACGTTGTCGCCCGCCATGCCCTCGTCGAGCAGCTTGCGGAACATCTCGACACCGGTGACGGTGGTTTCCCGGGTGTCGCGGATGCCGACGATCTGGACGGTCTCGCCCACCTTCACCTTGCCGCGCTCGATACGACCGGTGGCGACGGTGCCCCGACCGGTGATCGAGAACACGTCTTCGACGGCCATCAGGAAGGGCTTGTCGATCTCACGCTCGGGCTCGGGGATGGCCTCGTCGACCGCATCCATGAGGTCGAGGATCTTGTCGACCCACTCGTCCTCACCGCGCACGGCCTTCTTGCCGGCCTGGATGTACTCGAGGGCCTTGAGGGCGGAGCCGGCGATGACGGGGATGTCGTCACCGGGGAAGTCGTAGCTGCTCAGCAGCTCACGCATCTCCAGTTCGACGAGCTCGAGGATCTCCTCGTCGTCGACCATGTCCTTCTTGTTGAGGAACACGACCAGCGCCGGCACGCCCACCTGCTTGGCCAGAAGGATGTGCTCCTTGGTCTGGGCCATGGGGCCGTCGGTGGCGGCCACCACCAGGATGGCGCCGTCCATCTGGGCGGCACCGGTGATCATGTTCTTGACGTAGTCGGCGTGACCCGGGCAGTCGACGTGGGCGTAGTGACGCTTGCCGGTCTCGTACTCGACGTGGGCCGTGTTGATCGTGATCCCCCGCTCCTTCTCCTCAGGGGCGCCATCGATCTCGTCGTAGGCCTGGGCCTTGGCCATGCCCTGGGACGCCAGCACGTTGGTGATGGCGGCGGTGAGGGTGGTCTTGCCGTGGTCAACGTGACCGATGGTGCCGATGTTGACGTGAGGCTTGTTCCTCTCGAACTTCTCGCGTGCCATGGAAGGAAAGAATCGGGGGGGTGGGTTGGATGGAAAGAAAGATCAGGAATTGCCCTGATTCTTGGAAATGATGGCTTCCGCCACATTGCGAGGAACTTCCTCGTAATGGCTGAACTCCATCGAGAAAATACCCCGACCCTGGGTCATGGATCGGAGCTGGGTGGCATAGCCGAACATTTCGGCCAGCGGCACCTTGGCCTGGACTTTGGACTGACCGTCGTCGACGGACTGTCCTTCGACCTGACCACGGCGGGAGGAAAGGTCGCCGATGACCGAACCGAGGAAATCCTCGGGGACCTCGACCTCAACCTTCATCATCGGCTCAAGCAGTACGGGATTGCACTTCTTGACGCCGTCCTTGAAGGCCATGGAACCGGCGATCTTGAACGCCATCTCCGAAGAGTCGACGTCGTGATAGGAGCCGTCCACCATGGTGACCTTGACATCGATCATGGGGAAACCGGCAATCACGCCGGACTGGCAGGTTTCCTTCATGCCGGCTTCCGCCGGGCCGATGTACTCCTTGGGAACGATGCCGCCAACGATCTTGTTGACGAACTCGAACCCTGAACCCGGCTCGCCGGGCTGCATTTCGATCACCACGTGGCCGTACTGGCCCTTGCCGCCCGTCTGGCGGGCGAACTTGCCTTCACCCTTGGCACTGCCGCGGATGGTTTCCCGGTAGGACACCTGGGGGGCGCCGATGTTGGCCTCCACCTTGAACTCCCGCAGCATGCGGTCGACCAGGATCTCCAGGTGCAGTTCGCCCATGCCGGCGATCACCGTCTGGTTGGTTTCCGGATCGGTGGAGACCCGGAAGGTGGGGTCCTCCTCGGAGAGGGACTGAAGGGCCTTGCCGAGCTTCTCCATGTCGCCCTTGGTCTTGGGCTCCACGGCCACGGAGATCACCGGTTCGGGGATGAACAGGGATTCCAGGATGATCGGGTCGGAGTCGACGCAGAGGGTGTCGCCCGTGGTGGTGTCCTTGAGGCCGAGCACGGCCCCGAGATCACCGGCCCGCAGTTCGTCCACCTCCTCGCGTTCGTCGGCCTTGAGCAGGATCAGGCGGGAGATGCGCTCCTTCTTGTCCTTGGTGGAGTTGAGCACGTAGCTGCCCTTCTGCAGGACCCCGCTGTACATGCGCACGAAGGTGAGCTTGCCGTAGGGGTCGGCCATGACCTTGAAGGCCAGGGCGCTGAAGGGGGCGTTGTCGTCGCAGGGGCGGGTGGCTTCGCTGCCGTCGGCCAGCAGGCCATGGATCGGAGGCACGTCGACGGGGGCGGGCAGGTAGTCGACCACCGCGTCGAGCACCAGCTGGACACCCTTGTTCTTGAAGGCGGAGCCGCAGAGGATCGGCACCATGCCGTGCTGCAGCACCCCGAGGCGGATGCCGCGCATCAGCTGCTCCTGGGTGAGCTCACCGTTCTCGAGGAAGGCCTCGATCAGCTCTTCGTCGGTTTCGGCCACCGACTCCATCAGCTTCTGGCGCCATTCCGCAGCCTCGTCCTGCATGTCGGCGGGGATCTCCTCTTCGAGGATGTCGGTGCCGAGATCATTGGTGTAGATGATCGCCTTGTTGCGCACCAGGTCGATGATGCCCTTGAGATCGCCCTCGGCACCGATCGGCAGCTGGATCGGCACGGCGTTGGCCTTGAGGCGATCCTTGATCTGCTCGTAGACCTTCAGGAAGTTGGCACCGGTGCGGTCCATCTTGTTGACGAACACGATCCGGGGCACGTTGTAGCGGTCGGCCTGGCGCCAGACGGTCTCCGACTGGGGCTGGACGCCGCCCACGGCACAGAACACGGCGACCACACCATCGAGCACGCGCATGGAGCGCTCCACTTCGATCGTGAAATCGACGTGGCCGGGGGTGTCGATGATGTTGATCCGGTTGTCCTTCCAGCTGGTGGAGATGGCGGCCGCGGTGATGGTGATGCCACGCTCGCGTTCCTGCTCCATCCAGTCGGTGACGGCGGCGCCATCGTGCACCTCGCCCATCTTGTGGACCACGCCGGAATAGAACAGAATCCGTTCGGTCGTGGTGGTCTTGCCCGCGTCGATGTGAGCGGCGATTCCGATATTTCTGACGCGTTCCAGGGGGTAGGCGCGGGCCACGGGAAAGTTCTCCGGGGGTGGGTCGACAAAAAACGGGCGTAACTCTACAGACCGGTGATCGCTCAGGTCTGGGGGAACCGGATCAGCCCAGGGATCCGGCCCCCGGGGCCGCTCAGTAGCGGTAGTGGGCGAAAGCCTTGTTCGCTTCGGCCATCTTGTGGGTTTCCTCCCGCTTGCGGACGGCACTGCCGGCCTCGTTGGCCGCGTCCATCAGCTCGCCGGCCAGTTTCTGGGCCATGCTGCGGCCGTTGCGGGCGCGGGAGAAGTTGACCAGCCAGCGCAGCGCCATGGCGGTGCCCCGCTCCTGACGCACTTCCATCGGCACCTGATAGGTGGCACCGCCGACCCGACGGGCCCGCACTTCCACCAGGGGGGTGGCATTGCGGACCGCCGTCTCGAACAGGTCGAGGGGGTCGGCGCCGGTGCGCTCGTTGATCAGGGTGAAGGCGTCGGACAGGATGCGCTGGGCCGTGGACTTCTTGCCGTGCTTCATCAGCCGGGCCACGATCATCGAGGCCAGGCGGCTGTTGAACTGGGGATCCGGCAGGACCGGGCGCTTCTCGGCGGCGTTGCGGCGGGACATGGAACGGAGGGAGAAAAGGCGGGGGAGGAGGAGGTCGGCCGCGGAGAGCCGGGGGCGCGAAGGCTCAGGCCTTCGGTGTCTTGGCGCCGTACTTGGAGCGGGACTGGCGCCGGTCCTTGACCCCGGAGGTGTCGAGGGTGCCGCGGATGATGTGATACCGGACACCGGGCAGATCCTTGACGCGGCCGCCGCGGATCAGAACCACCGAGTGCTCCTGAAGGTTGTGGCCGATACCGGGGATGTAAGCCGTCACCTCGAAGCCGGAGGTGAGGCGCACACGGGCCACCTTCCTCAGCGCCGAGTTGGGCTTCTTCGGGGTGGAGGTGTACACCCGGGTGCAGACGCCACGCCGTTCGGGGCAGGCGCGCAGGGCGGGCGACTTCGTCTTGCGGGTGAGACGCTGCCGCTCGGTGCGGATCAGCTGCTGAATAGTGGGCATCGAGGGCCGGGTGCTGCTCGGTGGGGACTTCTGGGTGGACAGGTCGGACGTCCGACCGTATCGACAATCCGACACCTTACTTCGTCGTCGTCCCGCTCATGTCTCGCGACTGAAGGCGGCCCCGCAGGCACAGGTGCGCACCCCCGGGCCGGAGCGCACCAGGAAACCCCCGCCGCTGAGGTCGCCGCGGTAATCGAGCTGCAGTCCCTGAAGCAGGGGCAGCTGGTCTCCGGGGGAATAGAGGGTGATGCCGTCGGCCCGGGCCACGGGGGTGCCGGAGAGGTGCCCCGGGCGCAGGCGGATGGCCCAGGCCTCACAGGCACCCTCGAGCAGCTCCAGGTGCATCAGCCCGGGGGTGCCCGCCACGGCCGCCTGCCGGCAGAGCTCGGCGGCGGCGGCGGCGGTGAGACGGAGGCTGTGGCCCCTGGGCACGGCGACGAAACGACTCAGGCCACTCTGCCAGTGGTTCCGTTCCGTCCCAGGAATCAGTCGCCCGGCGGCCTGCCGGCCGGCCCCAGGCGGGTGGCGGCTTCGCCTCCCCCGATGGGCACCAGGCCCAGGCCGTTGTGGACCGAGCCGGCCACGCCGCGCCCTTTGACCCGGTGGCTGCCGCCCATCACCAGGCCGGTGGAACTGCCCCCGTCGAGGTTGAGGGCGTCCACCAGCCCCATCTGCTGCAGCAGCCAGGCGGTCTCGGAGAGGGTGGGCCCGGCGCCCCCCCCGGCTCCCTCCAGGGTCACCAGCCACAGCAGGGTGCCGTCGCTGCCCACCACGGTGCGGGGGGCCCCCTGGCCCAGGAAGGCGGCCCCGAAGCCTTCGGCGGCGCCGTTGAGCACGATCCGGCCGTTCTGGAGCAGCAGCGGTCCGCCCCCCATCACGGAGGAGGCGTTGCCCACCGGATCGCTGGGCCGGCTCTCGATCCGCAGCCGGTCCCCCTCGCTCCAGGGCAGGTCGGCCCCGCCCCGGGCGACCACCAGGGTCTCCTCCGGCCGCAGCGGCAGCCCCGCCGCCAGTTCGGCGCTGCCGATCCGGCGCTGCACCTGGCCGCCGCTCAGCAGCAGACCCGTTTCGGAGCCGGTCAGGGCCTGGTACAGCCGACCCCACTCGGCCGTGTAGCGGCTCAGGCCCCGCTGGGCCAGGCCGCTGTTCACGGTCAGGAGCGGCAGACGCTGGCCCCGGTCGTCGCTGATCCATTCCTCCAGGCGCAGGCGGCCGAAGCGCGGCAGGCTGCGGGGCTCCCAGCCCACCACGCCGCGGTTGAGGATCGGCCCGGACAGCCAGCGACCCTGGTCCCGCAGGGCGCCGAGGGGAAGCCGGCGCACCCGGTTGAAGAAGCCGCCGTTGATCGCCACCAGGGCGTCCTGGCGCTGGGCCAGGGCCGTCAGGGAGCTGAGCCCCGCCATGCCGTCGGGGCGGCTGAGGGTGCGCAGTTCCAGGGGACCGCTGCGCGGATCGATGCGGACGGCGTTGACCAGGACCCGGGTGCCGCCCACGCTGCGCACCTGCTGGTCCCAGCGCAGCTGGGAGCCCAGCATCGCCAGCAGCCGCGGATCGATCGGGGTCGGCGCCTCCGGCGCCGTGCCGACGCTGCCGGCGCCCTGGGGCAGGTCGATCACCACCCGGGCCGGACCCCCCAGGGTGAAGGTGCGCAGCGGGGCGCCGCCGCCCGGCACCGCCAGGGTCAGGTCCGCCCCGACGGCGCCGCTGCGCAGGCCCCGCGCGGTGAGCTGGGCCAGCTGGTCGGGCCGGCTGAGCAGGGCCAGCTGCAGGCTCCCCTCGCTGCTGCGCACCAGGGTGGGTCCGTCGAGGTCCAGCACCACTCGGCGGACGCCGGCCTGCTCCGAACTGCGCACCTGGAGCAGCCGCGGCGCCGGCAGGCGCAGCTCCAGCCGCTCGCCGCGGCGCTCCACCGTCACGCCCATGTCCAGAAGGAGGCCCGCCACGTCGACGGCCACCTCATCCGCCAGGGACCGCTGCTGCGCCGGTGGCACCAGCAGTTCCCGGCCGAACCACTCCAGGGCCAGGGCGCCATCGGGCCTGGAGCGGCCGCTGAAGCCCAGCTGGCCTTCGAGCACCTCCAGCGGCAGCCACAGGGCCTCCGGCCGGCGCGGGTCCTCGCCGCTCCAGCGCCAGGCGGCCTGCTGGCTGCGGCCGTTGAGCGTCAGCCCGGTGCCGCCGACCTCCGCAGCGGGGGCCCCCCGCAGGCTCCCGGGCCGGCTGGCGCTTGGCGCCGGCAGCTCCGGCAGGGCCGGGGGGATCGGCGGCGGGGCTGCCCTGGTGACCGGGGGAGCTCCGATCAGGGCCAGCAGGGCCAGGGTGATCGGCAGAGTCCTGGCCATCGATGACGTCCTGCTCCTGAGGCAAAAAGTTAGTCCCACCGCTCCCGGGTGGGGGCGGCTGCCTAGGATCGATGGCTCGCCCTGTCGTTGCGGACACGGCTGCTGCACGGGTGACACGGCAGCTCCTCGGCAGGCCCCCCCTGCCGGCGTCCTTAGGCTTGATCCCTCCAAGCCCGTTCCAGCTCCGTCTCAGCAGCCCCAACCTGGCCTATGTCCTCCTCCGTCCCCGTCTGGCCCCACCGCGACAGCTCCACCCCAGGCCCTGGCGAGACGGATGCCTGTGGGGTGGGTTTCCTGGCCCACCTCGAAGGGGTTCCCAGCCACTGGGTGCTCCAGCAGGCCCTGCGGGGACTCCGCTGCATGGAGCACCGGGGCGGCTGCGGCGGTGACGGCGACTCCGGCGACGGGGCTGGCCTGCTGACCGCGATCCCCTGGACCTACCTGGAGGCTGTCTGGCCGGCGGCTGCGGCCTCCACGGCGGTCGTGCGGGGCCTGGGGATGCTGTTCCTGCCGGCGGACCCCGCCCGCCGCGACCAGGCCCGGCGGATCTGCGATGAGGAGGCCGAGCGCCTCGGGCTGCTCAGCCTGGGTTGGCGGGAGGTGCCGGTGGTTCCCGAGGTGCTCGGTCCCCTGGCGCGGGAGAACGCCCCGGCCATTGAACAGTGGCTGCTGGCCGCCCCCGATGCGGTGCCCGGCGTCATGGCCGACGTCGACGCCCTCGAATCCCTGCTGTTCCGCCTGCGGCGCCGCGCCGTCGACCGGGTGCGGGAGGTCTGGGGGGCCGACACCACCGATCTCTACTTCGCTTCGATCAGCGCCCGCACCGTCGTCTACAAGGGCATGGTGCGCTCGGAGGTGCTCGATGCCTTCTACGCCGACCTCCGGGACGAGCGCTTCAGCGTCGCCTTCGCGGTGTACCACCGCCGCTTCAGCACCAACACCCTGCCCCGCTGGCCCCTGGCCCAGCCGATGCGCCTGCTGGGCCACAACGGCGAGATCAACACCCTGCTGGGCAACATCAACTGGGCCCGGGCCGCCGAATCCCATCTTGAGGCCGTCTGGGGGGATGCCGCCCGGGACCTGCGGCCCCTGGTCAACGCCGCCTTCAGCGATTCGGCGAACCTCGACGCCACCCTCGAGCTGATGGTGCGCAGCGGCCGGCCGATCACCGACAGCCTGCTCACCCTGGTGCCGGAAGCCTTCCGCGACCAGCCCGAGCTGGACGAACGGCCCGCCATCAAGGCCTTCTACGAATACAGCGCCTGCCTGCAGGAGCCCTGGGACGGCCCCGCCCTGCTGGTCTTCAGCGATGGCCGCATGGTGGGGGCCACCCTCGACCGCAACGGCCTGCGGCCGGCCCGCTACTGCATCACCAGCGACGGCTACGTGGTGATGGGCTCGGAAACGGGCGTGGTGGAACTGGAGGAGTCCCGGATCATCGAGAAGGGGCGCCTCGGCCCCGGCCAGATGCTGGCCGTCGACCTGGAGCAGCACCGGCTGCTGCGCAACTGGGATGTGAAGGAGGAGACGGCGGCCCGTCTCCCCTATGCCGGCTGGTTGCTCGACCATCGCCGCAGCCTGTCCCCCGGCGTCTGGGAGAAGGAGCGCACCCTCGGCGAACTGGAACTCCTCCAGCAGCAAACCGCCTTCGGCTTCACCGCCGAGGACCTCGATCTGGTGATCGAGGACATGGCCGGCCAGGGCAAGGAGCCCACCTACTGCATGGGGGACGACATCCCCCTGGCGGTGCTCTCCTCCAAGCCCCACCTCCTCTACGACTACTTCAAGCAGCGCTTCGCCCAGGTCACCAACCCCCCGATCGACCCGCTGCGCGAAAAGCTGGTCATGAGCCTGGAGATGCACCTGGGCCGGCGCGGTTCGGCCCTGCGGCCCGATGCCTCCGGTGCCGCCGTGCTGCACCTCACCACCCCGGTGCTCAACGAGGCCGAACTGGAGGATCTCGGCTCCCACGGTCTCGGCGTCACCACGCTCTCCACGCTTCTGACCGTGGCCAGCGGGCCCGAGGGGCTCGAGCAGGCCCTGCATCGGCTCTGCTTCGAGGCGGAGGCGGCCGTGCGCAGCGGCTCCCAGATCCTGGTCCTCTCCGACCGCACCGGCGGCGGCATCAGTGCCGGCACCATGGCCATCCCCCCCCTGCTGGGGGTGGGGGCCGTGCATCACCACCTGCTGCGGCTCGGCCTGCGTCTGCAGTGCTCCCTGGTGGTCGACACCGCCCAGTGCTGGAGCACCCACCACCTCGCCTGCCTGATCGGCTACGGCGCCAGCGCGGTCTGCCCATGGCTCACCTGGGAGACCACCCGCCACTGGCTGGTCCATCCCCGCACCCAGTCGATGATCGAGCGGGGCAAGCTCCCCCGCCTCGACGCCGACACGGCCCAGGCCAACGTGCGCAAGGCCTTGGAGGAGGGGCTGCGCAAGATCCTCTCCAAGATCGGCATCTCCCTGCTCGCCAGCTACCACGGCGCCCAGATCTTCGAAGCCATCGGCATCGGCGCCGATCTGATCGATCGGGCCTTCACCGGCACCACCAGCCGGGTGGCCGGCCTCAGCCTGCAGGATCTGGCCAGCGAAACCCTGGCGTTCCACGCCAAGGCCTACCCGGAGCTCAACCGCACCAAGCTGGAGTTCATGGGCTTCGTGCAGTACCGCACCGGCGGGGAGTTCCACCTCAACAACCCGGAGATGTCCAAGGCCCTGCACGCCGCCGTGGCGGCGGGCCCCGGCTACGACCATTTCTCCACCTACCGCACCCTGCTGGAGAACCGTCCGGTGACAGCGCTGCGGGATCTGCTCGAACTGCGCCCGGCCCCGGTCCCCCTGCCGATCGAGCAGGTGGAGAGCGTGGAGAGCATCTGCAGCCGCTTCTGCACCGGCGGCATGAGCCTGGGGGCCCTCTCCCGGGAGGCCCACGAGGTGCTGGCGGTGGCGATGAACCGCATCGGCGGCAAGAGCAACTGCGGCGAGGGCGGTGAGGATCCCGCCCGGTACCACCCCCTCCACGACGTCGACGGCGAGGGCCATTCCCCCACGCTTCCTACCCTGCGCGGACTCCGCAACGGCGACAGCGCCTGTTCCGCCATCAAGCAGATCGCCTCGGGCCGCTTCGGCGTCACCCCGGCCTACCTGCGCAGCGGCCGCCAGCTGGAGATCAAGGTGGCCCAGGGCGCCAAGCCCGGCGAGGGCGGCCAGCTGCCCGGCCCCAAGGTGGACGCCTACATCGCCTGGCTGCGCAACAGCAAGGCGGGCGTGCCGCTGATCTCACCGCCGCCCCACCACGACATCTATTCGATCGAGGATCTGGCCCAGCTGATCCACGACCTGCACCAGGTGAACCCCGCCGCCCGGGTCTCGGTGAAGCTGGTGGCCGAGATCGGCATCGGCACCATCGCCGCCGGTGTGGCCAAGGCCAACGCCGATGTGATCCAGATCTCCGGCCACGACGGCGGCACCGGCGCCTCGCCGCTGAGCTCGATCAAGCACGCCGGCAGCCCCTGGGAGCTGGGGCTCACCGAGGTGCACCGGAGCCTGCTGGAGAACGGTCTGAGGGACCGGGTGCTGCTGCGGGCCGACGGCGGCCTCAAGAGCGGCTGGGACGTGCTGATCGCCGCCCTGCTGGGGGCCGAGGAGTTCGGCTTCGGCTCGGTGGCCATGATCGCCGAGGGCTGCATCATGGCCCGCGTCTGCCACACCAACAACTGCCCGGTGGGGGTCGCCACCCAGAAGGAGGCCCTGCGCAAGCGCTTCACCGGCCTGCCCGAGCACGTGGTCAATTTCTTCGTCTTCGTGGCCGAGGAGGTGCGCCAGCTCCTGAGCGTGCTGGGGGTGGCCCGGCTCGAGGACCTGATCGGCCGCACCGATCTGCTGGCGCCCCGTGCCATCCGCCTCACCAAGACCAGCGCCCTCGATCTCTCCTGCCTGCTCGATCCCATCCCCGCCGCCGCAGACCGCGGCTGGCTGCGGCACGACGACGAGGCCCACGGCAATGGCCCCGTGCTGGAGGACGCCCTGCTTGCCGACCCGGAGGTGCGCGCCGCGATCGACGCCCACGGCCATGTCGTGCGCCAGCTGACGATCGTCAACACCGACCGCAGCGTGGGGGCCCGGCTGTCCGGCGAAATCGCCGCCCTGCATGGCAACACCGGCTTCCAGGGGGGCCTCTCTCTCACGTTCCACGGTGCCGCGGGCCAGAGCTTCGGCGCCTTCGTGCTCCAGGGCATGGACCTGCGCCTGGTGGGCGAGGCCAACGACTACGTGGGCAAGGGGCTCAACGGCGGCCGCATCACCGTGGTGCCGCCGGCCGCCGTCCGTGACCCCGGCGCCCAGGTGATCCTCGGCAACACCTGCCTCTACGGCGCCACGGGCGGTGAGCTGTTCGCCCTCGGCCGGGCCGGCGAGCGCTTCGCCGTGCGCAACAGCGGCGCCCGCACCGTGGTGGAGGGCGTCGGTGACCACTGCTGCGAGTACATGACCGGCGGCGTGGTGGTGGTGCTGGGCAGCACCGGCCGCAACGTGGCTGCCGGCATGACCGGCGGTGTGGCCTTCCTGCTCGACGAGACCGGAGGTCTGGCGGCCCGCCTCAACCCCGAGTCGGTGGCGCTGGTTCCGCTCACCACCCCCGAACAGGAGGGGCTGCTGCTGCCCCTGCTGGAGGCCCACCTGCAGGCCACCGGCAGCGCCAGGGCGGCGGCGATCCTGGCTGACTGGCCCACCTGGAAGGCCCGCTTCCGGGTGCTGGTCCCCCCCAGCGAGAAGGCCACGGTGGGTCTGGCGGAACGGGAAGTCGTGGCGGCCTGAGCAGGTCTGCGGTTCAGCGGGCCAGGCTCAGAAGTCGTCGTAGACCTTCTGGAAGGCGGCGAAGGTGTCGTCGTTGTTCATGCCGGCCACGGCGATCGACACGGCACCCAGCTGGCTGCTGCAGCTGATCGACAGGGCCATGGGCAGGCTGGCGTGGTCGGCGTAGAGAGAGCGGCTCTTGCCGGTGCCGGTCACCTGCACGTCGTCGGTGAAGCCGTTCTTGCTGGCCACGGTCTTGGCGTTCTCCACGCAGGCCATCAGGTTGTCCACCCCCAGCACCACATCCGTGTACACGTGGGGCACGGCCAGGGCCGGCTCCGCCGGTGCGAGCAGGGCCAGCAGGAGGCCGACGGAGGCGAGTTTGCTCATGACCGGACCACGGGGCGGCGGAATCCCAATCCTGCATCGGGATCCCCTTGGTCTCAGCGGGGGTGCTCCTGCATCAGGCGACGGACCTCGCCGGCGTGGTAGCTGCTGCGGGTGAGCGGACTGCTCACCACCTGGAGGAAGCCCAGGTCGCCTTCCCCGTGACGGCGGAAGCTTTCGAACACCTCCGGCGACGCGAAGCGCTGGACCGGCAGATGTTTCGGGCCGGGGGAGAGGTACTGGCCGATGGTGACGATGTCGACGGCGTGGGCGCGCAGATCGGCCATCACGGCGCGGACCTCGTCGTCGCTTTCGCCCAGGCCCACCATCAGCCCTGACTTGGTGTAGGTGCGCGGCCAGCCCTCACGGACCCGGCGCAGCAGCTCCAGCGAGCGTCCGTACACCCCCTGGGGCCGCACCTGCCGGTAGAGCCGGGGCACGGTCTCGATGTTGTGGTTGAGCACCTCCGGTGCCGCCGCCATCACCGCCGCCAGGGCCTCCCAGGCACCGCACAGATCGGGCAGCAGGATCTCGATCGTGGTGAGGGGGGACGTGCGCCGCACCGCCTCGATGCAGGCCACGAACTGGCTGGCGCCGCCGTCGGCCAGGTCGTCCCGGTTGACCGAGGTGATCACCACATGGCTCAGGCCCATGCGCCGCACCGCCTCCCCGAGGCGCTCGGGTTCGGTGGGGTCCAGGGCCCGCACGCTGCGGTCGAAGTCGATGTCGCAGTAGGGGCAGGCCCGGGTGCAGCCCGGCCCCATGATCAGGAAGGTGGCGGTGCCGCCGGCGAAACACTCGCCGATGTTCGGGCAGCTGGCCTCCTGGCAGACCGTGTTGAGCCTGAGGTCGACCAGCAGATCCGCCACCGCGCCGATCCGCTCCCGCTGCGGTGCCTTGACCCGCAGCCAGGGGGGCTTGGCGGGGGCGGGCCGGGGGTCGCTGACGGTCACGGGCATCGCGGGGCTGTGCGGACTGTAGGCAGGACACTCCGGACGCCCGGGGCACCGGCCGGCTGCAGCCCATCCCCTAAAGTCTGGCCATCGGGATGTGGCGCAGCTTGGTAGCGCACTTCGTTCGGGACGAAGGGGCCGCAGGTTCGAATCCTGTCATCCCGATTCTTTTTTTCCCGGTCCTCAGGCCAGGGCTGCCCCCGGATAGCCCCGCGGGGTGACCATGCGGCCGTCCTGGACCCGGGTGGAACGGTTCCCCACCAGCACCAGCGTCAGCATGTCCACCCGGTCCTCGGGCAGGGTGCCCAGGGTGTGGAGGCTGAGCGCCTCTTCCGCGCGCCCCAGCTGGCGGGCCAGCAGCACCGGCGTTGTGGCCGGCCGGCCTTCGCCCAGCAGTTCGATGGCCCGGCCCAGCTGCCACGGCCTGCCAAGGGAGCGGGGGTTGTAGAGGGCCACGACGAAATCGCCGCTCGCGGCACCCTTCAGCCGCCGTTCGATCACCTCCCAGGGGGTGAGGCGGTCGCTGAGGCTGATGGTGCAGAAGTCGTGCATGAGCGGGGCTCCGACCCGGGCGGCGGCCAGTTGCAGGGCCGAGAGCCCCGGGTGCACCGTGAAGGCCGGACGGTCGAGGACCGGCAGCTGCAGCCAGAGCTCCAGCGCCAGCCCCGCCATGCCGTAGATGCCGCTGTCCCCGGAGGAGATCAGGGCCACGTCGAGGCCCTGGCGGGCCAGGTCGAGGGCCTCGGCGCAGCGGGCCCGCTCCTCCGTCAGCCGGCCCTCGCGGCGCAGCTGGTCGGGGCGCCGCAGGGGTTCCAGCAGGTCGAGGTAGAGCCCGTAGCCCACCCACACCGTTGTTGCGGCCAGGGCCCGGCGGGCATCGCCGCTGAGCAGGTCGATCGGGCCCGGACCGCTGCCCACCAGATGCAGGCTGCCCCGCTGCGGGGCCCACTGGCGGGTCGCCAGGGCCACCGCCAGGGTGGCGGCCCCCCGCTCTCCACTGGCGGCGCGGCCGATCCGCTTCTCCAGCAGCAGGCGGGGCGCCGTCCCCGCCAGGTCGGTCAGCGGCCGGCCCGCCTCCGATGCCGCCTGCAGGGCGGCGGCTTCGGCCACGCTGGACGTGCCCATCTCCCGGGCCACGGCCTCCGAGGGATGGGGCACGGCGACCGCCGCCAGGGTGGGGGCGTCGTAGAGGCGCAGGGGCCAGCCGTGCTGCTCCGCCAGCGCCAGCAGGGCGGGTTCATCCCCCTTGCGATCGATGCTGGCCAGGCCGGCCACGGCCTCCGGGGCCAGTCCCTGCTGCGCCAGGCCTTCCGCCACCAGCCGCTCCAGCACCGGCAGGCTCGTGTCCCGCTCGCAGCCGATGCCCAGCCAGAGGCAGGGGGGATGCCAGCGGCAGCCCGCGCCGTTGCGGGGCCCGACCACCAGGGCCGCCTCGGCGTCGGTCTGGCTGCGGTCCCCGTGGCGGCTGTCGCCCTCACCGCTCTTGTTCTTGCCGGCACCGGCGGCCTCCAGCCCCTGCCACAGCGTCGTGCCCGCCTCCTGGCGCAGCACGGGGCGGCCACCGCCGGCCGCCTGCACCATCAGCCCCCTCCAGTCCCCGGCGCCGCGGCGCCAGCCCCAGGCCTGGCCGAAGGCATCCAGGGGCAGTCGACCCAGGGCGGCGCCGGCACCGGTGAGCACGGCCTGGCCACCCACCAGGGCGGCGATCTCCTCGGCGAGCCGCTCTCCCCCGGCGCCGTGGCCCCCCAGCAGGGGCACCACGAAGCGACCCCGCGGGTCCACCACCAGCACGGCGGGATCGTTCTGTTTGTCGCCGATCAGGGGGGCGATCAGCCGGGTCACCAGCCCACAGGCCCCAACGGCCACCACCGCGTCGGCCGTCCCCCAATGCCGCGCCAGCCATGGGCCGGAGGCCTCCTCCTCCTCCGCCTCCCGCACCACGTGGAGCAGGCCGGCCTGGCGCAGCCGCTGCAGCATCGGGGTGGCCGTGGGACTGAAGCCGAGACCGATGTGTCGCCGCCGTGTCGGGTCGCTCAAGGGGCCACCTCCCCGTCGCGGGGGGCCTGCCCCTGGCTGCCTGCGGGGTCCTGGGGGCCGGCGTCCGCGTCGCCATCCACCGGGATGCCATCGGCGGCATCGCCGGCCGCCACCGGGCTCCCCTGCGGGGCCGGCTCCTCCGTCCGGTCGGGGATGTCCGGGTCGCCCTCCGGTCCTGCGGCGTCCGCCGCCCCGGCCGGCGCCGGCGCCGGCTCGGGCTGCACCACCTGGGGCTCCGCCATCTGCGGCTCCTCCGTCTCCTGCGGTGGTATTGGCTCCGCCATGGCCGCGGTCTCCGGCGCGGGGGGCGCGTCGGATTCCGCCGCCAGCTCTGACTCCGCCGCAGGCTCGGGCTCCGGAGCCGGCGGCGGCGGGGCCTCACCCAGCAGGATCGCCAGCTCCGAAGGGGTCAGCCGCCCCTTCTGCCAGCGGGGCGGTTCGCCGCCCGGCTCCAGGACCACCTCACCCACCAGGCTGTTGAAGGGAGGGTTGAGGGGCTCGCCCAGGCCGTCGAGCAGGTCGAGCTGGACCGCATTGCTGCCGGTGCGCCAGCCCTCCAGCCAGAGGGGCGTCTGGCGATCCACCAGGAAGCTGTCGCCGTTGATGCCGACCCGCAGCCGCCAGCTGGCATCGCCGCTGCGCAGGTTCTGCAGGGGGGCCTCCAGCAGCAGCCAGTCGAGCAGCAGCGGGGTGCTGGCCGCCGTTCCTCGGGGACTGACGGCGATCAGCTGGGGGCTGCCCGGGGCGGGCTGGCCGAGGGGATTGGCCGCCACCCTGTGCAGCCGGATCTGGCGCTGGGCCCCGGGGCTCTTCACCGCCTCACCCCAGGGCCTGGCGGCATAGACGGTCAAGCGATGGCTGCCGGGTTCCAGGGGCCGCATCGTGGTGGTGGTGGCCGTCAGCGGCAGGGGGGCATCCCCATCCAGCTGCGCCACCAGGTGGGGGCCGAGACCGAGGGGGCCCGCATCCACCAGGGGCCAGTCCTCCACCCGCAGCTGCAGGGTCCAGGGACCCGCCGGCAGCAGGGCGCCGTCGGCGGGGGAGACGATCTCCACCCGGGGGCGCCGCGCCTCGAGGGCCTCCTGCAGCTGCTGCACCGCCAGGGGTGGGGCCACCTCCTGCTGGCTGGAGCGTCCCATGGCCGGGCTGGCCGGGGCCGCGGCGGGTGACCGTCGGCCCGGCAGGGAGAAGGCGAGGGCGGCGGGCGGCGCCAGGGCGAGCACCAGCAGCAGGGCGGCCGCGATCAGGCCGGCTCGGCAGAAGTACCTACGGACCGCCCGTTCCGCGGCGCCACGCCCCACTTCCCTGTCGCCCACGCGCTCTCCGTCGTTCGTGGCGCCATTCTGCGTCGGGGGCCGGGGCGGGCTGATCGACTGTTGAAATCGCTGCAAAATGCAGCAAGGGGTTATAGAAACCCCGTCGTTTTCTCGATTGTTACGTTGTTGACAACATGTCGCCAGACCTCAGTCGCAGCCTTGGAACCGCTGGGATTAAACCTTTGTAACTGGCGACCGAATCGCCTTGTTTTCGACCCCTATACTTCCGCCAGCGGTCCCCTTTCGGGGCCCAAAGCCCCAGTCGCTGCAAGGGATTTCTCCCCCACCGCGACTGGTGCCCATGGTCGGGGCTTCCCGGCCATGGGGCCCACCGATGGGGCCGGGACGGTCGCATGACCTGTCCCCGGCGTCCGTCGAAGGGGTGGACCTCCACCTCGACCCCGTCCCTCGAGGAACGTCTCGATGACCATCAGCCCACCAGAGCGTGGGAAAACGGCGAAGGACATGGTTGACCGGAACCCCGTTCCCGTCGACTTCGATGTTCTCGGCAAGCCCGGGCACTTCGATCGCACCCTCGCCAAAGGTCCCAAAACCACCACCTGGATTTGGAACCTCCACGCCAACGCTCACGATTTCGACAGCCACACGAGCGATCTTGAAGAGGTCTCCCGGAAGATCTTCAGCGCTCACTTCGGCCATCTGGCCGTCATCTTCATCTGGCTGAGCGGCGCCTTCTATCACGGAGCCCGCTTCTCCAACTACACCGGCTGGCTGGCCGACCCCCTGCACGTCAAACCCAGTGCCCAGGTGGTCTGGCCGATCTTCGGTCAGGAAATTCTCAATGGCGATGTGGGTGCCGGCTTCCACGGCATCCAGATCACCTCCGGCCTCTTCCATGTGTGGAGAGCCTGGGGATTCACCAACGAGTTCCAGCTCCTCTGCACCGCCATCGGTGCCCTGGTGATGGCCGGCCTGATGCTCAACGCCGGTGTCTTCCACTACCACAAGGCAGCGCCGAAGCTGGAGTGGTTCCAGAACGTTGAGTCCATGCTCAACCACCACCTCGCCGGCCTGCTCGGGCTCGGGTCCCTGTCCTGGACAGGTCACCTGCTGCACGTGTCCCTGCCCACCACCCAGTTGATGGATGCCATCGACGCCGGCAACCCGCTGGTGCTCAACGGCAAGACCATCGCGTCGGTGGCCGACATCCCGCTCCCCCACGAGTTCATCAACCAGGACGTGCTGGCCCAGCTCTTCCCTGGTTTCGGTGCGGGTATCTCCGCCTTCTTCACCGGCAACTGGGCCGCCTACAGCGATTTCCTCACCTTCAAAGGTGGTCTGAATCCTGTGACCGGCAGCCTCTGGATGACCGACATCGCCCATCACCATCTGGCGATTGCGGTGCTGTTCATCGTGGCTGGCCACATGTACCGCACCAACTGGGGCATCGGTCACAGCATCAAGGAGATTCTCGAGGGCCAGAAGGGTGATCCCCTGCTGTTCCCCGCGCCCAAAGGTCACGATGGGCTCTATGAGTTCCTGACCACCTCCTGGCACGCCCAGCTGGGTCTCAACCTGGCGCTGTTCGGTTCGCTCACGATCATCGTGGCGCACCACATGTATGCGATGCCTCCGTATCCCTACATCGGTATCGACTACCCGACCCAGCTGTCGCTGTTCACCCACCACATGTGGATCGGCGGCTTCCTGATCGTCGGAGCCGGTGCCCATGCGGCCATCGCACTCATCCGCGACTACGACCCTGCCAAGAACATCGACAACGTGCTGGATCGGGTGCTGAAAGCCCGTGACGCCCTGATCAGCCACCTGAACTGGGTGTGCATTTTCCTGGGCTTCCACAGCTTCGGCCTCTACATCCACAACGACACCATGAGTGCCCTGGGACGTCCCCAGGACATGTTCAGCGACACCGCGATCCAGCTGAAGCCCGTCTTCGCGCAATGGATCCAGGGCCTGCACGCCGCTGCCGCCGGCACCACCGCTCCCAATGCGCTGGCCGGTGTGAGTGAAGTGTTCAACGGCGCTGTCGTCGCCGTCGGCGGCAAGGTGGCCGCTGCGCCGATCCCCCTGGGAACGGCCGACTTCATGGTCCACCACATCCACGCCTTCACGATCCACGTCACCGTGCTGATCCTGCTGAAGGGTGTGCTCTACGCGCGCAGCTCCCGCCTCGTCCCCGACAAGGCGAACCTGGGCTTCCGCTTCCCCTGCGACGGCCCCGGCCGTGGCGGTACCTGTCAGGTGTCGGCCTGGGACCACGTGTTCCTCGGCCTGTTCTGGATGTACAACTCCCTGTCGATCGTCATTTTCCACTTCAGCTGGAAGATGCAGAGCGACGTGTGGGGCACCGTCAATGCCGACGGCAGCGTCCAGCACATCACCAACGGCAACTTCGCCCAGGGTGCCATCACCATCAATGGCTGGCTCCGGGACTTCCTCTGGGCTCAGGCTGCCCAGGTGCTGAACAGCTACGGCTCGTCCTCCAGCGCCTACGGTCTGATGTTCCTGGGTGCCCACTTCGTCTGGGCCTTCAGCCTCATGTTCCTCTTCAGCGGCCGCGGCTACTGGCAGGAACTGATCGAGTCCATCGTCTGGGCTCACAACAAGCTGAAGGTGGCTCCCGCCATCCAACCGCGGGCGCTCTCCATCACCCAAGGCCGTGCCGTCGGTGTCGCCCATTACCTGCTGGGCGGTATCGCGACCACCTGGGCCTTCTTCCTGTCCCGACTCATCGCGGTCGGCTGACCTCCACCTGACCTTTCCCAATGGCAACGAAATTTCCTTCGTTCAGCCAGGGTCTGGCACAGGACCCGACAACCCGCCGTATCTGGTACGGCATCGCCACGGCTCACGACTTCGAGAGCCATGACGGAATGACGGAGGAGCGGCTTTACCAAAAGCTGTTCTCCACCCACTTCGGTCACCTGGCGATCATCGGCCTCTGGGTTTCGGGCAACCTGTTCCATATCGCCTGGCAGGGCAACTTCGAGCAGTGGGTCGCCGATCCGCTGCACGTCCGTCCCATCGCTCACGCGATCTGGGATCCCCACTTCGGGCAAGGCGCCATCGACGCCTTCACCCAGGCGGGCGCCTCCTCTCCGGTGAACATCGCCTATTCCGGTCTGTACCACTGGTGGTACACGATCGGCATGACGACCAACATGGAGCTCTACCAGGGTTCCATCTTCATGCTGATCCTCTCGGCATGGGCCCTGTTCGCCGGCTGGCTCCATCTCCAGCCCAAGTTCCTGCCGTCCCTGGCCTGGTTCAAGAACGCTGAATCCCGGCTCAACCATCACCTGGCTGTGCTGTTCGGCTTCAGTTCCATCGCCTGGACCGGTCACCTGGTCCACGTCGCCATTCCCGAATCCCGGGGTCAGCACGTCGGCTGGGACAACTTCCTCTCGGTCTCGCCCCACCCCGCCGGTCTGGCGCCGTTCTTCACCGGCAACTGGGGCGTCTATGCCCAGAACCCCGACACCGCCAACCAGGTGTTCGGTACCTCCGAGGGAGCCGGCACCGCGATCCTCACCTTCCTGGGTGGCTTCCACCCCCAGACCGAAGCGCTGTGGCTCACGGACATCGCCCACCACCACCTGGCCATCGGCTGCATCTTCGTGATCGCCGGCCACATGTACCGGACCAACTTCGGTATCGGCCACTCGATCCGCGAGATCCTCGACGCCCACAACCCTCCCAAGGGCACCCCCGGTGACCTGGGCGCCGGCCACAAGGGCCTTTACGACACCGTCAACAACTCCCTCCACTTCCAGCTGGGCCTTGCCCTGGCTGCCCTGGGAGTCGTGACCAGCCTGGTGGCGCAGCACATGTACGCGCTGCCGTCCTATGCGTTCATCGCCAAGGACTACACCACCCAGGCGGCGCTCTACACGCACCACCAGTACATCGCCATCTTCCTGATGTGCGGTGCCTTCGCCCACGGTGCGATCTTCTTCATCCGTGACTACGACCCGGAAGCCAACAAGGACAACGTCCTGGCCCGGATGCTCGAGCACAAGGAAGCCCTGATCAGCCACCTGAGCTGGGTCTCCCTGTTCCTCGGCTTCCACACCCTGGGTCTCTACGTCCACAACGACGTGGTGGTCGCCTTCGGTACCCCCGAGAAGCAGATCCTCATCGAGCCGGTGTTCGCCCAGTTCGTCCAGGCCTCCAGTGGCAAAGTCCTCTATGGCATGGATGTGCTGCTCGCCAACGCCGACAGCATCGCCACCACGGCGTGGCCCAACAACGGTGCCGTCTGGCTGCCGGGCTGGCTGGATGCCGTGAACGCCGGGAACAACTCCCTGTTCCTGCAGATCGGCCCTGGTGACTTCCTGGTGCACCACGCGATCGCACTGGGTCTGCACACCACCACCCTGATCCTGGTGAAGGGTGCCCTGGATGCCCGGGGTTCCAAGCTGATGCCCGACAAGAAGGACTTCGGCTATTCCTTCCCCTGCGACGGCCCCGGCCGTGGCGGCACCTGCGACATCTCGGCCTGGGACGCCTTCTACCTGGCGGTCTTCTGGGCCCTGAACACCGTGGGTTGGGTCACCTTCTACTGGCACTGGAAGCACCTCGCCATCTGGCAGGGCAACGTGGCCCAGTTCAACGAATCCAGCACCTATCTCATGGGCTGGTTCCGCGATTACCTGTGGCTCAACAGCTCCCAGCTGATCAACGGGTACAACCCGATGGGGTCCAACAACCTGGCCGTCTGGGCCTGGATGTTCCTCTTCGGTCACCTGGTGTGGGCCACCGGCTTCATGTTCCTGATCTCCTGGCGGGGTTACTGGCAGGAGCTGATCGAAACCATCGTCTGGGCACACCAGCGCACGCCCCTCGCCAACCTGGTGGGCTGGCGCGACAAGCCCGTCGCTCTCTCGATCGTTCAGGCCCGTGTGGTGGGTCTCGCCCACTTCACGATCGGCTACATCCTCACGTACGCCGCGTTCCTGATCGCGTCCACCTCAGGCAAGTTCGGCTGAGCCTCCGGCTCCCGAACCCCTGCAACGCCTCCCCTTCTCGAATCTCGAGGGACCTCTGCACCCCCGGTCACACCGGGGGTTTTTTCATGCCCATGGCCCGCGGGTCTCGACTGGGACGCGGAGCCGGCGTGACCAGCCGTGGGCCAGGACACGTGCGGGTGTGACCAGCGGGACCCTGCCCCATCTCTTCAACACACATTTGTCTGGGCTTAACCTGGCATGAACGTGCTGCTGTCAAGTTGAACTTGACTGCAGTTGATTTGGATGGCTCTCACCTTTTCTGCCCTGGATCCTTTCATCCAGGCGACGAGCGGAGTGATCTCTCTGGCAGATCTTGGGGCCAACGCTGAAATCTCTGCCTACAACCCAGCCAGCGGTTATCTGTATACCGTAGGCGGCGGATCCGGAGCCATTGTTGTTTCCGACCTGCGGGATCCCGCCAACCCGCTCGCCGTTGCGCGGGCCACGTCCACCGGCAATGGGGAAACCCTCCAGAGCGCGGCGGTCTTCGGCCAGCTGCTGGCCATTGCCGTGCAGAACGCCGTCAAGACGGATCCTGGCTTCGTTCAGTTCTACGACCTCAGTGACCCGGCCTTGCCGGTCCACATCAGCACCGTGACCGTGGGCGCCCTGCCCGACATGGTGAAGTTCAGCGGGGATGGCACCAAGCTGCTGGTGACCAACGAAGGGGAGCCGAATTCTCCTTACACCATTGATCCCGTCGGTTCGATCTCTCTGATCGATACCAGTGGCTACCTGGCGACCGTTCCGGTGCCCCCCTCGGCCCTCGATGTGCGGAGTGTCGGCTTTGAGGCCTGGGAGAACCGCCGTGCCGAACTGATCAACCGCGGTGTCCGGATCGGCAGCCGACTGGGTGTCACCACCACCGTGGCCCAGGACATCGAGCCGGAGGCCATCGCCATCAGTGCCGACGGCAGGACCGCCTGGATCTCCCTGCAGGAGAACAACGCCATCGCCGTGCTGGACCTCAGCGGTGCGGCGCCGGTGATCAGCACCATCTTCTCCGCTGGCATCAAGGACTGGTCCCGCGGCGTCGCCAGCGCAGAGAACTTCACCTACGAGCTGGAGTATGCCGCCGGCACCGCCAACCAGCCCGCTGGTGTGCTGGCCGGCGGTCTTTCCGGTCTGTTCTTCGCCGGTAAGGAGACGCTGAACGGCGCGGAGCTGGATGTCTACTACTCCATCACCGATCGCGGCCCCAATGGTGATCTGATCGCGGGTCAGCGTCAGTTTCTCGACCCAGACTTCCAGCCCAGCATCTACAAACTGGGGATGAATCGCGCCACCGGCGCGGTCACCGAGCTCGGCCGCCTCGGCCTCAATCGCCCCGATGGCACCCCCCTCACGGGCCTGCCCCAGCTGGCGATCAAGGATGACGTGCCGATTGATGCCGCCAATGCCCCGCTGGCCTACGACCCCTTCGGCATCGATTCGGAAACGATCTCCCTGTTCAGCCTCACCATCGGTGGCAGCACGCGCCAGGTGTTCGCCGTCGGCGATGAATACCGCGGCCAGATCTCGATCTTCGATGCGGTCAGCGGCAACCTGATCCAGCGCTACATCCCCGCCGGCCAGAAGGCCCAGCTCGCGGCCCAGCACAACGTCGGCGGTGCCACGCCGATCGGGGCGGAAACGATCGACAGCCTGCCGGCCATCTACGGCAATCGCTGGAGCAACCGCGGCATCGAGGGCATGGCCTTCAACCCCACCGACGGCCTGCTGTATGCCTTCCTGCAGAGCCCCCTGGATGTGGACGCCAACGGCGATGGCGTCACCGAGGGCCGGAGCCGCTCCGAACTCACCCGCATCCTGGCGATCGATCCGGCCACCGGCGCCCCGGTGAAGGAGCACCTCTACCTGCTCAGCGGCCGTGCCGGCCAGGACAAGATCGGCGATGTTGCCTTTGACCCCGCCCGTGGCGTGTTCCTGGTGATGGAGCGCGACAGCAGCCGCAGCCTCACCGGCTTCAAGCATGTCTACGAGGTGGATCTGCGCGGCGCCACTGACACCCTGCCGCTCACCACCGCCGCCGACCAGGCCACGGGCGGCTGGCTGGGCGCGATTGGTGTGGCCAGCCCCGAGCTGCTCGACAACCGCCGCAGCCTCGTCGACCACGACAGCAACCCCGCCACCCCGACGATCTTCAGCACCTCCAGTGCCGATGCCCTGGCGGCCGCCGGCATCCGCCTGGCCCACAAGATCGAGCTGTTCAATCTGCCGTCGATCGGCGGCACCCTGGCCTACGACAAGCCGGAAGGCCTCACCATCCGCGATGACGGCGCGCTGGTGATCAACTACGACAACGACTTCGGCACCGAGGGCGCCCGTGGCAATGCCTTCACCGTGGTCAGCTTCGATGGCGCCGGCTTCGACAGCTCCGACCGGGACGGCCCTTCGAACAGCAATCTGTACCGGCCGATCTCCGGCCTGCCGCTCTTCGGCCTGACCATGCCCGATGGCATCGCCGCCTTCACCGATGCCCAGGGCCGCAGCTTCCTCCTGGCGGTGGGTGAAGGTGACTCCCGGGAATACCCGCCGGATCAGGGCACCACGTTCGTCGATCTCACGCGGGCCAGCGATGCTGCGCTGGTGAGTGGCACCCCCTTCCGGGACCATCCCGGTGTGGCATCGCTGAACGCCGCCTTCGCCGCCGCCACCGGCATCAGCCGCACCCGCCTCAACCTGCTCAACGACTACGGCGACATCAGCGGCGATGGCCTGATCGACAAGCCCTTCAGCATCGGCTCCCGCTCGCTGCGCATCTACGACGTGCAGGGCAACGTGGTGTTCGATTCCAGCAACGCCCTGGAGGAGCTGGCCAACAGTCTCGGCCTGATGGCCAGTGGCCGTGATGACGACAAGGGCACCGAGCCCGAGATGGTGGAGATCGCCACCGTGGCCGGCCGCACCTACGCCTTCGTGGCCCTGGAGCGCACCACCACCAGCGTGGCGGCCGTGTTCGACGTCACCGACCCCTACAACGTGGCGGCGGTGGATCCGGTGGTGTTCCCCGGCAGCGAGCGGGTCGAGGGGATCACCTTCCTGCGCAGCCCCGCGGGCGAGCCGGCCGGTCTGGTCGCCAGCAGCGAGGGCAACGACAGGGTCAGCGTCACCGGCGCCGCGCCCCTGCCGTCCGGCACGGCCTTCCGCCTGCAGCTCTTCCACCTGGCTGACCAGGAGGGGGGCATCGCGGCCCTCGATGACGCCCCCCGCCTGTCGGGAGTGCTCAATGCGCTGCGGGCCCAGGACATCGATCTCGACGGCATCCCCGGCTTCGTCAACACCCTCACCCTCTCCAGCGGCGACGCCTGGATTCCTGGCCTCTTCTACGGGGCCTCCGCCCAGGCCTACGGCGCCGTGGGTCGCGGTGATGTGCTGATCCAGAACGCCCTGGGGGTGCAGGCGGTCGCCTTCGGCAACCACGAGTTCGACCAGGGCACCGCCGTGGTGCGGGACCTGATCCAGGCCAATGCGGCCGCCGCTTACCCCGGCACCGCCTTCCCCTACCTGAGCGGCAACCTCAACTTCGTTACCGACGCCAACCTGGCGGGCCTGGTGGTGCCCGCCGGCCAGGCGCCCCGCCCCAACAGCATCACCGCCAGCGTCGTCTTCGATGTGAACGGCCAGAAGGTGGGTGTGGTCGGCGCCACCACCCCAACCCTGCGCACCATCTCCAGCCCTGGCGCCGTGGGCGTGTCCCCCGTTCCCTTCGGCGGCACCCCCACGGCCGCTGAGCTCGATGCCCTGGCCGCGGAGATCCAGAGCGACGTGGATGCCCTGCTGGCGGCCAACCCTGGCCTCAACAAGGTCATCCTGCTGGCCCACATGCAGCAGATCAGCATCGAGCAGGCCCTGGCCGAGCGCCTGCGCCACGTGGACATCATCGTGGCCGGCGGCTCCAACACCCGCCTCTTCGACAGCGATGATCTGACCCGCCCCGGCGACAGCGTCCAGGGCCCCTACCCGATCGTCAAGACCGATGCCGATGGCCGGCCGGTGGCGGTGGTGAACACCGATGGCAACTACAAGTACCTCGGCCGTCTGGTGCTCGACTTCGACAGCCAGGGTGTGATCATCCCCGAGAGCTATGACCCCACCATCAGCGGCGCGTTCCGCACCGATGCGGCGGGGGTGGCGGCCCTCAACGCCGAAGCCTTCATCGACGCCCGGGTGCAGCAGGTGGTCGACAACCTGCGGGAAGTGATCATTGCCCAGGAATCGGAATGGTTCGGCATCAGCGAGGTGTTCCTCAACGGCAATCGCAATCCGGGCGTACGCAGCGAGGAGACCAATCTCGGCAACCTCACGGCCGACGCCAACCTGGCCTACGCCCGCCAGATCGATCCCAGCGTGGTGATCTCGCTCAAGAACGGCGGCGGCATCCGTAACTCGATCGGCCAGTCGGTCATTCCCACCGGCTCGGTGAGCGGTGTCCCGGAGCTGCTGCCCACCGCGGCGGTGCTGGATGCCCAGGGCAATGTGGTCAAGCCGGAAGGCGGCATCTCCCGCAACGACATCGCCAACGCCCTCAGCTTCAACAACGGGCTCTCCATCGTCAGTGTCACCCCCGGCGAACTCAAGGCGCTGATCGAGCACGGCATCGCCGCCGGCGTCAACCAGGGCCGCTTCCCCCAGGTGGGCGGCATGGCCTTCAGCTATGACCTCAGCCGCCCGGCCGGCTCCCGGGTGGTGAACCTGGCGATCCAGGACGAGGCCGGCAACGACCTCGACGTCGTGGTGCGCAATGGCGCCGTGGTGGGGGATCCGGCCCGCAGCCTCCGCATGGTGACCCTCGACTTCCTCGCCAGCGGCGGCGACGGCTACCCCTTCGCCGGCCTCACCAACCCCAACCGGCTGAACATCACCCAGTCGGGCGGCGCCCCCCGCACCGGCGTCGCCACCTTCGCCGCCGATGGCTCCGAACAGGATGCCCTGGCCGAATTTCTGGTGGCCAACCACTCGCCTGCCAACCCCTTCAGGGGGGCCGACACCCCGGCGGCCCAGGACACCCGTCTGCAGAACCTGGCGGTGCGGGGCGACTCGGTGATCGACCCGGTCCTCACGCTCACCGGCGGGACCGTGCTGGAGAACCTGCCCGCCGACACGCTCGTGGGCCAGCTGTCGGCCACCGACCCGGATGGGAACGACACGTTCGTGTTCTCCTTCGCGCCGAACGGCAACCCGGATGGGCTGTTCCGCCTCGACGGCGACCGCCTGCTCACCACCGCGGCGCTGGACTTCGAGGCGGGCGCCACGCGCAGCCTCACCCTGCGCGTCACCGGCGGTGACGGCATCAGCTACGAGCGGCCCTTCACCATCACGGTGGGCGATCTGGCGGAAGGCGCCGCCGTGCAGCCGGGTGTGATCAATGGCCCCGGTTTCGCGATCACCCAGGGGGTGGGGGGCAACCCCCCCGGATCGGCCCCCTCGGGTCGTCCCCTGGCCACCGGCTCCCTGGGGGCGGTGCAGACCAGCCCGATCACCCTGTCTGGGGAGAGCGACCCCCGGGCCCGGATCGAGAACACCGACCGCTGGAACGGGCTCAAGACCCTCAGCCTCGACGCCGACTACTGGAACCCCTCGCTGGGCAGCAACCTGCTGGTGGCCAACTTCGTCGATGTGCGCTGGGATCTCTCCACGGCACCGCCCCTGGACTTCGATCTGCAGGTGGTGGGTGCCAAGCGTGGGGCGGTCGATTTCGGCGGCGGCGATGACACCCTCAGCTGGCTGTTCCACAGCGATGGGGCCGCCCGCAGCAACACGGCCACGGTGTCGGGCGGCGAGGGCAACGACACCTTGACCTTCTCCAGCGTGGGCAGCTCCGGGATCGACGACCTGCTGCTGGCGGACAACGCCCGGGCCGGTAACGGGTCCCAGTGGAACCCCAGCTACGACGGCCGCTTCAGCACGGCCATTGCCTCCGGCGGAGACGGCGACGACCGGATCGAGACCCAGGGCAGCGTGCGGCTGCAGGCCGATGGCGGCGAGGGGCGCGACACCCTGATCGGTGCGCTGCGCAACGACACCCTGATCGGTGGCCTGGGCGAGGACACCCTGATCGGCGGCGGCGACGCCGGCGGCTTCCGCTTCACGGGGCGGGGCTCGGCCCGCCGGGTGGTGGTGAGCGGCGGCGACCTGATCGACCTGCGTGCCACCGGCGGCGGCGGCGATGGGGCGGCCGACACCGTGATCTACGGGCTCGAGGGCGGCGGTGTCGATCGCGTCGTGGGCTTCGAGGCGGGACTTGACCGCCTCCAGGTGCTCGGTGGCCTGGGGCTGGCCCAGGTGACGGAGTACCAGAACGGCACCTTCCTGAGCTTCGCCGGGAAGGCCGGTCAGGGTGTGCTGCTGGAGGGGGTGAGGGGGCTGAGCGTGGGCGGAGCCGGCGACATCCAGCTGCTGGCCTGACACCACGGTCGTGACGTCTTCTGCATCGGCGGCACGGGCAGCCGTGCCGCTGCCCGGTGGGATCTGACGGACTTCACCGCCCCCCCTGGACACGGTGGTTCTGCGGGGCGTGGCCGTCGGTCAGTGCCACCAGATCAGGGGACCGGGATTTATCAATCAGGTCAACATTGCCCTGGTTAAGGACGTCTTTTCAGAGGGCAGTCCAGGCTACAGAGTCCGTGTCAGCAGCATCACTCCAGGGGCCTTCGGGTGGTTTGAGAATACGGGAGTCCGGCTGAGCGCATGGCCGGTCAGAGCCTTCCAAGTCAGATCAGTCTTCGTCGGATTCATTCCCGTCTGAGTCAACCCGACATCCTCCCCGGGGTTGGGTTCACAGCCTCCTGTCCCCTCTTGCTTTGAGCCATGACGACCTCTGGAAATCACGTCATCTTCATCCATCCGGATGGTGCAAGTCCATCGCACTTCGGATTTGCCCGCTTCATCGATCATGGTCCCGATGGTCGTCTGAACTGGGACAGGATGGAGGCCGCAGGTGTCTATCTCGGACACATGGAGGATCAGCTGGGCGGCACCTCCAATGGCGGTGCCGTCACCCATGCAACGGGCGCCAAGGTTTATGCCGAGTCCTTCGGTTACGAGCAGGGGAATCTGCCGATCACCTCGCTGGACGGCAGCACCAACACGATCGTTGAGGCGGCCATCCAGGCTGGCAAGGTGACGGCACTGGTGCAGTCCGGAGCGATCTTCGAGCCTGGAACGGCCGCTTTTGTCGCCAAGACCGAGGAAATCGTCAACCCCGATGGATCGCGCGTCGTTCCCAGAGCCCAGGCGGCCGAGATCGCCCGGCAGGTCATCGAGTCGGGCGTCAACTTCATCTTTGGTGGCGGTGAGCTCAATCTGCTGCCGGTCGGTGCTGCCGGATTCCATGGCACGGCCGCCCAGTACGACGCCCTGAGCACCAGCTCAAGCGTCCGGCCGAGCCAGAACCTGATCGAGCTGGCCCAGAGCCTTGGCTACACCATTGTCTACACCAGGGACCAGCTGAACAGCCTCATCAATGGCGCCGTTCTGCCCCAGAAGGTTCTCGGCGTCTTTGCTCCCGTCCATACGTTCAACGATCGCGCCGAAGAGCAGCTGGCGGCCGCGGGTCTGCCGTTCTATTCCCCCACGGCTCCGGCCATTGCCGACATGCTGGCGGCAGCGCAGCGTCTCATGGAGGCGCACCCCAACTTTGACAAGGGGTCGATCGCGATCGTGGAAGAAGAAGGCACCGATAACTTCGGCAACAACAACAACGCGGCCGGCACCCTCGAGGCCCTGCGGCGCGCCGATGCGGCCATTGGTGTCGCCCTCGATTTCGTTGAACGCCATTCCAACACCCTGGTGATCACGGCGGCTGACAGCGATGCCGGCGGCCTGCAGGTGCGTGATCCTCTGGCCGCTGATCGGCCGGTGGGCACCATCACCAACAACCCGATCGACGGCACGTCGGGACGCAATCTGCCGACCGACGGCGTCACGGGCGTCGGCAGCCTGCCGTTCCTGTCGGCTCCTGATCAGAACGGCGATCGATTCAGCCTGAGCATCGCCTGGGCGGGCCTGCCCGATTTCAGTGGTTCGATCGTCTCCAAGGCCCACGGCCTCAATGCCGAGCGGCTGCCTGCCACCTTGGACAACACGAAGATCTACGAATTGATGTATGAGACTCTGTTTGACACAGAGATCGCGTCGCGCCTCCCGGATCAGGTCAAGACGGCTCCGGCGGCGACTCAGAACACGGGCAATGTGATCTTCATCCATCCCGATGGCTCGACACCTTCGAGCTTCATGGCCCTGCGGAACATCGACAAGGGCCCGGATGGTCGCCTGAACTGGGACCGGATGACCCGGGCCGGTGTCTACCTCGGCCACATGGAGAACCAGCTGACCGGCACCTCCAACGCCGGCGCCGTCACCCATGCCACGGGGACCAAGGTGTTCAATGAATCCTTCGGCCTCGAGGAAGACAACACCCCGATCCGCTCGGCTTCCGGCAAGCTGGGCTACACCATCCTCGAAGAGGCCATTGAAGCAGGGAAGGCCACGGCCCTGATTCAGTCGGGCCATATCGGCGAGCCGGGCACGGCAGCCTTTGCCGCCGCCACCACCAACCGGGATGGCAACGCCATTCGTGCCCGCGACAAGACCGCGGAGATTGCCGAGCAGGTGATCCGCTCGGGAACCCAGGTGATCCTGGCCGGTGGGGAGGTCTACCTGCTGCCGAAGGGGACGCTCGGCTTCCACGTCACCGCCGAGATCGACGCCCAGTTCGCGGACGCCGAAGACCGCCCGACCCGGAACCTGATCGAACTGGCCCAGTCGCTCGGGTACCAGGTGGTCTACACCAAGGATCAACTGGTCGAGGCGGCCCGGACGGCAACACCGGCCACGAAGCTGCTCGGCATCTTTGCCGCCAACCACACCTTTGACGATCGCCGCGAAGAGAGCCTTGGCCTGAACACGGACACTCCCCTGCCCCTGTATGTGTCCACGGCTCCAACCGTCGCCGAGATGCTGGCAGCCACCCTGGAGATCGTCGGCAAGAGCGACGACGGCTTCTTCGTGGTGGTGGAGGAGGAGGGGACCGACAACTTCGCCAACAACAACAACGCCATCGGCACGATCGAGGCGACCCGACGGGCGGACGCGGCCATCGGCGTGGCCATGAACTATGTCGATCAGAAGGATCCCAACACCCTGGTGATCACCGCTGCCGACAGCGATGCAGGCGGCATGCAGGTGTTCCAGTTCGCGCCGTACACCCGGCCGACGGGCAACGTCGATGCCTCCAACCCCAACCTCGCCGACACCCAGCCCGAGGTGCCGTTCATCAACGTGAACCGCACCACCACCAACACCTCCAGGGCCTTTCTCGATGGCCCGGAGGGAAGCACCGCCACCCCGGGCCAGCCCTGGACCGCCTTCGGGTCGGAGAACAGCGTCGATGGCCCCATGGGCAACTTCGGGATCGCGTGGGCCGGGACGCCGGACTTCCCCGGCAGCATCGTCACCAAGACCTACGGCATGAACGCCGATCTGCTGCCCTCCACGGTCGACAACACGGGCATCTACGGCCTGATGTACACCACCCTGTTCGGCATCGATCCCCAGGTCCTGGCCCAGCGCGGTGAGGTGCTGGTGGGCACCGAGGGCAACGACACCACCCTGCCGGGTCAGTCCACGGTTCCCGGCTTCGATGGCCGGGTCAGCACCGTGTTCACCGGCGCCGGTAACGACGAGGTGGATGTGGCGATCGCGGGCGGCTTCGACAACCGGATCTTCACCGGATCCGGGGCCGATGTGGTGTACGCCGGCAGCCGCGATGTGATCACCGGCGGCAGCGGCAGCGACGAGATCTGGGCGATCGACGGTGGCCAGAACCGCCTCAGCGGCATGGCCGGCGACGACGAATTCATCATCGGCAGCAGCGGCAACCGGGCCCTGGGCGGTGAGGGCAACGACGTCTTCACCATCCTCGCTGGGGCCGGCACCAACCATCTCAACGGTGGCGCCGGTGCCGACCAGTTCTGGCTGGTGAGCGAGCCGGGGGACCGGCCCGCGGCCAAGCAGTACGTGATGGACTTCACCGCCGGTGTGGACACGGTGGGCCTGCGCGGTGTGGCCTTCGCCGACCTCGGCTTCTCCCAGGTGGGCGCCGACACCCTGCTGCGTGTGTCGGGGGTGGCCGTTGGCCATTTCACGAACATCAGCGCCTCCGCGCTCAACAACCAGGCCAATTTCGCCCTGGTCTGAGCACGTTCTGGGGGCCCATTCCCCTTTCCGGGGATGGGCCTCCACCAGTCCCTGGGGTTTCCCCGGGATCCCTCGCGTCTTCGTCGTCCTCCCTCGCCCACCACCCGGACCATGCCAGCCCTCTTCACAGGCCTGTACAGCCAGAGCTTCGATGCCCTGGCCGCCTCCGGATCCGGGATCGCCTGGGCGAACGACGTGACGCTGCCGGGGTGGCACCTGTTCCGCCAGCCGGCGGCCGCCCCCGTCGTCCTGGCCACCTACAACGCCGACAGCGGCACCGCCAATGCCGGCGCCGTCGTGAGCTACGGGGCGACGGGCAGCAGCGACCGCGCCCTGGGGGGCCTCGGTTCGGGCGGTGCCTTCTTCGGCTCCCCCGCCAGCGGGTCGGTGGCCGGCTGGTTCGCCCTGGCCCTCAGCAACACCACCGGGGCGGCGATCGCCAGCCTCGACCTCGCCTTCAACGGTGAGCAGTGGCGCAACGGCGGCAACACCAGTGCCCACACGATGGAATTGCAGTGGGGTGTGGGCCCCAGCTTCGAGCAGGTGGGCCTCTGGACCACGCCGGGCGGCCCGTTCAACTGGAGCTCGCCGGTGACCGGCAGCACGGCCGGTGCCGTCGATGGCAACAGCGCCGGCCGGGTGGCTGGCGTGGGCGGCAACCTCGACCTTTCGGCCAGCCCCTGGGCGGCCGGGGCCACCCTCTGGCTGCGCTGGGCGGAGATCAACGATCCCGGCAACGACCATGGCCTGGCCATCGACGATCTGAGCCTGTCGGTGGCGACGCCACCGGCGCTGCCCGAGGTCGCGATCCAGGCCATCGACGCGGTGGCGAGCGAAGCCGGCGATGGTGCCAGCCTGCGCATCAGCCGCACCGGCTCCACCCTGGCGGCCCTGGCGGTGCCGATCAGCCTGGCTGCGGGCCCCGGGTTGGCCGAGGCCGGTGATCTCACCAGCCCCCTGCCGGCCTCGGTGCTGATCCCCGCCGGGGCCAGCAGCGTCGATCTGGCAATTGCGGTGCTTGATGACGCCCTCGAGGAAGGCACCGAGACCCTGCGCATCGAGCTGGCCGCACCGGCCGGCCACACGGTTGCCGCTGGGGCGGGCAGCGCCACCATCACCATCGCCGACAACGACCGCATCAGCCGGATCTCGGCGGTGCAGGGCGACGGCAGCACCAGCCCCCTGGTGGCCCAGAGCGTGACCCTGCGCGCCGTGGTGGTGGGCGATTTCCAGGCCACCGGCGAACTGGGCGGCTTCTTCCTGCAGGAGGAGACCGCCGACTGGGACAGCAGCGCCCTGACGTCGGAGGGGCTCTATGTGGCCTACCCCCTGACGGGCGCCAACGTTGATGTGGTGATCGGCGACCGGGTGCGGCTCACCGGCACGGTGGCCGAGCGCTTCGGGCAGACGGCGATCACGGCTGTCAGTGCCCTGACGGTGGAGGGGCAGGGCCGCCTGGGCGACACCCAACGGGTCGACATTCCCGACCTGCTGGCCCAGCGCAGCAGCCCCCTTGATCTGGAGCCCTTCGAGGGCATGTGGGTGCGCTTCCCGGAAACCCTCAGCGTCAACGGCCTGTTCGGCCAGTTCCGCTTCGGGGAGGTGGAGCTCAGCGCCGGCGGCCTGCCGCTGCAGCCCACCAACGTGATGGAGCCGGGGGCGGCGGCCTTCGCCGCCGAGCAGGCCACGGCCCTCCGTGAGCTGGTGCTCGACGACGGCAGCAACAGCGCCTACCGGCCCGCGGCGGCGGCCACACCCGCAGCGCCGGTGCGCGACCAGCTGCTGCGCCGCGGCGACACCATCACCGACGTGGAAGGGGTGCTGGGGTTTGACTTCGGCAAGTACCGGCTCCAGCCCACGGCGCCGCTCAGCTTCGAGAGCGGCAACCCCCGCCCCGCGGCACCGGCGCCGGCCGGGGCCGGCCATCTGCGGCTGGCCAGCTTCAACGTGCTGAACACCTTCACCACCCTCAACGCCGGCGGCGCCCTCACGGACACCGGACTGGCCCCCCGCGGGGCCAACACCGCCGAGGAGCTCGAGCGCCAGCTCACCAAGCTCACCGCCGCCCTGCTCGGCCTGCAGGCCGATGTGATCGGGCTGATGGAGCTGGAGAACGATGCCGATGACGCCACCCTGGCCGCGATCGTGGAGCGGCTCAATGCCGCCCAGCCCAGCGGTTCGGGGCGCCTCTACAGCTTCGTGCCCACGGGCCTGATCGGCAGCGACGCCATCAAGGTGGGGCTGATCTACGACAGCCGGGCGGTGGAGCCCACCGGTCTGGCCCGGGTGCTCGACGGCGCCGGCTTCACCGACCCCCTCGCCACCGGCAGCCCGCTCAACCGCCCGGCCCTGGCCCAGGGCTTCCGGGAACTGGCCAGCGGCGAGGTGCTGAACGTGGCCGTCAACCATCTCAAATCCAAGGGCAGCGGCGGGGCCACCGGCCCTGATCTGGACCAGCGGGATGGCCAGTCGGCCTTCAACGCCACCCGCACCGCGGCGGCCAGCGAACTGGTGCGCTGGATCGGCACCGACCCCACCGGCAACGGCGACGGCGACTGGGTGGTGCTGGGCGACATCAATGCCTACGCCAAGGAGGACCCGATCCGGGTGCTGGAGGCGGCGGGCTTCCGCAACGCCCTGCCCACCTTCACGGCCGAGCCCCCCTCCAGCTACGCCTTCTTCAACCCGGTCGACATGAGCGGGGCCCTCGATCACATGCTGATCTCTCCCTCGCTGGTGAGCCAGGCGGTGGCCGCGAGCGACTGGAGCATCAACGCCGCCGAGGGCGCCTTCCGCGACTACAACCTCGACACCAACAGCAACGGCAATGCGGCGGCCCGTGACTTCTTCGCGCCGGATCCCTACCGCACCTCCGACCACGACCCCCTGCTGCTGGACCTGGATCTGGGCCGCGCCCTGCCCGCCGGACTCGCCTTCTCCCACGGCGTCGCCTCCGGCGACCCCTATGCCGATTCGGTGATCCTCTGGACCCGGATCACACCGCCCGCCGGTTTCGCCGGTCTGGTGGACGTGCAGTGGGAGGTGTCCCGCAGCGCCGGCTTCGAGGCCGGCTCGATCGTTGACAGCGGTGTGTTCACCACCAGCGTCGCCCGCGACTGGACGGTGAAGGTGGAGGCCGACGGCCTCAGTGCCGACACCGTCTACCACTACCGCTTCCGTGCCGGTGCGGCGCAGTCGATGGTGGGGCAGACCAAGACCCTGCCGGTGGGCAGCGGCCCGGTGCGGCTGGCCGTGTTCTCCTGCGCCAACTTCACCGCCGCCGAGGAATTCCTCGCCTATGGCCGGGCCGCCGCCGTCCATGCGGTGAACCCCTACGACGCCCTGGTGCATGTGGGCGATTACATCTACGAGTACGGCCCCGGTGGCTTCGGTGAGGCGGAAGATGCCGCCGGCGACCGTGGCTTCCTGCCCAACCGCGAGATCGTCAGCCTCGATGACTACCGGCTCCGCTATGCCCAGTACCACACCGATGTCAATCTCCAGGCGCTGCGGGCCGCGGCGCCGCTGATCGCCATCTGGGACGACCACGAGACCGCCAACGACAGCTGGGCCGGGGGCGCCCAGAACCACCAGAGCGCCACCGAGGGCGACTGGATCACCCGGCGCGACGCCGCCCTGAAGGCGTACCACGAGTGGCTGCCGATCCGGGAACCGGGCCTGCGGCAGAGCGGGGATGGTGCCAACGCCCTCACACCACTCACCCAGGGGTACCGCTCCTTCGATTTCGGCGACGTGCTGGCGCTGCACATCCTCGAAACCCGTCTCACCGCCCGCGATGAGCAGCTGGAGTACCCCGTTGCCGCCGCCGTGCAGGCCCGCATCGGCGCGATCCTCGCCGACCCGGCCCTGGTGGCGGCCTATGCAAGCCAGCTGGGGCTCACCCCGCCGGCCTCCCCCGCGGCGGTACCGGGTTTTGCGGCTGCGCTGGCTCCCCGGGTCACCCAGGAACTGGTGCTGGCCACCGTCCAGCAGGCCTGGGGCGATCCCGGCCGTGATCTGCTCGGCGACAGCCAGATGGCCTGGCTGCAGCAACGGATGGCGGGCTCTTCCGCCGCCTGGCAGGTGCTCGGCCAGCAGGTGCTGATGCAGTCGATGGCGGTGCCGGCGGAGCTGCTGCTGGATGCCGGCAACCCGGCCCTGCTCGACAGGTACGCCGCCCCCCTGCAGAAGCTCGCCACCGGGACCCCCTTCAACCAGCTCTCCCCGGCGGAGCAAGCCCTGTTCGCCGAGGCCGGCAAGATCCCCTACAACCTCGACGCCTGGGATGGCTACGGGGTGGAGCGGGAAACGATCCTGCAGAGCGCCCTGGCCCTGGGCAAGCGGCTGATCAGCCTGGCCGGCGACACCCACAACGCCTGGGCCGGCGTGCTCGACACGATGACGGCGGGCACCCGCCCCGCCGGCAGCCTGGCCGGCCTGGAGTTCGCCACCCCCGGGGTCACCTCGCCGGGGCTGGAAAAGTATCTCCCCGGCGCCGATGCCTACATCCGGGCGAACTACCCCGCCGTCGATGGTCTCGACGGTCTGTTCATGGGCTACATCAACGGACTGGCCTACGCCGATGTGAACCGGCGCGGCTTCCTCGACCTCACTGTCACCACTGACAAGGTCGACGGTGCCTTCCACCTGCTCTCCGGCACCGACCCGATCACCAACCAGCCGGCCTGGGCCATCGAGACGGTGACCGGTTCGGCTGATCTCAGCCTGACGCTGGCGCCCGAACGGGGCGGCCCGATCCTCTGGCAGGCCGGCTGGAAGGAACTCGATCTGGTGTTCGGCGCCGCGGTGGACAGCAGCGACAACGTCCTGCTGCTCGATCCGGCCGCCTACGGGGCCGTCCCCGAGCAGGGCATCCAGCTCGCCAATGTGACGGTGATCGGCTCCGAGGCGGCGGACACCGTCTACGTGGGTGTGGGCTCCCGCATCGAGGGCCGCGGCGGCAGCGACCAGTTCTTCAACACTGAAAGCCTGGGCGGCAACGTCCTGGTGGGCGGCGGCGGCGGCGACCAGTTCTTCCTGGGCCAGGCCAGGGATGTGGTCATCGGCGGCCGCCTGATCGACCCTGCCGTCACGCCCGGGCTGGCGCCCGCCACGGCCCTGGCGGACCGCGAGGCCGATCAGTTCCTGATCGACAGCTCCGCCGCCGTGGCGACGGCCCCGCCCCTGCGGATCAACGACTTCGAAGTGGGCAGGGACACGGCCTTCCTCGATGGCCAGCAGCTCCAGGGCAGCTGGGCCCAGATCCGGCAGGCCCTGGCCGCGGCCGGGGTCCAGGCCAATGCGGCGCCGGACCTGGCCACGCCCTCGACCCCTCCGGGCCTCACCTTGATTCCCGGTGTCCAGGTGCTGCAGAACCTCGACGCCCTCGGCCTCGATGCCGATGGCGACAGCCTGCAGCTGGTGGTCCTCGAGGGCCCCGACTGGATCCGAGCGGACGGCACGACCCTCAGCCTTACGGCCCCCGCCGGCTTCGGCCCCGCCGACCTGGCCAGCCTCAACCTGCGGCTGGGCTTCTTCGATGGAACGGCGATCACGTCCTTCTCGCCGGCGCTGACGATCGGTGCGGTGCCCCCGTCCGATCCGGGCAACCCGGTCGTGGTGGTCATCACGCTCGCAGGGGATGCGAGAGCCATCCCCGTGACCATCACCGGCGGGACCGTCCAGGCCGATCGGCCCTTCCAGGTGGTTCCAACCAGCTCCCTGGTCGATCCCCAGGATCCGAGCCATGCCGCGTTGATCACCGGCCCTGGTGTCGTTCTCGGTGAGAGCTCCGTGGAGGTCGGCATCGACCTGGACCCGGGGCTGGAGCGGGCAACGGTCAGCTTCGATCTCGCCGCCCTGACGGTCGGGGCCCCCTTCGCCGACACCCCCTCCAGCCGCTGGGTCGCCGTCTCCACCGACGCCGCCTCCGGCGTGACCACACCGCTGACTTACGACCCGCGCCAGGGCGGCGGTGCCCGTTTCTATGACCTGGACGCCGATGGTTCCGCCGAGTTCCTGCACCTCTCCCTGGGCGATGGCGGCCCCGGCGATCAGGGACCGGCGGCGGACGGTGAGATCCTGCAGTCGCTGACCGTCGGGACGGTGGATCTCCAGCCCTTCTTCCGTCGCGTCGACCCGCTCACCCTCACGGTGGCGGATCCCTCCAAAGGCAGCGCCGCTGCCAGCCTGGTGCTGCGGGCCAGCCTGACCGGCCGGCCGGCCAGCTCCAACCAGATCGGTTATGTGGTGCTCGAGGCCGATGAATTGGCCGGCGCCGATGGGCTCCTGGCCGATCTTGCGGCCATCCGCTCCCGCGCCCAGACCCTGTTCTCCACCCTGGAGAGCAGCGACGTCACCCTGGCGGCGGGCACCACGTTCGACCGCGAGATCCTGCTGGTCAACGGCCAGTCGGTGCGCTTCTTCGAGGTGGTCGACGCCGGCCTCGCGGATCTCGGCAGTGCCGCCGACGCACGTCTGCGCTTCTTCCGCCCCGATGCCCCTGCGGGCTCGGAGCGTTCGGTGGGCCTCGGCTCCGCCAGCGGCGTGAGCCTCGTCCTCGATCTGCTCGACACCGATCAGGGACTCGATGCGCTGATCGGCCAGGAGCAGGGTCTGGCCCCGGTCCTGGACTTCACCGCCTTCTCCGCCCACCAGGCGGTCCAGGGCACGCTGCTGCTCAGCCGCGAGGCCGATTTCGATGCCATCACCGGCTTCTACCGCACCCTCGATGCCCAGGGCACCGTGCGCGACGCTGCCGGCAACCTGGTGCGCCCCGGGCAGGCCGGCTACCGCGAAGCCGCCCTGCGCGCCGACAACCTCGTCACGGAGCTGCAGGGCCTGCGGGTCGGCGACAATCAATCCAGCGCCACGGCCGTCACCATCTCGGAATCCACGCTGCTGGCGCCCTTTGCCCAGGTGAGGGGCCGCACCTTCTTCGCCTATGCCGGGGCCAATGCCGACGGCCTGAGCCACTTCCGCACCCTGGGCACCAATCTGTTCGGGTTGGAAGACACATTCGGCGGCGGCGACCGCGATTTTGACGACCACGTGATTGGCTTCAACTTCAGCCAGATCGTCTGACTCCGTCGGGGTGATCAGCTCCGGGTGCGGGCAAACCCCGCCACCCGGTCCGGGGCTGGGATGGCTGCATTTTTGCCTGCTACGCTCGGGTGGTTGCCGGTTGGAAATGAATAGAAAGTCCCAGGACTTTCCAGATCTGCTCCGAAAGAGTTGCCTGCCAATCCTTCTCGTTGTTGCCCTTGTCGTCTCGTTTGCCGGCATCCTGAGTCAGAGCGGGCAGGTGTCCGAATGGCCCATGGACCAGTCCTTTGTGACGCGGGCTGATCTTCGCCTGTATCGACTGCCGACGGGCTG
Organism: Aphanothece cf. minutissima CCALA 015; assembly: GCA_003003925.1. Lineage (GTDB taxonomy): Bacteria > Cyanobacteriota > Cyanobacteriia > PCC-6307 > Cyanobiaceae > Cyanobium > Cyanobium minutissimum. Next base: position 54,790 of record PVWP01000007.1, read on the forward strand.
GGTCTTTCAGTATCCCCGCTTCAACTGGTCCGGTGGCGTAGCGGCCAGCCTGCTGATCGGTCTCTATAAGTTGGTGGTTTCTCCTGCTCCGGAGACTCTGAACTGGCATGCCAAGTGCATCACCACCCTGCTCTTTCTGGGATCGGCGTATTCCCTTTGTCGGCTGTTCATCCGCCACTGGATCTTCCAGGCGCTGGCCTTCTCCGTCATCGCCAGTTCCGCCCTTCAGTTTGCTGAACCTTCCAGTGACATCATCGCGGCGGCGTTCTTCGCCCTGTTCATGCTGTCCGTGCGACTGGGGTGGCCGCGGCTGATCTCCTCCGGCCTGCTGATTCTTTTCGGCGTGTCCAAGATCCAGTTACTCGTCTGCTCCCTGGGGGTGGGTGCCGTCTGGTACTGGTGGGATGTGCGGGAGAACCGGATGCGCTGGCAGATCCCCGTGGGGATGGCCTTCTGGCTGGTGCTGCTGATGGCTCCCGGCTTCAAGCTCTATGGCATTGAGATGGTCAGGACGGTCAAGGGGCTGCGAACCTTTGCCTCGTCCTATGTGTTCATGTTCAGCCCCCATCAGTTTGCCCCCAGCCCGGAAACGCTCGCTGGCAGTTCCACCAGTTGGCAGGATGTGATGCGATCGGTGTTCCCGGGAGCCCGCACCGTGAGCGATGTGATCCTTCGGTATCCGAAGAAGTACCTTGACTATCTGCTGGTGGCGGGCGCCTACGGAGTGTTTTCCGTGTTGCAGACGATGGGATTGATGCTGATTCCCTTTTTTCGGGCCTTGCGCCTCGGGGCCTTCCCTGTTGTCACCCAGCTGAGTCTGAGGTTTCTCGCGGCGGCGGCCTTCTTTTCCCTGGTGCCGCCGCTGCTGCTGAGATTCATCAGTCCCCGGTATCTCGCCGTGGTCTTCATCCCGCTGGTGGTTCTGTCCGCCGCTGCCGCCGGATCCTCCGAGGCGCCACGGTCCCTGAAGATCACATTCCTGATCTGTTCCCTGCTGACCCTTGCCCTGAATCTGGCCGTGTTCAGCGAGCGCCTCGTTCGATCACCGCTGATGCCCTTCGGTTGAGGGATCGGCACCGGGCTCCAGCCTGGGCGATCGAGGGCCGGAGCAGGACCATGAAAAAAACCCTGCCGAGGCAGGGCTTGCAGGAAAGGGTTGGACGACCATCCCAGGGTTCGGGACCCGGGGATGGCTGGCCATCGCTGAACTCAGCCGGCGCTCCAGACGCCACCGGCGATGTTGGCCAGCGGGGACTGGATGGCGGTGCTGCACAGGAACCAGGCGAAGGCGGCGCCGCCGCAGCCGCCCAGCCAGAAACCGCTGGCGAATTCCGCCCAGCCGGCTTTGGTGAACAGGTCGGCCGGGGGATTGTCGATGGTGGCGTCGGGGGGCTGGACGTTGGGGCCGCTGCCGGCGGTGCCGTAGATCGACAGGCAGATGGTGAGGATCGACACCAGGCCGATGGCGGCCAGCAGGCCGGCGGTGCTGGCGAACTCGGTGGCGCGCAGGGGGCCGGTGTAGGCGAACGGGCCGTAGAGCAGGTAGCCGTGGGCCATGCCCACCTCGAGACCGCGACGGTTGGGCGAGAGGGAGGGCCGGTAGGCCGGCAGGGCGTTCAGGAACGCCTTGGTGAAATAGCTGCTGTTGACGGGGGTGGCCAGATTGCCGACGGTCGGGTCGGCCACGGGGGTCACGGTCATGGGAAGCGGATCGGGGGGTCGGCGGATCGGGGGTGGAGGTGGCGAAGGACGCTGGGGCCTGGGGCCGTCGTCAGTCGGTCGCCTCGATCACGTTGAACAGCAGGGCCATGGCCACCGCCGCGCCGAGGATTCCCACCAGGGGAACCATCACGGACGGCATCCAGGCAACGGCAAATTCACCAGTCATGGCTTGGGCCAATAGGAACCGCCGGTACTGTAAGGACCAGCCCCTGTCCGGCTTCTCGGGGACCCGGGGGGCGACATAAAAGTTCAGCCAGGCTCGCCCCGCACGGTGGCGCGCACCCGGTAGATCGGCCGGCCCTGGCTTTCGTGATATGTGCGCATCTGCAGCTCCGCCAGCAGCCCGAAACTGAACAGCTGCACGCCGGTGAGAATCGCCAGCACCGCCATCAGCAGCAGGGGACGGTTGCCGATGTCGGCCCCCAGCAGCAGTTTCTCGCCCACCAGCCAGGCGGCGATGGCCAGCCCCACCAGCAGGGCCAGCAGTCCGGCGAAGCCGAACACATGCATCGGCCGGGTCAGGAACCGCTTCATGAACCAGACCGTCAGCAGGTCCATCAGCACCCGGAAGGTGCGGTCGATGCCGTACTTGCTGCGGCCGTAGCGCCGGGCCTGGTGGGACACCCTCACCTCACCGATCCGGGCCCCTTCGATGAAGGCCAGGGCCGGCAGAAAGCGGTGCAGTTCTCCGTAGAGGTTCATGTCGCTGACCACCTCGCGCCGGTAGGCCTTGAGGGAGCAGCCGTAGTCGTGCAGCCGCACCCCGGTGACCCGGGCGATCAGGCGGTTGGCCAGCAGGGAGGGCAGCAGCCGGTCCAGGGCCCCGTCCTGGCGCTGGTGCCGCCAGCCGCTCACCAGGTCCAGCTCGTCCTGCTCCAGCCGGGCCAGCAGCATCGGGATGTCGGCGGGATCGTTCTGGAGGTCCCCGTCCAGGGTGACGATCACCCCGCCGCCGCTGGCGTCGAAGCCGGCGGCCATGGCGGCCGTCTGCCCGTAGTTGCGCCGCAGCAGCACGGCCACCAGCTCGGGCACCCGGCCGGCCAGATCCCGGAGCACGGCCGCGGTGCCGTCCTTCGACCCGTCATCCACCAGGACCAGCTCGAAGCTGCGGCCCAGCGGCCGCAGGGCCGCCAGCAGTTTCTCCACCAGATGGGGAAGGCTTTCCTCCTCGTTGTAGAGGGGGACGACCACGGAGAGTTCGGGGGAAAGCTCGGGAACGGAGAGTTCCGGACTGTGGGCCAGGGCTGCCCCCGCCATGACCGTTCCCCAGGACTCGTGGCCTGAACTTACCTCAGGGGGGCAGGGGGCTGCCGTCGTGGCTGTGCATCACCCGCCCCGCGCCCCGCAGTTCGGTCCGGTAATGGCAGGCCACCGGATCCCGGTTGCGGGGGTTCAGGTCGTCGATGCCGATGCCGTCACGGCCGTGCTGGCGCCCGGAGCTGTGCAGGTAGCGGCCGCCGCCCAGGTGCAGGGCCACGTGGGTGCAGCGCCGCGGGGTGCCGAAGAAGATCAGGTCGCCCGGTAGCAGCAGGCTGGTGACACCGCTGGCCACGGCCACCGGGCGGCAGAAGCGCTCCTGCAGGTAGGCATCCCGGGGCAGCCAGATGCCGGCCTGGGCAAAGGCGGTCTGCACGAGTCCCGAGCAGTCGAAATTGGGCCCCAGGGTGCCCCCCCAGAGGTAGCGGTTGGGGCGCTGGCGGGCGGCCTCGGCGAAGGCCAGCACCGCCTCCAGGCGGGCGGCGATCCGGTCGCGATCGAGGCGGGGCAGGGGCGGCGGCGACGGTACGGGCTGCCCGTGGTGTTCCAGGGCCGCGGCGTCCACCCAGCAGGGGTAGCCGTCCCCGTGCAGGCGGACCCGCAGGCGGGTCTCGGTGCCGCTGGCCCCGGCTGCCCCCAGGACCCTCAGGCACCGGCCCGCATGGATCTCGGTGGCCAGCCCCGGCCCCTGCCGACGGCTGTAGGCCGGCAGCGGCCGGGTCAGGGTCCAGAGACGGCCTGGCGCCGGCAGGGTGCCTAAGGTCGCCATCGCAAGGTGCCGCCGCTGATGGCGTTCTACAGCCAGGATCCGGCCATGGGCGAGGCCCTCCGCCAGCTGATCGGCCGACTGGAGGCGGAGGGACGCCCGGGCCTGGGAGAGCAGCTCTCCGTCACCTGGCTCCGCTACGGCGACTCCCTGGTGGGGGCGGCCGAGGGCCTGGGTCAGGAGGAGTTCTGGGGCCGGATGGTGAGCGGCGCTTCCTGGGCCGGCCCGACGCTCCGCTATCCCGCCAGCGTCGTGAAGCTGGTGTATTTGGTGGCGGCTGAAGCCTGGCTGCAGCGCCAGCTGATCGAGGACGGCCCCGAGCTGCGTCGCGCCCTGGCCGACATGGTGCGCGATTCGGGCAACGATGCCACCAGCCTGGTGGTGGATCTGCTCAGCGGCACCACCAGCGGTCCATCGCTGCCGCCGGAGCGCCATGCCGCCTGGTGCCGCCAGCGCCAGCTGGTCAATGGCTGGCTGGCCCGCCTCGGCTGGAGCGAGGTGGCGGGGGTGAACGCCTGCCAGAAGACCTGGGCGGAGGGGCCCTACGGCCGCGAACGGGACTTCTACGGCGCCCAGCTGGAGAACCGCAACCGCCTCAGCACCGATGTCACAGCCCGCCTGCTGCACGCCGTGATGGCCGGTGCGGCGGTCTCCCCGCCGGCCTGTCGGCGCATGACGGCGCTGCTGCGCCGCTCCCTCGATCCCCAGGCCCGGGCGGCTGATCCAGAGAACCAGGTGGATGGCTTCCTCGGGGCCGGCCTGCCCGAGGGGGCCCGGCTCTGGAGCAAGGCCGGCTGGATGAGCCAGGCGCGCCATGACGCCGCCTATGTGGAGGTGGAGGGCAGGGCGCCGATGCTGCTGGTGGTGTTCAGCGAGGGCCGGGTCCGGGCGGCTGATGAGACCCTGCTGCCGGCCATCGCTGCCGCCCTGCTGGACGCCTGACCCCAGTGACGTCCCCGCCCCTCGATGTGGTTCCCCTCGCCCTGGGGGCGGCGGTGAGCCCGATGCTGCTGGTGGGGCAGATGCGCACCCTCACCGCTCCGGGGTCGGGCCTGCGCCAGAGCTGGGCCTACGTCGCCGGCAACGCTGTGGTGGTGGCCGGCTGGGCGCTGGTGGGGCTGGGCTCGGGGGGATCCCTGCCGGCCCGCTCCGCCGCCGGCGCCGATCCGGTGTCCGCCAGCCTTCGCCTGGTGCTGGCCGCCGTGCTGCTCGCCATCGGCGCCCGGGCCCTGCAGCGTGAGGGCGGAGCGGCGTCCCCAGCCCCAGGGGGCCACTCCCTGGCCCGATCCTTCGGGCTGGGGATCGCCCTGATGGCCGGCAACCTCACCTCCCTGGTGCTCTATCTGCCGGCGCTGCAGGACCTGGCCCGTTCCGGTCTGGCGGCGGGTCCCCTGGTCGCCCTGGTGCTGCTGGTGAGCCTGGTCACCCTGGCACCGTCGCTGCTGCCGCCGGTGCTCCTGGGGCTCACGGGGGCCTGGGGGCGGTCCCGCCTCGAGCAGCTCTGCCACTGGACCCTGGCCCACCAGGGCCGGATCAACGGGGGCCTGTGCTGTCTGTTCGCGGCCTATCTCGGCTGGAGCGGTGTCGCCAGGCTCTGAGCGGACCTGACGACGGGGGCCCGGGAAGGGCCTGGGGGTCGGGCCCATGGATGGGCCTTGGGGTCGGCCCATGGCAGGGCCTGGAACGGAGAGGGAGGGATTCGAACCCTCGACAGAAGTTGCCTCCTGTAACTCCTTAGCAGGGAGCCGCTTTCAACCACTCAGCCACCTCTCCAGTGGCCCAGCGAGCTTATCAGGGCTCGGACTCGGGCCCCGGCGGCAGGGGCGCCCCCGGGTCCGGGGGCACGGCCAGGCGGGGCAGGCGGTGCTTGAAGCCGCAGAGGATCTCCCAGGGGATGGTGCCGCAGCGCTCGCTCCAGTCGAGGGGGCTGATCGTCTCCCCCTCCTGCTCCCCCAGCAGGGTGACCATGCTGCCCACCTCGATGCCGGGGGCGTCGGTGGCGTCGATCACCAGCTGGTCCATGGTGATGGCGCCCACCTGGGGCAGGCGCCGGCCGTCGAAGAGGACGTCCATGCGGTTGGAGAGCTGGCGGGGCACCCCGTCGGCGTAGCCGATCGACACCACCGCCAGCCGGCTGGGCCGGCTGGTGCGGAAGCGGTGGCCGTAGCTGACGCCGACCCCCGCCCCCACCTGGCGCAGCAGGGTGACGCGGGCGTGGATCTGCAGGGCCGGCCGCAGCGGCACCACCCCGGCCAGGTGGGCCGCCGGCGACTGGCCGTAGAGGGCCAGCCCCACCCGGACCAGGTCGTAGTGCTGAGCGTGCCCCCGCAGGGTGGCCGCCGAATTGGCCAGGTGGCGGCAACCGGCCGCCAGGCCCTGTTCGGCCAGGCTGGTGAGGACCGTCTCGAAGCGCTGCTGCTGGAGCGCGTTGAGGCCGTCGTCCTCTCCGGGGGCGGCATCGGCGCAGGCCAGATGGGAGTAGACCCCCGCCAGCTCGATCGCCTCCATGCCCTGCAGGGCCGCCACCAGCCGCGGTCCCTCGCGCCAGTCGGCGCCGAGCCGGGCCATGCCGGTGTCCAGCTTCAGCTGCACGGTCATGGGGCGGCCGCTGCCGCTGGCCAGGTTCTGGCAGAGCAGGGCTTCCCGCATGCTGCTGAGGGTCGGCATCAGCTGCCAGCGCAGGCAGCTGCGCAGTTCCTCGGGCTGGGTGAGGTTGCCGAGCACCAGCACCGGGGCGGAGATGCCGGCACGGCGCAGCTGCACCCCTTCGCCCAGGGTGGCGACCCCGAAGCAGGCTGCCCCCGCCTCCAGGGAGGCCCGGGCCACCGCCAGGGCGCCGTGGCCGTAGGCGTCGGCCTTGACCACCGCCATCAGCTGGGTGGACGGACCGATGTGGCGCCGCAGGGCCCGCACGTTGGCCTGGATGGCCGCGGTGTTCACCTCCACCCAGGCCCGTTGCCGCGAGGGCTGGGTCTCCTCCGTCGCACTGGCGGTGGCGAGCGAAGAGCTGGTCATGGGCGCCGCGGGAGAAGGTGAACCATGGAATTCATGGGAATCCCGTTAGCATGCCGCGTATCCAGCGGACGGGAATGGGCCACGTACTCGTTCTGAATGCGTCCTACGAACCGCTGAACATCACCACCTGGCGGCGCGCCATGGTGATGCTGCTCAAGGGGAAGGCCGAGGGGCTCGAGCACGACCCCGAACGCGCGATCCGTCCGGACCATTTCCTGCCCACGGTGATCCGGCTGCGTCAGTTTGTGCGGGTGCCCTACAAGCCGCTCCCCCTCACCCGCCGCAACGTCTTCCACCGCGATGGCCACGCCTGCCAGTACTGCGGCTACAGCGGTGAGCAGCTCTCCATCGACCATGTGGTGCCCCGCAGCCGGGGCGGCACCGATGTCTGGGAAAACGTCACCACCGCCTGCCTGCCCTGCAACGTGCGCAAGGGCAACCGCACCCCGCGGGAGGCAGGCATGCCCCTGGCCCGGGAGCCCCGCCGGCCCCTGGGCAGCCTGAGCTTCGAGGCCAACCGCCGCATCCGCTCCGGCCAGCACCAGGAGTGGGCCAAGTACGTCATCGGTGCCTGATCCGCCCCGCCTCGTCGCCGGCCCCATTTCCCCCATCGGCCCCATCTCCTGCTCCGGCCCCTCAGCTGCCGGTCCCGGTGGCTTCGAGGGCGAGGGCCTCCAGACCCTGGCGCTGCTCCTCGGCGATGCAGGCCCCGATCAGGTCCTCGATCTGGCCGGCCAGCACGGGCTCGAGGGAGAAGTTCCGCCCCAGCCGGTGGTCGGTCACCCGGTTGTCCTTGGCGTTGTAGGTGCGGATCTTCTCGCTGCGGTCGCCGCTGCCCACCTGGGCGCGGCGCACGGAACGCTCGGCGGCGTTCGCTTCCGCCAGCTGGCGCTCGTAGAGCTTGGCCCGCAGGATCTCCATGGCCCGCTCCCGGTTCTGCAGCTGGGAGCGTTCCTGGGTGCAGAACACCCGGATGCCCGTCGGCTTGTGCAGTAGGTCGACGGCCGTCTCCACCTTGTTGACGTTCTGGCCCCCGGCACCGCCCGAGCGGGCCGTGCTGATCTCCAGATCTCCCGGGTCGATCTGCACCTCCACCGGATCGGCCTCGGGCATCACCGCCACGGTGGCGGTGGAGGTGTGGACCCGCCCCTGGGATTCGGTGGCCGGGACCCGCTGGACGCGATGCACGCCCGCCTCGAATTTCAGGCGGCTGTAGACCCCGTCGCCGCGGATGGCGAGGATCAGCTCCTTGTAGCCGCCGAGATCGGCCTCCGAGGCGCTCACCGGCTGCACCTGCCAGCCCTGGCCCTGGGCGTAGCGCTCGTACATGCGGGCCAGATCCCCTGCCCAGAGGCTGGCCTCATCGCCGCCGGCACCGGCGCGGATCTCCAGCATCACACTGCGCTCGTCGCGGGGATCGGAAGGCAGCAGGCTGAGGGTGAGGCGGTCGTTGAGGGCGCCGATCAGACCCTCGAGGCTGACCAGCTCTTCGCTGGCCAGGGCCGCCAGTTCCTCCGCGGCGGGGTCGTCGCGGTGGGCCCGCACCAGGGCGCGGGCCTCCTCCCGTTCCTGCTCCAACTTGCGCAGCCGCTGGTAGTCGTTGACCAGCGGCTCCAGGCGCGCCCGTTCCCGGGCGATCGCCTGCAGCCGGGCCGGATCGGAGGCCACCGCCGGATCGGCCAGCTGGCGCTCCAGGGTCTGGAAGGTGCGGCAGGCGGTGTCCAGCCGGGATTGCAGCAGCTCGGAATCCATGGGGCGGCACCGGCAACAAAAAGGGCCGGGTGCGACGGGCACCCGGCCAAGGCAGAACCGGACCGTCGCGCGATCCGGGGGTCCGAAGGACGCGTCAGGCGGAGAGACGGGTCAGGCTTCGGAGGCGGCCGGCTCTTCCACCGGGGTGGCGGCGGCTTCGGTGGCCTTGGCGGCCTTCTTGGCACCGGAGGCGGAATCGGCGCTGCCCATGCCGTACTTGCGCATGAAGCGGTCGACCCGGCCCTCGGTGTCGAGGATCTTCTGGGTGCCCGTGTAGAAGGGGTGGTTGCCGCTCCACACGTCGACCGTGATCTCCGGCTGGGTGGAGCCGGTGGTCATCACCACCTCTCCGTTGCAGATCACCTTGGCGTCCGGATACCAGGTGGGATGGATGTCGGCTTTCGGCATGACGGAAATCAGCGCTTGGAGAACTGGGGAGCCTTGCGGGCTTTCTTGAGGCCGTACTTGCGACGCTCCTTGGCCCGGGGATCGCGGCTCAGGTGACCTTCGATCTTGAGGGGCTTGCGGTTGTCCGGGGAGAGATCGCAGAGGGCGCGGGCCGCACCCTGCTTGATGGCATCGGCCTGGCCGGTGAGGCCGCCGCCGCGCACGTTGACCAGGAGGTCGTACTGGGCTTCCAGACCCAGGGTCTGCAGGGGAGCCTTGACCGCCGCCAGGTAGACGGGGTTGTAGTTGAGGTAGTTGTCACCGGGGCGGCCGTTGATGGTGACGCTGCCGCTGCCGGGGACCACCCGCACACGGGCGACGGCAGTCTTGCGACGGCCGGTGCCCCAGTAGACGACGCGGTTGGAGGTGCTGGTCATTGGGCGGCGGCGGCGGGATCGAGGGCGAGGGGCTGGGGCTGCTGGGCGGCATGGGGATGCTCGGCACCCTTGTAGACCTTCAGCTTGCGGAACAGCTGGCGGCCCAGGGCGTTGTGGGGAAGCATGCCCTTGATGGCCTTCTCGATGATGCGCTCCGGCAGGCGGGCCTGCAGGTGCTCGAAGGTTTCGGTCTTCATGCCGCCGGGACGGCCGGAGTGGCGCCGGTAGATCTTCTGGGTGGCCTTGTTGCCGCTGACGCGCACCTTGTCGGCGTTGATCACCACCACGAAGTCACCCGTGTCGAGGTGGGGCGTGAAGGTGGGCTTGTTCTTGCCGCGCAGCACCTGCGCCACTTCACTGGCGAGACGGCCGAGGGTCTGGTCCGCTGCGTCGACCAGATACCACTGGCGCTCGAGCGAATCGATGGAGGGTGGGGTTGTCTTGTTCATCGCGCCGGCGGGCCGGTTTGGGGTGAGCCCATCGCAGCCGGATGGGTCGGGACAGGAAGATTCGACCCTACCGTGTCGCCGGATCCGGCGAATTCGGAGAGCCACCAGCTGCCTGGGGCCACCGGACGGGGCTCCCTGCAGGGCACTCAACCGATCGGATCGTCGCCGAAGGGATCGGCGGGAGGATCGCGCGATTCCAACAGAAATCGCGGTTGACAATCATACCAGGCGGCCTCAGGGAACACCGGCTCCGGGTAGCCCACCCGCAGCAGGCAGAGGCCCTGGGGCGGGGCGGCCTCCTTCACGGCGTGGCGGGCGCCGCTGCGCCAGCGGCGCAGGAACTCTTCGGCCCCGAGGCGGCCTTCCCCCACCGCCACCAGCTGGCCCATCAGCAGGCGCACCATGCCGTAGAGGAAGCCGCTGGCCTGCACCTCGGTGACCAGCAGATCGCCGCAACGCTCCACCCGCACCTCCTGCAGGGTGGTACGGGCGTGGGCGCGGCGGCTGCCCGCCCGCTGGAAGGCGGAAAAATCATGCTCCCCCAGCAGGGCCGCCAGGCAACGGGCCATCAGGGCCTCATCCAGGCGCCACTGGTAGCGGTGCCAGCTCCAGGGGGCCAGGAAGAGGTTGGGGGTGCGGGCGTTGAAGATCGTGTAGCGATAGCGCCGGTAGGTGGCGCTGAAGCAGGCATGCCAGTCGCCCGGCACCTCGGCGGCGGCCCGCACCCGGACCGTCGGCGGCAGGCGGCCGTTGAGGGCCTTGGCCCAGCGGGTCACGGGGATGGGGCCGGCGGCATCGAAGTGCACCACCTGGGCGGCGGCATGGACCCCGGTGTCAGTGCGACCCGCCGCCACCGCCCGCACGGGACGCTGCGGGTCGAGGGCCTCGATGGCGGCCTCCAGGGTTTCCTGGACGCTGCAGTGATCGGCCTGCCGTTGCCAGCCGTGGTAGGCGGCTCCGTCGTACTGGAGCGAGAGGGCGATCCGTTTCAGACCCGCTCGCTCAGACCAGCTCGATGATGGCCATCTCGGCGTTGTCGCCCCGGCGGCGCACCGTGCGGATGATGCGGGTGTAGCCACCCTGGCGGTCGCCGTAGCGGTCCTGGGCCTTGTCGAACAGGGCGTGCACCAGCTGCTTGTCGTAGATGTAGCCGATGGCGCGGCGACGGGCGGCGAGGGTGCCGTCCTTGGCCAGGGTGATCATGCGCTCGGCTTCATCACGCAGGGCCTTGGCACGGGCCTTGGTGGTGGTGACGCGGCCTTCGCGGATGAGCTGGGTGGTGAGACCACGCAGCATGGCCTTGCGTTGGTCGGCGGGGCGTCCCAGCAGGGGGACTCGGCACTGGTGTCGCATGGTGGGGACGGGGCGGGTGGCGAAACGGGGAAGGGAAAACCGCCGATCAGCCGCTGGTGCGGCTCTGGGGCAGGGAGATGCCGATCCTCTCGAGAGCCTCGATCACCTCGTCGGCGGACTTGGAACCGAAGTTCTTGATCTCCAGCAGGTCTTCGTAGCTGAAGCCCATGAGGTCGGAGACGGAGTTGACCTGGGCGCGCTTGAGGCAGTTGTAGGCGCGCACCGAGAGGTTCAGCTCTTCCAGGGGAATCTGGGCCTCGGCCGAAGGCTCGGGCTCCAGGCCGGGCTCCTCGGTCATGGTGAGGGTGGCCAGGGGCTGGAACAGGCTGATCAGCTGGTTGGCGGCCTGGGCCATGGCGTCGTCGGGGGTGACGCTGCCATTGGTCTCGATCTCGATGCGCAGGCGCTCGTGGGCCGAACCGCCCTCGCCGACCGCCGTCTCATCGACGGTGTAGTTGACCCGGCGGACAGGCATGAACACCGCATCGATCTGCAGCAGATCGATGGCGGAGGTGTCCTCGTTGTGGCGATCCACCGGCCGGTAGCCGACGCCGCGCTCGACGTGCACTTCCATCTCCAGGCTGTGGCCCTCGGCCACAGTGGCGATCTCCCGGTCGCCGTCGATCACCTGCACCTGGGGGGAGAACTGCAGATCCGAGGCGGTGACCCTGGCCGGGCCGTTGACCATCAGACGGCCGATCTCCAGGTCGCGGCTGCGGCTGTTGACCGGCACCGACTTGCAGTTCAGCAGGATGTCGAGCACGTCCTCGCGCACCCCGGGCACCGTGGCGTACTCGTGGTTCACGCCGGAGAGACGCACCGCCGTGATGGCGCTTCCCTCGAGACCACCGATCAGCACGCGCCGCAGGGCGTTGCCGAGGGTGGTCGCCTGACCCCGGTCCAGGGGGCCGATCAGGAAGACGCCCGTCTGGGAACGGTCGTCGGCGACCTGGTGCTCGACCCGATCGATCTGGTAGTGCAACACGGTCTGAGGAGGTGAAAAGGGAACGGTGGCCGCGATGGCGGCCCGGGGAAGGCGGGACGGAGGCCGGAGGATCTCCGGGGGCTCAGACCCGGCGGCGCTTGGCCCGGCGGCAGCCGTTGTGGGGCAGGGGGGTGACGTCGCGGATCAGGGTGATCTCGAGACCGGCCACCTGGAGGGCGCGGATGGCGGTTTCCCGGCCGGAGCCGGGACCGCGCACCAGCACTTCGATCTGACGCATGCCCTGCTCGAGGGCACGGCGGGCGGCGGCCTCGGCGGCGGTCTGGGCGGCGAAGGGGGTGCCCTTGCGGGCTCCCTTGAAGCCGCTGGCGCCCGCCGACGACCAGCTCACCACTTCACCGGCGGTGTCGGTGATCGAGACGATCGTGTTGTTGAAGGTGCTCTGGATGTGCGCCACGCCGTTGGGGACGTTGCGCTTGGCCTTCTTGGGGCCGGTCTTCTTGGTGGGCTTGGCCATGGCGGTGACCCCGCGGTGGCGGGGAGGTGATCGGAGGACTGGGGGGAGCCCCGGTGACGACCTCCGCAAAGGGAGGGCGGCGGGGCTGGGGCCGGGAGGCTGGGGGCGTGGGCTGCCGCGGGAAGCCATGGGCCGCAGGGCGGTGCAGGCAGGGAAGGGAGGACGGGCCCGCAGGCCCGGAGCTCACTTCTTCTTGCCGGCGACGGTCTTGCGGGCGCCGCGACGGGTGCGGGCGTTGGTGCGGGTGCGCTGGCCGCGCACGGGCAGGCCCATGCGGTGGCGGCGACCCCGCAGGCAGCCGATGTCCTGGAGGCGCTTGAGGGCCATGCCCTCTTCGCGCCGCAGGTCGCCCTCGAGGACGAAGGAGTCGGCGGCGCCGCGCAGCTTCTGCACGTCGCCGTCGCTGAGGTCCTTCACCCGGATGTCGGGGTTGACCCCCGATTTGGCGAGAATCTTGCGGGCCCTGGTGAGCCCGATCCCGTACACATAAGTGAGTGAGATCTCAACCCTCTTGTCACGAGGGATATCGACACCGGCGATCCGAGCCACGTCAGGAAACGATCAGAGGGCAAAGGGGGTGGCGGCCGACGGCGGCCGCCGTGAAGGCGTGAGGGGTCAACCCTGACGCTGCTTGTGCTTCGGGTTGGTGCAGATCACCATGACCCGGCCGTGGCGACGGATCACCCGGCACTTGTCGCACATCTTCTTGACTGAGGCACGCACCTTCATGGGCGTTGTGCTCTCCGAATTTGCAAACAGCTACCTTATCACATCAGTCCGTCAAGCTGGCTACGATCCTGCCCGCGATCTCCTCCACCGTGCCGGAGGCCTCGACACTGCAGAGCAGGCCGAGCTGGCGGTAGTGGTCGATCAGGGGCGCGGTCTGCTCCTGGTACACCACCAGGCGGTTGCGGATCACGGCTTCGTTGTCGTCGGCCCTGCCCCGGGAGAGCAGGCGCTGGATCAGCACGCCGTCCTCCAGCTCCAGCAGCAGCACCCGCTCGATGCGCTGGTCGAGCTCCGCCAGCAGGCCGTCGAGGGCCTCGGCCTGGGCGAGGTTGCGCGGGAAGCCGTCGAGCAGCCAGCCGCCCGTGTGCCCCTCCAGGCGGCTGCGCACGATGGCCAGCACCAGGGCATCGCTCACCAGCTCGCCGCGGGCCATCACCGCCTCCGCCTCCTGACCCAGGGCCGTGCCCGCCTTGACTTCCGCCCGCAGCAGTTCACCGGTGGAGAGATGCAGCAGCTGGTGGCGTTCGGCCAGGAGTTCGGCCTGGGTGCCCTTGCCGGCGCCGGGGGGACCAAGGAAGAGGAGTCGCTGTTTCATGGGTTGGGAAACGGGAGAAGGGGCCTACTGACGGACCAGTCCTTCGTAGCGCTGGGAGATCACGTAGGTCTGGACCTGCTTGGCGGTGTCGATGGCCACGCCCACCAGGATCAGCAGGGAGGTGGCCCCGAGCCCCTGGAACGTGCGCACCTGGGTGGCCCCCTCCACCGCCGAGGGGATGATGGCGATGGCACCCAGGAACACGCCCCCCAGCAGGGTGAGCCGGTTGGACACCCCCGAGAGGTAGTCGGCGGTGGCCGATCCGGGCCTAACGCCGGGGATGGCGACGCCCGAGCGTTTCAGGTTGGTGGCGATGTCCACCGGGTTGACGGTGAGGGAGGCGTAGAAGAAGGCGAAGCCGCAGATCAGGGCGAAGTACACCAGGGCGTAGAGCCAGGGGGTGCTGCTGGTGGGGTTGAGGTAGCCCGCCACCCGGATCAGCCAGGGGCTCTTGGTGAGGTTGGCGATCGTCAGGGGCAGGAAGACCACCGCCGAGGCGAAGATGATCGGCATCACCCCGCCGGCGTTGAGCTTCAGCGGCAGGTAGCTCTGGCGGGAGGCCAGAGTGCTGGCGCCGCCCACCTGGCGCTTGGCGCTGACGATCGGGATGCGGCGGCTGCCCTCCTGCAGGAAGATGATGCTCACGATCGTCACCAGGAAGACCAGCACCAGCACGACGATGCCGCCCACCGTGGCGCGGTCGCCGCTCTGGGCCAGCTGGATGGTGGAGCCGAGGGCCTTGGGCAGGGTGGCGACGATGTTGATGAAGATCACCAGGGAGGCTCCCTGGCCGATGCCCCGCTCGGTGATCACCTCGCTGATCCACATCACCACCATCGACCCGGTCACCAGGGCCAGGCTGGTCTGGACGACGAACAGCCATTCCGGCAGGCCCGGCAGGGCGTACTGCCGAAGGATCAGGGCGAAGACGATGCTCTGAAGGATGCCCCAGCCCAGGGCGACGTAGCGGGTGATCTGGGCCAGCTTGCGGCGCCCGGCCTCCCCTTCGTTCTTCTGCAGCTCCTCGAGCTGGGGCAGGGCCGCCGTCATCAGCTGGATGATGATCGAGGCGTTGATGAAGGGCAGGATGCCCAGGGCGAACACGCCCAGGGTGGAGAGGCCGCCGCCGGTGAAGATGTCGAGGAAGCCGATCAGCTGGCCCCCCTGGCGGATGAAGTCCTGGAAGGCGACCCGGTCGATGCCGGGCACCGGGATGTAGATGCCGAGTCGCACCAGCAGCAACAGGCCCAGGGTGGTGAGCACCCGATCCCGCAGGCCCTTCGACTGGACGAGCTGGACGAGGATTTCAGCGGCGCTCGGATTGCGCCCCCGGCTGAGGAGCATGGTGATATCGGGAGTGGAGGGAACGGGTCGCTACGACCGGAGCCGCCTGCCGCAGCACAAGGCTACGGGCAGGCGGCTCGCGGCTGGGGGCGGGGCAGGGCCCGGCCTCAGTCGATGATCTCGCAGGTGCCGCCGGCGGCTTCGATCTTGGCGCGGGCCGAGGCGGTGAAGGCGGCGGCCTGGACCGTCAGTTTCACCGTCAGTTCGCCGTTGCCGAGCACTTTCAGCGGGTAGCGGGGGCTGGTGACCAGACCCGCCTGCTCGAGGGACTCGAGGCTGACCGTGCTGCCGGCCTTCAGCTCACCCAGCCGCGACACGTTGATCACGGTGTAGTGGGTGGGGTTGATGACCGGGAAGTGCTTGAGCTTCGGGATCCGGCGGTAGAGGGGCATCTGGCCGCCCTCGAAGCCGGGGCGGGTGGGCCGGCCGGAGCGGGACTTCTGACCGCGCATGCCGAATCCGCAGCTGGCGCCCTGGCCGGCGGCGATGCCGCGACCCTTGCGCAGCTTGCGCCGGCGGGAGCCCGTCTGGGGCTGGAGACTGTTGAGAGAGAAGGACGTCATGGCGGGCCTCAGGAGTAGATCTGCTCGAGGGAGATGCCCCGCTCCTTGGCGGTCTCCTTGTGGGTGCGCAGGCCTTCGAGGGCCTGCATGGCGGCGCGGGCGTTGTTCAGCGGGGTCTTGGAGCCCAGCCGTTTCGCCAGCACGTTCTTGATGCCGGCCAGTTCGAGCACGGTGCGGATCGAACCGCCCGCGATCACCCCGGTACCGGGGGCGGCCGGCCGGATCAGCACGCTGGCGGCGCCGTCGCGGCCGTTGCTGAGGGTGGGGATCGAGCTGGTGCGGGTGAGGGGCACCTTGACCAGATGCTTCTTGCCGTCGGCCACGCCCTTGCGGACGGCGCCGATGACATCGCCGGCCTTGCCGACGCCCACGCCCACCTGGCCCCGTTCGTTGCCGACGACGACGATGGCCCGGAAGCTCATTTTCTTGCCGCCCTTGACGGTCTTGGAGACGCGGCGGATCTGAACCACCCGCTCCTGCCACTCGGAGTCGCGTTCCTGGCCGCGGCGGTTGTCGCGGCCGCGGCCGCCGCCACCGCGGCGGTCACCCTTGGCATCGCCGCGGCCACCGCCGCCGCCGCCCCGGCGCTGCTCCTGCTGGCCTTCGGCAGCGGCGGGGACGTCGGAGGCCGCAGGCACGGCGCCGGTCTGGATCTGGTCGTTGGTTTCGGTCATGGTGAGAGCAGGGATCAGAACTGAAGGCCCGCTTCCCGGGCGGCGTCAGCAAGGGCCTTGACCCTGCCGTGGTACAGGTTGCCGCCGCGATCGAAGACCACCTGCTGGATGCCCTTGGCGAGGGCGCGCTGGGCGACGAGCTGGCCCACCGCGATGGACGCCTCGCAGTTGGCGCCCGCCGTGACGCTGGTGCGCAGGTCCTTGTCGAGGGTGGACGCGGCACAGAGGGTGTTCTGGGCGTCGTCGTCGATGACCTGGGCGTAGATGTGGTTGTTGGAGCGGAACACGGCCAGCCTGGGACGGTCGGCGGTGCCGGAGAGCAGACGACGCAGGCGGCGGTGACGCTTCTGGGTCTGCTGTTTGCGGGAGAGGGAAGACATGGGGGATCAGACGGATGACGCTCGAGCAGACCTCATTTCTTGCCGGTCTTGCCGGCCTTGCGCAGAATCCGCTCACCTTCGTACTTGATGCCCTTGCCCTTGTAGGGCTCGGGCGGACGGATGCCGCGGATCTTGGCCGCCTCGTTGCCCACCAGCTCCTTGTCGGGGCCGGAGACGAAGACCGAGGTGTTGTTCTCGACCGAGAAGGTCACCCCTTCGGGGGGAACCATCTCCACCGGGTGGCTGTAGCCGGCGCTGACCACGAGCTTGCGCCCCTGGACCTGGGCGCGGTAGCCCACGCCGACGATCTCGAGCTTGCGGGTGAAGCCCTGGCTGACCCCTTCCACCATGTTGGCGACGAGGGTGCGGCTGAGGCCGTGGCGCTCCCGGGAGCGACGGTGGCTGCTGGTGGGACTCACCACCACCGTGCCGCCTTCCTGGCTGACGCTGACGCCCTCCGGAAGGACGCGGCTGAGTTCCCCCTTGGGACCCTTCACGGTGACCGCCAGGCCATCGAGGCTGACGGTGACCTTGTCGGGGATGGGGATCGGGGCTTTACCGATACGAGACATGGAACAACTCCTGGGATCAGTAGACGTAGCAGAGCACTTCGCCGCCGACGCCCTGCTTGCGGGCATCACGGTCGCTCATCACACCCCGGGAGGTGGAGATGATCGCCACGCCGAGGCCGCCCAGCACCTTGGGCAGCTGGCGGGTGTTCTTGTAGATGCGCAGGCCGGGCTTGCTCACCCGCTGCACGGAGCGGATGGTGGGCTGGCGGTGCTTGCCGCTGTACTTCAGCTCGAGCACCAGGTGGCGCTGCACACCTTCGCCTTCCTCGGCGATGGCGGCGATGAAGCCTTCCTGCTGCAGCACGTTGGCGATGCTGCGGGAGAGCCGGGAGGCGGGAATCCTGGTGCGCTCGTGGCGCTTCTCACTCGCATTGCGAAGGCGAGTGAGCATGTCTGAGATCGGGTCGTGGTTGGCCATGGTCGTGTCCGGGAGGGGGCTCAGGTATTGCGGAACGGCATTCCCATTTCGCGGAGGAGGGCCCGGCCCTCTTCGTCGTTACGGGCGTTGGTCACGATCGTGACGTCCATCCCCCGGATGGCATCGATCTTGTCGAAGGAGATCTCGGGGAAGATGATCTGCTCCCGGATCCCCAGGGTGTAGTTGCCCCGGCCGTCGAAGCTCTTCGGGCTCACGCCGCGGAAGTCGCGGATGCGCGGCAGCGCCAGGTGGATGAGTCGCTCGAGGAAGGCATACATCCGCTCGCCCCGCAGGGTGACGGCCACGCCGATCGGCATGCCCTGGCGGATCTTGAAGCCGGCGATGGCCTTCTTGGCGCGGGTCACCACCACCTTCTGACCGGTGATGGTCGCCAGTTCGGTGATCGAGGCCTCGAGGGCCTTGGCGTTCTGGGCGGCTTCACCGAGGCCCCGGTTGACGGTGACCTTGACCACCTTGGGAACCTCGTGGACGTTGGAGAGGTTGAGATCCTTCAGCAGCTTGGGCTGGATCGTCTCCCGGTAGCGCTGTTTGAGTGACATGACGGGGGGATGGGGGGGCGCTTCTGGACGTGGTCAGAAGGCGGACGGGGGAGGGAGGCAGGGACGCGGAGC
Source organism: Aphanothece cf. minutissima CCALA 015 (assembly GCA_003003925.1). Lineage (GTDB taxonomy): Bacteria > Cyanobacteriota > Cyanobacteriia > PCC-6307 > Cyanobiaceae > Cyanobium > Cyanobium minutissimum. Next base: position 73,295 of record PVWP01000007.1, read on the forward strand.
GTGGGGGACGTCGCGGGCTGGGGTGGGGGGAGCGACGTGGTGGGGGGCGGTCAGTCGAGCACCTCCCCGGTCTTCTTCAGACGGCGCTTCTTGCTGCCGTCCTCCTGGACGACGATCTCCACCCGGCTGGCCACCTTGTTGGCGGTGGAGTACAGCATCACGTTGGAGGCATGCAGAGACGCCTCTTCGGTGACGATGCGGCCGGTCTCGCCCTCCTGGGTGGGCTTGACGTGGCGGGTGCGCAGGTTGACGCCCTGCACGACGACACGGTTCTCGTTGGGCAGGGTGCGCAGCACCTCGCCGGTCTTGCCCTTGTCCTTGCCGGCGATCACCTGGACGGTGTCACCTTTGCGGATGCGCATCTTGATGCGCTGAACGGGCCGGGCCTTGGGGGTTGCGGTGGCCATCTCAGATCACCTCCGGGGCGAGGGACACGATCTTGGTGAAGTTGCGCTCGCGCAGCTCCCGGGCGACCGGGCCGAAGACGCGGGTGCCCTTGGGGTTGTTGTCGTTGCCCAGGATCACCGCGGCGTTGTCGTCGAAGCGGATCGCGTTGCCGGTGTCCCGGCGCAGCGTGGCCCGGGTGCGCACCACCACGGCCTTGACCACATCCGACTTCTTGACGCCCATGTTGGGCATGGCGTCCTTGACGGCGGCCACGATCACATCGCCCACGTGGGCGTAGCGACGGTTGGTGCCGAGCACCCGGATGCACTGGATGCGCTTGGCGCCGCTGTTGTCAGCGACGTTGAGGAAGGTTTCCTGCTGAATCATGGGGAGTTCCTCAGCCGGCGCTGGTGGTGGAGAGAACCTCAGCGACGGCCCAACGTTTGGTGCGGCTGAGGGGGCGGGTCTCGGTGATCCGGACCCGGTCACCCACGCGGCAGCTGTTGGCTTCGTCGTGGGCTTTGTAGCGGGTGGTGCGGCGGACGGTCTTCTGATAGATGGGATGGGGGAAGCGGTTTTCCACCGCCACCACCACCGTTTTGTCCATCTTGTCGCTGACGACGGTGCCGACCCTTTCCTTGAGTGCCATGGGGATCGAGGGGGAATCAGGAGGCGACGGTGGAGCGCTGGCGCTCCTGCTGCACCGTCAGCAGGTGGGCCAGCTTGATGCGGGCCTCCTTGAAGCGGTGCGGGTGCTCCAGACGGCGGGTGGCCTGCTGGAAGCGGAGGTCGAACAGTTCGCGACGGACGCCGTCGATCTGTTCGCCGATCTGGGCGTCGCTGAGCGAGCGCACATCGGTGATGGTGGGACGGGCCATGGTCAGGACTCGACGGCGAGGGCGGGTTCGGGGGCGGCTGCCTCCTGATCGGCCAGGGCGAGGAACTTCGTCTTGACCGGCAGTTTGTACTGGGCCAGACGCATGGCTTCCTTGGCGATCTGGGGGGTGATCTCCGGACCGCCCATCTCGAAGAGAATGCGGCCCGGCTTGATCACGGCCACCCAGAATTCCGGGTTGCCCTTACCGGAACCCATGCGGGTTTCGGCCGGCCGCATGGTGACGGGCTTGTCGGGGAAGATCCGGATCCAGATCTTCCCGCCCCGCTTGACGTAGCGGGTCATGGCGCGGCGGCTGGCCTCGATCTGGCGGGAGGTGATCCACCCGCACTCCTGGGCCTGCAGGGCGAAATCGCCGAAGGCGATGGTGTTGCCGCGCGTGGCGATGCCGCGCATGCGGCCTCGCTGCTGCTTTCGGAACTTGACGCGTTTTGGACTCAGCATGGTTCAGGCCTCCTGATCACTCCTCGTTGGAGCGGTCTTCGAACTGTTGCGGCCGGCGGTTGGCGCGGCGTTTCGGTGCTCCACCCACGGGCAGCTGGTCCTGCTGACCGGGAAGCACCTCCCCTTTGAACACCCAGACCTTGATGCCCAGCACCCCGTACGTGGTGGTGGCCACCTTGGTGGCGTAGTCGATGTCGGCGCGGAGCGTGTGCAGGGGCACGCGACCCTCGCGGGTCCACTCCGTCCGGGCGATCTCGGCGCCGTTGAGGCGGCCGCTCACCTGGAGCTTGAGACCCAGCACCCCGGCCCGCTGGGCGCGCTGCACCGCCATGCGCATGACGCGCCGGAAGGCCACCCGCTTCTCCAGCTGCTGGGCGATGTACTCGGCCAGCAGGAAGGCGTCGGCGTCGACCCGTTCCACCTCGACCACATTGATGCGCACCTGACGGTGGGCGTCGCCGAGGGTCTTCTGGATGCCGGTGCGCAGCTCCTCGATGCCGCTGCCCTGGCGACCCACGAGAACGCCCGGACGGGCGGTCTTGAGTTCCACTTCGAGCTGGTCGGCCTTACGGGCGATCAGCACGTCGCTGATGCCGGCGGCGGCGTACTTCTTGTTGATGAACGACCGGATCCGGTCGTCCTCCTGAAGGAGGACGGGGTAGGTCTTGCTTGGGGCGTACCAGCGGGAGCGGTGGTCCTGGGTGATCCCCAGGCGCAGGCCGGTTGGATGGATCTTGTGTCCCATCGGGCGGTGTCCTCGGGGGTCAGGCGGTGGGCGCTGCCACAGCAATGCTGATGTGGCAGGTTTGCTTTTTGATGGCGTAGGCGCGGCCCTGGGCCCGGGGCCGGAACCGCTTCAGGGAGGGTCCCATGTCGGCGCTGGCCTGGCTGATGACCAGGGTGGCCGGATCGAGGCCGAGGTTGTGCTCGGCATTGGCGACCGCGGAGCGGAGCACCTTGGTGATCGGGCCCGTGGAGCGGTAGGGCATGAACTCGAGCATGATCAGGGCGTCGCGGTAGGTGCGACCCCGGATCTGATCGAGAACCCGGCGCACCTTGGACACGGAACCGCGGATGAAGCGGCCGTGGGCCAGGGCCTGGGTGTCGGGTGTGGTGGTTGCCATCGGATCAGCGGCCTCCCTTCTTGTCTTTGATGTGACCGCGGAACGTGCGGGTGGGGGCGAATTCGCCCAGCTTGTGGCCCACCATCTGCTCCGTCACGTAGACGGGCACGTGGGCCTTGCCGTTGTGAACGGCAATGGTGTGGCCGATCATCATCGGCAGGATGGTGGAGGCCCGTGACCAGGTCTTGATCACGGTCTTGTCGTCGGCAGCGTTCTGCTTCTCCACCTTGCGGAGCAGGTGGTCGGCGACGAACGGGCCTTTCTTGAGTGAGCGTCCCATGGCGGATCAGGCGAACAGCAGAGCGGTGTGGGTCATCAGGAGTCGCGTCCGCCACGGCTCCGTTTGGAGGTGCGGCGTCGTTTCCGCAGCACGAACCGGTTGCTCGGCTTGTTGCGCTTGCGGGTCTTGAGGCCCAGGGCGGGTTTGCCCCAGGGCGTGACCGGACCGGAACGGCCGATCGGTGCCCGGCCCTCACCACCACCGTGGGGGTGGTCGCAGGGGTTCATCACGCTGCCGCGCACTTCCGGACGGCGGCCCAGCCAACGCTTGCGACCGGCCTTGCCCAGGCTGGTGTTGCGCTGCTCGGCGTTGCCCACTTCACCGAGGGTGGCGTAGCACTCGCGGCGCACCAGCCGCACCTCGGTGGAGGGCAGCTTGAGGGCGACGTAGTCCCCTTCCTTGGCCACCACCTGGGCGCTGGCCCCGGCGGTGCGGACCATCTGACCGCCGCGACCGGCGTAGAGCTCCACGTTGTGGACGCTCGAGCCCAGGGGGATGGCCGAGAGCGGCAGGGCGTTGCCGTTCTCGATCGGGGCGTCCGGGCCGGAGATGACGCTCTGACCCACCGCCACGTTGGCGGGGGCGAGGATGTAGCGCTTCTCGCCGTCGGTGTAATAGAGCAGCGCCAGACGGGCGTTGCGGTGCGGGTCGTAGTGGATCGCGGCCACCTTGGCGCTCACCCCGTGCTTGTCGCGACGGAAGTCGACGATGCGGTAGAGGCGCTTGTGGCCACCGCCGCGGTGGCGGCAGGTGATCACGCCGCGGTTGTTGCGGCCCTTGTGGCGGTGCTTGGACACCACCAGGCCCCGTTCCCGGTTCTTGCCCGTGATGTCACTGAAATCAGTGACGACCAGCGTGCGGGTGCCGGGGGTGTTGGGCCTGTAGTTGCGGATTGCCATGACGTTTCAGACCCCTCAGGACTCAGGGAACAACTGGATGGCGTTGCCTTCGGCAAGGCGCACCACCGCTTTCTTCACTTGGGCGCGTTTGCCGGCGAAGCGCCCCACCCGACGGGTGCGGCGGGGGGGATTCATGGTGCTGACGCCGACGACCTTGACATCGAACAGGTGTTCGACGGCCGCCTTGATGTCGGGCTTGGCGGCCCGATGGTCCACCTCGAAGGTGTACTGGTTGATCTCGATGGCGCGGGTGGCCTTCTCGGTGATCAGCGGGCGACGGATCACGTCCGCCAGCCGGCCTGCAAAACGCTCAGACATCGCCGTAGACCTCCTGAATCTTCGCCAGTGCCTCTTCGCTGAGCACCAGCTTGTTGGCATGGAGCAGATCGAACACGTTGAGCTGATCGGCGGCGATCAGCTTCACCTTCTCGAGGTTGCGCACCGAGCGGGAGACCACATCGGAAGCGCCGTCGAGGATGAGCAGCACCTTGGCGCCGGCGTCGATGCCGAAGCGGGCCAGGGCGGCGGTGATCTCCTTCGTCTTGGGGGTGTCGAGCCCTTCGGCGAAGCCCTTCACCACGGTGATGTCCGCGACGCGGCTCATCAGGGCGGTGCGCAGGGCCAGGCGGCGCTCCTTGCGGTTCATCGCCACCGCATAGCTGCGGGGCTTGGGTCCGAAGATCACGCCGCCACCGGGGCGCAGGGGGGTGCGGATGGAACCCTGGCGGGCCCGGCCGGTGCCCTTCTGCTTGTAGGGCTTGCGGCCGCCACCGGCCACTTCGGCCCGGGTGAGGGTGCTGGCGGTGCCCTGACGGGCGTGGGCCAGCTGGCGGACAACGGCGCGGTGCAGCAGGCCGTTGGCGGATGTCTCCTTGGCGACCTTGAGGTCGAGGGGAGCCTTGCCGCTCTCCTTGCCTTGCCAGTCGCGGATCACACAGTCAGTCATGGGTGTTCTCCTCAGTTCGCTGCGGGGACGCCCACCCGCCGGGCCGGGCGGATGTCGAGCAGGGCGCCGGGCTTGCCGGGAACCGAGCCCTTGACCACGAGCAGATTGCGTTCCGCATCCACCTTGAGGATGGTGAGGCCGCGGGTGGTGATCTGCTTGCCGCCGTAACGGCCGGCCATCCGCTTGCCGGGGTAGACCCGGCCGGGGGTGGTGCCGGCGCCGGTGGAACCCGGTTCGCGGTGGTTCTTCGAGCCGTGGCTCATCGGACCGCGGCTGAAGCCGTGGCGCTTCTGGTAGCCCGAGAAGCCGCGGCCGATCGTGTCGCCGCTGACGTCGACCTTCTGGCCGGGGGCGAAGTCACCGACGGTGACGGCGGCCCCGAGCTCGAGGCCGTCGATGGCCTCCAGCCGGTACTCCTTGAGGTGCCGCAGGGGCGCCTCGCCGGATTTGGCCAGGTGGCCCTTGGCGGGCTTGTTGACGAGCTTGTCGCGCGTCTCGCCGAAGCCGAGCTGCACCGCGGTGTAGCCGTCGGTGGCTTCGCTCTTGAGTTGGGTGATGCGGCAGGGACCCGCTTCGATCAGGGTGACCGGAATGGATTTGCCTTCTTCGTCGAAGAACTGGGACATACCCAGCTTCTTCCCGAGAATGCCGATGGACATGGGAGGGAGAACAACACCAGCTGGACAGCCGCGGCGTGCCGCCAGGGATGGGGACCGAGGCTCGACATCCGAGGGGGACCCGCTGGGCGGCGGGGGGGCTGAATTCGTGGAATCGCAGATCGACCCGAGGGTCAGGAGCTAGCGAGGCGAATCAGCGGGCTGGGACTTGCCGGGGGCGGTAGGGCCTCTGGCAGTATCCCGACGGTCACGGCAGCGACGAGCGCTGCAGGAGTCGTACGGGCCGGGAAGGGTTCGTCACCACTGACGGACCCCGTACCGTTCTCTGGAGGCCCGGCTAGCGGACGGGCACAGATCTTCGGCACAAGAGACAACAGTACCCCATGGTGTGCACCACCACCCCTGGGACCCGCATCGGCTGCCAGACTCAGCCCCGATTCGCCTGCCGCTCCCGATGCCCCTGCTGATGACCGGCCGTGGTTTCCGCACCGAGCTGGAGCGCTGCGGTGCCCTCGCCCTGTTCGTTCCGCTGGAGGGAGGCGCCGAGACCCGGCTGCTGCGGCGGCTGCGGGCGGCCGGCTACCGGGCCCACCTCACCTCCGCCCGCGGGCTGGGGGATCCGGAGGCCTACCTGATGCAGCTGCACGGCATCCGGCCGCCCCACCTGGGCCACCACAGCGTCGGCCGGGCCGCCGCCGTGGGTGAGGTGCAGCGGGTCATGCCCCAGCTGGGCCCTGCCCTGGCCGGCGACGGGCCGGTGCTCCTCTGGCTCCTGGAGGGCCAGGTGCTCAGCAGTTCCGAGCTGGCTGCCCTCTGCGAGCTCTGCCGCCGCGAACCCCGTCTGAAGCTGGTGGTGGAGATGGGCGGCGCCCGGGCCCTCCGCTGGCAGCCCCTCGAGCAGCTCCTGCCCGCCTGAACTGAGTCCACCCCATAGCCTGGGCCCGTTCCGCGGACTCCAGGGCCTTGAGTGAGCGGCTCGGATTGATCTGGGGTTCGGCCTTCTTCGCCGGCTCCCTGGCCCAGGCCACCGCCTGGCTCACCGGCCAGCCGGCGGTGGTGCTTCTGCTGGCGATCGGTCTGCTGACGGGCCATGCCGGTTTCGATCTGGTCCATCCCGAGAACCTGGGCGCCGGTCTGGAGCCCCTGGTCGGCCTGCTGGTGAGCCTGGTGCTCTTCGACGGGGGGCTCAACCTGCGCCTGGCCGGCCGCGATCTGCAGCGGTCGGTGCTGCAGCTGGTGCTGGTGCGCCTGGTGCTCGGCCTTCCCCTGGCGGCCCTGCTGGCCCACCTCCTGGCGGGCCTGCCCTGGTCCCTGGCGCTGGTCTACGGCGCCATCGCCCTGGCCACCGGCCCCACCGTGGTCACCCCGATGGTGCGCCAGCTGCGCCTGGCGCCGAAGCTGGGTCAGCTGCTGGAGGCCGAGGGGCTGATCCTCGAGCCGGTCAGTGCCGTGCTCGGCCTGGTGCTGCTCCAGGTGACCCTGGGGGACCTGGGCAGCTGGCAGGAGGTGGCCTCCCGCCTGCTGCTGCGCCTCGGGGGCGGGGTGGTCCTCGGCGGGCTCGCCGGGCTGCTGCTCTCGGAGGCCCTTCGGCGGCTGGGTGCCGTCGCGGCCTCCCGCGGGGGCGAGGGGGCGCCCGCCGCCGGAGGGAACGGGCTGGAGCTGCAGCTCACCCTCGGCGTGCTGTTTCTGATGTTCAGCGGCTGTGAGGCCCTGCTGCCGGAGTCGGGCCTGCCGGCGGCGGTGAGCGCCGGGGTGGTGGTGGGGCTCCGCCTCGATGCGGCCGCCAGCCAGCTCGACGAGCTGATCCGCCAGCTGGCCATGCTGGCCATCACGGTGCTGTTTCCCCTGCTGGCGGCCGATGTCTCCTGGGCCGAGCTGAGCCCCCTCGGCCTGGGCGGCCTGGGCTGTGTGCTGGGCCTGATGCTGATCCGCTGGCCCCTGATCCAGCTCACCGGCATCGGGCTCCCCAGCCTCGACTGGAAGGAGAAGGCCCTGCTCAGCTGGATCGCTCCGCGGGGCATCGTCACCGCGGCGGTGGTGAGCCTGTTCGCCCTCGAGCTCGACCGGGCCGAGGTCCCCGGCGGCGCCACCCTCAAGGGGCTGGTGTTCCTGACCATCCTGATGACCGTGGGCCTGCAGGGGTTCAGCGCCCCCTGGCTGGTGCAGCGCCTCGGGCTGGCCCAGCCCGAGGTCGCGCCGGAGCTGCCCGGCGGGACCGGCTGAGGGCCCCCCGGTGGCAGGATCGGACGTTCCCCGCGCGCCAGCCATGGGTGCCTTGCCACGGGGCCCTGCGCCGATGCTCCGGCAGGATCCCGAGCAGGCCCTGGCCGCCGGCGGCTGGGTGAAGCTGATCGGCGGGGCCAGCAACCAGGATCTGGCCGCCATCGAGGACCTGGCCGGCATCCATGCCCTGGCCGGGGTCCACTGCATCGATGTGGCCGCCGATCCGGCGGTGGTGGCCGCGGCGCGGCGGGGCATGGCCTGGGCCGAGGCCAGGGGCGCGACCCGTCCCTGGCTGATGGTCAGCCTCAGTGACGGCCTCGACCCCCACTTCCGCAAGGCCTGGTTCGATCCGGACCGCTGTCCGCCCGCCTGCCCCCGGCCCTGCGAGCGGGTCTGCCCCGCCCTTGCGATCGGCGGCACGGGGGTGGTGGAGGAGCGCTGCTACGGCTGTGGCCGCTGCCTGCCGGCCTGTCCCCTGGGGCTGATCGAGGAGCGCAGCCAGGTGCTGGAGGCGGCCGGCGTGGGCCCGCTGCTGGCGCAGCTGGCCCCGGACGCCGTGGAGCTCCACACCCGGCCGGGGCGGCTGGAGGCCTTCAGTGATCGGGTGGCCCAGCTGGCCGCCAGCGGGGTGCCGCTGCGCCGGGTGGCGGTCAGCGCCGCCCTGGAGGGAGGGGCGACGGTGGATGGGCTGGCGGCGGAGCTCTGGCAGCGGTTCCGGCTGCTGCGTGAGGCCGGCTTCCGGCCCCTCTGGCAGCTGGACGGCCGGCCGATGAGCGGCGATGTGGGGGCCGGCACGGCCCATGCGGCGGTGGGCCTGCTGGAGCGGCTGGGGCCGCTGGCGCCGCCGGGACCGCTGCAGCTGGCCGGCGGCACCAACGCCCACACCCTGGCGGTGCTGGCCCGCTCCCCTGCGGCCGGGCCCCGGGCGGCCGGGGTGGCTGGGGTCGCCTTTGGGGGGGTGGCCCGCCGCCAGCTCCAGCCCCTGCTGCAGGAGGCCCAGGCCGAGGGGCGGCGGCTGCTCGACCTCCCCCTGCTCTGGCCCCGGGCCCTGGCCCTCGCCGAAGCGCTGGTGGCCCCCTGGCTGGCCCGCGGCGTCGCCGCCCCCCGGGGTCTGGCGGGCCCCGGGCCCGGCTAGAACGAACGGGCAGCTCCCCCCGCCGCCCCCTGGAGCCTTCGCCTCCCCCTTCCCTTTCCCCCCAGCGGGTCACTGACGACCTGGACCGTCTGCTGGCCGTGCTGCCTCCCGTGGTGCAGCGGGCCCTGGCCGGGCCCGAGCAGCGGGAGGGCCTGCTGGAGGTGGTGCTCGACCTGGGGCGGGTGCCGGAGGCCCGTTACCCCGGCCGGGTGCTGGCCCTGGGCACCGAGGCGATCGAGCGCGCCGATCTGGCGGCGGTGCTGCAGCGCCTCGGCCCCTTCGGCGGTGACAACCGGGCCGGCATCGAGCGCACCCTGCACCGCATCAGCGCCATCCGCAACCGCACCGGCGACGTGGTGGGGCTCACCTGCCGGGTGGGCCGGGCGGTGTTCGGCACGGTGGCGATGGTGCGCGACCTGCTGGACACGGGCCAGTCGCTGCTGCTGATGGGCCGCCCCGGGGTGGGCAAGACCACGGCCCTGCGGGAGATCGCCCGGGTGCTGGCCGACGATCTGCAGCGCCGGGTGGTGGTGATCGACACCAGCAACGAGATCGCCGGTGACGGCGACATCCCCCACCCGGCGATCGGCCGGGCCCGGCGGATGCAGGTGGCCCGCCCGGAGCTGCAGCACCAGGTGATGATCGAGGCGGTGGAGAACCACATGCCCGAGGTCATCGTCATCGATGAGATCGGCACCGAACTGGAGGCCCAGGCGGCCCGCACCATCGCCGAACGGGGCGTGATGCTGGTGGCCACGGCCCACGGCAACGAACTGGCCAACCTGATCCGCAACCCCACCCTCAGCGACCTGGTGGGCGGGATCCAGTCGGTGACCCTGGGGGACGAGGAGGCCCGCCGCCGGCGTACCCAGAAGACGGTGCTGGAACGGGCGGCCGAACCCACCTTCCCCCTGGCCGTGGAGATGCACAGCCGCCACCGCTGGCTGGTGCACCGCGACGTGGCCGGCACCGTCGACCAGCTGCTGCGCGGCCAGCCCACCCACCCCCAGGTGCGGGAGCTGGGCGGCGACGGCCGCCTGATGCTGCGCGACGACGGCCCCGTCCGCCCCGCCCCGCCGCCCGCCTGGGCCACCACCCCTGCGTCTCCCCGTCGCCCGGGTCCCGCCCCCCTGGCGGTGGTGCCCCTGCCCGATCCGACGGCCCCCCGGCCGGCCCCCGCCGCCGCCTCGGCCCCGGCGGTGCCCGCCCTGCGGGTCTACGGGGTGGGGCTGGCGGCCCAGCAGCTGGAGGAGGCGGTGCGCCGCCGCCAGTTGCCGGTGCAGGTGGTGGAGGGCCCGGAGCAGGCCGATGCGGTGTTGAGCGTGCGGGGCCAGCTGGGGCGCGACCCGGAGCTGCGCCGCCAGGCCCGCGACCTCGGCCTGCCGATCCTGGTGATCAAATCCGACACCCCCCACCAGCTGCAGCGGGCCATGGAGCGCCTGCTGGAGCGGCGGCGGGGGGGAGACGGGGCGGACGGAGGGGAACCGGCCGTACCGGCCCGCCTCGACGACGCCCACGCGGCCCTGGAGGAATGCCGGCTGGCGGTGGAGCAGGTGGTGCTCCCCGAGGGACGGCCGGTGGAGCTGCTGCCCCGCAGCGAGGCGGTGCGGGCCCTGCAGGCCGAGCTGGTGCACCACTACCGGCTGCGCAGTGCCGTCTTCGGCCGCGGCCTGCAGCAGCGCCTGCGGGTCTTCCCCGCCTGAAGGGGCCTGCCGCCGGGGGGTGGGTGCCGGCGAGTTGACGAAGGACCAGCCGCTGTGGGTAACTAGCAGGGCGCCGGTTTCGCACCGACGCCTGCCCCATCCCATGGGCTTGATTGGGCCGTCGCCAAGCGGTAAGGCATCGGGTTTTGGTCCCGACATTCCTAGGTTCGAATCCTAGCGGCCCAGTTTTTTCTCCTTTCTCCACCGGTGCCTGAACGCCCGTTGCTGGTGTTCGATTTCGACGGCGTGCTGGTGGACGGCATGGCCGAGTACTGGTGGTCGGCCCGGCGGGCGGCCCTTGCCCTGGTCGCCGGGGCTGTCGGCGCCGGTGCCGCCCCCGCCGGCTGGCACCTGCCGGAGCAGGCGCCGCCGGGCTTCGCCCTGCTGCGGCCCCTGATCCACAAGGGCTGGGAGATGGTGCTGATGGCCGCCGAGCTGGGACGGCCCGACGTCGATCTCGCCGCCGCCCTGGCCGATTACGACACCTTCCTCAGAACGGCCCTGCGGCGCTGGGGCTGGACGACCGACCAGCTGCAGCAGGCGCTCGAGGGGCTGCGGGCCGAGGCCATCGCCACCGATCTCGACGCCTGGCTGGCCCTGCACCGCTTCTACCCCGGTGTCGAGGCGCGCCTGGGCCGTCTGGCGGCGGAGGGGGCCGACTGGGCGGTGCTCACCACCAAGGGCGGGGCCTTCGCCGCCCGCCTGCTGGCCGCCGCCGGCCTCACGCCCCTGGCCCTGTACGGCCACGAACAGGGCAGCAAGCCGTCGGTGCTGGCGCAGCTGGTGGCCGGGCATGACCCCGAGGAGCGTCCCCTGTGGTTCATCGAGGATCGCCGCCCCACCCTGGAGCTGGTGCGGCGGACCCCCGGGCTGGAGGCGGTGCGCTGCTGTCTGGTGTCGTGGGGGTACCTGGGTCCCGGGGACGGGGAGGGGCTGGCCCCCCTCGGCATCCACTGGCTGGAGCCCGCCGGCTTCGAGGCCCCCCTGGCGCTCTGGCCATGAACCGCTAGAGTACGCCCGTACTACACGGGATTGATACGCCGGCCTCTCCGGGTGGCACTGGTTGTCCAGAGGTCGCAGGATGGCGCCTGGTTCCGGCCCCCTCTCCCACCACCCGTCTGCACGGCTCCGGCCTGCTGCGGCCCGTTCCATCACCCACCCCCACCATGCCTGCCGATTCCAGGGCCACGGCCGCCGCCGCCGCGTCTTCCTCCACCTCCCCGTCCACCTCCTACGTGTCCGCCGCCGCCCCCAGCGGCGACCCCCGGGCCGCCGCGGAGCGCGACAAGGCCCTGGGCCTGGTGCTCACCCAGATCGAGCGCAACTTCGGCAAGGGCTCGATCATGCGGCTGGGGGATGCCTCCCGCATGCGGGTGGAAACGGTTCCCACCGGGGCGCTCACCCTCGATCTGGCCCTCGGGGGCGGCTATCCCAAGGGCCGGGTGGTGGAGGTCTACGGACCGGAGAGCTCCGGCAAGACCACCCTCACCCTCCATGCCATCGCCGAGGTGCAGAAGCGCGGCGGCGTGGCGGCCTTCGTGGATGCGGAGCATGCCCTCGATCCGGTCTATGCCGCCGCCCTCGGGGTCGACATCGAGAACCTGCTGGTCTCCCAGCCGGACACCGGCGAGATGGCCCTGGAGATCGTCGACCAGCTCGTGCGCTCGGCCGCCGTCGACATCGTCGTCGTCGACTCGGTGGCGGCCCTCACGCCCCGGGCCGAGATCGAGGGGGAGATGGGCGACCTGGCGGTGGGCAGCCAGGCCCGGCTGATGAGCCAGGCCATGCGCAAGATCACCGGCAACATCGGCAAGTCCGGCTGCACGGTGATCTTCCTCAACCAGCTGCGCCAGAAGATCGGCGTCACCTACGGCAACCCGGAAACCACCACCGGTGGCAACGCCCTCAAGTTCTATGCCTCGGTGCGACTCGACATCCGTCGCATCCAGACCCTCAAGCGCGGCACCGAGGAGTACGGCATCCGGGCCAAGGTGAAGGTGGCCAAGAACAAGGTGGCCCCCCCCTTCCGCATCGCCGAGTTCGACATCCTGTTCGGCCGCGGCATCAGCACCCTGGGCTGCCTGCTCGATCTGGCCGAGGAAACGGGCGTGGTCACCCGCAAGGGCGCCTGGTACAGCTACGAGGGCGACAACATCGGCCAGGGCCGCGACAACACGATCGCCTGGCTGGAGCAGAACCCCGCGCCGAAGGAGGTGATCGAGACGCTCACCCGTCAGAAGCTCACCGAGGGCTCCGAGGTCACCGCCAACTCGATGAAGCCCCTGGCGGCGGCGGCCAAGCTGGCAGCGGCCAAACCTTCGGCCGGTGCCGAGGCCGCCGAGCCGGAGGAGCTGCCCGCCGCCGGCTGATCCCGGGAGCACCGGGGCCAGGCACCCGGGGTCACCGGGGCGCCTGGTTCAGGGCTGGGCTGGCAGCGCCGATCCGGGGGCCCTGGTGCTGGCCGCAACCGGCTCGGCCGTGGGTTGCAGCACCAGCACCACCCGCTGCAGTTCCTGGATGGCGTCGGCGCCCTCGAGCTTCACCAGCTCCTGGCCGTGGCGGGACTCCACCCAGCTGATGCCGAAATCGGACACCAGCAGGCGAACCATGTGGTTGTCGCCCAGGTCGGCGACGAAGGAGGCCCCATGGCCGTCGCGGCCGTCGCCGCAGGTGTAGCAGGTGGCCACATGGCCCTGTTTCCGCAGGGACACTGCCAGGGCCTGGAGGCTCAGGATCAGATCCTCAACGGCCGAGCGGTACTGCTCGGCCAGCCGGAGAAACATGGGTCGTTCCCATCACGATCCGCAGATCATAAGGATTTCTTCCGATTCTTGCCAGGCGCTGCGGCGCCGGTGGGGAGACCCGCACGCGGCGGCGGCACTCAGCCGTCGGCCAGGGTCCACCAGCCCGCCGCCGGGCCGATGAAGCGCACGGTCACCCAGAACAGGGCCAGGGCACCGATGCCGATCCAGGCGCCCTTGGTGGTGATGGTCACGAAGCGGGAGGCCTGGTTGCGGGTCAGGGGCAGCCAGGGGGCGATGCGGGGCGAGGTGTCCACGGTCTTGGTCTTGCTGGCGCGTGGCTTGTCGCGGGGCGGCAGACCCTGCTCGGCCCGGCGTTTGGCTTCCCCCATCGGAGATTCGGTCGCAACACTGGAGGCAGGCTAGGAGTCGGGCCGCAACCGGGTCAGGGCCACCCAGGGCTCCAGGGCGGTGAACACCAGCCGGCCCCAGCTGCGGCCCCGCAGGCGACCATCCAGCACCGCCAGCCGGCCGCCGCTGCGGCGCAGCCCCGCCACGCCCCGCTGCAGCCGGTTGAGGGCCTCCGGCAGCAGCAGTTCCCGGAACCAGTCACGGCCCTGCTGGCGCAGCACCCCGACCCGGGCCGCGGTGAGCGGATCCTCCAGGCTGGCGATCGGCAGCAGGCCCACCACCACCTGGCAGGGCAGGGGCAGGCGCGGCTGGTGCTCCAGCCACCACTCCCAGCTGCAGCACACCACCCCGTTGCTCTCCGGGGCCAGGTTCTGGTGGCACACCCGGCTGCCGAACTCGGCAGCCAGGCCGCTGGCCAGGCCCAGGCAAAGGGCCGGATCGTCGATCAGCACCACCGACAGGCCGCTCTGGCCCAGCACCAGCCGCCGGCCCTGCTCCAGCAGGTGCTCGGCGTACTGGGGACTGTTGGGCAGGGGCTGGCGCAGGGGGGCGTAGAGGGGCAGGGGGTCGGACAGGGGGGGATCGGCCAGATCGAGCACCACCGCGGGCTTCAGCCCCAGGGCGGCACCGGAGGCGGGCTGGCCCTCCGCCGCCCGACCGGTGGCCAGCTCGCCGATCAGCACCGCCCCCCGACCCACCAGCAGGCCGGCCAGTTCCCCCAGGGGTTCGAGGGGCTGGCGCAGCAGGTTCCACTGCAGCAGGGACGGATCCACCCGGGCCCAGCTGCTCCAGCCCGCCCCGGCGCGCAGCCAGCTCGGCCAGGGCTCCGGCAGGGGCTCCAGCAGCCGCAGCAGATGGCGCAGGGGGGCCTCGTCATCGTCGGCCAGGGCCACCAGCCGCTGGGGGGAGCGGGGATGGGCGAGCACCCGGCGGCTGAGCCGCTCATGCAGGCCCAGCAGGCAGGCTTCGGCGCTGGGCTGGACGCGGCGCAGCTGGTCCCAGTGGCGGGGCTCCAGCTCCACCTCCAGGGCCTCGCGCAGGGCCGTCTCCAGCGTCTCGGCCTCGGGGATCACCAGTTGCCGTTCCCCCAGCTCGCCGCAGCGCCAGGCCGCCACCAGCTCGCGGTGGTCGAGCAGCCAGAGCGGTGTGCCGGCGGGGGCCCCGGGACCTTCCCAGCAGGCCAGCTCCAGGCCCACGCTGCGCAGCCGGGGCCACTCCACCCGCAGCAGCCGCTGGCGCAGGGCCGGGGTCACCACCAGGGCCAGGGGAACGTCGCTGAGGGCCAGGGGCACCAGCAGGCTGATCCACCAGCTGGGGGCGGTGCCGGGGGCCAGGCGCACCAGGGTGTGGTCGGCCCGGCGCAGGCTGCGGGCCACCAGCCGGCTGAGGGTGAGGTGATGGGGCCAGCGTTCCACCCCCTCCCGCTGCAGGAGAGCCTTGAGGTGCTGGTGGGCGCGGGCTTCCAACATCGCCGGATCGTAGGAAGCTGGCCCCAGCCGATCCGCAGCGACGATGACACCCCTCTGGCAGCGCGAACCGGTGGGGGTGGTGGGCCTGGGGCTGATCGGCGGCTCCCTGGGGCTCGATCTGCTGGCGGCCGGTGCCCAGGTGCGGGCCCTGGTGCACCGGCCGGCCACCGCCGAGAGGGCCAGGGAGCGGGGGCTGGCCAGTGCGGTGAGCACCGATCCGGCCGTGCTCGAGGGCTGCGGACTGGTGCTGCTGGCCCTGCCCCTCGACCGGCTGCTGGATCCCGAGCCCGCCCTGCTGGCTGCCCTGCCGGCCGCGGCGGTGGTCACCGATGTGGGCTCGGTGAAGGGGCCGGTGCTGCGCCGTTGGCGTCAGCTGCTGCAGGCGGCCGGCGAGGGCCCGGCCCCGTCCCGGTTCGTGGCCTCCCATCCGATGGCGGGCACGGCCCGGGCCGGGGTGGAGGCGGGGGAGCGGGGGCTGTTCCGGGGACGGCCCTGGGTGGCGACCCCGGCGCCGGACACGGATCCGGCGGCGCTGGAGGCGGTGCGGGAGCTGGCGGAGGCCCTCGGGGCGCGCTGGCTGTGCTGCGACGCCGAGGCCCACGACCGGGCCGTGGCCCTGATCTCCCATCTGCCGGTGCTGGTGGGGGCGGCCCTGCTGCAGGCGGCGGATGCGGGAGGCGGTGAGGCCGGCGGGGCGCCGGAGGTCGGGGCCGGGCTGGTGCGGGCCCTGGCCTCCAGCGGCTTCGCCGACACGACCCGGGTCGGTGGCGGCAACCCGGAGCTGGGCAGGCTGATGGCCCAGGCCAACCGTGCGGCGCTGCTGGAGGCCCTGGGCCACTACCGGCGCTCCCTGGCCGACCTCGAGGCGCTGGTGCGGGCGGAGGACTGGGGCGCTCTGGAGCGGTCGCTGGCGCGCAGTCAACAGCTGCGGCCCGACTTCCTCTGACCGGGGGATGCCGATAGGCTCCTCGGCACATGGAGGCCTCCGGGCCCGGCGATGAAGACCAGGCCATCGCGATCGTCCAAGCGCAGCCGCGGCGCCGGCGGTATCCGCAGCCGCCGGATCCGGCCGGGCTCCCCCCCGGGCACCGTGGAGTTTGTGGGCGAGCAGCGCCTGGCCAAGGTGCAGATCGACGTCATCCACTACGACGCTCAGGGTTGGTCGGAGCACCAGGATGTCTCGGTGCAAGGCTGCGCCGAGACGGTGGCGGCGGGCAGCATCACCTGGATGAACGTCAGTGGCGTCCATGACGTCGCCCTGGTGGAGCGGCTCGGCCAAGGCTTCGGCCTGCATCCGATGACACTGGAGGACATCGCCAACACCACCCAGCGCCCCAAGGTGGAGGAGTTTCCGGAGTACGTCTTCATGGTGCTGAAGATGATCGCCTTCAACGAAGACACCCAGACCATTGATATCGAGCACGTCAGCGTGATCCTCGGCGACCACTTCGTGATCTCCTTCCTCGAGGACGATGGCGATGTCTTCGATGGGGTGCGTGACCGGATCCGCTCCTCAGGAGGCCGGATCCGCTGGATGAAGGCCGACTACCTCGCCTACTCGCTGCTGGATGCCGTTGTCGATCATTACTTCCTGGCCGTGGAACGGATGGGCGACATCATCGAGGAGGTGGACGACCGCCTGCTGGAGGATCCCCGCCCCGGCGACATCAAGGAGATCCATGGCCTCAAACGGTCCATTCTCAGCCTGCGCAAGGCCGTCTGGCCGATCCGGGAGGAGGTGGCCATGATCGTCAAGAGCGAATCGCCCCTGCTGACGGCCGAGAGCCGGGTGTTCTGGCGCGATCTCTACGATCACTGCATCCAGATCATCGATCTGGTCGAGACCCACCGCGACATTCTCGGAGGCATGCACGACACCTACCTCTCGACCCTCAGCCATCGGATGAACGAGGTGATGAAGGTGCTGACGATCATCTCCACGATCTTCATCCCCCTCACCTTCATCGCCGGTGTCTATGGGATGAACTTCAAGGAGATGCCCGAGCTGGAGTGGCGTGGAGGCTATTACCTGGTGTGGGCGGTGATGATCGTGATCAGCGTCTCCCTGTACCTCTACTTCCGCCGCAAGCAGTGGCTCTGAGGGCCCCGCCCGCCCCTGACGCGATGATGTAGCCAAAGCCACAGTTTTTGGCTTTTCTTTCTCCCCGCTACGGATCATTGCCGCGCCAGCCCCTTCGTGGGCAGTGGCGGCCGCTGTTTCTAGCGTTGCTCTGGATGCGGTGACGACGCGTGAGTTTCCTGAGCGAAGCAATGCAGCTCCTGAAGGACGCCGGCACGGCGGCCGGCCTGTCGGAAGGGGCCATCAAGTGCCATGCCGGCTGCTACCGGGACAACCTCTCCCGCTGCAGCGATGCGATGCTGCAGTACGAGCGGGTCTGGCTGCAGCAGCAGCTGCGGGCCCTGCGGGACTGTGAGGGCCATCCGGTGCTGATGGCGCGGCTGGGCGGTGAGGATCGGCTGCGTGGGCTGGTGTCCCAGAGCGTGCTGTTCCAGCTGCTGCTGCAGAACGAGTTTGCCCGGCGCGGCCTGACGCCCGAGGAGCCCCGCGGATCGGTGGTGGCGGCCGAGGAGGCCTGGGAGATCACCAGCGTGCAGGTCAAGCGCGAGTGGGGGATCCTGCCCACCTGAAGCGGATCGCCCTGCTGCACCTGGGGCGGATCCACGACGAGACGCCGGCGCTGCGGGCCCGTCTCGCCCGGCGCGGCATCGCCAGTGAGCTGGTGCCCCTGCCCCCGCTGGCGGCCTGCGAGCGGGCTGCGGACGGGCCACGTGCCGCTGGCGACGATGACTGGAGCCGCTTCGATCTGGTTACGGTGCGCGACTGCCGCGGCAGCCATCAACATCCCGATTTCCTGCCCCGGATCCGGGCCCTGGCGCAGCAGCTCGGCAGCCTCGGGGTGCCCCTGGCCAACCCCCTGGCGGTGATTGAGGCCGGCAACGCCAAGAACGACTACCTGCCCAGGCTCGCCCGGGAGGGGGTGGCCCTGATCCCCAGCCGCTGGCTGCCGCGGGGCTGGTGCGGATCCCTGGTGGAGCTGCTGGAGGACGGCGGCTGGCAGGAGGCGGTGCTCAAGCCGGCGATCGGCTCGAAGAGCTGGCACACCTACCGGGTGCGTCGGGAGGGTGCCCGCCTGACGATCACCGCGGCCGATGGAAGCCAGCCGGTGGCGGCCGGGGCGGTCGATGGCTGGCTGGCCGCACTCACCCGGCACGGGGAGGTGTGTCTGCAGCCGTTTCTGAGTGCGGTCTGCCGGGAGGGGGAGTTCAGTGCCGTGATGCTCGGCGGGCGTTTCTCCCACGCGGTGGCCAAGACCGTGGCGGCCGGCGGCTGGATCGCCCACGAGCGCTTCGGGGGCGCCAACATCCTGCGGGAGGCCAGTGCGGCGGAGCGCCAGTGGGCCGCGGCGATCGAGGAGCGCCTGCGCCGGCGCTTCGGGGTGCTGCCCTATGCCCGCATCGACGGACTTCGCGATGGGGCGGGGGACCTGCTGCTGCTGGAGTGCGAGCTGGTGATCCCGCGCCTGTTCCTGGGTGAGGGCGAGGCCTTCGACCGTTACGCCGACGTCCTGCTGGGCCCCGCCAGCACCCGCATGGCCTGGTAGCCGTCGAGGGTGGGGGGTTCGCTTTCGGGCAGCTCCTCGGAGCGCAGGGCCACGGCCACGGTGGCGACCCAGGGGCGGGTGCCGGCGTCGGTGGGGAACACCAGCACCACGGTGCCGGCCGAGGGGGTGGTGGCGGGATCCTCCGCCACGATCTCCAGGGCCACCCGGGTGCGGCGGCACTGGAGGGCACGGGCCTCCAGCAGGGCCACGAACTCGTCGGTGTTCCAGCGGGCCTCGGTGCCCTGGCAGGGGAAGCGCTCGCTGAGGCCGGCGGCGCTCAGCTCCTCGATGGCACTGCTGCGGCGCCCATCCCATACCAGCAGAAGGTTGGCGTCATGGCCGAGGGCGTTGTGCTCGACCCGTTCGCGATCCAGTACCAGACGGCGCTCAAGTCCCTGCTTCTCCGCCGGCATCGACAGACACACCTTGAGGGCCTGGGCCACCTCGCAGCTGCGGCCCTCGCAGAACCCCCGATGGGCGGTGAGGATGTCGTCGGCGGCGGCCACGATCTCCAGCGCCGGCAGGCTCCGGGTCAGCTCCTGCATCATGGCGTTGAACAGAACACCCCCATCCCCGAAGGGGCCGCGGTCGGGATCGGTGGCCTCCAGCATCTGATCGATGGCGGAGCGCACCAGCTCCCGCCTCCAGGTCAGATACGTCATGGGGATTCACTCCGGGTGCAATGTTTTTTCAGTGTGTCTCCAGCGGTGGAATGCAGCCACGCTCTGTTACATTCCCCGGCTTTTGTAGCAACAACAACTGTTTAATGTGTTGAAGTCGTGATCCGGCGATTCCGCTCAGCCGGCATTCCCACGGCGCAACCGCAGCATCGGGGTCTCCCCTTCGAAGCCCTCGTCGTAGGCGGTGTCCTCCAGCTGACCCTGCCAGCCAGGGGGCAGGGAGGCCAGCAGGGGCTCCACCCAGGGATGGACCCGGGGGCGCCGTTCGATCGTGTGGGCCGGGTAGAGGCGCACCTCCCGCCGGCTCACCCGCAGCAGTTCGGCCAGGGCGAGACGGTGCCAGTCCAGGTCGAAGTCGGGCTGTTCGCTGAGCCCGCCGTCGGCGATCGGTGCGTAGCAGAAGAGCAGGTGGCCGCAGAGCACCAGATCGAAGCTGGCCGCCTCGAAGGGAAGGGAAGGCAGTGCCGCCGCCCGGTAGGCCTCCGGGTGCTCCCGCCGGTCGGCCAGGAACGCCTCCAGGGCCTCCATCTTTCCCTGGCGGAACCTGGACAGGTCGAAGTCCGGCCGCACCGAGGCACTGCGGGCCAGGCGCTCCATGGTGAAGGCGACGTCGTCGCGGCAGCGTTGCTCCAGATCCGCCATCGACAGGTCGTAGAGGGGGTCCGCCGCCACGCTCTCCACCCCGGCGGCCCGGGCCAGGGCGGTGAAGGAGCCGGGACCGCCGGGGCAGTCGAGGACCCGCTGGCCGCGCCAGGCGGCCAGATCGAGGTTGAAGAAGGCCAGGGCGTCAGCCCCGGTGCGTCCGAAGAACACCACCCTCGGCAGATCCATGGCTGGTCACCATCGCCCTGCAGACGCTAGCCGCTGGAAGGGATTGGGACCGCTGGACGCCGCTGGACCGGGGGCCGCCGACCATCCCCGGCTCAGGGCCCCGGAACGCGGCGCAGGCTCAGGGCGATGGCGCCGTCGGCGCGGCGCAGTTCAAGGGAATCGCCCTCCAGCCGCAGGCTGACGGCGGTGGGCAGGGCGGCCAGGAACTGCTGCTCCTGCTCCATCACCCCGGCGCCCGGACAGCGGCGGCGGGTCGCCACCGGGGTGCCGATGCGCAGGCGAGTGCCCTCCAGCCGCACCGGCGCGGTGAAGCGGTTGCAGCCCGCCGAGCCGGCCAGCTGGTTGCCCTTGAGGAGGCGAACCGACAGGGAGGTGCCCAGGATCGGACTCACCAGGGCCTGGCGGCCGTTGTTGAAGCCCGCCACGCGCCAGCTGCTGCCCACCAGCTGCTGTGCCTGGGGCACCAGCACCAGCAGGGGCCGGCCGTCGGCGGCGAACAGGCGCAGGCGCTCACCGCCGAGGCGGAAGCCCCGGCTGTTCCGCAGGGCCGTCTGGAAGGCCTCGGCCTGCTGCATCACCGCCGGCGGGCAGGCCATCTTGGTGCTCATGCCCCGGGGCGACACCTGCAGGGTGGTCCCCCGCACGCTGACGGGGGCGCCATAGCGGTTGCAGCCGTCGCTGCCCGCCACCCGGCCGTTCTCGAAGCGAAGCGTCAGGCTGGTGCCCCCCACGGGTCGGCGGTCCCCCAGCCGCTCCACCACCCAGGCGGTGTTCTCCAGCCGGGCGGCGGACGCAGTGGAAGCGAGGGCCGCGGTCAGGGGCGCCGCCGGCAGGAGTGCCAACGCCCAGACGCCGGCCACAAGGGCGGGGGGGCGGCGCTGCGCGTTCGCTTGCATCGTCATCACAGGGGGCTCAGGGTCCGAGGCGGGCGGCGATCCAGGCGCCGATGCCCCCTTTGACGGTATGGGGCGCCACGTCGCGGTCGAGCCACCAGAACGAGAGGGCCAGCACGTTCAGACCGATGACCAGGGCGTAGATCCGCCAGCCTTCCGGAAGCTTCATGACGTCGGCCTGCGATCGCGGCGACGATAGATCCGCCGGCGTCGGGCCCGCCGCTCACCCGTCGGGGCGCCGGGGCAGGACCCGGCCGGCGGCATCGCTGAGGGTGCGGGGCAGCCGGCTGGGGTCGATGCGCCGCAGGGTGCGCAGATCGACGCTGGTGTCCACCAGTCGGGGCGGGCTGCCGACCAGATCCAGCACCGTGAGGGTCTGGAAGGGGTTGGTGGCCTGGCCCAGCAGCCGGCGGGGGCCGCTGCCCATGGCCCCGAGGTGGAACAGATCCAGCCGCCCCAGGCGGGCGGGGAAGTAGGCGTGCTGATGGCCGCTCACGTAGGCCTCCACCCCGTGGCGCTCCAGCAACTGCTGCAGGGCCGCGGGCTGGGCCAGCACCTCCCCCGGCCGGTCGCGGCCCTGGCTCACGGCCCGCAGCGGCAGGTGGCCCACCACCAGGCGCCGGCCGGCGGAGCGGGCGGCGGGGCCCGCCAGGACCCGCTCCGCCCAGCGCAGCTGCTCCGCCGGCACCGTCGCGCTGGAGGCGTCCCACACCAGCACGAACGCCTCCTTCTGGCGGATGGCGTAGTGGAAGGGGAAGTCGCCGCTGTCGACGAACGTCAGGCCCAGGGCGTCGCGGCGCGCCCGCCAGAAGCGGGAAGCCTCGCGGCGGTCGTCCTCGAAGAGGAAGCGGCCGCCGGAGCGGGCGCCGGAGGCGTCGTGGTTGCCCATCGCCGGGGCGAAGGGCAGGCCGGCTCGGCGCAGCGGGCCCAGAACGCTGCGGTCGAAGCCCGCCCACATGGCGGCCAGCCGCTGCCGCCCCAGCCCCGCCTTCTGGCCCGCCACCATGTCGCCGGCGCAGATCACCAGATCCGGGTGCAGCGAGGGGATCAGGGCCACGCCGCGGTGCACCTCGGCGATGTAGGTGGTGGAGCCGTAGGCGGCGTTGAGGTCGCTGATCAGCACCAGGCGGGTGCCGCCGCGGGGCGGGGCCACCAGGCCGGAGGCGGCCAGGCCTTCGGCGAGGGCCCGGGCTGGCCGGTTTGCCTGCCAGAGCCCCGCCCCCAGGGCGAGGCCGGAGAGCGTGAGCACCTGGCGACGGCCCAGGGTCGGCGGCATGGCGGCAACGGAGCGATCCGATGCTCAGGATGGACCCTCAGCGGGCCAGGCGCCGGCAGCCGTCGCCAGGGTCCCCGATGGCGCCCGCCCGGCCCGTGCCAGCAGACCGTGGGCAGCCGGCACGTAGTACAGGGCCAGGGCCGTGGCCCCCACCAGGCCGCCGGACACGGCGATCGCCAGCGGCGGCCAGAAACCTGAGGCATCGAGCATCAGGGGCAGGAAGCCGACCACGGTGGTGATCGTGGTGGCGAGCACATGGCGGGTGGCGTGCTCCACCACCGCGGCGGTGGCGGCCGGATCACCGCTGCGGGCCAGCGGATCGGTGCGGATGGCGGTGAGCACAACGATCGAGTCGTTCACCGCCAGCCCGATCAGCCCGAGGGTGCCGAGGATGGCGGTGAAGCCGAAGGGTGATCCGCTGAGCCTCAGGGCCAGGGCCGCCAGCCCCACCGACAGCAGCGCCACTGAGGCGATCAGGGCAGCCATCCGGAAGGAGCGGAAGGAGAGCACCAGGGTGGCGGTCATCAGGATCGCCAGCACCCCCACCGTGGAGAGCAGGTTGGCGACCGCCTCGCCGCGGGCATCGGCCTCGCCGCCGTAGGCCAGGCTCACCCCGGCCGGCAGCTGCCAGCCCTGCCGCTCCAGCTGGCGGCGCAAGTCCTGCAGCACCGATTCCGGCAGCGCCCCGGCCGCCAGGAAGGCCTGCACGGTGTTGATGCGCTGGCCGTCGCGCCGTTCGATCGCGGCCAGCTCCGGCTCGAGCCGCAGCCCGGCCAGGGCCCCCAGGGGAATGGGTGCAGCGCTGCCGGGTGCCACCAGATCCAGGGAGGCCACCTGCGCCAGATCGCTGCGCTGGGCTTCGGCCACCCGCACCCGCACCGGCACCGTGGTGACCCCCTCCAGGATCGAGCCGCCGACGCTGCCCTCCAGGCCCCCCTGGAGCTGGCGGGCGATGGCGCGGTTGTCGAGGCCGCTGCGCCGGGCCTGCTCCTCGTCCACCGCCAGGGCCAGACGGGGCAGGGCCTCGCTCAGGCTGGCGGCGGTGTGGGTCACGGGCTCGAGCTGGGCCAGGCGGCGGCGCAGCTCGTCGCCGGTGCGGCGCAGCTGCTCCAGATCGGCCCCCTCCAGCCGCAGCTCGATCGGCGCCTCGAAGGGGGGCCCCTGCTCCAGCTGCTTCACCAGGATCTGGGCCTCGGGGAACTCCCGATCCAGCGCCTGCTGGAGGGAGCGGATCGTGGACCGCACCCCTTCGGCCCCCCGCAGCTGCACCAGGCCCTGGGCGTAGTGGGGGGCGTTCTCCTCGGAGGCGACCACGTTGTAGAAGAAGGCCGGCGCGCTCTCGCCCAGAAACCAGTGCACGTCGTCGACGTGGGGGTCCTGACGGATCCGCTGCCGCACGGCCATCGCCAGGGCCTCGGTGCGCCCCAGGGCGCTCTGCTGGGGCAGCCGCAGCTCGATCTGGAACTGGTCGCGGTTGGTGGGCGGGAAGAACTGCTGCTCGAGGCTGCCGAAGGCCAGAAACCCCAGCAGCGGCAGCACCAGGCAGAGGGCCACCCCCGGCCCGGGATGGCGCAGGGTCTGGAGCAGGGAGCGGCGGTAGGGGTGGGCCAGAAGCGCCGAGGAGAGGCCCTGCTCCCACCAGCGCACGCCAGGCCCCAGGGGCTGCCAGGGCTGCAGCCGGGCGGTGAGGGCCGGGATCACGGTGAGGGAGAGGAACAGGGAGCTGGCCAGGGCCAGGATCACGGTGAGCCCGATCGTGCCGATGAACTCCCCGGTGGCCCCCGGTGAGGTGGCGATGGGCACGAAGGCCAGCACGGTGGTGAGGGTGGAGGCCAGCAGCGGCACCAGCAGGTACTGCACGGAGCGACGCACCGCCGCCGAGGGGCTGTCGCCGGTGCGCAGCCGCTGCTGCACCTCATCCACCACCACGATGGCGTTGTCGATCAGCAGCCCGAGGGCGATCACCAGGCCGGTGGCCGACATCTGGTGCAGGGGCACCTCCAGCACCCGCATCCAGCCGAACACCATGAGGGCCGACAGGGGGAGCGCCGCCCCCACCACCAGGGCGGCCCTGCCGCCGAGCATCAGCACCGACACGGCCACCACCAGCAGCGAGCCGGTGATCAGGTTGCCGATCACGCCATCGAGACGCTCCTGGACGTAGCGGCTCTGGTCGAGCACGGTCTGCAGCCCCAGGCCCTCGGGCAGGGTGGCGCGCACCGCCTCGAGCTGGGCGCGGGCCTGGCGGGCCCAGAGGTCGACCCGGGAGCCGGAGGACACCGTGGCTGACACCACCACGGCGGGACGGCCCCCCACCAGGGCCAGGCGGGAGGCGGGCTGGCGCACCCCGCGGCTGACGGCGGCCACCTGCCCCAGACGGGCGCCGGCACCGTCGTCGCCAGTGCGCAGCGGGATGGCGCGGATGCGCTCCAGGGAGTCGAGGGCGCCGTCCAGCTCCAGCAGCAGCTCGCTGCGGGCGCCACGCACCTGGCCGGCGGCCTCCTTGGCGTCGCTGGCGGCGATCCGTTCGGAGAGGCCCGCCGGGGTGAGGCCCAGCCGGGCCAGCTCCCGGGCGCCGATCTCCACCCGGATCTCCTCCTCGGGTTCGCCGCTGAGCTCCACCCGGTCGGTGCCGGGGAGGGCGCGCAGCCGGCTGGCCAGGTCGTCGGCCAGCCGGGTCAGCAGGCCCAGGTTGGGGGGGGTGTCGAGCTTCCAGGTGAGGCCGACGATCAGGGCGCTGGCGCCGATGTTGCCGTCGCGGAACTCCGGGTCCGTGGCCTCCGGCGGCAGGCCGGGGGTGGCGTCGTCGATCTTGCTGCGCACCTTGCCCCACACCGGCGCCACCTGGCGGATCGATTCCTTCAGGCTCACGGCGATCACCGAGGTGCCGGTGGAGGAGGTGGAGTCGAGATGGTCCACCTCCTCCAGCTCCAGCAGGGCCTCCTCAAGGGGTTCGGTGACGAGGGATTCGACCCGCTCCGGCGTGGCCCCCGGCAGGGCGGTGACCACCAGGGCGTTGCGCTGGGTGATCAGGGGATCCTCCAGCCGCGGCAGGGTGAGCAGGGCCGACAACCCCCAGACCATCACCAGCAGCAGGGTGAGCAGCTGCAGCTGGCGGTTGCGGTGAAAGATGTCGACCATCAGGGTGCCTCCTGCACCCGCACCCCCGGCACGACCCGGTGGGTGCCGGCGGCGATCACCCGGTCGCCGGGGCGCAGGGTGCCGCGCACGAGGGAGCGGTCGCCTTCGCTGTGCAGTGGCTCCACCAGGCGCCGGACCACCGGGCGGCCCAGTTCCGGTGAGGGGCCGGCGGGTCCCAGCACGTACACCGACCAGAGCCCCCGCTCGGCGGCCACCAGGGCGGTGGTGGGCAGCCAGAAGCCGGCGCCCGTCTCGCTGCGCCGCAGGCTGAGGCGGGCCGTGGCCCCCACCGGCAGATCCTCGGCCGGCAGCCTGAGCACCACCGTGGCGGTGCGGCTGCCGGCATCGAGCTCCGGCAGCAGGGCGCTGACGGTGGCCTGCAGGCGCCGGTCGCCGACGCGCACCGGATGGCGCTGCCCCGGCCGCAGGCCCCGGGCGGCGTCGGGGGGGACCCCCACCCGCACCTCCAGGGGGGCCGCCTCCACCAGGGTGATCAGCGCCTGGCCGCCGCTCACCACCACGCCCTCATCGAGCCGCCGCCGGCCCACCGTGCCGTCGAAGGGGGCCACCAGCACGCTGCGGGCCAGGTCGACATCGATCTGACGCAGGCGGGCCTCGGCGTCGTCCACCTGGGCTTCGGCCTGGACGAGGCGGCTGCGCAGGGCGGCGCTGCCATGGATCTGCTGGTCGAGGTCCTCGCGGGAGATCGCCCCCTGGGCATGGAGCTGCCGGCGGCGGTCGCGCTGCAGCTCGGCCAGGATCAGCTGCTGACGCACCTCCTCCACGGCGGCCAGCGCGACGTCCCGCTGGGCCAGGGACTGCTGGCGCTGGGCCCGGAGCCGGCGGCGATCGAGGTGGGCCAACGGCTGGCCGGCCACCACCCGGTCCCCCTCCTCCACCAGCACCTGCTCAAGGGTGCCGGGCAGCTCGAAGCCGAGGCTGCTGCTGCGGCCGGCCACCACCTCGCCGGTGTAGTCGCGGCTGGTGAGGTACCGGCTGACGGGCTGGGCGGTCACCACCGCCACCGGCAGGGGGCGGGCGGCGGGGGGGCGGGGACGCCGGGACACCGCCACGACGGCGACGGCGAGTCCGGCGCCAGCCGCGGCGATCGCGAGGGGCGGACCCCAGGCGGCGGGCCGGCCCCAGCGGATCCGCCGCAGGGCGCTGGCCAGCGCTGACGGCGTCGCCGGTGGCGTCGCAGTGGCGGAATCCATGGGGGGAGGGCGGCGGCGGGACCCAAGTTGTTATGCAACAGATTGGGTATGCGCCAAAGTGTATGCACAACTTGTTGGGCAGGTCAACCGGACCCGGCGATGGCTGGGTCAGGATCAACTCCCGCGCCGACGTGACGTCCCCTCCCTGCCATGGCCCTGGCGCACACGATCCTCACGGTGCTCTGCGAGAAGGACGCCAGCGGCTACGACATCAGCAAGCAGTTTGAGGAGACGATGGCCTGCTACTGGACCGCCAGCCAGCAGCAGATCTACCGGGAGCTGGCCCGGATCGAGGCCAACGGCTGGGTCCGCTGCCAGGTGGTGCCCCAGCAGGGCAAGCCGGACCGCAAGGTGTATGCCATCACCGAGGCGGGCCGGGAGGAACTGCGCCACTGGGCCGCCGAGCCCGCCCAGCCCACCCCCATCCGCGAGGACCTGCTGGTGAAGGTGCTGGGCGGCCCCTACACCGACCCGGCCCAGCTGCTGGCGGAGGTGCGCCGCCGCCGCGCCGTCCACGCCGGCCAGCTCGCCTCCTACCAGGAGAAGGAGGCCCTGGTCCGCTGCCATCCGGCGCTGCCGCTGCAGGAGCAGTACCGCTACCTCACCCTGCGGCGGGGCATCCTGTTCGAGCAGGAGTGGATCCGCTGGTGCGATGAGGTGATCGCCTTCCTGGAGGGGCAGCCACCGCCAGCGGAGCCGTAGGGGTGCTCAGGGGCTGGCCGGCTCCAGGACGCGGTGGGAGGGAATCGGATCGAAGGCCATCAGGCGGCGCTCCACGGCAGGCCCATTCGCCTGCAACCAGGCCGCCATGGCGTCCCCTGTCTTCGGGCCATAGATGCGGTGGCTGACGATCACGGCGGTGCCGCGGCCGTCTGTCAGGCGCCAGCGGGCGAAGACGGCCTCGCTGAAGGCGCGGGTGGGGAAGAGGGCCACAACCAGGTGCTCGGCGGGGCGCTCGGCGGTGCGGGGAATGGAAGCCGTGCGCAGCACCGTGGCCCCGTGGCGCCGGTAGTTGCCGAGGGCCCGGTTGGCCATCTCGGCCAGCCCATCCCCATCGCTCACCCCGGGGTAGGTGTTGATGGTGACCATGTCCGTCCAGCGGCTGAGGTCGTCCTGGCCCGCCGGGGTGAACTCGTGCTGGTGCTGGGACGACCAGCGCAGCCGGTAGGTCTGGCCGGCAAAGGTGAGCGTCAGAGGGGTGGCCGGCGGGCCGGCTGCCGCGGGCGTGGCCATCGCTCCGCTCAGCGCAACAGCCACCAGCAGCGGGGCGGCCCAGCGACGCAGGCCATGGGGGCTGGGCATGGCACGTCGCAACCAGGGGCAGGGTAGGAAGCTCACCGGGGACGGCAGGCGCCGGGGCGCGTAGCGTTGCCGCTTGCTGAGCGAGCCAGTGTGGATCGTCGCTGGTTCGCCCCACAGGGACGACGGGTCCTGGGAGCCCTCCTGGCGGGTTGCCTGGGCGGAGCGGGCCCCGTTCAGGCCGGGACCGCTGACGGGGCCCCGCCGACGGTCTCACCCCAGGCGGCCGGCATCCTGCGGATCGTTCGTCAGCGGATGGCCGACGACCACCTGAGGGCGGTGATCGTGCGCGTCACGATCGACGGCAAGGAGGTGGTCACCAAGGCAATGGGCGAGTCGATGACGGGCGTGCCCGCCACGGAGGACATGCACATCCGCAACGGGGCGATCGCCATCTCCTACGTGGCGACGCTGCTGCTGCAGCTGGTCGACGAGAAGAAGGTGAGCCTCGATGACAAGCTCGCGCGCTGGTTGCCGGAGATTCCGAACGCGGAGCGGGTCACGCTCGGCCAGCTCGCCCGGATGACCTCCGGCTATCGCGACTACGTGATCGGCAATGCCGCGTTCGAGAAGACGCTGCTCGAGAACCCGTTCCGCCAGTTCTCCGTGCAGGAGCTGCTCGCCTACGCGGACCTGAAGACGCTCTGGTACGAGCCCGGCACGAGCTGGAACTACGCCCACACGAACTACCTCCTGCTGGGCCTGGCGCTGGAGCGCATCACGGGCCAGACGATGCCGGTGCTGATGCAGGAGCGGATCCTCGGGCCCCTGAAGCTCCGCAACACCCGGGACCCCGGCGGCACCCCCGTGATCGCGCCGCCAGTGCTGCACGCCTTCTCGTCGGAACGGCGCCAAGGCCTCGGCATCCCGGCGGGCACGCGCTTCTACGAGGAGTCGACCTTCTGGAATCCGTCGTGGACGATCACCCGCGGGGCGGTGCAGTTCACCACCATCCACGACATGGCCACCTCCGCCGAGGCGATCGGAACGGGCCGGCTGCTGTCGCCGCAGAGCCACAGGATTCAGATCGCTCCGACGCTGCGGGGCTTCGGCCGGCCGATCGAGGGCTGTGCCACCTGCGCCACCCTCGGCGACTTCTACACCTACGGGATCGGGATCGTCCTCTCAGGCCCCTGGCTGCTGCAGAACCCGCTGTTCTCCGGGCAGGCCGGGGTGATGGCCTACCTGCCCTCCCGGAAGATCGCGGTGGCGGTGGCGGTCACCTTCGACGAAGGGGCCTTTGATGCCAACGGGGACTACTGCAATGCCGCCGATGACATCTTCCGCGCGATCGGCGCCTATCTGGCGCCGCAGGACGCCCCGCCTGTCAGGGCCCCTGCCAGAGAAAGGTGTTGAAGGAGCGCTCGCCCAGCTGGCTCCTGTACTTCAGGGTGTTCTCGCTCGAAAGACTCACCACGGCGCCGAGCCGGTCGGCCAGCTTGAGGCACGGCTGGAACTGTTTGGCGCTGTAGCACTGCACATCGAGCTGGTTGCAGCCCGCCGTGGGCACCAGGCTGGCCTGAAACGGCTGGATGCTGCAGAAGATGGGCTTGGGGTACAGCCGACGCAGCAGGTAGAAGTCCTCCAGGGAGTAGTTGGCGAAGAAGTGGTCGTCCACCTGGATCGCGTCGCCGTGGCGGGCTTCGTGCACCAGATCGCTGATCGCCAGGGCCCGGTACTGGGGTGACTGCACCCACACCACCGGCAGCAGTCCCTGGCGCCGCGCCGCCTGGGCCGCCTCCTGCTGCATCGCCTCCGACACCTTGCGGACATCGAGGAACACCACCTTGAAATCGCTGCCCCGGATGTCGGCCATCACCC
This sequence comes from Aphanothece cf. minutissima CCALA 015, assembly GCA_003003925.1. GTDB lineage: Bacteria > Cyanobacteriota > Cyanobacteriia > PCC-6307 > Cyanobiaceae > Cyanobium > Cyanobium minutissimum. The sequence continues at coordinate 103,347 of PVWP01000007.1, forward strand.
CGTTCAGGGACTGCCGGGAGGCGTAGAACCAGATCTGGGGCTGGGACAGCCAGGTGCCGTTGGGGGCCGCCGCCGCCGCTGCCGCACCCAGCACCAGGGCGGCGGCCAGGCCCATGGCCGCGGCGGTGGCCAGGGAGCGACCCCCCGCAAGGCCCGGTCGTTTCATGCAGCGCAGACGCATGACACTGCCTGGGGTGTGTTTAGTGTGCCCGGCACTGGCCCGCGCCAGCTCGACCCCCCCGGGCGCCATGCCGTCATCCCTTCCCCACCAGACCAGCGTGCTCGTGGTGGGAGCCGGTCCCACCGGCCTGCTGCTGGCGGGGGAGCTGCAGCGCCGCGGCGTTCCCAACCTGCTGATCGACGCCCGGGCCGAGGCCCTGCACTGGGACCGGGCCACGGTGATCCACCCCCTCTCGCTGGAGATCTTCGAGGCGCTGGGGCTGGTGGACCGGTTTCTCGAGGCCGGCTGCCGGCAGCGGCGGATCCTCATCCACGCCGATGGCCAGCGGCTGGGGGAACTGGATCTGGCCGACTGCGGCAGCCGCTACGGCTTCAACCTCGGCCTCTCCGAGGAGGTGACCGAAACGATCCTCACCGACCATCTCGAGAGCCAGGGCGGCGCGGTGCAGCGCTCCTGCCGGCTGGTGGCTCTGGCGCCCCACGGCGAGGGGGTGACCGCCACGGTGGCCTGCGGCGAGCAGGAGCACGCCGTGCAGGCCCGCTGGGTGGTGGGCTGCGACGGGCTGCGCAGCACCACCCGGGCGCTGAGCGGCCTCGACTTTGAGGGCCATGGCATTGCCCGCCCCTGGGCCGTGTTCGATGCGGCGGTGGAGGGCTGGATCGACAGCCACGAGGTCAACGCGGCCTATCTGGACGCCTCGCCCCTGATCCTCACGGCCCTGCCCGAGGAGCGCTGGCGGGTGTACCTGCGGCCCGAAGCCGAGGAGGGGGACCTGGTGGCCGAGGCCGCCGCCGTGCTGCAGCGCTACCTGCCCCAGGCCCGCTTTGCCGGGGTGGAGAACCCCAGCCGCTTCCATTGCCACAGCCGGGTGGCCAGCGCCTTCCGCGCCGGGCCGGTGTTCCTGGCCGGCGATGCCGCCCACGTCTGCTCCCCGGCCGAGGGGCATGGCATGAACTGCGGGCTGCACGATGCCGCCAACCTGGCCTGGAAGCTGGCCCTGGTCCACCACGGCGCCGCTGACCCCGCCCTGCTGGACAGCTACGAGCAGGAGCGCCGTCCGGTGGCGCAGGCGATCTGCCGTTCCGGCGATGCCACCGAGCAGGCCCACGGGCTGCAGGAGAGCGGTGAGCGCGCCGCCCGCGACCGGGCGATCGCCGCCATGCTCGCCAATCCGGTGGCCCGCCAGCAGGAGGTGGTGGCGGAAACCGAGATGAACGTCAGCTACGCCGGCTCGGCGATCATCGTCGGCGGTGGCGAGGGCCAGCCCTTTGGTGCCGGACAGCGGTTGTCCACCACGATCGCGCTGCCGCCCGGGGCCGGCGCGTCCCTGCTCCACTCCCTCACCCACCGCTGCGGCCATACGCTGCTGCTGCTGGCCGGCCCGGAGACGCCGTCGGAGGCCATCGCCGAACTACAGGCCGAACTGGAGGCGGACCGGGTTGCCGGCACGGTGCCGCCGGAGCTAGTGGAGGCGGTGGTGTCTCTGCGCCTGGAGGAAGCGGCCAGCCTGGGCCTCGGGCCCCTCACCCTGCTGGCTGTCCGGCCGGACGGCTTCATCGGCCTGAGGGCTGACGTGGATCACCGCAGCGCGGTGCGGCGGTATGGGGGGCTGGTGATGGGCCGCTGAGGCGGGGACCTGGCGCTTGTTCATGGTGATCAACATCAGGTCCGTCAAGGCCTCAGTTCAAGTTGACGCGATCCGGTTCAGAGACGATCGAGAAACTCGCTCACATCCACCTTCGCCTGCCTCAGCAGGCCAGCCAGAGTGCCGATCTTGACTGATTTGTGAAGAGGAACGACGCAGCCGCGGCTGCCGCAACGCATCACCACATGGCTGCCGTTCTGGTGAACGGCCTCAAATCCCAGGAGCTCCAGTGTGCGAATGATGTCCCGACCGGAAACGTGCGGGAGCTTAGGCATGCGCCGGAACGCTGAAAAGGGTCACCAGAGGGTGGCCCTTGATCACGGCGGGGAACTCCTCCAGATAGAGCGTGGTGGCTTCGCGCAGGTTGGCGAGGGCTTCCTCGATGGATTCCCCCTCCGTTGTGGTGCCCGTTTCAGGGTTGAAGGCCACATACCCGCCTTCCTCTGCAGGTGTGAGTACGGCGGTGAGTTCCATCGGCCCAGGTGCAGTGATCCCAGTCTGGCGGCCCCTGGCCCTTGCGGCCCCCATACCGCCAGTGGATCGCCCTCGGCCTCTCCACTTCATGGCTCGCGTCGCCCGCGAAGACACGTGGCAAAGCCGCACCCGCTACTGCGTAACCGGCGTGATGGCCGCAGCGTCGCCACTGATGGCGACAGCCTCGCCAGGATGGTGACCTCAGCGACAGAGATTCGTGCAGACAGCCGTGCCGACAGCAGCGCCCACCACCGTGCCGACCACCACCTTCGCGGCGTTCGCCCAGCGGGCCGACTACTCGCTGCTGGATGGATTGCGGCCGGATCCCCAGGCCACAGCGGATGGTCAGGACCACCGGCCCCGCCAGGTGTTCTCCGGCCATTTCGTGCCGGTGACACCCACCCCGCTGCCGGCGCCGGAGCTGGTGGCGCACAGCCACTCCCTCTTCGCCGAGCTGGGCCTCGGCGATGGGCTGGCCCACGACGACCACTTCCGCCGACTGTTCTCCGGCGACATCACGGCGGCGCAGGAGCCGATGCGGCCCTATGGCTGGGCCACCGGTTATGCCCTCTCGATCTACGGCAGCGAATACATCCAGCAGTGCCCGTTCGGCACCGGCAACGGCTACGGCGATGGCCGGGCGATTTCCGTGTTCGAAGGCGTCTTTGGCGGCCGGCGCTGGGAGATGCAACTCAAGGGCGGTGGCCCCACGCCCTACTGCCGCGGGGCCGATGGCCGCGCCGTGCTGCGCTCCAGCGTGCGCGAGTTTCTGGCGCAGGAGTTGATGCATGCCCTGGGGGTTCCCACCTCCCGCTCGCTGACGCTCTATGTGTCCCGATCGGAAACCGTGCGCCGGCCCTGGTATTCGGCGAACTCCCGCTCGTTCGATCCCGACATCCTGGTGGACAATCCGGCGGCGATCACCACCCGGGTAGCCCCGTCCTTCCTGCGGGTCGGCCAGCTGGAGCTGTTCGCCCGCCGCGCCCGCAGCGGTGCCCATCCGGAGGCGCTACACGAGCTGGAGCTGATTGTTCAGCACCTGATTGAGCGCAACTACCGCCAGGAGATCGATCCTGCGCTGGAGTTCAGCGACCAGGTGGTGGAACTGGCGGGGTTGTTCCGCGGACGGCTCACGTCCCTGGTGGCGAACTGGATGCGGGTGGGCTACTGCCAGGGCAATTTCAACAGCGACAACTGCGCCGCCGGCGGCTACACCCTTGACTACGGCCCCTTCGGCTTCTGCGAGCTGTTCGACCCCCGCTTCCAGCCCTGGACCGGCGGCGGCCAGCATTTCTCCTTCTTCAACCAACCGGTGGCCGCTGAAGCCAACTTCCAGATGTTCTGGGCCTCCCTGCGGCCCCTGCTCGAGGGCAACACCGAGGCGCTGGCACGGCTGGACGGGATCCGCGACGGCTTTGCAGAAGCGATGGGCCAGGCGCTCGACGCGATGTGGGCCAGCAAGCTCGGCCTGATCACCCACGACGCCGAGCTGGTGCAGGAGCTGCTGCAGCTGATGGTGGCCTCCAAGGCCGACTACACGATCTTCTTCCGCAGGCTGTCGGAGATCCCCGAGCAGGTTTCGGCCCTGCAGGAGAGCTTCTACCTGCCCTGCTCAGAGGAGCTCGATGGGAAGTGGACGCAGTGGCTGCAACGCTGGCGTGCCCGCCTGGCGGAAGCCGGCGACATCCGCGAAACATCGGCTGCGATGAAGCGCGTGAATCCCGCGGTGACCTGGCGCGAATGGCTGATCGCCCCGGCCTACGAACAGGCGGCGCAGGGTGATTACGGCCTGGTCAGGGAGCTGCTGGAGGTGTTCCGCCATCCCTATGACGCGCTGCCTGCGGAGCTGGCTGCGACCTATGACCGTCTGAAGCCCAGGGAGTTCTTCAACGCCGGAGGGGTGTCCCACTACAGCTGTTCGTCCTGAAGGGGGCTCAGGGCAGCACCCGCTCGGCCAGCTGCTGCAGGCGACGATCGAGGCTGATCAAGGTGGCGGCTTCACGCCGGGCTAATGCCAGATAGAGGCAGTCGTAGACGGGGTGATCGTGATGGCAGGCCAGGGCAAGGGCCTCGGCCTGCAGGTGGCGGTCGGCTTCCACCCGATCCACCAGATCGCGGGCCTCGGCCAGCAGCTGCTGGGGATCGAGATCAGCCAGGTGACCAGCCTTTTGCAGTTTCCAGAGGGTGTTGGCCAGCTCGGTGAGCATCAGCTCCGGGGCCAACACCACGGCCGCCTCGCGGATCTGCTCCGCCACGGCAGCAGCGGCGGGATCCCCAAGGATCAGCCGCACGGCAGCCGAGGCATCGAGAACGCAGGCGAGGGCCATCAGCGCTCGCGGTCGGCGCGGATCAGCGCTTCCGGCGTCTGATCTCCGGCCAGCGCGGTGACCAGGGGCCCGCGCCGGGCGATGCGGTCGAGCACCAGGCGGCGACGCTCGCGCCCATCCTCGCCGGCGATGGCCTCGAGATCCACCAGCGCCTGCTGGCTGAGACTGCGCTTGTGCACCTGGGCGCGGTGCTGCAGTAACCGGTGCAGCGGTTCAGGCAGGTCGCGGATCTGCAGGGATGGCATGGCTACGCCAGCAGTAAAACCATGCTACCCGTAGCGCATGCGCTTTGCATGCATCCCTCGACGCATCTGTGACGCTTCCGCAGGGCGATGAACTGCAGGTCGGTGGCGCTGCTCTGGTGCCCGAGCACGCCTTCGCGGTGGATCCAAGGGGCTCCTGATCCCCTCACGACCAGGTGGCCCGTCAGGACAGAACGGTCTTCAGCTGAAGGATCAGCAGCGGCAATTCCACCTGGATCACATCCCACACCACATCAAGATCGACCCCCAGGTAGGCGTGGATCAGTTGATTGCGCATCGCGATGATCTCCCGCCAGGCAATCTCAGGATGGGCGATCCTCACCTCCTCTGGGATGCGAGTGGCGGCCTCGCCGATCAGCTCGATGTTGCGAAGAACGGCGTCCTGCATCAGCTGGTTCGCCTCGAACTGCGCACGGTTCAGATCGGCGCAGTAGCGCACGGCGCGACGGGCAAACCGATCCATGTCCTGCGCATAGAGGCGCCAATCGCGTTTCGGGTTGCCGTCAGAGGGTGATGGCATCCGCCTCAACCGCAGGCCTGAGCTCCTGCCGGAGTGCTTGTTCCGTCACCAGATCGACAGGTTGCTGGAGCAGATCTTCCAGGAACAGCTGGAGGCCATAGAAGCGTCTGGCCGTGGCAGGGCCGTCAAAGGCCACCAGCAGATCCACATCGCTGCTCGGTGTTGCCGTGCCGCGGGCCCAGGAGCCGAAGATCCGCAGGCTGCGTACGCCGAAACGCTCACTCCAGACGGGCGCGTGCTGGCGCAACCGGCTGATCAACGTTTCGGAACTGACGTCCATGGCCGGCAGTGAGCGCTGAAGCGGAGCCTGGCATGACGCTAAACCGCCAGCGCCAGCTCCGGCACGAACGCCGCCGGAATCGCTCTGTGCAACCGCCAGCGAATCGCCATCGGCCGCTCGCCCTCGTGGCTCACGTAATCCGCGAACCCCAGACACAGGAACGGCAGCGTCACCCCGCCGCGCCTGTTCTCCTCCCGCACGAACAGCATCACCCGGCAGCCGCGCTCAACGTGATGGATGTATCTCTGCCCGGTGGCGGAAGCTTCCCGGGTGAGGCTCTGGCTCTCCCAGTGGAACTCCCACGGGGAGATGGCGACGTCGTTGTAGCGGGTGGTGGGGGAGAACAGGCGCTCGGACTTCTTGAGGGTGATGAAGAAGACGTCGCACTGGGTGGCTTCATCAAAGAACACCCCCTCCCGGCCAGGAAAAGGGCGGGCCTCGTTCAGCAGGCCGAAGGCGGCGAACACCTCGGCGCGGGAATAGCGGCCGTGGAGTTTGAGGGGGACGGGGGGCGGGTCGGCGCGGTCCCAGTCGAGCGGTGCCACCAGGTGGTCGGTTCGCTCCAGCAGCAGCTCCAACAGCTCCACCAGCTCGGCGCGGAGACCGGCGGCAGCCCAGAGCCGGACGAGGGCCTCGGCCAGGGTCAGGTGCTGCCGGCCGCTTCCCCAGAGCTGGGCCATCAGCATGCGCCAGCTGCGCTCGGTTGCGGGATCGATGCCCGCCGGATCGTGCGCGATGGGCCGCTGCAGCTGGGCCCCCAGGCAGCGCAACCGCTCCGGGTCGTCCAGATGCAGCAGCCCCTCGGCGATCCCCCGTCCCAGCCGCCGCTCATCCTCGGAGGGTTCCACCGAGGCCAACCACCCCACCTACAGGTGCAGTGCTGGCGTCGGATCCCAGGCGGCGGGAGCTGGAATCCTCGCTGCGGGCCCATGGTCTTGGCGGTGTTCATCCAACGGTTGCTGCCCGGGGAGATCCCAGTCTGAACAGGCCTAAGCGGCTCGCATCACTTGGCCCAAGGATTCATCAACAGTGCTTCCATCCAAGAGACGAAGGCCCATCGTGCTTCGGTAGGACAGGTCCCTCTACGATCCAGCCACGGTGGACAAAAATGTGGGTCGGCGTGAACACCCCGACGCCAAAGTCGCGCCCATTTCTCGTCCCACCAGTAGGCCACCTTGTCGCACTTGCTGACATATTGTGGATATACAATAGCTTTCCCTTCTTGGACGAGGGTGCGATTGGCAGACGAATACAACGGCCAGGATCCGGTAAAGAGTTCTCCCGCTCGCCTGCCGTATCCCCCACTGCCCAAGTCTTGATAGCGAATCGTGGACCCTTCTGGTGTCAGCTGAGCCAAGCGTTGGGTGGCAGTGCTCCCATGCTTCGCTCCGGATTCTGGAGCATCGATGCAGGCCAACCGCACCCTGATCTCTTGGCCTTCTTGGTTCCGTAGCCGAACGGTGTCACCATCGGTGATGGAGACAATCGTGGCTTGTTTCCCTGGTGTTGTTGACTCGCGCACCCAGTTGCCCGCAATGAGGATCAGGCCGATGATGATGATCTTCCCGAGGAGCTTCATGTAAAATGTCCGGGCTAAGACTGACTCGGTAATGATCTGATTGGGGAGTTTAACGGCGCAACGCTCCCCGATGGGCGCTGAGAAACTGCTCCTGCTCGCGGTTGAACGGTCTGATCAGATTCGCCCCTTCGATGCCCCAGCAACGCAGGGCCTCCCCTGCCGCCTCGTGTTCCCAGATCAGCTGCCCGCCTACGTCGAAGCTGATCCAATGGCGATCAAACAGCTTGTCCACATGGGGGGAGAGCAGCAGGCCATTGGATCCACTCAGCCGCTCGCTGTTGTCGCAGGATCGCCAGGGTTTGATGTGGCTCGCTACCAGGAACTCCTGCCGCGACAAGCCTGTGACCCGGCAGGCCGGCTCCAGCTCCGCCACCCGATGGCGAAACAACCCCTGCCCAAGCCGCGCCTTGGTGAGCGCATCGCGCTCGGTGCTGCTCGGCACCTCCCGCAAGCGCTGCATGTCATCGAGCAGGGCAGCGGTGTAGTCGCCCTCTTCCGCTAGCACCACCAGGTGCACCCGCACTGCGGGGTCGGCATGGTCTTCGATCAGCTTCACCAGCAGCAGCCCCAGGGTTTCGCTCAGCCCAGCCAGGTACACGCCCTGCAGTCCCTTCCCTGTGCTTGTGCTGATCGGGCTGTGGCGTTCCGGCAGCAGCGGCTGCAGCAGCTCAAAGAACGTCTGCGGCACCAGGGCCTCCCGCAGCGGCTGCCAGTTCACCCGCACCAGCCAGCCCTCCTGGCTCCAGTTCTCCCCCGCTGAGCCAAACTCCGGCGGCTTGGTAGCCGTGATAGCCGCCGTGTCCACCAGGCCCAGCTGGCTGATCCGCCCGTTGGCATAGCTGAACACCACATCCCCCCTCTGGCAGCGGGTGAGGTTGTCGTAGCTCACATTGCGGGCGCCGTTGGCATTGGCCTTCGGCGACCAGATGTAGCCGCCGTCGGTCTCCTGCCGGTAGGTCTGCTTGTGGTTCACCCACCAGTAGGAGGGCACGGATCCGGCCAGTAGTTGCCTCGTTGTAGCTGAGGTGTGGCTGCCTGTCTTCAGTGGGCCCGTTTTGACGGAATCACCCCCCGCACCACACCCTGCGGCTGCTCGCAATCCCCGTGTCGCCTCGGAATCAGATGCCAGTGCGCATGAAACACCGTCTGCCCCGCCGCCTCGCCTGAGTTCAGCCCCCCACTCGCGTTGAGCCAACCAGCCCAGCCGCTGATCGACGCGTCCTGGGCACTCAGCTGCTCCCGCCTCAGCTTCAGCAGCTCCACCACGGCGTTCCACTCCGGCTGGTGCAGCTCCAGCCCGTCGGCCCCATGACGACGCGGGATCACCGGGCTGTACCCCTCGTTCTCCAGCAGCACCCGGCCGCTGTCCCCCAGCGCGCAGAACACACAGCCTGCTTCGCGGTGGCCGTAGGTGGCCTGCACGCCGCGGAAGTGGGTGCGCCCTCTTGCGTAGGCAAACAGCCGTCGCGCTTACCGGCGTTGCAGCGGAAGCAGAGGGCCTGCAGGTTGCTGATGGCGTCGGAGCCGCCCTGGTTTTTCCGAGCCACTGATCGGGCTGCGGTGGCGGCTGCGGTGGGCAAACGCCTCCTCGCCGCGCTGCTCGCGGAAGGCATCGAGGCGCTGGCGGCAGAGCTCCAGCAGCGCGTCGCGCTCGCCATCGCTCAGTTCGTCGCCGCCAATCAGGCAGTAGGCACCGTTGCCATAGCGGGTGATGCCGTTGCCGGTGAGCACCGGGCCCACCATCCGCTGCCCAGGATTCGCCGGGCCACGTCCTGCGGAGGGGGCGGGGCTGCTCCTCCCCAGCAGCTCCATGAGCATCAACGGTTGGTCGATGGGGCCCATGCGCATGCGCTTGGCGATGGAGTGCCGCAGGCGCCCGTAGGTGCCAGAGGGGGGCGGGGGTATGGGGGCTTCCTGGCTGGGGTGGCATTGGTACCTTGCCCAAAGGGCCAGCACAATGGACCCATGACCCGGACAGCACCGTTATCCCCTCTCACGGCCGAAGAGGTGCTCAACCGCCTCCGTCAGCGCCAGCCTGACTGGCACCGCCGTTTTCATGTGGTGGAGCTTGGCCTGTTCGGCTCCGTTGCCCGCGGCGATGCCCGCCCAGACAGCGATCTCGATGTCTGGGTCCAGCTTGATCCGCTCACGCCCTACGCCCTGGTGCACTTGAAACAGGAGCTGGAAGAGCTGATGCAGTGTCCCGTCGACCTGGTGCGCTTGCGGGATCGCATGGCCCCAACCCTCCGAAAGAGGATTGAGCAGGAGGGCCTCACGGCGTGACGGAGGACCAGAAGGATGTCCTCCTGAGCCTCCTGAGCGCGCTCAAGCGTGCCCAGCGCAAATCCCAGTCTCTGATTGCCAATCCTGAGGTATTGGATCAGGAGGAAGGAGAAGATGCTCTGGATGTGATCTGCTTGGAGTACTGACGAATCGGCACCACGCAGCCCATGCGCGATGGCATCCATCTCTCCATTCCCTTTGCCCCCTTTTGAACGTGCCTACAGTGAGTCCTTCGCTGGGTGTGGTGGCGATGGCGCCCATGTCTGACCTCCTGCTGCTACCGCCGTGCGAGCGGTTGGCCTTGGCGATCGCCCTGTGGGACAGCCTCGATGACCAGTCCCGGGATGGGGCGCTGCCGGTGGACCCCGCCCTCTGCGCCGAACTCGACCGGCGCTGGGCGACCCATCGCGACAACCCCGAAGCGGCTGTGCCCTGAGATGAGGTGCGGAGCCAGCTCGGCATCGGATGACCAGGCCCGCGATTCGCTTCCTGCCGGAGGCGGTGGAGGATCTGCTGGAAACCCAGCGCTGGTACAGCCGGCTAGAGCTGGCGTTGGCTCGGGACTTCGCTGAAGCCTTCGCTGCTGCGGTGGAGCGCATCCGCCGCGATCCCCGATCCTTCCCCCTGATTCACGGGCAGACCCGCAGGCTCGTGCTGCGGAGGTTTCCCTATGCCGTGTACTTCCGAGAGCAGGGTGCTGAATCCTGGTGATTGCCCTGCACGGCCGTCAGGATCCCCGGCGCTGGCAGCAGCGCACCTGAACGCACCACTGCTGGGTGAGACAGGAGTGGCACTTGTGGAGGAGAAGCCCCGGCGATCACCCTGGCCCACGAATGCTCCCCCATGCAGACAACGCGATCGTTGACGAAGCCAAGATCTGCGACTATCTGCTCTCAGACACGCATCCAGTTGGTCGCTTCAAGGCAAGCGTCTTTAGTTCACTCGGCTACACCGTTGAATCCTGGACCCGACTTCGTGATGATCTGCTCCACCATGGCCAGACTGGGACGGTTCAGCGGATCGAGATCAGTGCCTATGGGATGAAAGTAGTCATCAGTGCTACGTTGAAAGGCCCCAACGGAGCATCCAGACCATTCAGAACGGTCTGGCTGATCCCCGATCATTCCAGACAGCCAAGGCTCGTCACCGCATTTCCGGAGTAAGTCATGTTCGTCTTGCACCAGACAGTTGCTCTCACCCACGACATTCCTGAGGCTGGTCTGCAGTTGGGCGATCTCGGTGCTGTCGTAGCTATTCACGACCCGGCAAATCTCGCGGTTGAGTTTGTCGCTGCATCGGGACGCACCCAATCGCTGTTGACGCTTTCAAGCAGCAGCCTCCGAGCAATTGGTGATCAGGATCTGATCGCTGTGCGTTCATTGGCTACGGCCAATCCCTGAGATTCGACATCGTTCAGCTTCTCGCTTGCCAGGATCCGCCGGGCCACGTCGTGCGCCGGGGCGGGACTGGCTGTTGCCTGGTAAATCAGAGGCCCAGCAGTTCCTGCAGCATGAGCGGTGGGTCGATGTGGCTCATGCGCATCTGCTCGGCGGTGGTCTCGCGCAGGCGCTGGCGGGTGTGACAGGGGGTGGCACTTGCGGAGGAGAAGCCCTGTCGCGATGCCATGCCCTCCATCACCCCCCTCGGCCAGGCCTGGCAGGTTGCCTACGATGAATCCACTGAAAGAAGCAGAGGCTGTGCATACGTTCTCCGCCGCCATCGAGCGCTGCGCGGACACAGGAATGCTTGTGGGCTATGTCCAGGGCTTCCCCGGCGCCCACAGCCAGGGGGAGACCCTTGATGAGCTGCAGGCCAACCTCCAGGAGGTGATCGCCATGCTCCTGGAGGACGGCGAGCTGGTCCTGGAAAGCGACTTCGTGGGCCTGCAGCAGATCGTGGTGCCGGCATGACCCTGGAGGAATTCCTCAGCCACCGCAGAACCACGAACCTCAAGCGTCTGCCTTCGGCGATGGTCTGCCCCCATGCAGTCCCCCGACCAGGAAGCGCTGCCAGAGTGGGCGGGCTTGCGGCATTCCATGCCCCACCACGGCCCGCCCCTGGCCCCACTGGTCGACCTGACCCGCCTCCTGCAGGCCGGCCTGGGGGGCGATCCGGCGGCAGCAGCGCTGCAGGATCTGGACCACAGCCTCAGCTGGGCCGAGCTCGATCGCCAGGTGGAGCAGCTGGCCCGGGCCTACCAGCGGCTGGGCCTCCGGCGGGGCGACCGGCTCGCCTCCCTGATCCCCAACCGGGTGGAGCTGGTCGTCCATTACCTGGCCGGGCTGCGCAGCGGCCTGGTGCTCACCCCTCTCAACTACCGCTATGTGCCCCCGGAGATCGACCATGCGCTGACGGTGAGCGGCGCCGCGGCCCTGGTGTTCCACGGCGAACGGCTGGCCGATGTGCAGGCCAGCGCCGTGGCGGGCCAACTGCCCCTCGGCTGCCACCGCATCGATGAGCCCTCCGGTTTCGAGCCCCTGCTGGCCGCGGACCCCGCCGGCGGCGCGGCCCCGCCCTGGCCTGGGCTGGCCGGCGAGGAGCCTTCCTTCATTTTTTTCACCTCCGGCAGCACCGGTCGGCCGAAGGGTGTCACCCACAGCCGGGCCAGCTTCGCCGCGGTGCTCACCTCCTTCATCCAGGCCAGCGAACTGCGGGCCGGGGAGGAGGTGCTGGCCGGCAGCTCCCTGGCCCACATCGCCTCTTCGGCCCTCGTGCTGGCGGCCCTGGCCGCCGGCGCCTCCGCCGCGATCGCCAGCCGCATCGATGCGGCCACCGTGGAAACCCTGTTGCGGCGCCACCGGCCCTCGCTGCTGCTGATGCTGCCCGCCGCCCTGTTCGAGCTGCTGCGGGATGCACGGCTGCGGCCGACGGATCTGGGCTCGGTGCGTCTCTGCATCAGCGGCGGCGACAAGGTGCCCCACCAGCTGCAGGAGGAGTTCCGCCGGGCCGCCGGCTTCGGCATCGACGAATGCTTCGGCATGAGCGAGATCGGCTACACCACCCTGGCGCCCCCGTCGGGACCGAACCGGATCGGCTCCGTCGGCCGGCTCTGCCCGGGGTTCAGCGCCAGCCTGCGCCACGAAGACGGGACCGAGGTGGCCCCGGGAGAGCAGGGCCGCCTCTGGATCCAGGCGCCTTCGATGATGGTGGGCTACTGGGACAACCCCCAGGCCACCGCCGACACCATCCAGCAGGGCTGGCTCGACACCGGCGATGAGATGCGGGTCGACGCCGACGGCTTCTTCTGGTTCTGCGGCCGCCGCAAACAGATCATCGTCCACGACAGCTCCAACATCTGCCCCCAGGAGGTGGAGGAGGCGCTCTCTGAACATCCGGCCGTGGATCTGGTGGGGGTGATCGGCATCCAGGACCCGGTGCACGGCGAGAACGTGCGGGCCTACCTGACCCTCCGCCACGACCAGCCCGCCCCCAGCGAAGTCGAACTGATCGCCTTTGCCCGGGCCCGCGTCGGATACAAGGCGCCGGAGGAGATCCGCGTGCTCGAGGAGCTGCCCCTCACCCCCGTGGGCAAGACCGACCGACTGGCCCTGCGGCAGCTGGCCGCCGATGCACGGCACGCCTTCTGAGCTTCTCCCCATGGGCCTTTTCTTCGCCGATCCCCTCTTCGAGCGCTTCGCGTTCCGCGCCCTGTCGCACGCCCCCTACGGCGGGGCGGATTTCGGCGAGTGTTTCGCCACGGCGTCGCAGATCACCCCCGGGGATGGGGACAGCTGGTTCCGGGCCTGGAGCGCGACGGCGGATCGGGTGTGCGAGATCGCCGACGCCTGTGCGGCGGCCGGCCACGCGGTGAGTGCCCGGGAGGCCTGGCTGCGGGCCAGCAACTACTACCGCACCGCCTGGCTGCCGCTCTTCGGGGCGCCCGTGGATCCCCGGCTGCTGGAGGCCTTCGACCGGGAGGCCGGGGCGTTCGCCCGGGCGGCCGCCCTGATGACGCCGGCCGTGGAGGCCGTGGAGATCCCCTACGAGGGCACCACCCTCCCCGGCTACTTCCACCGCGCCGATGACTCGGGCCTGCCGCGCCCCACCCTGATCGCCACCAACGGCTACGACGCCACCGTGCACGAGGCGCACTTCGCCCATGCCGTGGCCGCCGTCCGCCGCGGCTACCACTGCCTCACCTTCGACGGCCCCGGCCAGGGCCGGCCCCTCATCAACCAGGGCCTGGTGTTCCGCCCCGACTGGGAGGCCGTGGTGGGCCCGGTGGTCGACTATGCCCTCACCCGCCCGGAGGTGGATCCGCAGCGGATCGCGCTGATCGGCTGGAGTTTCGGCGGCTATCTGGCGCCCCGCGCGGCCAGCGGCGAACACCGCCTGGCGGCCTGCATCGCCGATCCCGGCCAATGGGACCTGCTCGAGGCGTTGCGCACGTTCCTGCCGCTGGCCCCGGCCGCGCGCGCGCGGCTGCCCCAGATCACCCCCGCCGATCTCGAGGCCTTCGAGGCCCTGGTCCGCTCCGATCCCTACCTGCACTGGACCTTTCGGCGGGCCCTCTGGGTGCACGGCCTCGATTCCATCGCCGACTACCTCCGCATCGCCGGCGATTACACCCTCCGGGGGCGCGCCGAGAAGATCCGCTGCCCCACCTTCGTGGCCTGGGCGGAGGCCGATCCGATCGCCCGCTTCGCGGAACAGCTGCATGCCGCGCTGCGCTGTCCCCGCACCCTGGTGCGCTTCACCACCGCCGAGGGCGCTGGCGGCCATTGCGAGGAGACGGCGCGCTCCCTGTTCCACCAGCGGGCCTACGACTGGCTGGAGGCGGTGTTCGCGAGCCCCCGCACGTCTGACCCAGGCCGATGACGGTGGAAGCCGCCCTGCTCGACTGGATCGGCAACCGCGGGCGCCGCTGCAGCGTCGGCGAGGTGGCCGCCGGCACCGGCCTGTCCCTGCAGGAGGTCGAGCCGGGGCTGCTGGCCCTGGTGGCTGACGTGTCCGGCCATCTGCAGGTGGCCGAGGACGGCACCCTGCTGTTCGTCTTCCCCCCCGCGCTTCGGATGCGGCTGCTGGCCCTCAGCGGCCGCCGCCGGCTGCAGGCCCGGCTGCAGGCGACCCTGCGCCTGGCCGCCCGCCTGATCCGGCTCAGCTTCGGGGTGGTGCTGCTGCTGGTCACCACCCTGGTGGTGCTGATCCTGTCGGTGCTGCTGGTCGTGCGGCTGTTCACCAGCGACGACGCCGACGATGCCGGCCTGGCGTTGCTGCAGGGGCTCGCCCAGGTGCCCCTCTCGATCCTGGATCTGCTTGCCTCCGGCCTCCGGGCCCCGGCGCGCCAGGGCTCCGCCTCCGTCACGCCGCAGCAGCTGTGGAGCCTGCTCTGGGACCTGCCCGGTGAAGGCGCTGATCCGGCCTCCCTGGGCTTCCTCAGCGCCGTGTTCTCGATCCTGTTCGGCGATGGCGATCCCAATGCCCGCTTCGAGCCGCAGCGCTGGCGCCGCATCGGCGCCGTCCTGCGCAAGCGCGGTGGCGTGGTGATCGCCGAGGACCTCGCCCCTCTGCTCGATCTGCCCGATTGCCCCTCCGATCCCGACCGCCGCCGGGACCTCGCCGATGCCGCCATGCTGCCGGTGCTGCTGCGCTTCGACGGCCGCCCCGAGGTGAGTGAGGACGGGGACCTGATCTATGGCTTCCCCTTCCTGCCCGCCCGCGCCGCCGGCGGGGATGGGCCGGTGCCGCCCCTGCGCGAGCGCGCCTTTCGCTTCAGCCGGGCCGGAGCCGGGCAAAGGGTCGCCTATGGCGTCGCCGTCGGGGCCCTGCTGGTGCTCTCGCCATGGCTGCTGGCGATCACCCCCGCCTGGCTGCCCCCGGTGGCCTGGCTGGCGCGCTTCGCCATCGGCTATGCCCTGTTGCTGCTGCTCCTGCCCCTGGCCCGCCTGCCGCTGCAGTACGGGCGCAACCGTGCCATCGCCGCCCGCAATCGCCGCCGCCAGGCCTGGGCCAAGGCGGCCCGCAGCGCCGATCCCCAGCTGAAACGCCGCCGGGCCGTCGCCCGCCGTCTCGGCGCCACCGAGTCCGGCCGGCCGGCGCCGCGCATCGTCTACGACAGCGGCCGCGATCTGCTGGAGCAGACCATCGACGACCTGGGCCGGGGAACCCGGCCGACCGCCTGAGGCCCCATGTGGGTGCCACCACGGCGCAGACCAAGCCGCTGCAGGCGCGCCTCAGCCCAGGTCGTTGATCAGCACGATGCGGTAGCGGGCTTTGCCGGCGCGCAGGTGATCGAGGGCTTCATTGACCCGCGACATCGGGAAGAACTCCGTGGTGGGGGCGATGCCGTGGCGGCAGCTGAACTGCAGCATCTTGTCGGTGGTGGATGGGCTGCCCAGGGGCGAGCCGGAGAGGCTTTTCTGCCCGAGAATCATCGGGAAGGCCGCCAGGGCGATCGGTTCAGGCACGGCCCCCACGGTGTGCAGCCGGCCCTTGGGTTTGAGGGCGGCGATGTAGGTGTTCCAGTCGAGGTTGGCGTTGGTGGTGTTGAGGATGAAGTCGAAGCTGCTTGCCGCCTGGGCCAGTTCTTCGGCATTGCGGGAGTTCAAGGTGCGATGGGCGCCCAGCTGGAGCGCTTCATCCCGTTTCGAGTCGCTGGTGGTGAAGGCGGTGACGTCGCATCCCCAGGCCCGCAGAAACTTCAGGGCCATGTGACCCAGCCCGCCGATCCCGATCACCGCCACGCTGTCGGTGGGTTGGATGCCGAGCTCCACGATCGGGTTGAAGACGGTGATGCCGCCGCAGAGCAGCGGGCCGGCCTTCTCGGTGTCGAGACCCTCCGGCAGGGGGGCCACCCACGTCCACTGGGCCCGCACCCGCGTGGCGAAGCCACCGTGCCGCCCGACGATGGTGGCCTCGGCGTTGAGGCAGAGGTTCTGGTTGCCGGAGAGGCACTGATCGCAGGCACCGCAACTGCCGGAGAACCAGCCCAGCCCAACCCGGTCACCGATGCTCAGGCGCTTGGTGTGCTCCCCGAGGGCGACCACCCGCCCGATCACTTCGTGGCCGGGAACAAACGGATAGGCGGTCATGCCCCAGTCGTTGTCGAGCATGGAGAGATCGCTGTGGCAGATGCCGCAGCTCTCGACGGCGATCTCCACCTCCTCGCAGCCCAGGGGGCCTGGGGTGTAGCTGAAGGGCTCAAGCGGTTGCCCGGCGCCGGGGGCGGCGAGGGCCTGGATCGGTGCGGACATGGAAGTTGCCGGGCGGCCGTGCCGAGCCTAGGAAGCCCTGCCCAGCCCATGGCCGCACCCCCATGGCCCCCGCAGGCCTGCCGCCTGAGACAATCCTCCATCGCCTGTGCCCAGCGAAAGACATGAGCGTTCTCGGCAGAGAGGCGATCCTGCAGGCGATCGAAGCGGGCACGATCGGGGTCACCCCCTTCGCCCCCGAGCGGCTGGGCCCCGCCTCCCTCGACCTCACCCTCGCCCGCACCTTCCGCGTCTTCCGCAAGGTGCATCAGGTGATCGAGGTGGGCGAGAACACCGACTACCGCCAGCTCACCGAGAAGATCGAAGTGCCGGAGGGCCAGCACATCCTGATCATGCCGGGCGAGACGGTGCTCGGAATCACGCAGGAGCGGCTGCGCCTCGGCCCCGGCCTCTGCGGCTGGCTGGAGGGCCGCAGCCGTTTCGCGCGGCTGGGCCTGATGGTGCACATCAGCGCCCCCTTCATGGGGCCGGGGATCGACAGCCAGCAGGTGCTGGAGATGAGCAACTTCGGCCCCGCTCCCCTGGCGGTGCATCCCGGCACGGCGATCTGTCAGTTCGTGTTCCAGAAGCTGCAGGGCATCGAGAGCTACGCCGGCCGCTTCGCCGGCCAGACGGAAGACAGCTTCTAAGGGTTCTCGATGAGCTGCAGCAACAGACGGGCGTCGGCGCCGGCGGCCACGCTCAGCACGGGGGCGTCCCAGCTGCCGAGTTGGTGGTCCACGCACAGATCCATGGCCCCGGCCAGCACCCCGGCCGTGGAATCCGCCACCTCCCGCAGCAGACGGGAGAAGGAGCGGTTGGTCTCCGCGGCACTGATCACGTCCACCAGCAAGGATCAGAAGTAGTGATGAGCACGACCTTGGCCCGCCTTTGTCGTTGCGGCCGGGCCCCTCAGAAGATCCCCAGCGTCTTCTTCTTGCAGTAACCCGCCCCGATGTTCATCCAGCCCGAGAGGCAGGGCTTGCCGTAGGTGGGCCGCACCTCGTAGTAGATCGGCGAGTTGCAGTGCTGCTTGAGGTCGTTCACATACCCCAGCGGGCATTCGTTCTGGCCCGGCAGCTTGGGAATCCGCTTCTGGGCCAGCGCCGGGTCCGGAGTGAGCAGAGGAACGCTCAGCAGCGGCAGGGCCATGAGCCCGGCGGCCAGGGCGAGGGATGGCTTCGGCACGGGGCGGACTCGCAGTTGCTCAACCCTAGGGAGGTTGGGCCGCCGTGATCTGCACGGGTCCGCCGTCGCTGGCGCCATTCGCTTCGCCTGGCCAGGATCGGCGGGAACGTCGATGGCCCGCGCATCGCACCCCGCCCGCGCCGCCGCCGATGCCCCACCCCTCCCTGCCGCCGATCGCCGGCCGTGAAGCCGAGATCCTTGCCCTGGTGCAGCAGAGCGGGCCCGTAGCGCTGCCCCGCACCAACCTGCGGCTCGAGGCGATCACCTCGGCCTTTGCCTGTGCACTGCACATGCACCAGCCCACGATCCCTGCGGGTGCCGATGGCGCGCTGATCTCGCACCTGCAGTACATGCTCGAGCACCCCGGCGAGGGCGACAACCACAACGCCGAACCCTTCGCCCACTGCTACCGGCGCCTGGCCGACCTGATCCCCCAGCTGATCGGCGAGGGCGCCAACCCGCGGATCATGCTCGATTACTCCGGCAATCTGCTCTGGGGGTTCCAGCAGATGGGCCGCGCCGACATCCTCGAGGCGCTCACCGTCCTGGCCTGCGATCCCTCCGTCGTGCCCCATGTGGAGTGGCTCGGCACGTTCTGGAGCCACGCCGTGGCGCCCTCCACGCCGATCCCCGATCTGAAGCTGCAGATCCTGGCCTGGCAGCACCACTTCGCAGCCCTCTTCGGCAGCGAGGCCCTGCAGCGGGTGAAGGGCTTCTCGCCCCCGGAGATGCACCTGCCCAACCACCCCGACACCCTGTTCGCCTTCGTGAGCGCCCTGCGGGACTGCGGCTACCGCTGGCTGCTGGTGCAGGAGCACAGCGTCGAGAATCCCGATGGCAGCAGCCTCACCCGGGAGCAGACGCTGCTCCCCAACCGGCTGGTGGCCCGCAGCTCCAGCGGCGAGGAGGTGTCGATCACGGCGCTGATCAAGACCCAGGGCTCCGACACCAAGCTGGTGGGCCAGATGCAGCCCTGCTACGAGGCCCTGGGGCTGGGCCGGCTGCCCCTGGGCGGCACGGCGGTGCCGGCGCTGGTGGCCCAGATCGCCGACGGCGAGAACGGCGGCGTGATGATGAACGAGTTCCCGCCGGCCTTCCTCCAGGCCCACCGGCGCCTGGCGGCCCAGGACGGCGGCGGCAGCGGCGGCACGGTGGCGATCAACGGCAGCGAATATCTCGAACTGCTCGAAGCGGCCGGGGTGGGCGACGCGGCCTTCCCGGTGATCCAGGCGGTGGGGCAGCACCGGCTGTGGCAGCACATCGGCGCCACCCCCACCCCCCAGACCGTGGAGACGGCCATCACCGGGCTCCAGGCCGGCGACCCCTCCTTCTCGATGGCCGGCGCCTCCTGGACCAATGACCTCAGCTGGGTGGAGGGCTACGCCAACGTGCTGGAGCCCATGAACCTGCTCAGCGCCCGCTTCCACCAGGTGTTCGATCCCCTGGTGGCGGAGGATCCCGCCGTGACGCGCACCCAGCCCTATCAGGAGGCCCTGCTCCACCTGCTGCTGCTGGAAACCAGCTGCTTCCGCTACTGGGGCCAGGGCACCTGGACCGACTACGCCCGTGAGATCCACCGGCGCGGGGAGGCGGCGATCGCCAGGGTGGCCTCAGCCCTGGGCGCCCTCGCCTGAATCCCCTTCCGGGAGCGGAGCCACTTCGGGGAAGTACCGGGCCATGCAGGCATTGCAGACGCCGTGGGAGAACTCGACGTTGTCGTGGCTCTTGATGAAGGACTCCACGGATTCCCAGTAGCCCTGGTCGTTGCGGATGCCCTTGCAGTAGGAGCAGATCGGAATCAGGGTCTCCATCACCTCGATGCGCTGCAGGGCGGCGGCCAGCTGGTCGGAGATCCGTCTCAGTTCCAGCTGCAGCACCACCTGGTGGGCCAGGGTTTCGAGGGAGCGGATCTGCAGGTCACTGAGCTCACGGGGCCGTTGATCGATGACGCACAGCGTGCCGATCTTGGCCCCGCCCGGTGTGCACAGGGGCACCCCCAGATAGAAGACGATGTTGGGTTCGCTGCAGACCAGCGGATTGTCCCGGAAGCGTTCATCCACACGGGCATCCTTCACCACGAGGGTCCGGTCGCCGAGAATCGCGTGGGCACAGAAGGACACATCCCGGCTCGTTTCGCTGGCCGCCAGACCCACCCGGGACTTGAACCACTGACGATCCGCATCCACCAGGCTGACCAGGGCGATCGGCACGTCGCAGAGCTGGGCGGCCAGGAAGGTGATGTCGTCGTACGACTGCTCGCTTTCCGTATCCAGGATGCGGTAATTGTTCAGGGCCTCCAGCCGTGCCGCCTCGCGGGGAGCCACGTTCGCGCGCATGGAGAGTCCTTCACCTGCCCAAACGTAGGCAAGGCCTTTCGGGGGCCTGAGGGGGGTTCACATCTCCTTACCCCTCCGGACGCTGCGCACCTGGCCGCAACCGACAGGGGTTCCGACCGGGTAGACAAGGATGGTGCCGCGTGCTGAGGACTCCTGGCTGGCCCGCTCTCCCGTGTGTTCGGCGGCTTCCCGTGGTCTGAACGCCCCAGCGGCGATCCCGAGGCCGGATGGAGCCGCCAGCGGATTCGCCGCGAGAGCGTGCTGCTGGCCGCCACGATCTTCGCCGTCGCGGGGGTGGCCCTCAGCGCCAACTACTGGAGCGCCACCCGACTGCTGCGCAACCAGGTGCGCGACAACCTCCACAACCTGGTGAGCATCGCCGCCCGTGAGATGGATCCGTCCCTCGTCGCCACCATCACCAGGCCGGAGCAGACGGGTGATCCGGACTATCGCCGCGCCACTGCGCCCCTGCTGAAGCTCCGCAGGCTGGTGCCTGACATCTATTACGCCTACGTCTTCATCGCCACCCCGGACGGGCTCCGCTTCACGCTCGACAGCACGTACTACATCCAGAACCCCGGGGCCCCCGCCAGCCCCGTCAGCGTCGGCGACCTCTACGTCAATCCCTCGGCCGATGCCCTGCGCGCCGCCCGGAGCGGCATGGTCACCGTCAGCACCAGGCCCTACACCGATCACTTCGGGTCCTTCATGAGCGGCTTCGCCCCCATTCGCGACCGCGACGGGGCTCTGGTGGGTTTCGTCGGGATCGACATCTCGCTGGCCCAGCTGCGACGCAAGGAGCTGCCCCTGCAGCTCACCTACCTGCTGGGCCTGATCGGCAGTGCCGGGTTCTCGGTGCTGGCCGCCAACTTCCATCGCCGCTCCCTCAAGGCGAGGGCCCGCGCCTTCCAGGCCATGGCCTCCGCCGAACGGGCCAAGAGCACCTTCCTCGCCACCCTCAGCCACGAGATCCGCACCCCGCTCAACGGCGTCATCGGCATGACCGGACTGGTGCTGGCCACGGAGCTCTCGCCCCAGCAGCGGGAGTGCCTCGACATCGTCCACAGCTCGGGGGAGTCCCTGCTCACCCTGCTCAACGGCATCCTCGACTACACCAAGATCGAGGCCGGCCACCTGGAGCTGGAGCTGGCCCCCTGCCGGCTGCGTCCCCTGCTGGAGGAAACCATCGCCGCCTGCTCCAGCCTCGCCCGGGTCAAGGCGATCGACCTGGCCCTGGTGCTGCCGCCTGAGCTGCCCGAGGCGATCCTCACCGATGCCATCCGCCTGCGCCAGATCCTGCTCAACCTGATCGGCAACGCCATCAAGTTCACCGATGCCGGCAGCGTCGTGGTCTCCGTGGAG
Organism: Aphanothece cf. minutissima CCALA 015; assembly: GCA_003003925.1. Lineage (GTDB taxonomy): Bacteria > Cyanobacteriota > Cyanobacteriia > PCC-6307 > Cyanobiaceae > Cyanobium > Cyanobium minutissimum. The sequence continues at coordinate 124,975 of PVWP01000007.1, forward strand.
GCCGGCGCTCCGGTGGCCGCCGGGGCGAACCTGCCGGAGAACGCGACGATCCTGTTGGCGTTCGCCGTCGCCGACACCGGTGTGGGCATCGCCGCCGACCACCTGGAGCGCCTGTTCCAGCCCTTCTCCCAGCTGGGCGCCACCGCCAACGCCCCCCAGGCCGGCACCGGGCTGGGGCTGGCCATCAGCCGGCAGCTCGTCGTGGCCCTCGGCGGCACGATCCAGGTGGAGAGCACCCCTGGCCGGGGCAGTGTGTTCCGCTTCCGCCTGCCGCTGCAGGTGGTGGAGGCCCCTGCCGCCCCTGCTCCCGCCGCCCCCGGGGTGGCCTCTCCCGCTGTGGCGGAGCCGCCGCCGGCGTCCGCCGAACCGTTCGCCGCGCGCCATCCCCTGCGCATCCTGCTGGTGGACGACAGCGCCGTGAACCGGCGGCTCTGCGAGCTCATGCTGCGGCGCCTCGGCTACGAGCCCGATTCCGCCGTCGACGGTCAGGAGGCGCTGGAGCGCCAGCGGCTCCTCGAGCCGGACCTGATCCTGATGGATGTGCAGATGCCCCGGCTCGATGGCCTCGAGGCCACCCGCCGCATCCGTTCCTGCGGCGGACGGTCCGACCGGCCGTGGATCGTGGCACTCACCGCCTTCACAACCGCCGAGGACCGGGAGGCGGCCCTGCAGGCCGGCATGAACGACGTTCTCGCCAAGCCGCTCCGCAGTGAGGCCCTCCTGGCCAGCCTTGTGACCGCCCACGCCCATGCCGGCGGCCGGCGGCCCCCTGTTTAGGCGATCAGCCTCAGGGCAGGGTGAAACCGGAGGTGTTCAGGTGCTTGAGGTCGAGCATGACCACCGTGACCCAGACCAGCAGGGCCAGGCCGGCCAGGGAGCCGATCACCAGCAGCAGGCCGGCGATCACCGACCGGGGGGTATCGCTGTCGTTGGCCACGGGCAGGGGGCGAGCTGGGGCCACTGTCCCACGGCCGGACCCGGGCCGCATCCTGCCCTCAGCCGGACGTCTCAAGCCGTCGCCTCGGCTGTTTCTTCGGCGTCGGCCAGCACCAGCCGCAGCAGCACCGGCGCCAGGAAGGTGGTGCCCATCACCATCAGCAGGATCGCCGCCTCCAGCGACGGCCCCAGCACCCCGGTCTGGGTGCCCAGCCCCAGGAAGATCAGGCCCACCTCGCCGCGGGGCATCATCCCCAGTCCCACCGCCAGCCGGTTGGTGGGCCCGCTGCTGCGGTAGCTCCAGCCGGCCGCCACCTTGCTGACCACGGCGGCCGCCAGCAGGAAGCCCGCCATCACCAGGCCCTCGTGGTTGGCCGCATCGAAGGGATTGAGCACCGAGAGGTCCATGCCGCTGCCGATCAGCACGAAGAAGACGGTGGCGAACAGGGCCACCAGGGGCTTCACCGCCTCCTCGATCGCGTGCCGGTGGCGGGAGCCGCTGAGGATCAGGCCGCCGGCGAAGGCCCCCAGGGCCGCCTCCAGCCCGAAGGCCTGGGCGGCGAAGCAGGCCAGCGACATCACCAGGAAGGCCGCCACCACCACCTCGCCCGGGGCCTTGAGGCGATCGAGCAGCCCGTCGAAGGGGGGCGCGGCGGTGCGGCTGAGGAACAGGGCCACCACCACGAACACCGCGGCCGCGGCGATCAGCTTCAGGATCGGGCCGAGGCTGAAGCCTTCGCCGCCGGCCAGGGCCACCACCACGGCCAGGATCACGATGCCGAGGATGTCGTCAAGCACGGCGGCGCCGATCACCGTCTGCCCCTCCCGGGTGCGCAGGAACTTCAGCTCCCCCAACACGCTGGCGGTGATGCCGATGCTGGTGGCGGTCATGGCGGCACCGGCGAAGATCGCCGGCAGCAGCGGCACGCCGAACAGGAACTGCAGGCCGAAGGTGCCCAGGGCGAAGGGCAGCACCACCCCGGTGAGGGCCACCGTGATCGCCTGGCCCCCCACCGCCATCAGTTCGTCGAGTTCGCTCTCCAGGCCGGTGAGGAACAGCAGGGCCAGCAGGCCGATCTTCGCCACCGCCTGCAGATTGCTGAAGCCGTGGTCGTAGATCTCCTGCACCTGGTCGGGGCCCACGTGGGCGAGGGCGGCGATCGTGCCCTCGGCGAGGGCGTTGAGCTGGGCCCCCAGTTCCGGCGCCAGGATCAGGTGCAGCCCCGATACGCCGATCAGCACGCCCGCCACCAGCTCGCCAAGGATGGCCGGCAGGCGGAAGCGCACCATCAGCTCCGCCAGGGCCCGGGCGGCGAAAAGGATGACGATGAAGCGGCCCACCTCGATCAGGGTCTCGGCCGCCTCGATCTGGTGGCCTCCGGTCGCGAGCAGCAGGGTGGGAGCGTCCATGGCGGACCGGCAAAGGCGATGCCGAAATCCTTTCATCCCTGCACAGGCCGCGGGCCCGGGATCAGCGGACCGGGATCGCGGGCGCCGGTGGCACCCCCCGGCAGACTGACGGACCAGCCGTCTCCGCCGCCCGCATCGATGGCCAGGTTCAGCCGCACCCCGCGACCGCCCCAGGGCGGGCCGCCGGTCCCCCTGGGGGTGGTCGTCGCCATCGGCCTGCTGCTGGCGGGACTGCCGCTGCTGCTGCTGAACCAGCAGCACTCGGGTGATCCGTTCAAGATCCGCCGCGAACTGCGCAAGTTCTGAGGCCGCCGCCCCGTGACCCTGCCCTGCCGCCGCCGCTGGTTCCTGCTCCTGCTGGGGAGCCTGCTCGCCACGATCCTGCTGGCCACCGTTGCCGCCATGGCCGGCGGGGCCCAGTCCGCCGATCCGCTGCCCTCCTGGAATCCGGGGGCGGCCCGGGACGGCATCGTCCGCTTCGTCCGCCAGACCACGGACCCCGCCAGCCCAGCCTTCGTGCCGCCCGCCGAGCGCATCGCCACCTTCGACCAGGACGGCACCCTCTGGGTGGAGCAGCCGGTCTACCCGCAGGTCCGCTTCATCCTTGAGAAGGTGCCCGGGGCGGTGACCACCCACCAGGAACTGGAGCGGCTGGCCGCCACCGCCCTCAGCGGCATGCCCTTGGACACCTTCAAGGCCGATGTGCGCCAGTGGCTGGCCACGGCCCGCCATCCCCGCTGGCAGCGCCCCTACACCGAGCTCACCTACCAGCCGATGCAGGAGCTGCTCCGCTACCTGCGCGCCCATGGCTTCAAGACCTACATCGTCACCGGCGGTGGTCAGGACTTCGTGCGCGTCTTCGCCGAGGAGGTCTATGGCATCCCGCCCGAGCAGGTGATCGGCAGCGCCGGCGCCACCCGTTACGGCTACGACGCCCAGGGCCGGCCCTTTCTGACCAAGGAGCCCCGGCTGCTGCTCAACGACAACGACGCCGGAAAGCCGGAGGGCATCCAGCTGATGATCGGCCGGCGGCCCATCGCCGCCTTCGGCAACTCCACCGGCGACCGGCAGATGCTGGAGTACACCAAGGCCGGTGATGGCGCGCGTCTGTCGATGCTGGTGCTGCACGATGACGCCCGCCGCGAGTATGCCTACGGCCCGGCCCTGGGGCTGCCGGACAGCCGGGTGGGGCCATTCACCCAGGGGCTGTACGACGAAGCGCGCCGGCAGGGCTGGATCGTGATCAGCATGAGGAACGATTGGGGGCGCCTGTTCGCCTTTGAGCCTTGAAGGCTGCCCCGCCCGCGGTGGCCGGCTTCGGCCGATAGCCTCCGGCGCCCGATGCGTTCTAGGGTCGTTGTCTCTTCATCCTTCACCATGAAAGTCCTGGCCCTCTCCCTGCTGGGCGCTTCGGTCGTCGTCGCTGTCGGCCCAGCGGCCCAGGCCCAGCAGCGCTGCACCTTCCTGCAGCCGATTGGTGGCGATGGCACCACCCCGATCGTCTCCAAGCGGGTCGGGGCCGCCAAGCTGATCGGCAAGGAGAACTGGAACACGGACTTCATCGTCAACCAGCCCTACAGCAGCTTCAAGTTCTTCTTCACGGCCAATTCCTCCGACGCCAATGCCAAATATCCGGTGAGTGGCTTCATGAAGTTCAGCGACGGCAGCAATCTGCAGGTGATCAACGAAGTCATGAACCCGCCCATGGGCACCGGACGCATGTTCGGCCCCTTCCCCGCCATTCCGGGCAAGCAGGCCAGCCAGATGAACTTCAAGGTGGGAGCCAGCAGCGATCCCGGCGCCCTGGGCTTCAGCTACCGGATCTCGGTCCAGGGCTGCCAGTAGGCCCACGCCGATGCTGCTGCCCCTGCTGCTGGCCCTCTCACCGGCACCCGGTCCGGTGATCACCAACGGCCCTGTGGTGGCCGTGCTGGAGAACCGTCGCCAGCCCAGGCCCGATGGCATGGATGAGGTCCAGCCCGTGGCCACCGTGCGGGTGGACGGGAAGGTGGTGGGTCAGTTGATGGGGGCGCTGCGGATCGGCCCCGGCAGCATCGATTCGGTGCTGCAGGTGGTGGAGATGGATCCCTCCAATCCCTACCCGGAGGTGCTGCTTTCCTCGTTCACGGGCGGCGCCCACTGCTGCAACGACACCCGGGTGCTCACCAGCAGCCCCGACGGCCGCCGCTGGTTTGAGGTGCGCCGCGATCCGGTGAACGGTGGCCCTAATGGCGCCAGCGACCCGCTGGGCAACGGCCGCTACCTGCTGGTGGACGTGGACAACCGCTTTCTCTACCAGTTCGCCAGCTACGCCGGCAGCAGCGCCCCCAGCCAGATCTGGCAGCTGGACGGCCCCCGCTTCGTCGACATCAGCCATCGCCGCCAGATGCTGCCGCTGCATCGCCGCCGGCTGGAGGAGATGGAGGGCTGGTTCAAGCAGCCCGCCGATCAGCGCCCGGAGGCCAACGGTTTCCTGGCGGCCTGGGTGGCCACCAAGGAGCTGGTGGGGGAGTTCGACAGCGGCTGGAAACGGATGCTGGGCCTCTACGACCGGAGCTCCGACTGGGGGCTGACCTCCTGTGAGGCGGGCTACAACGCCAAGGGCGACTGCCGGCGGCCGGAGAAGCGCTATGCCAGCTATCCCGACGCGCTGAGGGCTTTCCTGGTACGCACCGGTTACCTGCCGGCGGCGCCCTGATTCAACCCAGAAAGGTCATGGTCAGGCTCACCAGGGCCAGGCCGGTGAGGCCGGTGGCGGTCAGCAGTCCGATGGATCGGTGCACGGGGATCTCCCACATGGGCAAAATCTAGAGCAATCCTTAAGACGCGCAATCGCTCCGCCCGGGGCCGCAGCAATCCGTCATGGAGCCGGGCCTCGCGGTCGCCGTCCCGGCCCTGCCAGGCTGACCGCCCCGGCGAGGCACCATGGCGCGCGGCCCCACCATCGCCCTGGCCCTGGAGGGCCAGTTGCGCCTCGATGACCAGCCCGTGCTGCACCGGGCCGTTGCGCTGGCGCGCCAGAGCGGCGGGCGCCTGCTGGTGCTGGCCTGCCGGCCGCAGGGTCAGCGGCTGCGGGGGCCCCACCAGCGGCGCCTGGAGGCCCAGGCCCTCACCTCTTTGCACGCCCGCCTGGCGGCGGCGGGGATCCCCCTGCTGGCCTTCCCGCAGCACACCACGGCGGCCGCCCTCGCCGAGCTCCGCCCCCTGGTGCAGCCCGAGGCGGTGCTGCACGCCCAGGAGAGCCGCCTGTTCAACACCTGGCCGGTGGCGGCCGAGCGCTTCCCGCGGGTGTTCAGCCAGTTCCGCCGAGCCCTGGAATGCTCTCCGGAGCCGCCCCTGCCCCCACCGGATCTCACCGGCCTGGGGGACCCCTGGGACGAGCTCCCCCGCGCCTGGCTGGAATCGCCCGCTCCCCCACCGACCTCCGCTGGCCCCGATCCCCGCAGCGCCTTCCCCTTTCCCGGTGATGAACCCACGGCCCTGGCCCGGCTGGGGCACTACCTGTTCGGCTCCAGCGGGCTGCGCGATTACAAGCTCACCCGCAACGGGCTGGTGGGGACGGAGTTCTCCGCCAAGTTCTCCCCTTTTCTGGGGGTGGGCTCACTGTCGGTGCGGCGGATCTGGCGGGAGGTGCTCCGTTACCAGGAGCTCCACGGTGCGGACGAGGGTTCCGAATGGATGCAACAGGAGTTGCTGTGGCGGGAGTTCTTCCTCTGGTCGGAGCAGCGCCACGGCGACGCCTTCCACGCCCCTGGCGGTCTGCAGAACCGTCCGCCTGCCGCGCCGGCCGGTCCGCAGGAGGCCAGGGAGCGCTTCGCCCGCTGGACCCGCGGGGACAGCGGCCATCCCCTGATCGATGCCCAGCTGCGCGAACTGCTCACCACCGGCTACCTCTCCAACCGCGGCCGCCAGTGGGTGGCCTCCCATTTCGTCAACGAGCTCCAGCTGCCCTGGACCTGGGGGGGCCGCTTCTTCGAGTGGGCCCTGATTGACGCCCACCCGGCCCTGAACACGGGCAACTGGGCCTACCTGGCCGGTGTCGGCTCCGACCCGCGCAGCTTCGGCGGCAGCCCCCGCCGCTTCGACCTGGAACGCCAGGTGCGCCTCTACGACCCCGAGCAGACCCACCGCCGGCTCTGGGCCGCCCCGGCGCCCCTCCCCTTGTGACCCTCCCCCTGTGGCCCTGACCCTGATCCTGGGCGACCAGCTTCATCCCGACTGGACGCGACCCTCTCCCCTGCAGCTCGCCCCCGGCTCCCGGGTGCTGATGGTCGAGGACCTGGCCGTGGCCTCCACCTGGCGGTACCACCGCCTGCGGCTGCTGCACACCTTTACGGCGATGCGCAGCTTCCGCGACGCGCTGGTGAAGCGCGGAGTGGCGGTTCGCTACTGGGAGCTGCCGGAGTCGGAGGGGGTGTCCTTCTGGCAGCGACTGGGGGCTGAGCTGAACGGCGGCCGCGAGCCCCGGGGCCGCGAACTGGAGGGCCGCGAACTTCAGGTGGCCGAGGTCGCCGACCGCAGCTTCGAGGCCCGGCTGCAGCGCTTCTGCGCTGAGCAGGGCGTGCGTCTCGGCGTGCTGCCCTCGCCGGCGTTCCTGGAATCGGCGGCCGAGAGCCGGAGCTGGTTCGAGGGCCGCCGCCGCCCGTTCATGAAGACCTTCTATGAGCGCCAGCGGCGCCGTCTCGGCCTGCTGCTGGAGCCCGATGGCTCCCCCACCGGCGGCCGCTGGAGCTTCGACACCGAAAACCGCCGCAAGCTGCCCAAGGGCTATGTGGAGCCCACCCTGCCGGCGCTGGCGGCCAGCCCCCACGAGCCGGCGGTGCGCGCCCTCATCGAGCGCCATTTCCCCGACCACCCCGGCGCGCTGGGGCCCCTCTGGATCCCCTTCGATCAGGCCGGCGCCGAGGCCTGGTTGCAGTGCTTCCTGGCGGAGCGCCTCGACGGCTTCGGGCCGTTCGAGGACGCCCTCAGCCGCCAGCACGTCACCCTGCACCACTCCCTGCTCTCGCCCCTGCTCAACATCGGCCTGCTCACCCCCGCGGCGGTGGTCGCGGCCACCCTGGAGCACGCGGCGGCACGGGAGGAGCGCGGCCAGCCCGTGCCGATCGCCTCGTTGGAGGGTTTCCTGCGCCAGGTGATCGGCTGGCGCGAGTTCGTGCGCGGCATCGACCGGGTGCACGGCGAGCGCCAGGCCGCCGCCAACTTCTGGAAGCACCAGCGCCGCCTCGCCCCCTGCTGGGACGACGGCAGCAGCGGCCTGCCGCCCCTGGATGCGGCGATCGAGCGCGTCAACCGGCTCGGCTACAACCACCACATCGAGCGGCTGATGGTGATCAGCAACCTGATGCTGCTCTGTGAGATCCATCCCGGTGAAGTGCACCGCTGGTTCATGGAGCGCTATCTGGATTCCTACGAATGGGTGATGGGCCCGAACGTCTACGGCATGGGCCAGATGAGCGACGGCGGCCTGTTCGCCACCAAGCCCTACATCGGGGGCTCCAACTACATCCTCAAAATGGGCGACTACAAAAAGGGCCCCTGGTGCGAGGTCTGGGACGGCCTCTACTGGCGCTTCATCGACCGCCACCGCGCCTTCTTCCAGGCCAATCCCCGCCTTTCGATGATGGTGCGGATGCTGGAGAAGATGGACTCCAAGCGGCGCGAGGCCTTGGAGGCTGCCGCCGAAGGGTTCCTGGCGCGGGCCACCCGCTAAGGGGCCTTGGGAACGACGACGCGAGGCGCCAGGTTCAGGTGGCGGATGCGCTGGGCGAAGCCCCGGTCGTCGAAGGAGGCGAGCGTGTCGCAGCCACGGCAGCTGGCGTGGTGCAGGGCATCGGCGAAGTCGAGCCCGGCGCGTAGCCCGGCGACGGCCTGCTCGAGGGCCGGGCGATCTTCCGTGGTCAGGCCAGGGTGGGCCAGCAGGTGGTCGAACACCAGCAGCACCTGCTCAGCCGCGAAGCCGTAGTAGCCCCGCAGCACCCACTCCAGCTCCAGGGCCACGGTCTTGGGCAGGAACAGGGGCTGCCCCGATTCGAACAGCTGCCGTGCTGCCTGGCGCTGGCGTTCGGTGGCGGCATCGGCCCCGTCCTCGGCGACGAAGTAGCGAGCCAGCACGTTGGTGTCGAGGCCGATCACGGCGCCAGCAGGCTGGCCGGGTCGAAGTCAGCCGGCACAGGCGGACGAGTGCTCCTGAGCAGGCCGAAGCCGCTGGTCGGCAGCGGTTGCTCCGGCTTGCAGGAGCGCACTTCGATGTGATCGCCCACCAGCTGGAAGCTGACCCGACCGCCTCGGGCCAGGCCGAGCTGCTGCCGCAGGGCCTTGGGGATGGTGACCTGTCCCTTGCTGGTGATCGAGCTGGTGGCGGCGTCTTCGGCTGGCATCGACACAGCCTCACGAACAGGGTCTTACCTGGTAAGGATACGTCGATCAGTGCGGATCGACGAGCATGGTCCCGCCCTGACCCGCTCCCTTTCCGTGACCGCCTCCGCCGCCGACGCTGCCCCCCGGCCGCCCGCCCCCGCCCTGCTGCTGGAGCGCCTGGCGGCGGTGGAGGGCATGGGGCCCGGCCGGCGGCGGCTGGTGCTGCTGCTCAGCCAGCTGGGCGACTTCGACAGCTTCGAGTACGCCCAGGCCCTGGTGCCGGTGCTGCCGCAGCTGCAGGCCGCCGGCATCGCCGTGCTGGCAATCGCCATTGGCGACGCGGCGGGCCGCGAGCGCTTCTGCGCCTTCACCGGCTTCCCGAGCGAGAGGCTGCTGGTGGATGCCGAGCCGGATCTGCATCGGGACCTGGGGCTCTACGAGGGCCTGAAGCAGGCGGGCGGGCCCTGGCCCAACCTGCTGCTGATGTGCGCCGGCCTCGGCTCCCCCGGCACCCTGGCCGAGGTGCTGCGCGGCTACACCGGCGATCGCAGCGCCCCCCAGCGCATCGCCGACGACGAGACGATCCAGGCGGGCCCCCTGCCGCCGATCAAGGGGTCGTTCTTCGCACGGGCCGGCGGCCGCGGCTTCCAGCGCCCCTTCGAGCTGGCCACCGTGCGGCTGCGCAACATGGCCGAAGTGCTGGGCCACTGGCGCACCTACGTCCCCCGCGACGACTTCCTCACCCAGCGCGGCGGCACCTATCTTCTGGAGGCCGACGACACCCTGCTTTACAGCCACCGCGACCCCGGCATCCTCGGCTTCTCGGCCACCATGGCCCGGCCCCTGAGCTTCCTGGAGCCGTTTCTGGGTTGATGCCCCTGGAGGCGCCGGCTCCCCAGCGGCTCCCCGGTCGTCTGCGCCACCTGGGTCCCCTCAGTCAGCCCGACACCCTGCTGGAGCCCATGGCGCCCGATCAGCTCGCCGACTGGGAAGCAACCTCCGTGATTCCTGCGTCAGCCCTGCCGTAAGCAGCCCATCCGCCTACCTGCTCGACAGCCATGCCCTGCTCTGGTGGTGGTTCGATCCGGAGCGGCTCTCCGGTGCTGTCCACGCGCTTCTGGTCGACCCCACCAGCCGAATTCTGGTCAGTGCCGCATCGGTCTGGGAGCTCAGCCTCAAGCACCATCAGGCCAAACTCCCCGAGCTGGAGCAGGCCATGGATGATCTCCCTGGCCTGCTCCAGGCCGATGGCTTCCAGCCCCTGCCGATCTCCCTGGCCCATGGCCTCAGGGCCGGCGGCTACAGCCAGCCCCGCCGCGATCCCTTGGGCCGGATGCTGGCGGCCCAGGCCGAACTGGAGCGGCTGATGCTGCTCACCGCTGATCCGCAGCTGTCCGCCTTCCCGTGTCCGACGTTCTGGTGAGAAGCGGGGCCGGCCAGAAGAGGCCAGCCCGCACTACGGCGTCTCCAGCAGGGGCCGTAGAGCTTTCACCGGCCCGCGCCCGGGCTCGAACAGGGGGCTATCGCCCTCGATCACCTGGCCGTCTGTCAGGACGATCCGGAAGAGGCCATCCCCCATGGAATCCACCGCGGTGAAGTGGTGAGTCCGCTCGCCGAGGATCGGTAGAAACCGGGCGAACCACTCCATGGTGGCCTTGATACGGCGGGAAGCCCGCTCGTTGTCCTCGAAGAAGCCCCCGTAGGGCAGCCGCAAAAACAGGCTTCCCCAGGGCTCACGGCGCTGGTAGTGGAAGGCACCGCTGTGCATGCCGTGGCCCCAGAAGCCCACGCTGAACGTGCCGAGGGGAGCCTCACTCAGAAACGCGTCGACCGTGTACTGGAACTGGTCGGGCGGCTCCAGCGTCTGGGCCGTCCCGAACAGGGTCTGCCCCTGCCAGTGCAGCGGCCGATCGGGAGGCAACAGGCTCAGGGGGAAGGGGCCACCGATCCGCTCGGCGTAGTGGGTCAGAAGGCTGTCGAGCGTGGGCTCCATCGGTGGGTCTGCGGCGGGATCCATCCTCACCAGCAGGGCCGGATCGAGGCCGGTTTCCCTGCGAAGGACCAGAGGCGATCGCAGGCCGTCGCCGTCACAGCACCCCCAGCCCCGCCTTCAACCCCTCGGTGACAGCCGCCAGAAAGGGCAGATCCAGCGTGTCGACCGTGTCGCTCATCCGGTGGTAGTGCGGGTTGCGCAGAAAGGAGGTGTCGGTGACCATCAACGCGTCGTAGCCCGCATCCCAGAAGGGGCTGTGGTCGCTGAGACGCACATCGGGCAGCGAGCGGCCGGCATCGGGCACCGGCAGCACCTTGGTGACCACGTGCTTCCCCATGCGGCTGGCCAGGCCCGGCAACAGCGCGGCGGCGCCCAGATTGCCCACCACGGCGATGAAGTCGCCCCGGTCGCCGTAGATGGCCCGCATTGCCGGAACCGGATAGCTCTGGTGTTCGCAGGTGTAGGCGAGCATCTCCAGGCTCACCATCAGTTTCAGCTTCTGGCCTCTGGCCTTGAGCTCACCGGCCAGGGCCGTGCTGCCGACCATGCCCCATTCCTCCTGGTCGAAGGCCACGATCCACACCGGTCTCCGGGGCGGCTCGGTGGCCCAGTGCCGGGCCAGCTCGATCAGGGCCGCCAGGCCGGAGGCGTTGTCGTCGGCGCCGATCGAGTGCAGGGGGCCGTCGTAGTGGGCCGCCACCAGCAGGGGATCAAGCTCCGGGCGCTGGCCGGGGAGCCGCAGGATCAGGTTGGTGCCCGCATCGATGCCCTCCCGGAAGTGGTGCTCCTGCACCGGCCCCAGGGCGCCGAGCTGTTCGATCAGGTAGGCGCGCACCGCCATCAGGCCCATGGGATCCCAGCGGGCGTGGCGGGGGCGGGCCAGGTGCTGGAGATGTTCCAGCAGGGGCGCGGGGTCGGGAGCGGGGTGATCGATGGCGAGGCAGTCGATGGGGCACGAAGCTTAATCGCTTGACACCTGCACTGCAAGTGTGCACAATTAGGGGATGGTCAAGGTCTCCGCTCCCGCTGATGCGCTCTACGGCCTCGAGGACCTCCTCGTTGCTGCCGGCGACCTGCTGGGTGAGGAGATCTCGCCGCGCACCGTGCGTCTCTATGCCACCCAGGGGCTGATCGATCGCCCCGGCAAGGAGGGGCGCAGCGCGGTGTACGGCCACCGGCACCTGCTGCAACTGGTGCTGGTGCGCGCCCTGGCCCGGCGCGGCCTGAGCCTCTCCGCCATTGCTCCTTTCTGCGTTCTGGCCGACGCCGATCTGGAGCAGCAGCTGGAGCAGCTCGATGGCGAGGGGGCGGCGGCCACCGCTCCCTCCGTCGCCACCGGCAACGAGGCCCTGCGGTACCTGCGTGATCTTTCGGAGCCGGCCGACGACGCTGATGCTGCGGCAGGCGAATCTCCGTCCTTCGCACGAAAAGCCGCGGCCATGGGCTCCGTCCTTGGGATGCTCAACAAACCCCTGTCCTCCCGCTCCCGTTCCGACCGCACCCCCTCCGGATCCCGCTCCAGCGACAACGGCAGCCGCTGGCTGCGTTTCACCCTCGCCCCCGGCATCGAAGTGCACGTCCGCGACTCCGTGTTGCCTCCTCCCGCCGGCCCCCGGCGCCAGCAATGGCTCCAGCACCTCCTGGACCGCCTCAACGCCCTGCTCGACGACGCCTCCCGCTGAACCCGTTCCCCCGTCCCACCGCTACCCCCCACCATGACCCGTCCCACCCTCCGCTTCCGGCCCCTGCGGCCGGCGGTGGCCTCCGATCGCCCCTCGTTCCTCGATCTGCTGCTCACGATCACCCCACCGCCGGCGGCCGCCGCTGCCACCCGCCGCGAGCGGCCGCCGCTCAACCTGGCCCTGGTGATCGACCGCTCCGGCTCGATGGGCGGCACCAAGCTCAGCTATGCCCGCAAGGCGGCCCGCTTCCTGGCCGGGGAACTCACCGGCCGCGACCGCCTCGCCATAGTCAGCTTTGACGACAAGGTGCAGATCGTGGTGCCCTCGAGCCCTGTGGCCGATCCCCAGCCCTTCATCGCCGCGATCAACACGATCCACAGCGGTGGCTGCACCGCCCTCTTCGATGGCTGGCGGGCGGGAGCCACCCAGGTGGCGGAGCATCTGGACCCCGCGGCGATGAACCGGGTACTGCTGCTCTCCGATGGCCAGGCCAACGAGGGTCTCACCAACCAGGACCAGATCGCCACCAAGGTGGCGGGCCTCACCCAGCGGGGCATCAGCACCAGTGCCTTCGGCTTGGGCGACGACTTCGACGAGGACCTGATGGGGGCCATGGCCGCCGCGGGCGACGGCACCCTCGCCCACATCGAAACCCCCAGCCAGCTGGCGGATCTCTACGCCTCCGAGCTCCAGGGACTGACCAGCACCTTCGGGCGGCGGGTGAGCCTTGGCCTGCGGGGCAAGCACGGTGCGGAAGTGGTCGATCTCATCAACGACCTGACGCCCACCGGCGCTGGCAACCACCAGCTCCCCAACCTGCGCGCCGGCCAGGAGCTCAACGTGGGCCTGCAGCTGGAGCTGCCCGCCTGGATCCCGAATCAGGAGATCCTCAGCGTGCGGCTGGCCTGGGAGGCCCCCGGCAGCGGCGACCGCCAGAGCCTGATCGAGCACTTGCACCTGCCGGTGATGGAAAGCGAGGAGCTCAAGCAGCTGGAGCCCGATGACGCGGTGGCCGAACAGCTGGCGCTGCTGCGGGCCAACCGGGAACGCCGCCAAGTGATCGCCGATCTGGATCGAGGGGATGTCATCAGCGCCAGCGCCAGCCTGGGCAAGCTGTTCGGCGACCTCTCGGCGATGCCCGCCACCCCGAGGCTCACCCGGGAGCTCGACCTTCTCAGCGAGAAGCTGGCTTTGCTCAAGAGCGACCCGAAGCGCAGCCGCAAGAACCTGCGCCGGGAATCGCAGCGCTCCAGCCTCAACGTGTGGGAGAGCGACGATGAGCAGACCTGAGGTGGTGGCGATCGGGGATGTGCACGGCTGCGCCTCCCTGCTGGAGCAGGAACTCGCCCCACACCTGGATTCCGGCGCGGAGCTGATCTTCCTCGGCGACCTGATCGATCGGGCCCCCGAAGCCGATGGCGACCGTCGGGTGCTGGAGCGGGTGTGGCAGCTGCAGGAGAACCCCGCCGCCTACGGCCTGGCGGCGGTGACGGTGCTGCGGGGCAACCACGAGCAGATGCTGTTGAAGGCGATGGCACCGCGAGCGCCGGATGAGGACGTGGAGTTGTGGCTGTGCAACGGCGCCAACCCCGACCTGCTGCCCCTGGCCCGCGAGCGCCAGACCTGGTTCGAGCAGCTGCCCTACACGGCGGTCCGCGGCCGCTATCTGTTCGTCCATGCGGGCGTGCGCCCCGACATCCGCCTGGAGCACCAGGCCACAGACGATCTGATCTGGATCCGGAAGCCGTTTCTGAGCCGGCCCCATGGGTTGCCGTACACCGTGGTGCATGGACATACCTTTCGCCATGACTTCAAGGTGACGCGGCTTCCGCACCGGATCGGGATCGATACGGGGGCTTATTTGAGTGGAACGCTGACAGCACTGAAGTTGAGGATTCCGTCCCCGCACTCCCACAGCATGGAGATCAGTGTCTGATCAAGCTTCCTGATCCCGGCTGGAAGACCGAGGCCGTCTCTTCAAGCTCAGCCGGACGATCTGGTCATTCGCCCGTACACGCATGCTCTCCCAAGCGATAGGGGGGATTCTGGTAACACCGACAGCGAACATCAGATGACCCAACACTCCGACCCCTCCAGCAGCAGGAACACCCGCTATCGGTTCCGCAACGGCAAGCCCGTTGATCCAAACGAAGGCCTCCACCCGGAAATGGCCGAGGACGCACTCCCAGCGCCCCTGTCGTCAGGTATCCCCGCCAGTCCCCAGCAACTGATCGACATGCAGTCCCATGCGCAGCGACCCGAGAAGCCCGAACGAACTCAGAGTCCCAAGGTGAAAGAGGCGCTCGATCGGATCGAAAAGCTCGACACCACAGCTGATGAGGACCGGCAGATCGCGCTTGTCCTTTTGCGGCATCTGGAAGCCTTCCATGACGGTGTCGTCGAAGAGATGGAAGGCGACGACACTGCCAGGCACAGCCAGATTGTCGCCTGGGCTGTCGATGCCGACCGGCTGATGCGCGCCCGGATGCTGCTGGAGTCGGTCGATCTGGACTGACAACCAGCCACGCACGCCCGATCGCCCATCACCACCACACCCCCACATCATCCGCCTGTCATCCACTGTGCCGTTCCTCCCAGAGCGCCTGATCACCCCCAGCCAGCTCGCCCTCTTCAGCCGCAGCCCCCGAATCGGTGCCTGGTGGGAGGAGCTCAAGGCCAGGGGTCTGTTCACGGGTGAGCAACCACCCCCCTCCTCCCTTGATGAACAACTGTTCGCCGATGGCCTGCGCCTCGAGCAGGTGTTGCTCAACCAACTGGAAGCCGAGGGCTATCGCATCGCCCGCCTCTCGGGCCATCAGCGTGAGGCCGATTACGCCGCCACCAGGGCCGCCATGGCCGATGGCTTCGACTTCATCCACCAGGCCTCATTGAACAACGGAGAGATCCGCGGCTCGGCCGATGTGCTGCGCAGGATTCCCCAACCCTCCGATCTGGGCGACTGGAGCTACATCCCGATCGAATGCAAGTTGGCCAGCAAGCCCCGCACCACCTTCCTGGTCCAGGCCTGTGCCTACGGCGAGCTGCTCATCCCCCTGCTGGGGCACCGGCCCGATCGCTTCGAGTTGTTTCTCGGTGGTGGACGCTTCCAGTCTTTCGACACCGATCGTTTCTGGGCCTGGTACCAACAGCTCAGCAACCGGTACCGCGATTTCCAAGCCGCCTTCGATCCCGCCTCACCACCGGAGGATGAACCCGGTGATCACGGCAGCTGGGGCGCCTTCATCGAGGAGCGCCTGATCGCCCAGCGGGATCTGGTGCTGGTGGCCAACCTGCGCCAGAGCCAGCGCCTCAAGCTCAAGGCCGCCGGTATCCACACGATCGAGCAGTTGGCGGCGTTGGCTCCAGGCACCACCATTGCTGGCCTGGCCCATGAGGTGCTCCATGAACTGCAGCAACAGGCCGAACTCCAGCTCACCCCCGCTGACGCCACCGGCAGACCGGCCTATCGGGTAAGGCCCTTGCGGCCGGGCAAGGGGCTGTCCGCCCTCCCCGCGGCCGACCCGGGCGACATCTGGTTTGACATGGAGGGGGTGCACGATGCCGTCGCCGCCAGGAAGCTCGAATACCTCTTTGGTGCCTGCTATCGCGATGAACCCGGCGGCGCACCCCAGTTCAAAGCCTGGTGGGCCCACTCTCCATTGCAGGAAAAGAAGGCCTTCGAGGGATGGGTCGACTGGGTGGAGGGACGCCGTCGTCAGTTTCCTGGCCTGCGCATCTATCACTACGCCAGCTACGAGAAGACGGCCATGCGCCGGCTGGCCCAGCAGTACTCCACCCGGGAGGCCGTGATCGATGAATGGCTGCGCTCGGGTCTGCTGGTGGATCTGCTGCCGGTGGTCACCAACGCGATTGTGCTGGGCGAGGAGAGCTACTCGATCAAAAAGGTGGAGCACCTCTACATGGAGGCTCGCTCTGCGGAGGTCACCAATGCCGGAGATTCGGTGGTGGCCTACACCCACTGGCAGGCATCGGGAGAACCTCCCCGGCCGGGTCCAGCACCTGAGGCCAGCCCGCAATTGCAGGCGATCGAGGACTACAACCGGGAGGACTGTGAATCCACCGTCTACCTCCATGACTGGCTGCTCCAGCTGCGCTTCGACCAGGGCCTGCCCGAGCAACCCCTCCAGCTGGAAGAGGCAGAAAGGCCCGGGAAAGAACCCTGGCCCCTGGAGGCCCTTGCCGCAGAGCTGATCGCCGAGCTGCCGGAATCACTCCAGAGCGATCCCGCCGACGATGCACCAGAAGCACTGCTTCAGGAGCAAGAGCAACTAGGCCCCCGGGGACTGAGCTGGCGGGTGCAGCGGCTGTTGGCCCAGTTGCTCCCCTTTCACCACCGGGAAGCCAAGGTGGCCTGGTGGGCGTACTTCGATCGCAAGCAGAAAGCGCTGGAGTCCCCAGGGGATCTGGAGAGCGACGGCGAGGCCATCGAAGGGGCCGTGTGGGAATCGATGGAGAGCCGCACCAGCGCCCGCACCGGCGCCGACTTCCATACGTTCCGCTTTGACCCCAGCCAACCTCTGAAGTTGCGCGCCCAACCTGGACACAGCGGGCTGACCCTCGAGATCCCGGACGCAGGCCTGCAGCTGGCGGTGGACGACCTCGACGCGGAGCAGGGTCTGGTGACGCTCAAGTTTCCCTGGAGCAAGCGGGACCGACTTGTCGCCGAGGGGCTCAGCGTGGACCTGCCCCGCACGCCGGTCGCCCTGATCAAGGTGCCCGCCGACATCACGGAAAGTCTGCGCGCGCGTCTTGATGAACAAGCCCATGGCTGGGTCCATGCGCAACAGCCCCTGCCCGAGCCGATCCGTCACCTGCTGGAGCGTGAACCTGTGGCCGAGTTGGTGGCGCTCAACGCGCTCGTGCGCGCCGAGCCCTCAGCGGTAGTGGAGCAGCTGGCCTCCTTCCTGGAAGCCAGCAGCGGCAAGACCCTCGCCCTGCAGGGTCCCCCCGGCACCGGCAAGACCACGGTCACGGCCCAGGTGATCGCCGAACTGGTGCGCCGGGGTCAGCGCGTCGCGATCAGTTCCAACAGCCATGCGGCCATCAACAACCTGCTGCTCAAGACCCAGGCCGTCATCAGCGAGCAAGGCCTGGCCCAGGCGGTGGTCAAGTGCAGGAGTGACAACGACGACCCAGCCCTGGCGGGCACCCCGATTGCTCTGGTGAAGCCCGACCAGCTCACAGAAGCCATGGCCGTGGTGGGCGGCACCACCTTCATCCTCTGCAGACCAGACGTGGCCGACGCCTTTGATCTGCTGGTGGTGGATGAGGCGGGCCAGGTCTCCCTGGCCAACCTGCTGGTGATGGCCCGCTCCGCCCGTTCGATCCTGCTGGTGGGTGACCAGCAGCAGCTGTCCCAGCCCTCCCAGGCCGATCACCCTGGTGACAGTGGTGATTCCTGCCTCGCGTACCTGATGCAGGACGCCCATGTCGTCCCTGCCGATCGGGGCGTGTTTCTGGCCACCAGCTGGCGCATGGAGCCCTCCCTCACCGCCATGGTCTCGGAGTTGTTTTATGACGGCCGCCTCCAGGCCAGCCCAGCCAATGACATCAACCGCATCGACTGG
Source organism: Aphanothece cf. minutissima CCALA 015 (assembly GCA_003003925.1). Taxonomy (GTDB): domain Bacteria; phylum Cyanobacteriota; class Cyanobacteriia; order PCC-6307; family Cyanobiaceae; genus Cyanobium; species Cyanobium minutissimum. The sequence goes on from PVWP01000007.1 coordinate 142,944, forward strand.
CGGGAGCCCTTCACCGGCAGCCATGGTGGAATCCTGCCCGGCCAGGGGTTGGTGTTCGAGGCGGTGGAGCACTGCGGGCGCAGCGTCTGCTCGGAAGAGGAGATCGAGCGCATCGCCCAGATGGTGGAGGTGCTGCTCGGCTCCAGCTACCGCCATGCCTCCGGCAGTGGTGAACGCAGCGGGGTGTTGACCCCTGACGACATCCTGGTCACCGCCCCCTACAACGTGCAGGTGAACCATCTGCAGCAACGGCTGGGCAACCGGGCACGGGTGGGAACGGTGGACAAGTTCCAGGGCCAGGAGGCACCGGTGGCCATCCACTCCCTCACCGCCAGCGATGGTGATGCCGCTCCCCGGGGCCTGGGTTTTCTACTGGAACCCAACCGGCTGAACGTGGCGATCAGCCGTGCCCGTTGCCTCTCGATCGTGGTGGGTTCGCCCGGCCTGGTGAGCGGGATTGCCAATACGGTGGCGGAAGCGGAGCAGATCAATCGGTTATGCCGCTTGGTCCAAGCATCGATGGAAACTGATCGCTGAGATTGCAATTGAACTGAGTGGGATTGCCTTCCCAATGCATTCAGGAACAGCCCGTCCTGATCCATCGTGTCACTGACTTGCCCCCTCGGAGAAACCTATGTCGTTCAACGTTAAATCTCGGCTGGCTGATGCGGTGGTCGACTCTGTCCTGGCCAAGCCATCTGGCTCACGCCATGGAATCACTGGGTTCTGGCTCGCATCGCTGGACCGGGTACGCCATGAGCGCATCCTGAGGATCGGCACGCTCCATGGGCGTCACTTCATGCTTGCCGCTGAAATTGATCCGATGGCGACGCACGTGATGGACCGAAAGCGTCTTGATGAGTACGTCGAGCACGAGATGCTCAAACACTCCAAAGACAAGGACTCCTATTCCATAGAAGCTGCTCGCGCCCACGTACAGGAATGCGTCGAGAAAGGGCGTATCGTCGTCGCCTTCCGGAATGCTCGTGCCTTCACTGAAGCATTCAAGAGCAATGGGCGTAACTCGGTCTGGTATGAGGAAGATCAGTGATCTTGAAGCCCAACCCAACAGCCCAAGACCTCACACCCCATGCCCACACATCCCAATGAGCGCTTGGCACCCATCAGCCGCGCCCATTGCCTCTCAAACACAGTGGCGGAAGCGGAGTCGAACAATCGGTTGTGCCTGATCAGGCAGGAAAGCCTTCGTGGTAGCGGCCAGTGGATTGGTAGCGAATCCGCTGATTGACGGCGTCCATGCTGAAGTCAAACAGTTCACTGTCGTTTAGCTCGATGAGCTCACCGACAAGGAGGATGCCCTGTTCGATCGTCTCTACCAGCTGGCCGTAGTCGATTCTGTAGAGGTGAGCGTGGTTTCTATAGGAGTCCTTGATGGCCGCGAACAACGCGGAAAGATTCTCGCTGAATTCCTCATCGAATACCTCCTCGGAGGTCACACCCTCCGGCAGGTTGTAGGCCGTGGGGCGCAACAGCGAAACCCCATCCGGCACCACGATGTCCTCCTCCAGTGCGTAGACCATCGGGCAGCTGTCGCGGGCTTCGAGCATCCACTCCAGAAGCCTGTCCAGCCCCTTGGCATCAGCGGTCATCAACGCCACCTCACCGTCCTCGTCCGGATGGCTCTTCACCCAGTCGATCGCTTCTAGGGCGGCCAGTCCCTGGCCCCCGTCCATCCAGGGCAGGAGATCCTGCAGCGAAAAGCCCTGGAATCCCTCCGCCACGAGGCTGTCGATGTTGCGGGTGCTGGTGGTGAGCTGATTGAGCCACTGCTGGGCCATTGGAGGCAGATCGGTCATGGGGCGGCCTGGGGCGAGGGGGCGTGCATTCCAACCTGCCCTTACAGTTGCAGTGGCACTGTTGCTGCTTTGGTTGGAGAGGTTCGGGCTGGTCCCAGGGATTGATCAGATCAAGGCCCAGGCCGCTGAAGTCGCTCACGTTGCGGGTGGCCAGTTGGGCGCCCTGGGCCAGGGCGGTGGCGGCGATCACCGCATCGGCCATGGCGATCGGCCGACCGATCTGCCTCCGCCGCACCAGCAGCTCGCCATACCAGTGGGCGGCCTCCCGGTGGAAGGCCAGCACGCGATCGCCAAGCAGGGCCGTCACCAACGCTTGCCAGCTCTCCAGCAGGGCCTGTTTGCGGCGACCCTCCGGCAGCCGGATGAGGCCGTGCAGGATCTCTGCTTCGTTCATCGCCGTGATGCCCACCTCCGCGGGAACGAGACCATCCGCCCAGGCCAGCACCGCCGGCTCCGGCTGGGGCCGCATCAGCTCGGCGATGACATGGGTGTCGAGAACGATCACGTTGGCTCCTCGGTGAACACGGCGGCCCCCGCCATGGAAACCCGCGCGGGCAGATCCAGTTCCACGCCACCGAGGTCGGCGAAGTGGGCGTGGATGCGACTCCCCAGACCTGGGCTGTCAGAGCCAGCGGGTTGCGGCAGCACGGCTTCGCTCAGGATCCTGCGGGCTTCCTCCTCCATCGAGTGACCGTGGCGGGCGGCCTGCAGCCGCAGCTGGGCCTTGGTGGCGTCGTCGAGGTTACGGATCGTGAGGCTGGCCATCACGAGGTCCGCGCAGGCCATGCTGTCGGTGCTTGCAACGCTAGCTCTGGCGGTCAGCTTCCAGCGCTGGGTCTTGGCACAGCCTGAACGCGCCCCGTTCAGCGCAGCAGGACCACCGCCAGCAGGCCCCAAACCAGGCCGAGCACATGCATGGCGAGGGGGACGGGCTCGTTTGGCGGGTAGGACGCCAGCAGGCGCGTGCGGCAGAGCTGCTGCTGGGCAAGGAACAGGGCACAGACCAGGGACAGGAGGTAGACCAGCAGCACTCCGAGGTGTTCGAGGGTTTCCCCGATGGCGTCCGGCCCCGGCCCGATCAGGTGCTGGACGAGGTGGAAGATCTGGCTGGGCAGCTCGGCGCTGAGCATGAACACGAAGAACAGGGCCACTCCTTGGCGCCCCAGGCGAGCGATCCGCGCGGCAGACGGTTGCGCCATCGTTTCGGAGCATGGGTTGTGAAGTCTGACCCTGGCATCAGGTGGAGACGGCGATCCAGATGCCGCTGAGAGCGGAAAAGGTATAAAATCAGCTCACAATGGATGTGGAGTTCGACCCGGTCAAGAGCGAGGCCAACCTGGCCAAGCACGGCATCGATTTCGTCGAAGCTCAAGCCCTCTGGAGCGATCCAGCCTTGCTTGAGGTCCCTGCACGCACAACTGGCGAGCCGGGCTTCCTCGTGATTGGCAAGATCCACCGCAAGCATTGGTCGGCAGTGATCACCTACCGCGGCTCGACAATCCGCCTCATTTCCGTCCGCCGCTCCCGCCTGGAGGAGGTCCAGCTCTATGAACAGCTCTGAATTCGATCGCCGCTTCGATGCCGGTCAATCCGTGCTGGAGGCGCTCGATCTCAACGGCGCCCGTCGAGCCCCCGTGAAACAGAAGCGGGTCAACGTGGATTTCCCCCTCTGGATGGTCGAGCAACTCGACCGTGAGGCCTCACGCCTCGGCGTGACTCGCCAGTCGATCATCAAGGTCTGGCTCGCGGAGCGACTTGAGCAAGGGCGTCCTGACGCGTCGTCTCCGGCCAGCAGCGGCCACGCGTCATCGCAGGAGAGCCGCTGAATCCGCTTGCCCCCAGCACCTGCAGCCGTCAGGGCTTGGATCCCAGCAGCTCAGCCAGGTAGCTGGAAAGGCGGAACCCGGCCGGATGGGCATAGACGATGTCGGCGATCTTCCAGCTGCCGGCAGGGCCGCGCACCAGCAGATAGCGCAACAGCTGCGGCGCCTCAATGGGGCGGTTGCGCAGGCCGGCCCGCACCGCCACCCGGGCCTCCAGCCCTCCGCCGGGGGCGGCTGTGCAGCCCAGCACCTTGGCACCGAAGGTCCCCACCTGGGTGCCGCTGAACAGATCGAAGTCGACAAAGCGGCCGCTGTTCGGATTGAGCGCATAGGCGCGCAGCAGCTTCTGGTACAGCCCATCGGTGAAGCGGCTTTTCTGGCTCTTGAGCTCGATCGGACCGCTCACGTCCTGCCGAGCCACCTGCCAGCGGTATAGGCCATCCAGCTGGGCCTTCACCGGAGCTGGGCAAGGGGTGAGCGCCACGGCTGCCAGCAGCGGCATCAGCTGGGGCAGGGGCATGACGGTGTGCTGGCGTTGCTGGGAATCCTGACAGCGGCGGGCGGTGATGACGGGGTATCTCACCATCCGTGGGAATAACCAGGGGTCACTGCCAGGTCAGGGCCTGCCACGGACACCGCACGTCTGTTCCAGTCGGGCCTCAGCCAGGCGGTGCGGCTGCCGAAGGCTTACCGCTTCAGCGGTAGCGAGGTGGTGGTGAAGCAGTTCCGCAATGGGGTGCTGTTGGTGCCGATCGATGACCCCTGGCAAACCCTGGAGGCCGGGTTGGCGGGCTTCGAGCCGGGCGTTGTGATCACGCGTGAGCAGCCGGAGGAGCAGATCCGGGAGGCGATCAGCCCATGATTCTGCTCGATACCAACATCTGCATGACCATCATCAACGCCAAACCAGCCGCGGTAGTGGAGCGGTTCGGTGCGCAACCGCCAGGCCCTGGAGATGTTTCTGGCCCCACTCACGATTCTCCCTTTCGACGAGCACGCGGCCTGGGCCAACGGCGAGCTGCGGGCGGAGCTGGAGCGCCAGGGCATTCCCATTGGCTCCCTCGACACGATGATCGCGGCCCATGCCCTGAGCCTGCAGGCCACGCTGATCACCAACAACACCCGGGAGTTTGCCTTGGTGAGCGGCCTGCAGGTGGAAAACTGGGTGCCGACGGCCTAGGTGTGCTTTCCCACCAGATTGTTCATGCCTGCAGCTGGGCGAGCCGCTGCTGGGGGTGAGTCCGCCCAGGGCCATGGGGCACGTGCGGCCGTTATGGATCCGCAAGTAGGCCGGCAGCAGGGCTCGATCAAAGCCAGGACGGCTTCCCGGGGAACCGTGGCCTCCATCGCATCCAGGAAGCGCTGGCGACGCGCCCTCTTTTTGGCGTGAATGTGCTCGTGGTCCGACAAGCCCAGCTGGAGGGGGACGGCCTTCCGTTCCAGCCTCAGTGTTGGATCTGGGTTGATTTTAGTACGTTTTTCAGATGTTCCCTAGGGTTCAATGCTGCTGGCTCGCTACAAATGTAATCCGCTGTCATTCGCGCTCAATGGTTCACGCTGAACTTATGGAGCCAACGAGGGAGGCCTCTGCGATCCTCCCATCGAATCAGCTAACCATTCACTTTCAACCCATCGTCTCCCTGAAGCAAACCTCCGTGGTGGGCCTGGAGGCCCTCGCGCGCCCGGCGCTCATGGGTGTCGGACAGAAGTTCGCCAAGGCCCGCAAGGCTGGGAAGCTGCTGGAGCTGGATCGCCGCTGCCGCCTCCGGGCCATGGAGGCCTACCGGGATCTCAACTTGACCCGGTCCCTACGCCCCTTTCTGTTTCTCAACTTTGAAACCTCATTGATCGACGAGGGAGTGGAAGGCTCGGGAGCCTTGCTAGAGGCCACCGAGGCCATGGGTCTGGAACCCAGCGACATCGTGATCGAGCTCAATGAAACCAAGGTTCAGGACACGATGACCCTGAAACGCTTCGTGGAGCGCCATCGCGAATTGGGTTTCCTGATCGCCATCGACGACTTGGGATCCGGCCACAGCAACCTGCCACGCATCGCCGAATTGCGGCCCCACATCATCAAGCTCGACCGCAGTCTCATCGCCGGAGTCGACCGCGACTTTGTCAAGCAGGAAATGATGAAGTCGCTGATCTTACTTGGAAAGACCATCGGCACTCTGGTGCTGGCCGAAGGGGTTGAAACCCAGGCAGAACTGGACACCTGCGCCGCCCTCGGAGCAGAGTTCTTCCAGGGCTATCACTTGGCGCGCCCCAAGCCAGCGGCCAACCTGGACTTGGCGGCCCTGCACCCCGTGCTGATGGAAGCCGCCCGCCGGCAACGGGTCAAAGCCGTTGCCGCCATCCGGGCCCGCCAGATGGAGGGCCTCGATCTGATCAATCTGGCCCGCGCAGGGTGTGAAGGCCTACGTCACATCCCTGCCCACATGTTCGACGGCGCCCTTGCCAACTGGGTAGGCACCAACACCATGATCGAAGCGGCCTACGTGCTCGATGGCGACGGACTGCAGATCAGCAACACGCACCTGGGCCAGGGTCTCCCCCCGTCGAGGAACCGCCTGTTCACACCCGCCACGCGGGGCACCGACCACGCCAACAAGGAGTATTTCTTCAGCCTGATGGATACGGGTCTCCATGAGCACATCACCGACACCTACATCAGCCTGGCCACCGGCCAGCGCTGCCGCACCGTGGCCACGAGGTTGGAGCACGCCAGCGGCGCTTCCTTCGTGCTCTGTATTGATCAGCGCCTCAAACCCTGATCTGATCGCCAGACAACCACCAGTCCACGGTCCTGCTGATTCAAGGTGCGACTCCAGAGCGCGAGGCCGCGATCGAGCGGTACCGGGCCAGCCCCTAGTAGGGGCAGCGCAGGCTGATCCCGGCTTGCGCCGCAAGGGTCTTGAGCTGCACGCCCTCATCGAGATGCCGACGAATCAGGCGTTCCCGACTGATCGGCGTCAGACGGGCCAGTGGGTGGCTATGGATGGGGTGTGAGGTCTTGGGAGGGGCGGTGACACCCCGACCCTGGCGACCTCACACCCAGTCGTCAGCTGAACAACCTGGTGGCACTACACAACTAGGCCGCCAGGCGACTCCTCCAGGTGTGCCGGCGCTGGTCCGGTGCGCGTGGGACCGACAGCCGGGGGTTCTGACAGGGATGAATGTCTCGGCTGTAGTTATGGCCCTGGCATAAACGCCAATCATCTTGATCGCGGACTTCCGCTGTCCCCGGCTGGTCGCTGAGCTGGCCTGCCGCCGGGTCCATTCCGGCATCGCGATCGGAGACCTGTGAATCGATTCATGACCGGCCCAAGGCCTGTGCTGGTCATCCATACGTCTCCGGTGCTGTGCTGGAGGTCGCGTCTCTGATCCGATGACCAATAGCGAGCAAGGGGAGCTGGGCCTCCTCCTGCCAGACCCTGCATCGACCCCGGTGGCGTCCGATCCAGCCCAAGCCGCACTGGCGTGCAAAGGCATCCGCTCCACCCAGGATTTCCCCGCCGATCTCAGCGCTCTCAGCCGGGAGCAGATCGAGCACCACTACCAGGCGATGCGCAACAGCCACGCCTCCCTTACCCGCTCGAGGGCCCAGTTGCAACGCCGCTCAAGGGAGCTCACGGTGGCTCGCGAGCGTTTTCTGGAGACCCTTCGCAGCTATGAGGGCCGGTTGATGGCCCTGGGCCAGGAAAAGGCGGAGGCCCTCCGCATCGCCCGGGACATGCACCGGGAGCTGGAGGCCTTTGAGGACAAACAACAGGCCCTCGACGGCCTGTTGCAAGAGCTAGATGCCGCCAAAGATGAGGCCGGCTACTGGAGCATCTTCAGCATCACACGGCTGATCGAGCGCATGCGCCGCCTGCTGCGCGGAGGAAGAGAGGGCTGATGGGGGAACTGAGCGATCGCTTCGGCGAGCTGATGGCGCGCATGGCCAAGGGCGATGCCGATCTGTTCCGCACCGTGGGCCAACAGAACGCCGCGATCCGCCAGCTGGTGGAGGAGATGGCACCGGCAGAGGCCATCGGGGCCTTGAGTGAGTCCCCCCAGCCCTTGCTGCCGAAGGACCAATGCCATCCAGCAGCGCTCAAGGCCCGCTTCCGCACGGCCGCAGCGGCCCATGCCCATCTGGAGGCCGCCCTGGGACCAGCTCCCACCAAGAAGAAAACCTGGGACCATCTGAGCTCCGTGTTTGCGAATGGCGCTTGGCCCGCCCCTGCACGCTCGCTGTCGGTAGCGGGAGCTGGTCGTGGCGGCGTCAGCGAGGAAGCTCTGGCCCAAACGGAAGCCCGGCTGTTGCGGCGTATCGATCAGCTGGAAGAACGCCTGATTGGTTTGATCGAAACGCTGCTGTCAGGCAAGCCCTGATGACAGCGCAGCCTGAGCCCCGTTCTCAACCACGACGACCAAGGCAAGCGATCCGGCAGCTCAGGATCTGCCGGACAAACTGAGACGCGAGGACGTTCTCCCTGGCCGGAAGGCTCACCCCTTCAGCACCCCCCTCAGAAACCCATCACTCCAAGCCACCGCCGTCGCCCAGTTCTCCGCCTCGCTGAGGCCCGAACTCCGGGTGGGCTTGAAGCTGTGGTCCCCACTGGGGATCCAGCCCAGCTGCACCGCCGGCGAGAGGCTGTAGGTCTCCACCTCCTCGCGGCGGCTGAACGTGTCCCGCTCCCCCTGCAGGGTCAGGGTGGGCGTCTGCAGAGCGGCCAAGTGCTCGGTGCGCAGCTGCAGCGGCTTGCCGGGCGGATGGAAGGGATAGCCCAGGCACAGGCAGCCGCGCACCCCATCGCTGGCGGCCAGCTCATCCACCAGCAGGCTGGCCACCCGCCCGCCCATCGACTTGCCGCCGATGAACAGCGGCCGCTCCGGGCGCTCGCCCGTCTCCAGCCGCACCTGCTGGCGGAACGCCTCCTGCAGCACCGGCATCCGCTCGGGCCCCTGGCGGCGGCCCGTCTCGCGCATCCGGGCCATGTAGCCGAACTCGAAGCGCACCACCCGCCAGCCCGCCGCGGCCAGTCCGCCGGCCATTGCCGCCATGAACGGGCTGTCCATCGGTGTGCCGGCCCCATGGGCCAGGAGCACGGTGGCCGGCGCGTCGTCGGGGCCGTCGATCAGGCGGGGGGTGGAGCTGGTGCCCATACAGTCAGACCATGACACGCCGGATCGGCTACACGCTGCGTCGCGCTGCACGGCCTGGGGCCATGGGGGCCATCCTGCTGCTTGCGGCCGGATCGGTGACGGCGGCCGGATCGGCATGGGCCGACGGTCGCGGATCCAGCCCGGTGCTCCGCCTCGACGGGATCGGCCCGTTGCGTCTCGGCATGGGCCGAGCCGAAGCCGTCGCCACCGGCTGGCTCTCCGATCCGGGCCCCGGCTGTGAGCTCGGCGGGCCGCCGCTGCCTGTCGTCTACAAGCTGAAAGGGCCCAAGGCGCCGGCGGGAATCGTTGGCACGGCCCAGTTCGAACGGGGCACGTTGCGGGTCTTCGCCTTCTCGGCCGGGGTGCGGACGTCGTTCGGCGTCGCCATTCCCGGCGGCACCGTGGCTGACCTGCTCAAGCGGGCCCGCGCCGCCGGCCTGTCCGCCACCTCGGTCTACGACGAGACCTTCGCCGGGCGGTTCGTCACGGTGAACCGGGGCGGCAAGCAGGTGCTCGGTGCGTTTGCCGAAAAGAGCGCGATCGCCACGATCGCGGTGCCCTACGTGCCTGTCTGCGAATAGGGGCGAACCTGCGGGCGGAGGGTGGGGCGATTGGCGGCTTCAGGGAATCAACAGTTCCCTGTAATCGCCGCTCATGGTGGTCGCAACAGCAGCCCGGATGGCTTGCGTGGCCCTGCGAATCCTTGGCCAGCTGGTGGTGGTCAGGACCAGGATCGCGATGCTGCGGTCCTGGAGGTTCTGCTGATAACGAAGGTTGGTATCGGTCGTGATCAGCAGCTCGTAACCCTCCTGCTCCGCCAGCCGGATCAGTTCGCCATTGGTGACGGTGGACCAGCCCAGCTCGTAGGCCGTGGCCACGACGTGGCCTTCCAGATACCTGCGCAGGGGAACCGGTGTCCCCTGATCGAACAGGATCCGCATTCAGACCACCGTCGCCGCCGTGCTCCGGGCGACATGCTCCAGAACTAGACGGGCCTGCGCGACGCTGACGCCAGGAAAGAGCTCGACGAACTCCTCAAGGGAAACGCCGTCTTCCAGATTTTCGAACAGGGCCGCCACCGGAATCCGGGAGCCGCGAAACACCCAGGCACCACTAACGCGCAGTGGATCGTGCTCCACGGCTGAACAATCCGCCCAGTCCAGATCCGATCCAGTGGCCATGGGTCCAGCCGGCAGCCGACGTCTTCAGGGTAAACAGCTCGCCCGTGGGTGGTCGTGGCGCGGCTGTCTCTTCACGGCAGCTCCAGCCAATCGCGCAGGGTCAGATCCAGAGGGTCATGCCGTCCAGTCGTTCCCCCCTGGCACCAGAATCCGAGAGCCTGCCTTCCAACCATGGGCGCGATCCTGCTCACCGTTGTCACTGTGCTGCTCGGCTACGGCCTGGGTAAGGGCGTGCCCCGCCTGGTGCAGGGCTCGGGCCGCCTGGCGCGCCGCTCGCGCTTCAGCCAGCTGGCCTTCGGGTGCCTTCTGCTCGTTCCCTGGCTGGTGGGCATCGCCCTGGTGGTGCAGATCCCCCTGAACCTCGGGCTGCTGCTGCCGGCGATCGGCTATGCGGCCGGCATGGCCTGGGGCCGCCGCAAGGTGGGGGTGTAAGCGGGCGCCACCAGCCCCTCACTTCATCCCATGGCAAGAGGTCATAGGATCGTCCTATCCGTTCTTCCCTGCAGCGATGGCCATGCGTGCCGTGAGCGTCAGCGGCCTCAAGAACAATCCGTCTGAGGCCCTGCGCCAGGCCAAGACGGACATCATCGTGGTGCTCAACCGCGACCATCCCGACGCACTGCTGATGGGCCTTGACCAGCAAGGTCTCCTGCAGGCGCCGGGAGTCAGGCCAGCCCTGGCCACGGCCCTCTTCCGCGAAGGCGAGCTCTCCCTGGCCAGGGCCGCCCGCGTGGCCGACATGGACACCGCCACCTTCATCGCCCATCTCTCGCGCCTCGGCATCGCGGCGATCCGCTTGACGGAAGCCGAAACCCGCGCCGATCTCGACACCCTGGAGCAGTGGCTGCAATCGTCATCAGCGACGCCAGCCCCCTGATCGGCCTGGCCCAGGTCAACGGGATCGACTGGTTGCGCGAGCTGTTCGGAACCGTGCTCCTCCCCGCTACCGTGGCCGATGAGGTGCTCACCGGCAGGTTCACCGATCAGGAAGCCAGGATCACCGCCGCGGTTGAGGCCGGTTGGCTGACGATCACGCCGGACCCCCAGCAGGGTCCGGCGTTGCCCGACCTCGACGAAGGCGAAGCGGCCAGCATCCGCCTGGCCCTCTCCAGACCCGGACCGGTGCTGCTGTTGATCGATGAACGGGCCGGAAGGGCCGTTGCCCACGAGCTCGGCCTGAAGGTTGCCGGCACCGCCGCGGTCATCGGCCTGGCCCGTCTGCGGGGCCTGATTCCATCGGCCCGGGCGGTGTTTGATGCGCTGCACAACAGTGATTTCCGCATCGCTCCGGCCGTGATCACCACCGTTCTGAAGCGCTGTGGCGAGATCGACGACGACTCCGCCAGCTGAACCCTCACCGCGGCAACTGCGATTCCAGCTCCCGAAGCCGCCCTTCGAGGGCCTCGATCCGCTCCAGGTAGGTGAGGGCCAGGGCCATCCCGGAGACGTTGAGGCCGAAGTCGTCGCGCAGGCGGGCGGCGCGGCGGGCCAGGCTCACCGTGTGGACGTGGAAAGTCCATACCGGCGCATGCTGGGCGCAGCGGAACACCCCGAACTGCACCAGTTCGATCACTTCCTCGTGGCCCAGCCCGGAGGCGGCCAGCAACTCCTCGAGGGCGACGGTGCACCCCTCGTCGTCGTCGGGAATCAGCAGGTCGTCAGCCATCGGTGGGGGGGGCTTCGAGGTGGTGGCGGGGGCTGAAGGCGGAGGCTTCGGCGAGTTCGCGGTACAGCGCCTGCTCCCGTTCGCCGATCGTTTCGGGCAGCACGATCTGAATCACACCGTAGAGATCGCCCGCCCCGTCGCGCCGGTGGGGCAGGCCCTTGCCGGCCAGGCGCAGCTTCTGGCCGCTGCGCATCCCCGGCTTCAGGGTCACCGCGACCGGGCCATCGAGGCTCGGCACGCTGATCTCGGCCCCCAGGGCGGCCTCCCAGGGGGCGATCGGCAGCTCCAGGTAGAGGTCGTGGCCCACGGCCCGGAAGCGAGGATGGGGCGCCAGCCGCACCTCCAGGTAGAGATCGCCGGGGGCGCCGCCGGCGATGCCGTCGCCGCCCTTGCCGGGCACCCGCAGCCGCTCCCCTTCCACCACGCCGCGGGGCACCCGGATCCGGCCGCTGCGGCTCTGCTTCTCCACCCGGCCATCAGCTCCCAGCACCGGAACGCTGAGCGAGAACGCCACCTCGGTGCCATGGGCGGCCTGCTCCAGGGTCAGCTCGGTGGCCACCTCCACGTCCTGGCCGCGGATCGGGAACGCGGCCCCCTGCCCCCGGGGGCCGCCGGCGCCACCAAAGCCCCCGCCACCAAAGCCGCCCGCGCCCCGGCCGAAGCCCATCTGCTCGAACAGGTCGGCCAGGTCCACCTCCTGCTGACGGCCGCCGCCGCGCGAGAAGCGGGTTTCCCACTCCGGCGAAGGATGGAACTCATCGCCGGGACGGTGGCGGCCGAGGTCGTCGTAGGCCTGGCGTTTCTCCGGATCCGAGAGGGTCTGATAGGCCTCGCTGATCTCCTTGAACGTCTCTTCGGCGCCCTCCTCCTTGGCCACGTCGGGGTGGTACTGGCGCGCCAGTTTTCGGTAGGCCTTCTTGATCTCCTCGGCGCTGGCGCCGCGCTCCACCCCCAGGCTGGCGTAGTAGTCCTTGAACTTCATCGCAGCGTCCCTGCCCGGTGCCCGGGATCGGGGCCATCCTCCTATGCCCCCGCTGATCGCCCCGGCGGCGATGGTCTTTCTCCATGCCTCGGTGGGCCACGCCAAGCGATCCGGGGGCGATGCGGGTGCCCCGCCGCCTGGAAGCGGCTGGCGGCCGGTTCCTGAGGCGACGAACCACGCCCTGACGCGTCCGGTGTTCCCTTGGCGAGGGTGAAAAAAAGGGGGCCCAGCCCCCTTTCTGATCTTCAGCACCCTTGCGGGATGGGGCTGGGGATCATTCCTTGATCTTTGCGATCTCGGCCTTGGCCCGCTCCAGCACCTCGCCTTTGATCGGCACGTAGCCCAGTTCGGCGGCTGTGGCCTGGGGTCCCTCCTGCAGGGCCCAGGTCAGGAACGTGCGCACGGCCTCCGCCTTTTCTTTCCCCTGTCCGCTCTGGTAGGCGAGGATCCAGGTGAAGGCGGCGATCGGGAAGCTGTCGGCACCGGCGGGATTGCATTCTTCCCCACCCAGACGCTCATCAAGCTTGATTCCGTTCAGGGCGGCAGCACCACTTTCCCCAGTGGCGAGCACAAAGTTGCCGGCCTTGTTCTGGAGCTTGGCGGGTTTGATCAAGCCTTGCACGTAGGCCTGGTTCAGGTAGCCGAGGGACCCTGGGGTGTTGCTGATCACACCGGCCACCCCTTCATTGCCCTTGCCACCCACGCCAACAGGCCATTGCACGGCTTTGCCCTTGCCGACTTTCTCTTCCCACTCCTTGGAAAAACAGGACAGGGAGTTGGTGAACACGTAGGTGGTGCCGGACCCGTCAGAGCGGTGGGCCACCGTGAGGGGCCTGTCAGGACAGCCAAGCTGCTTCCAGTTGGTGATCTTGCCGAGGAAGATGTCGGCGAGCTGGGCCTGCGTGAGCTTCAGATCGGGACAGTCAGGATTGTTGTAGGCCGGGGTCACCGTGCCGCCGAGCATGGGGATCTGAACGGCGCCACGCTCACCAGCGGCACCTTTCTTGAAATCCTCCTCGGAGAGCTGCTCATCCGTGGCGCCGAAATCGACGGACCCGGCCAGGAACTGCCGCACACCGGCGCCGGAACCCACCGACTGGTAATTCATCTTGTTTCCGGTTTCCGAGGCAAAATCGCCGCCCCAGCGTTGGTAGGCCGCGGCCGGGAAGGTGGCTCCCGCCCCACTGATGGAGGGCAGCGATTTGCTGCCGCCTCCCCCCCCGCCACCGCAGGCTGTGGCCACCAAGCCAATCAGGGCGATGGAGGCCGGTGCGGCAAGGCGCACAGACCGGCTGCGCAGGGAGATCGAAACCATTCGGCGATGCATGGAAAGGCCTCCTGACAGCCTCCACTCCTAAGCGACGCGCTCAGGAATGTCTTTATGGGAACATTATGGTCGCCACCCAGGCGGGGCTCGGTCGTCTTCCGGCAGGCGTCGACGGGGCCGTCAGGCTGACCTCCGCTGCCCGGGGGTATCCCTAGTCGGTCGCCTGCTCCTCCTCCTCTTGCGGCAGGGGCGGCAGGGGCGGGGGCGGCGGCAGCACCTCCAGCCCGGGTGGGTTGGGCGCGGTGTCGGGGCCGATCAGATCCACGGCGGTGCGTTGCATCACCAGCCGGAAGCGCAGCGGTGCCTGGGTTTTGTTGATGAACTCCTGCACGGCAGCCACCTGAGCGGCCGTGGGCAGGTCGGGATCGGTCACCCGCACCCGGGCCCGGATCAGCGGAGGGTTCTGCTGCCAGTCGATGTTCAGGCCCACCATGTCGATGGCGGGATCGCCGCCGAGGGTGATCGTGCTGCTGCGCAGCCGTTGCTCGATGGCGGCCTCCAGCTGCTGGGCCTTGTTCTCCTGGCGGGTCTGGTTCGCCAGGCGGAAGAAGCTGCTGCCCAGGGGAATCACCAGCAGGGCGGTGAGCGCCACGCTGGTGAGGCCCAGGCGGCTGTGGAACAGCCGGCGCCGGTACACCTTCTCGAGCGTCCCGAGGGACGCCATCGCCCCCACCATGATCCCGAGCAGGTTGGTGGCGAACAGCAGCAGCGCGCCGTAGGCCTGCATCCAATCGGAGGAGGCCAGCAGGATCCCCACCACGCACATGGGCGGCACCAGGGCCACGGCGATGGCCAGGCCGGCCAGGGCCGAGATGGCGTCCTTGCGCAGCTTGGCGTACATCGCCACCGCCCCGGCCACCAGGGCCACCCCCAGATCCAGCAGGTTGGGGCTGGTGCGGTTCATCACCTCACTGCCGAAGCTCGGGAAGGCCACCAGGTGGCTCACGGCCATCGCCAGCAGCACGCAGATCACCACCCCCAGCATCAGAGTGCGCAGGGCCCGCAGGAACATCGGCAGCCGCCCCCGCAGGATCTCGAAGGCCATCGCCTGCAGCGGCATGATCCAGGGGGCCACCACCATGGCGCCGATCACCACCCCGGGGCTGTTGGCCAGCAGGCCGAGGGTGGCGATCAGGGTGGCCCCCACGGTGAGCACCACGAAGACCTGGCTGAAGCTGGCGTCGTGCTCGAACTCCTGCTGCAGCGCGGCCAGCCGGTCGTCGGCCGCAGGGGCGGGGGGGGAGGTCATGGCCGTGGCGGACTGTCGCACCGGACCCCATCCTGATGGCCCGCCGAGATACGTTCCAGAGCCACGCCATCCCGTTCCCCTTTCGATGACACGGCGGAGGCCGGGACCGGCCACCCTCTGGCCGCTGGCCCTGGCGCTGCTTGTGCCCTCGGCGGCCCGGGCCGACAGCTGGCCCTACCAGCGGCTGGTGGAGGCCTTTGAGCAGCGCGGCTTCCGTGTGCTCGGCAGCCATCCCCGCTGCGCCGAGCGGGGCCTGTACGGGCTCTACCTGCGCGAGAGCCGCCGCATCGTGGTCTGTCCCCGCGGCAACCTCGCCGACACCCTGCTGCATGAGGGGTGGCACGGGGTCCAGTCCCGCTGTCTGCGGGGCGCCCCGTTCCTGGGCGAGGACGACCTGCGCCGGGGCCTGAGTCGGCGCGACCAGCGCGATCTGGCCAGGCTCTACGCAGGGGGGCGCTGGCAGCGGGAGGCCGAGGCCCGGGTGATGGCCCGCCGGGACCCGTCCGATTACTTTCGCCTCGTGGACGAGCTCTGCGGTTCAGCCGCTCCCCCACCGGCCGTCCCGCCGGCCCCGGCGTCTCCGGCCGGCGCGCCTCAGGGCCAGGCGGTGAAGCGCACCGGCTCATAGCGGGCGATCGACACCCCCCAGCCCCGGATCGCCAGGGCTCCCAGCTCGGTGTGGAACGCGGCGGTGCTGCCGCCGCCGACCCAGCGGGCCTTGAGCCGGGGCAGCTGCTCCTGCAGGGCCTCCAGCGGCAGCTCCACCAGCAGCAGGCTGCTGTCTCCGGCGGCGCGCCGCAGGGGTCCCTCCTCGCTGCGCTGCCAGAGGCGCAGCAGCAGTTCGAGCACCAGGGTGCGGCCGTCGTCGCCGGGATCCGGGGCCTCCGCCGCCGCCACGGCCAGCGACTTGCCGTTCAGGGGCAGGGCCCGGGTCCCCTCCTGCTCCAGCAGGGCCAGCGCCACCAGGTAGGGAGCCTCCGCCATGACCATCTCTCGTACAGAACCCCCAGCCTGCTGGATCCCCTGTAGGAATGGATTCAGATGGTGATCGGGCCTTGGGCCATGCCGACGTCACGGTGGTGGTCGTTCCGCGTGAACGGTTCAGCTATGCGCTGCGATCGCTGGATTCCATCGAACGGAACACCGACCCTCCGTATGAGCTGATCGTCATCGATGGGAACTCCCCCCCTGACCTGGCCGCGGCGTTGCAGCGGCGGGCGGCGGAGGGGAACGTCCGCCTGATCCGCAGCGAGCAGCACCTCTCCCCCAATGCCGCCCGCAACCTGGCCCTGCCCCACGTCACGACGCCCTATCTGGTCTTCATCGACAACGACGTGATCGTCAGGCCCGGCTGGCTGCAGGCTCTGGTGGCCTGCGCCGAGCGCCACGGCTGCACGGCCGTCTGCCCCCTGACGTTCGAAGATGAGGCCTTCAGCGTCGTCCACCACGCCGGCGGGCAGCTGGTCTGGAAGTCCATGCCCAACGGGCGCCGCTGGCTGACCGAACGGCGTCCCTGGAACCATCTGCCGCTGGCCAAGGTGAACCAGCCCCTGGTGGCCGGTCCGACCGAACTCAACGAATTCCACTGTGTCCTGGTGCGTACCGATTTCTTCACCCGGCACGGACCCCTGGACGAAGCCCTGCTGAGCATGGCCGAGGAGACGGATTTCTCGATTGCCGTTGCCAGCAGTGGAGGGTCGATGTTCTTCGAGCCCGCCAGCCAGGTCAGCTACATCCCGCCATCGCCCGACCAGCTGCTCCCCTCCGATCTGCCGTACTTCCAGCGGCGCTGGTCCAGCGACTGGGCCCGCCGGAGCGTGGCCCACATGGCGGAGAAGCACCAGCTGGATGCCACGGCCCCGGTGTGCCGGCACTGGCTGCGCTTCGTGTTCCAGCACCGCCATGTCTGCGCCACCGGATCCCGCACGATGCCGGCGCTGTCGATCCTCTTCGGCGACTACGGCACCACCCTCAACAGGCGGGAGAAGCTGGATCAGGTGCTCCGCCAGCTGTCCCCCGCTCCCGTCCGCGAACGCTGAGCGATCCGGCCAGCCCCCGGTGGCCGTCGACAACCCCGGGACGGCCGGCGAGCATGGGTCTTCGTGGGCCCGTCCCACGCCCCCCGCCCCGGAGCCATGGACAGCGTCGACGGCAAGATCATCGTGGGCAGCGAGGAGTGGTGCAGCTTCCCGGACGCCGGGCTGCCGGCGATCAAGGCCCGGGTCGATTCCGGTGCGGCCACCTCCGCCCTCCACGCCATCAACATCGTTCCCTTCGAGCGGGACGGCCAGCCCTGGGTGAGCTTCGAGGTGCACCCCCTGCAGGGCGATCGGGTCGTGGTGGTGCGCCATGAGGCCCCCGTGGTGGCCCGGCGTGAGGTGCGCAACACCAGCGGCGTTCCGGAGAGCCGCTACGTGATCCGGGAGCGGCTGGTGCTCGGCGAACAGAGCTGGGAAGTGGAGCTGACGCTCGCCAACCGGGATGCCATGGGCTACCGGATGCTGCTCGGCCGGCAGGCGATGGTGGGCCGGATCCTGGTGGATCCGGAGGGCAGCCAGCACCTGCGCAGCCTCAGCGCCGAGGAGAGCCGGGCCCTCTATGCCCACGTCCGCCCACGCGATGCCGGCCTGCGGATCGTGCTGCTGGCCAGCAACCCCGATCTCTACAGCAACCGCCGCCTGATCGAGGCCGGCGAGGAACGGGGGCACCACATGCAGTTCCTCAACATCCGCCAGTGCTACATCCGCCTGGATCCCCGCAACCCGGAGGTCCACTACCGCGGCGGCGACGTGCTCGGCACGGTGGATGCGGTCATCCCCCGCATCCGCCCCAGCGTCACCTTCTACGGCTGCGCCGTGACGCGGCAGTTCGAGTCGATGGGGGTGCCGTCCCTCAACAGTGCCCAGGCGATCACGGTCTCCCGCGACAAGCTGTTCGCCTCCCAGGAATTCGTGCGCGCCGGACTCAACACCCCCGTGACGGGGTTCGCCGATTCCCCCCTCGACACCGTCGACCTGATCCGCATGGTGGGCGGTGCCCCCCTGATCGTGAAGCTGCTGGAGGGGGCCCAGGGCAAGGGCGTGGTGCTCGCCGAAACCCAGAAGGCGGCCGAGAGCGTCATCAATGCCCTCCAGAGCCTTGACGCCAACCTGCTGGTGCAGGAGTTCATCAAGGAGGCCGGCGGCACGGACCTGCGCTGCTTCGTGGTCGGCGGCAAGGTGGTGGCCGCCATCGAGCGCACGGCCGCCGAGGGGGAGTTCCGGGCCAACCTGCACCAGGGGGGAACGGCCAGGACCGTGCAGCTCGATGCCCCCGAGAAACAGATGGCCGTCAAGGCCTGCAAGGCCCTGGGGCTGGATGTGGCCGGCGTCGACATCCTGCGCTCCCACCGCGGTCCCCTGCTGCTGGAGGTGAACTCCAGCCCGGGGCTCGAGGGGATCGAGACCGCCACCGGCCTGGATCTGGCCGGCAAGATGATCCGCCAGCTGGAACGCAAGCTCGGCTGGGGCCGCTCCACGGGGCCGGAGGGCGTCAAAGAGGCCCAGCCCCTGGCCCCCGCATGAGCACCGTCCCATGAGCACCCCCCCATCGGCCTACCTGGAGCTGGAGGCCGTCGAGGCCTGGCTGGGGCCCCGCCGCGTCTTCGAGGACCTCTCCCTGCGCCTCTTCCGCGGCGAGTCCACTGCGGTGCTGGGCCCCAACGGCTCCGGCAAGAGCTCGCTGGTGAAGCTGCTCAGCCGCGAGCTCTACCCCGTGGTGAAGCCCGGCTCCTGCCTGCGGATCTTCGGCAGCGAAACGGTGAACCTCTGGCAGCTGCGCAGCCGCATCGGCCTGGTGTCCCAGGACCTCCACGCCGCCTACGTCGGCCGGGTTCCCGCCGACGATGTGGTGCTCTCCGGTTTCTTCGGCTCCGTGGGCATCGGCCGCAGCCAGGTGGCCACCGGTGCCCAGCGCCGGCGCGTGGCCGAGCTGATGGAGCAGCTGGGGCTGGCCGATCTGGCCGAGCGCCCCTACGGCCAGCTCTCCGAGGGCCAGCGGCGCCGCCTGCTGCTGGCCCGAGCCCTGGTGCACGGCCCCGAGGTGCTGGTGCTGGATGAGCCCACCAATGGTCTGGATCTGAAGGCGAAACACCAGTTGCTGGCGATCCTGCGCGGCCTGGCCCGCGCCGGCACCACCCTGCTGCTGGTGACCCACCAGATCGAGGCGGTGCTTCCCGAGATCCGCCGCTGCGTGCTGCTGCGGGAGGGCCGGGTGGTGGGCGACGGCCCCAGCGACGCTCTCCTGCAGGACGCCCCCCTCAGCGCCCTGTTCGCCACCCCCCTGCGGGTGTGCGAGGCGAACGGTTACCGCCAGGTGCTGCCGGCGGACTGAGCCGCCATCATGCGGGACATGTGCCGCGGCTTCCGGGTGCCCCGTCTGCTCCGACCGCTGCTGGCGTTCCTGATCGCCTGCCTGCTGCCGCTGCTGGGCCTGTCCCCGGCGGCGCTCTCCGCCGGCCAGGGGGCCCCCGCCGCCGGCGCGGGCCGGAACACCTACGTGCCCCTGGCCAGCCAGCCGTTCCACGGCCAGCTGCTGGAGCTGAAGCAGCAATGGACCGATGCCCCCCTCAACCAGGTGGTGGGGGACAGCCCCAGGGCCACCCTGCTCAACTTCTACGTGGTGATGGCCCAGGTGAGCCGCGACATCGCCCGAATCGAGGCCAGGGCGGCGGCCACACCCGGGCTGTTCTGGTCGAGCGCCGTGCGCCGGGAACTGGCGCTGATCAACAGCTACTTCGAGGAGGCGGTGAAGGCCCTGGATGTGTCGGAGATTCCCCAGAGCATCCGGGCGGATTTCGCCGATGAATATGCCCTCAAGCTCAAGGTGATCCTCGATTACGTCTTCACCCACAGCCGCAAGCCTTTCGAGATCCCTGATGCGGCCGGGATGAAGGCCCTGAACGGGGAACGGGTGAATCCCGGCGCCAGCTGGACCATCCCGGGCACCTCCATCACCCTCACGGACGAGGGGACGGAAGAGGGCCGTGATCGCGGCTACCGGTTCTCGGCGTCCACGGTGGCCCAGATCCCCGGTCTCTACGAGGAGATCAGGACGCAGCGAGCCCCCTCCGACGGCCCTGCCGGCCTGCTGACGCCGGCCATCTACGACGCCTTCAGCCTCAGACCCGGCCATATCCTGCCGCCCAAGTGGTATCTGAGCCTCCCCGAGGGCCTGCGCCGCAACGTGCTGGAGACCCATCTCTGGGACCAGACCGTGTTCCAGATCGGGCTGGGGCTGGCGGTGATGGCGGCCTTCGCCCTGGTGCAGTTCCGGCTGGTGCTGGCCCTGCTGGGCACCTATCGGATGACCGAACGGTCCGCCCGGAGGAGCCTCACCCCCATGGAGATCTGGCGACTGGACAACATCGCCTGGCACCGGGTGCTGCTGGCGGGGGTGGCCCTGCCCATCACCCGGGTGGTGGAACTGGTGCTCGATCAGGACGTCAACGTCACCGGCCTGCCGCTGCAGGTGCTGATGTATCTGCTCTACACGCTGTACTTCACCTGGGCCGGGTTGTTCAGCTTCTTCCTGATGGAGGCCCTGGGCCGCAGCCTGGCGGAGTGGATCACGATCCTGCGAGGACGGCGCAACGCCCTGCAGCTGAGCCGGGTCAGCAACCTGGTGATGCCCGTCTGCAGGGTGCTGGGCGCCGTCATCGGCATCTCCCTGATGTACCGGCTGCTGATCCTGCTGGGCCTGCCGGCCTCCACCGTGCTGGCCTTCTCCGCCGTGCCCGGCCTGGCCATCGGTCTCGGCGCCTCGAAGCTGCTGGGCAACCTGTTCGCCGGGCTGTCGATCCAGACCGACCGTCCCCTGCGGGTGGGGGAGTTCTGCCGCATCGGCAGCAACCTCGGCTATGTCACCAAGATCGGGCTGCGGTCCCTGGAACTGCAGACCCACGAGAGCCGCATCACCATCCCCAACTCGGTCGTCGATGAGGAGACGATCGTCAACTACTCCCTGCGCTCGGGTCAGGCGCAGGATGCGGTGCTGCACGTCTTCGAGCTGCACCTGCCCCTGCCGGCGCAGCTCACGCCCGATCAGCTGGACGACCTGGTGCATTTCGGCCGTCTCTATCTCACCGATCTGCCGGGTCTGTCCGCCGCCCAGGTGTTCCTCGACCAGGCGACGGACGACGGGGACCTGCTGCTGCGTTGCTGCGGACAGATCCACGCCCCCAGCTGGACCGACTACCTCACCCTGCGGGAGGCGGTGCTGCTGCGACTGCGCCAGATCCTCGATCAGGTGATCCGCTCCCGCATGGTGATCGGCGTGGCCTACACCACCAGCCCCGAACAGCTCCAGCGCATCCCGGAGCTGATCGCCTCCCTGTTCGCGCGCGAGCCCCTGGCGGCCTTCCGGGCCTGTCGCCTGATGGCCATCAGCGACTTCAGCTACGACTTCACCTACGACTACCGCTCTGCCCAGCCCACCTACGCCGCGTTCAAGGACGAGGTGGCCCGCCTCAACCGGGCCCTGCTGGCCCTGTTCGCCGCCGAGGGGATCGAAATCCCCTACCCCACCCAGGCGGAGGTCCAGATCGATGCCTGAGCTGACGCTCCAGACCCAGGCGGGCTGCGGCCTGGCGATCGGCGCCTATCCCCGCTTCCGCTACGACGCCCGCGGCGGCGGCGGGCTGGGGGTGCTCGCCGCGCCGGATCCCGCCGGCACCGGCACCCTCCACTTTGCTCCCACCGGCCTGAGCATCCCGCCGCTCGACGGGCGCTCCACCCGCTTCCTGGGTCTGCCGTTGCCCCCCGGACTGGCGATCACGATCCACCCCGAGCGACTCGAGGGCCGCCTCGACGGCGCCACCGGGGCGATGGCGCTGGAGTTCGCCGCCCGCTTCCGCTTCGCCATCGGCAGCCTTTACCGCGCCCCCGACCTGATCGTCGCCACCACGCTCGTCACCGGCCCGGTGCAGGGCCGCCGCCACCGGGCCAGCGGCCAGCCCCTCGACGGCGACGGTCGGGCGGTGCTGGTGGGCGTGGCCACTATCGCCCCCAGCGGCGATCGCTGGCTGGACCGCTTTCTGGGGTTGCCGGATGAGGCCCTGGCCCTGCTGCGCTGCCGCCTGGTGCCGCTGACGTCGGACGTTGAGGACTTACCTTGACCCCCTCTCCCGTCCCGGTCCGCCATGCACCCCCTGCCGTTGCATCTCGGCCCGGGCAGTGACCTGCGCGCCAGCCTCGAGCAGCTGGCGATCAACGCCGGCGCCTCCGGGTTCGTGCTCGGCGTGGTGGGTGACCTCTCCCAGGCGGCCTTCCAGTGTCCGGGCCTGGAGGAACCCACCGTGCTTCAGGGACACCTGGAGATCATCACCCTGCAGGGCACCGTGGCGCCCCAGGGGGTGCATCTGCACCTGAGTCTCTCCGACGGCGACTGCCAGGTGTGGGGCGGCCACCTCGAGCACGGCAGCCTGGTGCTCAGGGGTGCCGACCTGCTGGTGGGGTTCCTGCCGGAGGCCGGAGCCCCCCGGGATCCCTCGGTGGCCGTGGCGGCCGCGGCGGCCCGCCCCAGCGCTCCCGCCGCCCCGTCCCATCCCCGGGTGGAGATCGCCGTCCGCAGCGGCTGCCCCTACTCGGCACGGGCCCTGCGCATGCTGCGCACCCTCGGCATCCCCCATGAGGTCCAGCTCGCCGATGATGCGGCGGCGCGGGCGGCGGTGGCCAAGCGCAGCGGCCTGGCCTCCATGCCCCAGGTGTTCATCGATGGCGAGCCCATCGGCGGCTACGACGCCCTGGCCGATCGTCACGGCCGCGGCGAGCTCGACCACCTGCGCTGAGGGGCTGACCCCCCGCCCCGGCCCGGCCTAGGTTCAACACCAGAGACGCGACTGTCATGGCTGCCCGCCTCGCCATCGGCCCGGTGGACGTGAGTCCGGAGGTGCGCGAGTGGGTGGATGCTGAAACCCTGCAGCGCCTGGTGTCCCGGCACCGCCGGGGCGACTGGGGCGTGGTGGATGCCCGCGACGCCCGTGACAACACCATCGCCGCCTACCGGCAGCAGGGATCCCTGCGCAGCGTCTTTGATCTCGGTCAGGGACTGCAGGTGTGGATCCTCACCCATGGTCTCGGCACCGACCAGCTCCATACCCTGGTGCTGCTGCCCAGCGACGAGTAGCCCCGGGGGGTTGGGGCGGTTCCAGGCGGATTTCAGCGTTTTCCCCGTGGTCGTGTCTTCAGAATTTCTTTCGTCAGCTTGTGTTGCCTCCCCTCTGGACGCTGCCACCGGATGTTGTACAAGGGTCAGAAAGGTGGTGGGAAGACAGGTGACCATCGAGCTCCCGCAGCCCAGGCGCCAGAACCGCCCATTGGGGGAAGCACGCCCGTCCGCCACGGGCTGGTCTCCGGCCGACGAGCTGGCCGCCCTTGAAACCGTCTGGGCCAGCCTCTGCCAGGACGCGGCGAGCCCCGCCCCGTCCCTGCAACTGCCGGTCCTTTCCCGCTCCAGCCTCAGCCGTGACGCGGATCGGCGGCCCCTGCGCCAGGTCCAGCGCCGCGGCAACGATGCCGACCGCAACGATGCCGACCGGATCGCTTCCTGAGGAGGGGCATGCGCTGGCGCCTGCGTTTTCTTTCGCAATCTTTCGTGGTGCAGGCGTCATCCTTCGTGGTGAAGGAATGTATGGATCCTTTTCCTGGCACTGAGCGCTGTAACGATTCTGGCTGAATTCAGGGGAATCCGCTGAGAATCGCAGCTTGACATCGTCGGCGGGCACGGCCTTCCGGGGAACCACGTCCCGCTGTTCCCCCGCACCGGTTCCTGTCTGAATCCGCCAGGTGGGCCGCCCCCGGCGATGCTCCTCCCTCTGCCCTTTGCCCTGTTTCCCCCATGGCCCTGGTCCAAGCCCCGTCCCTTGGCATCGAGCGTTTCGCCGATGACCGCAACAAGGAGAACTGGTCAAAAGCCTCCCAGCAGGATCGTGACGCCATCATCCGCCTGGTGTATCAGCAGGTGCTGGGCCAGCAGTATGTGATGCAGAGCGAGCGCCTCACCGGTGCCGAATCCCTGTTCCGCAACGGTTATCTCACCGTGCAGGAATTCGTGCGCACCCTCGCCAGGAGCGGTCTGTATCGCTCCCGCTTCTTCGAGAACTGCAATCCCTACCGCTTCATCGAACTCAACCACAAGCATCTCCTCGGCCGGGCTCCCCACAACAAGGCGGAGATGCTGCACCACTTCACGATCCTGCAGGAGCAGGGCTACGACGCCGAGATCGATTCCTATATCGACAGCCCCGAGTACCAGGAGCGCTTCGGCTCCGACGTGGTGCCCTATCTGCACGGCTGGGACTACTCCGCCGGCCACCAGGGGCAGCAGTTCTCCTGGCTGATGCAGCTGGCCGGCGGGGCGGCGGCGTCGGTGAAGGGAGACAGCGCCGGCACCCGCTTCAAGCTGGGCCGGGCCCTGCACCAGGACCGGGCCGTGACGGTGACGGTCCTGCGTCCCCGCTTCAGCGGTGAATCCTTCTTCCAGGCCAACCTGGCCCAGGGCGGAGCCAGCGTCGATGGTCCGATCTCCCGCAGCGGCCAGAGCACCGATCCCGCCCGCGGCCACCGCGAGGAGGCCCTGGTGGTGTCGGCCGGGGTGCGTGGCACCAGCTCCCCCAGCGGCCGGGTGGCCACCATCACCGCCACCGGGCTGGTGAACAACGCCGTGGTGCGCAGCGGTGCCTATGTGATGCGGGTGCCCTACAGCCGCATGAACGAGGCCCTGCAGCGGGTGCAGCGTCTCGGCGGCCGGGTGGTGCGCGTCAGCGTCAACTGAGGTCCTGTGGCGGGGGGTCAGGGCCGCAGGTCCACCCCCCGCCCGGCCAGCAGCTGGCGGCAGGCCATCAGGGCCGAGAGGCTCACCCCGGCCGTGCCCTCGCCCGGGTGGATGGCATCGCCGCACAGCCACAGCCCCGTCAGGGGGGTGCGGCTGGCCAGGCCGAAGGGCCCGAAGCGGCTGGGGTGCTGGCCCAGGCCGCCCACATAGCCCCAGGGCCTGCCGGTCCAGCCGGCAAAGCCCCGGGGGGTGGCCAGCTCCCCGTGCAGCCAGTCGGCGGGCCCCACCCCCAGCAGCCGCTCCAGGCCCCCCTGGATGGCGGCCATCGCCTGCTGCTTCTGCGCCTGATAGGCGGCCTCGTCCCCGCCGAACCAGGGGCGGGCCGGGGTGAACACGCTGGCGATCACCGTGGCGCGCCCGGCGGGCGCCCGACCGTCCCCCTCCTGGCTGACCGACACGAACAGGGAGCCGGGGTCAGGGGCCTCCAGCTGCAGGTGGCTGGGGCACCCCGGCGGCAGCCGGTCCCGCTCGACGGCTCCGTAGAACACCAGGGCACCGCTGGGTTCGCTCAGGGCCTCGAGCCGCCGCCGGTAGCCGGCGGGGAGCGCATCCCCGAGCAGGGCCGGCAGGGTCTGGGGAGGCAGGCTGACGACCACCTCGGGGGCGCTGAGGTGGAACGCCTCCCCCGCTGGGTTTCTGGCGCCGGGTGGGCCACCGCCACGCTGGCCCGCGATCCGCCACTCGCCCCCGGGCCGCTCCGGCGGCTGCAGCCGCTCCACCCGGTGCCGCCGTCGCAGCCGCCCGCCGTGCCGGGCGAGGGCGCCCTCCAGGGCTTCGCTGAGCGCCTGCATCGACCCCTCCAGGTGCCAGAGCCCGAGCGGT
Source organism: Aphanothece cf. minutissima CCALA 015 (assembly GCA_003003925.1). Lineage (GTDB taxonomy): Bacteria > Cyanobacteriota > Cyanobacteriia > PCC-6307 > Cyanobiaceae > Cyanobium > Cyanobium minutissimum. The sequence goes on from PVWP01000007.1 coordinate 168,835, forward strand.
TCCTGCACCATCGCCAGCACCGTGGCCCCGTAAAGGGCGGCGGTGCGATCCGCCGGTTCCTGGGAATAGAGCCGCAGCTGCAGATCCAGGAAGTGCCGCAGCCGCCGGTCGCCGCCGCAGCCGGTCAGCCGCAGCAGGTCGGCGATGGTGGCGGTGGTGAGCAGGCCGCTGGCCAGAGTTCCCGCCCCCAGGGCGCCCAGCAGCTGGCCCAGATCCCACCAGGAGCGCGGCGGCAGCACCGGATCCCGCGAGGCGAAGGCCCAGTTGGCCCGGTGCAGGGCGTCGCAGAGGTCCCAGAACCGTTCGCTGCCCGGGAACTGTCGCAACCGCTCCTGCCGCCAGCGCTGCGGGTCGCGCCAGATCGACACCGGCTCGCGGCCGTCGGCCAGATCCACCACGCAGCCGGGGTCCAGGGGCACGGCCGCCGGTGGTGCCACCCCCAGATGACGGAACAGGCGGGCATGGATGCCGGCGGGGGTGCCATCCCCCTGCTCCAGCCCCGCCACCTGGGTGGCCCCCACGTCGAACACGTAGGGACCACGCCGGAAGGTGCCGGCGCAGCCACCGCTCTGGTGATGGGCTTCGAGCAACTCCACCTGCAGGCCCTGCTTCGCCAGAAGGGCCGCCGCCGTCAGGCCGGCGATGCCGGCGCCCACCACCACCGCGTCCGTCTGGCCACTTCCGCTGGGATTCAACGCTGCACGTCTGCATCAGCCTGATGTTGGCAGTCCGTTGATCGAAGCTGTGGGTGAGGACTATGAACGGAATCCGCATACGCTGGGGAAGACGGAGGAGGGAGGCGGCAGACACTCGTGGGACTGGAGGATCTTGATGCACTTCAGATGCGCGAGCGCAGCACATGCGTGGCGCTTCTGTGGTGGCATCCTGATTGTCATGCATCATCCAGTAATTGGTGTCGATCAGGCATCGCTCAGCGTCCCGGCCAAGGAGGTCTCAGATGTGGGCAATGTGTATGTTGCTTCACTGAAAAACCACCGCACCACGGTCGGTTTGGAGGTTCTGCAGGCCTTAGCTCTGCTTGCCGCTATGCATGGTGATAAGCAGAAATGCAGCGTCTTCGCAGCTCTTCTGCAATGCTGAGAGTGATTGGCAAGAGTCGTGATAACGTGTGGCTTGGCTATAGACTTTTGAAGTTAATTGCCTACAACGCCCGCCAAAACTGCCATGACTCCTAACCTTCCGAAGATGCGCAGCCAAAATGCATCCAGGCGCCACATAGGCTCTGCCGTGGTATGCCTTGGAGCAGTCTTTACGGTTCTTGGCCTCGCCGAGTCGGCCCGTGCCGCCTCATTCACAACCTGCCAAGCCCTGGCTGATCTGACAGTAGGCAACACAAAGATCTCGAATCTCAGTTGCGCAGGCGATATCGCTAACAGCCCAGATGTGTTGATCTCATTTGCTGATCTCACCAACGATGTTGAGTATAGCTTGATTGGCAATGCTCTCTCTGGCTCGCTGGCGGGAAGTATTGGCTACAACATTGAGATCATCCTTGGTCAAAACGTTTTCAAAAGTGTGCAGCTGACAGCTGATGGCACAACTGATTCTGTGTACAGTGCCGTCAAAGACATTTCATGGTCAGGAGGGGTCGCTCAGCTTGTCACCACCCAAACTGGTCTTGAGCCGGTCTTTAACTTCCCTGTCCTCAATGTCAAGAAACTGACCATTCTTGATTCCTGGAAGGCCACTCAGGGCGAAGTGCAAGTTGTCAAAAACAATTTCGTTCAAGTCCCTGGCGAAGCTCCTCCTGACTCCGTACCGGGTCCTGTCCCCATCCTCGGAGCTGCTGCTGCCTTTGCATTCAGTCGCAAGTTGAGAGCGCGGATTCAGAAGCCAGTCCCCATGTCCTGAATCCGGCTCTCTCCAAGGCGTGTGATCCCTGCCGGTCTGGCGGGGATTTTTTTATGCGCTTCAGGGAGCGATCTGCCTCCTTTGTCCTTTTCCTTGCATCAGCCCACCGCACCTATTTCCTTCATCAGCCTTGCCTCCTGTTTGCAGCCGGACCGCACCCGGCAGCGCGTCTCCCTGCTGGCCCAGGCCTGCGGCAGGAAGATCAGATGGTCGGCTTCTGCCTCGTCATGCTGCACGGAGTCCTATGCCTGATGGAGCAGCCAGAGATCTGAAGACAGCCGGTGCAATTGAACTTGGCTTGTCCCCAAAGGGGCAAGGGGGGCGAAGTTGATCCAGCACTTTCCCAATGACTCTGTTGTTGGAGGATGAACTCTGAAGCCAAGGGCAGGAATGGTGGGTCGGGCCTTCGTCGATGATCATGGAATCATTTTATCATCTTCTATCCACCCGTCGGGAACCACCGCACTCATATCTTTTGGCCTGAACCTGTCAGCCATTCCACGGCTGATGAACGGTCTGTTCATCATCTGTGTCAGCAGTGTGGGTTGACCGGGTGAAGGCCTGCCAAGGGCCGCAAAACCCACAAAGAGGATTAGCATTCTCAGAATATTCCCAAAAAGTAACCCCAGAGATCGTTGCCAGAGAGTAGACATTTTTTGGTCAAAGTCGTATTGGGCTTTCTTGTTTCTTGAATCCATGGCTTCCACAAGCCGACCTTTCACAGTGTCCAGTGGTAAGGGCAGTGGATCCGGCAGTGGCGCTTTGTCGCCGGGGATTTCTTGGTAGGCCCGTCGCAGCTGAAGATCTGTGGTGGAGGCCTGAATCGCCTCCAATGCACGCCTGGCCTGGGTGAGCTGTTGAGTTGCGATCTGCTGTTGTTCGTGCAGCAGTTTCACGCCTGCATAAAGCTGTACCGGTATGAGGAGTAGATAGCCGATGGCGACCCATGTGGCCAACCGTCGGATTGCTGCGGACCGCTTGGCAAGGGCCGTTGACCTGTGATCAATTTCGGAGGCCGCAGCGATCAACAGCACACCAATCAGTGGCGTTGCGCTGCGCCCCACCAGGAAGCCGCTCATCTGATCCAGCCAAGCAGGCTTGAGAAGGGCAACAGGCCAGGCCTGAAAGGCAAGATCGACAAGAAAATAGGACGATAGGGCAACTCCAGTCCAATGGACCACGAGAGCGAACTCGTGACTTCTCCATTCGCTGCGACTCATGGAATCCCGGGATATACGAGTTTGAGACATCGTTTGGTATCCTCGCAATCAACTCTTCCCATTATGTTCGGTATGCCTGATCTTGAGGGCGGATGGCCTTCATGGCCCGATAATATTCACTGACTTGAATATGCAGCAGATGCGCTGCATCGAAAGTGTTCTCCACCAGCATGATGGCCTCTTTCCCAGCCCTTCATGGCCCACCCCGCCACCCTGATCCCCTGGCTGGCCGAGCAGCTCGGTGTCGAGCCGGTCGGCTGGACACCGGTGGGTGGTGGCTGCATCCACAACGCCTGGCGACTGGATCTGGCTGATGGCCGCCGGCTGTTCGCCAAAACCAATGCCGCCTCCTCCTTGCCCCTTCTGGAGGCGGAAGCCGATGGCCTGCGGGCCCTCGCGGCGGCGGCGGGTGACGAGGGCCCACGGGTGCCCGTCCCCCTGGCCTGCGGGATGTCGGGACCTTCGACTGTCCTGGTGCTCCCCTGGCTCGACCTGGCGCGCGGCCGTTCTGCGGCTCATGAGCCGCAGTGGCGCCGCCTGGGGGCAGCGCTGGCTGCGCTGCACCGCCGCAGCCTGACCCGCCGCTGCGTGGCGGAGGATCGGGTCGGGGCCGCCTTCGGCTGGCCCCGGGACAACGTGATCGGCTCCTTCCCGCAACGCAACGGCTGGGAGGCGGACTGGGGCCGTTTCTTCGTGCAACGACGGCTGGCTCCCCAGTTGGAGCACCTGGCCCGCAGCGGCCAGCCGCTGCGGCAGGCCTCCGTGCTGCTGGAGCGCGCCGGACAGTGGCTGGCGGACCACCACCCCGATCCCTGCCTGGTGCACGGGGATCTCTGGAGCGGCAATGCGGCCATCAGCGGCGATGGCCAGGGCGTGATCTTCGATCCGGCGGTGCACCGGGCCGACCGGGAAGTGGACCTGGCCATGGCGCGCCTGTTCGGAGGCTTTCCCGAGGCCTTCTTTGAGGGGTACCAGCACACCTGGCCCCTGCCTTCAGGGCACCGTGCGCGGCGCGACCTCTACAACCTGTATCACCTGCTCAACCATGCCAACCTGTTCGGTGGCAGCTACGTGGGCCAGAGCGCGGCCTGCCTCGATGCCCTGGTGGAGCGCGGCGAGAGGGCGGACGGGGCGTGAAACGGGTTCACGCCCCCCCCTGATGCGGACGGAGCGGCGCTCAGCTCAGATATTCCTTGCGCAGGGTCTGGATCTTCGCCATCACCGCCGAGCGCTTTTCGCCGGTGGTGAGGTTGTTCCAGCTCCAGTTGCCGACCACCACCAGGCCGAGCAGCTCCAGCAGCCCGGGGACGATGGGCAGCAGGTTGATGGTGTCGAGCACGCCCTTGATCAGGATCTGGGCCACGATCACGGCCAGCAGTACGCCGGAGGCCTTGCCGATCCGACCGACCTGGCTCCAGTCGACCTTGTCGAGGGTTTCGTTGATCTTGCCGATCACGTCGCTGTAGCGCTCGCTGAAATCCGCCTCTGCGGCGGAGCTGCTGGTGGTGTCGTCCTGCATGGTCTCCTTCACCTCGGTCGTGCTGTCGATCATGGAAGGAGCGGTCTCCTGACGGAATGACGCATAACGTACCGGTGTGGACCCACCGACGCCAGAGGAGCTGTGCCTCGGTCGGCAGGCGCTGACGGTGCTGGAGGCCGTCCTGCTGGCCGCCGCACCCGAAGAGGGCTGTGCCCTGCTGCTGGGTCGCCGCGACCCCTGGCGGATCGACCACGTCTGGCCCTGTCTCAATGCCTGGGAGCCGCCGCCGGAGCGTCGTCGCCGTTTCGCCCTTGACCCCCGCGAGCAGCTGCAGGCGCAGAAGTGGGCCCGGGCCCGGGGCCTGACGGTCCTGGGCTCGGCCCACAGCCACCCGCGCTCGGCGCCGCTGCCCTCGGCCCTGGACCGCTCGCTCGCCTTTGCCCCCACGCTGATGCTGATCCTGGGGCAGGCCGATGGCCCCGCCGCGGCGCCGGCCGACGGGGACACCCAGTGGTCCCTGGCCTGCTGGTGGCTGCCGGAGCACGGCCCTCCCCGGCCGCTGGCGTGGAGAATGGACGATTCGAGCGACGTGGGCCTTCGCTGCCATGCTTCCTCCTGACACCAGCGCCGTCCAGCTGAGCCCCGATGAGGTGGTGCGCTTCTCGCGCCACCTGATCCTGCCGGAGATCGGCATGGAGGGGCAGAAGCGGCTCAAGGCGGCCTCGGTGCTGTGCGTCGGCACCGGCGGCCTCGGCTCCCCCCTTCTCCTTTACCTGGCCGCCGCTGGCGTCGGCCGCCTGGGCATCGTCGATTTTGACGTGGTGGACCACAGCAACCTGCAGCGCCAGGTGATCCACGGCACCAGCTGGGTGGGCAAGCCCAAGATCGAATCCGCCAAGGCCCGGATCCACGAGATCAATCCCCACTGCCAGGTGGATCTCTACGAAACGGCCCTCAGCAGTGAGAACGCCCTGGAGATCATCGCCGGCTACGACATCGTCTGCGACGGCACCGACAACTTCCCCACCCGCTACCTGGTCAACGACGCCTGCGTGCTGCTGGGCAAGCCCAACGTCTACGGATCGATCTTCCGCTTCGAGGGCCAGGCCACGGTGTTCAACTTCGAGGGTGGGCCCAACTACCGCGACCTCTTCCCCGAGCCGCCGCCGCCGGGCATGGTGCCCTCCTGCGCCGAAGGCGGTGTGGTGGGGGTGCTTCCCGGGATCATCGGCGTGATCCAGGCCACCGAGGCGGTGAAGCTCATCACCGGCATCGGCACCAGCCTCAGTGGCCGCCTGCTGCTCTTTGATGCCCTCAAGATGAGCTTCCGGGAGCTGAAGCTGCGCCCCAACCCGGAGCGTCCCGTGATCGACAGGCTGATCGATTACCAGGAGTTCTGCGGCGTCGGTGGCTCGGCCCCCGGCCAGGAGGAGGCGGGCAGCGTGGCCACGATCACCGTCACCGAACTCAAGGCCCTGCTCGACGGTCCCCGGGACGAGCTGCTCCTGCTGGATGTGCGCAATCCGCCGGAGGCCGAGATCGCCGTGATCCCCGGCGCCGTGCTGGTGCCCCTCGATCGCATCGAGAGCGGCGAGGCGATCGAGGAGGTGCGGCGCCTCGCCAGCGGCAAGCGGCTGTACGTCCACTGCAAGCTGGGGGGACGGTCCGCCAAGGCCCTGATCGCCCTGGCCCGCCACGGCATCGAGGGGGTCAACGTGCAGGGCGGCATCGACGCCTGGAGCCAGGAGGTGGATCCTGACGTTCCGCGCTACTGACCCCTCCTCCCCCGCCAGGCAGCGGTGGCTGGAGCGCCGCCGCCAGGAAGCCCGCCGCCTGATCGCCCTTGAGAAGCGCTTCCTGCCGCTTCTGCTGACGGCCCTGCTGCCCATCCTGGTGATGCCGCTGACGGCCACGCGGGGCTGGCCGGCCAATGTGCTCCTGGCCCTGGTCTTCAACCTGCTGATCCTGCAGTCGATCCAGACCCTGCCGGTGATCGCCGGGGTGACCTACGCCCGCCTGCGCCAGGAGATCTTCCGGGGGATCGGGCTGGTGGGGGGCCTGGGGCTCTGGGTGCCGGTGGCCATGGGGACCTGGCCCGGCGGCCTGTTCCGCGCCGTGGAGATGGTGCTGCTGAGCCTCTTCTTCCTGGCCACCTCCCTGCGGCTGGTGCGCCTGCTGGCCCGGGTGCCGCGGGTCAACGGGCTGGTGATGGCCGGGGCCGCGGCGGGCTATCTGCACCTGGGGCTCACCGGCGGCGTGCTGGCCACGGCCACCCAGGTGCTCGTCCCCGGCAGCTTCAGCCTCGGGGCGGCCGCCAGCCACCAGCTGCTGCTCGACCGGCTCACCTACTTCAGCTTCGTCACCATCGCCGGCGTCGGCTACGGCGATGTGCTGCCGTCCAATGCGGTGGGGGAGCGCTTCGTGATCCTCCTCAGCGTCGCCAGCACCCTCTACGTGGCCCTGCTGGTGGGCCTGCTGCTGGGGCGGTTCATCGCCTCGGAGGAAGTGGTGATGCTCGAGGAGGATCAGCTGGAGCTCGAGCGGGCCGATGGACCCGGGAACCCCTGAACGGCAGTCCCCTGACCGCCAGTATCAGTAATCGACGCCGCGTTTGAGGTCGACACCCCGCTCGGCGTAGTGCTTGTGGCACACCATCTCCGAGTGGACGCTGGCCAGGTCGAAGTAGGCCGGCCGGCTCTTGCAGCGGCCCGTGATGATCACCTCCGTTTCGGTGGGCTTGCGCAGCAGGGTCTGGACGATCGGCTCCACAGGCAGCAGCTCCAAGTCCACGGTGGGATTGAGCTCGTCGAGGATCACGGTCTTGTAGAGGCCGCTGGCGATGGCGGCTCGGGCGATCTCCCAGGCCCGTTCCGCTTCCACGTAGTCGATCGGCTGCTGCTGGCCCCGCCAGACGATGGCGTCGCGCCCGGAGCGCAGGTGGTCCACCAGGTGGGGGTAGCTCTCGCGCAGGGCGGCGATGGCCGCGTCCTCGGTGTAGCCCGCCCCGCCCTTGAGCCACTGCAGGATCAGCACCCGGTGGCTCTTGTCCTGGCTGATGCCCCGCCCGATGGCCTGCAGTCCCTTGCCCAGGGCGCTGGTGGATTTCCCCTTGCCTTCCCCGGTGTAGATCTCCAGGCCCTCGAGACCCTGCTGGGGGCCGCTGTGGGCCCGCATCTCCGAGTGCAGATCGGCCAGCTGCACCAGCTGGCGCGGCGCCCCCCGACCGGTACAGATGATTTCCATCCCCGCCGGCTTGGTGGCCAGGGTGCGCACCACCTCCTCGGTGTCGAGCAGGCCCAGATCGAGCACGGGGTTGAGTTCGTCGAGCACCACCACCGAATAGAGGTTGCTGGCGATGGCCCCCTTGGCGATGTCCCAGCCCCGCTGGGCCTCCTGATGGTCGAAGCGGGTGGCCTCCTCGGCGCTGAAGTGGTCGCCGCGGCCGGTGCGCACCTGATCGATCAGGTGGGGGAAGCCCTGCTGCAGGGCCTCGATGGCACTGTCCTCGTCGTAGGCGCGACCGGGGCCCTTCAGGAACCGCAGCAGCAGCACCCGGGTGCGCTTCTGCTCGCAGATGCCCAGCCCGATGGTGCGCAGCACCACCCCCAGGGCCGCCTGGCTCTTGCCCTTGCCCTCCCCGTCGTAGACGTGCAGCTGGCCGTGGGCCCGCTCGTCGCTGCCGGCGGCGGTGCGGATGCCGATGCCTCGCCCAGTGCCGCGCTGCGGGGTCTGGGTGCTGCGGGCGGCGGGGGTCATCGGCGGGTGGCGGGGAGCAGCGGCGGGCAGAGCTGACCCGGATGCTACCCAGCCTTGCCAGGATCGAGGCCATGCCAGCCACCCGCCGCCTCAGCCTGCTCGAAGCCCTGCCGGCTCCGCTGGAGAGGGGTCTGGAGTCGCTCTGCCGCCAGCTCGACGCCTTTCCCCAGGTGGTGGTGGCCTACTCCGGCGGTGTCGACAGTGCCCTGGTGGCCGCCCTGGCCGGCGACCGGCTGGGGGAGCGGGCCCTGGCGGTCACAGGCGTCTCGCCGGCCCTGGCCCCCCACCTGCGCCGCGAGGCCAGCGACCAGGCCCGCTGGCTGGGGCTGCGCCACCGGGAACTGACCACCGCGGAGCTGGCCGACCCCGCCTACACCAGCAACCCCCAGGATCGCTGCTACGCCTGCAAACGGGAGCTGCACCGCCTGCTGGCCCCCATCGCCGCCGCCGCCGAAGGGGCCCAGGTGCTCGATGGCGTCAACCTCGACGACCTGGGCGACCACCGGCCCGGGATCCGTGCCGCCCGGGAGTTCGGGGTGCGCTCCCCCCTGGCGGAGGCCGGCATCGACAAGGCGGGGGTGCGCCAGCTCTCCCGGGCCCTTGGTCTGCCCTGGTGGGACAAGCCGGCCCAGCCCTGCCTCGCCTCCCGCTTCCCCTACGGCGAACCGATCAGCGCGACGCGGCTGACCCGGGTGGCCGCCGCCGAGGAGTGGCTGCGCCAGCGCGGCTTTCGCGAACTGCGGGTGCGCAGCCAGGGGGAGACGGCCCGCATCGAGATCCCCGCAGCCGCATTACCGGCGGCACTGGAGCGCCTGGCCGAAGGCGAACTGCGCCCCGAGCTGGTGGCGGCGTTCCGGGGGATGGGATTCAGCGCCGTGGCCCTCGACCTCGAGGGGCTGGTCAGCGGCAAGCTGAACCGCGCCCTGACACCGGAGCGGGACTGAGGAGCGACCTGGCCAGTGATGGACGCAGAAAATCTGCCGGGGAGAGTGTCCCCGGCAGTCGGTGGTGGATGCACCGGCGCTCAGGCGCTGGCGAGGTGGGGCTCCCTCTGGCTGTCGGCCAGGGCTTCGGGCGTCTCGCGCCGGAAGCTGGTGAGCTTGTGGCGGCCGGCCCCCAGCTCCTCCCACAGCACCTGGCAGGCCCGTTCCGGCATCGTGTGGTCACCGCAGGTGAACACGTCCACGGCCGCATAGCCCGATTCGGGCCAGGTGTGGATGGAGATGTGGGATTCCGCCAGCAGGGCGAGCCCCGTGACGCCCTGGGGTTCGAAGCGGTGGGTGATCAGGTTGAGCAGGGTCGCACCGGCACGTCTGGCTGCTGTCGTGATGGTGTCCCTGAGGAAAGCTTCGTCATCGAGCCGTGCGCAGTCGCAGTCGTAGAGCTCGAGGATGCAGTGTTTCCCTACCGCGTCGGTGGTGTCGCCTGGGGCGGAGACGGGGTGTGCAATCGGGTGGGTGGGGGAGGCGGCGGGCTTCCATCCCGGGTTGGGATGCAGGCTGGAAAGGGTCTGGTTCATCGAATCCGGTCAAACAGGCCTCACCATACGTGCCGGAGCGCGGAACCGAGGTTCGCCAGGCTGCCTGCGGCAGCAGGGAGTTCGGCCCTCAGGCCACCAGCGCTCCGCTGCGCAGTTCCACCACCTGGCTGCGGGCCCGCCAGCCCGTGCTGAAGGCCTCCAGGTGGGTGGCGCTCACCAGGCACTGGTGGCCGTCCCCCACCGCCTCCAGCAGCAGTTGCTGGCGCCCCGGGTCGAGTTCGGCCAGCACGTCGTCGAGCAGCAGCAGCGGCGGCTGGCCCACCACCTGGCCCACCAGCTCCAGTTCCCCCAGCTTCAGGGCCAGCACCAGGGTGCGCTGCTGGCCGGCGGAGCCGTAGCGCCGCGCGGCCTGGCCGCCGATCAGCAGGGCCACCTCGTCGCGGTGCGGACCCACCTGGCACTGGCCGAGGCGCTCCTCCTGGGGCCGTTGCCGGCGCAGCTGCTCCTCCAGGGCCTGGCGCCAGGGGCCCTCCTCGTCGCTGGCCTCCGCCAGCTCGGTGCCGCTGACGTAGTCGAGCTGGAGCGGTTCGCCGGCCCCGCCGATGCGTTGCTGCCAGGCCACCGCCAGTGGCTCCAGGCGTCGCAGGGCCCGCTGGCGGCGGCGGTGCAGGCGGGCGCCGACCAGGGCCATCTGCTGATCGAAGGCCTCCAGCAGCTCCTGGCGCGTTTCGGCACCGAGGCCCCGGCGCAGCAGCTGGCTGCGCTGGCGCAGCAGGCGCCCGTAGCGGCTCAGCAGGGCGCCGTAGACCGGCTCCAGCTGCAGCACCACCCGGTCCAGCCACTGGCGCCGCAGGGCGGGCTCCCCGCGCACCAGGTCCAGGTCGAGGGCGCTGAAGCCGACGCAGCGCAGGGGGCCGATCAGGTCGAGCTGACGCTCCAGCCGCTTGCCGTTGCGGAACGCCTGGCGTCCGCCGCTGCGCCGCAGCTCCAGCTGCAGGCTGTCGGCCTCATCGGTGAGGGCGCCCAGCCGGCTGCAGGGGTGCCCGTGGCCGATCAGATCCCGGTCGACGCTGCAGCGGTGGGAGCGCAGGCTGGTGAGCAGCTCCACCCCCTCCAGCAGGTTCGACTTGCCCTGGCCGTTGCTGCCGATGACGAGCAGCCGGGGTGCCTCCAGCGTCAGCTGCAGGCCGTCGATGTTGCGGAAATGCCGGAAGTCCAGGCGGTGCAGCCGGATGGTTCTGGGGCGGTCAGCCGCTAAGGTACCCCCATCGGCGGCCAGGGTCCCCCAGGGGGCCGGAACCACCGTGGCAGGGCATGTAGCTCAGTTGGATAGAGCGTCAGATTCCGGTTCTGAATGTCGGGGGTTCGAGTCCCTCCATGCTCGTCAGCCCAGTCACCCTCACCCCTCTTCACTGCTCCGCAGGTTGAGGCCCATCGCCCGGATTCCGCCGGGGTCGACCACGAACCCGGCCCGGGTGAGGGCGGTCACCGCCTCGGGCGGGGCGGACAGGGAGATGCTGCAGCCGCTCAGCTCCCGCCGCAGACGGGCCAGGGCGGCCTGCACCAGGGCGCCGATGACCTCGTCCCGGCAGGGGTCGGCCGGATCGGCCATCAGGTCCCAGAGGTTGGCATTGAGGGCCTGGTCACTGGTGGCGCGCACGAAACCCACCAGCCGGCCGAGGGGGTTGAGCACCACCAGATGCCAGGTGCTGCGCTCCAGCACCCGCTGCCAGCGCTCCGGGCTGCGGGGGCCATCCCCGCAGGCCACCAGCAGGTGGTTGAGGCCGGCCGGATCGGGGTCGTGCTGCTGCAGCAGGGCGTAACCCTCCCGCAGGCGTGGAGTCGGGGGCTGGCTGCGGAAGGGGATCAACAGAGAGTCCAGGGAATCAGCCCGTGTTGCGCATGCCGGCGGCGATGCCGTTGATGGTGAGCAGGGCGCCGCGCAGCAGCTCGCTGCGGCTGTAGGTGCGGCCGTCGCCGCCGCCTCCCGGCCCGTCGCCCGGCCCTTCGCTCATGGGCGGCTGCCGTTTCTGCTCCCGCAGCCGGCGCAGCAGCGCCACCTGCAGGTAGCCCAGGGGGATGATCGTGCGGTTGCGCAGGTCGACCGACAGCTGCAGAGCCGGGTCGCCGTCAAGGAGCCGGCTGTGGTTGCTGATGCGCAGCACCAGGGAGTGGGTGAGCGCGAACTCGCGGGCGATCGCCTCGAAGATCTGGGCGAACACCTCCCTGTTCTGGGGACGTCCCAGGGAGGTGACGTAATGGCCCGCCAGCTCCAGGTCGACCTTGGAGAGGGTCATCTCCACCTTGGAGATCAGCATGCGGAAGAAGGGCCAGCGCTGGTAGAGCAGCTGCAGCAGCTCCATCTGCTCGCCGTCGGCATCGAGCTCGGCCTGCAGGGCCGTGCCCACCCCATACCAGCTGGGCAGCAGGAAGCGGCTCTGGGTCCAGCCGAACACCCAGGGGATGGCCCGCAGGCTGGAGAGGTCCTTGGCACCGCTCTTGCGCCGGGCCGGTCGGCTGGAGATCTGCAGCTTGCTGATCTCCTCGATCGGGGTCACCTGCTGGAAGAAGGCCACCAGGTCGGGGTTGTCGTGGACCAGCGCCCGGTAGTGGTCGCGGGAGCGGGCCGCGAGCCGTTCCATCAGCACGTTCCAGGTGGGGGTGTCGTCCACCGGGGTGCTGACCATGCTGTTCTGGAGCACGGCGGTGGTGACCGTTTCCAGGTTGTAGAGGGCCAGCTCCGGCAGGGAGTACTTGGAGGCCAGCACCTCCCCCTGCTCGGTGATCTTGATGCGTCCTTTCAGGGTGCCGCTGGGCTGGGCCAGGATCGCCTGGTAGGCGGGGCCACCGCCCCGTCCCACCGAGCCGCCGCGGCCGTGGAAGATGCGCAGGGCCACGTCGTGGGCATCGGCCAGCGACTGCAGGGCGATCTGGGCCCGGTGGATCTCCCAGTTGCTGGAGAGGAAGCCGGAATCCTTGTTGCTGTCGGAGTAGCCCAGCATCACCTCCTGCAGGGGCTGCTCGCCGTCGCTGTTGCTGATCAGCAGCTGGCGGTAGAAGGGGTCGGCGAACAGCCGCCCCATCACGGCCGGGGCCCCCTGCAGGTCCTCGACCGTTTCGAACAGGGGGATCACCAGCAGGGCCGATTTCTGGGCCATCGGATCCACCAGCCCGGCCTCCTTGGCCAGCAGCACCACCTCCAGCAGGTCCGACACCGTGTGACTCATGGAGATCACATAGGTGCGGCAGATGCGCCGGCCGAACTCCTGCTGCAGCCGCTGCAGCATCCGGAACACGGCGAAGGTCTCGGCGGTGGGGGCGCTCCAGCGGGCCGCCGGCGGCAGCAGGGGCCGGCGGGTCTTGAGTTCGCTCAGCAGCCACTCCACCCGCTGCTCCTCGTCCATCTCGCCATAGGGCACCGGCAGCAGCAGGTAGCGGCTGAGCTCGTCGATGGCGTCGCTGTGGCGGGTGCTCTCCTGGCGGATGTCGAGGCTGGCCAGGGAGAAGGCGAAGATGTGCACCTGGCTGAGCAGGTCCTGGAGGGCTTCGCAGCTCAGGCCGGTGGCATCGAGGCTCTCCTTGATCAGCTCCAGGTCGGTGCGGAATTCCTCCACCGAGGCGTAGTGCAGTTCCTGGGGTGGGGCCGGCTCCATCAGGCTGCTCAGTCCGGCCTCGTAGCCGGAGGACCCGTCGCAGGGGGATTCCCAGCCCGCCTCGGCCAGCTGCTGGTTGCGCTGCTGGGTGAGGCGCAGCCGCTCCAGGGTGTAGCTCAGCTTCAGCCGATAGGGCTCGAGCCGGTAGCGGGCGGCGCGCTCCTCGTAGATCTCCGGGAAGCGCAGCCGGTCCATCTCCAGGGATTCCAGCAGGGCCGCGCTCACCTGGCTCCACTGCATCGAGATGCTGAGCTGGTCGCGCAGGACCGACACCGACTGGATGTAGCGGGCCAGCATCAGCTGGCGCTGGAAGCAGGCCGTGCGCCAGGTCACGTCCGGGGTCACCGAGGGGTTGCCGTCCCGGTCGGAGCCCACCCAGGAGCCGAAGGTGCAGAAGGCGTCCCGGGGGGGCTGCACGTCGGGATAGCTGGCGGCCAGGGCGGCGCGGATGCGCTGGCGCAGCTGGGGCAGGGCGTCAAAGAGCACCTGCTGGAAGTAGTGGAGGGCGTAATCGACCTCATCGATCACCGACGGCTTGAACTGGTGCAGCTCGTCGGTGCGCCACCACAGCCGGATCTCCTCCTCGAGCTGCTGGCGCAGCCGGTCGTTGTCGTCCGGGTTGCCCTGGCCGTTCACCTGCAGCTTCTGGATCAGGGCCGCCACGCGCCGCTGCTTGTGGCGCACGGTGTGGCGCACGATCTCGGTGGGGTGGGCCGTGAACACCAGCCGGATGTCGAGCTCCCTCAGCAGCCCCTCCAGCTGGCCCGGCGGCACGTTCAGGGCCCGCAGGCGCTCGAACAGCTGGCGGAAGGTGGCCGGATCGCTCTGGCTGGCCAGGGGCGGCAGGAAGGGGTCGTTGCTGGCGGGGGCGGGGGCCCGCTTGATGCTTTCGAGGTAGCTGTCCTCCTCGATGTGCTGCTCAAGGATGTTGACCAGCTGGAAGTAGAGGGAGAAGGCCCGGGCCGCGGCGATGCCCTCGGCCAGGTCCATGGCCTTGATGAGGGCCACGATGCCGTCGGTGTCGGCGGATGGGGGGGCCTCCGGATCCAGGCCCGGCGCCACCGGACCGCTCAGTTCCTTGAGCCGCAGCAGGCGCTCCACCTGCTCGGGCGGGCATTCACTGCGCAGCACCGTTTGCCAGAGGTCCTCCACCAGCTCCAGCCGCTCGGTGAGCAGTCGGATCACCCCGGGTGAGGCCTCGGCGGGAACGACCGAAGGCTCGGTCAGGTGGAGCCGCATGGGGGCGGTGGGCGCGGGGGTGCTGTTCATGATCCTCCAGGAACCTGGGCTGCTTCTGTCGCCAGCCATGCGTCCAGGGCCCTCTCCCGCCGTTCGAGAGCCACGGCTTCGCTGCCGATGATGGCACCGATGCTTTCGCCGCGCCCATGGCGCGCCAGCCATCGCATCGCCTGGTTGCCGCCGGCCAGCAGGTCGTGGAGGGGCGCCAGCCACCGGGCCAGCCCCAGTTCGGCCGCCAGCGGCGCCATCGCTTCGAGTTCGGCGGCGATCCAGGCGCGAGCCTCCAGGGTCTCGCCGGTGCGCCAGTGCACCAGCCGGGCCTGGAGGCTGGAGCGGGCCGCGGCCCGGTCGTTGGCATCGGCGATGGCCTCCAGCTCGGCGGCCCCGAAGCGGCCGGCGGCCAGGGGATCCTGGCCCGCGGGATCCTGCAGCAGCTGCTGCAGGCGCAGTTCGGTGAAGGCGGTGACCGCCAGCAGCAGCAGCGGGTCGTCGATCAGGTCGCAGATGCGGATCTCGAGGCGGTTGAGGCCATGGGGGCGGTCGTCGCCGTTGGGCCGCACCGACGTCCAGAGGTGGCGGACGTTGCGCATCGCCCCGGCGGCCAGCTGCTCCTCCATCCAGTCGATGTAGTGGCGGTGGTCCCGGAACAGGGGCACCAGGGGCGGCGTGATTGGGAACTGCAGCCAGCGCTGGGAGTGGGCCCCGGTGACCTCCCCGTCGAGGAACGGGGAGCTGGCGCTGAGGGCGAGCAGCAGGGAGGCTTCGCAGCGCAGCAGCCGCAGGCCCGCGAACAGGGCGTCCATCTCCGTCAGGCCCAGGTTGATGTGGACGCTGGCGGTCACCACCCGGGTGCCATAGGTGGCCTCGATGTAGCCGTGGTAAGGGTTCTCGGGGTCGGAGCGCTCGAAGCGGCGGCTGTTCCCCAGGCTCAGGGTGCTCCCGGGCAGCAGGGTCAGCTGGCGGGGCTGGAGCCAGCGGCGCAGGCGCCGGCGCGGTTCCAGCAGCAGCTCCAGCTGGGCGATGTAGGAGGCCTCGGGCGGGGTGACGTACTCGAGGTTGCGGTGGTCCGGCTCGGTCATGAACCCCGCCAGTGCGGCGGCCGCTTCGGCGGAGCAGCCCACCACCGTGCCGTCGGCCCGGCCGGTGTACATCTCCACTTCGAAGCCCTTCAGCAGCAGGGGGGCGCTCATGGCGTCACGCCGGCCGCGTCAGCGGTGGCGGGCTCCAGGCAGGCAAGAGCCTTGAGCATGCCGCGCGCCTTGTTGCGGGTCTCCTGGTACTCCGCCTCCGGCCGGGAGTCGGCGACGATCCCGGCACCGGCCTGCACCTGCACCCGCCAGCCGCCCTCGGGGTGGGGCAGCACCACCATGGTGCGGATCGTGATGGCGGTGTTGAGGGCACCGGCCAGATCCACCGCCCCGTAGACGCCCGAGTAGGGCCCGCGGGCCTCCGGTTCGAGGGCGTGGATCAGCTGCATGGCGCGGATCTTGGGGGCGCCGCTCACGGTGCCCGCCGGGAAGGAAGCCATCAGCAGGTCCCAGATGTCGTGATCCTCGGTCAGCAGCCCCTCCACCTCACTGACGATGTGCATCACATGGGAGTACTTCTCGATCACCATCAGCTCGCTGACCTGCACCGTGCCGGCCCGGCAGACCCGGCCCAGGTCGTTGCGGCCCAGGTCGACCAGCATCACGTGCTCCGCCCGCTCCTTCGGATCGGCCAGCAGCTCCTCGGCCAGGGCCGCATCCTGGGCGTCATCGGCGCCCCGGGGCCGGGTGCCGGCGATGGGCCGCAGGGAGGCCTTCACCCCTTCGGCACAGGGCTCCGCCTTCACCATCACCTCGGGGCTGGAGCCGATCAGGTGCCAGTCGCCGAAGTTGAAGAACGCCATGTAGGGCGAGGGGTTGACCATCCGCAGGCTGCGGTAGAGATCGAAGGGGTCGTGGGTCACCCTGGTTTCGAACCGCTGGCTCAGCACCAGCTGGAACACGTCACCGGCGGCGATGTGCTCGGCCGCAGTCGCCACCGCGCCCTGGAACTCCGCCTGGTCCCGGTTGCTGCGGGTGGCCAGCTCGGCGCCGCTCGCTTCGTGCCAGGCCAGCGGCTTGACGTGCGCCGGCAACGGGGCGTGCATGCGGGCCTCAAGGGCTTCGATGCGGGCCGCCGCCCGGTCGTAGGCCTCGCCGGGATCGGCCCCCGACGAGAGATCCACGTAGGCCACCGCCGTGATCTGGCGTTTCACCTGGTCGAACACCAGCAGGCTGTCGGCCAGCATCCAGCAGCCGTCCGGCGGGGCCCCGTCCGGGGCGTCGTGGACCGGCACGCTGGGCTCGATCCAGCGGATCAGTTCGTAGCCCCAGAAGCCGAACAGCTGGGCCACCGTCGGCAGGCCCTCCACCGGTCCGGGGCGCAGGGGGGCGAGCGCCTCCCGCAGCAGGGAGAAGGGGTTGCCCTGGAGCTGTTCGCAGCGGCCATCGCGCCAGCGCCTCTCGCCCCGGTCGCCGCGGCAGGTGAGGGTCCAGAGCGGGTCGCTGACGACGAAGCTCCAGCGGCCCAGCTGCTCGCCCCCCTCCACCGACTCCAGCAGCACGCCATGGCTGCCGCCCGCCCCCACCTTCAGCCAGGTGGTCAGGGGGGTCTCCAAGTCGGCGGGCCAGCGCTTCCAGAGGGGCAGGAGATTGACGGCCAAGTCAGCACCTGCTTCCCCACCGGCGATGCGGGCGAGGAAGGCGCTGCGATCAGAACCGGGCATCACGGCGACAGGCAGGCAAAAAAAACGGGGCTCCCGGCCCCGCCGTTATAGGTGCTGGCCGGCCGGGCTCAGGCTTCGTGGGTGGCCTTGCCGCTGAACTTGAGGCTGGCGGGGTTGGGGTTGGCGCCGATGCTGCGGGGGGTGTGGCCCACCATGGGACGGCCTTCGTTGACCTTCTCGGGGAAGACGCCGTCCTTGGGGTGCAGGAATTCGGTGTCACCGCCGGGGTAGATCCGGTAGATCTTGTAGTCCTCGATCCGGGGCTTGAACTTGGTGCGCAGCTGGGTGCCGAGGGCCAGGCACTGCTCCTTGCGGGCGAAGTACATGAGGTTGTCGCCTTCGTGCATCTCCGCGGCGCCGCCGGTGGGGAGCTCGAACGCCTGGGCCTTGGTGCTGCTCCAGGTGATGGCGTACTTCTCCTCGGTCTCCGCCGAGTTCAGCAGGCCACCGGTGCTGCCGATGGACTTCGGAAGTTGACCGTGGAGGGCCGTATCAGGCATGGCTCGCAGACCGTTTCAGGCGGAAACTAGCACCGTGTTTTTGGCCTTCCGGGCGCCCCCGGCGGACTCTTCACACCCGTCAACAAACCCGGCCGCGGCCACCTCAGCCGCTGCGCTCGGCGGTCGGGAAGAACACGGTCAGGTTGCTGCCGCCCCGTTCGGTGAGCCGCCCTCCCAGGCGGTGGAAGAGCCTCTGGGTGGCCTGGCGGCTGAGCTGCAGGCTGCCGGTCTCCGGGTTCCAGCTGAGCACCGGCCCCACCGGGGTGGGCACGGCGGCCGCCAGGGCGTCGACCTCGCGGCTTTCGGGGTCGTCGCTGCTGAGCTGGAGCTTCAGCCGCGACCCCGCCGGCAGCAGCCGCAGCCGCACTTCGCTGCCGCTGGGGAGGCTGCGGCTGAACCGGTCCATCAGGCCGCCGAGCATGGTCTCGAGCCGGCTGGGATCGCTCATCACCGGCGGCAGGTCGGCAGCAATTTCGAGCACCAGCCGCAGGTCGCGGCGGCCCAGCTGCCGCTGCCAGAGCTCCTCCAGCTGGACCAGCAGCCGGCTGAGGTCGGTGCGGGCCAGTTCGCTGTCGCTCAGGGGCTGGCCGCTGCCGGGCTGGCGCTGCAGTTCCGCCGCCAGGAAGATCAGGCCGAAGCGGTCGATCTGTTCGCTGCATTCCCCGTCGATCTGCTCCAGCCGCTGCCGCACTACCGCCGGCAGGTCGGTGCGGCGCAGCAGGGAGCGGATCAGGGTGCGGATCGTGGCCAGCGGGGTGCGCACCTCATGGGTGAGGGCCTCGAGCAGGGCCAGTTCGCTGCTCACGGCGTCACTTCTGCCGGCGTCGCTGCCCTCGCTGCGTTTTTCCCCATGCACCAGCGGCTGAAGGGTGACACTGGGGGCCATGGCGGCCAGGCGCTGGGCCAGCAGGGGCCAGAAGCGGCTGCCCAGATCGGGATCGTTGCTGAGCGGGCCCAGCAGCTGCAGGCGGCGGCGCAGCCCCAGGCCCGCGACCGGATCGTCCTGGGCCAGGCGGCGATCGAGCAGCTCTAGGGCCGCCGACAGGACCGGGGCGTCGAAGCGCGCCACCAGCCGGCGCTCCTGGGGGGGGCCGTCGAGGGCCAGGGCCACCTGCAGCACCGGGGTGATCAGCACCAGCAGCGGATCGGTGCCGTCCTCCTCCCGCAGACTCAGACGCTGGAAACCCCCCGGCCGGCCGGCCGTTCCCCGGGGGGGCGTGCCGTGGGGGGGCGGCAGGGGCGCCATCCCCGGCAGCAGCGGCAGCCCCGGGGGCATGAGGTTGTCCACCTCGGCGGGGGTCCAGACCCAGCCGTCGAGCCACTCCAGCAGGGAGGGTTCGTAGAGGGCCGGCAGGGGGGCCGCCAGCCACACCCCCGGCTGGGGAGGAACGGCTCCGAGCAGATCCGCCTGCAGCGTGGCCAGGGCGGCCCACCACTGGCGCCGCACGCTGTCCTCGTCCCCCCGCCCGGCCGGGACACCGGCCGCCAGCAGGCGGCGCAGGTCCCCCAGGCTCACCACCATCGCCGCAGGCTGCGGCTGCGCCGGGCCACGGAGGCGCAGAGCCCGAGGCTGATGCAGTTGACGAGCATGGCCGAGCGTCCGTAGCTCAGGAAGGGCAGCGGAATGCCGGTGATGGGTCCCAGGCCGATGGTCATGTTGATGTTCACCACCACCTGAAACATCAGCATGGCGCCGATTCCCACCACCACGAGGGATTCGTAGTCGCTGGACGCCTGGCCGGCGATCTGCAGCAGGCGCCAGATCAGCACCACGAAGCCCACCACCACCAGCATCGAGCCGATGAAACCGGTTTCCTCCCCCAGGGCACTGAAGATGAAATCGGTGTGCTGCTCAGGGATGAAGCGCAGCTTGGTGAGGGAGCCGTTCATCAGGCCGGTGCCCCAGAGCTGGCCGGAGCCGATGCCGACGGTGCTCTGCAGCAGGTGGTAGCCGCCCCCGAGGGGATCCTGGGCCGGATCGAGGAACAGGGTGAGCCGGGCCCGCTGGTGCGGGCGCAGCCCGTGCTCCCAGAGCCAGGGCGTTCCCACGGCGAACAGCCCCTGGACGGCCAGCACCAGGGAAAGCCCCACCGCTTTCCAGGGCAGGGCCCGCCACGCCACCCAGCCCATCAGCGGGATCCAGCCCAGCAGCAGCCAGGGCATGGTGCCGGCCATGATCGCCGTGAACAGGGGCGAGAGCAGCAGCAGCAGCCAGGTGGCGGGCATGCCCGACCAGAACAGCATCACCAGCAGCACCGCCCCGAACACCAGCGACGTGCCCAGATCCGGCTGCACGAAGACCAGCAGCCACGGCACGCTGATCATGGCCACCGGCCGCAGCAGGTCGATCGGCCGCTCCACCGGGTACTTGGAGAGCACCCCCGCCAGGAGCAGGATCGCCGCCACCTTGGCGAACTCCGACGGCTGCACATAGAAGCCGCCGATGTTGATCCAGCTCTGCGCCCCGAGGGCGCTCACCCCGATCACCCGCACCGCGATCAGGCTCGCCACCATCAGGATGTAGATCGGCCACTGGAAGCGGGCGATGCGCTCCAGGGGCACCCGGGCCAGCAGCAGCGCCACCACCAGGCCCACCGCTGCGGTGACCCAGTGCTGGTACCAGTCGGTGGTGGCCTGCTGGCGCTGGGTGCTGGCGATCAGGATCCCCGCCAGCAGCGTCAGGGCGATGGGGATGCCCCAGAGGAGGGGATCGAAGCCGGGGCCGCGCCGCTTGGCCCCCTTGGCGGCGAACCCACCGCGCCGGGGGCTGAGAACCGCCATCGCTTCAGGCGAGCGCCGGGCTGAGCGAGCAGCTGGCGCTCAGCCGCTCGGCCAGCTCGGTGAAGGCGCGGCCGCTGGCCGAGTCGGGTGCTGAGAGCACCACCGGCCGGCCCCGCTCCCCGCCCTCCAGCACGGGCATCTCCATGGGCAGCTGGGCCAGCAGGGGCACGCCCGCCTCCTCGGCCAGCCGCTGGCCGCCACCGCTGCCGAACAGGGGGTAGCGGCGATCGGGCAGATCCGGGGGAATGAAGGCGGTCATGTTCTCCACCACCCCGAGCACCGGCACGCCCATCTGCAGGAACATCGCCAGGCCGCGGCGGGCGTCCTGCAGCGACACCAGCTGGGGGGTGGTGACGATCACCGCGCCCGCCATGGGCACCGCCTGGGCCAGGGTGAGCTGGGCGTCACCGGTGCCGGGGGGCAGATCCACCACCAGCACGTCCCGTTCGCCCCAGTTCACCTGATAGAGGAACTGGCGGATGATGCCGTTGAGCATCGGCCCTCGCCACACCACCGGCTGGTTCTCCTGGATCAGCAGACCCATCGACACCATGACGATGCCGCAGGTCTCGATCGGCTCCAGCACCTGGTCGTTGCCGCTGCCCGACACCTGGGGGCTTCGGTCGGCCACCCCGAGCATGGTGGGCGCATTGGGTCCGTAGATGTCGGCGTCGAGCAGGCCCACCCGCAGGCCGGAGGCGGCCAGGGCACAGGCCAGGTTCACGGCCACCGTGCTCTTGCCCACGCCCCCCTTGCCACTGCTGACGGCGATCACCTGGCGCACGCCGGGGATCCCCTGCCGCTCCGGCAGCTGGGGCCCGCCGGGGCCGTGGCCGGCGGCACCGATCGGGCCGGAGGAGGGGGCGGCAGCGGGCTGGGCCAGTTCGATCTGAACGTCGTTGATCCCCTCCACCGCCAGCAGGGCACTGCGGGCCTCGGCGGCGATGCGCTCCCGCTGGCTGTTGGCGAAGCCGGGCAGAGCCAGTCGGAACACCGCCCGACTGCCCTGCTGGCGCAGGTCGCTGATCCAGCCCAGCTCCAGCAGGCTGCGGCCACTGCCGGCGTCGCGGAGCGGCTGCAGGGCCTCGAGGAGGTTGTCGGCGCTGGCCATGCGGCGGCGGCAGAGTCGGGGTGGACGGCGATCCTAGGGGCGGCCCTTCGGGCCGGGCGGGGGCTCCTGCGGAGGCCCTGCGGCAGCCCTGCAGCGGCCCAAGGGCAGCCCCACGCCAGCGCCGCGGC
This sequence comes from Aphanothece cf. minutissima CCALA 015, assembly GCA_003003925.1. Classification (GTDB taxonomy): domain Bacteria; phylum Cyanobacteriota; class Cyanobacteriia; order PCC-6307; family Cyanobiaceae; genus Cyanobium; species Cyanobium minutissimum. Next base: position 190,807 of record PVWP01000007.1, read on the forward strand.
CCCTTCCCCAGCCCGTGACAGACGCTCTCGAACCCTTGTGGGACCCCCCGACGGGCTGAAAAGGTGTGCGGATGTTCCGCGTCCGCCGCGCTGCCGTTCCATGGAGATGCCACCTGCCGATTCCCGCAGCCGCGCCAAGGCCCTGCTGATGGGCCTGCAGGATTCGATCTGCGCGGGTCTCGCCAGCCTCGATGGCGGGGCCGACTTCGAGGAGCAGAGCTGGGAGCGGCCGGAGGGCGGCGGTGGCCGCTCCCGGGTGATGAAGGACGGCCGCGTCTTCGAGCAGGGCGGCGTCAACTTCTCCGAGGTGGAGGGCGAGCGGCTGCCCCCCTCGATCCTCTCCCAGCGCCCCGAGGCGGAGGGCCACCGCTGGTTCGCCACCGGCACCTCGATGGTGCTGCATCCCCGTAACCCCTACGTGCCCACCGTCCACCTCAACTACCGCTATTTCGAGGCGGGGCCGGTGTGGTGGTTCGGCGGCGGCGCCGACCTCACCCCCTACTACCCGTTCCTGGAGGACGCCCGCCACTTCCACCGCACCCTCAAGGGGGCCTGCGACGGGGTGGATCCTGCCTATTACTCGGTGTTCAAGCCCTGGTGCGACGAGTACTTCTTTCTGAAGCACCGGGGCGAGACCCGGGGCGTGGGCGGCATCTTCTACGACTACCAGGACCCCGGCGGGGTGCTCTACAAGGGGGGCGACCCCGAGGGGCCGGCGGCGGCGGCCAGCGCGGCCGTCGGACCGCTCCACCAGAACTGGGAGCAGCTGTTCGCCCTGGCCTCGGCCTGCGGCAACGCCTTCCTGCCGAGCTACGTGCCGATCGTGGAGCGCCGCCAGGAGATCCCCTGGGGCGAGGTGGAGCGCCAGTTCCAGCTCTACCGCCGCGGCCGCTACGTGGAGTTCAACCTGGTGTTCGACCGGGGCACGATCTTCGGCCTGCAGACCAACGGCCGCACCGAATCGATCCTGATGTCGCTGCCGCCCCTGGTGCGCTGGGAGTACGGCTACACGGCGGCAGCCGGCAGCCGCGAGGCCCTGCTGACCGAGCTGTTCACTCGTCCGCAGAACTGGCTTGAAGACCCTTCCCTGGAGGAGCGCTGCCGACCCCACCAGGCGGTGGGCTGAGGGGCATGGCGGTGGCCGGGCTGCGGCCCAGGCCCACCTCGAGGGCCGTCACGATCCGTTCGGCGATGGCCATCACGGTGTCGGTGCGGGTGGCCGGGTTGCGCAGCGAGCGCTCCAGTGGACCCTCTAGCTTGCCCACCTCCAGCAGGGCGATGCCGCGCCTGGGTCCCCCGAGGCCGCCGCGGAAGGCCATGGGGAAGCCGCCGAAGGCCGCGGCCAGGCTTTCGTCGAGGGAGCTGAAGGGGCGGTGCAGGGGTGGGATCAACCCGGATCCGATGCCGTCGGGGCCCCAGGCGTCGAAGTGGATCTCCAGGGCATAGCCGCCGCTGGCGGCGTGCTGCCGGCCCACGCTCCAGTTGGTGCTGGGGTGGTTGCCATCCGGGATCGTGCGGAAGGGGGGGCGGTAGGAGCTGATGCGCAGCCCCCGCTGCTGGCCCAGGGTCACCACGGCCTCCGCGACGACCATGTTCCAGTAGAGCTCGTCGCTGATGCCTGGGTACATCGGCGGCGCCCCGGCGGCCACCGCAGCGCCGCTGGTGCCGGCGCCGTTGATCCCCTGGGAATCGGCATGGCCGGCCAGCACCAGGATCGGGGTGTCCGGAGCGACGGGACGGGTGCCGATCCAGTCCCGGCCCAGGCGGCTGCGCGGACCGGTGATCGGATCGAAGCCGGCCAGCGCCGGCGCCTGGATCGGGCTGGCCGGCACGGACGCTTCGGCGGCGAGGGCCAGGGGCGCCAGGGGGCCGAGGCTGCCGATCAGCAGGGCCGGCCCCAGCAGCCAGGACGGGAGAAGGGAACCCATCGGCTCAGATCGGCGAGGACAGCAGGGAGCCGTCGCTGGCCAGCTGGAGCCCGGGGCCCAGTTCCCGCTCGATGGCGATCAGTTCGTCGCGGTGGGCGCGCAGGCGCAGGGTGCTGCCGCCGTCGCTGTCGCCGCTGATCAGGCGCAGCTCCAGGCTCTCGGGCCTGGCGGCCCGGCGGCGATAGATCACCCCGGCCAGCGGCCCCACCAGGGCCAGCAGCAGGGGCCACCAGCCGAGGGAGGGCAGCACCTGGCGCAGCACCAGGCCCAGGCAGGCGGCCCCGACGCTGCCCAGCAGCGAGAGCAGCAGGGCCAGGGCCAGGCTGGAGCGCACCTGGCCGCGGAAGCGCAGCAGCTGGCGCTCGGGATCGCCGGCCTCGGTCCGCCAGCCCCGGGCGGTGAGCCAGTCGGAGAGGCCCTCGAGCACCTGCACCGGGGGCTGGGGCGAGTGCACGTCCACCACCGTGGTGCGGTCCTTGCTGGCGGCCCTCAGAAAGAACACCAGGCCGATCGCCATCAGCAGGGTGAGCAGGAGGGTGGAACCCAGGGTGGGCATGGCGGCGCGGCCGGTCGGGCCCGCATTCTGGCCCGACCGGCCCGGTCGGCGGCCGCCGTGGGCGACGATGGCCGCCACCCCCCTGCTCCCCCATGGCCCAGACCCCCTCCAGCGGCAGTGCCAGCCCCGGTCCGCCGGCCCGTTTCGCCGTCTTTGACCACGACCTCGACGCCGCCTGGGGCGAGCTGTTCGGCCAGGCCCGGGCCCTGGCGATCGACACCGAGGCCATGGGGCTGGTCCATGGGCGTGACCGCCTCTGTCTGGTCCAGATCTGCGACGACGACGACAACGTCTGCTGCATTCGAGTCGCTCGGGGCCAGACGCAGGCGCCGCGGCTGAAGGCCCTCTGCGAGAACCCGGCCATCGAGAAGGTGTTCCACTTCGCCCGCTTCGATGTGGCGGCCTTGGCGGAGAACCTCGGCATCGCCGTGGACCCCGTCTTCTGCACCAAGGTGGCCAGCCGCCTGGCCCGCACCTACGCCCCGCGCCATGGCCTCAAGGACGTTGTCAACGAGCTGGTGGGGGTGGAGCTCGACAAGCAGGCCCAGAGTTCCGACTGGGGCCGGGTGGAGGAGCTCAGCGACACCCAGCTGGCCTATGCCGCCGGCGACGTGCGCTGGCTGCTGGCCGCCCGGGACCGGCTGGAGGTGATGCTGCGTCGCGAGGAGCGCTGGGAGCTGGCCCGCCGCTGCTTCGCCTGCGTGCCCGTCTTCTCCGCCCTCGACCGGCAGCGGTTCAACCAGGTGTTCGAGCACTGAGTCAGGGCGAGCCGGCTGGGCTCGCCTGCCGCGGCGCTCAGTCCTCGATCATGAACAGGTCGTCCTCCCCCACCGAGCGCAGCTGGCCGTCGAACAGCTGGCCCCGGTCGAGGCCACTGGCCCTGGTTTCCTCCAGCAGCCGTTCCGCCAGGGCCAGCTTGCCGGCCGTGTCCCGGAGCCCTTCCTTGGCGGCCAGGATCTCCACCCGCCGGCGGGCCGCCGCCAGGCTGATGCCCAGCGTTGTGGCCAGATGACCGCAGGCGGCGTTGAAGCTGCGGTCGGGGATGCCGGGCATCGGTGCGGGAGACAAGGGGGCAGTCGGCCCCATCATCCCCCTACCCCGGCAGCAGCCGCTCCCGGATCAGCGCCGCCAGCCGCTCGCTGCCGCCGGCCGGTCCCATCCGGCGCCGGCCGATGTGGCCCAGCCGGGCCCGCTCCCCGTCGTCGGCCAGCAGGGCGAGCAGCCGGTGGCGCAGCTCGGCTGGGCCATGGCAGGGCTGCACCGCTCCCCCCAGCAGCCGGCTCTGGCGGCGGGCGAAGCCGGCCTTGAACTGGGGCCCTGGCCCCGGCAGCGACAGGGCCGGCACCCCCAGCCCCACCAGCTGTTCGGTGGCGGTGCCGGCGGTGGCGAGCCCCAGATCCGCCAGCGGCGCCCAGGCCGCGAACCGGCCCGGACCCACCAGCAGCTCGAGGGGGCCGCGCCGCCAGAGGGCCGTGGCCCCGGAGCCCTCCGGCGGCGGGCCGGGGATGAAGCCCGCCGCCGTCAGGGGGGCGGCCAGTTCGGCGGCGCCGGGACGGGAGCCGGTGGCCAGCAGCACGCTCATCGGAGGGGACCCCTCGGCCGGCGGCAGGCCCGCCAGCAGGCCGCGCAGGTTGCCGAGGGCCTCGGGCAGGCGGCTGCCGGGCAGCAGCAGCAGCCGGCGCCGCCCCTGCAGCCAGGCGGGCAGCGGCGGGGCGGGGGGGAAGCCATCCATCATCGGATTGCCCGGAGCGACGGCCGGCACCCCGTGGCGCCGCAGCCCCCGGGCGGTGAGGCGATCCCGCACCGCCACCAGCCGGCAGCGGCGGTGGCCCATCAGGGCCCATTCCCAGGGATCCCATTCGCTGCCCTTGGCCCGGTGGTAGCCATCGGCCAGGGGGGAGCGGCCCCAGCCGGCCGGAGCCGGTGAGGCCCAGGTGTGGTCGCTCTTCGGGGTGCCGAGGAAGCCGTAGGGGCCGCCGCCGGCCCAGGCCAGCAGCAGGGGCAGCAGGTCGCCCACCCCCAGGATCGGCAGACCCTGCCGGCCCCAGCGCCGCACGATCCGCCACTGGTGCCAGCTGAGCAGCGGCAGCCCGGCCGCCAGGTCCTGGAGCAGCCCCGTCAGGCTCTGGTTGCTGAAGCCGCCGCTGGGCAGCGGCTGCCGCGGGCCCACCCGCCGCAGCTCCCCGGCCGCCTCGGCGCCGGCGTAGGCCTGGCCGACCCCCACCAGCGGCAGCACATCGACCTCCAGCCCGGGGGCCTGCCGCCTGAGGGCCTCGATCAGCCGCAGGGCGATCAGGTCCTCCCCATGGCCGTTGCTCAGAACCAGCAGACGGGGGGAGGACATGCCATGGCTGATACGATCCGCTGCGGGGAGTTTGCTCCCCGGCAGGCGGCATGGCCAAGTGGTAAGGCAGAGGATTGCAAATCCTTTATCCCCAGTTCGAATCTGGGTGCCGCCTCTGCAACAACCGGGGGTTCCCTGGCCGCTCCCCCCGCAGGGGAGGCTCCGGCACGGTGACCGCCCATCGGTGGCAGACTGCACCGGACATGCCGAATGAGGACTGCGGTGGCAGCCAATTCCCCGGAAGAGCCGGATCCGTTCGTGGCGCTTCTCAGCGAGGAATGTCTGGAGATGATTGAAAAGATCCAGGCCTATCGCGAAAGAATTCAGCTGCCTTCCACCCCCAGGGCCATTCTGGAGGATGCCATCATCGAGTACTACACCGCGCTCAAACGGGTCGGCAACTGGTGAAGGATTCGTGGTGGTCGGCCCACCGTTCTCCGACCCGACCACTGATCATTCACCCGTCGGATCTTCAGCGGGTCTGATCGTCCGGCCGGCCGGGGGGGCGTCGAGGTCCCCGCCCGAGCAGCAGTTCCGCCCGTTTCCTGTGCAGACTCATGGAGGATTCCGTGAGCACCACCCACTGGGCCAGGGTGGAGCAATGTTCATCGAAGGGCGGAAGATCCAGGCGCAGCGGCCGCCACGCCCCCGCGTCGATTTCCTGATTGAGGTTCGACTGGGGAAGATCGTCGTTGGTGATGATCAGCCAGCGATACTTGCTCTTGAAATGGTCGAGATAATCCCGCACCAGTTGGTTGGGAAGGTGCTGCAGCACATCCTTGACCAGGATCAGATCGGCGGGGGGGAGGCTGGCGAGGTCGTCGAACAGCTGGAAGTGAACCGTGTCGCTGGCGTGGCGTTCGCGGTTGGCGGCCACCACCGAATCGACGATGTCGACCCCCGTGTAGGTGATGTCCCCCCAGTGGATCAGGCGGGAGAACTGCCAGTCGCCACACCCGAAATCAACGACGCTGCCGATGTCGTTGAGCTGCAGAAAGCGCTGCAGGGTGGCGATGTATTCGCCGTTGAACTCCGGCCTGGACCCCTGTCCCGAGCCACCGCCCCAGGTGTCACGTTGGTAGATGCGGGTGAAGGCGTCTTTGGTCGACATGCCGGCGGGCGGATCGTCGGCACCCTAGCGGCGGCGTTCGGTCGTCCCGTCGTGACGGCTCAGGGAAGAACGCCCATGAGCAGCGAGATGATGGCGAAGCCCACGACGCCCACCAGGGCCAGCAGAGACGTGGATGGGGGCATGGCCATCTGCCGAACGGATCAATCATAAAGAGAATCTGAAGAGTGGGGTGCTGTCTGTGGCCTTCGTTGCCGATCGTCATCTCCGCCTCCCCCCTTTCTCTCCTGGCCATCCCGTCCCGTCTCCGGCCCGCTCAGGGGGCGGCGTCCACCCGCCACTGCCGACCATCCGGGCCGGTGGCCTCGCAGCGAAAGGCGCGGTCGTCGAGCAGGCACTGGCCGCTGGCCAGCTCGGCCCTGGTCAGCCCGAGGGCGGCCTCCCCGTCACCGTATCCCGCCTGCCCCACGGCGCTGACCCGCAGCCGCACCGGCCAGCGCGGCTCGCAGCGGCTCCGCTCACAGGCCATGGCGGCGGAACCTTCCGCCAGCACCCCGGCGAAGACCAGCTGGCGATCGAGAAAGGAGGTGTCGCCACCGGGCTCCAGGAACCGGACACTGAGCAGACCCTCCATCTGCTGGTCCAGCCGCAGCAGGCGGCAGCTGGCCGGGTTCGGCGTCGGGCCCGCGCCGGAGGGGGTGATGACGCTGCAGCGGCGCAGGGGCCTTTCCCAGCGGCCGAAATCGTCGCCCGACAGCCCCTGGGCCCCCAGGGGTGCCGAGAGGGTGCTCAGGGCCAGCAGCAGGCTCAGCCCCGCCAGGGCCGCCGGGCCCGGCCGGAGCGTCAATAGCCCGAATCGGCGACGCAGATGCCCTGGCAGCTGATCCCGTTGCCGGCGGTCCGGCCGCAGTGGTGGCAGAGCACCGGGTCGGCGGCGGGGCCAGGGGGGGTGGCCGCGGCGGCAGGCGCCGCGGCGATGGGCTGGTTCGGGGCGGGGGCCGGCCCGACGCCCGGAGGGATGGTCATCGCGGGTCCCCGGGGGGAGAGTCGGGTCGATCATGGCAACGGACCGGGACGCGCGTGATCGCCATGGCCGACATCCTGCCCGCTCCACCGCCGTCGGTCGTCCCCGGGGTCGGGGTCGGCACCTGGGCCTGGGGCAACCAGTTCCTCTGGGGCTACGACCCCTCCCAGGACGACACCCTGGCCGCCTGTTTCCGCCGTGCGGTGGACCTGGGTCTGACGTTCTTCGATACGGCCGATTCCTATGGCACCGGCCGTTATGGGGGGCGCAGCGAGTCGCTTCTGGGCGACTTCGTCGCCGCCCTGCCGCCAGCCCCGCGCCAGCGTCTGACCGTGGCCACCAAGCTGGCCCCGTTCCCCTGGCGCCTGGGCCGACGGGGGTTCGACGCGGCCTTCGAGGCGTCCCTGGGGCGGCTGAGGGGCCATCTGGACCGGGTGCAGCTGCACTGGAGCACGGCCCGCTATGCCCCCTGGCAGGAGGGCGCGCTGCTGGAGGGACTGGCGGATCTGGTGGCCCGGGGCCGGGTGGGCAGCCTGGGGGTCTCCAACCTGGGGCCGCGCCGCCTGCGCCGGGTGCACGACCAGCTGGCCCGGCGCGGCCTGCGTCTGGCCAGCCTGCAGGTGCAGCTGTCCCTGCTGGCCCCCGACGCCCTCGGGGCACAGGGGGTGGCGCCGGTCTGCCGGGAGCTGGGCATCGAGCTGCTGGCCTACAGCCCCCTGGCCCTGGGGCTGCTGGCCCAGCCCCCCGGGGAGGCCCGGGCGGCGCGGCCGGCGGGACCCCGGGGCCTGCTGTTCCGAAGGCTGGGGCCCCGCATCCAGCCCCTGCTGCAGACCATGGAGCGGATCGCCCGCGCCCACGACGCCCCGATGGCGGCCGTGGCGATCAACTGGTGCCGGGCCCATGGCGCCCTGCCCCTGGTGGGGCTGCGCCGCCCCGATCAGGCGGAAGCGGCGGCGGAGGCCGCCGCCTGGTGCCTGGCGGAAGAGGAGCGGCAGGATCTGGACCGGGTGGCGCTGCGTGGCGAGGTGCGCATGCCGGCCAACCCCTTCCAGAGCGACTGAAGGCCTCAGGCGCTGAGGGCGTCGGCCGGGTCGGGACTCAACACCACCGGCAGGGCCGCCGGCCGCGGCTGGGGGGCCTCGGCCCGCTGAAGGAGCCGCACCACCTGGGGATCGGCCGTTTCGCCGCTGAGGGCGCCGTCCTCACCGGGACCGCAGGCGCTGAGGGCCTCCTGCAGCAGGGAGTCGAAGGTGGAGCCGGGCAGCCGATGGCGGGCCAGCTCAAGGAAGGCGCGGGCCAGTGATTCGCCCGCCGCCGCCCGCAGGGCCGGGTTGGAACGCCGCAGCTCCTGTTCCTGGGCGATCGAGTTGAGGAACCGCTGGGTGATGTCCCGCTTGGTGGTCGCCCGGATCCGGGTGTCCTGGTCGGCCTCGCTCAGGAAGGTCTGGTCCTCCAGCTCCTGAAGGCGGCGGTTGAGGCTGTCGAAGACGTCCTGGGCCTCCTTATGGATATGGGTGAGCTGGCCGTCGGACAGGCGCGGCAGGTCGGCCACATAGACCTTGCCGTGGTCCCTCAGGGTCAGGAAGGTGGGGCGCTGGCCGCCCGAGCCTTCCCGCTGCACCGGGGCCCCGCCATCGCGCAGGCGGGGGCGGGGCTGCTGGGGGCGCTGGGGCGGAATCGGGCCGGCGGAACTGCGGCGGCGCGTGATGCGTCTGGACGTATCGAACATCGGGCAACGAACTCGTCGGAGCGGAAGGGGGCCTGGTCGTGTCGGCAAAGACGCTGATGACCTTAGGGAAAGCGGTGCATCCGGGCCGGCGTCGCTTCAGTGCGGCAATCCGGCCAGGGGGGTTTCCCCCGGGTCGCCCGCGGAGACGACACCCAGCTCCCAGGCCTGGTGGCCCGAGGAGCGGCAGAGGTCGAGGACGGCGGGAAGGGCCACCGGTGGCACCACCAGACAGAAGCCGACCCCGAGATTGAAGGTGTTCCAGAGGTCGGCCTCCGGCACCTCTCCCTTCTCCTGCAGCCAGCGGAACAGGGGCGGGCGCTCCCAGCTGCCGGGGTCCACCACGGCGTGGACCCCCGGCGGCAGGCAGCGGGGCAGGTTCTCTGGCAGGCCGCCGCCGGTGATGTGGGCCATGGCGTGCAGAGGCAGCCCGGAGCGACGCAGCTCCTTCACCAGGGCGGCATAGAGAAAGGTGGGGGTGAGCAGGGCGTCGATCAGCCCCTGGCCGGTGGCCGGCAACGGCGTGCCGGCATCGACGGCCTCGGCCTCGAGGATGCGCCGCACCAGGCTGAAGCCATTGCTGTGGACGCCGCTGCTGGCCACGGCGACGATCCGGTCGCCGGCCCCCACCCGGGCACCGTCGATCCTGTCCTCCTCCTCCACTACCGCCACGCAGAACCCGGCCAGGTCGTAGCGGCCCTCGCCGTAGAAGCCCGGCATCTCCGCCGTCTCGCCCCCCAGCAGGGCACAGCCGCTCTGGCGGCAGCCATCGGCGATGCCCTCCACCACCTCGGCCATGGCTTCGGGGCCGAGCTTGCCGGTGGCGATGTAATCAAGGAAGAAGAGGGGCTCGGCGCCGCTGGTGATCACGTCGTTGACGCACATCGCCACCAGATCGATGCCCACCCCGTGGTGGGCCCCGTGGGCCTGGGCCAGTTCGAGCTTGGTGCCCACTCCGTCGGTTCCCGCCACCAGCAGCGGACGCTTCATCCCGGCCGGCAGCCGGCAGAGCCCGCCGAAGCCCCCCAGTCCGCCCAGCACCTCCGGCCGTCGGGTCGTCTCGACGCTGTCCCGGATCCGTTCCACGAAGGCGCGGCCGGCGACCACGTCCACGCCGGCAGAGCGATAGTCCATGGGGCAAGGGTCAGCGCTGCACCGATCCTGCATCGGCACGGGGCCGCGGGGGGCTGGGGAGGCGCCGGAGGGGCCCTGGACGTGGACGATCCCGCGATTGGCCCATGCTCCCATCGCCGGGGCTTATGGGAGCAATCAAATCCGCTGATGTTTCGGTAGCGCCGATAGGCCAGTCAGGCCAGTGGACGCCTGGAAGGGTGGCAAAGATGAAGAAAACTGATCGATCCAGGGGGCCTTCCGGGGTCCATTGGGGCCCTGCGGACTTCGGATAGTTTTCCGGGGTTGTCATTTCCTGTAAGGAATTCACCAGGCCAATTCGGTTCCGTTCACCACAGCCAACACCGCTTCTGGTTCCGGTTGTCGTCAGCGTCCGAATGCAGTCTCCGAAGACGTCCCTGTCTTCGTTTCCCTGCTCCGCCGGTGATTTCCGCCTGTCATGCGAGTCACTCAACTCCTGGGCACCGCCGCCCTCCTCTTCACCAGCAGCATCGCCCCGGCCCAGGCCGGCTCCCTTACTGCCACGCAGGCGCCAGGGAGTTCCGTTGCCATTCGCCCCGCCGACTTCCCCTCCGACTGGGAGCGCTTCCTCGACGAGATCCGCCCCGTTCCCACGGCCAGCAATCTGATCGCTTCCGCCGGTCGGGTCACCACCGGCCAGGCCAGCTGGTATGGCCCCGGCTTCTTCGGCAACCGCACCGCCAGTGGGGAGGTGCTTCGCCCCGGCACCCTCACCGCCGCCCACCGCACCCTCCCCTTCGGGACCATGGTGCGCGTCACCAACCTCTGGAACGGCCGTTCGGCGGTGGTGCGCATCAATGATCGCGGCCCCTTCCATGGCAGGCGGGTGATCGATCTGGCCCACGGTGCCGCCCAGGAGCTCGGCCTCACGGCCAGCGGCATCGCTGACGTGAAGCTGGAAGTCCTGCCCTGATCCCTCAAGCCGGCGCCAGCCCGCAGCTCTGAGTCCGGCCCATCCGCCAATCTGGCGGGTGGGCTTTTGCTTTGTGCCGGTGCGATTGCTGCAGACCCTGGCCGACCTGAGCGACTGGCGCCGCGGCCAGGCCGGGCGGCCGCTCCACTTCGTGCCCACCATGGGCAGCCTGCACGAGGGCCATCAGCAGCTGCTGCGGCGGGCGTCCGCGGCCGTCCCCGCGGGCCGGCCCGCGGTGCTGCTCAGCGTGTTCGTCAATCCGCTCCAGTTCGGGCCGTCCGAGGATTTCGCCCGCTATCCCCGCGATCTGGCCGCCGATGCGGCCCTCGGGGCCGCGGCGGGGGCCGATGCCCTCTTCGCCCCCTCCGTGGCGGAACTGTTCCCCGGCGGCGAGGCGGAGCTCACCGCCGTGGTCCCCCCGGCCGGCCTGCGCCGTTCCCTGTGCGGCCCCGGACGCCCCGGCCATTTCGAGGGTGTCGCCACCGTCGTCTGCCGCCTGCTGGCCCTGGTGCGGCCCGATCGCCTCCTGCTCGGGGAGAAGGACTGGCAGCAGCTCACGATCCTGCGCCGTGTCGTCAACGATCTGGCCCTTCCGGTGACGGTCCAGGGGTGCGCCACCGTGCGGGAGGCCGATGGACTCGCCTGCAGCTCCCGCCATCGCTACCTCAGCGCCGCGGAACGTGGCCAGGCGGCGGCCCTGCCGGCCGCCCTGCAGGCGGCGCTGACGCTCTGGCGCGGCGGTAGCGGCAGCGCCGAAGCGCTGACAGCGGCGGTGAGCGGGGCCCTGGAGGCGGCAGGGCTCGGTGTCGAGTATGTGCAGCTCGTCCATCCCCTTACCCTGGCTCCGGTGCCCGCCGCCACCGGGATCTCCCTGCTCGCCGCCGCCGCCCGCTGCGGCAGCACCCGCCTGATCGACCACATCTTTCTGATGAACCGTCCGCCGATCGTCGCCATTGATGGCCCCGCCGGGGCGGGCAAGAGCACGGTGACCCGGGCCTTCGCCCGCCGCCTGGGGCTTGTTTATCTGGATACGGGCGCCATGTACCGGGCCCTGACCTGGTGGGTGCTGCACCGGGGCGTGGACCCGGCCGACCCCACCGCGATCGCCCCCCTGCTCGACGACCTCGACCTGCGGCTGGAGACCGACGCCGCCGGGGAGCAGCGGGTGCGGGTCAACGGCCATGAGGTCAGTGCGGCGATCCGGGGGCCCGAGGTCACTTCCCAGGTCTCCACCGTGGCCGCCCACGCCTGCGTGCGGGCGGCCCTCACCCGCCAGCAGCAGGCCATGGGCCGGCGGGGCGGCCTGGTGGCGGAGGGCCGCGACATCGGCACCGCCGTCTTCCCGGAGGCCGAATGCAAGGTGTTCCTCACGGCCACGGTGGCGGAGCGGGCCCGCCGCCGGGCGGCGGATCTGGCCCAGCGCGGCTTCGACGTGCCGGCCCTGGAGGAACTGGAGGCCCAGATCGCCGAGCGGGATCACCGTGATTCCAGCCGCGCCGAGGCCCCCCTGCGCCAGGCGGACGATGCCGTGGAGCTGGTCACCGACGGCCTGGCCATCGACGCCGTGATCCAGCGCCTGGTCGACCTGTTCCGCGAGCGGGTGCCGGAGGACGCCTGGCGGGGCCCCTCTCCCCTGCAGGAATCCGAGACCCCCTAGCGGCGGCTCCGGCCGGGGCCCTGGTCGGCCAAGAGGGCCTCCAGCAGGCCCCCGCAGGCGTCATCCAGCAGGTCCAGCACCCGGTCGAAGCCCTCCTCGCCGCCGTAGTAGGGGTCGGGCACCTCCTCGACGCTGTAGCGGCGGCAGTAGCGGGTGAGCGGGCCGATGCGGGCCGCGGCCTCCCCAGACCCGGCGAGGCCGCGCACCGCCTCCAGGTTCTGCCGGTCCATCGTCAGCACGTGGTCGAAGCGGTTCAGGTCGTCCGTCGTGATCTGGCGGGCCCGGCTGGGCAGGACGATGCCCCGGCGGGCGGCGGCGCTGCGCATGCGGGCGTCGGCGGGGCGGCCCACGTGCCAGTCGCCGGTGCCGGCGGAGTCCACCGTGAAGGCCTGCTCCAGCCCCTGGCGGGCGATCAGGTGCAGGAAGACCCCCTCGGCGGCCGGGGAGCGGCAGATGTTGCCGAGGCAGACGAACAGGATGGCGGTCGGATCAGGGGAGGTCATCGGCAGTCCAGTCGCTTCAGAGCCACACCGGCCCGCAGGCGCACCACCAGAGTCTCCTCCTGCTCCGGCTGCAGGAGCTGGCTGAGGCCCGCCACGGCCCGTTGGCGGTGGGGATGGGGCGGCGCAAGCGGCAGCGCCAGGCCCTCGAAGCCCACCGCTACGGCATAGCGCACGACCCATTCGCCGTCGCTGCGGCCCGCTTCGAGGGCCTCCAGGCAGCGCAGGCGGATCCCTTCCCGCTCCTGCTCGGCGAGGCTCTCCAGCCGCAGGGCCCCTAGGCCCCTGGCGGCGGCCCGGCGCACGCTGGGGCCGACGTCCGTGCCCAGGGCGTCCTCGAGCACCTCGAGGCCGCGAGGGTCGCCGATGCCCGCCAGGGCCCGGACGGCCCAGGCCCTGGCGCCGTAGTTGTGGGCATCCAGATTGGCCAGCAGGGGCCCGACAGCCGCCGGGCCGATCGCGATCAGGCCGTCCACGGCGGCGACGGCGGCACCGGGATTGTTGAACCCCAGCACCTGCACCAGCTGGGGCACGGTGGCCAGGGGGTCGTCGCAGTCGGTCAGCCGCCGGGTGGCCGCCACCAGCGCCTCGGCGCTGCCGGCCTGCTCGAAAGCCCGGATCCGATCGGCGGCGCGCTGGGAATGTCCGCTTCCGGCCGTCATCACAGCAGCGCGTCCATCGCCATCAGGAGGGCCTCATCATCGCTGTTCGCCTCGCCGCCGCTGGCACTGCTGCGGCCCTGTTCCACCAGCCCCCGCAGGGCGATCAGCTTGAGGCTGTTTTCGGCGAAGGTGCGTCGGATCGGCTCCAGGGCGGGTCGCCATCCCACCGCCCCCAGATCCATCAGGGCCGCGCGGCGCACCTGCAGCTGGGGATGCTGCAGCAGGCCGAGCAGCTCGTCGGCCCAGACCGTTTCGCCGGTGAGTTGCAGCAGGGCGCGACAGGCGGCGCTGCGGACCAGGGGCCGCTCGTGGGCGGTGAAGGGGCGGATCACCGCCAGCACTTCCTCCCGGGCCTCCCCAATCGCCCCCAGGGCCTCCAGCATCGCTTCGCAGGGTTCCTGCAGCCGGGGGCTGTCGTCGCGGCAGGCCCCGGCGACGGCGGGGCCGCTGGCCAGCCGGCGGGTCAGCAGGGGCACCGCTGCCGTCGCCCGAAGCTCGCCGAGGGAGCGGGCCGCGGCCTCCCGCAGGCCGTCGTCGGCGTCGTCGAGCACGGCCAGCAGCTCAGGGATGGCCCGCGCATCGGCGATCTTGCCCAGGGCCCGGGCCGCGTTGCGGGCCACGGCGTTGTGCTCGACGCCGGCACCCGGATCCCGCGGCTGTCGCTGGGTGAGGGCAGCCAGCAGCAGGGGCACGGCCTCCGGGTGCCGGCTGCGCATGCGCCCCAGCCACCAGGCCGCGTAGTACTGACGGGACTGGTCGTCGGTCTGGCGAAGCTGCTCAAGCGCCTCGGATTCGCTGATCGGTTCGCCGTCACCGGCCATGGTTCTGCGCAGGTGCGAGGGACTCGGGGAATGCTGCCATCCCCGGGGCCGGCGGGACTCCGGCCAGAAAAAAAGGGTCCCCCGAAGGGGACCCGGAACCAACGATGGCCGTTAGAGCTCAGACGAGAGCGCTGATGGCGTAATCGATGTAGTTGTTGGCGATGACGCCGGCATCGCCGGAGACGCCGTGGTTGGCCTTGATGTAGGTCAGGGCTTCGACGTACCAGGAGGGGGAGAGCTCGAAGGTGCGGTTGATCTCGTCGAGACCGGCCACGAGGTACTCATCCATGGGGCCGGTGCCACCGGCGACCAGGCAGTAGGTGACCATGCGGAGGTAGTAGCCGATGTCACGGGCACACTTGGCCTTGCCGCGGGCGTCGGAGGCGTAGTTGCTCCCCTGCATCTGGGTGGTGTAGGGGAACTTGTTGTAGACGGCCTGGGCGGCGCCGTTCACCAGGGAGTCGGCGTTGGCGGTGAGGGCCTTGGCAGCTTCCAGGGCGTTCTTGGCGCGCTCGAAGCGGCCGAAGGCGGCGTTGAGCTCGGTGTTGGAGAGGAAGCGGCCCTGGGAATCAGCGGCAGCGACGGCCTCGGTGAGGGGAGTCTTCATTTGAAGGTGGTTAGAGAGAAGGTGAACCGGAAGATGAGGCGGAGATCAGGCGACGACCGATCAGGCGACAGCAGCGGCTGCGCGATCGAAGTAGGTGCCGATTTCGGACATCAGGGAGGAGCAGTCGCCCTGGGTGATGCCGTTGCGGTCGTTGGCGATGCCGATGGCAGCGTCCTTCATCTTGCGGATGCCTTCAGCGACGGAAGCGCCGGGCACGCCGAGGGCGAGGTAGGTCTCGCGGAGGCCGTTGAGGCAGCGATCTTCCAGGACGGAGGCGTCACCGGTGAAGATGGCGTAGGTGACGTAGCGGAGAACGATCTCCATGTCGCGCAGGCAGGCAGCCATGCGGCGATGGGTGTAGGCGTTGCCGCCGGGAGCGATCAGGGCGGGCTGTTGGTCGAACAGATCGCGGGCCGCGTTGGTGACGATCTTGGAAGCGTTGGAGGTGATGCGGTTCACGGCATCCATGCGCTTGTTGCTCTCGGCAACCATCGACGCCAGGGCGTCGATCTGACCAGCGTTGAGGAATTCGCCGCGGGCATCAGCCTGAGCAACGACCTTGGTGAAGGCGTCGAACATTGAGTTAGCTCCTGTTCTCGACGTCGAACGTCGTGATGGGGTGGGTAAGGGGGGGGGAACGCCGTGTGGACGTTCACCTGTGCTGGGCACGGACTTATTGTCTGAAAGAATCGCCCCAGGATCCGTGAAGTTTACAAAGGGTCATCGGTAGCCGCTGGTCTCCTCTGGCCGGGCCCAGTCGTGGGGCTCCCAGGCACCCCAATCGTGGCTTTGATCTGTGCCTTGATGAACACTCAGGACCCGCGATCCTGCAGCGATCTGCTTGCAGCCAGCCCATGAAAAAGGCCCCATTCGGCATCACGCCGAATGGGGCCGGGAGGCACAGGGTCGTGGACCTGAGCGGTGGGCCTGAGCGGTGGATCTGGCCGTCAGTTCACAGGGGTCACGCTGGCAACCCGTCCGCCCTGCCGATGGATCATCTGCTGGGCCTCCAGCAGTTTGTTGAAGGGCACGAAACGCACCGTGTTGCTGCGCTTATGCAGCCGGTACTCGGTGAGTCCGGTGACTTCGATGCGATACACCTTGGCCTTCTGGCCGATGCCCTTGGCCATCTTGGTGATCGATTCGTTGGCCACCTGGCTGGGCTGGAAGGCCGAACCCTTGGCGTTGGGGCTCACCACGGGAACGGCACGGTCCTGGTGCAGGGCCTTGCCGAGCCGGAAGTTGGTGCCGGCGGTGTCCCCTTTCACCGAAGCCGCGGCGCCCCGGGCCAGCTGCATCAGCCAGGAGAATTGGCGGCCCTGCTGGCCAGCGGAGTAATCCCAGCCGGTCAGATAGGGGACCACTTCCTCCCCGAAGCGCTCCTGATACTCGGCGCTGTCGATGTAGGAATCGATCTCGGCGTCGACACCCTGCTCCTGCAGGATGGTGAAGTGATGCAGCATCTCCGCCTTGTTCTGGGGGGCACGGCCCAGCAGATGCTTGAAGTTGAGCTCGATGAAGTGATAGGGATTGCAGTTCTCGAAGAACTTGGCGCGGTAGAGACCACTCTTCGCCACAGCCCTCACGAACTCGCGCACACTCAGATAGCCGTTGCGGAAGAGGGATTCGGCGCCCTCGAGACGCTCGCTCTCCATGATGTACTGCCGCCCGAGCACCTGCTGATAGACGGTGCGGATGATCGTGCTCTTATCCTGATCGGACGCATTTGACCAGTTTTCTTTGTTGCGGTCGTTCGCAAAGCGTTCGATGCCCAGATAGGGCGCATTGACGAGGGTCATGGATGGCGGGCCAGAAGGGGGAGGACTGCACGCGTACGGTGCACCGTTTTGATCCTATGAGGGACTCCGCACAGGATTTCGAAATGATGTTCGATCGTTACAGCAGATGAGAACCCACCCGCTGCAGCGGGACGACATCCGGCCAGAAAAAAAGGGTCCCCCGAAGGGGACCCGGAACAACGATGGCCGCGAGAGCTCAGACGAGAGCGCTGATGGCGTAGTCGATGTAGTTGTTGGCGATGACGCCGGCATCGCCGGAGACGCCGTGGTTGGCCTTGATGTAGGTCAGGGCTTCGACGTACCAGGAGGGGGAGAGCTCGAAGGTGCGGTTGATCTCGTCGAGACCGGCCACGAGGTACTCATCCATGGGGCCGGTGCCACCGGCGACCAGGCAGTAGGTGACCATGCGGAGGTAGTAACCGATGTCACGGGCACACTTGGCCTTGCCGCGGGCGTCGGAGGCGTAGTTGCTCCCCTGCATCTGGGTGGTGTAGGGGAACTTGTTGTAGACGGCCTGGGCGGCGCCGTTCACCAGGGAGTCGGCGTTGGCGGTGAGGGCCTTGGCAGCTTCCAGGGCGTTCTTGGCGCGCTCGAAGCGGCCGAAGGCGGCGTTGAGCTCGGTGTTGGAGAGGAAGCGGCCCTGGGAATCAGCGGCAGCGACGGCCTCGGTGAGGGGAGTCTTCATTTGAAGGTGGTTAGAGAGAAGGTGAACCGGAAGATGAGGCGGAGATCAGGCGACGACCGATCAGGCGACAGCAGCGGCTGCGCGATCGAAGTAGGTGCCGATTTCGGACATCAGGGAGGAGCAGTCGCCCTGGGTGATGCCGTTGCGGTCGTTGGCGATGCCGATGGCAGCGTCCTTCATCTTGCGGATGCCTTCAGCGACGGAAGCGCCGGGCACGCCGAGGGCGAGGTAGGTCTCGCGGAGGCCGTTGAGGCAGCGATCTTCCAGGACGGAGGCGTCACCGGTGAAGATGGCGTAGGTGACGTAGCGGAGAACGATCTCCATGTCGCGCAGGCAGGCAGCCATGCGGCGATGGGTGTAGGCGTTGCCGCCGGGAGCGATCAGGGCGGGCTGTTGGTCGAACAGATCGCGGGCCGCGTTGGTGACGATCTTGGAAGCGTTGGAGGTGATGCGGTTCACGGCATCCATGCGCTTGTTGCTCTCGGCAACCATCGACGCCAGGGCGTCGATCTGACCAGCGTTGAGGAATTCGCCGCGGGCATCAGCCTGAGCAACGACCTTGGTGAAGGCGTCGAACATTGAGTTAGCTCCTGTTCTCGACGTCGAACGTCGGGATTGGGTGGGTAAGGGGGTCGAGTCTGGAGCGTCAGTCCGGGGGGAGGCCTGGCTGACGTCGACTGCGTCGTTGCTTTCGATGATCGCCTGGCCAGGGCCGGGCATCGCTCCGAAAGACCTACCTATTGTTGGTGACAGTGTCCGGTGGATGGGAGCGCCTTAATAAATGGTCACTACCGCCAGGATCCAAGCGGCCGCAAGCGTTCTGGCCACCTGAGCGTCCGCTGGGGTTCAGCCTGGACGGTCGATCCCGCGGAGGGGTGTAAGGCCCGCTGCCCCGACCACCCGTCCGGCCCATGAAAAAGGGCCCCCATGGAGGGGACCCATCGCATCACCGGAGCGGGGCCCGGCCTCAGCCTTCCGCCTTCGCCTTGCCCTTGCGGGGGGCCGGCGCCTCGGAGCCACCGGTGCCGCCGCCGGTCACGGAGACACTCACGATCTTGCCGCCCATGGCATGGACCAGACGCATGGTCTCGTTCATGCGGGTGAACGGCACGTTCATGACCATGTCCGCGGTGCGGGAGTAGTCGTTGTTGTTGACGCCGGTGACGGTGAACGCCACCTGACGGGAACTGTTGAGGCCGGTGCCTCGGGTACCTGCGGAAACCTTCATGGGTTCGGAGGGGTAAGGGGGGTAAGGCTGAACGGAGGCCCGGCTCAGTTGACCGGGGTGATGCTGGCGATACGGCCGCCTTCGCGCAGGATCTGCTGCTGGGTCTGCAGCAGCTTGTTGAAGGGGATGAAGCGCACCCGGTTGCTGCGCTTGTGCAGGCGGTAGTTGTTGAAGCCGGAGATCTCGACCCGGAAGGTGCGACCTTCTTCGCCGGCACCGACACCCTGGCGGGTGATGCCGTCGGTGGGGACCTTGCGGAAGACGCTGCCCCTGGCGTTGGGGCTCACCACGGGCATGGGGGCCTCGGCATGCACCGAGGGGTTGAGGCGCGACTGGTTCTTGAGCAGATCGCCCCGCACCGAGGCGCCCACGCCCCGGGTGAGCTGCAGCATGTAGGAGAACTGCAGGCCCTGCTGGCCGGAGGAGTAGTCCCAGCCGTGCAGGTAGGGAACCACCTCTTCACCGAAGCGGTTCTGGTACTCGGCGCTGTCGAGGTAGGAGTCGATCTCGGCGTCGTAGCCCTGCTCCTGCAGGATCGTGAAGTGGTGCAGCATCTCGGCCTTGTTCTGGGGAGCCCGGCCCAGGAGATGCTTGAAGTTCAGCTCGATGAAGCGGTAGGGGTTGGTGCTTTCGAAGAACTTGGCCTTGTAGAGGCCGCTCTTGGCCACCTGGCGCACGAACTCCCGCACGCTCAGGTAGCCGCGCTTGAAGAGGGACTCCGGACCCGTGAGCCTCTCGCTGGCCATGACGTACTGGTTGCCGAGCACCTGCTTGTAGACGGCGCGGATCAGGGCGGCCTTGTCGTTTTCGGTGGCGTTCGTCCAGTTTTCCTTGTTGCGGTCGCTGGAGAAACGCTCGATGCCCAGATAGGCAGCGTTGGCAAGTGTCATGAGCGTGGGTGCCGGGGGAGAGGCGTTGGAGAGAAGGTCAGTGGGCAGGGCGCATGGGCAGGGCGCAAGGCCGCTGCCGTTGGGCAGACGCCTTCGAGGACGGCTGCAGGAAACGTCCCGATCATGGGCTGCAAGGCGGATCCTATGGGCCTGTCCGCTCGCCACGACAGGGTTTTCAGAATCGTTACAAACCCCCCGGCCGGGGACACCCCTGGCGGGCCGGCCCCACGCCGATACCATCCGGCCATCATCCCGGTGCCGTCATGGCTTCTGTTGTATCCCCATCCGAGGACGCCTCCCTGCGGTTGGCTGATCAGCTGCAGGTGTTGTCCCAGGTGACCGAAGCGCTCACCTACCGCCTGCTGGAGCTTGAGGAGCGCCTCGGGGGCCACGAGGATCGCATCGGGGCGCGGCTGGAGGAGGTGGCCGACCTGGAGGCCGCCCATGGGGCCGCCATGGACGAGCGGCTGGGCGACACCGAGGAGCGCCTGGCCAGGATCGAGGCGGCCCTGCGGGGTCTGGATCGCAGCGGCACCTCCCGCCATCTGCAGGCGGTGCATCCGCCGGCGTTGCAGCAGGAGGCGCCAGCCTCCGTGACGGTGGCGGAACCCTTCGACCTGGCCTCGGAGGAGGTCGATCCCTTCCTGGATGAGGGGGAGCAGCCTTTCATGGACGAGTTGATCGCCGGCTGAAGGAGCCCCTGGCCGTTCAGGTCTCCAGCCAGGCGGACGGGAGTTCGGCGCGGTAGTCGTCGGTGCGCTCGAACTCGAAGGGGCCGGCCAGGGATCCCCAGAGCTGCTCGTGGGTGGCCGGATCGTGGCCCCGGTCGATGGTGCGCATGCCCCGGGCATCGATCTCGAAGCTGCTGACCAGGTACGCGACGCTCCCCTTGCGCTCCACGAGGCAGCGGCAGCCCGGCTCCACCTCACCGACGAACCCGTCACCCACCTCCCGCACCACGTAGGTGCAGCCCTCAAGGGGCATCAGGTCGGCGTCCCCGATGTTGCGGCGTCGCCCCTCATCCTCGATGGCGCCCCAGAACCGCTGCTCGTCCTGCAGGGCCTGGTTGTGGATGATCAGTGCGCCGTCGCGGCGCTCGGCGCGCAGCACCCGGATTCTGTAGGGCGTGCCGGGTGAGATGGCGTAGGACTGCTCCAGGAGCAGGGAGCCTGGCGCCAGCTGGGGCAGCGGCCGGAACTTGACCAGGATGTGGGCGTAGAGCGGAGGATTGTCGAAGGCCTGGCTCTGGTTGCTGAAGCCGCCGCTCAGGAGCTGGAGGAGGCGGGCGAGGGAGCTGCTCATGGGCGCCACTTAAAGGTCGAGCAGGCGGATCCGGAAGGCCCCCACCTGACGGGCCATGGCCGGATCGGCCTGGGCGAAGGGGTGGGCCGCCACCCGGCCGAGGATCGCCTCGAGCTTCTCGGTGCTGGAGAGCCCGTGGGAGGGATCCTCTCGACTGTGCTCCTGCCAGGCCTCATCGAACGCCTGGGCGAAGCTGTCGGCGTTGTTGAAGATCTGGCTGGAGGTCGAGGGCTGATGGGGCATGGTGATGGGCTGCAGAGCAGTCCGCACGCAATGCCAGGACCCAGATTTGAACTGGGGACACGGCGATTTTCAGTCGCCTGCTCTACCAACTGAGCTATCCCGGCCCGTCGCCGAAGCGACGCAGCGATCTTAGATCACGGCCCGCTGCCGGATCGGGCCGTCCGGGTGCGCCCCCGGGGCGTGCGGGCCAGGCAGAGGAGTCCCACCACCTGCCAGCCGAGGCTCTCCAGGGCCGCTGCGGCGCTGCAGCCGGTGGCCCCGCTGGTGAGGATGTCGTCGACGACCAGGACCGGCCGGCCCAGGGCCTCGCCGAGGCGCGGCCCGCGGCGACAGCGGAAGGCTCCCGCCTGGTTGGCCAGGCGCAGGCTTCTGCCGAGGTGGTGCTGGCCGAGCACCGGCCGGGAGCGCTCCAGCAGATCGGCGCGGAGGTAGCCCAGCTGGCGGACGAGCTGGCGGCACACCAGCGCCGGCAGGGGATTCGCCTGCCGTTTCCAGCTCGGCACCGGCACCAGCAGCGGCCGCTGCCGCCACAACGGCAGCCCCTCCGCCAGCACCTGCACCAGGGCGCCCACCCTGGCGGGATCCGGCCGCTGCCGCAGCCCGAGCAGCAACCGCCGCAGCTCGCCGTCGTAGGACCCGGCCGCCCACCAGAGCAGGGGCTCGTTGCCCTTCAGGGCCCCCGCCGGCAGGGGGAGGCGCTGGCGGCAGTCCGGGCAGGGCGCACCGGGCTCATGCCCCGGCGGTTGCAGGCCCCGGCAGAGGGGGCAGGGGGTGGCGGCGATCCAGCCGAGCGGGAGCTGGCACAGGCGTGTGAGGAGGGTCAGGGGTCCGGCGCCGCCGCTGGCGGCGCAGTCGCTGCCTCAAGCCTTCCCGGGGAGCGACCGCAGCATGGCCACCAGGGTGCGGTGGGCGTCCTCGCTGTCGGTGAGGGCGTGGTCGAAGGGCACCTCCACCCGGGTGCCGTCCACCTCCAGGCGCATCGCCTCGGGCTCCACGGCCACCATCCGGGCCTGGCGGGCCTCGGTGCAGCCGCCGTAGTGGCGGGCGTAGGCCAGCACGGCCTCGGCGTGGTCGTCGTTCATGTGCTTGCAGATGCGGTCGCTCACTGCAGCGGTGAGGGGATCGGCGGCCATGGGTTCCGGTCGGTTGGGGGAATTCTGGGCTCAGGCGCCGGCGAACCGCTGCCAGAGCAGCAGAGCCAGCCGCAGGCCGCTGAAGCCCACATAACCGGCCAGCACGACGAACAGGGCCATGGCGAGGATCGATTGGAGACGTTCGTTCATGGCCGAGGCAGGAGGGAGTCGGCCCCCATCCTGGAGCTGGCCCGCGCCAGCAGGGCCATGCCCAGGGCCGCCGTGCGTTTCGGTCGGTTCAGCACCGGGACCCCCAGGGCCCGTGCCCGCAGGGCCCGCCACTGGCTGTTGCGGGCGCCGCCGCCGACGCTGATCACCCGCCGCAGTTCCGGCGCCCCCAGCTGCCGCAGCCGCCGCCAGCCCGCCACCTCGATGGCCGTCAGGCCCTCCAGCAGGGCCTGGAGATAGCGGGCATCACTGGCGGGCCTCGGTTCCAGGATCGGCTCCAGCTCCGGGTCGTCCACCGGGAAGCGTTCACCCCGGCGGCTCAGGGGCCGCAGGGCCAGCCCCGTGGGACGGTCCGGCGTCATCTGGCGGCTCAGCTCGGCGATCTGGGCGTCATCGAAGAAGCGGCGCAGGATGCCGGCGCCGGCGTTCGAGGCTCCCCCCGCCAGCCAGCGGCCGCCCACCCGGTGGTTACTGAGCCCGGCCCCGGCCAGGGGGGCGGCCACGAACTGCTTCAGCACCAGGGTGGTGCCCAGCACGGCGATGCCATCACCCTCCTGGGGATCGGCGGCCAGCACCGCCGCATTGGCATCGGTGCCGCCCGCCACCACCTGGCAGTCGGCCGGCAGGCCCAGGGTGGCCGCCGTCTCCGCAGCCAGCGCGCCGAGGCGGCGGCCGCTGCTGCGGATCGAGGGCAGGGCACCGGCACCCAGGCCTTCGGCCACCCCCGGGAGCCAGCGGCCCTGCTGTAGGTCCCAGCCCAGCCGGGCGTTGTTGCCCTCCTCGCCCCAACGCCAGTCGTCCAGCAGCCAGCCCATCAGCCAGTCGGCCTGGTGGCGCAGCAGCAGGCCTTGGGCGAGGCCCGCCTCCCGGGCCAGGGCCAGCAGGCGCAGGGCCCGGGCCAGGCTGCCGCTGCTGCTGGCGGCGGGATGGTCGGCCCATGCCCCGTCCTCCGCGGCCCCCGCCCCCGCCTCCGCGGCCAGCAGGGTGGCGATGGCCCCGGCCTGCTCCGGACAGGCTTGGTGGTAAGGCAGGGCGGCCGCCAGTGGCGGCAGCAGCAGGCGGCCCCCGGGCCCGCAGGCCAGGAGGGTGCCGGAGGTGCCATCGACGGCGAGGGCTGTCACGCGCCGGCGGATCTGCTCGGGCACGGCGGCCAGCAGCTGGATCAGGCCCTGCCTCCAGGCCTCCGGCTCCTCGAAACGGCCTGGGTAGGGGGCCTGCAGCGCCAGTACCGGAGCGTCGGGCTCGCCACCGGGGGCTCCGGCGTCGGCCAGAACGGCCAGGCGCAGGCCGCTGCTGCCGAGGTCAACCCCCAGATACAGCGCTGACACGGCTCGCCGTGGCCTGCTTGAGGGTGGCGGCGATGGCGGTCACGTCCTCCCAGGGGAGGTCGAGATCCTTGCGGCCGAAGTGGCCGTAGGCGGCCACGTCCTGGTAGAAGCGTCCGCCCCGCTGCTGGGGCAGTTCCCGCAGGCCGAAGGCTTCGATGATGGCGCCGGGGCGCAGGTCGAAGTGCTCCTGCACCAGGGCGGTGAGATCGGCGTTGCTGAGGGCGCCGGTGCCGAAGCTCTCCACCAGGATGCTCACGGGCCGGGCCACGCCGATGGCGTAGCTGAGCTGCACCTCGGCCTTGTGGGCGAGGCCGGAGGCCACCAGAGCCTTGGCCACATAGCGGGCGGCGTAGGCGGCGGAACGGTCCACCTTGGTGGGGTCCTTGCCGGAGAAAGCCCCACCGCCGTGGCGGGCATAGCCGCCGTAGGTGTCGACGATGATCTTGCGGCCCGTCAGGCCGGCGTCGCCCTGGGGGCCGCCCACCACGAACTTGCCGGTGGGGTTGACGTAGAAGCGGGTGCTCTCCTTGGAGGGCTTGAGGGGCAGATCGGCCGTGGCGGGCAGCACCACATGCGTCCAGAGGTCGTCCTTGATGCGCTGCTGCACCGCTTTCTCGTCGCTGATCCCCTCCACTTCGGCGGTGTGCTGGGTGGAGATGAGGATCGTGTCGATCGCCACAGGGCGGTCGTTCTCGTACACCACGCTCACCTGGGTCTTGCCGTCGGGCAGCAGGTACCCGAGGCTGCCGTCATGGCGCACCTGGGCCAGCCGCAGGGCCAGCCGGTGGGCCAGGCTGATGGGCAGCGGCATCAGCTCCGGGGTTTCGTCGCAGGCGTAGCCGAACATGATGCCCTGGTCGCCGGCGCCCACCTTGTCGAGGGGATCTCCGTCATGGTCGTCGGCCTCATCCACACCCTGGGCAATGTCCGGCGACTGCTGATCAAGGGCGATCAGCACGGCGCAGCTGCGGGCGTCGAAGCCGCCGGCGCGGGCGCCGCTGTAGCCGATCTGTTCGATCACGCCCCGCACCAGGGTGTTGAAGTCGACGCGGGCGTTGGTGGTGACTTCCCCTGTGATCAGGCAGAGGCCGGTGTTCACCACGGTCTCGCAGGCCACCCGGCTGGAGGGGTCCTGGGCCAGCAGCGCGTCGAGCACGGCGTCGCTGACCTGATCACAGATCTTGTCGGGGTGGCCTTCCGTCACCGATTCCGAGGTGAAGACGAAACGGCTCATAGGGGCAGGGGGTCAGTCGATGGCTGAGCTTATTCCCGTGGGGCGACCATCCCAGTGGCGCTGGAACCATTGGGGGGGATGGCGGCGTTCCCCGGCACGACGGCGAGCTCCCGCCAGTGGTCCAGCTGCAGGAAGGAGCCGTCCAGCGCCACCGGCCGACGCCATCCTGCCCGGTAGCCCAGGACCACCGGCACCCCGGCGGCCCTCGCCATGCGCAGGTCGCTGTTGGCGTCGCCGATCAGGGCGCAGCTCTCCACCGCCACGCCCAGCTCCGCGCACAGGCCATGGACGGCGGCGGGGTCGGGTTTGCGGGGCTGATGCTCGGCGCTCCAGAGGGCCTGCACGTAGGTGGCCAGATCGTGGGCGGCCAGAAAGGCTTCGATGCCCTCCACGTGGTCGTTGCTGATGACGGCGCAGCGCACTCCTGCCAGGCGCAGGGCCTCCAGCAGTGACCGCAGGCCCGGGGTGGGGGCCGGTCGCTGCTCACTCCCCTGGCCGTGCAGGGCATCGGTGCGGGCGAACACCGCCTCTGCCGTGGCCAGGGCTTCGGGCCAGCCGAGGCCCACCTGGGCCAGGGCGGTGGCGGTGGCCACCAGGTTCTGGTCGCGGCTGGCCACCGCCATCGTGCCGGCCGGGTGGATGCTCTCGGCGGACAGGCCATAGGCGCGATGCAGCAGGGCGCCCAGGTCGCGGTGCCGCTCCGGGTCGTGCTCGGCCAGGCCGGCCAGGGCCAGACAATGAAAGACCCTGGCCTGGGCCAGGGCCACGAGCATCGGCTCGCTGTGGCTCATGGTGCCGTCCTTGTCGAACAGCACCGCCTCCAGGGGGCGGTCCCCGCAGGGCAGCGGGGTGCCCCGCAGGGAAAGGTGAACCATCGTCAGCGGATCCGGCGCGACCTCATTCCAGGGAGACACCCATCGGCTCGTTGTCCTCGGCCTGCTCGAGCAGCATCTGCTTGTAGCGGGCGGCCATCTCTTCGGCCTTGTCGAACACCTTCTGGGGATCGCTGAGCATGTCGCCCGGTTCCGGCTCGAGGGCCTTGGTGGACAGGGAGATGCGCCCCCGCTCGGCGTCGAGGTCGATGATCATGACCTTCATCTGATCGTTGACATTGAGCACGGTGTGGGGGGTCTCGATGTGCTCGTGGCTGATCTCGGAGATGTGCAGCAGGCCGCTGACACCCCCGATGTCGATGAAGGCGCCGTAGGGCTTGATGCCCCTGACGGTGCCCAGCACCACTTCGCCCACCTCGAGGCGATTCATCTTGCGCTCCACCAGGGCACGGCGATGGCTGAGCACCAGACGGTTGCGCTCCTCGTCCACCTCGAGGAACTTGAGGGGGAGGAAGTCGGCGACGAGTTCCTCCTTGGCCTTGCGGGTGCTGATGTGGCTGCCGGGGATGAAGCCCCGCAGGCCCTCCACCCGCACCAGGGCGCCGCCTCGGTTGGTGGCGAACACCTCGCTGTAGATCGTGGCGTCCTCCTTCTGCAGCTGGCGCACCCGCTCCCAGGCGCGCTGATACTCGATGCGACGCACCGACAGGGTGAGCTGGCCGTCCTCGTTCTCCTCGCTGAGGATGAAGAACTCCCGCACCTCGCCGGGCTCAAGCACGTCGGAGAGGTGCTCCACCCGGTTGATCGACACCTCCTGAAGGGGCATGAAGGCGGCAGTCTTGGCGCCGATGTCGATCATCGCGCCCTTGGATTCCAGGGCGAAGACGGTGCCGTTGACGACGTCGCCGGGCTTGAAGTTGTAGTCGTACTTGCTGAGCAGGGCCGCGAACTCGTCCAGCGTGAAGCCCACACCGTCGCCGTCCCGTGCGCTGACACGGCTGCTGGAGTCGTCGGCGCTGGGCACCTCTTCCGGGATCGCCAGATCGAGATCGGCGCTGGCCTCCACGTCGGTGGCCTCCTCGCCGCTGATCGGCGTGAGGGCCTCGAGGGTGTCGGCTTCGGAAGAAGGAGTGAGGGTCATGGAGCTGGGGCGGTCTGCCGGTGGCAGTGCGAAGGAACGGGATGGCTGCCCGCCTGCAGCGCACACCCGATCAATCACTCTATCAATGGACCGGCTGGCTGATCCGTTCCCGGCCCCGGTGCCCGGTTCAGCCCACCACCGCCAGCCGGTTCTTGGTCTTGGCGCGGCTGCCCAGCCCTTCGAGGGTGGCCACGAAATCGCTGACGCTCTGGAACTGGCGGTACACGGAGGCGAAGCGCACGTAGGCCACCTCGCTCATCTCCCGCAGGCGCTGCAGCACCAGTTCACCGATCTCATTGCTGCTCACCTCCCGGCCGACCCGCTGCTGCAGGGCCAGTTCGATGTCGTCGACGACGGCCTCGAGCCGGGCGGGTTCCAGGCCCGTCTTCTCGCAGGCCCGCAGCAGACCGTGGAGCAGTTTGCTGCGGTTGAAGGTTTCCCGGCTGCCGTTGCGCTTGACCACGGTGATCGGAACGGTCTCGACCCGTTCGTAGGTGGTGAAGCGAAAATCACAATTGAGGCACTCCCTGCGCCGCCGCACGCTGCGCCCGGAATCGGCGGCCCTTGATTCCAGAACGCGGCTGTCGGTGTGTTGGCAGGAGGGACATTGCATCCCCGGGCACGCGTCCAATTGTTTGGAGTGTAAACAGCTACGGGCACAAAGAGAAGGGGGGTGCCTCCCGGTCGCGGGCTGAAGCATGAAAAAACCCCCGGTTTCCCGGGGGCTCGGCATCAATCTGGACGGATGGTCACTTGCCGATCTTCGGGGGGTCGCGGAAGGCGATCGCGAAAAACAGCGTGGAAATGGCCAGGGCCAGGATCAGGATGTAGGCGAAGCTCTCCATGGGAATCCTCGGGGGGACTGGCGGTCAGCTGAGGGTGGAACCGGCCGGGGGCACGTAGCCCTCGGGCAGGCGCCGGGTGGAACGGTCGCCCAGTTTGGCGAACAGACCGAACTCCACCTGCTCACCCAGATCGGGGTCGATCCCGGCGAAGACATCACGGTAGAGGGTGCGGGCACCGTGCCAGATGTGGCCGAAGAAGAAGAGCAGGGCGAAGCAGGCATGGCCGAAGGTGAACCAGCCGCGGGGGGAGCTGCGGAAGGTGCCGTCGGAGTGGTAGGTCTCCCGGTCGAACTCGAAGGCCTCGCCGAGCTGGGCCTTGCGGGCCAGGCGCTTGACGTCGGCAGGGTCGGTGAAGGTCTGACCGTTGAGGGCACCGCCGTAGACGGTGGCCGTCACACCCTGCTGTTCGAAGGAGTACTTCGCCTCGGCCCGACGGAACGGGATGTCAGCGCGGACGATGCCCTGTTCGTCCTGGAGCACCACCGGGAAGTTCTCGAAGAAGTTGGGCAGACGCCGGACCTCGAGGTCATGGCCTTCCTTGTCGGTGAAGGCGATGTGGCCGATCCAGGAGGTGGGCAGGCCATCACCGTTGATCATCGGGCCCACGCGGAACAGACCACCCTTGGCGGGGCTGTTGCCGACGTAGTCGTAGAAGGCGAGCTTCTCGGGAATGGCCGCGTAGGCCTCTTCCTTGGTGGCGCCGTTGTCGAGGGCGGTCTGGACGCGACGGTTGATCTCCGTCTTGAAGTAGCCCTGATCCCACTGATAGCGGGTGGGGCCGAAGAGTTCCACCGGCGTGGCGGCCGAGCCATACCACATGGTTCCGGCCACGATGAAGGCCGCGAAGAACACCGCAGCGATGGCGCTGGCCAGCACCGTCTCGATGTTGCCCATGCGGAGAGCCTTGTACAGGCGCTCCGGCGGACGGGTGGTGATGTGGAAGATGCCGGCGATGATGCCGACGATGCCGGCGGCGATGTGGTGCGCCACGATCCCGCCCGGGTTGAAGGGGTTGAAGCCCTCCGGTCCCCAGGCGGGCTGCACCGGCTCGAGGTGTCCCGTCAGGCTGTAGGGATCGGAGATCCACATCCCGGGCCCGAAGACGCCGGTGAGGTGGAAGGCGCCGAAGCCGAAGCAGCCCAGGCCGGCCAGCAGCAGGTGGATGCCGAAGATCTTGGGCAGGTCGAGAGCCGGCTCCCCGGAGCGGGGGTCCTGCCAGATCTCGAGATCCCAGTAGGTCCAGTGCCAGATGGCGGCAAGGAAGAGGAGGCCGCTGAAAATGATGTGGGCGGCAGCCACGCCCTCGAAGCTCCAGAAGCCGGGGTCGACGCCGGTTTCACCGGTGACGCTCCAGCCACCCCAGCTGCCCGTCACACCCAGGCGAGCCATGAAGGGCATGACGAACATGCCCTGGCGCCACATGGGGTTGAGGACCGGGTCGGAGGGGTCGAAGATCGCGAGCTCATAGAGCGCCATGGAGCCGGCCCAGCCGGCTACCAGGGCGGTGTGCATGAGGTGCACGGCCAGCAGTCGGCCCGGGTCGTTGATGACGACCGTGTGCACCCGGTACCAGGGCAATCCCATTGGGGGGTCAGGTCTGGGTTGACAGTTGCCGAAGCCGGTCGCCGGGGCGATGGCGGCTAAGGAGACGCTCGGTGATTACCGATCCGTGCTGGCGATGGTAAGGGTTGCGGGCAACGGCACGGGGCCCAGGTAACGGACCGCAACGGCGCGCCTCACAATGGGAGCCGTCCTGTTCCCCCGAGGCTTCCGCCATGCCCGTGATCCGGTTCGTGCGCGAGCAGCGTGACGTGGAGTGCTACCCGGGGGAGAACCTCCGCGAGGTCGCCCTGCGCGAAGGCATCGAGCTGTACGGCCTCAAGGGCCGGCTGGGCAACTGCGGGGGCTGCGGCCAGTGCATCACCTGCTTCGTGGAGGTGGTGGAGGGCGGGGCGGCCAACGCCCTCACGGAACAGACGGCGGTGGAACAGCTCAAGCTGAGACGGCGCCCCCAGACCTGGCGGCTGGCCTGTCAGGCCCTGGTGCAGAAATCGGTGATGGTGCTCACCCTGCCCCAGGTGGGACTCGCAGACCGGGAAGGCGACCTGGCAAGGGCCCTGGCCCAGCCCCTGCCGGAGGGGCCCACCGCCTGGCCCGTCCCTCCCGCCGCCGAGGAGCCGGAGGAGGAGGACGCTCCATCCGCAACGAGCGATGAAGGGGGCGTCCTTCCCGCCGATGGGCGGTGATACGTTCTCAGAACCTCACCAGCAGTCATGGAAACCAACGACCTCGGCTTCGTTGCCAGCCTCCTGTTCGTTCTGGTTCCCGCCGTCTTTCTGATCATTCTCTACATCCAGACGAACAGCCGCCAGGGCGGCTGAGTCGCCCTCAGCGCGCCCGCCCCTCCGGCTCCCGCACCAGCAGCACCGGAGCCGGGGCATGCACCCGGATGTAGTCGCTGACCGAGCTGCCCAGAAGCTTGTCGAGATCCACCAGGGCCCGGGCCACCAGCGGCCTGCGGTCCTGGGAGGCAATCACCACCAGGTCCGCCTTCGCCTCCTCGGCGGCGGCGCAGACGCCTCGGGCGATGTCGCCCGTGCGATGCAGGCCTTTCATCTCCACCCCGAAGCTGCGGGCCCGCTGGATCGCCTTCTGCAGCACGTCGTCCCCGGGGGTGCGTCCCCCGCGCGAAGGGGTGATGTCCTGGCGGGACACGTGCACGCCGGTGAGGCTGCCGCCGGGGATGCCCTGCACCAGTTCGCAGGCCAGCCGCAGGGCGTCGTCACCGACCCCGGTGCCGTCGATGGCCACCAGGACCCGGTTGATGGCCTTCACGTAGAGATCGTCCCGCACCAGCAGCATGGGCCGGGTGGAGAGCTGGAAGACGTACTGGCTGGCGCTGTTGCCCAGGATCGACTGAAGCCGGCCCAGGCCCCGCGACCCCATCACGATCAGGTCGGCCTCCAGCTCATCGGCCACGTTCAGCACGGTCAGCTTGGCGTCGCCCTCCCGCACCAGGGTGTTGACCTCGCCGGGGCTGAGACCGAGCCGCTCGATCGCCTCCTTGATCAGCACCTCGGCCTGCTGGCGGTGGGTCTCCAGATCCAGACCCCCCTGCTCGGGGATCACGTGCAGCAGGTTGATCCGGGCCTGACGGCAAGGGGGGATGTCCCGCAGGATGCGGACCATCTCCTCCACATGACCCTTGCCGGAATCGGCGATCAGCAGGTTGCGGAACACGGTCGTCAAAGAGGCTCTGGATCAGCCTATGGCTGATCCTGTTTCCGCACTCCCCTGTGGTGAAGACCGTGATGCAGCGCTCCGAAGCGGCCTGGTGGTGTCTGAACCGGCGGGTGCTGCCGCAGCACACCGATCACGCCGGCGTGATGTGGCACGGGGCCTACCTGGCCTGGCTGGAGGAGGCGCGCGTCGAGGCGCTGGCCCGGGCCGGCCTCCACTACAGCGACCTGTCGTCCCGGGGGCTGGAGCTGCCGGTGGTGGGGCTGCGCATCGACTACCGCCAGGCCCTGCTCCACGGTGACGCGGTCGCGATCCACAGCCGGGTGCTGCCGCGGCAGGGCGTCAAGCTTTCCTGGCAGAGCCGTTTCCTGCGCCCCGACGGGGGGGTGGCGGCCGAGGCCAGCGTCGACCTCGTGCTGGTGGATCTCTCCGCTGGGGGCTCCCGGCGGCGGCTGCAGCGGCGGCTGCCACCGGACCTGGAGCAGGCCCTGGCCATCCTGAGGAAAGGGCCGACAGGCACCGACAGCCAGCCATAGTACGCTTGTACTGTTGTTCAGGTGCTGGCGCGGGCCATGGGAGATCTGGTGCAGGGGGTGTTCCCCCGCAGGGCCATCCCCACCTGGGACCGGCAGCAGCGCCTGTGGTGGCTGCTCTGGAGCCGCTGCCCGGGTCTCGGTTGGCAGCGCCTGCGGGCCCTCGAGGCTGGGTGCGGTGGTCTCGCCGCCGCCTGGGGGGCCTCCGCCGCCGAGCTGGCAGCGGTGCCGGGCCTGGGGGAGGGGCTGGTGGCCGCGGTGGTGCGCTTCCGCCGCCAGTGGGGGCCCAGGCCCCTGGAGGGCTTCGCGCCCCGGTGCCGGTTCGGCCGCGGCGTGCTCGTCCCCGGCGACCGGGGCTGGCCGGCGGGCCTGCGGCGGCTGCAGCGGCCGCCCCTGCAGCTGTGCTGGCAGGGCCGGGGCAGCCTCTGGCCGCACCTGGGCCATCGCCGCGCCGTGGCCGTGGTGGGCACCCGGCGACCATCCCTGCATGGCCTCTCGATGGCCCAGGCCATCGGTGCCGCCCTGGCCGAGGCGGGCTGGCCCGTTGTGAGTGGTCTGGCGGAGGGGATTGATGGCGCTGCCCATCAGGGGTGTCTGGAGGCCGGAGGAGCCCCGGTCGGGGTGCTGGGCACACCGCTGGGTCGCGCCTATCCCCTCCATCACGCGCTGCTGCAGAGCCAGGTGGCCCGTCAGGGCCTGGTGGTGAGCGAGCTGGCCGAGGGCACCGCCGTGCGCCCCGGCAGCTTCGCCGCCCGCAACCGCCTGCTGGTGGCCATGGCCGCTGCGGTGGTGGTGGTGGAGTGTCCGGTCGTCAGTGGGGCGCTGCATTCGGCCGAGCTGGCCTGGCAGCTGGAGCTGCCCCTCTGGGTGGTGCCGGCCGATGCCGGCCGCGCCTCCGCCCTGGGCAGCAACCGGCTGCTGGCCCGGGGGGCCACGCCCCTGCTCCTCCCCGCCGACCTGATCGGCCAGCTGGGTCCCGGTCCCCTGGCCCGGTCCGGTCCCGGGTCGGGCCCGCCGGCGGCTGCGGCGGCCGCGTCCGGCCAGCCCGCCCACACCCGGCCGGCGGACGCCGGTGCGATGGCGGCCGAAGGGCTGCTGGCGGCGGTGGGTGGCGGCGCCAGCCTCGAGCAGCTGAGCCTGGCCCTCGATCGCCCCATGGCCGAGCTGATGCCCCGGCTGCTGGAGCTGGAGCTGGCCGGGCGGCTGCGGGCCGAGGCAGGCCTCTGCTGGCGTCCCTGCTGAGACTGACGCCCCTGATTAGGCTCCCCCCATGGTTTCCCAGGCCGGCACCGTCCCGATCCCAGCCCCGATCCCCGCCTCCCCGGCGCCCGGGTCCGGGGCCCTGACGGTCACGGGATCGGAGCTGCTGGATTGGCGTCGCCGCCTGCTGGCCCAAGGCGGCGCCGCCTCCGACCTCGACTGGCTCCTGGATCTGGGCGGCGGGCTGCGCTGGAGCCAGCTGCAGTCGCTCTGGTGCCACCCGCAGGCCACCCTCCGGCTCGATCGCCCGCTGGAGGCGCTCGATGCCCTCTGGCACCGGCACCGGTGCACCCACGAGCCCCTGCAGTACCTGGTGGGCCGTTGCCCCTGGCGCGACCTGGAACTGCCGGTGGCCCCCGGCGTGCTGATCCCCCGTCAGGAAACGGAGCTGATGGTGGATCTTGCCCTGGAGCTGCGACGAGAGGCCCCCCCCATCTCCTGCTGGGCTGACCTGGGCACCGGCTCCGGCTGTCTGGCCATCGCCCTGGCCCGCAGCCTTCCCGCCAGCCGGGGTTTCGCCGTCGAGGTCAGCGCCGAGGCCCTCCCCCAGGCCAGGGCCAACCTCGGCCGCTGGGACCTCCAGGGCCAGGTTTCCCTGCTGGCGGGCGACTGGTGGCAGCCGTTGCAGCCCTGGTGGGGCGGGCTGGATCTGGTGCTGAGCAACCCCCCCTACATCCCCAGCGCCACCCTGGACGGGCTGGAGCCGGTTGTGCGGGATCACGAACCTCACCTGGCTCTTGACGGCGGCCCCGATGGGCTTCTGGCCATCCGGTCGATCGTGGCCGGTGCCGTGCAGGCCCTGGCCCCTGGCGGCCTGCTGCTGCTGGAGCACCACCACGACCAGAGCGAGGCGGTCGGCGAGCTGCTGCGGGCCGCCGGTCTGGAGCGCCCCGGGGTCCACCCCGACCTGGAGGGCCGGGCCCGTTTCGCCAGCGCCTGGAGGCCCGTGGCCCAATGAATGGTCCCGCCGATCTGGCCAGGCGTGTGGCGGCCGGGGAGGCCGTCCTGTTCCCCACCGACACCCTGCCGGCCCTGGCCTGCCGGCCAGAAGCGGCGTCCCTGATCTGGCGCCTCAAGCAGCGGCCCGCCGACAAGCCGCTGATCCTGATGGGGGCCGACCTGCCCCAGCTGATCGCGGTCCTCGCGGTGCCCTGGCAGGAGGCCTGGCTGGAGCAGGCCCGCTGCAGCTGGCCCGGGGCCGTCACCCTGGTGCTGCCGGTCACCGGCGCCCTCACCGACCATCTCCATCCCGGCGGCACCAGCCTCGGCCTGCGTGTCCCGGCCTGCGAGCCGGCGCGGGAGCTGCTGCGCCTCACAGGCCCGCTGGCCACCACCAGCGCCAACCGCTCCGGCCAGCCCCCCGCCACCACGGCGGCGGAAGCGGCGCTCCAGTTCCCCGGGCTGGCCTTGCTGGAACCCCAGCCCTGGCCCCCGGGATCCGGCCAGGCCAGCACCGTCCTGGC
The DNA here is from genome assembly GCA_003003925.1 of Aphanothece cf. minutissima CCALA 015. Classification (GTDB taxonomy): domain Bacteria; phylum Cyanobacteriota; class Cyanobacteriia; order PCC-6307; family Cyanobiaceae; genus Cyanobium; species Cyanobium minutissimum. The sequence continues at coordinate 225,091 of PVWP01000007.1, forward strand.
CTGGCGGGGGGAGGAGCGCAGCGACGATCCCTGGGCGGTGCTCCGCGCCGGAGTCCTGCCGGCGCCCGGAGCGGGGGGGGCCTGATGCTGCCGCTGCTGCTGGTGGTGCTGCTGGGGGTGTCGCTCTGCCACTGGCTGCTGGTACCCCTGGTGCATCTGACCACGCCTGTGTTCGAACTGGGTTGGCTGGGGTGGCTGCTGCTGGCCCTCAGCCTCTGGCTGTTCGCCGGCCTCTGATGGCCCCCTGCTGACGCGTCGCCTGCCAGCCGGCCGCCAGGGGCCGGCCGGCACCTAGCCTCCCCACCGACTCCCCGGCATCGCCCCTGCCCGCGGCCGTTCCCCTGTCCAGCGCCGATGGAGGCGTGCCCGACGCCCCATGACCCTTCCCCCCACCGGTGACCCCGGCCTGGCCGCCTTCGGCTCCAGCCTCACGGCCATCACCCTGGCCGAGCTGGGCGACAAGACCTTCTTCATGGCCCTGATCCTGGCGGCCCGCCATCGCCCCCGCTGGGTGTTCCTGGGGGCCTTCGCCGCCCTCACCCTGGTCACCCTGCTGTCCCTGGGCATGGGTTTCGGCCTCAGGGAGTGGCTGCCCCAGGCCGTCGTCCCCTGGCTGGCGGCGGTGCTGTTTCTGGGGTTCGGCGTGAAGCTCCTGGTCGATGCCTCCCGTCTTCCGGCCGACGCCGCGACGGAGGAGGCCAGCGAGGCCGAGGCGGCCATCGAGGCCGCCGAAAGCGACGGCAGTGTCCGGGGGCCGGGCGCCGTGATCTGGGAGGCCTTCGTGCTCGTGTTCCTGGCCGAGCTCGGGGATCGCACCCAGTTCGCCACCATCTTCCTGGCGGCGGCCCCGGCCTTCAGTTTCGCCGGTCTGCTGGCCGGCACGCTTCTGGGCCACGCCCTGGTTACCTGGCTGGCGGTGGGAGCGGGCCAGTGGATCGGCGGCCGGATCAGCGAGAAGGTCCTTTATCGCCTCAGCGGCGGCCTGTTCCTGGCCTTCGGCCTCCTGTCGATCCGGCAGGCGATCGGCTGAGTCCCCTCAGCGGGATGCCGGTTGCTGCAGGTCCCAGCGGAACAGACCCCGCAGGGTGGGTTGCTGGAACGGGCCCTCCTCCATCGTCGGGGTGAAATCCACCCTCTCGTTGACGGGAACGGTCAGGGGACGCTCCGGTGGACCGACGGACGGCAGCCCCTGGCCCCCGGCCGCGGGTGATGGCCCGCCGGGATCCCCGTAGCGGGTGCGGATGCCGGGGCGGCCCAGAATCTCGGCACCGGAGCGGGCCGGCGACACCGGCGGTGGCGGCGGTGGCGGGCCCGGGGGGGCCTGGGCCAGGGCCCCTGGCAGGGTGATCAGTCCTGCCACCAGCCAGGTGTGGCACGCCATGGCCTCCCGTGCGCTGTGCTGGGCCGATGGTAAGGGCGGCGGCTGCGCCCATCCCCTGGCAAGCCGGCTAACGGATTTGAACCGATGGCCTTCGCTTTACAAAAGCGCTGCTCTACCACTGAGCTAAGCCGGCATGGGCCCCTGGGCCCTGGGCCAGCCTATCCCTGGGCCAGGGCCCAGAGCAGGAGCTGGGTGCGGCTGCGGCAGCCGGTCTTGGCCAGCAGATGGGACACGTGGCACTCCACCGTGCGTGGACTCAGCACCAGCTGGGCGGCGATGTGGCGGTTGCTGTCCCCCCGGCGCAGCAGGTCGAGCACCCGCTGCTCAGCCGGGGTGATGCCTACGGGAAAGGCGTCCGTCATGCCGTGCCATCGCATTGCTGTTTCCAGGGTTCCCCTGGCAGGCCGGGCGGGGGGCGTCCCGTCAGTCCGCAGGCGCGTCGCCGGAGGACGGCGTCCCCGGCGGCTCGGCGGCCGAGGGGAGGGTCGGCTCCCCGGAGCTGGCGTCGTCCTGGGGCAGGGCGGGGGGCTGGGCCATGCCCACGGCGGCGGCGGCCGCCACCAGGGCGGGCAGGGGCCGGGCCCGCTTGATCGGCAGGTTGGCCACCAGGGCGGTGACGCGGTCCTCGGTCTCCAGGCTCACGTCGCCCTCCTCCAGGTCGATCTCCACGTAGCGCTGCACCACCTCGAGGATCTCGCGGCGCATCTGCTCGAGCAGCTCGGGATTGAGATCGCTGCGGTCGTGGGCCAGCACCAGCTGCAGCCGCTCCTTGGCCAGGGTTCCACTGGGCTTCTGGCGCCCCAGCAACCGTTGGAGGAAATCGAACAGCGTCATGGTGCTCAGAAGAGACCGGTGGTCTTGCGGATCTTGTTCATCAGCCGGGCGCGCAGGCCCCTGCGGACCTTGGAGGGATCCTCCAGGGGAACGTCCTCACCCCGCAGGCGCCGGGCGATGTTCTGGTAGGCCTTCGCGGCGGGGGAGCCGTTGCCGTTGAGGGTGAGCGGTTCCCCCCGGTTGGTGGACACGATCACCTGCTCGTCCTCCACCACCAGGCCCACCAGGGGCAGGGCCAGGATGTCGGTGACATCATCGACACCCAGCATCTCCTGGCTGGCCATCATCTTGGGCCGCACCCGGTTGAGCACCAGCTGCACCGGCGCCACGCCGCGGGTGTTGAGCAGGCCGATCACCCGGTCGGCATCCCGGACGGCCGACACCTCCGGGGTGGTGATGACGATCGCCTCGCGGGCTGCGGCGGCGGCGTTCTTGAAGCCGTCCTCGATCCCGGCCGGGCAGTCGATGAGCACGAAATCGGCCCGCTCCGCCACCATGGCGACGATGCGCTGCATGTCCTCGGGGGTCAGCCACTCGAGCATGCGGGGGTTGCCGGCGGGCAGCAGGGCCAGATTGGGCTCCTGCTTGTGTTTCACCAGGGCCTGCTCCAGCCGGCAGGTTTCGGCCAGCACCTCCTGGGCGGTGTAGACGATGCGGTTCTCCAGGCCCAGCAGCAGATCGAGGTTGCGCAGGCCGAAATCCGCATCGAGCACCACCGTGCGCTCCCCCAGCCGGGCCAGGGCGATCCCCAGGTTGGCGGTGAGGGTCGTCTTGCCGACGCCCCCCTTGCCGGAGCAGATGAGGATGATGCGGGCGGGGGCTGACGTCACGGCATCCACGGGCGTCGGGGCAGGCTAATCCCACCCGGCGGAACGGCTGTGCCAAGGCCCTGAACTGCCGCTAGAAAGGCCCATCCCCTCCACCTTGCGATGACCACTGCCCCCCACCGGCCCCAGCGGCTGCTGGTGATGCCCGACGACGGTGTGGATGCGGTGGTCGAGCTGATCGAGACCGCCAGCGAGCAGTTGCTGCTCAAGCAGTTCAAGCTGCAGTCCGTGGCGGTGGAGGAGGCCCTGCGGCGGGCCCGGGAGCGGGGGGTGGAGGTGCGGGTCATGCTCAACCCCCACACCTCCGGCGGCGACCGCTGGAACGATGAGGCCTTCGCCCGCCTCCAGGGCTGGGGCATCGACACTGCCTGGACCAGTGAGGCCTTCCCGGTGACCCACGAGAAATCGATGGTGGTCGACCGGCACACCGCCCTGGTGGCCACCTTCAACCTGGCCGACAAGTACTTCACCGAGACCCGCGACTACGGGGTGCTCACCTACAACCCCGCCGTGGTGGCCCAGGTGACCGCCGGTTTCGAGGCCGACTGGCAGCGCGTCTTCTTCCAGCCCGACCTGGGGGTGGGGCTGGTGTGGAGCAGCGCCCACAGCCGCGGACAGATGGCCCGCATCGTCGACGCCGCCACCCGCACGCTCTGGATCCAGCACCCCAAGTTCGTGGATGCGGTGATCCTCGAGCGGATCATCAGCGCCCGGGAGCGGGGCGTGAAGGTGCGGGTGCTGTGCGGCGGCAAGCATGGCATCAGCGACTGGGACATCTACGACACCTTCTCCTCGCTGCGGGTGATGCAGCGCTTCGGCGTCAAGGTGCGCAGGCAGCAGCGGCCCAAGCTGCACGCCAAGCTGATCCTGGTGGATGGGGCCTTCGCCCAGACCGGCTCGATGAACATCGACCGCAGTGCCTTCGATCTGCGCCGCGAACTGGGCATCGAGAGCGACGCCCCCGAGGTGGTGGCCCGGCTGCGCGAGATGTTCCAGACCGACTGGGAGAACGCCGAGAAGTACAACGCCCCCGATCCCCTCGATCCCAAGTACCACGAGGAAGGGGAACTGCCTCCGGACCCCCATTTCGTTCATGACTGAGCTCCCCGCCCCCGCCCCGACGGCCGCTCCGCCCGGGCTGGGACAGCTGTTCACGGGCATGCTGATGGTGGCCCTCTCCGCCTTCGGCGGTGGTCTCTCGGCCTGGAGCCAGCGGATCATCGTCGAGCAGCGCCGCTGGATGAGCAACGAGGAGTTCCTCACCGGGCTCACCGTGGCCCGGCTCTTCCCCGGCCCCAACCAGATCAACATGGCCGTCTATGTCGGCACCTTCTTCCGGGGCCTGCCCGGGGCCCTGGCGGCCCTGGCCGGGATGCTGCTGGTGCCCTTCACCCTGCTGATGGCGGTCGGGCTGCTGTATTTCCAGTTCCACAGCCTGCCCGCCCTCGACCGGGTGCTGGCGGGGGTGGTGGCGGCGGCGGCGGGGATGGCCCTGTCGATGGGCTTCAAGATCCTCGATGAGTACGGGAAGGATCCTGTGGCCCTGCTGCTGGCGGCGGTCACCTTCGTGCTGATGACGTTCTTCCATGTGCGCCTGGTGCCGCTGGTGCTGGTGGCCGGCCCCCTGGCGATGGCCTGGTACTGGCCGCGGCGGCCCCAGCCCGGGCCCCCGGCCGGAGAGCCGCGCTGATGCCGCCCCTGCTGCTGGCGGCCGTCGCCGAGACGGCCAGCTGCGCCCCCATGCGCCTCAACGATCTCGGTCACCTGCTGCAGGTGATGGGCACCTTCCTTGGCCTGTCCCTGTTCTCCCTGGGGGGCGGCAACACCCTGCTGGCCGAGTACCACCACCTCAGCGTCGTCCAGTACTGCTGGCTGCGGCCTTCCCAGTTCGCCGACCTCTACGCCCTGGCCGAGGCGGCCCCCGGACCCAGTTCGATGATCGTGGGGCTGCTGGGCATGGGGGCCGGCTGGCCCGAAGGCCCCGGCTGGGCCCTGCTGAGCGCCTACGGCGCCGAGATCGCGATCCTGCTGCCCTCCACCCTGCTGATGGTGGTGGCCTGCCTCAGCTGGAACCGGCTGCGGAACTCCCCCTGGCGGGTGGCCTTCGAGAGGGGCCTGGGGCCCATCACCCTCGGCATCCTGTTCGCCGTGGGGGTCAAGATCCTCCAGACCGCCGACACCAATGCGCCCGGGGTGGTGGTGTCGCTGCTGGTGTGCGTGCTGATGCTGCGCACCCGGATCTCGCCGCTGTGGTTCATGGCGGTGGCCGGCGGGCTCGGGGCCTTCGGCCTGATCAACCGCTGATCTCCACTCAGCCGCTGAAGTCCGGCGTCGCCGGATCGATGCGGATCTCCCCGTCCACCAGTTGGGCCTGCTCGGCCAGACCGGGGGGCGGCAGACCCTCGGGCCCCCGGGCCACCACATCGGCGATGCGCAGCTGCAGGGGCCGCAGCTGCAGGGCCACGATGCGCGCCTCCCGATCCCCGCCGACGCCGGCATGGGCGACGCCCCGCAACCGCCCCCACACCAGGACGTTGCCGGCGGCGCTGATCCGGGCGCCGGGGTTCACATCCCCCAGCAGCAGCACCGAACCCTCCGCCTGCAGATGGTCGCCGGCCCGGAGCGTGCCGCGATGCACGAGCAGATCGGACGCCGGTGCCCCCGCGGCCGCGGCGGAAGGCGCCGGCCGGGCCGGTCCCGGATCGGTGTCGAGGCCGAGGGCGGCGGCGGCCACCAGGGTTTCCGGCCGGCGGCTGGCGACGCGCACCAGTTCCAGCTGCAGCGAACCCAGCAGCTCCTGCAGCTGGCGCAGGTCCGGCAGCCGCAGCAGCCAGCGGCCCGCCTCCAGCACCACGGGGCCCGGAGGCGGCTGGCGACTGCCGAGGACGTAGCGCACCTCCTCGAGGGCACTGGCGGATCCCTCCTGGGCCGGCAGCCGCAGCAGGTGGGGCTGCTGGCCATCGATCGCCTGGATCAGTGCGGCTGCCACGACGGTGCCCTTCGGTGCAGCGAACCTAGAGGTCCCGCCGGACAGCGTCGTCCTGCCGCCACACCGCCAGGGCCTCCCGCAGCGTGTCGCTGATCCGGGCCGGATGGATCAGCCAGGCCATGTCGACGGTCTGGCAGAGGCTGGCCACCAGGGGCGAGCGCTGCTCAAGGGCCTGCAGCCGCTGGCCGTCCCAGAGGCGCAGGCCCCCGGAATAGGGGTGATAGCCCCGGCTCTGGCGCTGTTCCAGGGCGCAGCAGCCCTCCGCCACCAGACCGGCGCGTTCGCACAGCCCCCGGGCCACCGCCAGCAGTTCGATCCGGCCCGCTGGGGAGAAGTCGCTGACGTCGGTGGCCTTGGGCAGGCGCCGCTCCAGCAGCCGCCCGCAGGGGTCGGCCAGCTCCTCGGGCCCCTCCTCCCGCCAGCGCACCAGGTGGTAGCCCGTGCGGATGTCGTCATTGGCCAGGTAGCTCTCCAGATCGAGCTGATCCCGCTCCCAGAGCCAGCGGGCCATGGTCGCGTCCGCCCAGACCTGCCCCGGGCCGAGCCGGCGAGCCACGCTGATCACCCGGTTGAGCAGCCAGTTGCAGACGATGTTGAGCCGGTGGTTGTAGACGCTCCGGTACATCAGATGGCGCACCACCAGGTAGTGCTCCACCGCCATCAGGCCGCGGGGGTGGAGGGCCAGATCCCCGTCGGGGGCCAGGGTGAGGCTGGCGAGGATCCGCTCCAGATCCAGCTGGCCGTAGCGGGTGCCGGTGCTGTAGCTGTCGCGCAGCAGGTAGTCGAGCCGGTCGCAGTCCAGCTGGCTGCTCACCAGCGCCTTGATGGCCCGGCTGGGGTGGTGGCCGTGCTCCAGCAGGTCGGCCACCAGGGCGGCCCGGCCCGGGGCGCCGTCATCGAGCCGGTCCCGCAGGGCGGGGTGGTCGCGGATCAGCCGGCCCGACCAGGCCTCGTGCCGCAGGCCGAACATCTCCTCGCCGGAGTGGCTGAGGGGCCCGTGGCCCACGTCGTGCAGCAGGGCCGCGGCATAGAGCACGTCCCGGTGCCGGGCCAGACAGGGATCGAGGCGCTCCAGCTGCTGCAGGGCCAGCCGCGCCACCGCCAGCACCCCGAGGGAATGGGTGAAGCGGCTGGATTCCGCCCCGTGGAAGGTGAGGAAGGCGGGCCCCAGCTGGCGGATGCGCCGCAGCCGCTGGAAGGGGGCGGTGTCGATCAGGTCGATCGCCAGGGCCTCGGCCGGGTCCTGGCGATCCAGGCGGATCGCCCCGTGAAGCGGATCGTGGTAAGTGCGCTGGCTCATGGGGCCGGGGCCGCCAGACCGGCGACGAGCAGCCGGGCCGCCTCCTGCAACCAGCTGTCCCCGTCCCCGTCGGGCTCCAGGGGCTCGGGCTGGCTCAGCAGCACGTCCGGTTCGATCCCCTGGTTCTGGATGTCACGGCCGCTGGGGGTGAGGTAGCGGGCCACGGTCACCGCCAGGCCGCTGCCATCGCTCAGGTTGATCAGGGTCTGGATCAGCCCCTTGCCGAAGGTGCGGCTGCCGGCCAGGCGGGAACGGCCGCTGTCCTGCAGGGCCCCGGCCAGGATCTCGCTGGCGCTGGCCGTGCCGGCGTTCACCAGGGTGAGCAGGGGGCCGCCATAGAGCTGTCCCGGACCCGCCTGCTGGCGATCGGCGATGCCGCCCCGGTCCTGCGTCTCCACGATCGGGTCCCCGTCGAGCAGACCATCGGCCACCGCCAGCCCGGCGGCCACCAGGCCGCCCGAGTTGTTGCGCAGATCCAGGATCAGCCCCTCGATCGGCCCGCCGCCCCCGGGGCCGCTCAGGGCGGCCAGGGCGGAGCGCACCTGCTGGGGCACCGGCTCGCTGAACTGGGTGATCCGCAGGTAACCGAGGCTGTGTCCGTCACTCAGCAGGCGGTGGCTGCGCACCGGCTGCAGGTCCACCTCGCGCCGATCGAGCAGCACTTCGCTCTCCTGTCCCGATGGGGCGCGCAGGGCTACAAGCACGTCGCTGCCGGCGGGTCCCCGGAGGCGGGCGGCGGTGCCCTCCAGCCCCAGCTCTTCGGCCGGCGTGCCGTCCACCCGCAGGATCTCGGTGCCGGACGCGATGCCGGCGTCGGCGGCGGGGGAGGCGTCGAGGGGGGCGATCACCACGATCCGCTGGTCCCCCGCCCGCCGGCCCAGCTGCAGTCCCACACCGGTCACCCGCCCCTGGGTGCTGGAGCGCAGGGTGGCGAACTCCTCCGGGCGCAGCATTCGGGTGTAGGGGTCGTCGATGGGGGCCAGCATCGCCTCGATCGCCGCGTAGGCCTCCAGCGAGCTGCTGATCGGCTGCTCCAGTGTCTTCTGGCGCAGGCGCCGCCACTGCACCGCCTCCAGCTGCCCTGGATCGACGTAGCTCTGGTTCACGAGCCGCCAGGCCTCCACCACCAGCTGCTGGGCATCGTTGAGGGCCAGCGCCGCCGCTGGCATGCTGAGCGGCAGGCACAGCAGCAGGCAGAGTCCTGTCCCCACCAGGAGCCGGAGGGGCGCCAGCCGGCGGGGCAGCCCTGTTGCAAACCATTGAGCCGGCAGGGAGCGGCGGGCCGGGTCTCTCACGGGGGGGTCAGAACGATCGGTAGACTCTCGCAACCCAAGCCCCACGCTGCATGGCGAACTCGTCCACCGGCGCCAAGTCGTCCCCGATCTATGACTGGTTCGAGGAACGCCTGGAGATCCAGGCCATTGCCGACGATATCTCCGCGAAGTACGTCCCCCCCCACGTCAATATCTTTTATTGCCTGGGCGGCATCACCCTGGTGTGCTTTCTGATCCAGTTCGCCACCGGGTTCGCGATGACCTTCTACTACAAGCCCACGGTGGTGGAGGCCTACAGCTCGGTCCAGTACCTCATGACCGACGTCAGCTTCGGCTGGCTGATCCGCTCGGTCCACCGCTGGAGCGCCAGCATGATGGTGCTGATGCTGATCCTGCACGTCTTCCGGGTGTACCTCACCGGAGGCTTCAAGCGTCCGCGGGAGCTCACCTGGGTCACCGGCGTCACCATGGCCGTGATCACCGTGTCGTTCGGCGTCACCGGCTATTCCCTCCCCTGGGACCAGGTCGGTTACTGGGCCGTCAAGATCGTCAGCGGCGTGCCGGCCGCCGTGCCCGTGGTCGGCGACTTCATGGTCGAGCTGCTCCGCGGCGGTGAGAGCGTCGGCCAGTCCACCCTCACCCGCTTCTACAGCCTCCACACCTTCGTGCTGCCCTGGCTGCTGGCGGTTTTCATGCTGATCCACTTCCTGATGATCCGCAAGCAGGGCATCTCCGGCCCGCTCTGAACCCCGTTCCTCCGCCTAGCCTTCCCCTACCGGTCACCAGCGCTCCGAGTTCCCACCATGCACATCCTCAAGAAGCCTGACCTCACCGATCCCAAGCTGCGGGCCAAGCTGGCCAAGGGCATGGGGCACAACTACTACGGTGAGCCGGCCTGGCCCAACGACCTGCTCTACATCTTCCCGGTGGTGATCCTCGGGACCATCGCCTGCCTGGTCGGCCTGGCCGTTCTGGATCCGGCGATGCTGGGTGATCGTGCCGACCCCTTCGCCACGCCGTTGGAGATCCTGCCCGAGTGGTACCTCTACCCGGTGTTCCAGATCCTGCGGGTCGTCCCCAACAAGCTGCTGGGCATCGCTCTGCAGACGATGATCCCCTTGGGCCTGATGCTGATCCCGTTCATCGAGAGCTTCAACAAGTTCCAGAACCCCTTCCGCCGTCCGGTGGCCATGGGTGCCTTCCTCTTCGGCACCGTCTTCACCATCTACCTGGGCATCGGCGCCTGCCTCCCGATCGACAAGTCCCTCACCCTGGGTCTGTTCTGAGTCGACGGTCGGCCGGACCTTCCAACCCATTCCTTCCAGCCGCGAGTCATCGCGGCTTTTTTTGTGTCCATGGGCCCGTCTGTGCGGGTGCGGCCCCCGTTCCCCATGGGCCTTGATCGTCCAGGGCGCCCGGAGGGGACCCATGGGCCGTCTCTGCCGGGCGGCTGGGCCTGGATTGGTTACCCATCGCAGCCGCGCTTGCCTGGCACCCTGGCCGGGCAGCAAGGCCCTGCCCAGCTCCCAGGCACCAGCCACCCTGGATGGGTGGTGCCGCCCGGGGTGGTCTGCTGGCCCCCCTTGGCTCTGCGGAGGCTCCTGCGACCTGGTTGCTGGCCTTGGACAGGGGAGGTAAGGAACCGTTGTGATGGGGTCAGCCCTGGGGGCCTCCCCTGAGGTGATATGATTTTGGACTGCGCCCCAGAGAGCGAGAGCTCGAGCGGGGAGCAGGCTTACGGGATCGAGAGGCGCGAG
>PVWP01000008.1 GCA_003003925.1 Aphanothece cf. minutissima CCALA 015
ACTCACCACCAGGCGCAGGTTGGCGGCCACCATGCGCTCCTTGGCGCGGCGGCCGGCGTGCAGGCGCTTGCGCAGCACCTCCGGGCGCAGGCCCGCCGCCGCCGCCAGTTCCTGCTGGCTGGGATCGGAGCCGCCGGCGCGCATCTTCAGCTCCTCGCGCAGCTCCTCAAGGGTCATCAGCTCCTGGACCTGGCGGCCCAGGGTGATCTCCTGTTCATGGCTGAGCAGCGGCACGCGGCCGATGTCCCGCAGGTAGGAACGGACCAGATCGCCGTCCACCGGCGGCATGGAGCGGCCGGGCGAGGCGCGGACCACGGTCTGGACCGTGTCGGACACCTGGAGCGTCTCGGCCATCTGGACCGTGTCGGACGTCGAGGGCTGGGCGAAGGCGAGGGCGACGACCATGGATCCGATCCATAACTGTCTGTAAAGCGTAACATCACGAAGTGTGAACTCCTCTCAGAAACGGGAGTGGCCCAAAAGCCCGTTCCGATGGGGCCCATGGGGCGTCGCGGCCCCCAGCGCAGGCCCGGATCAGCCGCCGCCGAGCCGGGGCAGCAGCAGCTGGGCGGTCCTGAGGTAGATGAACACGCCCGCCACGTCGGTGGCCGTGGTGATGAAGGGGGCCGACATCAGGGCCGGATCCAGGCCGAGGCGGTCGAACAGCAGGGGCAGGGCCGCACCGGCGGTGGCGGCCAGGGTGGTGATGGCCACCAGGCTGATGCCCGCCGAGGCGGCCACCAGCGCACTGCCCCCCATGGTCCAGGCCCAGGGCACCACCACCACCGCCAGCAGCCCACCCAGCAGCGCCCCGGCCACCAGTTCCCGGCCGATCGTGCGCCATGGTCCCAGGGACTGCAGTCGCTGGGTGCTCAGACCCCGGATGACCACGGTGGAGCTCTGGGCGCCCACGTTGCCGCCGGTGCCGATCAGCAGCGGAATGAAGGCCGCCAGCAGCACCACCTGTTTCAGCACATGCTGCTCAGAGGCGATCACCGCCGATGTGCCGGTGTTGGCCACCAGCAGCACCAGCAGCCACACCACCCGGCGTCGCGCCACGGTGAACAGGTTGCTGCGGAAATAGTCGTCCTCGTCACCCGCCTGCACGGCGCCGGCGGCGTAGAGGTCGCGGGTGGCTTCCTGCTGGATGACGTCGATGACGTCGTCGACGGTGACGATGCCCACCAGACGCTGCTCCCGGTCCACCACCGGCACGGCCAGGAAGTCGTAGCGCTGGATCACCCGGGCCACCTCCTCCTGGTCGGTGTCGGTGCTGACGCTCATCACCTCCCGGGTCATCACGTCCCCGAGTCGGTCCTCCGGATCGGCCGTCACCAGATCCCGCAGCGACAGCATGCCGCTGAGATGCCGGGAGGCATCGGTCACGTAGAGGCTGTAGATGGTCTCGGTGTCCCGGGCCCGACGCCGCACGATGTCAAGGGCCTGCTGGGCGCTGTGGAATTCCTTGAGGTCGATGAACTCGGTGGTCATCAGGCGACCGGCGGTCTCGGCCTCGTAGCCGAGCATCTGGGCGGTGACCCGCCGCTCCGCCGGGCTCAGCTCCGCCAGCAGCCGCCGGACCACCTTGGCCGGCAGTTCGTCGAAGAGCCGCACCCGGTCGTCCGGGGACATCTCCTCCACCAGTTCCAGCACCTCACCGGAACGCAGCCGTTCCAGCAGGCTCTGCTGCACCGAGCCATCGAGGTACTCGTAGACCTCGATGGCCTCGTTCTTGGGCAGCAGCCGGAAGGCGAGGGCCTGGAGCGTGCGCGGCAGGGTGCCGATCGCCTCGGCGGAATCCACCGGCTGCACGGGTTGCAGCAGCAGCTTGGCGCCGTCGTAGTTCCCTGCCTGCAGCAGCCCCTCCAGCTGGCGGGCCACCACCTCGGCGACGGCGGAGGCCTCAGCCATCGCTCCTCGGATGCCGGTGGGTACGAGTGTATGGGCTGGGCCGCTAGGGTCCGCGGCGTTCTCCCCTTCCCAGGAACCCATGGCCGTGAACGTGAGCGACGTGGTGGTGCGTACCGCCGCCGGCCAGGAGCGCCGGCTCGGTGAGTGGGCCGGCCAGGTGCTGCTGATCGTCAACGTGGCCAGCCGCTGCGGCTTCACCCGTCAGTACGCCGGCCTGCAGGCCCTCCAGGACCGCTTCGGCCCCCGGGGCTTCGCCGTGCTCGGCTTCCCCTGCAATGACTTCGGCGCCCAGGAGCCGGGCACCCTGGAGGAGATCCAGCAGTTCTGCTCCACCACCTTCGGCGTCGGCTTCGAGCTGTTCGACAAGGTGCACGCCACCGGGTCCAAGACGGCCCCCTACGACACCCTCACCCAGGCGGAGCCGGCGGGCGACGTGGCCTGGAACTTCGAGAAGTTCCTGATCGGCAAGGACGGCACCGTGGTGGCCCGCTTCAAGAGCGCCGTGGAACCGGACGGGGCCGAGCTGACCGCCGCGATCGAGAAGGCCCTGGCAGCCTGAATCAGCCGGGCAGCCAGCCCCGGCTGGCCCGGCCGTCGGCGGTGGAGGCCTCCACCCGCAGCCAGCGGCGCCCGCCGGGCTCCAGCCATTCCCGCAGCACCCGCAGCGGGGCGCCGGTTTCGAGGCGGACCAGCACCGGTGCCTGGCAGCGGGGGGCGCAGTGGAGGCCGAGGCTGCCGCTGCTGATCAGGGGCTCGGCCTGGCGCTCGCGCCGCCTCACCTCCGGCAGGCGTCGCTCGCCGCCGCCGGCGGGCAGGGTGGCGGGGGCCATCAGGGCGAATCCCAGAAGGGCGGCCCAGCGCCAGGCCGGCAGCGGCATCACAGGACGCGGGCGCATCAGATGTCGAGCTGGGCGAAATCCAGCTCGGCGCTGTGGGTCTCGATGAATTCCCTGCGGGGGGCGACCTTGTCGCCCATCAGGATCGTGAAGATGCGGTCGGCCTCGAGGGCATCCTCGATCTCGACCCGCTTCATCATGCGGGTCTCGGGGTCCATGGTGGTTTCCCAGAGCTGCTTGGGCATCATTTCGCCAAGGCCCTTGAAGCGCTGAATGTTGTAGTTGGCCTTCTCACCGAACCCTTCGAGCACCTTCTTGAGCTCGTTTTCGTTGTAGCAGTAGTTGTGGTTCTTGCCGCGCTCCACCTTGTAGAGGGGCGGGCAGGCGATATAGATGTAGCCACCCTCCACCAGCGCCTTCTGGTAGCGGTAGAAGAAGGTGAGCAGCAGGGTGCGGATGTGGGCGCCGTCGACGTCCGCGTCCGTCATGATGACAATGCGGTGATAGCGGAGATTCTTCTCCTCGAAGTCCTCCCCCTTGATGCCCAGTCCCAGGGCGGTGATCAGGGCCTGGATCTCGGTGTTCTTGTAGATCTTGGCGTCGTCGGTCTTCTCGATGTTGAGGATCTTGCCGCGCAGGGGCAGGATGGCCTGAAAGCGGCGGTCACGGCCCTGCTTGGCGGAGCCGCCGGCCGAGTCCCCCTCCACGATGTAGATCTCCGATTCGCTGGGGTCGCGGGAGCTGCAGTCGGCCAGCTTGCCGGGCAGGGTGGAGCTCTCCAGCACCGACTTGCGCCGGACCAGTTCCCGGGCCCGGCGGGCGGCCTCGGCGGCGTTGAAGGCCTGGATGGCCTTCTCAAGGATCAGGTCGATCACCTGGGGATTGAATTCCAGGTATTCGCCGAGCGCCTCGCCCACGGTGGTGTCGACGATGCCGCGCACCTCGGTGTTGCCCAGCTTGGTCTTGGTCTGGCCCTCGAACTCCGGATCCGGCACCTTCACCGACAGCACGGCGGTGAGGCCTTCGCGGATGTTCTCCCCGGCCAGGTTGGCGTCGGCGTCCTTGCGCTTGCCCCGCTTCTTGGCGAAGGTGTTGAGGGTGCGGGTGAGCACCGTCTTGAGGCCCTCGATGTGGGTGCCGCCGTCGACGGTGCGGATGTTGTTGGCGAAGCCCAGGATGCTGTCGGAATAGGCATCGACGCACCACTGCAGCGCCGCCTCCACCTGGACGCCGTCCTTGGTGGCGTTGACGTAGATGATCTCGGGATGCAGCGGATCCTTCTCCGCATTCATGTAGGCGACGTACTCCTTGATGCCGCCTTCGTAGTGGTAGATCTCCTCGTGGGCTTCCCCGTCGGCGCCGGCGGCGGCGGCGCGTTCGTCGCGGAAGACGATGCGGACCCCGCCATTGAGGTAGGCAAGCTCCCGCAGCCGGGCCGAGAGGGTGTGGTAGTCGAACTCGATCCCGCCGCTGAAGATCTCGATGTCGGGCCGGAAGCGCACCGACGTGCCGGTGTGGGCATCGGGGGCGTCCTCGGAGGCGAGGGTGCCGATCGGCAGGCCGCGCTCGAACCGCTGGCGGTGGACCTGGCCCTGGCGGTGGACGGTCACCTCCACCCACTCGCTGAGGGCGTTGACCACCGAGATGCCGACGCCGTGCAGGCCGCCGGAGACCTTGTAACCGCCGCTGCCGAACTTGCCGCCGGCGTGGAGCACGGTCAGCACCGTCTCCAGGGCGCTGCGGCCGGTGCGGGGATGGATGTCGGTGGGGATGCCGCGGCCGTTGTCGGTGACGCTGGCGGAGCCATCCCCGTGCAGGGTCACCAGGATCTCGTCGCAGTGGCCCGCCAGGGCCTCGTCGACCGAGTTGTCGACGACCTCATAGACGAGATGGTGGAGACCCCGGGGCCCGGTGGTGCCGATGTACATGCCGGGCCGTTTGCGCACCGGCTCCAGGCCTTCCAGCACCTGAATCTGTTCGGCGCCGTAGGCCGCTTCGACTTTGATGGCGTCGCTCATTCAGAAAAAGGGCTCCCCAGGGGGCTGACAAGGGCGGCGAATCCCAGGGGCGGTGGGGCGGCAATGGGGCGAAGCGGCTCCCAAAGGACGCTGCGCAAAGGTCAATCTACCACCGCCGTCCCGGAGGGCCCCAGAGGCGCCTCTGAGCACCGATTCGGGCCGGGGGTGCAACCGCCCTCCGAGCCCGCCTCCGGCAGGATGGCCCGATCCCCCCGCCCAGGCCACCCGTGGCGCCCCTGGTGATCGCCCTGCTGGGCCCGACGGCCAGCGGCAAGACCGCCCTGGCGATCGAGCTGGCCGAAGCTCTCGACCTGGCCGTGCTTTCGGTGGATTCCCGCCAGATGTACCGCCACATGGACGTGGGCACGGCCAAGCCCAGCGCCGAGCAGCGGGCCCGGGTGCGGCACGAGCTGCTGGATCTGAGCGACCCCGACCGGCCCCTCACCCTGCAGGAGTTCACGGCCCTGGCCAGCGCCGCCATCGAAGCGGAGCATCGCCGCCGCGGCGTGGCCCTGCTGGTGGGGGGCAGCGGGCTCTACCTCAAGGCCCTGCTGGCCGGCCTGCGGCCGCCGGCGGTGCCGCCCCAGCCCGCCCTGAGGGCCCAGTTCGCCGCCCTGGGCCAGCCGGTCTGTCACCGGATGCTGCGGCAGGCGGATCCGGCGGCGGCCGGTCGCATCGCCGCGGCGGATGCGGTGCGCACCAGCCGGGCCCTGGAGGTGCTCTATGCCACCGGCAGGCCCCTGTCGGCCCAGCAGGGCCAGTCCCCTCCCCCCTGGCGGGTGCTGGAGCTGGGCCTGGATCCGGCCGATCTGCCCCAGCGCATCCACCGCCGCACCGCCGCCCTTTACGCCGGCGGGCTGGTGGAGGAGACGGCGCAGCTGGTCGAGCGCTTCGGGGCCGACTGCCCCCTGCTGGAGACGATCGGCTACGGCGAAGCCGCCCGGCTGCTGCGGGGGGAAATGGAGCCGGCGGCCGCCATCGCCCTGACGGAGCGGCGCACCCGCCAGTACGCCAAGCGGCAGCGCACCTGGTTCCGGCGCCAGCACCATCCCCTCTGGCTGACGGATGGCGTCGCGGGCCCGGCCTCGGAGGCGGATGTGCTTCAGCGTGCTCTGGGGGCGACCGCGGGCGGTTTAAGGTGAAGGACTAACCGCCCCTGTGAATGCCTCCCCGTCCCCGTTTTGATCGCCGTGCTCCCGTGCGGGAGCTGCCCAACATCAACGACCGCATCAGCTACCCCAACCTTCGTGTGGTGGATGCGGACGGCAGTCAACTGGGAGTCATCACCCGAGAGGCGGCCCTCGATGTCGCCCGCGACCGGGAGCTGGATCTGGTCCTGGTGAGCGAGAAGGCCGATCCGCCGGTCTGCCGGATCATGGATTACGGCAAATACAAGTTCGAGCAGGAGAAGAAGGCCAAGGAGGCCAAGAAGAAGTCGCACCAGACCGAAGTCAAGGAAGTGAAGATGCGCTACAAGATCGATTCGCACGACTATCAGGTGCGCATCGGTCAGGCGGTGCGCTTCCTCAAGTCCGGCGACAAGGTGAAGTGCACGGTGATCTTCCGGGGCCGGGAGATCCAGCACACGGCCCTGGCCGAGCAGCTGCTGTACCGCATGGCCAAGGACCTCGAGGAGAACGCCGAGATCCAGCAGCCCCCCAAGCGGGAAGGCCGCAACATGATCATGTTCCTGAGCCCGCGCAAGCAGGCGGCCGGCAAGACGGCGGCCGCCGCGGCCGGCTGACGCGCTGCAGCTGAGCCGCCCTCGGGCCGAGATCCCCCGGGCTCCTGGCCAGGTCCGATTCAGCCTCCCGCCTGGTGCCTTTCCGGTCCCAGCTGCTGCGCGAAGGTGTCCAGCAGCAGCGACCATCCCGCCGCCGCCGAAGCCGGGTGGTGGTCGGAGCGGGCCGCGCACATGAAGCCGTGCCCCCCCTCCAGCACCTCCAGCCGGTGCGGCCGCCGGGCCGGCGCGGCCGCGGCACGGGCGGCATTGGCCGCGGCCAGGGCCGTTTCGATCGCCGCCACGTCCGCGGCCGGGATCAGGGGATCCTCCCGGCCGCAGATGCACAGCAGGGTGCCGCCGATCGTCGGCACCAGCTCCAGGCTGGGGGGCCCGCCGCCGGGACGGCCCGAGGCCACGCCGGCCCCGTAGAAATCCACCGTGGCGGCCACCGCCGGCAGGCTGGCCGCGAGCAGGGCGACGTGGCCGCCGAAGCAGAAGCCCACGCACCCCAGGCCCGCGCCCGCGGCCTCGGGAGGCAGCTGGCTCCGCAGCCAGTCGGCGGCCAGGCCCACGTCGGCGAGCAGCGCTTCGGTGCGGGTGCGCTCCTTGTGGCTGCGCCCGAGGGCCAGCGCATCGGGGTCGTAGCCCAGCTCCAGATCGGGGGCGGTGCGGGCGAACAGGGGCACCGCCAGCGCCGCATACCCCGCCGCCGCCAGCCGCTCCGCCACGCCCCGGATCCAGCCATTGAGGCCGAACACCTCCGGCAGCACCAGCACACCGGCCCGGGGCGGCCGGTCGGCGGGCCGGGCCCACCAGCAGCGCAGCGGCACCTGCTCCGGCCGCCGGGGGTCAAGGGTCTGCCAGGAGGCGACGCAGGCGGAAGGGGACAAACCGGCACAGGGCAACCGGCACATGGTCGTATGCCAACGAGGGAATTGTCACGGGGCCCAAAGCTCCTTAGGGTGGCGGCCAAGGACACCTTGGCCACACCGGCGTGCGTTTTCACATTCAGCAGGAGAGCGACATCCCGGCGTCGACCCAGCTGTACAACCAGATCTGCTTTGCCATCGCCGCCCGGCACTACCCACCGGGCCACCGGCTGCCGAGTACGCGCCAGCTGGCCATGCAGACCGGCCTGCACCGCAACACCATCAGCAAGGTCTACCGCCAGCTCGAGACCGACGGCGTGGTGGAGGCCATGGCCGGCTCGGGGATCTATGTGCGCGACCAGCAGAACCCCCGCGAGATCAAGCCGCCGCCGGGGCTGCGCAGCAAGGCCCTGCCGGACATCGACCGGGAGGTGCGCCAGAGCGTCGACGGCCTGCTCAACGCCGGCTGCACCCTGCAGCAGGCCCGGGAGCTGCTCACCCGCGAGATCGACTGGCGGCTGCGCTGCGGCGCCCGGGTGCTGGTCAGCACCTCAAGGGAGGACATCGGCGCCTCGATCCTGATCGCCGAGGAGCTCAAGCCCAGCCTGGAGGTGCCCGTCGAGGTGGTGCCGATCGAGGAGCTCGAATCGGTGCTGGAGACCTCCAGCAAGGGCACGGTGGTCACCAGCCGCTACTTCCTTCAGGAGGTGGAGCAGATCGCCAAGGTGCACGGCGTGCGGGCGGTGCCGGTGGATCTCAACGACTTCGGCCACGAGCTGGGCATGCTCAAGGAGCTGCGGCCCGGCAGCTGCGTGGGCCTGGTGAGCATCAGCCCCGGCATCCTGCGGGCCGCCGAGGTGATCCTGCACAGCATGCGGGGCAACGAACTGCTGGTGATGACGGCCAATCCCGACACCAGCAGCCGCCTGCTGGCCCTGCTGCGGGCCTCCAGCCACGTGATCTGCGACAAGCCCAGCCTGCCCCTGGTGGAGCAGACCCTGCGCCAGAACCGCGCCCAGCTGATGCGCCTGCCCATGGTGCACTGTGCGCAGAGCTACCTTGGCAGCGCCACCATTGACCAACTGCGCAAGGAGATCGGCCTCCTGGCGGCCTGACGGCGGGAATCCATGCTCGATGCACTCCGGGCCGACCTGGCCATCATCCGGCAGAGGGATCCGGCCGCCCGGGGCACCCTGGAGATCCTGCTCTGCTACCCGGGCTTCCACGCCCTGGAGCTGCACCGTGTCAGCCACCGCCTCTGGCGGATGGGCCTGCCCCTGATCCCCCGGCTGCTGAGCCAGCTGGGCCGGCTGCTCACCGGCGTGGAGATCCACCCGGGGGCCCGCATCGGCCGCGGCGTGTTCATCGACCACGGCATGGGGGTGGTCATCGGCGAGACCAGCGTCATCGGTGACAACTGCCTCCTGTACCAGGGGGTGACCCTCGGGGGCACGGGCAAGGAGCACGGCAAGCGCCACCCCACCCTGATGGACAACGTGGTGGTGGGGGCGGGGGCCAAGGTGCTCGGGGCCATCACCGTGGGCACCAACACCCGCATCGGCGCCGGCTCGGTGCTGCTGCGCAACGTCGGGGCCGACAGCACCGTGGTGGGCATCCCCGGCCGGGTGATCCACCAGGCCGGGGCCCGCATCGATCCCCTGGCCCACTCCGCCCTGCCGGATGCGGAGGCGTCCGTGATCCGCAACCTGATGGAGCGGATCGACAGCCTCGAGAACGACGTCAACCGGCTTCAGGCCTGCCTGCAGGAGGTGGCCGCCGGCCGGCCCCTGAAGGAGCCCTGCAGCGGCACGGCCCAGAACCTGCGCGACCGGGAGATCCTGGAGTTCCTCGGGGAGACCTCGAACAACGAGGAGACGCCCCTCAGGCCGTGACCGCCTGGGGCACCTGGGGCTGGAACATGAACATCGAATAGATCACGTTGCGCCGCATCTGGGTCATCATCTCCAGGAACATGTCGTAGCCCTCGTTCTTGTATTCGATCAGGGGATCCTTCTGGCCGTAGCCCCGCAGCCCCACCGATTCCCGCAGGGCCTCCATGGCCTGCAGGTGCTCGCGCCAGAGGGTGTCGATCTGCTGCAGGATGAAGAAGCGTTCCGCCTCCCGCATCAGGCCCGGCCGCATCTGCTCGATCTGCCCCTCCTTGATGTCGTAGGCATTGCGCATCTGCTCCTGCAGGAAGGCTTTGAGCTCCTCCATCGACAGGCCGCTCACCTGATCCGGGGAGAGATCCGCCAGCAGGTAGATGAACTCCTTGACCTTCTCCACCAGGCGGGTGAGATCCCATTCCTCGGGCGGCAGATCCGGGTTGACGTAGGCCTCGACGATGTCGTCGATGGTGCGCTCGCCGTAGCCGATCACCTGCTGCTTGAGCTCCCGTCCCTCCAGCACCCGGCGCCGCTCGGTGTATACCGCCTTGCGCTGGTTGTTCATCACCTCGTCGTACTCGAACACCTGCTTGCGCATGTCGTAGTAGTACGTCTCCACCTTCTTCTGGGCCCCCTCCAGGGAACGGGTGAGCATGCCCGATTCGATCGGCATGTCCTCCTCCACCCGGAAGGCGTTCATCAGGCCCGCCACCCGGTCGCCGCCGAAGATGCGCAGCAGGTTGTCCTCCAGGGACAGGAAGAAGCGGGTGCTGCCGGGGTCGCCCTGGCGGCCGGCCCGGCCCCGCAGCTGGTTGTCGACCCGGCGCGACTCGTGGCGTTCGGTGCCGATCACGTGCAGGCCGCCGGCGGCGCGGACCTGGGCCTCCTCCTGCTTCACCACCACGTCGTACTCGGCGCGCACCTGGGCGATCAGTTCCCGCAGCCGCTGGATCTGGGGGTCGTCGGTGGGGGCCTTCTCGGCGGCCTGGGCGATGCGGTCCTCGAGTTCGAGCACCGTGAGGGCGCGGTCTCCCCAGGCCGCCACCAGATCACGGGAGAAGCCGGCGAGGGCCTTCTCCGTTTCTTCGGAGAGACTGCAGGGATAGAGGTTGCCGATGGCGCGGGCCTCACTGGCCGGACGGGAGCTGGGGGCCACGGCGCCGCCGAAGCCGGCCGGCGCCTCGGTGGAGCGCTGCAGGGGCACCGGCGGGCGATGGCCTTCCTCGGGGCGCACCAGCCGGGGCAGCAGCACTTCCCGCAGCTTGAGGCGGGCCATGTAGTCGCTGTTGCCCCCCAGGATGATGTCGGTGCCCCGGCCGGCCATGTTGGTGGCGATGGTGACGGCACCGGCCCGGCCCGCCTGGGCCACGATCTCGGCCTCCCGCTCGACGTTTTCCGGCTTGGCGTTGAGGAGGTTGTGGGGGATCGCCTGCTCCTGCAGCAGGGTGGAAAGCAGCTCGGACTTCTCGACGCTGGTGGTGCCCACCAGCACCGGCCGGCCGCTCCTGTGCACCTGGGCGGTCTCGGCGGCCACGGCCTGCCATTTGGCCGTCTCGGTCTTGTAGACCTGATCGGGCCAGTCGGAGCGGGAGCGGACCCGGTTGGTGGGCACCACCGCCACTTCCAGCTTGTAGGTCTTCTCGAACTCCACTTCCTCGGTCTTGGCGGTGCCGGTCATGCCGGCGAGGCGGGGGTAGAGCAGGAAGAAGTTCTGGTAGGTGATGCTGGCCAGGGTCTGGGTCTCGGGCTGGATCGGCAGGGACTCCTTCGCCTCGATCGCCTGGTGCAGGCCATCGCTCCAGCGACGCCCCGGCATCACCCGGCCGGTGAACTCGTCGACGATCACCGCATCGGAGCCCCGCACGATGTAGTTGACGTCCTTGACGAACAGCTCCTTGGCCTTGAGGGCGTTGTTGATGAAGTGGGCCCAGGGGTCCTGGGGGTTGAAGAGGTCCTGGACCCCGAGCAGCTGCTCGGCCTTCTGGTAGCCCTCATCGGTGAGGGTGACGTTGCGCTGCTTCTCGTCGACCTCGTAGTCGCCCTCGGGATCGATGCCGTCCTTGCCCATTTCGGCGGCCCGCAGCAGCTCGGCGGCGATCCGGGCCGCCTGCATGTACTTCTCCTGGGGCCGCTCGATCTGGCCGGAGATGATCAGGGGGGTGCGGGCCTCGTCCACGAGGATCGAATCCACCTCGTCGATGATGCAGTAGTGGAAGTCGCGCTGCACCACCTCGGCGATGTCACTCGCCATGTTGTCGCGCAGGTAGTCGAAGCCCAGCTCCGAGTTGGTGGCGTAGGTGATGTCGCAGGCGTAGTTGCGGCGCCGCTCCGGCGGGCTCATGTCCTGCTGGATCAGGCCGACGCTCAGCCCAAGGAAGCGATGGATCTGGCCCATCCACTCGGCGTCACGCCGGGCCAGGTAGTCGTTCACCGTGACCACGTGCACCCCGGCCCCCGTGAGGGCGTTGAGGTAGGCCGGCAGGGTGGCCACCAGGGTCTTGCCCTCGCCGGTCTTCATCTCGGCGATCTGGCCGTTGTGCAGCACCATGCCGCCGATCAGCTGGACGTCGAAGTGGCGCATGCCCAGCACCCGCTTGCCCGCCTCCCGCACCACCGCGAAGGCCTGGGGCAGCAGCTCATCGAGCAGGGCCTTGCGCCGGGCCGCCGTCTCGGGCTTCTCCAGTTTCTGGCGGAACTCGGCCGTCAGGCCCCGCAGCTCCTCGTCGCTGAGGGGCTCGATCTCCTCCTCCAGCAGATTGATGTCGGACACCAACGGCTGGTAACGCTTCAGCTTGCGGGCATTGGGATCACCCAGCAGCAGCTTGAGCATGGAAAGGGCCTGTCCGTAGTTGCTTACCCTACCATCGCAAAATGGTGACCGGCGGCGAAGAAGTGAGCTGCAGCAAGGGTTTTCAGCGCCCCTGCCGTCGGGGATCCGCACCCCGGCGCCGGCCGCAGAGCAGGATTCGCAGCTGATGCGTCCCACCCCGGTCCGTTGAGCAGCGCCCCCCCCAGGCCCGAGACCCCCTCCGTCGCCCCGATCCGGCTGGTCCGCCATGGCCGGCTGCGCCTGCGCCTGCGCTGGCAGCTGGCGGCCCTCGGCGCCCTGCTCGATGGCCACAGCTTCTGGGCCACCGGCCGCCGGCCCGCCCAGCTGGGGCGGATGCTCAGCGGCAGCCAGGTGGTGGTGAGCGCCTGGCAGGCGGGCATCCTGGTGGGCTTCGGGAGGGCCACCAGCGACGGGGTGTTCCGCGCCGTTCTCTGGGACGTGGTGGTGGCCGAGGACCAGCAGGGGCGGGGGATCGGCCGGCGGATCGTCGAGGCGCTGCTGGCCAGCCCACAGGTGACGGCGGCCGAGCGCGTCTACCTCATGACCACCACGGGGGAGGGCTTCTACGAGAAGCTGGGCTTCAGCCGGGTGGACAGCCAGCGGCTGATGCTGAAGACGATCGTGAAAAAGACAAGCGGATGAAGAGATTCGAACTCTCGACCCTCTCCTTGGCAAGGAGATGCTCTACCACTGAGCTACATCCGCAGGATCGGCCACTGCCGGGTTCCGCGCCGGGCGTTGCCGGCTGATCGAGCATGCCCCATGGGGTGCCCCTCGGTCAAATGGGGCGGCCGGGACCGGGTCCGGCAGCGCCCATAAAGTCGAGCGGAGGCGGAGGCGGCAAGGCATGTGGTGGCGGACTCCCTGGCTGAGACAGCGGCGGCTGCTGCTGGGGCTGGCCCTGTTCGACACCCTGCTGCTGCTGGGGACCTACAACACCCTGTTCCTGCAGCGGTTCGACCGCTGGGCGGGCATCACCGGCTCGATCGTGGGCCTGGCCCTGCTCTGGGTGGGAACCTCCTACCTGCTGGGGCGCTACTCCAAGCCCGACCAGGGGCAGCGGGATTCCCAGCGGCGACGGCTGGGCGCCACCGCCGTGGTCGCCCTGCTGGTGCTGGCGGTCGTCGTGGTGGGTCTCAACTGGGGCCTGAAGGTGGAGGATCCACGGACCTTCCGCAATTTCGTCCTTCCCCTGCTGGCGGCGGTCACGCTGGCGTCAGGGACGGCGCAGCTGCTGGTCACCCGGCTGCTGAGCCGGCGCCAGGCCTGGCTGCTGGTGGGGGAGGCGGCCGAACTGACGGTGGTGCAGCGGGAACTGGAACGGGACGGCGGCCAGAACCTGCTGGATCTCCATTACTGCGACTGCCGTGCCCTGGAGCCGTCCTTCGAGACCATCCTGCTGGCGGTTGACGGCATCGCCGTGAGCGAGGCGGCCGAACTGAACGATGCCCTGCTGCAACGGCTGCTGGCGCGACGGGAACGGGGCGCCAGCGTCTGCAGTCTGGTCATCTGGGCCGAGCACCACCTTCAGCGGGTCCCGCCGGAGCTGTTCTCGAGCCGCTGGCTGCTGCAGGCCGACGGCTTCGAGCTGCAGCCCAACCGCTGGGGATGGCGGCTCAAGCGCATGGGGGATCTGATCGTCGCCAGCCTGCTGCTGATTCTCACCGCCCCGGTGCTGCTCGTCTCCGCCCTGGCGATCCGTCTCGAGGGCGGGAGGGGAATCCTCTACCGCCAGGTCCGGACCGGTCTCTACGGAGAGGCCATCGAGGTCTGGAAACTGAGGACCATGTGCGAGGAGGCGGAGGCACGGGGGGCCCGCTGGGCCAGCCGCAACGACCCCCGCATCACGCGTGTGGGGGCCCTGCTGAGGCGGTTGCGCATCGATGAACTTCCCCAGCTGATTGCCGTGCTCAAAGGGGAAATGAGCCTGATCGGCCCGAGGCCGGAACGGCCCGAGATCGAAGCCACCCTGGAGCAGCAGATCCAGCATTATCGGGTCCGCCACTGGGTGCGGCCCGGCCTCAGCGGATGGGCACAGGTTTGCTATCCCTACGGAGCCAGCATTGAGGACAGCCGGATGAAACTCAGCTACGACCTCTATTACCTGCGCAATGCCAGCCTGATGCTTGACACACTGATCCTGATCAAGACGATTCGCCTGCTGGCCAGAGCCCGGGGTGCCCAGCCGGTTGTGCATCACCGGGCCACCATGGCGAGGCTGAAGACCCTGCACTGAATCTCCGGGGGTGGGCGGCCCGTAACCGCGTAGGATCAAAAATCACTGGCCAAGGTCTTTGGCGACGGTACTGGTCACTGGAGGGGCTGGCTTCATCGGCAGTCACACCTGCCTGGTGATGATCGGTGCCGGCCATGACCTGGTTGTCATCGACAACCTGCACAACAGCAGCGTCGAAGCACTCCACCGAGTGGCGGAACTCTGCCAGCTCAGCCCCTGCCGGCACGCTGTTCACCAGGATTGGGTTCATCAGGCCTGGGAAAGCGCCGCGGGTGATCGCCGGCTGGTCTTCGTCCACGGCGACATCCGCAGCCCGGCGGCTCTCGATGGGGCGTTCGGCTGCAGCGGCAGTGGCGGGGGCGTGACCGCCGTCCTGCATTTCGCCGGCCTCAAGGCGGTGGGAGCCTCGATCCAGGAGCCGCTGAGCTATTGGCATGTGAACGTCGAGGGCACCCGCTGCCTGCTGGAGGCGATGGGACGCCACGGTTGCCGGACGATCGTGTTCAGCAGCACCGCAGCGCTCTACGGCTGCCCGGAGACCCTGCCGATCGGTGAGAATGCCGGTATTCAGCCAGCGAATCCCTACGGGCAGACCAAGGCGGCGGTGGAGCAACTGCTGGCCGACACGGCCGCCAGCGAACCGGGGTGGCGCGTGGCCAGGCTGCGCTATTTCAACCCCGTGGGAGCGCACCCCAGCGGACGCATCGGCGAAGACCCCAACGGGGTGCCCTCCAACCTGTTCCCGCTGATCACCCAGGTGGCCATGGGTCTGCGGTCACACGTGCAGATCTTCGGCTGCGACTGGCCGACGCCCGACGGGACCGGCATCCGTGACTTCATCCACGTGATGGATCTGGCCGAGGGCCACAGGCAGGCCCTGGACGTGCTCCTGGCCTCAGGCGATCAGATCCTCACCCTCAATCTGGGCAGCGGCCAGGGACACTCCGTGCTGGAAATGATCGAGGCCTTCCAGCGGATCAACGGCTGTCCGGTGGCCTACGAGTTCGCACCGCGCCGGCCCGGCGATGTGGCCGAGAGTGTGGCCGACGCGACGGCGGCACGGCACCTGCTGGGCTGGTCCACCACCCGCAATCTCGAAGACATCTGCCGCGATGGCTGGGCCTGGCGACAGCAGAACCGGCATGGTTACCGCAGTTGTCGATAGAGCCACTTCTGCAGGGCCGCCGGCAGGAGGCGAAGGCCGAAGGCCGCCGCGGCCCACGCCAGGTTGGGCGCTGAGAACAACGCCAGCTCCCGCATCGCCCTGAGCCGCACATGCAGGTCGGCCCAGGCCTGTTGCCAGCCGCCACGGCGCCGAAAGAATCCGGAATCACGCTGGAAGTTCAGCAGCGGTTCGGGCAGGTTGGCGAATACGAAACCCGCCCCCGCCGCCGAGATCCAGAGGTGGTAGTCCTCCGTGCGTTTCACATCCTCCCGGTAGCGGAGCCCGGAGTCGAACACGCGGCGGCGCAGCATCACCGTGGGGTGGTTCAGGGGATTGCTGCGCGGCAGGGCGGCCACGATGGCGCGATGGCCGAGGGGCATGCACTTGAGCTGCAGATAGGCACCGTGCTCATCGACCTCATGGCAGGCCGTGCCGAGGATGTCGACCTCCGGGTGCTCCGCGAAGAAGCGGCGCTGGCGCTCCATCCTTCCGGGAAGGGATTCGTCGTCGGCATCCATCCGGGCGATCAGGCCGATGGCGGGATCACGCAGCACCTCCTCCAGCAGCTGGTTGAGGCCGTGGGCCAGCCCCCGGCCCTCTGCCGCCTCCCGGAGCACCAGCCGGGCGGGGGCGGCGGCGGCACGGAAACGCCCGGGATCGTCGAGGGTCCCGCCGTCCACCCGCAGAACCAGCAGATCGCCGGGGGCCAGGCTGGCGGCCGTGCTGCGGATGGCCCGCAGGGCCAGGGCGGTCGGGGTGTCCCCCCTCATGCAGAGCAGGGTCGCGATGGCCCCACTCACGGCGCCGAAGCGGACTGCAGCGGAAGCTCGATCTCCTCGTGGGCGGCCCGGGGGACGAAATCCTTCAGGGCCGCCACATCCACCCGCTGCCCGGCCAGGAAGCGCTCCAGCAGGGCCTCGCTGGAATAGTCATCGGAGGCGCCGGCCCGGTTGTCGAGGATCGTCTGCACCTTGTTGATCGGCGCGCAGAAGGCCACCGACCGGTCGAAGCAGAGCAGGTCGGGCTTGCCCAGGGCGAAGAGGGAGCTGGAGGAGGAGAGCACCTGCTCGAGGCGGTTGGGGTTGGCGTAGGGAAGGGTGCGCAGCAGGCCGATCAGATCGGCGAGGCGGTAGACGGAACTGGACACCTCGATCGGGTAGCCGAAGTCGCCGGTCTGGCCCACCCAGCGAAACCGCAGCCCCGACGCCACCGGCTGGAACTCCGGCAGCGGCTGGGCGCAGTTCATCGAGTAGCAGCGCGTGGTGTTGCGACCGACGCGCAGGGAGAAGCCGATGGCGGAGGGCTGCTGCTCGAGGGCTTCCCCGATCGACCGCAACGAAAAGGGCCGCACGAAGATGTTGTCGTCGACAAGAAACAGCAGCTGGTCACAGCGCGGACGCCAGGAACGCAGCCGCAGCCGATCCAGGAGCCGGCGCCAGTGGGACGAAGGCGGGGGCTCCCGCAGACTGGCGAGCAGGTCCCGCCGGAAGGAGCGCTCCTCCACCCAGTCGATCAGCAGCCGGCCCCGGAACTCCTCCCGCAGCTGGGCGTACCCCCGGGAGAACGCCGCGGAACTGGCCCGGTAGAGCACCGTGATCGGCGTCTGCGCCGCCTCCCGGCAGTGCAGGGCGAAGGAGGCCAGGGTCCCCTGAAGCTGCAGCGGCCGGTCCTTGGAGAAGATCAGGGTGAGGACGCGCATCAGAGCTGGGGGGGGGCCGGGAACTGGTCGTGGATCGCCTCACCATCGAGCAGCGAGCGGTAGAGCCGTTCGTACTGGTCGGCGATGCGCTCCCAGGTGAAGTGGGCCTGCCAGGCCCGAAAGGCGGAGTCGGCCATCCGGCGGCGGCCGGCGGCGTCAGCCACCAGGGCCTCCAACCGCTGGCTACCGGCGGCCACATCGGCCCGCACGCTGCCTTCCCGGTCGGCGCAGCGCTCGCCGGGCAGCAGCTCCCCTCCCCCGGTCCAGGCGATGATCTCGGCCGCGTTGCCCACCGGCGTGACCAGGAACGGCGTGTGGGAGGCGGCGGCTTCGAACAGCACCAGGGGAGAGCACTCGATCCAGGAGGGGAACAGCAGCAGGTCGGCCTCGAGGAAGGCGCTGACCGTGTCCTGGCGTGAGAGGGCATGGCCGAGCACCTGGCGGCCGGCCGCCGCATTGCGACGCCGGTTGAGGCGCTTCATCACCTGCAGCTGGGTGGGGAAGGCCAGGGCCCGCAATCCCTTGCCCCGCAGCAGGTGGTAGAGGCCCCGGGCCAGCTGCCGCGGCGTCAGGGAGCGGGCCAGGGACTGGGAGAAATCCGGGCTGACCAGCAGCAGGGTGGCCTGCCGCAGCTGGGAACCGGAGAAGATCTCGAGGGCTTCAGCCTGCCCCTTGGCCACCGACAGGTAGCCGGAGACATGCAGGATCAGCAGGTCGTTCTCAGGAATCCCGAGCCGGGCCCGCAGGCCGGGATCGCGGGGGCGAACGAACTCTTCGGCCGCCGCCCCATTGGGAATGATGGCGATGCGGTCGACGCCCTCGCGGCGGGCGAAGTCGATGTCGCGGTAGGAGTCGGAAAGGAAGACGCAGGTGTCGTAGCTGCGCATCCATTCGCCCATGGCGGCGAAATAGGAGGCGAAGGTGGGATCCCCCAGGGCGGAGAAGCCCGTGGGAACGAACACCTTGCGGGCCTTCAGCTGGGGCAGCAGCGGCAGCATCAGATCGGTGGCCCACTGCTGCGCCGCAAAGTTGACGATCACATCGGCATCGGAGGCGAGCAGATAGCGCTGGTAGCCGGAGACATCCCCCCAGACCCCCACCGCACTCTTGCCCTGCACATCGAAACCCCTGACCTTCACCCCCTCGATGCTGTCGCCGGTGCGCGCCGGGTCAGAGCGGGTGGCCACGGTGACGTCGTGGCCCCGGGCCACCAGCCGCTCGGAGATCTGCCGCACCACCTCCGACATGCCATGGCGGGCCGGCAGGTAGGACTCGACCGTATGGAGAATCTTCATGGGCCGGCGGGGCTGGGGCGAACCTACGCCGCAGCGGGGGCAGCGGCGTAGAGCAGGGTCATGCCCGGCAGGCTGAGCCCGGAATGCACCGCCTTGAAGCGGCCGGGACAGGCGGACAGGGACTCCTCAACGGCCTGACGGGGGCCGATGTTGTAGCCGGACTCGGGGGACTGGAAGAAGGTGTCGTGCAGCAGCAGCACCGGGTCGGGGACGGCCGCCAGGATCCCGTCGATCTCCCGCCGGACACTGGCGTGGCTGTGGTCGCCATCGAGGAAGAAGAGGGGGGAGGGGGGACGCCCCGCCCGCTCCCAGAGGCCGAGGGAGGTGGTCAGGCCGTCCCCCTGGTGCAGTTTCACCCCCGCCAGGCCCCGCACCATGGCGCCCCGCTGGGCGTGGGGATGCTCCACGTGGTCGACATCGTCGGGAAGGTCGCAGGAATGGATGGTGGTGCGGATATGGAAATACTGGGCGATTTCATGGAAGATCCGCGCCGATTTGCCGATGTTGGTGCCCCACTCGAAGATCAGGGAAGGCTGAAATCGGCAGACCGTCGCCGTCATCAGCATCAGTTCCTGAAGGGGGAAGGGATGGACGCCGACCACGGGAACCAGGGTGCGGGCCACAAACGCCGAAGTCACCCAGCCGTCCACCTCAAATTCCCCACAGGCAGGATTGCGGGAGGGGTTGGCGGTACTGAGGAAGGGATCCAGGGATGTCGAACGTTCGGCGGAGGACCCGCGAAGATCCAGCAGCCGAGTAAGGAGTCCCATGGTGGTGAATCGGGCGGGCAGGGGTTGTCCTCAGGTGGCAGAGGACATCGTCAACGCATGATCCCACATCTCTGCGAGGCCCTGCTGGAGAGATACATCCGGACGCCATCCGGAAGCCAGGCGAAGCTTGCCGGCATCGAGCACATTGGCCTCCACATCGAATCGCCGTGAAGGCAGATGACGCACCTGGATGGAGTGGCCGGCCGCCTCAGCCAAGGGGCGCAGCATCGCCATCACATCCAGATTGCTGGCACCGATTCCGGTGCCGAGGTTATAGATCTCACCATCGCCTCCGCAATCCAGGGCCGCCAGAATCCCACTGGCCACATCCGTGACGTGAATGTAATCACGGATGGTTCCCGCCTCCCCATAGATCTCGATCTCTCGATGCGAAAGGATGGCGTCGATGGCGGCGGCGAGGAAACCCTGCCCGGTCCGGGAACGCTGCTGGACGCCGTAGGCGTTGGCCGGCCTCACCACCACCACCGGCAGGTCGCGGGTGTGATGGAACATCAGGGCGTAATGGTCGATGGTCAGTTTGGTGATCCCGTAGGGGCTGATGGGGGCCGTCGGGTGGGACTCCGTGATGGGGAGGACGCTGGGCGGGCCATAGACCGTGCCTCCGGAGGACACAAGCAGCAGACGGCGGACCCCCGCGGCCATCGCCTCCTCCAGCAATCCGACGCTGCCCGGCAGGTTGGCGAGCAGATCGAAGACGGGGTCGCCGTAACTGGTCTTGGGAACGGTGGCGTAGGCCAGATCGATCACTTCACAGCCCGGCTCCAGGATCTCCCGCATCTGGGCCCGGTTGCCGAGGTCGGCACAGCGGTAGGTGCAGCGCAGGGCGGCCGTATGGGCACCGGGGGGACGCCGCCCCACGACGGTCACCTCACGGCCGGAGGCGATCAGGGCCTGGCTGACGAGGGAGCCGATGAACCCGGCTCCGCCGATGACGATGGTCTTCATTGGGGCCCCCTGAGCCGTTGCGCCAGGCGCCAGAGGCGCTTGGCCAGATTCCGGAATGGTCCCGCGGTATGCAGAAGTTCATAAGCGGGAGACGCTCGAACCATCCAGGCCCCTTTCATGGCCTGGACGCGGGCAACGGCGTCCTGGCGGAGAGGCACTTGTGCTGCACCGGTGGACAGGTTCTGGATGGCCAGAAGCAGAACCTCCTGCATGCGGCCGAAGTCGAGGGGGGGCTGCAACGAAGAAGCGTCGCCATGGGTGAGCGCAGCGATGGCCTGCACAGAGGAATCATCATTGGGCAAGCCTGCAACAGCAGCAATGTTCTCCGCGCAGATCGTGATCAGGCGACTGCGAAATGGGGACGGGCCGACTCGAGACATGCTGCCGGGAATCTCCCGGTAGACGAGCAGCACCTGTCCAACGTTAGCCACGGAACCGATCCGAGAAAGGCGTGACCACAACTCATAGTCTTCCGGGGGCTGCCGGGCTGGGTCCGTCGTGTAGCCGCCGACCTGCTGAAGCGCGGAACGTCGCAGGAGAACAGAGCTATGGACAAACGGATTGTTGAACAACAACTGATAGCGCAGGGTTGGCTCGTCAACAGGATGGCGGTGAAACCGTTCCACGAGACGATCCACCTCCATGATCTGAGCCCATGAACCGACCAAGACACAGTCATGATGAGCATCCATGTGTGCGACCTGCAAGGCCAGACGATCTGGATGGGAGAGATCATCTTGATCCTGTCGGGCCACGTAAGTGCCACGGGCCAGGGAAATACCGTGGTTCAGGGTGCGGGCAAGTCCCTGATTGGCCTGCCGGAGAAAGCGAATGCGCTGATCATCAAACTCCTCGAGGACAGAGGCCGACCCATCAACAGACCCATCGTCAATAACGATTAACTCAAAGTCGGTAAACGACTGAGAAAGGATGCTGGAGATGGCAGCATGCAGGTAAGGAAGACCGTTGAAAACGGGCAAGACGACGGAAACACGAGGAGGAGGAGAAGTCATCTAACCCCCATGATCCGCAGACGCTAGGTCTTTGGTAGCCTTGACATGCCAGCCATAACAGCAGTAATCACAAGATCCTCGATCAAGAGAGGAACACATCTGCAGGAATCTCAGAATAGCGAGCATCGCCAGGCGGATACGCCACGATTCCTGCACAAGGGAGTAGGCCTTGGCCATCTGTGGCAGCCGCCTTATTTCCTGGGCAAGATACTCAAAGTAGTTTCCATTCGGTGTCATCTCAACGCAGCGAAAACCAAGATCCTCCAGATGCCTGGAATACCAGTTACGTGAGAAGCCAGTTGAAAAGAAATAGGGCGAAAAGTGCGTAAAGCTGCAGAATGGAGCCGTCAGGAGAAGCAGCCCTCCAGGCCGCAAGATACGAGCAAGCTCCGTGATGGCCGCTATAGGGTCGGGCAGATGTTCCAGGACCTCAGTACATAACACGACATCAAAAGAATCATTAGGTGCCGGAATTTCCACGATATCGCAGACATAATCCGTGGAACCATAGGTCCAGCTTTCAACATGACCCCCCTGGCCATCGCCCTTGCCGTCATAGGCCGCATTGTCCTGTGAGACGTATTGAAGATGCGAGCAGAATCTGCGATACTTCTGCTCGCCAGAGCCAGCGTCCAGTAATCGCGACATCGGTGGAACATCAGCAAGAACCGATTGGACCCACTGGTCACGGTTAATGGAATTTGTAGTGCCGACAATCAGATAGGGATCCTGGAGACGACGGGAAACTGAGATCCACTGCCGGAAAGAAGTCTGGGATTCTTTCCTGAATTGATTGCAAGCATAAAACTGACGGTCAAGACACCGCTTGAGCTGGACAACAGGAGATAAAACACGCTTCAGAGAGCTGGGGGTTGTCATGGATCAACCCAGGTCGCGGCGTCGACGAGGACGCTATTAATGAATGTATTGGCAAACAACATGTAGCCGTGCTGGCACAGATAGTCTGTCACACCCAAAGGTCGTCTGGTAGTACGAACTGTGCTGTACTCCAGGTCCTCCACACATAGGAGGGGAGGGCGAAAGCGTGTCATATCCCAGCTTGACAACACGTCAAGATCACCGCCCTCGACATCAATGCAAAGCAACTCAGGAACACCATTCAACTCAAATAGATGATCGAGGCAAATCGGCTCCACAGATATTTCCTCTACAACCGCAGCCCCTGGAGTCTTCAAGGCTCGTTTCAAAGCATCGGGATCAAAAGTGCTGAGAGTCGAGGGCTCAAGCACATAGAAGGTCAGCGGATCCAGTCCCGCCGAAATGACGTTGGTCAGCACCTTATCGCGGGGGCGCGCAGCGGCGAACTCCTGGGCCAAAAAAGGGATCGGCTCAACACAGATACCAGCCGCACCTCTCTCATAAAAGAGATAGGAGTTGCTGTAATGAAAAGGATGATTGGCCCCAACGTCAAAGTAGCTTTGAATATCAATGCCACACTGACGCGCAACAAAATCAATAATTAAGTCTTCGCCACACTGGGAATAGCTTTCTCGTGCGTAAGGCGCAGAAGCAGTAGGAGTTGAAACTGTCTGGAGAGGATTCTGGCGATACTCAGGAATGATTGATTGCAAACGACGTCGTATTGCGCCAAGCATACAAGAACTTAGGCAAGAGCTTGATCCTTTGGAAGATCGAAAGCCGTGAAGCGCATAAGATTAGCACAATGCCATGCATAAGCCACGGCATAGGGTCGTAGCGCCTAGCCGTCGATCCAGCTGCACCCTTGATGGGGCGCACCAACTCATCAATACCGTAAGTCGCCAGGCACTCAGGCAGGAAATGAGATCTATAATTCAACAGGCTAGACATTATAAATGCAACGTCCATCCAGTCAAAGGAGAGGTTAAGCTCATTCCACTTACTGAGACTGGATCTCAGCAGGAGATCACGCCTATACATTCCATAAAAGTAGGAAGAGATCGGGACCTCCAGATATCGACATACATTCTCATAGCATGAACTACTGAACTGAACTTTCGGGAATGCGTGGGGGACCTCGGTAACCTCTGTAACATAGTTGTGGACTACGAAACCCCACCCGAGATAGTCCAGGCCCGGGAAATTGTCAAGGCATTCTAGACTTCTGGCAATCAGGCCTGGATCAAGTACATCATCATCTGCAAGCCACAGAAAGTGATCAGCCGAAGACTCAGCCACTAAGCTGAGAAAGTTATGTGTAGGGCCCAAGACCTTCTCTCGCTTTATATAGCGCATACACGGTATGCGGCTTCGCCACTCAAGATAGATTTCTCGGGACTCCAGACCGTCAGAGTTATCCCCGATAAGCACCTCATCTGGTAAACACGTCTGACTTGCTATAGAGGCCAGCGCACGTCTCAACAGGATCGGCCGGTTTCGAGTGGGTATGCCAATGCAGATTGTCAAGAGTCGTTCGCCCTCACATGCCAATGATCCCACATCATATCAAAGGCATAAAATCGAGAGAGCTTAGAGTTTTGTTGTGACATAGGCGGCCAAGATCTCACGCGAGTGATGACATTCAAAGGTATCTATCGCAGAGGTGTACGAGAAGAACGACAAGGCTACGGTACTACCAGCAGCATCATTAGCCTTTCCATGAATAGTGGGGAACAACCATTTGAATATCCTGGCGTGAAACAGGAAGGGGAGGCCGCTCGGCATGCAGCATGCATTGGCAGGACACAAAAGTTACGTAGAGAGGTTAATGAGTAAGGCCAAGGCGAAGTATCAATGCTCCTGTAAGCGCTCACCACAACACTATCACTGACGCGGATAGGATCTGCTGCCAATGGGAGGGCGCAGGAGCCTGATTAAGGAAGGGCATGTAGCAGAAGAAAAATCCGGACAGAAACGAGTTTGATATTGTTCAGACAGCCTATTCTTCTCGTGAAAAGGCCAGGGATGAAGTGAGAATCAGAAAGAGTCATAACCGAGGTCGTGCTGAAGACCAACCAAAAGAGAGGGATAGCAAACCAAAAGGCAGGCAAGCACCACAGATACCTAGTGCAGAGCTAGGGATAACGGGGACAAGAATGCGGTGCAGCAGTCGACTAGCGTGCATCTCGGTAATCGCAAAAAGAATATAGGGACACCATTGGCGAATTGTCATCACCTGAACCGGGAATCGAATACATGCATACGGGATTCGAGCCAGGATCAAGCAAACGCACTAATACACACGATGGAGAAAGATCCCAATTGCAATGAGTGTAAACCCTCAGGATCTCGGTTGGTCGAGATGTCTAAGCATGCATTAGCCCCTCGGCGCTGGGTTAGCGATTACACGCCTTGATCATGGGAGGACGTAGGACTAAGTTCTGCATCTGTCAAATAGCAGATGGTTGCGCCTGGCGGCATCCAGATATTGGCATCCGCGAGGATGGCTCTGGCATGGAGTGGATTCAAGCCAGGATAGATCCTACGAATCAAGTCAGGGCAATCCTCAGGCGCAAGGACAGCAACACCTAGGTAGTCCTGGCCTTGGAGATACTTGTTTCGATCCAGAAAACAGAGCGGTTTCTGATGAAGCCGAGAGGTGATCAATGCACCGTAAAAGCCAGCACCATAAATCGCTGTCGGTACATGTGCCTCAACGTGCTGATCAGCGTCAAGGGAACCCAG
The DNA here is from genome assembly GCA_003003925.1 of Aphanothece cf. minutissima CCALA 015. Classification (GTDB taxonomy): domain Bacteria; phylum Cyanobacteriota; class Cyanobacteriia; order PCC-6307; family Cyanobiaceae; genus Cyanobium; species Cyanobium minutissimum. Next base: position 24,842 of record PVWP01000008.1, read on the forward strand.
AGCCTTCGACCAGAAAGCCAGAGCATCAATGGCTTGAGTGATGTCTGAACCAATATCAGTCTGTGGACCACCACTGGACGAAGCAGAAACCACCGCCCGCTCCGCAATGACAACGTAGGCACCACGGAACAGCTCACGGGAGAGCGTATGCGCGACAAGACCAGCAAGCTCACATGTCCTCATCAGGCTCGAGGCCGTGAAATGGTTGACATGATCCACCACCAGAAAGTCACCCGTGTTGCTCAGAGGATCGGGAACCGTGAAAAACACCTTGCCACCAGGAGCCAACAATTCAGCAAGACACTTCAGTGTTCCGATGGGATCGACAACATGCTCAAGCACAAAATGGGCCGTGACGAGGTCGAAGCGACCTTGCCAGTCTGCAGGAAGACGATGGGTTACCTGTTCGGTCGCGGGGACCCAACCCTGCCAGAAGCCAACGTAATCATCACTGACATCAAAGATGGAGGGACGCAGATCAGGCCTTGACTCCAGGAAGGTCCGCAGAGTTGTTCCCTTTGCGGCACCAAAATCGAGTACCCGTGCGTTCAAGGGCAGACCAATGGCCGCCAGCATCTCGGCTTGCCGCTGTGTACGAAAGACAGGCTGGCCATCACGGACCTCATAGAGTTGGTCGTGTTGATCCGATTGCAGCGAGATACGATACTGCGTATCATAGAATTCTTGGATCTTTGGCAAGTCTGGAGATTGCCCATGCCCACAGTTTCGACAGATATGGGTCTGGGTGGGAATCGCAAGATGTGTGGAGATAGAAGTAATCGCTGGCGCAGCAGCAGAGTAGTCAGGGGGCGAGAGAGTTGCGCCACAAATACGACACCGGATCATCATATTGCTTTCAGATCGCGACTTCTGCTTGATCAAGAATAGCACGGAAGTCTTGACCACCTGCAAAGGAGCCCTTCCAGCTGATCTTCACACCCAACGGATTCACAAAGTTGAAGTAACGGAATTGGATCGACCAGCGAGGATAGGCGTCGACATTCTCTCCAGACTGATGCAGTGTGAGAAAGTCCATCAGCAGCAGGTCTCCGGGCTCTGTAAGTGGAGATTGATGCTGGTACTTTGCCAGCCGCTCCGCCTCCCCGACAAGGCGAAGGGCATAGGCCCCCTGCTGAGCAGAATCCAATGCTGTTTGGACGGGAACGATGCCTTCACGATGGGATCCGACACAGACCTCTACGGGGCCAAGCGATGGTCGGATCGAGACAAGGGGTGTCCAATAGACAATGCCATCAAGGCTGCGCAACTGGGCAGGAAACTCCTGATGCCATGGAGCACGGAAGGTGGCCTCACCGGGACAATCGATGCGGATGCCATAGCCGCCAGCAGCCAGTCCGGGTATGGATCCTGAGCGAAGCTCACGAAACAAGCATGAATTCCGCATATCACTGACAAGCTGCATGAACTCCGGGATCTGCTTTACCGCGTCATACACTTCTCCCCCGTAGGCACGATCACGCCGAATCAGGGCCATGAACCCCTCAGTCATGGCGAGATCAGCAGTCTGCGTGGGGGCTTCAACCTGGTACTTGATACACAAGAGTTCAATAATGGCTCTGATTCCTTCAAGGATCGGGGCGACTTGAGTTGATTGATCGTAGAAGCCCTTGAGGAGCAGAATTCCGCTATCCCGAAAAGCGTCTCTCTCCAGGTCCGTGACTAACGACATTCTAATCTCCTTAGATGCTCTCTCCAACCGACAGTGGCTGGGCGTAGATGCTGCAAGGCAATCGAGGGATCAACGGAGGAATAGAGGTCAAGATTGGCAACGTAAGGTGTAAAGAAGGCATCACCTTGATCCCACGGAACTGGATCATAAACCATATACTCCACGCCAATGGACGCAGCCTCAAAAGCCTTATGGCAAAGGTAAGCAGCGGCTCCATGAGCCGTAACGTAACGGGTTCCTCCAACCGCCTGCACCAAGCTGAGCACACGGTTCCAGGAGGTACCTTCCACACCCATGGCTGAGGACCTCATCCTCCTGGCTGGCAAAACTCCCCAACGCTCGGCGGGCATCTCAGCGCTGGCAATCAGCCGACCAACCATGGAACTGGAGACCATCGCCTCATCAAACAACTTGAGGGCCTGCTGCCGATAGGGTCGGGCCCGCAAGCTCTGTGACAACAGGGCGCGATGGGCCAGAAACAACTCCTCCCCCGGCAGCCCCAGATCCATGATCCGTGGAAACGATGCGCCACGCACCAAAGGGATTGTCATCCACTTGGTCGTCTGACCATATCTGACCTGCACTCGATTCGTAAATGAGCCCTTGGAGAACTGAGCATCATCCAGCCAGATCAGAACATCCGCCAAAGCCATCTGGGCCATGAAGCCGACCCAGGGGTAGTACATGGGCTGACTGATGACAACCGTAGTCATACGGTCTCCAGAAGCATCTCCATCATCGTGACGTCATGGTAGTGGTTCCCATCAAAATAATGCTGCTTGAGATGGCCAACCATCCGATACCCAATCGAGGCGTAAAGGTGTAAGGCGATCTGATTATCCGACCTCACCTGCAGCATCAGCTTGCGAAGGCCCAAATGGACTCTCGACTCTTCCGCCAAGGCCACCATGGCGCGGCGGCCCCAGCCAGATCCTTGCCAACGGGGATGCAGGGCAATGCCCACCCAGGCGTACCGATCCAGACCATGGAGGTCAGTCAATTGCACAAAGCCCGCGGTGCTACGGCCATCCAGCTCGATCACCCGAAACCAGCCCATGGTTTCTCTTCGGCTGACCCAGGCCTGGACATCGACCGTCGCCTCAGGGTCAGGATGGGCCAGAAGTCGATGCTGCAAGGGGATGTCCGTGCGCAGCTCCCTGAGGACCTCTTCATCGGCGTGGGGGATATACCGACGCAATTGAAGGGTCATGATCGGCAGCGCAAGTAGCCACCTGGGGATGAGGAAAGGACGAGCTTTCCATTCAGGACCGGATCCGGCTCGAAGCGATCCTGCTCCTGCAGGTAGTCCCGTAAGGCCGACAGAGGTTCGTCTCCCTTGTACCAGATCTTGGAGCGCTTCTTCGGCGCCTGGTCCTCCTCCACATGGCCCACCAAGGTATCGGCAACCACCAGATAGCATCCCTTGGTCACCAACGGTCCATAGGCGCGGCACTCCTCAAGAACATGCTGGCGGCTGTGATCGCTGTCAAGCACCACCATCACTCGTGCCCCTTCAGGGATCAGACGACGGACCTGCTCAAGGGTTGGGATGTCAACCGAGCCACCCTCAATCAGATCCACCCTGTGGGCCAATGGGTGGCTCTGAATCGCCTCGCGATTGTGCGGTCGAATGTCGATATCCACTCCGATGACCCTGCCATTGCCAAGAATCTCCAGGATCGAGGCCATGAACAGGACCGATCCACCCCTGGCGACTCCGGTCTCGATAATGATGTCGGGCTTGCTGTTCCAGATCACTTCCTGTGTGGCGAGGACATCGGCTGGCATCTGGATGATCGGGACACCCATCCACGTCCAGAGATAGGAGTAGTCGTAACGATCAAGTTCGGTGATCAGCGCAAGCGAATGGGAGAACGCCTCATGATCCTGTCCTAAAGCCAGGCAGTTTTGCTCTCTGGACTGCTCAAACTGCTGTCGGTCATCAGTCGTCATGGGGTCAGGATCGGTGATAAGGAGGACAAAGATGCAGAACAGGCGATTGGCGGATACCCCTATCCCGTCAGGTGCTGTTGCACGAGTTGATGAATACGCTCTGCGTCCTGCTGGGAAAAACCAGAGTAACTGGGCAGGTTGATACTTCTCATATGAATTGTCTCGGAAAGAAAAGGCTGGGAAGAGGCCTTTCGCCCAGGAACAGACGTGGAACTTAGTGGCCAGAAAAAGACACGACCATCAATTCCATGCTCCTGAAACTGCTTCAGCAGTTGATCCCGGTCGAAGGCCACCGAATGATCAACCACCATGGTCGGCATCCAATAACCATTGACCACGTGGGGCGGCTCCGGGTTCATCTTGACAGGGAGAGATGAAAAGAGCTTGTGGTAGCGGGAGAAAGTCTGACGCTTCTCATTGATGAGTTCATCAATTCGCTCCAGTTGCGCGCAACCTATGGCAGCCTGGATGTTGCTCATCTTGTACTTGAATCCCACCCGCTCAGGCCAGAACTGCCTGGGTTCACCTTTGGCACGGCCATGGTTGGACAAGGTGAGCACCTGTTCGTAGAGGTGACTGTCGTTGGTGACGAACATGCCACCTTCCCCGGTGGTCAGCGTCTTGGTGCCATGGAAGGAAAAAACACCGAAACGGCCCAGGCTTCCTGCCCTCCTGCCATGCCACTGGGAGCCAATCGCTTCAGCGGCATCTTCGATCACAGGGATGCCATAGCGCTCACCGATCTCCAGAAGACGATCCATGGCGCAGAGGTTGCCATACAGGTGAACCGCCACAATCGCCTTGGTTCTTGCCGTAATCCCCGCTTCCACCTGATCTGGGTCAAGGCACCAGGTATCGGGAAGAATGTCGACGAAGACCGGCTGGGCCCCCAGATGGACGATGGGCGCGGCCGTGGCCACCCAGTTGGTGTCCGCCATGATGACTTCGTCTTCAGGGCCGATCCCAAGGGCGTGCAAGCCCATGTGCAGCGCCCCCGTACAGCTGCTCGTAGCAAGGGCATGGCCGACGCCGAGGTGCTGACGAAAAGCCTCTTCAAAACGGACGATGTAGTCGTAGCAATGCTCACCCCAACCATTGCGGGCCGCATCCGTGGCGTAGGCCACCTCCAGCTCCGTGATCGACGGCCTTGTATAGGGAATTCTGGGTAGGGAGAAGTCGTCCATGACTCAGATGGCCGAGAGGATGGGAATCGCCACCTTCACGGGTACGTCGATCTTGCCTCTGAGCTGGGCCTTCACTTCGCCCGCCAGGTTCCATGGAAGCACAAGGAGCTCATCAGGCTGCCGCTCCAGAAGATCATTAACATTAATGATGGGAATGTGGCTTCCTGGCAGCCATTTTCCAATCTTGCTGGGGGCTAGATCGGCCACCGCTTCCAGAAGGTCGCTGCGGATCCCGGCGAAATTCAGCAGGGTATTTCCCTTGGCCGCGGCACCATAGGCAAGCACCCGCTTGCCGGACCGGCGGGCAGCCAGCAGATACTCCATCAGCGCAAACTTGGCTTCCAAGGCGCGCTTCTGGCAGCGGTCGTAAGCGTCCAAGGACGTGAGCCCGGCTGTGGACTCCTCCGCAAGGACCCCCTCCACAGCCTGCCGTTCCTGCGGGGTCTGGGCAGCAGCCGCAGGATCTCCGCTACGGGCAAGCCATACCCTCAGGCTGCCGCCATGGGTGGTGATCTGCTCGGCGTCGAGCACCATCAGCCCGGCATCCTCCGCCATTCGCTGCAGAGTCGTGAGGCTCAGGTAACTGTAATGCTCGTGATAAATCGTGTCGAACTGGTTGCCGTCAAGCAATCGCAACAAGTGGGGAAACTCCACAGAGGCCACACCAGAGGGCTTGAGGACACGGCAGATGGCCGCGAGAAAATCATTGATATCTGGGACATGCGCGAGGACGTTGTTGGCGACCAACAGATCAGCCCGGAAACCCTGGGAAACCAGCTCGGCAGCAAAATCACCACCGAAGAATCGTTCGTGCGTGTCGATGCCCTTGCTCCTCGCGGCCTCCGCCGTGGCATGGGTAGGCTCGATACCGAGGCAGGGAATCCCTTGCGCCTTCACATACTGGAGCAGATAGCCGTCGTTGCTGGCCACCTCCACCACCAGACTGCTGGACCCCAGTGAAAGACGATCGACGGCCGCGTTGACGAACCGTTCCGCATGCTGACACCAGGTGATGGACGTGCTGGAAAAGTAGGCGTAATCTGCTGTGAACAATGCGTCAGCTGGTGCATGCATGGGCAGCTGCACGAGCCAGCAGTTCGAGCACACATACACCCTCAGGGGAAAAGTGACTTCCGGCAGACTCAGCTTGGCCTCGCACAGATAGGCATTGCTGGGCGGCTGATGGCCGAGGTCAATGACTTCATGCTCCAGTGGAGTCCCGCAATGTCGGCAGTGGTGGGTCACGGCAGGCTCTCCAGCAGGGGCAGCGACCGGTCACGCTCACTCAAGTCCCTGGGCTGCATCGGCCAGTCGATGCCGAGCTGGGGATCGTCCCATCGCACACCGGTCTCCTCCGAAGGGCGATAGGGAGCCCCGTGAAGGTAAAGCAAGGTGCTGTCAGGCTCCAGCACCTGAAACCCATGGGCACAGCCCTTAGGGATCAGCAGTGAGTTCCCGGCTTCGGCGCTGAGGTCCACCGCCACCCAGTGGCCACGCGTCGCGGAGCCCGGCCGCAGGTCAACGGCCACGTCCCAGACACGCCCCACCACGCAGGTGACCAATCGAACCTCCGGAGGCGCCCCCCGTTGGAGATGCAGGCCTCGAAGCGTTCCGGGGCTTGGGTTGTGGCTGAGATTCACCTGCTCGATCGGCCGATCCCCTCCCCAGAGCTGGCTCCAGTCCTCTCGCCGGAAGACATTCAGGAAGCGGCCACGGTGATCGCCATGCGGCCGGCGGCTGATCTCCACCACACCCTCAAGGGCCGTGGCGCGGTGGCTGGTCTCAGCCATCTCAGGCGAGAGCAGGCCGACGCAGCACGGTGAAGGCGTCGAGATCCTCCAGACCCCAGCCATCGGCAATGCCACTGAGGCGCTGAAACGCCACGTCCAGACCGGCCTCCTCTGCAAACCCACGCATCCGCTCGGCGGTCATGTCGCTGCGGTTGCCGGGATTGTGGGCCCAGTCGCTGTTAGGCGCCACCGTCCCGTAGTTGGAGTGGTGCAGGAACGCACTGCCACCGGGTCGCAGGACGCGCGCAATCTCATGGACATAGGCCCGCACCACGGACGAATCGAAATGAACCATGGAGTCAAAGGTATAGACAAGAGAATGGGAACTCGAATCGACCATTGAAAGCGAATCACCATCGGTAACGAAGTAGCGGAATTTGCAGCCGTCACGCTGCTCACCGAACCGCTCCCTGCAGGCCTCGATGCAATTGGGATTCACATCAATGAGCGTGATCGATCCAGCCAGCCTACGTAAATGCTCTGTATTGCGGCCATGGCCCGGAGCAAGCTCAAGAACGTCAGTGAAGTCAAGATCCTTGATGATGGGCCAGATCACCCCCTCCCACTGCTTCTGGATGTAAGGCTCAGCGTCCCGGTAATAGTTGCCTTCTGCATGGGCGTCACGACACTGGGCAATGGTTTTGAGACGAATCATCTCCAGTGCCACATCGCCGCAGACGGAAGCCGGATCCTCCTGATCCAGCCGTCCGGAAGCCTGCAGAAGATCAGCAGCCATTCGATTCTGAAGCTCCTCCTGGAAGCAGAGAATCACACCACTACGTGTCAGATCATGGGAAAGAACCTGTTCGCGGAGGCTGTCGGAAAAGTCAGCCTTGACAATCCCGATGAGATCAAGCCAGGGCACCAAGCGGCCTGGACTTTTCTGGACCCGCTCGATGGCCTGTCTCTTGGAGGACGGAGGACGACTGGCCGACGCTGCGGCGATACGACCCAACTTCCTCCGGATCCTGGCAGCCAGCGAACGCATCGAAATCCGATCCACGTCAGAACTCCATTCTCCCATGACATCTGCCCGGGTGCCAGACAGGAGCCATCAACTCATGCTCCAGTTCAGCTGAGGCCTGACAGCCCCTGGCACGAGATTGACAGCGCCATGCCGAGACTCATCGTGCAAGTCTTCGATCACCTGAAAGCAGAACTTATCTTGAACGTGGAAATGGATACAGAGAGGCATAGCCGTTGTCGCCGCAAAATTCACTGAATATGTACCTTCATTGAGAAATCGCTCTGGCAGCCAGACAGTCACCCGGTGTCTTCCAGGGGCTTGAGGCGACGGCTGGCGAGGACTCGTTACGAACGCACATTGCCCCCCGATAAAGAAGTGAATGTTGGGAATGACAGGTGCGGTCGATGGCTCAAGAAGTTCGTACGTCATTTCCAGACCAAACTCGCGATCGATATAGACAAAGCTGAGTTCGTTCCCGGTCCGGTCCACCAGCCTGGCGCCAAGCATGCGACAACAAGCGTCTCCAAGTGGATCAGCCGTGAGGTCCAGTACAGAACTTGCCGTCTCCTCGCTGCTGGCGAAATAGGAGGCCGTCACGGACTCCGTGGGGCCAATCTGGGTGACCCTGCCATTCTCCAGCAACATGCACGAATCGCAGAGACTGTTGACCGTGCTGAGGCTGTGGCTGACAAAGAGAACCGTTCGCCCCTGCCCGGTGACATCCTTCATCTTGCCGAGGCACTTCTTCTGAAACTGAAGATCACCCACGGCCAGCACTTCATCGATGATCAGAATGTCCGGCTCCAGGTGGGCGGCGACGGCAAAGGCCAGACGCACATACATGCCACTGGAATAGCGCTTTACCGGGGTATCAATGAAGCGATGCACCTCGGCGAAATCAACGATCTCATCGAAGACCCGGTCAATTTGCCGTCGCCGCATGCCCAGCAGCGTGCCATTGAGGTAGATGTTCTCGCGGCCGCTGAGCTCGGGGTGAAAGCCGGTGCCCACCTCCAGCAGGGAGCCCACCCGGCCGCGGATCTCGGCCATACCCGTGGTGGGCTCCGTGATCCGGGACAGGATCTTCAGCAGGGTGCTCTTGCCAGCCCCGTTCCTGCCGATCACTCCAAAGACCTTGCCGCGGGGAACTTCGAAGTCCACATCCCGCAAGGCCCAGAAGATCTCGCTGCTCATCCGCTGGCGTTGCCCCTTGCCCTGCCAGGGCCAACGTCGCCGGGAGCCGCCCTCGGCGGCCTCGACTGGGGGCTCCGCCACGCCCAGATGATCAATCTTGTACGACTTACCCAGGGAGCGGACCGTGACGGCGATATCTGAAGTCGAAGTCATACGATATCGGCAAAGCCCCTTTCGATCTTCTGGAACACGGCCATGCCGATCACCAGAGAAGCGACAACGCCGGACACCATGCTCGCCATCATGGTGACGGTGATCGGCACACCGCCCAATACCGACCAGCGGAAACCCTCAATCAGTCCCACGGTGGGATTTAGGGAATAGAGAAAAAGCCATTTCTCCGGGATCAATGATGAAGAATAGACAATCGGTGTCAGATAATTCCAGGCCTGCAGAGCGAATGGCACCGCATAGCCGAAGTCACGGTGATAGACATTCAGCGAGGCCACGATCAACGTCAGACCCAGGCCCATCAGGAAGGCCGCCAGCAGGAAGAAAGGGGCGGCCAGCAGATGCCAGCCCAGACCCACGCCGAAGAGGGCCAGCAGCACCACCAGGACCCCAAGGCTGACCAGACCATCGACGACCACCGACCCCATCGAGGCCAGGGGAATGATCAGGCGAGGGAAATAGATCTTCGACAGCAGGCCGGAATTAGCCACCAGACTGGTTCCAGCCCTGCCGATCGAGTTGCTGAACAGCCCCCAGGGAATCAGGCCCGTGAACACCATCAGCAGGTAGGGCTGGCCATTGCTGGGCAGTCGGGCGAAGTTGCCGAACAGCACAGCGAAGATGATGGCGGGCACCAGCGGCTGCAGGATCACCCAGACCGCCCCGAGACTCGTCTGCTTGTAGCGCAGCTTGATATCGCGAAGAGCCAGGAAATACAGGAGATCGCGATACTCGACGATCTCCTTCCACTCAAAGAATGAAAAGCGGCGCCTGGGCTGAATGCGAGTGACGCTCATACGGCGGGACTGGGCTGGTCCGGGCAGGCTGTCACGCCGTCACCCTGTCGACCTCAGACCACCAGCAGGCTCATGCCCCAGTTGACCAGCACCAGGGCCACCCAGGCGGCACCGCCGATCAGGATCAGGCGGTTGGAGCGGCCGCTGTCCTCGGTGCTCGCGTAGAGCACCGGCACCGCCACGATCAGGGCGAAGGACATCACCACCAGGGCCAGAACGGTGAGGGTGTTGAGGATCTGCATGGGGCAGGAAGGCTCGGGGCCGGATCAGGCAGCGTGGGCGATCCTGCCATGCAGCGCGGGGCCCTGCCCGCCGCCGGAGCCATCCTTCACACGTTGTCGGGCGCGAACAGATCCCCGGCGGCCGCCAGGGCCCCCAGACCGGGGGCGGCGGCGTCCTTGGGGGCCAGCAGGGGCTGGTGGGGCGCCGGCAGCTCCTGCAGGGGCCAGTCGATGCCGATGGCCGGGTCGTTCCAGGCCAGGGAGCGCTCGCACTCCCGGCTCCAGTAGCCGGCGGTCTTGTACTGCACCTCCGCCACTGCGCTCAGGGTCAGGAAGCCGTGCGCAAAGCCCACCGGCACCCAGAGCTGGTGCTGGTTGTCGGCGCTGAGCCGCTCGCCCACCCACTGGCCCAGGGTCGGGGAGTCCCGGCGCAGGTCGACGGCCACATCGAACACCTCCCCGACGGTGCAGCGCACGAGCTTGCCCTGGGGGTGCGGCGCCCGCTGGAAATGCAGGCCCCGCAGCACCCCCTGCACGGAGCGTGAATGGTTGTCCTGCACGAACTCGGGGGCGTCCGCGTCCTCCTTGCCGAGGGCCTCGGCGAAGCGGCGCCGGTTCCAGCTCTCGCTGAACCAGCCCCGCTCATCGGCGTAGACCGCCGGGGTGAGCAGCAGGGGGCCGTCGATGGCCAGGAACTGAACGTTCATCGTTGGGGCTCCAGGGCCTGGTGGTCGCTGGCGGCCTCCTGCAGCAGGCGCAGCAGGTAGTCGCCGTAGCCGGATTTCTTCAGGGGCAGGGCCAGCCGCTCCAGCTGGCCGTGGTCGATCCAGCCCAGGCGCCAGGCCACCTCCTCCGGGCAGCCCACCTTGAGGCCCTGGCGCTTCTCGAGGGTGCGGATGTAGCTGGCGGCCTCGTGCAGGGAGTCGGGGGTGCCGGTGTCCAGCCAGGCCATGCCGCGGCCCATCAGCTCCACCCGCAGCAGGCCTTCATCGAGGTAGAGCTGGTTGAGGTCGGTGATCTCCAGCTCGCCCCGCGGCGAGGGACGCACCTGGCGGGCCCGCTCCACCACGGTGTGGTCGTAGAAGTACAGGCCCGTGACCGCATAGCGGCTGCGCGGCTGGGGCGGCTTCTCCTCGATGCTCAGCACCCGGCCATCGCCGCTGAACTCCACCACCCCGTAGCGCTCCGGATCGCTCACCGGGTAGGCGAACACCGTGGCCCCGGGCCGCTCGCCGTTGGCCCCCTGCAGCTGGGGGATCAGGTCGTGGCCGTGGAACAGGTTGTCCCCGAGCACCAGAGCCGCCGGTGCGCCGTCGAGGAACTCGGCGCCGATCAGGAACGCCTGGGCCAGCCCATCAGGGCTCGGCTGCACCGCATAGCGGATCTCCATGCCCCAGCCGGATCCGTCCCCCAGCAACCGCTCGAAGGCCGGCTGGTCGGTGGGGGTGGTGATCACCAGCACCTCGCGGATGCCCGCCAGCATCAGGGTGCTGAGCGGGTAGTAGATCATCGGCTTGTCGTACACCGGCACCAGCTGCTTGCTGACGGCGGTGGTGAGGGGGGCCAGGCGCGTGCCGCTGCCCCCCGCCAGGATCAGTCCCTTGCGGTTCATGGCGTCGGCTGCGGCAGCGCAGCCATCAGGCTGCCCATCTCCAGGGCCTGGAGGCCGTAGCTCCAGCCCAGGTTGCTCTTGATGCCGGCCCGCTCCAGCGCCTGCTGCAGGGTGTCGGTGGTGAGCACCCCGAAGATCACCGGCACACCGGTGTCGCGGGCCACGGCGGCCACGCCTTTGCTCACCTCGGCCACCACCACATCGAAGTGGGGGGTGTCGCCCCGGATCACGGCCCCCAGCGTGATGACCACCTGGTAGCGGCCGCTGGCGGCGAGCCGCTGGGCCACCAGGGGGATCTCGAAGCTGCCCGGCACCCAGGCCACGTCGAGCTGGGTGCTCTCGGGGCTGATGTCGATGCCGTGGCGGGAGAGGGAATCCAGGCAGCCGCTGAGCAGCTTGCCGGTCACCAGATCGTTGAAGCGGGCGATCACCAGACCGATCCGCAGACCGGCGACATCGGTGAAGCGACCTTCGAAAACCGTCAAGGGGTCAGACCACGAACAAGCTCATGCTCCAGTTGAGCAGCACCAGGGCCGACCCGGCCAGCCCCCCGGCCCGGTCCCCCTACGATCGGGACGCTCCTGACGGCGGACCCATGGCCAGGGAAGTCCAGCAGCAGCTCACGCTCGCGGACGATCCGGCCCTCCAGGGGGACCTGTTCGGTGGCGCACCCGAGCCGGTGGCCTCTCCCTTGCCGGCGTCGGTGTCGGCGTCAGATGCCGACGAGGGCGCCCCGGACGACCAGGCCCTGCTGGCCGATGCCAGCGCCCGGCCCCGCCCCCGCCGCCAGCGGCCTGCGTCAGCCCCGGCCGCCTCCGCCCCCGAGTCCGACGGCGAGCAGGCCGGTGACCCGAGCGGTGGCGACCACAACGGCGCACCGGCGGCGCCCGGCGACGCCGGGGCGGAGCCCGATGGCGACCTGCCCCGCTGGCACCACCATTCCCTGGTGGACCCGGCGGCGCTCACCCCGGTGCTGCGCCACTACGTGGAGCTGAAGGCGGCCCATCCGGACCGGGTGCTGCTCTACCGGCTCGGCGACTTCTACGAATTCTTCTTCGAGGACGCGATCCTGCTCTCGCGTCTGCTGGAGCTCACCCTCACCGGCAAGGACGCCGGCAAGGCCCTGGGCCGGGTGCCGATGGCGGGCATCCCCCACCACGCCGCCGAGCGCTACTGCGCCGACCTGGTGCGCCGCGGCCTCAGCGTGGCCCTCTGCGACCAGCTGGAGGCGACCCCCGCCAAGGGGGCCCTGCTGCGCCGTGGCATCACCCGGGTGCTGACCCCCGGCACGGTGCTGGAGGAGGGCATGCTGGCGGCCCGCCGCAACAACTGGCTCTGCGCCGTGGTCCTCGACGGCGACGGCAGCCACGCCGGCCGCTGGGGCCTGGCGGTCGCCGACGTCAGCACCGGCGAGTTCCGGGTGACCGAGCGCACGGGCAGCGGCAGCCTGCACCAGGAGCTGCTGCAGCTGGAGCCCGCCGAGGTGGTGTGGCCCGGCCCGGAGGAGGCGCCGCCCTGGTGTCCCGAGGGGCTGAGGCTCACCGCCCTGGCCCGCACCCCCTTCGACGCCACCGAAGCCGCCGCCCTGCTGCGCCGCCGCTTCCGCCTGGCCAGCCTCGATGGCCTGGGGCTGGGGGAGGCACCCCTGGCGCTGCGGGCCGCCGGGGGCCTGCTGGCCTACCTGGACACGACTCAGCCGGCGCCCGAACCCGCCCCGGCGACAGCGACGGAGGCCGCCGCGACCATCCCGCTGGAGATGCCCCGGCTCTGGCACGCCGGCGACCAGCTGGTGCTCGACGCCCAGACCCGCCGCAACCTGGAGCTCACCCGCACCCAGCTGGGCGGCGCCCTGCAGGGCTCCCTGCTCTGGGCCCTCGACCGCACCGCCACCGCCATGGGCGGCCGCTGCCTGCGCCGCTGGATCGAGGCCCCCCTGGTGGATCGCGCCGCGATCCTGGAGCGGCAGGAGGCGGTGAGCGAGCTGGTGGAGCAGCGGCCCCTGCGGCTGGGCCTGCGCCGGCTGCTGCGACCCATGGGGGATCTGGAGCGGCTGGCGGGGCGGGCCGGCGCCGGCAGCGCCTCCGCCCGCGACCTGGTGTCCCTGGCCGATGGCCTCGAGCGGCTGCCCCGCCTGGCGGCCCTGGTGGCGTCCTGCCGCAGCGGTCCCCTGGCGGCCCTCAAGGGTCCCTGGCCCGAACTGGCCGCCCTGGCCGAGGAGGTGCGCCACCACCTCATCGACACGCCGCCCCTGTCGCTGAGCGAGGGGGGGCTGCTCCACGACGGGGTCGATCCGGTGCTCGACGGCCTGCGCAACCAGCTCGACGACCAGGAGGCCTGGCTCTCCCGGCAGGAGGCGATCGAGCGGCGGGCCAGCGGCAACCCCAACCTGCGCCTCCAGTACCACCGCACCTTCGGCTACTTCCTGGCGGTGAGCCGCGCCCGGGCCGCCGCCGTTCCGGACCACTGGATCCGCCGCCAGACCCTGGCCAACGAGGAACGCTTCGTCACCCCGGAGCTCAAGGGCCGGGAAGGCCGGATCCTGCAGCTGCGAGCCCGGGCCTGCCAGCGGGAGTACGAGCTGTTCTGCGAGCTGCGCCGCCGGGTGGGGGAGGCGGCGGGCCCCGTGCGGGCGGCCGCCCGGCGGGTGGCGGAACTCGATGCCCTGGCCTCCCTGGCGGAGGTGGCGGCCACCGGCGGCTACTGCCGGCCCGAGCTCAGCGAGGGGCGCGAGCTGGTGATCGAGGCGGGTCGCCATCCGGTGGTGGAACAGCTGCTGGTCGACGCCTCCTTCACCGCCAACGACCTGCACCTGGCGGCCCCCGGCCCCGACGGCGCCCCGGCGCCGGACCTGATCGTCCTCACCGGCCCCAATGCCAGCGGCAAGAGCTGCTATCTGCGCCAGAGCGGCCTGCTGCAGCTGATGGCCCAGATCGGCAGCTGGATCCCGGCCCGCTCCGCCCGACTGGGCATCGCCGACCGCATCTTCACCCGGGTGGGGGCGGTGGACGACCTGGCCAGCGGCCAGTCCACCTTCATGGTGGAGATGGCCGAGACCGCCAACATCCTTCACCACGCCAGCCCCCGGTCCCTGGTGCTGCTCGATGAGATCGGCCGGGGCACGGCCACCTTCGACGGCCTATCGATCGCCTGGGCCGTGGCCGAGCACCTGGCCGAGGGCATCGGCGCCCGCACCATCTTCGCCACCCATTACCACGAGCTCAACGAGCTCGCCGAGCTGCTGCCCAACGTGGGCAACGCCCAGGTGCTGGTGGAGGAGACCGGCAACGACCTGGTGTTCCTGCACCGGGTCTGCCGGGGGGGCGCCAGCCGCAGCTACGGCATCGAGGCCGCCCGGCTGGCGGGGGTTCCCGCCTCGGTGGTGCTGCGGGCCCGCCAGGTGCTGGGCCGCATCGAGGCCAACAGCCATGTGGCGGTGGGGCTTCAGGGCGGCGGATCCAGAGCGGCCTGATCCTGGGCCGTCTTGTTCTGGGCCGCCTGGTTCTTGGCCGCCTGGTCCAGCCAGGCCCGCCGCAGCAGGGCGTTAGCGGCGGCACCCACCAGGCCGGCGCCGCCCTTGCTGCCCTCCAGGCGGATCTGGGGGAGGGTGCTGGCGGCGAGATGGCGCTTGCTCTCGGCCACCCCCACGAACCCCACCGGCATGCCGATCACCAGGGCCGGCGCGGCGACCGTTCCGGCCTCCACCAGCTCCAGCAGCCGCTCCAGGGCCGTGGGGGCGCTGCCCACCAGCACCACCGCTCCGGGGTGCTCCACCAGCGCCCGCTCCATGCCCGCCGCCGCCCGGGTGCCGCCAACAGGTGCCACCGACGGCGCCCAGGCCAGCACCGACAGCACCGGATTGGCGAAGGTGCGCCGGGCCATGGGGGCCACGGCCGCCGCGGCCATGGCCGTGTCGGTGAGGATCGGCACACCGGCCGCCAGGGCTTGGAGGCCGGCAGCGCAGGCCCCCGGACCCATACGCAGATCCGTCGCCAGGGCCAGGTCGCCGCTGCTGTGCACCAGGCGTTCGAGAACCTCCTGCTCCACCCCCTCCAGGCCGGTGGGCCCCAGCCAGCCGCGGATACGGCGCACGCTCTCCCGGAAGATCGGATGGTCGAGGGAGGCCGCGGAGCCGGAAGAATCGAAGCTGTCCATCGCCTGCGGCGCCCCGGGGCGCAGAACCTCCCCCGGCGCCCGGCGCGGCCTGCAGCCCGGAAGGGGAAACGGCGAGGCTACGGGAGGCGCCGGTCGGGGCGGTGCGCCGAAGGGGCGAGACCTCAGCCATGCCGATGGGCTTGGCCCTTGCCGGGGCCGGGAGAGGGGCCCAAGAGCCGGAACAGAGCCAGGCGAAGGGGCAAGGACAGGGGCAGTCGTTCTCCACCGAATCCGAGTCCTGTACATTGTGTACAGATTCCGATATCGGCCCCGCGACCCATGCACACCCTCGGCGTGCTCGAGGCCAGGAAGCGTTTCCCCGAACTGCTCGATCGGGCCCGCGACGGCGAGGAGACCCTGATCGCACGCCATGGCCACGCGGTGGCTGCCCTGGTCCCCCTGTGGCGACGCCACCGTGCCCAGCGCCAGGCCCTGCTCGCCCTCCAGGGCAGCGGCCGCGACTGCTGGCCGGACCACCGGCCGCCCCCCGCCGGCAGCGGCGGGCCCATCGAGCCCTTGGACGGCGGCGCCACCCTGGTCCTCGGGTCGGCCGTGGCCATCGACGCCACGGTGCTGATTCCCTGGCTGCGCGGGGACGCCTCAAGCCGCCGGCACGAGCCCCTGATCG
Organism: Aphanothece cf. minutissima CCALA 015; assembly: GCA_003003925.1. Classification (GTDB taxonomy): domain Bacteria; phylum Cyanobacteriota; class Cyanobacteriia; order PCC-6307; family Cyanobiaceae; genus Cyanobium; species Cyanobium minutissimum. Next base: position 41,201 of record PVWP01000008.1, read on the forward strand.
CCGCGATCGCCGCTGGCCACTGGCGCGGGGTCCTGAGCATGGCCACCCTGAGGACGCTGGTGGAGGGGCCCCTGCTCCAGGGGGACGAAGCCCTGGCGGCCCGCTACGAAGCCGTGTTCAGTGATCCTGCGGCCTGGACCCTGGTGAGCCTCACCCCCCAGGTGGCCCTGGCGGCGGCGCGCCTGCAGCGGCCCGGCAGCGGGCCGGCCCTGGGGCCCGATGGCGCCCTGGAGCTGGCCTCGGCCCTGCATGGCGGCGCCACGGCGATGATCAGCCGGGACCCCCGCCTGCTCGCCTCCCTGCCGGTGCCGGCGCGACCGCCTCTTCCCTGATGCCCATTCACCTCTACTGGGGCGACGACGAGGCCGCCCGGCAGCGGGCCCTGGCGGCGCAGATCGAGGCCCTGGTGGATCCCACCTGGGCCGCGATCAACCTCAGCCGCCTGGACGGGGCCGATGCCGGCCAGGCGGCCCGGGCCCTCGAGGAGGCCCGCACCCCCCCCTTCGGCGCCGGGGCCCGGGTGGTGGTGCTGCAGCGCAGTCCCTTCTGCCAGGCCTGCCCGGCGGAGCTGGCCGCCCAGCTGGAGGCCGCCGTCGAGCTGATCCCCCCCGACGGCCACCTGTTCCTGGTCAGTGAAGGCAAACCGGACGCCCGGCTGCGCACCACCAAGCGTCTGCGGACCCTGGCCGAAGAGCAATCCTTCACCCTGCCGCCGATCTGGGATGGAGCCGGGCAGATCGAGCGGGTGCAGAGCGCCGCCCGGGACCGGGGCCTGACCCTGGCACCGGCGGCGGCCGAGGCCCTGGCCGAGGCGATCGGAAGCGACGGGATGCGACTGGCCAGCGAGCTGGAGAAGCTGGCCCTTCATGCCGGCGGTGGCGGCGGTGGTGGCAGTGGCGGCGGTGGTGGTGGCCCGATCACGGCCGAGGCGGTGGCCGCCCTGATCGGCGGCCAGGTGACCAGCAGCCTGGCCGTGGGCGATGCCCTGCTGGCCCAGCACCCCGCCGAGGCCATCGCCCTGGTGGAGGCCCTGCTGGAGGTGGGCGAGCCCGCCCTGCGCATCGTGGCGGCCCTGGCCAGTCAGATCCGGGGCTGGCTGTGGGTGTGCCTGCTGGAGCGCAGCGGCGAGCAGGACGTGGCCGTGATCGCCAAGGCCGCAGGGATCGGCAATCCCAAGCGGATCTACGTGATGCGCAAGCAGATCCGCGGCCGCAGCCCCGACCAGCTGCTGGCCCTGCTGCGCCGCCTGCTCGATGTGGAGGCGGCCCTCAAGCGCGGTGCCGACCCCGGTGACGCCTTCCGGGACGGGTTCCTGCTGGCCGCCCTGGCGCAGCCCGGGAGCGGCCCGCGTCGATAATCGGGCCCGACGCGCCAGCGACGAGCCCATGGCCCTGCTGATTCAGAAGTTCGGGGGGACCTCGGTGGCGGACACCGAGCGGATCCGGGCGGTGGCCCGCCGCATCGCCGCGAGCCGCGAGGAGGGCCACGAGCTGGTGATCGTCGTGTCGGCCATGGGCCACACCACCGACCAGCTGACCGGCATGGCCGCCAGCCTCTGCAGCGATCCGCCCCGCCGCGAGATGGACATGCTGCTGGCCACGGGCGAGCAGGTGTCGATCGCCCTGCTGTCGATGGCCCTCCATGCCGAAGGCGTGCCCGCCGTCTCGATGACCGGCACCCAGGCAGGGATCATCACCGAATCGGCCCATGGCCGGGCCCGGATCCTGGAGGTGCGCACCGAGCGACTGCGCCGCCTGCTGGAGGACGGCCACGTGGTGGTGGTGGCCGGCTTCCAGGGCACCAGCAGCGGCCATGCCGGCACCCCGGAGATCACCACCCTGGGCCGGGGCGGCTCCGACACCTCCGCGGTGGCGCTGGCGGCCGCCCTCGGCGCCGACGGCTGCGAGATCTACACCGACGTGCCCGGGGTGCTCACCACCGACCCCCGCAAGGTGAGCGATGCCCAGCTGATGGAGAGCGTCAGCTGTGACGAGATGCTGGAACTGGCGAGCCTCGGGGCCGCGGTGCTCCACCCCCGGGCCGTGGAGATCGCCCGCAACTACGGGGTGCCCCTGACGGTGCGCTCCAGCTGGAGCCAGGCACCCGGCACCCGGCTCACCAGCGGTCCGGCCCGCCCGATCGGTAGTGAGGGGCTGGAGCTGGGCCGGCCCGTGGACGGGGCGGAGCTCGAGGCCGACCAGGCGGTGCTGGCCCTCTCCCACGTGCCCGACCGGCCGGGGGTGGCCGCCACCCTGTTCGAGGCCCTCGGCGCCGCCGGCCTCAACGTCGACCTGATCGTCCAGGCGATCCACGAGGGCGCCAGCAACGACATCGCCTTCACCCTGGCGGCGACGGAAATGGAGCGTGCCCGCCAGGTGTGCCAGGAGGTGCTGGCGGCGATGGGGGCCGATGGGGCCCAGCTCTCGGCCGAGGCGGGCATGGCCAAGCTCAGCATCGCCGGGGCCGGCATCCTCGGTCGCCCCGGGGTGGCGGCCCGGCTGTTCGACACCATGGCCCGTCTCGGCATCAACCTGCGCCTGATCGCCACCAGCGAGGTGAAGGTGAGCTGCGTGGTGGATGGCCAGCTGGGGGCCCGGGCCCTGCGGGCCGCCGGCGAGGCCTTCGAGCTCTCCGACCAGCAGCTGCGCCACGATCCGCCCCCCTGCCACCTCGGGGACCCGGCGGTGCGGGGGGTGGCCCTCGACCGCGACCAGGTGCAGGTGTCGGTGCGGCGGGTGCCCGACCGGCCGGGGGTCGCCGCGGCCATCTGCCGGGCCCTGGCCGATGCGGGCATCAGCCTCGACGCCATCGTGCAGTCGGAGCGCACCCACGGCGGCCCCGAGGACCGGCGGCGCGACATGAGCTTCACCCTGCGGCGCGACGACCGGCCGGCGGCGGAGCGGGCCCTGGCCCCGATCCTGCGCCAGTGGGACGGCGCCGGCTTCGAGGAGGGCCCCGCCATCGCCAGGGTCAGCGCCGTGGGGGCCGGGATGGCCTGCACCGCCGGCACGGCGGCGCGGATGTTCCGTTCCCTGGCCGACGCGGGCATCAACATCTCCCTGATCGCCACCAGCGAGATCCGCACCAGCTGCGTGGTGGCGGAGGCCGATGGCGTGCGCGCCCTGCAGGCGGTGCACCAGGCCTTCGGCCTCGGCGGCGCCGAGCGGCACGCGGCCGAGGGGACGGAAGCGCCAGCCTGACCGCGGCTTCCTAGTCTTGGGGCCCCGCCAGGAACGGGACATGTTGGTTCGGTTCTGGGGAACCCGCGGTTCGATCGCCAAGCCCGGCCCGGAGACCTTCCGCTTCGGTGGCAACACCTCCTGCGTGGAGGTCCGCTCCGATGCCGGCACCCTGCTGGTGATCGACTGCGGCACCGGTGCCCACGGCCTGGGCCAGGCCCTGATGCAGGAGCGGCCCGACGGCATGGAGGGGTCGCTGCTGATCAGCCACACCCACTGGGACCACATCCAGGGCTTTCCCTTCTTCGCCCCCTTCTTCGCCCCTGGCCACACCTGGGACGTCTTCGGGCCGAGCGGCCTCTCGGGAAGCCTGCGCAGCGTGCTCTCCGGCCAGATGCAGCACGCCTACTTCCCCGTCACCCTCGAGCAGTTCGCCGCCACGATCCGCTACCACGACCTGCACGAGGGCACGTTCCGGATCGGGGATGTGACGATCACGACCCATCTGCTCAACCATCCCGCCCTCACCCTGGCCTACCGGCTGCAGGCGGACGGGGCCACGGTCATCTACTGCTGCGACCACGAACCCCACGACCCCGCCCTGGCCAGCGGCCTCGGTCCGCTCTCCGGCCAGGACCTGCACTACGCCGCGTTCATCGAAGGGGCCGACCTGGTGATCCACGACGCCCAGTACACCGCCCTGGAGTTCCCGGCCAAGCTCGGCTGGGGCCACAGCTCGGTGGAGTACGCCGTGCGCCTCTGCGAGGAGGCCGGGGTGGCCCGGCTGGCGCTCACCCACCACGACCCCCTGCGCAACGACGCGACCATCGACCTGATTCTGGCCGGTGTGCGCGCCGATCTGGCCGCGCGGGGCAGCCCCCTGGAGGTGCTGGCGGCTGCGGAGGGCCTGCTGCTGCACACCACTGCCCGCACCCCGAAGGCCGGCAACGGCGCCCCGCCGGCCGAAGCGGGGAACGACCCCGCCACCGGGGCCCTCAGCGACGATTCCGGCGGGCCTCCGGCCCTGGTCTGGGTGACGGACCGGGATCTGGAGGCGGCCCTCATCACCGCCCTGCGCCTGGAGGGCCTGCCCTTCCATGTCTGCGGCGGCGAAGCCGATCTGCGGCAGCGTCTCGAGCGCGAAGGAGCCTCCCTGCTGCTGCTGGAGCAGGCGCTCCCCGTCCGCGATGGCCCCGCCCTGGTCCGCAGGCTGCGGGAGACCCCGGCCACGGCGGCAGCCGAGATCCCGGTGGTGATGCTGGCGGCCGTGGAGGAGCAGGCCCGCCACGACGACCCCCTGGTCAGCGAGTGGCTGGTGCTGCCGGTCTCCGAGAGCTACCTGCGGGCCCGGCTCCGGGCCTGGAGCCTGCGCACCCCCTGCCGCTGGGAGCGGGCCCGCCCCCCCCAGGACGAGGAAGGGCGCCTGCGGCGGCTGGCGGAGCTGGGCCTGCTGGACACGGAGCGGGAGGAACGCTTTGACCGGCTGACCCGGATCGCTGCCGCCGCCTTCGATGTGCCGATCGCCCTGATCAGCCTGATCGATGCCGAGCGGCAGTGGTTCAAGTCCAGCCATGGCCTGGCCACCTGCCAGACCTCCCGCGACCTGGCCTTCTGTGCCCATGCCATCAGCCAGCGGTCGGACCTGCTGGTGGCGGACACCTGGCTCGACGAGCGCTTCGCGGAGAATCCCCTGGTGCTGGGGGAGCCCCGGATCCGCTTCTATGCGGGCTCGCCCCTGATCCTCGACGACGGCACCTGTCTGGGCACACTGTGTCTGATCGACACCCGCCCGCGTCAGCTCAGCGGCGCCGAACTCTCCCTGCTCCACGACCTGCGCGACCTGGTGCTTCTGGAGCTGTCCCCCCAGCCATGGCCCGTCGCCCTCCACCATTCCTGAACTGGCTGGCCGGTGTTCTCCTGCTGCCGGTCCTGGGCAGCTGCCAGGGCGCGGCCGTCTCCGCCCCGGTGCGCAGCGTGCCGGTGGTGGGTGGCCTCGAGCACCCCTGGGCCGTGGCCTGGCTGCCGGGGGGCGACCTGCTGATCACGGAGCGGCCAGGCCGGCTGCGCCTGGTGCGGGGCGGCGTGCTGCAGGCCGAGCCGATCCGCGGCGTGCCGGAAGTGCTGGCCGCCGGCCAGGGGGGCCTGCTGGATGTGGCCGTCCATCCCGACTTCGCCACCAACCGCTGGATCTATCTCACCTATGCGGCCGGCAGCGCCGACGCCAACCACACCCGGCTGGCCCGGGCCCGCTTCGACGGCCGTGCCCTCAGCGATCTGCAGGTGCTGTACGCGGTGCCGCAGCGCAAGAGCGGCGCCCAGCACTTCGGCTCCCGCCTGCTCTGGCTCCCGGATCTCACCCTGCTGCTGGCGATCGGAGACGGGGGCAATCCCCCGATCGAACTGGAGGGGCAGCTGATCCGCACCCAGGCCCAGAACCCGCTCAGCGCCCTGGGCAAGGTGCTGCGCCTCAACGACGACGGCACCCCGGCCCGGGGCAATCCCTTCGCCGGCCAGCCCGGCGCGCTGCCGGGGCTGTGGAGTCTCGGGCACCGCAACATCCAGGGAATGGCCCTCGATCCCCGCACGGGCCGGGTCTGGGCAAGTGAGCACGGCGCCCGCGATGGCGACGAGCTCAACCGGATCGAGGCCAGCGTGAACTATGGCTGGCCGCGGGTGACCCACAGCCGCGAGTACTTCGGCCCGCCGATCGCACCGGCCACCAGCGCCCCGGGCCTGCGGGATCCGGTCCTCGTCTGGACGCCCGCCATCGCCCCCTCCGGCCTGGCGGTCTACGACGGCGATCGCTATCCAGGCTGGCGCGGTGATCTCTTCGCCGGCGGACTGGTGTCCCGGCAGGTGCATCGGCTGCGCCTGGATCCAGCGGGATCGGTGACACCCCAGCAGGAGATTCCCATCGGCGCCCGGGTGCGGGACGTGCGCCAGGGCCCGGACGGCTACCTGTACGTGCTCACCGACGGGGCCGGTGATGGCCAGCTGCTGCGCCTGGAACCGATCGGAGCGCCATGAAGTTCGGAGCGTCCTGACGTCTGGATTAGCGTTCGATCTCCCTGGAACCCTCTCCATTCACATGGGCCGTCAATTCCCATGAACCGACCCGAGGAGATCGCCGAGGGCCTGGCGAAGGGTGAGTTCTTTCTGGAGTATCTGCCCATCCTGTCCCTCCCGGATCTCCGCTGCATCGGAGCCGAAGCCCTGATCCGCTGGCGGCGGGCCGATGGCTCTCTGGTCATGCCCGGGGAGTTCATCCCGTCCCTGGAGTCCACCCCAGCCTCGGGTGTGCTCACCTACTGGGTGATCGAGACCGCGGCGGCCGAACTCAAGGACTGGTTGCGGCGCCATCCCGACGTGCATCTCAGTCTCAACGTTCCACCGGAGATCACCGGACGGGGCGGGGTCTATTACGCCGCGATGAAGGCCGGCCTGGTTGACATGATTCCCCAGCTGATCCTGGAAGTCACCGAGCGGGGGCTTCCTGATGCCCTGGGCCTGGCCGGCATGTTCCAGGCCCAGCAACTGGGCATCAAGATGGCGCTCGATGACGTCAGCCTGCTGCGGGGCGCCAATCTCGCCATCCTCAGCCGTTGTCCTTTCGACATCATCAAGGTGGATCGCACGATGGTGGCCATGATCACCCAGGAGACGCCCAATCCGGAGTGGCTGGAGGGACTGACGGCCCTGATCCGCTCGTCCCGGCTGATGGTCATCGCCGAAGGGGTCGAGACGGACCAGCAACTCCAGGTGCTGAGGCAGGCGGGGGTCCAGGCCGTCCAGGGCTTCCACCTGTCCCCTCCAATCTCCGCCGAAGCCCTGATCGCCTTCCATCAGCGGACCGATGGTCCGGAGGACGCCAACGGGGACCTCCAGCCGTGAAGTAGGAAAGGGCGACATTCACGCAGGATTCCCATGGCCCGGCGCGCCGCCGCTTCCTTCCTGAGCGACTTCAAGGATTTCATCAACAAGGGCAACGTGGTCGACCTGGCCGTGGCCGTGGTCATCGGCGGTGCCTTCGGCAAGGTGGTGGATGCCATCGTCAGCCTGGTGATGACCAGCCTGCTGGAGCCGGCCCTGAAGGCGGCTCAGGTGGAGGCGATCAACGCCTGGCCCGCCGGTGCGGTGATCGTGGCCCTGATCAACTTCCTGGTGATCGCCTTCGTGGTGTTCCTGATCGTGCGGGCGATCGAGGCCATGAAACGCCAGGAGGAGGCCCGGGCCGCCGATGCCGGGCCCGATCCCCAGGCCGAACTGGCGGCCGCCGCCAACCGCTTGGCCGAAGCCCTGGAGCGCCGCGGGCTCTAGGCCCGCGAAAGGCGGCGGGGGCCCTAGGCCGCGGGCCGTCCCACCAGCTTGTGGCGCAGGTTCTTGATCCGGTCCCGCAGGTTGGCCGCCTCCTCGAACTCCAGGCTCTTGGCCGCCGCCTTCATCTTCTCCTCCAGCTGGGTGATCAGCTCGGGCAGGGCATCGAGGGGCACCTCGTTCTGCTCGGCCTGCTCGGCGGCCACCTCCAGCTGGTCGTCGCTGAGCCGGCGGGACAGCTCCAGGAAGGAGAGGATGGAATTGCCCGCCCGCTTGCCGGCGGGGGTGGGGGTGATGCCATGGCGTTCGTTGTAGGCGTGCTGGATCACCCGACGGCGCTCGGTCTCGGAGATCGCCTTGGCCATCGAATCGGTGAGGTTGTCGGCGTAAAGGAGGGCCACCCCATCGATGTGCCGCGCCGCCCGGCCAATCGTCTGGATCAGGGAGCGCTCAGCCCGCAGGAAGCCCTCCTTGTCGGCATCGAGGATGGCCACCAGGGACACCTCGGGCAGATCCAGGCCTTCCCGCAGCAGGTTGACGCCCACAAGCACGTCGTAGGCGCCATTGCGCAGATCCTGGATGATCTCGATCCGCTCGATCGAATGGATCTCGGAGTGCAGGTAGCGCACGCGCACCCCGTTCTCGGCCAGGTAATCGGTGAGGTCTTCGGCCATGCGCTTGGTGAGGGTGGTGACCAGCACCCGCTCCTGGCGATCGGCCCGCAGGCGGATCTCGCCGAGCAGGTCGTCCACCTGGCCCTCCGAGGGGCGCACCTCCACGATCGGGTCGAGGACGCCGGTGGGGCGGATCACCTGCTCCACCACCTGGCCCTTGCTCTGGGCCAGCTCCCAGGCCCCGGGGGTGGCCGAGACGAAGATGGTCTGGCGGGCCTTCTCCCAGAACTCGTCCCCCTTGAGGGGCCGGTTGTCGGCGGCGCTGGGCAGCCGGAAGCCGTGCTCGATCAGCACCTGCTTGCGGCTCTGGTCACCGTTGTACATGGCCTGGAGCTGGGAGCAGGTCACGTGGCTCTCATCCACCACCAGCAGCCAGTCGTCGGGGAAGTAGTCGATCAGGCACTCGGGCGGGGTGCCGGCCTCCCGACCGGCCAGGTGCCGGGCGTAGTTCTCCACCCCGTTGCAGTAGCCCACCTGCTCCAGCATCTCCAGGTCGTAGGTGGTGCGCTGCTCGAGGCGCTGGGCCTCCAGCAGCCGCCCCTGGCCGTTGAGCACGTCCAGCCGTTCGCGCAGTTCGGCCCGGATCGCCTGAATCGCCCCCTGCAGCCGTTCCTTGGGGGTCACGAAGTGCTTGGCCGGGTAGATGTTGATCGACTCCAGGCTCTGGAGGATCTCGCCGGTGGTGGGATCGACGTAACGGATCGCCTCCACCTCGTCGCCGAACAGCTCGATCCGCACCAGCCGGTCTTCGTAGGCCGGACCGATCTCCAGCACATCGCCCCGCACCCGGAAGCGACCGCGGCTGATCTCGATGTCGTTGCGGGAGTACTGGTTGTTGACCAGACCCCGCAGGGAGCCGCGCAGTTCGAGCTTGTCGCCCACCTCGAACTTCACAGCAGCCTTGAGGTATTCCGAGGGGATGCCGAGGCCGTAGATGCAGCTGATCGAGGCCACCACAATCACATCGCGCCGTTCGAACAGCGACCGGGTGGCCGAGTGCCGCAGCATGTCGATCTCTTCGTTGATCGAGGCGGTCTTGGCGATGTAGGTATCCGAGACGGGAACGTAGGCCTCGGGCTGGTAGTAGTCGTAGTAGGAGATGAAGTATTCGACGGCATTGTTGGGGAAGAACTCCCTCAGCTCGTTGCAGAGCTGGGCCGCCAGGGTCTTGTTGTGGGCGAGCACCAGCGTGGGGCGCCCCGTGCGGGCGATCACGTTGGCGATCGAGAAGGTCTTGCCGGTGCCGGTGGCACCGAGGAGGGTCTGGAAGCGTTCGCCCCCGTCGACGCCCTTCACCATCGCTTCGATGGCGGCGGGTTGGTCGCCCTTCGGTTCGTAGGGGGCGTGAAGCTGGAATGGCATCGGACCATTCTGGCGGTCACCCGAGGGGAACGCCCCGGCGGGGAAAACCGATCAGCCCACCCCGGAGGCCGCCGCCATCGCCCGGGTCAGGGGCACATCCAGACCCATCCAGCCCAGGACAAGGCTGCTCAGCACGCTGTAGGCCAGGGCCCCGAGGATGGCGCTGATCAGACCGTTCTGGAGCCGGAACCCGTTGATCAGCCAGGCGGCCAGGCTGAACAGGATGATCGTGATCAGCCAGTTGAACAGGAACGACACCGGGCTGATCAGGCCCCCGAGCGAGGAGACGAACCAGACCGGTCCCAGCAGGAGCTTCAGGGGGAGCACCAGCAGGGTGCCCAGCAGGGCGATGACAATCGCCGACAGCAGGGCCGCCGAGAAGCTCGCCAGCTCCACCCCCAAGGGCAGTCGCGCCACCAGCAGCAGAATGAGGGCCCGGATCGGCCATTGCAGGAGCCAGGTCAACGAGCCCATGGGAAGCGGTGCCGCAACCCGATCAGCTTACCGAGTCTGTTCGTTTTGAACCATCGACGCCAGGGGCAGGGCCTCCCGCAGGGCACGCACCACGGCCACCATGGCGAGCTCATCGTCGAGGCGGTTGACGGCGGAGCCGACCCCGACGCCGGCGGCGCCGGCGGCCAGGGCCATCGGCACCGTGACTGCCGAGAGCCCGGAGGCGCACAGCACCGGAACGGCCACCGCCCGGCTGATGGCATGGGCCGCCGCCAGGGTCGGGGCGGCCTTCTCGATCAGGCCCAGGGCGCCGGGGCTGAGGGGACGGGCGCTGGTGCCGCCCTCGGTCTGGATCAGATCGGCGCCGGCGGCCACCAGCTCCACCGCCAGCCGCTCCTGCCCATCGAGGGGAAGGGTGTGGGGCACGGTGACCGAGAGGACCGTCTCCGGCAGCAGCGCCCTGGTGCGGCGGGTGAGCTCGAGCACTTCGGCGGCACCGAAGACCCGCCCCTGGGGATAGAAGCTGTCGTAGTTGCCGATCTCCACCATGGCGGCACCGGCCTCCACGGCCGCCGGGAACAGGAGCGGATCCACCGCCGAGACGCAGACCGGCAGCCCCGGAGCCAGCGCCACGGCCAGGCGCACCAGGGTGGGGTCACAGGCCAGATCCACCAGATCGGCGCCGCCGGCGGCGGCGGCCCGGACCACCCGCTGCACCCGGGCCGCGTCGAAGTTGTCGAGGCCGGCGATGACCTTCAGCGCCCGCCCCTGACGGATCGCCTGCTGCAGGGCGGTGGGCAGGCTGGAGAGGCGGGTCATCGGCGGATGGAAAGACGCAGACGGTGATTCTCCCACCCGACCCAAGCCGGACGCCGCGCCCCTGGGGACGCGACCAGACGCGCCTGCACCGGCATCTGCTGCGGCGACCCACCCTGCTGCCGGCGGGGGGGTCGCTGCTGGTCGCCGTGTCCGGCGGCCAGGACTCCATGGCCCTGACCACCCTGCTGCTGGACCTCCAGCCCCTGCACGGCTGGCGGCTGCAGCTGTGGCACGGCGACCACGGCTGGCGCCATGAATCGGCCCGCCAGGCCGCGGACCTGGCCCGGTGGGCCCGGAGTCAGGGACTGGACCTGAAGCTCGACCGGGCCGATCCGGCCCCCGGCAGCGAGGCCGCCGCCCGGGAGTGGCGCTACGGCTGCCTGGCCGCGGCGGCCCTCCAGGGGGGCTGCACCCATGTGGTGACGGGCCACACCGCCAGTGACCGGGCCGAGACCGTGCTGCTCAACCTGGCCCGCGGCAGCCACCTGCGCGGCCTGGCCAGCCTCGGGGCCAGCCGGCCCCTGGCCCCGGCCGCCGGCCCCCTGCGGCTGGCCCGGCCGCTGCTGATCCTCGACCGCAGCGACACCGGCCGGCTCTGCCGGGAGCGGGGCCTGCCCGTCTGGACGGACAGCAGCAACGGGGATCTGCGCTTCGCCCGCAACCGGCTGCGGGCCGACGTGATGCCGGTGCTGGAGGCCCTCCATCCCGGGGCCAGTCGGCGGATCAGCGCCCAGGCGGAACGTCTGGAAGCGCAGGCCGAGGCCGAGGCGGACCTGCTGGACCTGGCCCTGGAGGGCCTCCAGCAGGGCGAGTGCCCCGCCCGGCTGCCGCGCCGCCGCCTGGCCGGCCTGGCCCCGGCCAGCCAGCGACGGCTGCTGCACCACTGGCTGCGCCGGCACCTGGGGCGGGAGCCGGGATCGGGGAGCCTCGAAACCCTGGTGGATCGGCTGGTCCGGGGGGGGGACACGGGCCGGCTGGATCTGCCCGGAGGATGGCAGCTGCACTGGGATCACAGCACACTGTGGGTCCGCTCACCCGACCCGCTCCATGGCCGAGACCAGCGCCAATGACGCCGCCCAGCGCTATGCGGTGATCGAGCAGGCCTACTCCAGGGAGAAGTGGGCCACGGTGCTGGCCGATGGGGCCGAACTGCTGCAACAGCTGCAGCCTTCGGACAATCCCCAGCTCACCGGGTTGAAGCTGCGGCTCCAGCTGCTGCTGGGTCATACCCAGCTCTACGGCTACGGGGACAAGGCCACGGCCGCCGGGTACTACGGGACGGTGGCGGAGCAGAGCGGCGAGGCTGCCCTCACCAGGATCGCCGAGCAGGGACTCAAGCAGTGCGCGATCGATGAGGCCGGCGCCACCCCGACCCCGGGGTCGGCCGTGGCGGACATCGGCACCCCCGGTCCGGAGTTCCTGGTCGCAGGGGCCGCAGGCTCGGCGTTCACCGCGCAGGCGGTCACCGGCCCGGCGGCCCCCTGGCTGACCACGGCGCCGGCGACAACCGCCCCGGCGGCAGCCGCCGCCCCAGCCACCGCCGCCGACCTGGAGCCGGCAACGGCGGGGGAGGAGGCTCCGGCGGGGTCGCCGGCCCCCACGCCGGCCGCTCCCTGGGCCGAGCCCTCGCTGATTCCGGAGGTGGTGGAGGAGCCCGAACTGATCGAGCTGCACCAGGCGGATCCGGCCCTGGCCGACGACGTGGAGCTCAGCTGGCAGGAATCCACCCCCGCCACGGCGGCGCCGGTGGACAAGGAGGACGAGGAGCTGCTCAGCGGCCTGATGCTGGTCAGGGTCCGCTGAGCCCACCCCCGGGCGATCAGCCCGCCGCGGCAGCCGAGCGGCGGCGACGCACGCGACCGGTGGGTTCCGGCTCCTCGACGGGGGCCTTGCTGGCGGCGGCCACCGGGGCCGGAGCTGCGGTGCTGGCCGTGGCCGCCGCCGGGGCGGCCGAAGCTGCAGCGGTCACCAGCTGGCGCTGGGGCACGGCGGCGGGCTGGCGCCCACCCCCATCCCGGCGGCCGCCGCGGGGCGCCGGACGGGTGTCCGGTTCGGCATCGGCCCGGCCCTTGTAGGCCGGGGTGCCGGCCGGCGCGGGCTGCACCAGGCAGATGATCAGCGGGTCCACCTGGAGCTCGCGGCGCAGGCGGCGCTGAAGGCCCACCTCCACCTCCCGCTGCACACCCACCCAGTCGACATCGGGGGCCTTGCCGCCGGTGTTGCGGGCCAGCTGGTTCCAGCGGTTCTCCAGCACCCAGGTGATCTCCCGCTCGGCCCAGACCGAGAGCTTGCGGGCATCGGCGGCCGTGACCACACCGCGCAGGTTCACCCGTGGCGGCGCCGCCATCACACCGTCGGTGGTGATGACCGCCAGCAGGGTGATGACGCCGTCCTCCGCCAGCTGCTGGCGCTCCTTGAGCACCCGGGCATCGACGATGCCGTTGCGGGAGGCGTCGAGCAGCTCGATGCCGGCCTTCACCGGCTCACCCTTGTGGATGGTGTCGGGGGTGAGCTCGACCACATCGCCGTTGTCGATGATCAGGATGTGATCGGCCGGGATGCCCATCGACTGGGCCGTCTTGGAATGGCAGACCAGCATGCGGTGCTCGCCGTGCACGGGCACGAAGAATTTCGGCTTGGCCAGCGCCAGCATCAGCTTGTGGTCCTCCTGGCAGCCGTGGCCGGAGACGTGGATGCCCTCGCCCTTGCCGTAGACCACCTTGGCGCCCATCATCATCAGCCGGTCGATGGTGTTCACCACCGAGATGGTGTTGCCGGGAATCGGGCTGGCGGAGAAGATGATCGTGTCGGTGGACTTCACCTGAACCTGGGGATGTTCGCCGCGGGAGATGCGGCTCAGGGCCGCCAGCGGTTCGCCCTGGCTGCCGGTCATCAGCAGCAGGGTTTCCCGGTCGGGCAGGTCGCGGATCTGCTTGATCGGCACGAACAGATCATCGGGGGCCCGCATGTAGCCGAGTTCGCGGGCCTTGGCGATCACGTTGAGCATGGAGCGGCCCAGCAGCCCCACCTTGCGGCCGTTCTTCATCGCCAGTTCCAGAATCATCGACACCCGATGAATCGAGCTGGCGAAGGTGGTGATGATCACCCGGCCTTCGGCCTGGCTGATGTGGCGATCCAGGTTAGGGAACACGGCCCGCTCCGGCGGGGTGAAACCGGGGATCTCGGCGTTGGTGGAATCGCTGAACAGGCACAGAACGCCCTGCTCGCCGTAATGGGCCAGGCGCTGCAGGTCGAAGGCCTCCCCGTCCACCGGGGTGTGGTCGAACTTGAAGTCACCGGTGAAGATGACCACGCCGACGGGGGTGGTGATGGCCAGCGTGAAGCTGTCGGCCATCGAGTGGGTGTTGCGGATGAACTCCACCTTGAAGTGCTGGCCCACATGCACCACATCCCGCGGACCCACCGTCTGGATGGTGGTGCGGTCGGTGACGCCCGCCTCCTCCATCTTCCCCTGCAGCATCGACATGGCCAGGCGGGGGCCGTAGATGATGGGGATGTTGAAGTTCTTGAGGTGGTGCGGGATGCCGCCGATGTGGTCTTCGTGGCCGTGGGTGACCACCATGCCGCGGATGCGCTTCTGGTTCTCGCGCAGGTAGCTGGTGTCGGGCATCACCACGTTGACGCCATGCATGCCATCGCTGGGGAACGCGAGACCGGCATCGACGAGCATCAGCTCATCGCCGTATTCGAAGACGCAGGTGTTCTTGCCGATCTCGTGCAGGCCGCCCAGCGGAATGACACGCAGGCCCTGGTGCTTGGCTTTGGCGCCGTTGCCGGAGCGGACGATGGGATTGGCGTTCTGACTGGACATGTAGGGAAGGACTCAGGGGGGTGATGAAAGGAAACGTGGAGCGGAAGCGGAGGTGACTCTGGACATCAGCCTTGGCGTCAGGTGGGACGCAGGGCAGCCAGGATCGAGGAAAGGCGCTGTCGCACGGCGGTATCGGCGGAAAGCAGGGGAAGTCGGGGGGCACCCACCGGCCAGCCGCAGATCTCCAGGGCGGCTTTGACGGGGATGGGATTGGTGGTGCAGAAGAGGGCCCTGCACAGGGGCAGCAGCTGCTGGTGCTCGTCGAGGGCGGTGGCGACGTCGCCGCTCAGGAAGGCCTGGAGCATGGCCCGGATCCTGGGGCCCACCAGATGGCTGGCCACGCTGACCACGCCCACCGCACCCACCGCCAGCATCGGCAGGGTGAGGGCATCGTCACCGCTGTAGATCGCCAGGCGATCGCCACAGAGCTCCCGCAGCCGGCTGACCTCTTCGGTGGTGCCGCTGGCGGCCTTGAAGCCCACCACGTTGGCCTCATCGAGCAGGCGGGCCGTGGTGTCCGGGGCCAGGCTGCAGCCGGTGCGACCGGGGATGTTGTACAGCATCAGGGGCAGCTCAGGAGCGGCCTGGGCCACGGCCCGGAAATGGGCTTCGAGGCCCTCCTGGGGCGGCTTGTTGTAGTAGGGCACCACCACCAGGGCACCGTCGGCACCGAGGGCGGCGGCCTCGCCGGTGGCTTCCACGGCTTCGGCGGTGCAGTTGCTGCCGCTGCCGGCCAGCAGGGTGGCGCGGCTGCCCACCGCCCCCTTCACGGCGGCGAAGAGCTCGTGCTGCTCCCGCCAGGTGAGGGTCGGGGACTCGCCGGTGGTGCCGCACAGCACGAGGCCATCGGAGCCGTGGCGGACCAGATGGTCCGCCAGCCGCGCCGCCAGCTCCAGATCGACGGCCCCGTCCGGCTGGAAGGGGGTCACCATGGCCGTGAGCACCCGCCCGAAGGGCGCCTCGGGGGAGGGGGCCGTGCTCGGCGCCGGCAGGGTGGCCGTGCTCAAGCGGCACCTCCGGCGGCGGCATCGGGCGCGGCGGGATCCCGCAGCAGTTCGGCGATCTGGATGGCGTTGAGGGCGGCACCCTTGCGGATCTGGTCACCGCAGAGCCAGAGCTCCAGGGCGCAGGGATCGCTGAGGTCCTGGCGGATGCGGCCCACGGCCACCGGATCCCGACCGGTGACGTCGGTGGGCATGGGGAAGCGATTGGTCTCGAAGTTCTCGATCAGCTCGACCCCGGGGGCGGCCGCCAGCAGCTCGCGGGCCTCCGCCACGGGGAAGGGCTCCTCGAACGCGATGTTGACGGCCTCGGAGTGGGCCCGCAGGACCGGCACCCGCACGCAGGTGGCCGTCAGGCGCAGTTCGGGCAGACCCATGATCTTGCGGGTCTCGTGGAGCATCTTGAGTTCCTCCTCGCAGTAGCCGTTCGGCTGCAGGGGCGAGTTGTGCAGGAAGAGGTTGAAGGCCAGCGAATGGGGCAGCACCGCGCTCACCGGCTCACCCCCGTCCAGCACCGTGCGGCTCAGGTCGCGCAGTTCCTCCATGGCCCGGGCCCCGGCGCCGCTGGCCGACTGGTAGGTGCTGACCACCACGCGGCGGAGCGGCCGTCGGGCCGCCAGGGGGGCCAGGGCCAGGGTCAGCAGGATGGTGGTGCAGTTGGGATTGGCGATGATCCCGCTGTGGGAGAAGGCGGCCTGGGGGTTGACCTCGGGCACCACCAGGGGCACGGCCGGATCCATCCGGAAGGCACTGGAGTTGTCGATCACCACCGCTCCAGCGGCCACGGCCACCGGCGCCCACTGCCGGGAGACCGAACCGCCGGCCGAGGCCAGCACCAGGTCGATGCCCTCGAAGGCGTCGGCGCCGACGGGCTGGACCTGCAGCCGCTCACCCTGCCAGTCCAGGTCCTGGCCCGCCGACCGCGGCGAGGCCAGCGGCCGCAGCTCCGCCACCGGAAAGCCCCGCTCCTGGAGAAGCACCAGGAGTTCCTGGCCCACGGCTCCGGTGGCGCCGAGGATGGCGATGCGCAACGGCCGTGAAGGCAGGTGGCGAGGAGGGGAGGGAAGGGTCGCTGAGACGGTCAACGGGGGGAAACGGGACAGGTGGCGGGGCAGGAGCGGGCCTGCTGACTGGAGACGGGGCCCGGAGGGAAACCCTGGGAAGGGATCGTGGAACGGATGGGGCTGGAGGCTCCAGGAACGGGAGCCTGAGACAAAACCTCCAGCCTGGGGGCCGGACGGAACTCTTCAGTTGGAGATATAGGCGCGCCAGTGCGTCGATCGCACAATACGTGGCGGAGGCCCGGAACGGCCAGTTTCTAGGATGGGGGGCTGCCCCGAGCGAGCCCCGTTTCATGAGCCCTGCCGCCAGCACCGAAGCCAACCTCCGGGTGAGCACCTCCCCGCGCCCCGGAAGCCGTCTGGCGGTGGAGGTCGCCGTGCCTGCGGGGCGCAGCCAGAAGAGCTACGAGGCCGCCCTCGAGAAGCTGAGCCGCAGCGTCAAGCTGCCCGGCTTCCGCAAGGGACGGGTGCCCCGGCCGGTGCTCCTGCAGCAGATCGGCCCGCTGCGGATCCGCGCCACCGCCCTCGAGGACCTGGTCGATGCGGTCGTGCGGGAGGCGATGCAGCAGGAGGCCATCGAGGCCATCGGCCGGCCCGAACTCAGCGAAGCCTTCGAGCAGGTGCTGGAGCGCTTCACGCCCGGGGAGGAGCTCACCATCACCCTGGAGATGGACGTGGAGCCCACCCCCATCCTGCGCAGCACCAAGGGCTTCAAGGCCGAGGCGGAGCCCGTCCCCTTCGACCCGGCCCGGGTCGACGAACTGATCGAGCAGTCGCGCCGCCAGCTGGCCACCCTGGTGCCGGTGGAGGACCGGCCCGCCGCCGAGGGTGACGTGGCCCAGATCGCCTTCCGCGGCACCTTCGTCGACACCGGCGAGGCCATCGAGGGCGGCAGCAGCGACGGGATGGAAGTGGAGCTGGAGGAGGGCCGCATGATCCCCGGCTTCGTGGCCGGCATCATCGGCATGGCCGTCGGGGACAGCCGCGACGTCTCCTGCCGCTTCCCCGACAGCTACCCCCAGGAGACGGCGGCGGGCCGGGAGGCCCTCTTCGCCATCACCCTGCTGGAACTGAAGACCCGGGAGCTGCCGGCCCTCGACGACGCCTTCGCCCAGCAGGCCAGCGACAAGCCGACCCTCGCCGAGCTGCGCGCCGACCTGGAGAAGCGCCTGCGGGAGGACGCCGAGCGCCGCCATCGCGCCAACCGCCATGAGGCCCTGCTGGCGGTCCTGGTGGAGGAGCTGGAGGTGGAGCTGCCCGAGACCCTCATCCAGCAGGAGGTGCGCAACCTGATCGAACAGACCGCCGGTCAGATCTCCCAGCAAGGCATGGACGTCAAGAAGCTGTTCACCCCCGACCTGGTGCGCAGCCTCATGGACACCTCCCGGCCCGAGGCCGAGCAGCGGCTGCGGCGCAGCCTGGCGCTCAAGGCCCTGGCCGCGGCCGAGAAGATCGACGTAGCCGCCGCCGACCTGGAGGCCAGGCTGGCCGAGATCCGCAAGGGCCTGAGCGACAGTGCCGCCATCGACCCGGAGCGGCTGCGGCTGGCGGTGGCCGAGGACCTGCTGAAGGAGAAGCTGCTGGAGTGGCTCGAGGCCAACAGCACCATCACCGACAAGGCCCCGGCCGCGGACGAGCCCGAGGCGGCGCCGGCCACCAGCGAACAGCCGCCAAAGCCGGCCAGGGCCGCCAAGGCGAAGAAGGCCGCCGCGGGAGCCGAGGCCCGGGAGGACGACGCCCAGCCATAGATTGAGGCCACTCCCCCCGTCCGCCAGCGAAACCGCGTGATCGACGCCCGACCGCCCCTGATCCCCGACGGGCTGCCCGCCGCCCTGGCGGGCCCGTCGGGGGCTCGGCCCCACCCCGTGAACAACCTCTGGCAGGGGCCGATGCCCTGGAACGGCCTGGGGGACTGGATGCCCTCGGCGGCTCCGGGGGTGCTGCCCACCGTGGTGGAGCAATCAGGCCGCGGCGACCGGGCCTTCGACATCTACTCCCGGTTGCTGCGGGAGCGAATCATCTTCCTCGGCACCGGCATCGATGACCAGGTCGCCGATTCCCTGGTGGCCCAGCTGCTCTTCCTGGAGGCCGAGGACCCCGAGAAGGACATCCAGATCTACATCAACTCCCCGGGCGGATCGGTGACCTCCGGCCTGGCCATCTACGACACCATGCAGCAGGTGGCGCCGGACGTGGTCACGATCTGCTACGGGCTGGCCGCCAGCATGGGGGCCTTCCTGCTCACCGGCGGGGCGCCCGGCAAGCGGATGGCCCTCCCCAATGCCCGGATCATGATCCACCAGCCCCTGGGGGGCGCCCAGGGCCAGGCGGTGGACATCGAGATCCAGGCCCGGGAGATCCTGTTCCTCAAGGACACCCTCAACGGCCTGATGGCGGAACACACCGGCCAGCCGCTGGACAAGATCGCTGAAGATACGGACAGGGACTACTTCCTTTCCCCGGCGGAGGCGGTTGAATACGGACTCATCGACCGGGTGGTCGATGACGCCCCAGCCCCCGTCGTCCCTTAGCGCCTCTGGCCAGGACGTCACCAATCACCGCTCCGAACTTCAGGAACGACTGACAAATCGACGGCTGGGGTCGATCCTGGGGGCAGGTCCTGCCTGCCGCCACTCCCAGGGCGACCACCGCCGCTCCCGCCGCCTCCTTGCCGATGGCCAAGTTCGACGCCCATCTGAAGTGCTCCTTCTGCGGCAAGTCCCAGGAACAGGTGCGCAAGCTGATCGCCGGGCCTGGCGTCTACATCTGCGACGAGTGCATCGATCTCTGCAACGAGATCCTCGACGAGGAACTGGTCGAGCACCACGGCCATGGCCCACCGGGCCGGCCCATGGCCGATGGGGGCCGCAAGGCCCCGGCCAAGAAATCGGCCAGGCCGGCCCCCACCCTGGCCACCATCCCCAGGCCCCAGGAGATCAAGAGCTTCCTCGACCAGCAGGTGGTGGGCCAGGAGGAGGCCAAGAAGGTGCTGGCCGTGGCTGTCTACAACCACTACAAGCGGCTCGCCTGGCAGGGGGACGGCAAGGGCGAGACGGACCAGACGGCCACCCGCCTGCACAAGTCAAACATCCTGCTGATCGGCCCCACCGGCTGCGGCAAGACCCTCCTGGCCCAGTCCCTGGCGGAGATGCTGGATGTGCCCTTCGCGGTGGCCGATGCCACCACCCTCACCGAGGCGGGCTACGTGGGCGAGGACGTGGAGAACATCCTGCTGCGCCTGCTGCAGAAGGCTGATCTGGACGTCGAACAGGCCCAGCGGGGCATCATCTACATCGACGAGATCGACAAGATCGCCCGCAAGAGCGAGAACCCCTCGATCACCCGCGACGTCTCCGGTGAGGGGGTGCAGCAGGCCCTGCTGAAGATGCTCGAGGGCACCGTCGCCAACGTGCCCCCCCAGGGCGGCCGCAAGCACCCCTACCAGGACTGCATCCAGATCGACACCAGCCAGGTGCTGTTCATCTGCGGCGGCGCCTTCGTGGGACTGGAGGACCTGGTCCAGAAGCGGATGGGCCGCAACGCGATCGGCTTCCTGCCGGCCGATGGCCGCAGCCGGGTGCGCGCCGGCAAGGAGAAGCAGTCCAGCGAAGTGATGCGCCATCTCGAACCGGAGGATCTGGTGCGCTACGGCCTGATTCCCGAGTTCATCGGCCGGCTGCCGGTGAGCGCGGTGCTCGAACCCCTCGACACCAGCGCCCTGGAGGCGATCCTCACCGAACCGCGGGACGCCCTGGTCAAGCAGTTCCAGACGCTGCTGAGCATGGACAACGTGCGGCTCGAGTTCGAACCGGGGGCCGTCGAGGCCATCGCCGCCGAAGCCCACCGCCGCAAGACCGGAGCCCGGGCCCTGCGGGGCATCGTCGAGGAGCTGATGCTCGACGTGATGTACGACCTGCCCTCCCGCCGCGATGTGCAGACCTTCACCATCACCCGGGAGCTGGTGGAGCAGCGCAGCAAGGCCAAGGTGCTGCCGATCAGCGCCGCCGCCGACCTCGACGGCCACCGGGGCGAACAGGCCACGGCCTGACACGGGGGCGTGCTCAATCAGGCGGTCTACCTCCTCACGGTGGGTGAAGGTTCTGAGGTCTACGCCGATAGGGCGCTGGTCTCGATTGTGTCGCTGAAGATCACCAACCCCTCCCTCCCCGTCCGCCTGGTCTGTGACAGCGAGAGCGCACGGCGACTTCAGGAGAGCGGCCATCGCCTGCCGGGGCTCTGCGACAGCCTCGAGGCGGTGGAGACGCCGGAGGGATCGCTGGTTTACCGCCATCGCTGGATCAAGACCCAGCTGCCCCGCTTCCTCGGTGGAGGCGGCATCCACCTCGACACCGACACCCTCGTCCGGGGCTCCCTCACGGCCCTGCCCCAGGGCGACTGGGACTTTGCTGCCGTTCCCGACTACAACCGCTGGGACATGGCCGAGCATCTCCGGACCCTCCCCCACGTGATCCAGGCCCTGGAGCTGGGCTGGCCGCTGAACCTGACGCGGTACTTGAACAGCGGCGTCTTCTGCTGGAAGGACACCCCCGCCGTCCATGCCTTCTTTGCCGCCTGGCATCGTCTCTGGCAGGAGGGGGTGCGGGGCGGGGGGCTGCTGCAGGATCAGCCCTCCTTCAACGCCACCCTGCAACGCGGCCTGGTGAACCAGGCCACGCTGCCGAACGCCTTCAACACCATGGTCCTGCCGGCCTGGGACCTCTCCCCGGAGGCCGTGGTCTGGCATTTCTGGTCGGCGGGGGGCTGGAAGGACCACTCCTTCGCCCAGCTGGTGGAGCAGGCGAAGCACCTGAGCACGGAGCGGCTGACGGCGAACGTGCGGCGGGCGATCCGCTTTTCGAGGCCATGGCCGAACTCCGGCCGCGGTCTGGCCCGCCTGCTCGACTGGCGCGGCCACCGCTACGGCGGCTACCGGACGGCGGAGCGGCTCTGGCTCTCCGGGCAGCGGCGGGCCACCCTTCTCCACCTCCTCAGGCGCGTGCAGGGAGCCGCCAAGCGCAGCGGCCCACCCGGGCGAGCGGCTATCCCCACTCCCGGAGGGAATCCCCGGCCGCACCGGTGACGCGATGCTGAGCGGAGTCCCCCTGTTCCGCCCCACGCCTTGGCCGCCGCCGACCACCTGCAGGCCCCCCGCCAGCACGGCCTGTTCCTGCACCACGGCATCGACCTGGGGGACGGCACCGTGGCCCACTACCTGGAGGGCCGGGAAATCCTGCGCAGCCCCCTGCAGGAGTTCAGCCGCGGGGAGTCCGTCAGCGCCGTGACCTATCCGGAGGGGGCCTGCTCGCCGGTGGGGGTGACCCTGCGGCGGGCCATGGGCCGCATCGGGGAGCAGCGCTACAACCTGCTGTTCAACAACTGCGAGCATTTCGCCCACTGGTGCAAGACCGGTCGGCATCGCAGCGCCCAGGTGGAGGACTGGCTGCACACCGGCAGCCTCGGCGCCCTGGCCCTGGGCCAGTTCGTGCCGGCCGCCCTGCTCACCGGGGCGCGGGTGCTGCTGCGCCAGGGCCAGTCCCTCGCCGAGACCCTGGCCAGCGGCCTCGATCCCGAGCAGCTGGCCCGGGGTCGGGAGCTGGCCCGCCGCAGCCTGGAGCAGCTCGATGGCCTGCGGCAGCGACTGCAGGAGCGCCTGGAGGAGGAGCTGGCCCGGGCCGAACGGCGCTGGGGCGAAGGGGATCGGGATGGCAGCCTCGCCACCGGCAGCGACCCCTACGAGCGGCTGCGCCTGGCGGGGCAGAGCCTGGCCGACCAGCTGGCGGCGGTGGAGGAGATGGAGGACCGGCTGCAGCGCCTGCTGGAGCCGGGGGTGCCTGCCGAGGGCCCGGATCAGTCGTAACCCAGCGTCGCGAAATCCACCGCCCACAGCTGCCTCACGCGCGCCTCGGCCTCCGGCTCGAAGGCCTCGCCGGGCGGCAGGTGATCGGTGGCGTTCAGGTGCGGCAGGGTCAGCTGGCAGCCGAGCCGGCGGCTGACGCTCTCGAAGTCGGCCGCGAGGGTTTCGAAGCGGCCGATGAAGTCCACGATCACTTCGCCGTCGGGACTGCAGACGTAGGAGGTCTGGAACAGGGTCGGGGCCATCGGCAGTCCCCGATAGCGGTGCAGCTGGCCGTGGACAAGGTTGACGTCCTCCAGCGTGAAGCGTCTCCGGGCGACGGGCGGAGGCGGCTGGGCCGGGAGCGGGGTCGCCGGGCGATCGACCCGCCGGCCCGCCAGGCGCCGCAGCACCGACCGGGCCCTCCCGGGGGGCTCCACCGCCGGGGGCGAACCGCAGCGCGGCGCCAGGTTGTAGGCGAACTGGGAGGTGAACCAGTCGAGGGGATGGCGCACGAAGACGAACTTGAAGCAGGACTCCCAGACAGGACCGGGCAGCAGGGCGCGCAGAACCGCCGGCGGCATGTGCTTGTTGGCCCAGAGACCCGGCAGACCGGTGTTGAGCCCATCCACATCACCGTAGGGGCCCAACTGATTCTCGATGGATGTTGTTCCGGTCTTGCCGTTGGAGATGAAGATGAACTTCTTTTCCAGGGAAATGATCGCCACCGGGAAAGACTCTGTCGGCCAATTTCCCCGCCACCCTACAGGATCGGCCCGGTTCCGTCGGCCCTTTCTATCGGCACCCATGGCAACGCCCTCGGCACAGAACGGTGGCCGCCGAAGTGAGAACACCACCATGGATGCGGCCCGATTGCGAATGCGATGTAGGATCAACCAAGGAC
The DNA here is from genome assembly GCA_003003925.1 of Aphanothece cf. minutissima CCALA 015. Taxonomy (GTDB): domain Bacteria; phylum Cyanobacteriota; class Cyanobacteriia; order PCC-6307; family Cyanobiaceae; genus Cyanobium; species Cyanobium minutissimum. Next base: position 64,633 of record PVWP01000008.1, read on the forward strand.
CATCCTTTCGGATGCGTGAAGAATCTCATCATCACCTCTTCCTTCGGTTATCACCCTGTCCAGCTGATCCCGTTCCTGGAGTCAGCACAGCGGGCCTGCAAGGAAGCCGAGGTGACGATCATCACCTCACCGTCCGATGCGGTGCGCTACGCCATCCTCAACGAGCGCTATCCCAACCTCCGTTTCTTCCAGATCCCCGAAAGGAAGCGATCACGCCGGCCGGCAGAGAACGGAACGCCAAGCCAGGTCCGGCAACGTCTGAAGAAGGCCAAGCTCATCGCCCTGCTGCTGCTCAAGAGCAAGCTCGGCCTGCGGCCGATCATCCGCCACGACCGGCCTTCCGTTCTCGGCCTCAGCCTGCTCAACGTCCATGTCTGCCTGCGGCGTTACTTCGCCGCCCGGGACCTGCTGGCTGAGCGCGACGACGGGGACATGGGCTCCGTCCTGCTGGCCGATGTGCGTGATGTGATCTTTCAATCCGACCCGTTTGCCCATGTGGGTTCCGGTCGCTACACGGGGGACGAGATTCTCAAGGTCAGGGACTGCCACTCCAACGCGGTCTGGATCAAGGCGGCCTACGGCGAGGAGATCTTCCAGCAGCTCGCCGACAGGGTCTCCGTCTGCTCGGGGGTTTCGATCGGCACCATCGGGTCGATGCGGGAGTATCTCGACGCCTTCTGCCGGGAAACCATCCGGGTGATGCAGGACAAATGCCTCGACACCCTGCCGGTCTGGGATCAGGCCTTTCACATCAAGATGCTTCTCCTCGACGGCTTCCCCTTCCAGACGGTGCCGTGGAACGGCTTCGTCGCCACCGTCGCCCAGGCGGGGGGGGAGCACCTGCGGGTGAATGGCGACGGGCTCGTGGAGGTGGATGGTCGGGTCCCGGCGATCCTGCATCAGTACGACCGACATCCGCCGATCCAGGAGCACATCCACGCCACCTACCGCTGAGCAGCCCCGCCGATCCGCCCGAAGGCGGTCCGCCTTAGGCTACCTGTCCGGTCAGGGCAGGGTGCATGGTCCAGGCCTACGAGCCCCTTCATCACAAGTACCGGCCCCAGCGCTTCGACCAGCTGGTGGGCCAGAAGGCGGTGGCCGACACCCTCAGCCAGGCCCTGCTGCAGAACCGGATCGCCCCCGCCTACCTGTTCAGTGGGCCCCGCGGCACGGGCAAGACCTCCAGCGCCCGGATCCTGGCCCGCTCGCTCAACTGTCTGGCCAGCCCGGGCCCGACCCCGGAGCCCTGCGGGCGCTGTCAGCTGTGCCTGGACATCGCCGCCGGCAACGCCCTCGATGTGATCGAGATCGACGCCGCCTCCAACACCGGCGTCGACAACATCCGGGAGCTGATTGAACGCTCCCGCTTCGCCCCGGTCCAGGCGCGCTGGAAGGTCTATGTGGTGGACGAGTGCCACATGCTCTCCACCGCCGCCTTCAACGCCCTGCTCAAGACCCTGGAGGAACCGCCGCCGCGGGTGGTGTTCGTGCTGGCCACCACCGACCCCCAGCGGGTGCTGCCCACCATCCTGAGCCGCTGCCAGCGCTTCGATTTCCGCCGGATCCCCCTGGAGGCCCTGGTGGGGCATCTGGAGTGGATCGCCGCCGAGGAGTCCATCGGCATCACCCCGGAGGCCCTGCACCTGGTGGCCCAGCGCTCCCAGGGGGGACTGCGGGACGCGGAGAGCCTGCTCGACCAGCTCAGCCTGCTGCCGGCCCCGATCGCCGCCGACGCGGTGTGGGACCTGCTGGGGGCGGTGCCGGAGGTGGAACTGCTGCAGCTGGCCGAGGCCATGGCGGCGGCGGATCCCCTGCTGGTGGTGGAGGGCTGCCGGGAACTGCTGGACCGGGGGCGGGAACCGGCCGCCGTGCTGCAGGGGCTCGTCAGCCTGCTGCGGGATCTGCTGCTGGCGGGGGTGGCGCCCGACCGGCTGGAGCTCACGAGCGTGACACCCGAGCTGCGGCCGCGGCTGCCGGAGGTGGCGCGCCGGATCGGCAAGGCCCGCCTGCTGCGGTGGCAGTCCCAGCTGAAGGGCAGCGAACAACAGCTGCGCCACAGCGTCCAACCGCGGCTATGGCTGGAGGTGCTGCTGCTGGGCCTGCTCGCCGAACCGGCCACCGTGGCCGCCGCACCCGCCGCCGCCCCGGCGGGACCGCAGCCGCCCGTCGAAGGACAGCGGGTCAGCCGCAGCCCGGAGCCCGTGCCGGCCGCTTCCGCCCCACCACCGCCGGCACCCCCGGATCCGACCCCGGCCATGGCCCCGGCGGCCACCGCCGGGACCGTGCCGGCCGCTCCCCCACCGGATCCGGCGACCGCCCCGGAGGGACCGGCGCCCGCCGGCGAGGATCTGGCCGAACTGTGGCAGCAGATCCTCGCCGGGCTGGAACTCCCCTCCACCCGGATGCTGCTCTCCCAGCAGGCCCAGCTGCTGCGGCTGGATGAGCGACGGGCGGTGGTGCGGGTGGCCGGAACCTGGATGGCCATGGTTCAGAGCCGCCTGCCCCTGCTGGAGAAAGCGGTGGCCAGCGCCCTGGGAAGCCCGCGCCAGCTGACCCTGGAGGCGGGGAGCGACGCCCCCGGCGCCCGGCCGACCAGCCCCCAGGCTCCACCGGCCCCGGCCCGCCCACCCGTGGCCTCCTCTGCCCGGCCCACCACAGCCACAGCCGCAGCCACGACCACAGCCAGCGTTGCTCCGGCCACCGCCGCTCCGGCCGCCGCCAGGCCCTCCACCCCCAGCCCCCCGGCGGCCGCTCCCCCGGCGACGCCGCCCCCGGCGGCCAGGGAACAGCCCGACGAACCCAGGGCCGCCCCGGCGGCCGTGCCGGCGCCCATGCCCGCGGCCATCGATGCCCAGGCCACGCGCCTGGCCGAGTTCTTCAACGGTGAGGTGATCAGCGGCCTCAACGGCGATGCCGGACTGCTCTGATCACGAACGGCCGCACCGGCCAGGAACCTGAGGGCCTCAGGGCGACATCCGGCCACCCCGCAGCCGCCGTGGGACGTGGCCGGCCCAGCGCGCCACCTTGCCGGCGAGCAGCAGCAGGCGCACGACCGGGTTGATGGTGATCGGCGGGTTGCCGTAGACGTGCCCGGCCGGATCCCAGAGATACTCGACGATCATCAGTCGAATCGTCTCGCAGAGAGACAGAAACACCCTGGCCGCCAGCACGGGCTGCTCCAGTCGGGCCAGCAGGGCCAGCTTGAACTCCAGCAGGGCGAACAGCCGCCGCAGCTTGTGCCTGGCGAAGGCGGTGGTCTTGGAATCGGAATGGACCCGATAGCCGGTGAGGGGCTGGTCCAGATACAGAAAGCGCCCCCGCTGGGCCAGCAGAGCCCAGCACAGCCAGTCGCCGAAGCCAAGCACCAGATTCGTCGCCCAGGAGATCGATCGCAGGGCATCCGCCCTGACGAGAACCGAGGAATTGCAGATCCTGTTTCTGATCAGATACTCGGAGAGATGGGAGAAGCGATAGGGCCCGTCCGGGTTGTTGTTGAAGTGGGACTGGAAGTAGCTGGACCGGCTGGTGTCACCCACCACCTCCACCGCCGTATGGCAAAGCACGACATCGGGGTGCTGGCCAAGGGCCTGCAGCTGACGCTCCAGCTTCCCAGGCCGAAACAGGTCGTCGGCATCGAGCACCGCGATGAACTGGCCCGACGCCCTGCCCAGCGCCAGGGCCCGGGCGATCGTCTCGCCCCGGTTCTCACGACCCGGGTGACACAGAACCACCAGCTCCGGAAACGTGGTGGCCTGAAGCTGCTCCAGCAGCTCCCACGAACCGTCCGTCGAGCCGTCATCGACGACGATCACCTCCAGGGGCCGGTGCGCCTGCGCATAGACGGAGGCAATGGTGTCCTGGATGTAGCGAATCGCGTTGTAACTGGGGATGATCACGGACACCAACGGTGCCGATGACAGCGGGGCCGGACTCTCCTTCCGCTCGCGGGTCCCCCGACCGCGGCTCATGGCGACCCGCCCGGCCAGCGGGCTGCCGCGCCCTCAGACATGGCTGGCTTCCGAGGCGAGCTCGGGATCGGAATCCACCGCCCCCTCGCCGGGGTCGGCCGGGGCCAGCGGATCGCCATGGTCCTGTCCCAGGTGCAGGGTCTTGACCCAGACCAGCTTCTTGGGCAGCAGGGCCATCTTCAGGGTCACCCAGGGGATCACCAGGAACCAGTGGACCAGGTAGAGGATGCCGAGCCCGGCACTGAGGGGGTTCATCGCCGGCAGGGGGGGACCCTCCGACGGCCGGCGGCAGCCCGTGGCGATCGCCATGCCCGAGAGGGCCAGGGCCACGATCGAGAACGGCCACATGGTGGGGGCCGTGCGGGTGAGCAGGGTGCCGATCAGGTCGGCGCTGGCCACCACCGGCAGCACGTACTGCAGCAGGAAGAAGCAGGTGAGATCGAGTTTCTGGCTGAACCCGAGCCGGTCGGACAGCAGGCCGGGGCCGTAGTCGAAGAAGCGCTGCAGACCGCCCTCGGCCCAGCGCTGGCGCTGGCGCCAGAGGGCCGGCAGGGTCAGCACGGCCTCCTCCTGCACCGGCGGATCCCAGAGCACGCCGATCGGCAGACCCTCGAGCAGCAGACGGAAGCTCAGGTCGAGATCGTCCGTCACCGTGTCCTCGTTGAAGCCGCCGACCGTCAGCAGCGCCTCCCGTGACAGCAGCTGGCCGTTGCCCCGCAGTTCGGCCACGCCGCCGTTGGCCAGACGCCCCTCCTGAATCATGGCGTCGAAGGCCATCTCCATCGCCTGGGCGGTGGTGAGCAGGTTGGTCTGGGCATTGGCCACCGCCTTGCGCAGCTGCACCGCCGCCCAGCCCCCGGACTCCGCCCAGGGCACGAGGCGCTCCAGCAGATCCGGCTGCAGATCGGCGTCGGCGTCGAGCACGAGCATCCAGCGGCCGCCCAGCTGCTGCAGCACCAGGTTCAGGGCCCCCGACTTGCCGCCGCCCGCATCCCGGGGCCGGCGCAGCACCCGCAGGAAAGGATGGCGTCCCTGGAGATCGGCCAGCAGCTCGGGCGTGCGATCGTCGCTGCCGTCATCCACCACCCACAGGGTCAGCTGCCCCTGGGGCCAGCGCAGGGCGGCGATGCGCTCCACGAGCCGGGCGATCACCGCCTGCTCATCACGGGCGGCCACCACCACATCGACGGCCGGGCCGTCCGCCGTCGGGGCCGCCGCCGCGGGAGCCACGCTGGGACTGCGGCGGAAGGCCTGCAGCAGAACGGTCCTGAGGCTGTAACCCCCGAGCAGGGTCGCCAGGGTGAGGGCCGGCACCAGGCTGCGGCCCGGCGGCAACCAGTGGGGGGCGATCCCCACCAAGCCGCAGCAGGCGAGGAACAGGGCCGCCTTGGCACGGCGTTGATCGCTGCCACTGCCGCTGTCACTGCCGCCGGCAGCCATGGTGAACCTCACGCAGGCGGTGACTCTAGGGGGAATCGCCGCCGGCACCCAGGGGCTGCAGCCAGGTGCCGGGGTAGTAGTGCGCCAGGATCCGCCGGGCACTCCAGCCGCGACCGGCCAGATCGATCGCCCCCGCCTGGGAGAGCCCGGCCCCGTGGCCGAAGCCCCCGCCGGACAGCTGCCAGACCCCCTCGCCCGCCGGCCGCAGGGTGAACAGGGTGCTGGGCAGGGTGCGCAGGGTGCGCCGGATCGCATCCAGCCGCAGCACCGTGCGGCCCCCGGTTCCCTGCACCTCCAGGGCCAGCACCCGGCCGCTGGGGCCCCGCGCCAGCACCTTCAGGGCTGTGGGACGGCCCACCGCCCGCCCCGGCCCGAGGGCGGCGGCGATCTGGGCAGCCGTGAGCCGCCGCTGCCAGCGGAAGACGGGATGGTCGGCCCCCCAGGCCGCCTGGCCGTCCCGCAGCAGGGTCGGCAGGGCGGCGGCCGCCAGGGGCACCGGGAAGCGGGCCTGGAAGGGGGCAGGCCCATCGGGGAAGGGATTCAGGTACGGGACCGGCGGCCCGCTCCAGGCCTCCTGGTAGCCGGCGCTGATGCCGCCGTTGCTGGCGTGGTAGACGGCGTGGATGGGTCCATCGGCAGCCATCAGCACGGCCAGCCGGGTGGCGGCGATGGCCTGGCGCACGGCGGCGCCGGCATCGCGCGGGTCGCTGTACACCTGGCACTGGGTGTCGGCGCAGAGGTGGTAGCCGTCCGCCGCGAAGCGGTGCTGGTTGCGCACCGCCCAGGTGCGGGCCAGCACGGCCTGGGCTTCCAGGGCCGCCGCCGGCACCCCGGCCCCGATCTCGTGGGGCACCACACCCTCCAGGTAGCGCTCCAGGGGGACCTGCTCCACCAGGCTCCAGCCGCCGTGGGCGTCCCTCAGCAGCTGGAAGGGGCCGGCGTACACCCCCTGGTTCCAGAGCAGGCCGCCGGGGGCCTCGACCCGGATCGGCCCGGCCAGGGGCACCACCCCCTGGGCCCGGCGCAGCTCCAGGCCGACGCGCTCGCTGACCGTCCGTTCGTACGCCTGCAGGCGCAGCCCCTCGGGCAGCGCAGCGGGGTCGGGGGCCCCGACCGGGGCCCACACCTCCCACTCGCGGGGCCGGGCGATCACGGCCGCCACCCCCACCGAACGCCACAACCCGGCCGCCTGCTCGGCGCTCTCGAAGCTGGCAAACGGACCCAGCACCCGGCGCCGCAGCGCCACGGGCCCTGGCAGCGCCTCCCGGCGCCAGTGCAGCACCAGGGAGGGCGCCTGGAAGCGCTGGCCATTGGCGTCGATCAGGGTGAGCAGGCCCTCGTTGCTGCGCAGGCGCAGGGGCGCCGCGGCGGGGGCGTCTCCTGCCGCCGGACCCAGGCGGGCCGCCAGGGCCACCGCCAGCACCGGACGGGCCGCCGTGACCGGTTCCGGCCGGGCCACCGGCCAGTGCATCAGGCTGGTCTCCCCAGGGGACCGGGCGTCCGGAGGGGGTGGCGGCGTCAGGGCGGGCGGCCCCTGCTCGGCCCGGCAGCCGACCGGGAACAGGAGCGCCGTCGCCAGCAGCAGCCGGGGCAGGACGCGGGGACGCAGCGACATCGACGGGCAGGGGGGTTGGAGGAGGGTTCACCCGCGTCGTAGTGTGCTTGTTTGTGCCTGCGCCTACCGAGATGCCGAAGCTCAAGACCCGCAAAGCGGCCGCGAAGCGGTTCAAGGCCACCGGCACCGGCAAGTTCATGCGCCGGCGTGCCTTCCTCAACCACCTGCTCGATCACAAGAGCCCCAAGCGCAAGCGCTACCTGGGGACGATGGCGGTGGTTGACGATCGTGACCACGACAACGTGGCCCGGATGCTGCCCTACGCCGGCTGAGTCCGGTCGGACTGCCTTCGGAGCGTCCGCCTTCCTGTTTCTCCACCCCGTTTCCTACCCCAAGCTCACCTCCCATGGCCCGCGTCAAGAGGGGCAACGTCGCCCGCAAACGCCGCAACAAGATCCTTCGCCTCGCCCGCGGCTTCCAGGGGAGCAACGGCAGCCTGTTCCGCACCGCCAACCAGCGGGTCATGAAGGCCCTCTGCAATGCCTACCGCGACCGTCGCCGCCGCAAGCGTGACTTCCGCCGCCTCTGGATCGCCCGGATCAACGCCGCTGCCCGCATGAACGGACTCAGCTACAGCAAGCTGATCGGTGGGCTCAAGCGGGCCGACGTGCGCCTGAACCGCAAGATGCTGGCCCAGCTGGCCGTGGCCGATCCCGCCAGCTTCACCGCCGTGGCCACCGCGGCAGGCCACTGACGCCGTCCCCCCAGCCCCGACCGTCCGGCCGGCACCGATGACCGATCTGCTGCCCCAGGCCTACCTGCTCGGCCTGATCGCCCTCCTGGGCGTGGCCGCCATCGTGGTCGGCCGCCAGATCCTGCGGGTGCGGCGGGATGAGCTTGCGCTGGCCCGCCTCGGAGGCAACGACAAGGCCGCTGGCGGCCCCAGGGATGCCTCCACCCTCTATGAGCTTGCCTCGGTGCAGCTGCGCAAGCGCCTCTACACCGAGGCCCAGGGCAACCTCAAGCAGGCCCTGAAGCTGGCCGACGCCGAGAAGGTCCCTGCCGAGGCGCGGGCCCTGATGGAGAACGCCCTCGGCTTCACCCTGGCGGCCCAGAACAACTACAGCGCCGCCGTGCGTCACTACCGGGCGGCCCTGCGGGCCAAGGCCGACTACCCGGTGGCCCTCAACAATCTGGCCTTCGCCCTCGAGAAGCAGTCGAAGGCCGACGAGGCCCGCAGCCTCTACGAGAAGGTGCTGGAGCTGGAGGCCACCAACAAGACGGCCCGCAAGCGGCTCGCGATCCTGGAACGGCGCAGTGGCCGGGAGGAGGGCGAGAAGGGCAAGGCCTCCTGACGCCCACCGGCCGGCCTGGCTGCCGCCGCCATGGCCGGCCGGTGGGCGGCGCCACGGCTTGGATCACCAGAGGCCGCGCACCGGGGCGGGATCGGCAGCGGCTGGGGCCTGGGCCGTGCGCTCCGGCACCAGCTGCAGCCGGCCGCCTGGGGTGGTCAGACGGGGCGCGCGCCAGCCGCTCAGCGACAGGCCCTGCACGCTCTGAAAGGCGCCACCGGGCTCCAGGGCGCCGCCGAGGGGGTCCCCCAGCAGCAGCAGGTCGAGCTGATCCGACTTGGCGTTGAGGTTGCCCTGCACGGGGGATTCGACCCCGCCGACGGCCATCGCCCCCCGCAGATCCACCATCTGGCCCATCGGGGTGGCCCCGTCGATCCGCAGCTGGACGGGCACGGCGGGCCCGCCGCTGAAGGACTGGTAGCGGCCGCTCCAGCGGCGGGGCATCTGCTCGGCGATCAGCCGGGCCCGGGCGATCGGATCGAAGGTCTCGACTTCGCCGTTGGTGCCGCCGTCCTGGTTGATGGCCTGGATCTCGGGGGCCGTGAAGGGCACGAATCCATCCGCCGGCAGGGGGCTGGCGGCAAGTACCGGGCTGGCGGCGAAGACCGGGCTGGCGGCGAGCAGCAGGGGCACGGCGGCCAGGGGCACCGGCATGGCGTGGGTCTCAGTGGCAGAAGGCAGACTAATCGGGATGCGCCCGTCCGCCGCAGGCCCCCGACCGTGACCGCCATCGCCCCCCTGACCTCCCGTGACGATCTGGTGATCGCCGGCCGCCACTTCCGCAGCCGCCTGATGACCGGCACCGGCAAGTACCCGAGCCTGGAGACGATGCAGGCCAGCCTGGAGGCCAGTGGCTGCGAGATCGTCACCGTGGCGGTGCGGCGGGTGCAGAGCGGCGCCCCGGGCCACGGCGGCCTGATGGAGGCGATCGACTGGAACCGCATCTGGATGCTGCCCAACACAGCCGGCTGCGCCACCGCCGAGGAGGCCGTGCGGGTGGCGCGGCTGGGCCGGGAGCTGGCGCGGCTGGCGGGCCAGGAGGACAACAATTTCGTCAAGCTGGAGGTGATCCCCGACTCCCGCCACCTGCTCCCGGATCCCTTCGGCACCCTCGAGGCGGCCGAGCAGCTGGTGAAGGAAGGCTTCGCGGTGCTGCCCTACATCAACGCCGATCCACTGCTGGCCAAGCGGCTGGAGGAGGCCGGCTGCGCCACGGTGATGCCGCTGGGGTCGCCGATCGGTTCGGGCCAGGGCATCCGCAACGCCGCCAACATCGCCCTGATCATCGAGAACGCCGGCGTGCCGGTGGTGGTGGATGCGGGGCTGGGGGTGCCCAGTGAGGCCGCCCAGGCCATGGAGATGGGCGCCGACGCCCTGCTGATCAACAGCGCCATCGCCCTGGCGGGGGACCCGCCGGCGATGGCACGGGCGATGGCCCTGGCCACCGAAGCCGGTCGCACCGCCCTGCTGGCGGGCCGGCTGCCGCAGCGGGCCGAGGCCCGGGCCAGTTCTCCCCTGGAGGGGCGTGTGACGAACCATTGACGATCGGGCCGATCGCCGGCCCGCTCCATAGGGTTTGCCGCAAACCGATCCCCAGCCATGCAGGTCACCGAAGAAGACGGCGGCAAGCTCAACGCCTTCGCCAAGGAGCCCCGCATGGTGCTCCAGGAGGCGGGGGAGACCAGCGGAGCCAACCGGATGCTGCTGATCGGCGGCCTGGTGCTGGTGGCCGTGATGGTGGCGGTGGCGGCCGGCATCAGCTGAGGGCTGGGCCTCTGAGGCCTGTAGTAGCTTGCCCGTCTGAGCAACTGCTCGTTCAGGAGTCTGGGGTGAAGGTTCTCGTTCTCGGCGGCGACGGCTTCTGTGGTTGGCCCTGTGCCGTGAACCTGGCGGAAGCCGGACACGACGTCGTCATTGTCGACAACCTGAGTCGTCGCAAGATCGACATCGACCTGGGCGTCGAGTCGCTGACGCCCATCGCCACGATCCAGGACCGCCTGCGGGCCTGGGAACAGGTGGGCGGCCGGGCCATGACCTTCGTGCACCTCGACATCGCCCGGGAGTACGACCGGCTGCTGGAACTGCTGCGCAGCGAGCGCCCGGCGGCGATCGTCCACTTCGCCGAGCAGCGGGCCGCCCCCTACTCGATGAAGAGCAGCGCCACCAAGCGCTACACCGTCGACAACAACGTCAACGGCACCCACAACCTGCTGGCGGCCATCGTCGACAGCGGCCTCGACGTCCACATCGTGCACCTGGGCACCATGGGCGTCTATGGCTACGGGTCCCACCGGGGCGCCACGATCCCGGAGGGCTACCTGACGGTGGAAGTGCCCCAGCCGGACGGCACCTGCTTCACCGAGAAGATCCTGCACCCCACGGATCCCGGCAGCGTCTACCACATGACCAAGACGCTGGATCAGCTGCTGTTCTTCTACTACAACAAGAACGATGCGATCCGGGTCACCGACCTGCACCAGGGGATCGTCTGGGGCACCAACACCGAGCTCACCCAGCGGGATCCCCGGCTCACCAATCGCTTCGACTACGACGGCGACTACGGCACCGTCCTCAACCGCTTCCTGATGCAGGCGGCGATCGGCTACCCCCTCACCGTCCACGGCACCGGCGGCCAGACTCGGGCCTTCATCCACATCCGCGATTCGGTGCGCTGTGTCCAGCTGGCGCTGGAGCACCCCCCCGAGCCGGGCGAGAAGGTCAAGATCTTCAACCAGATGACCGAGAGCCACCAGGTGGGCGAACTGGCCCGCAAGGTGGCGGCCCTCACGGGCGCCGAGATCAACTACCTTCCCAACCCCCGCAAGGAGGCGATCGAGAACGATCTGATCGTCGACAACCGCTGCTTCATCGAGCTGGGCCTCAAGCCCACCACGCTCGATGACGGCCTGCTGGCCGAGGTGGTGGACGTGGCCCGACGCTGGGCCGACCGTTGCGACCGCTCCAAGATCCCCTGCCTCTCCGCCTGGACCCAGCGTCAGGCCGAAGCGATCAAGGCCTTCGCCTGATCTCCCCCCCGTGAAGATCGCCTTTTTCACCGAAACCTTCCTGCCGAAGGTCGACGGCATCGTCACGCGGCTCACCAAGACGGTGCAGCAGCTGGTGCTGGCCGGCGACGAGGTGCTGATCTTCTGCCCCGAAGGCGCTCCCGATGGCTACATGGGGGCCCGGGTGGTGGGGGTGCCGGCCATGCCGCTGCCGCTCTATCCCGAACTGAAGCTGGCCCTGCCGCGGCCGGCGGTCTCGGAGGCCCTGGACCGCTTCGGCCCCGATCTGGTGCACGTCGTCAATCCGGCCGTGCTGGGGCTGGGCGGCATCTGGCTGGCCCGCAGCCGCGGCCTGCCCCTGGTGGCCAGCTACCACACCCATCTGCCCAAGTACCTGGAGCACTACGGCATGGGGATGCTGGAGCCCCTGCTGTGGGAACTGCTCAAGGCCGCCCACAACCAGGCCCAGCTCAACCTCTGCACCTCCACCGCCATGGTCGATGAGCTGGCGGCCCGGGGCATCCAGCACACGGCCCTCTGGCAGCGGGGCGTCGACACCGACCTGTTCCGCCCCGAACTGGCCTCCGGCGCCATGCGTGAGCGGCTCCACGGCGGCCACGACGACACCGGCCATCTGCTTCTGTACATCGGCCGGCTCTCGGCGGAGAAGCAGATCGAACGGATCCGGCCGGTGCTCGAAGCCATGCCCCAGGCCCGGCTTGCCCTGGTGGGGGACGGTCCCCACCGTCAGCAGCTGGAGCGCCATTTCGACGGCACCGCCACCACCTTCGTGGGCTATCTGGCCGGCCAGGAGCTGGCCTCGGCCTACGCCAGCGGCGACGCCTTCCTGTTTCCCTCCAGCACCGAAACCCTCGGTCTGGTGCTGCTGGAGGCGATGGCCGCCGGCTGCCCGGTGGTGGGGGCCAACCGGGGCGGCATCCCCGACATCGTCAGCGACGGCGTCAACGGCTGCCTCTACGACCCCGACCAGCCCGCCAGCCTGACCACGGCCGTGCAGCGGCTGCTGGGGGATCCGGCGGCCCGCCGCCAGCTGCGTCTGGCCGCCCGCGAGGAGGCCGAGCGCTGGGGCTGGGCCGGGGCCACCGCCCAGCTGCAGGGCTACTACCGTCAGGTGCTCCAGCAGGGCCGTTTGCCCCAGGCCGCCTGAGGGTCCTCAGCCCGGCCGGGCCACCACCGGCGGCTTGACGCCGCGGAACCAGACGGTCATCAGGGCCTTCACCATCGGAGCGGCCACGGTGCCGCCGTAGCCGCCGGAGTTCTCGCCGAAGGCGACGATCACCAGGGTGGGCTTACCGGTGGCCGGGGCGTAGCCGCCGAACCAGGCATGGTCGGGACGGGGCGGATCCTCGGCGGTGCCGGTCTTGCCGGCCACGGGCGGCAGGCTGGGGTCGTTGAGGATGGTGGCCGTGCCGCTGGTGACCGCCTGGCGCAGACCGGCGTGCAGCACCCGCAGGGTGGCCGGTTTCAGGCCGATCCACGTCCGGGGGTAGTCGCGTTCCACCAAGTGGGGGGTGACCAGCCAACCGCCGTTGGCCACGGCGGCATAGAGGCGGGCCATCTGGATCGGCGTCACGGTCACCGCCCCCTGGCCGATCGAGGAGGTGATCGTGTCGACCGGCGTCCAGGGTTCGCCCAGCACCTCCTTCTTCCAGGCCGGGTCTCCGAGCAGTCCCGGGGATTCCTCGGCGGACAGCTCGCTGCCGGTGCGGCGGCCGAAACCCATGCGCCGGGCGGCCTTGAACATCTCATCGGGGCCCACCATCAGCCCCACCTTGTAGAAGAAGCTGTTGCTGCTCACCCCGAGGGCGAAGGGGAAGCCGATGCTGCCGAAGGAGCCGTGGTCGGCGTAGCACTGGCCATAGTAGCAGAAGGAGCCCACCGTCGGCACGGTGGACGTTTCGTTGAGCTTGCCGGACTCGATGCCGGCGATCGTGGTGATGACCTTGAAGGTGCTGGCCGGCGGGAAGCCCTGGAAGGCCCGGTTCAGCATCGGCGCCTCCGGCCGGTTGAGGGCGTTCCACTGGGCGGTGGTGGGGCCGTCGGAGAAGATGTTGGGATCGAAGTTGGGCCGGCTGGCCATCGCCCGCACGGCGCCGGTCTGGGGGTCCATGGCCACGATCGCCCCCTTGCGCACCCCATCGAGGGCCTTCTCCGCCGCCCGTTGCAGGTCAAGGTCGAGGGTGAGGCGCAGATCCTTGCCGGCCTTGGCGGGCTTGTCCCCCAGCACCCGCTGCACCTGGCCTTCGGCGTTGACCTCCAGCTGCTGGCCGCCCCATTCGCCGCGCAGGTGGGTTTCGTAGACCTTCTCCAGCCCGCTGCGGCCGATGCGATCGCTGATGCGGTACCCGTGGTCCTTGAGGGCGGCGTACTCCTCCTCGGTGATGCTGCTCGTGTAACCCATCACATGGGCCCCCAGGCTGCCGTCGGGATAGGCCCGCAGCACGTCCTCGGACACCTCCGCCCCCTGCAGCGACCCGGCCTGCTCCCGGAAACGCAGCACCTGCACCGGCGTGAGCGAGAGGGCCAGGGGAATCCGAAACCCCTGGGCGTTGGCGCCGCGCTTCCGCGCGGCCTCAAGCCGGTCGGCGGGGATCGCCAGCAGGCCGGCCAGCCGGTCGCGCAGCTCGGGCCAGCCACGGTCGTCCACCTGGAGGGGCTGGAGGTAGAGGTTGTAGGTGAGCCGGTTGGTGGCCAGCACCCGCCCCTTGCGATCCAGCAGGCGGCCCCGCACCGGATTGCGCGGCAGCAGTCGGATCCGGTTCTCATCCGCCATCGCCCGGTTCTCGGCCCCATGCAGCAGCTGGAGCCAGGCGAGGCGCCCGAGGATCGCCGCCAGCACCAGCAGCATGAACGTGAGCAGCAGGGCGGCCTGGTGGCCGGTTCCTGTGTGGCGGGTGGAGCCGGCCCCGACCCCGCCGCCGGCAGAGCGCACCATCAGCCGAGTCGGCTCTGGAGCAGGGCCAGGCGCGTCTCGATGCGCTCCAGGGCCGCCAGCAGCTCGGCCGGATCCGCCGGGTTGGGTGGCGGGGGGGCGTCCCAGGCGGCTGGGGCGGCCCCGGGGAACGGGCCAGCGGAGCCCTCTTCGGGGCCGACGTCGCGGACCTCCACCTTCATCACGGGGTTGCCCAGGCCGGGCTGGAAGCGATCCAGGTTCTCCCTCACCTGGCTGGCCGCGGGCTCCCCCTCCTGGCGCAGCTGACCGAGGGGATCGGCACTGGTGCCGTCGAAGGCGGCGAGCACCTCGGCCGGCCCCCCCTTGCGGACCCGCTCCACCACCGCCAGTCCCACCGGCAGCACGTCCTGCATCAGGGCCAGGCGCAGGGAATCGAGGGGATCGGCAGCCATGACGTCGGAACCCGGACCGGGCTTTCCAGTCTGACGTGTGGAACGGCCCCGCTCAGGGTGCGGGTCGCTGCACTCCGGGATCGACGATCACCTGGCCGCAGAAGCGGGTGCTGCCCAGCCACCAGCCGCCACCGACGGCCAGCACCAGCAGCACGCTGAAGGGCAGCAGCGCCTGGCGGGTGCCCTCGAGGGACAGCCATTCCATCCAGCCCCGCAGCCAGCGGTCGCGGTCGAAGCGGCGCCGCTCCCTGAGGCTCTCCTTGCCGCGGCGGTCGAGGGCCCGGGCCACCCAGCGCTCGAAGGCCTTCTTCTTGGTGACGGCCATCTTGCGCTCCACCTCGAGCAGGTGGCCGGCGCTGAGGTCGGGGTTGAAGGTGCTGATCAGCTCCAGGCTCTTGAGAAACATCTCCACCGCCCCTTCCTTGATCGCCAGGTCGGCCGGATCGAGGGCGTCCCAGTCGACCTCGGGATAGAAGCGCAACCGGTTGCTGCGGATCTGCTCCTCCGGCAGCTGGCCGGGTTCCCGCAGCCAGCGGTCGGTGTTGGCATCGAAACGACGCCAGTAGAGGAAAGGGTTGAGAAAGATGGTCTTGCCGGCCAGCAGGATGCTGTCCTGCTGCAGGCGGCGGTGCATCTGGGGGTCCTGCTCAGCCCCGGCAGGGCTGCCAGCGACGGCGGGGGAGACGGGAGGCACGGAGCGAACGGCCGGGTGCCGAGATTATCGAAGCCGGCCCCTGCGGGCCAGCCCGGCACTCCCGCCTACTCCCACTCGATCGTGCCGGGGGGCTTGCTGGTGATGTCGAGCACCACCCGGTTCACCCCCCGCACCTCGTTGACGATGCGGTTGGAGATCAGCTCCAGCAGGTCGTAGGGCAGCCGCGACCAGTCGGCGGTCATGCCGTCCTCGGAGGAGACGCAGCGCAGCACGATCGGGTAGGCGTAGGTGCGCTTGTCGCCCATCACCCCGACGCTGCGCACGGGCAGCAGCACGGCGAAGGCCTGCCAGATCTCGTTGTAGAGGCCGGCATCGCGCACCTCCTCCCGCACGATCAGGTCAGCGTCCCGCAGGATGTCGAGCTTGTCGTCGGTGACCTCCCCCAGGATGCGGATCGCCAGGCCGGGGCCTGGGAAGGGATGGCGGCCGACGATCTCCTGGGGCAGACCGAGGCTGCGGCCCACCTTGCGCACCTCGTCCTTGAACAGACGCCGCAGCGGCTCCACCAGCTTGAACTGCAGGTCCTTCGGCAGCCCGCCCACGTTGTGGTGGCTCTTGATCTTCACCGCCACCCGCTCCCCCGTCTTGGGGTCCACGTTGGTGCCGGCGCTCTCGATCACATCCGGGTAGAGGGTGCCCTGGGCGAGGTAGTCGAAGGGGCCGAGGCGACGGCTCTCCTCCTCGAACACGCGGATGAACTCGGTGCCGATGATCTTGCGCTTCTCCTCCGGATCGGTGATGCCGGCGAGCTTGGAGATGAACCGCTCACGGGCATTGATGTACTCCACATTGATGTGGAACTGGCGATCGAAGAAATCCATCAGGAACTCCGGCTCGCCTTTGCGCATGAAGCCCTGGTCGATGAACATGCAGGTGAGGCGATCGCCGATCGCCTGGTGCAGCAGGAAGGCCAGGGTGGAGGAATCCACCCCGCCCGAGAGGGCCAGCAGCACCCGTTTCTCGCCCACCTGGGCACGCACCTCGCCGATGGCCTCATCGATGAAGGCGGCCGTGGTCCAGTCGGGGATGCAGCCGCAGATGTGGTAAACGAAATTGCGGATCATCACCATGCCGCAGGTGGAATGCACCACCTCGGGATGGAACTGCACCCCGTACAGGCGGCGGGCATGGTCGGCCACCGCAGCCTCGGGGGTGTTGTCGGTGTGGGCGAGGCGCACGAAGCCCTCCGGCAGCGACTCCACCGAATCGCCGTGGCTCATCCACATCGTCGAGCCCTCCTCGACGTTGGTGAGCAGGTCGACCGGGTCGTCGACGTGCAGCGGCGCCTTGCCGTACTCGGCCCGGCCGGCGGCCACCACCGATCCCCCCAGCTGCTGCACCATCAGCTGCATGCCGTAGCAGACCCCCAGCACCGGGATGCCCAGGTCCCAGAGGCCGGGGTCGCAGGTGGGGGCCCCCTCCTCGTAGACGGAGCTGGGGCCGCCGCTGAGGATGATTCCCTTCGGCTGGAGGGCCTTCAGTTCCGCGGCGCTGGTGGTGTAGCCCATCACCAGGGAGAAGACCTCCGTTTCCCGCACCCGACGGGCGATCAGCTCGGAGTACTGGGAGCCGAAATCCAGGATGACGATGGCCGGGTGACGGCGGGAACCGCTGGCGTGGTCCCGTTTCGAACCCGGTGGTGCGGTCTGCGTCGTTTGGGACATCGGCTCGAAGGAGGCCTGGGCCTGGGCCCGGTGATCGGTGCCAGCACCCTAGGTCGCGCCCCTGAAGCGTTCCATCAGCGCCGCCCCCACCGGCCCGCAGACCCGCAGCCGGCGCTGACGGTCGAACAGGGCCGCCCCCACGGCGGCCGGCGGGGCGCCATGGCTGGCCAGGTAGGCCCGGCAGCGGCTCTCGATGGCGGCGGCGATCCGGGCCCGCAGGCGTCCGGCCAGGTCGGGATCGGCCTGCTCCAGCCCGGCCAGGGCGGCCTCTACCGTGGCGGCCCCGTGCAGGGCCGCGAGGGTGGCGCCACCGGCCCCCTCCAGGGCGGCCAGGGCGGTGAGCACCTCGGCACGGCCGTCGGCCAGGTGGTGGTGGGTGTGGAAGATGCCGCCGGCCAGCTTGATCAGCTTGCCCTGGTAGCCGAACAGCAACAGCCGCTCCACCCCCGCCTCGGCGGCCGCCACCAGCACGGGGCCGAGCCAGTTGCCCGCCTTGATCAGCAGCTCCGGCGGCAGGCCCAGCCGGGGGGCCAGATCGAGGCCGTTCTCGCCGATCACCAGCACCAGGTCGCCGCCGGCCCCCGGCGCGGCCATCCGCGTCGCCAACGCCGCCAGGGTGCGGGCCAGCTGGTCCGGGTCGGCGCCGGCCTGCACCTCGGCCTGGGTGCCGATCAGGGCCAGCCCGTCCACCACCCCGAAGGCGGCGTTGCTGGTGCGCTCCGCCAGGCGGCGGCCGGCGGGGAGCACCAGGGTGAGCCCCAGGCGGCGGCCGGCGGGCACCAGGGGCCGCAGGTTGGCCTCCAGCAGCTGCCGGGCATAGGCGGAGAGGCAGGCCTCCCCGGTCGCCCCGTGCACCCCCACCCCCTCGCCGGGCTCCAACTGCAGCCAGGGCCCGTCACCCGGGAGCCAGCGGGCCAGCACCCAGACCGCCAGGCCGCGGGTGAGGTCCAGCCCCTCACCCGGATCACAGCAGCTTTCCCCCAGGGCCAGACCGTCCCCCAGCGGCGCGGCGGCCCGCACCGGGATCGGAACCACCCCTGGCGGCTGCAGGAGTTCCAGGGACACGGCGGCGTTGAAGGGCTCCCCTTGCAGAGCCCCGAGGGCGGCACGGGCCGCGGCCGCCAGCCACACCGGCAGGGTGAAGCCCCGCGGGGCCGCGGAGGGGGGGCGCAGGGAATCGATGGCCGGCGGGAACGCTGTTTTTTATGGTGGTCGATCGCCTTGCCTTCGCCGGGCCCGCGCTCCTTCGTTCCCCACCGCTCATGCAGGACAAGCTCACTCTGATGATCCCCGGCCCCACCCCGGTGCCGGAGACCGTCCTGCAGGCCATGGCCCGCCATCCGATCGGCCACCGCAGCGGCGATTTCCAGAAGATCGTGCGCCGCACCACCGAGCAGCTGCAGTGGCTGCACCAGACGAAGGGCCACGTGCTGGTGATCACCGGCAGCGGCACCGCGGCGATGGAGGCGGCGATCGTCAACACCCTCAGCCGCGGCGACAAGGTGCTCTGCGGCGACAACGGCAAGTTCGGCGAACGCTGGGTGAAGGTGGCGAAGGCCTACGGGCTGAACGTGGAGGTGATCAAGGCGGAGTGGGGCCAGCCCCTTGATCCGGAGGCCTTCCGCGCCGCCCTCGAGTCCGACACCGCCAAGGAGATCCGGGGGGTGATCCTCACCCACTCGGAAACCTCCACCGGGGTGATCAACGACCTGCAGGCCATCGCCGGCCATGTGAAGGCCCACGGCACGGCCCTCACCATCGCCGACTGCGTCACCAGCCTGGGGGCCTGCGACGTGCCCATGGACGCCTGGGGCGTGGACGTGGTGGGCTCCGGCTCCCAGAAGGGCTACATGATGCCGCCGGGCCTGAGCTTCGTGGCCATGAGCGAGCGGGCCTGGACGGCCTACGAGCGCTCCGATCTGCCGAAGTTCTATCTGGATCTGGGCAAGTACCGCAAGGCGGCCGACGACGACAGCAACCCCTTCACCCCGGCGATCAACCTCTACTTCGCCCTCGAGGCCGCCCTGGGGATGATGCAGAAGGAGGGCCTGGAGGCGATCTTCGCCCGCCACGAGCGCCATCGCCGGGCCACCCAGGCGGCGATGAAGGCCATCGGCCTGCCCCTGTATGCGGCCGAGGGTCACGGCAGCCCGGCGATCACGGCGGTGGCGCCGGAGGGCATCGATGCCGAGGCCCTGCGCAAGCAGGTGAAGGAACGGTTCGACATCCTGCTGGCCGGCGGCCAGGACCACCTCAAGGGCAAGGTGTTCCGCATCGGCCACCTGGGCTTCGTCTGCGACCGCGACGTGCTCACCGCCGTGGCGGCCATCGAGGCCACCCTGCAGGACCTTGGGCTGGCCAAGGCTCCGATCGGCGCCGGGGTGGCGGCGGCGGCGGCGGCGCTGGCCGGCTGAGCCGCTGGCCAACGGGGCGGGGGGGCTTGGCGGCGGGGTTCGTGCCCGCCCATCCCTGACCAGCCTTCCCCGGGGCTCCGGACCCCGGGGTGGTGACCGGAGCCTTGCTAAGGTGAAGCTGGTAGTGAAATAACGCGGGTGTAATTCAGTGGTAGAATGTCAGCTTCCCAAGCTGAACGTCGCCGGTTCGAGTCCGGTCACCCGCTTGATCAGCCAGTTCAGGATTTAACGCTCAAGCCTGACATCTGGCCCACTCTTTTCACTCCGGGCTTACCGGGCCTCAGCTTTGCTTGTGCGGCTTTGGACCTCTTTTTACTGGAACCCAGGGATGGAAACCAACGGCAGAGGTGAAGCCTGCCCCTCCTTGGCCTTCCCATCCCGGGGTCGGGAATCAGGCCCGGGGCTTGATCAGCTGCAGCACCTGCAGTCCAAGACCGCCGGCCCGGCGCTCGCAGTCGAGGGCCTGCAGAATCGCCCGGGCGGACCCTTCAATATCCCCTTCGCTGGCGGCCACACGGGCCTGCTCATTCAGTGCCGCCGCCTGCAGCAGCAGACGCTGACGCGCGGCCGGATCGGACAGGGGTGACACGCCGGACCTTGGCCGTGCGGGCGTTTCCAGCGTCAAGGTGACGGGGGTCGATGGGCTGGCAACGATCATGACCGGCGAGGATTTCGCAGCTTCGAAAACAGGTAAAAAGGGCCTGTCGGCATCCAACGGCCCCTTTGCTGTTTACATCTTACGGGAAACAGTAACAGTCTGTCCCGCGGGGGCAGAAGAGCGGGGGAAAAGAGACGATCTCTCTGCACCCAGCGACGGATCGTTGATGGCGCTCGGCGCCGGCGGTCGGCCGGCTCAGGTGCCCGGCTCCTCCCGATTGCCGCCCAGGGCGGCGATCTGGGAGCGCAGCTGGTCGGAGCGCTGCAGGTCGCCCCGGGTGAGGGCGACGGCGAGGGCGAATTCCAGCTTCTCGAGCTGGTGATCGCCCTCTTCCTGGGAATGGGTGCGGAGCTGGCAGTGGGGCGCCGGGGTGGAGGCCCGTGGGGCGGCTCCCTGGCCGTGCAGAGCGGCTGAGGATGACTGGTAAGGGGAAGTGGGGAAGGCCATGACCCGCTTTCTTTTCATTTTGACACCCTTGACCAGGGGGCCGCGATTCAGGCCGCGGTGGGGTAAGCGACGTCCTCCTGGCTGTCGAACGCGGTGGGCGCCTCGGAGGCGGTGGGCGCTTCGGAAGGGGCACCGATCTCCAGCAGGTGGCGGCAGTCCTGCAGCAGCCGCTCGACGTTGTCGAGGCTGGCCAGCTCCTGGGGGTCCGGCCTGGCCTGGTTGGAGGCCTGCAGTTCCACCGCCGCCAGGCGCTGCTCCAGGGTCACCAGACGCTGGGAGAGGGCATGGATGGTTTCGGCGAGATCTTCGGCATTGCGGCTGATGCGGAACGACACCGAGGCGGGGGCCATGGCGGGGAAAGCGACTGGGCTGTGCCGCATGACAACACACCCGGAGCACCCCCTCAAGCACCTGTGGCACGGATCTCCCAGAGTGGGCCCTGTGGATCGGGCCCAACGTCGGATGAACCATGCCTGGCATCTGCTGATGTACGCGCTGGCGGGGCTTGCCGGCGGTCTGCTGGCCCTGCGCACCGGCATCCCGGCGGCCCCCCTGGCCGGCGCCCTGCTGGGGGCCGCCCTGGTCAGCGTCACGGGGCGGCTGGAGGTGGCCCAGTGGCCGGTCGGCACCCGAACCCTGCTGGAGATCGGCATCGGCACCGTGATCGGCACGGGCCTCACCGGCACGGCCCTGCTGGAACTGCGCCAGCTGTGGCGACCGGCCCTTCTGATCACGGTCACCCTGGTGCTCACCGGGCTGGTGGTGGGGCTGGGCTGCAGCCGGCTGATGGGCGTCAATCCGGTGGTGGCCCTGCTGGGGGCGGCCCCGGGGGGCATCAGCGGCATGAGCCTGGTCGGCGCCGAGTTCGGCGTCGGGGCGGCCGTGGCCACCCTCCACGCCGTGCGTCTGATCACGGTGCTGGTGATCCTCCCCCTGGTGGTGCGGCTGGTGCTGCCGGCGACCGCCACCCCACCGGGCGGCTGACCGCCCTGGACAGAGCCGCTGGGGTCGATACGTTGGGCCACCTCGTTCTTCCCTTCCGGTCCGATGGCCACACGCCACTCTCTCCATCACCGACTGGGCCCGATCGTCCTGGCGGCGGCGGCCGTCCTGCTGGGCGGTGCCGGCACCGCCCAGAGCGCCCGCGCCGGCAATGACATCGAGGGTCCCGGGGGCAAGGGGGCCCAGGTGTACTGCTTCATGCGCAACAACGGCAACATCCACGAGGTGAGCTGGAACGCCGCCTATGCCCTGATCAAGCGCCAGAGCGCCGGCCTGTTCAAGACCTCCCCCGAACACGCGGCGGTGATGATCACCGAGGCCGTGGTCCAGAACCCCGGCACCTTCCCCGACTGCGGCCGCTTCCTGGGAGAACTGTTTACGCCGCGCACCTCCGGCAGCACCGCGGCCAGCCCGGAACCCGGCCCCACCTCCATCTCGGTCGTCGGCGGTGGTAAGGCTGGTGGCAGCGGCATGACCCGGAGTGAGCGTTACAACTGAGCGGGCCCGCCTGCAAGCCGCCGCCCGTCCCCTGGGCCTGCTGCTGATCCTGCTGCTGGGCGGCTGTGCCGAGGAGCCCCTTCCCCAGCGGCCGATCACCCGGGAGGACTGCCTGCGGACCGTGAAGCTGGAGGACCTGCCCGGGGCCCTGAGCCAGTGCGACCGGGTGGTGGCGGCCTTCCCCAAGGATCCCGGGCCCCTCAACGAGCGCTTCCTGCTGCATACCCTGGCCGGCAACACCACCGCGGCCTGCCGGGACATCGCCCGGGCCAAGGTTCTGGCCGCCGGGGTACCGAAGGGCAAGCTGGATCCGATCCTGCGCCAGGACCTGGAGGTGCGCAGCAGCAGCTGTGCTGACGACACCCCCGCCCGCCCGGGGGGCTGAGGGCCGGCTGCGACTCAACCGCTCTCCAGCCACTGGCGCACCAGCGCCGGCAGGGCCCGCTGGCGACGCAGGCTGTCCTGGCCCTGCAGCAGCAGGGAGATCCGCTCGGCCTTGCTGGCGATCAGGTCGTCCACCAGCCGGTCGGCCACACCCAGCTGCAGCCAGTGGCTGGTGAGCGCCGCCCCCATGCCGATCCGGTGGCAGCGGTCCTCCGCCTGCTCGGCGTCGCCCGGGGTCCAGGGCCGCTCCACCAGCACCACATGCCGGGCCCGGTGCAGGGTGAAGCCGAGGCCGCCGGTGCCATAGGTGGCGATCAGCACGGGGTTCCGGCCCGCCTGAAAGGCATCCACCAGCTGCTGCCGCCGCCGCGGCGGCACGGCGCCCACGAGGGGGCCCCCGTCCCCCGGCCGGCCGAGCTGCCGGTGCAGCGCCAGGGCGGTGGCCACAAAGGCCGTGAACACCACCACCGGCTCGCCGGCCGCCACCAGGTCGGCCACCAGCGAGACGGTGGCGTCCAGCTTGTGGTGCGAGGCGATCTGGCGCAGGGCCGTGAACACGGCCAGGGCCTCGGCGTCGCGGCGCACCTCGCCGGCCATGGCCCGGCGGCGGTAGTCGTCGATCCGCCCCTGCAGGGCCCGCTCGAAGGCTTCGGCGCCGGCAGGATCGAGGCTGACGGGCCGCTCGAGCCGCCGCTTCGGGGGCAGGTCCAGGCACTGGCCCTTGCGGCGATGCAGCACCAGGGGCCGCACCAGCCGCTGCAGCTCCTCCAGCTGGCTGGCGCCGCTGGCCTGCCAGATCCGCCGCCCCCCCTGCTCCCGCCAGTGCCCCTGGCAGTAACGCTCCTCGAAGTGGCGCTGGTCGGCCGCCAGGGGATGGCCGATGGCGGCCAGCAGGGGAAAGAGCTGGACCGGCCGGCCGTTCTTCATCGGCGTGCCGGTGAGCAGCCAGATCGCCCGCAGGCGCGGATGGCGGGCCAGGCGCAGGAAGGCCTGGGTGCGAGCGGCCTGGAGCGACTGGGCGAAATGGGCCTCGTCGGCGATCAGCACCGTGCCGGCGGCCGGCAGTTCGGCCGGCAGCCGGGCCCAGCTGTGCAGCTCCAGGCGCAGTCCCAGGGCCGCCGCCTCCTGGCGCCAGTGGTGATGCAGCCCCGCCGGGGCCACCACCACCAGCCGGCAGTCGGCCAGGCGCACCAGGGCGCGGCCGGCCACCAGGGCACTGAGGGTCTTGCCGAGACCCATGGCATCGGCCAGCACGGCGCCGCGGCGGGCCAGAAGCCAGCGCACCGCCAGCCGCTGGTGGCGGAACAGCCGGCGGCCGTCGGGGAGTTCATCGGCGGCGGCCGCCGCCGCCACCAGGGCCCGGTGGGGGGGCAGCGGCGGCAGGGGCTGGCCCAGCCAGCCGAACCAGCGGGCCAGCTCCGGGGTGAGCGGGAAGCGGCCAGCGCACTGCTGCTGCAGCGCCGCGGCCGCCTCGAGGGGGAACTGCCAGCAGCCGCGGCGGCTGAGCCACTGGCCCCGGGGGCGGATGGCCCGCAACTGCGCCTGGGTGACCGCGTCGAAGGGACTGACCACCTCGATCAGACCCGAGGCGCCCAGGCGCATCTGCACCAGGGGGGTGGCCAATGCGGCAAAAAGCAATCATGAACACATTGACACCCGGGACGCTGAGGGCAAACTTCCGCCAACCGAGGCGCGCTGATGCAGGCCAGGGATGGAGTCTTTCTCGAAGACCTCTGCCCCAAGCTGCGAGCGCGTCGATGGCGACAGTCGCTGCACCGGATGACGGGCCGCCGCTGCCTCTACTGCGGTGAGGCGTCGGAATCCATCGACCACGTGCATCCGCTCAGCCGCGGCGGCCAGAGCATCACCGAGAACTGCGTGCCGGCCTGCCTGGGCTGCAACGGCCGCAAGGGGGACAGCGATGCGTTCGTCTGGTACCGGAGCCAGCCCTTCTACGACCCGCGCCGGGCGATGGCGCTGCGGGCCTGGACCGACGGCGATCTGCGCCTGGCCCTGCGCCTGCTCCAGTGGGTGGCTCCCGCCGAACCGGAGACGGCCACGGCCGCCGAAGCGGAGGTGACTCACCAGACGCGGCAGGCCTCCACACCGTTGTGGCGGTGGCAGATGGCCTCCTGATCGAGGGGCTGCTCCGGCGCCAGCACCACGGCCCCCAGCAGCAGCGCCACGGCCAGCAGCAGCGGGGCGGCGGCGCGGTGGTGGCGCGCCGGGGCCCGATGGCCGCGGCCGGCGAACGGCTGGTCGAGGGCCCGCTCGAAGGGGCGACAGAGGGGGCGGGAGGGCGCGGGGCCGACAGGGAGACTGGCACCGAACGACGAGGTGGTCACGGGATGGAGAAACGGACAGTGATACAGATGTACTGATGACGGCAGATTCTGTCAACCCGGGGGTCGACGGCGGCCGGATCGACCACCCGGCCCTGCCCGGGGCTGCCGCCGCCATCGACCGGATGCTGGTGCTCGGCGGGGGCTACACCGGCCGCCGCCTCGCCCTGGCGCTGGAGGCGGCCGGCGTGCCGGTGCTGCTCAGCCATCGCCAGCCGGCCCCGCCGGGCGACGACCGGGGCTGGCTGCACTTCGATCCCGACCAGGGCGCCCTGCCCAGCCAGGCCGACCTGGCCGGGGTCAGCCACGTGCTGGTGACGATCCCGCCCGATGCCGGCGGCCGCGATCCGGTGCTGGAGTCCCTCGAGACCCGCCTGCGTCAGCTGTCACCGGTCTGGGTGGGCTATCTCTCCACCACCGGGGTCTACGGCGACACCGGCGGCGCCTGGGTGGACGAGACCAGCCCCACCCGGCCGCTGCTGGAGCGCAGCCAGGCCCGGCTGACCTGCGAGCAGGCCTGGCGCCGCAGCGGCCTGCCGGTGCAGCTGCTGCGGCTGCCCGCCATCTACGGCCCCGGTCGCAACCCGATGGTGAGCCTGCGCAACGGCACGGCCCGGCTCATCCACAAGCCCGGCCAGGTGTTCTCGCGGGTGCACGTCGACGACATCGTCGGCGCGGTGCTGCACACCATCGCCCTGTCCCCCGAGGCCAGGCCCGACACCCTGATCCTGGCGGACACCTTCCCCTGCCCCTCCAGCGAGATCCTGGGCCTGGCCGCCCATCTGCTGGGCTGCCGGCTGCCGGACGTGCAGCGCTTCGACGACGTGGCCGCGGCGATGGGACCCATGGCCCGCAGCTTCTGGAGCGAGAATCGACGGGCCAGCAGCCGGAGGCTCAGGGACGACCTCGGCTACCGCCTGCTCTACCCCACTTACCGGGAGGGGTTGGCGTCCTGCAGCGGCGACTTCTTCTGAGCGCCGAAGATTGAAGGATCGATCAGGGAGGACAGGCCCGTGTCCTTGCCCATCTTCTCCCAATCCACCACGACCCAGCTGTTCCGGAAGGCGAGTCCCCCACCCAGCAGCAACAGGCCCAGCACCAGCAAGCGGACCATGAACCGACCCCGACAGCGCCCGATGGCATGAAAACTACTGCGGATCGCCTCGTCATCGCCCTGGGGGATCCCGCCGGCATCGGCGCCGAGGTGACCCTCAAGGCCCTTGCCCGGCCCCGGCCCGCCGGCCAGGAGGTGGTGCTGGTGGGCTGCGGTCGCTGGCTGCGGGAGTGCCACCGCCAGCTGCTGGCCCGCAGCGACGCGCCCCTGGCTGACCCGGAGGCGTTCGCCCTGGTGGACATCCCCCTGGAGCAGCCGGTGGTCCCGGGGGTGAGCAGCCCCGCCGCCGGTGCCGCCAGCTTCGCCTGGCTGAGCGAGGCCGTGGCGCTGGTGGGCGCCGGCGGCGGTCGGGCCCTGGTGACGGCCCCGATCGCCAAGGCCAGCTGGCAGGCGGCGGGCCATGCCTACCCGGGCCAGACCGAGCGGCTGGCGGAACTGACCGGCGCCAGCGACGCCGGGATGTTGTTCACCGCCGTGGCTCCCGCCGGCGGCTGGCGGCTCAACACGCTCCTGGCCACCACCCACATCCCCCTGACGGAAGTGAGCGCCCGGCTCGGCCCGGAGCTGGTGCACCAGCGGCTGGAGGCCCTGCTGGCCTTCTGCCGCCGCTTCCGCAGCCGCCCGCGGCTGGTGGTGGCGGGCCTGAACCCCCATGCGGGGGAGGGGGGCCACCTAGGGCGCGAGGAGCAGGACTGGCTGATTCCCGCCCTGCAGGAGTGGCAGGGCCGGCATCCGGAGGTGCGCCTGGAGGGGCCGGTACCGCCGGACACCTGCTGGCTGGAGGCGGCCGCCGCCTGGAGGGGCCAGGGCGAAGGGGCGGACGGCTACCTGGCGCTCTACCACGACCAGGGGCTGATCCCGGTGAAGCTGCTGGCCTTCGACGCCGCCGTCAACACCACCCTGGGCCTGCCGTTCCTGCGCACCTCCCCCGACCACGGCACCGCCTTCGCCATCGCCGGCCGGGGCATCGCCAGGGCCGACAGCATGGCGGCGGCGATCCAGACCGCCTGGGAGCTGGGCCCGCCCCCGGAGGCGTTCGCCCTCAGCCGGCCTTGATCCGCATCAGCACCTGGCCGAATTCCACCGGCGTGCCGTTCTCCACCAGGATTTCCACCACCTCGCCGCTGAACTCGCACTCCAGCTCGTTCATCAGCTTCATCGCCTCAAGAATGCAGACGGGCTGGCCGGCGCTGATGCGGCTGCCCACCTCCACGAAGGGGGCCTCCCCCGGAGCCGAGGAGCGGTAGAAGGTGCCCACCATCGGCGCCGTGACGGCCTGCAGATCACTGCGCACGGAAGCGGCGGGCGGCGGGGGCGCCGAAGGCCCCGGGGCAGGGGCGACCGCGGCCGCAGGGGCGGGAGCCGGCGGTGGGGCCCCGGCGGGAGCCTGCACCATGGTGACCGTCGCCGGCGCGGGGGCCGGCAGGTTGCGGCGCACCTCCAGCCGGAAGTCGTCGCCTTCGAGCCGGAGTTCCTGGATGTCACTGTCCCCGAGCAGGGCCAGCAGCTGGCGCAGTTGGTCGTGATCGAGCTGCATGGCGATCAGGACTCCCGGCCCAGATAGCTGTCGGTGCGGGTGTCGACCTTGATCTTCTCGCCGATCGTGATGAACAGGGGCACCATCACCTGGGCACCGGTCTCGACGATGGCCGGCTTGGTGCCGCCGGTGGCGGTGTCGCCCTTGACGCCGGGGTCGGTCTGGGTGACCTCGAGCACCACTGAATTGGGCAGCTCCACCTCCAGGGGCTTGCCGTTCCAGGAGACGACGCTCACCTCCATGCCTTCCTTGAGGTACTTGCGGCCGTCACCGATCTGCTTGGCGGTCAGGCGGGTCTCCTCGTAGGAGGCCATGTCCATGAAGACGTAGTCATCGCCTTCCATGTAGGTGTGCTGGAGGGTCGACTTCTCCAGCTGGGCCTGGGGCATGGTTTCCCCGGCGCGGAAGGTCTTCTCGACCACGTTGCCGCTCTGGACGCCCTTGAGCTTGGTGCGGACGAAGGCCGAGCCCTTGCCGGGCTTGACATGCAGGAATTCGACGACGCGCCAGACCTGGCCATCCAGCTCAATCGTGGTGCCGGTACGAAAGTCGTTGCTGGAGATCATTCCGGCGGATCGGATCGGGGGATTGTACGTCTGGCTACAGGCCCACCTGCGGACGACGGCGGCGGAGGCCCGGGCCGGTTGTGCCAAAGTCCAGGCAGTCACAGGGGAAGCATGGACCGGCGACGCAGGCGCATCGGGTTCACCACCACGCTGGCCGCCCGGCTGGGGGCCGCCCTGACCCTCGTTCTCACCCTGCTGCTGGCGGTCCCCGCCGCCTGGGCCTACCTGCCCCAGGGCAATGCCGTCAGTGATCCCACCGCCCTGCTGCGCAACGCCCTTCCCATGGAGCAGGGCGACCTGCAGGGGCTCCAGCACCGCCTCGAGGACACCAGCGACGACCTGCGGGCCAAGCGCTGGAGCAGCCTGACCGGCTCCGTCCGCCGGGCCGAGTCCCAGCTCGGCGGCAGCCGGGAGCGGATCCTGGCCAGCTTCGATGCCGCCGACCGGCCCACCGCCGAAGCCCTGCTGGCCGATACGGCGGTGCATCTGCAGGAGCTGGCGGTCGCCGGTGAGGCCCAGGACCGGGACCGGTTCCTGGCCGCCCGCCGGGAGGCCCTCGCCGACATCGGCCAGGCCGAGGCCCTGCTGGTGGGGCCCTTCCCGTTCACGATTCCCGCCGAATTCGACGGGCTGCCGCGGCTGCTGGGCCGCGCCACCGTGCGGCTCACCACCACCAAAGGCGACCTGACCACCGTCGTGGACGGCTACAACGCCCCCCTGACCGCCGGCGCCTTCGTCGACCTGGTGCAGCGAGGCTTCTACGACGGCCTGCCCTTCAACCGCGCCGAGGACTTCTACGTACTCCAGACCGGCGATCCCGCCGGCCCGGCCACCGGCTACGTGGATCCGGTCAGCAAGCAGGAGCGCACCGTGCCCCTGGAGATCATGGTGCCCGGCCAAGAGGCCCCCTTCTACAACCAGACCTTCGAGGACCTGGGGATGTTCAAGGCCGAACCGGTGCTGC
Source organism: Aphanothece cf. minutissima CCALA 015 (assembly GCA_003003925.1). Taxonomy (GTDB): domain Bacteria; phylum Cyanobacteriota; class Cyanobacteriia; order PCC-6307; family Cyanobiaceae; genus Cyanobium; species Cyanobium minutissimum. Next base: position 93,624 of record PVWP01000008.1, read on the forward strand.
CCTTCGCCAGCAAGGGCACCCTGGGGTGGGCCCACTCCGACGAGGCCCTGGGCGACGGCTCCTCCCAGTTCTTCCTGTTCCTGTTCGAGCCGGAGCTCACCCCGGCGGGCCTCAACCTCATCGACGGGCGCTATGCCGCCTTCGGCTATGTGGTGGACGGCTTCGACGTGCTCGAGGAGCTCACCGCCGACGACGGCATCGTCAAGGCGACGGTGGTCGAGGGGGCCGACAACCTGCGCCCCCATGCCTGAGGGGCCCACCCTGGCGCAGCTGGGGGAAGGGGAGCTGATCCGGCGCCTCGGCGCCTTCGCCCCCCCGGGGCAGTTCGACGATGACGCCGCCCTTCTGGGAGCGGCCCAGCTGGGGGCGCACCCGGCGGGGGATCCGCCGCTGGTGCTGAACACCGACGTGCTGGTGGAGGACGTCCACTTCAGTGCGGCGACGATGGGGGCCGCCGATGTGGGCTGGCGGGCGGCGGCGGCCAACCTCTCCGATCTGGCGGCCATGGGCTGCCGCGGCGCCGTGGGCATCACCGTGGCCCTGGTGGCCCCTGGGGACACGCCCTGGGCCTGGGTGGAGGGGGCCTACGGCGGCATGACGCAGCTGCTGGCGGCCCATGGCGGCGTGCTGCTCGGGGGCGACTGCAGCGGCGGCCGCCAGCGCCTGCTGGCCGTCACCGCCCTGGGCCGGCTCCCGGCGGGGGGCGGCCCGATCCGCCGCGGGGACGGCCGGCCGGGCGATGTGGTGGTCAGCACCGGCGCCCATGGGCTCAGCCGCCTGGGCCTGGCCCTGCTGCGGGGCGAGGCGCTGCCGGACCTGCCCGCGTCCGGCCGGGAGCGCGCCATCCGTGCCCACCGCAGGCCCGTGCCCCGGTTCGATGCGGTGGCGGCCCTGGGGGCCTGTCGCCCGGCGGCCCTGGACTGGCGGGTGGCCGGCTGCGACAGCAGTGACGGCCTGGCGGCCGCGGCCTCCTGCCTGGCCGCCGCCAGCGGCTGCACGGCCCTGCTGTTCCGGGAGGCCCTGCCCCTGGCGGCGGAACTGGAGGGCCAGGACACCGGCGAGGACTGGTGCCTCTGGGGAGGTGAAGATTTCGAACTGGTGCTGGCCGTGGAGCCGACCTGGGCCGAGGCCCTGGTGGAACGGCTGGCGGGCGCCCGCCGGATCGGCCGGCTGGTGGAACCCCAGCCCTGCGGAGCCCTGGGATGGGCGGAGGGGGGGGACCCTGTCGCCCCCCCGGCCGCCGCTTTCCGCCATTTCGGCTGACGGAATCAGCGGACGGATTCAGCCGCCGGCAGGCCGCCGGTTCACTTCCAGTTGCGGGCCACCACCTCGGCCAGGTCGACGACGCGCTGGCTGTAGCCCCACTCGTTGTCGTACCAGGCGATGACCTTGACCATGTTGTCGCCCATCACCAGGGTGAGATCCGAATCGACGATCGCCGACTCGTCGGTGCCGGCGTGGTCGGTGGAGACCAGGGGCAGGTCGCAGTACTTGATGATCCCCTTCATGCCGTTCTCGGAGGCGGCCTTGAGGGTGGCGTTCACCTCCTCCTTGGTGGTGCCGCGGCTCACTTCGAGCACCAGATCGACCACCGAGACGTTGGGGGTGGGCACCCGCAGGGCGATGCCGTTGAGCTTGCCCTTCATCGGCGGGTACACCAGAGCCACCGCCTTGGCGGCGCCGGTGGAGGTGGGAACGATGTTGACGGCGGCGGCCCGGGCGCGGCGCAGATCGCGGTGGCTGGCGTCGAGGATGCGCTGGTCCCCGGTGTAGCTGTGGGTGGTGGTCATCGTGCCCTTGACGATGCCGAAGGCCTGATCGAGCACCTTCACCACCGGCGCCATGCAGTTGGTGGTGCAGCTGGCGTTGCTGATGATGGCGAAGTCATCGTGGCGGTACTGATCGGCGTTGACGCCGACCACGAAAGTGCCGACGCCGTCGCCCTTGCCGGGGGCCGTGATCAGAACCTTGCTGGCACCGGCTTCGATGTGCTTGCCGGCCCCCTTTTCATCAATGAAGACGCCGGTGGCCTCGATCACCAGGTCGACGCCCCACTCCTTCCAGGGGAGGTTGAGGGGATTGCGGTCGGAGAAGCACTTGATGTGCTTGCCGTTGACCACGATGGTGTCGTCGGTGTGGCTCACTTCCGCATTGCGGATGTGGCCGAGCATCGTGTCGTACTGGAGCAGGTGGGCGTTGGTCTTCGGATCGGAGGTGTCGTTAAGGCCCACCACTTCGATGCCGGTGTTCTCACCGCGGCTCAGCCAGCAGCGCATGAAATTCCGACCGATTCGGCCAAATCCATTGATCGCAACGCGCAAGGTCATGGCAGAAAGCGGTGGAACCCGCTAGCAAGGAGGGATTTTGGCTGCCGATCATACAGAAATGGGGGTCCTGCTCTTTCCCGCAGCCACAGGCCCCGGATCGGACGGTCGGCAAAGCGAAGTATCCCGCAGAGGGGGGAGGGCCGATCTGCCGTTATTTTCGGCGTGGCCTGGAGTCCCCCTTGATCCCGAAGCTCGATCGCCGTCAGCCGCTCCATTTCATCGGGGCCGGGGGGATCGGCATGTCCGCCCTGGCAGGGATCCTGGCGGAGAGGGGCTTCCTGGTGAGTGGCTCCGACCCCCGTCCCAGTCCGGTGCTGGAGCGGCTGGGATCCGCCGGGGTGCGGGTCTTCCAGGAGCAGACCGCCGCGACGATCACCGCGGTGCTCGCCGGTCTCGACGGGACGGTGGCGGATCCCCTGGTGGTGATCAGCTCGGCGGTGCCCGCTGCCAACGAGGAGCTGGCCGAGGCCCGGCGGCGCGGGCTGGCGATCGTGCACCGCTCCGACGTGCTGGCGGCCCTGATCAATGCCCAGCCGTCGATCGCGGTGGCCGGCAGCCACGGCAAGACCACCACCAGCACCCTGATCGCCACGCTCCTGGAGGCCGTCGGCGAGGACCCCACCGCCGTGATCGGGGGGATCGTGCCCGCCTTCGGCAGCAACGGCCGCCATGGCCGGGGCCGGCTGCTGGTGGCCGAGGCCGACGAATCGGACGGCTCCCTGGTGAAGTTCCGGCCCCGGCTGGGGGTGCTCACCAATGTGGAGCTCGACCACACCGACCACTACCCGGATCTGGCCGCCCTGGTGGCCACCCTGCAGCACTTCGCCGATGGCTGCACCACCCTGCTGGCCAACCGCGACTGTCCGGTGCTGCGGGAGCACTTCCAGGCCGCCAGCTGGTGGTCGACCTGCAGCAGCGAAGGCGTCGACTTCGCCGCCATCCCCCTGGAGGAGCGGGGTGACGGCACCCTGGCCACCTGGTACGAGCACGGGGAGGCGCTCGGCACCCTGGAGGTGCCCCTGCCCGGCCGCCACAACCTGAGCAACACCGTGGCCGCCATGGCGGCCTGCCGGCTGGAGGGCGTGCCCTTCGAGGACCTGCGGCTGGCGGTGGCCGGGCTGCGCCCCCCCGGCCGCCGCTTCGACTGCCGCGGCCTCTGGCAGGACCGGGCGATCGTCGACGATTACGCCCACCATCCCAGCGAAGTGGCCGCCACCATCGCCATGGCCCGGCTGATGGTGGAGAGCGGCCGCAGCCCGCTGCCGCTGGTGCCGCGGCGGCTGGTGGCGGTGTTCCAGCCCCACCGCTACACCCGCACCGCCCAGTTCCTGGACGATTTCGCCGCGGCCCTCACCGAGGCCGACGCCGTGCTGCTGGCGCCCCTGTACGCGGCCGGCGAGGCCCCGGTGGCGGGGATCTCCAGCCAGGCCCTGGCGGAGTCGGTGCGCTCCCTCGCCCCCGACCTGCCGGTGGCGGTGGCGGCCAGCATGGAGGCCCTGGCGGAGCTGGTGGCCGGCGGCACCGGCCCGGGCGACCTGGTGCTGGCGATGGGGGCCGGCGACGTCAACAGCCTCTGGGAGCGCCTGGGGGCCCTCGACGAACGGGGTCGCCCCACCGCGCTGGTGGCCTGAGGGGATGGCGACGGCCCCGCTCAGCCAGCCCCGGGCAGGGGTCGCCCTGCGGGACTACACCACCTGGAAGGTCGGCGGTCCCGCCGCCTGGTTCGCCGAACCCGCCGACCAGGGGGAGCTGATCGCCCACGCCGCCTGGGCGGCGGCCTCGGGTCTTCCCTTCCGCTGCATCGGCGCAGGCTCCAACCTGCTGATCGCCGACGGCGGCCTCGATGGCCTCACCCTCTGCAACCGGCGGCTGCAGGGCAGCCGCCTGGACCCGGGCGAGGGCTGGGTGGAGGCCGAGGCGGGCGAACCGATCCCCACCCTGGCCCGCAAGGCGGCCCGCAGCGGCCTGCGGGGTCTGGAGTGGGCCGTCGGCATCCCCGGCACGGTGGGTGGCGCGGTGGTGATGAACGCCGGCGCCCAGGGGGGCTGCACCGCCGAGTGGCTGGTGTCGGTGCGGGTGCTGGATCCGCGCCGGCCCGACGCCCCCTTCGAGCTGGCCGCCGCTGACCTGGCCTTCGCCTACCGCCACAGCCGCCTGCAGGAGGAGCCACTGCTGGTGCTTTCGGCCCGCTTCCGGCTGGAGCCCGGCCACGACCCGGCGGTGCTCAGCGCCCGCACCAGCGCCAACCTGCAGAGCCGCACCAGCACCCAGCCCTACCAGCAACCCAGCTGCGGCAGCGTGTTCCGCAATCCCGAACCGCTCAAGGCCGGCCAGCTGATCGAATCCCTCGGCCTCAAGGGACTCGCCATCGGCGATGCCCAGGTGTCGCCGATCCACGCCAACTTCATCGTCAACACCGGGGCCGCCACCGCCTCCGACATCGACGCCCTGATCCGCCAGGTGCAGCAGCGGGTGCTGGAGAGCCGCGGGGTGCGGCTGCACCCGGAGGTCCAGCGGCTGGGGTTCTAGCCTGCCCCCAGACGACGATCCCCTGGCATGGCCGGCTTCGGACTTCCCAATTTCGGACAGCTGACCGAGGCCTTCCGCAAGGCCCAGCAGATTCAGCAGGACGCCCAGAAGCTCCAGGAGGAGCTCGACGCGATGGAACTGCAGGGCAGCGACCCCGAGGGCCGCGCCAGCGTCTGGCTCTCCGGCAACCAGCAGCCCCTGCGGGTCGAGCTGAGCCCGGAGCTGCTCGCCGAACCCGTGGAGACGGTCGAGGCGGCCGTGCTGGCGGCGCTCTGCAAGGCCTACGAGGTCTCCACCGGCACCATGCGCGAGCGCATGGAAACCCTCACCGGGGGTCTGGATCTGAATCTTCCCGGTCTGGGGAACTGAGCTCCCCCTCCAGTCCCGGCAGGTCCTGCTCCAGCCCCTGACGCCGGGTGCTGCGGGAGGACCGGCGCAGCTGGGGGTCGAGCAGGGGTTCGAGGCGGTCGCCCCGCTGACGCAGGCCCCGCTCCCCCTGGCGCCCCTGGCCGCTGCGGGAACGGGCCGCCGCGGCCTCCACCTCCTCGAGGCAGCGGCCGTAGATCAGCTGGCGGTCCCAGCCGTCCCCCATGGCACAGCCCGGGTCGCCCAGGTGGCGGCAGTTGGCGAAACGGCAGGGGATGGCCCTGAGGCGGGCCAGCAGCTCCGGGAAGGCCGCCGCCAGGATCTGGGGGTCGTCGGGGAGGGCGGGGGTGTTGAAGCCGGGGGAATCGGCCACCAGGGCCCCCGGCGCCACGGAGAACAATTCGACATGCCGGGTCGTGTGGCGTCCGCGGCGCAACCGGCCGGAGACGGCGGCGACGCGCAGCTCCAGGGCCGGGGCCAGGGCGTTGAGCAGGCTGCTCTTGCCCACGCCGGAGGGGCCGCAGAGCACGGCGATGCCCGGCGCGGCCAGCTGGTGGCGCAGGGTCTCGAGACCCTCACCGCTGCGGGTCGAAACCGCCACGGTGCCGTAGCCCCAGCCCTCCAGCCGCCGGCACCAGGCCCCCACCTCGTCCGGCGGCAGCAGGTCGGCCTTGCTGAGCACCACCTGCACCGGCTGGCCGGTGGCCTCGGCGGTGATCAGGAACCGGGTCAGCTGCAGGGGGTCAAGGCCGGGTTCGGCCACGGCCACCACCACCACCACCCGGTTCACGTTGGCGACCGCCGGCCGCTCCAGCAGGCTGTGGCGGGGTTCGAGGCCCACCACCGCCCCCCGCCGCGCCCGCCAGTCGACGGCGGCCACCGTCACCCGATCACCCACGCACACCTGCAGGCCGCTCTTGTCGAGGCGGGTGCGGCGGGTGCACAGCAGGCGGCCGTCGTCACCGAGCTCCGAGGGGCCATCGAGGCTCACCAGGCAGTAGTTGGCCTGCAGGGCCACCACCCGACCCGGCAGCGGCTCAGCCCCCATCCCGTCGCACCAGCAGCCGCACCCCCTCACCCGGGGCGAACGGCGACGGGTCGACCCGTTGCACCTCGTGCCCCTCGTTGCGCAGGCCCTCGCTCACCATCTGCTCCGGTTCCCCCCCGTCCAGGTCGATCCGCAGCCAGCTCCCCGGCGGCAGGGGCTCGAGGGCCAGGCGGGCCCGGATGAAGTTGACCGGGCAAGGCGTTCCCCGCAGATCGAGGACCGCCGGCGAGCCGCCCATGACGCTCAACCGAACAGGCCGCCGAACAGGCCGCTCTTGTGGTGGTGGCGCTGGCCCTTGCTGGTGTGGTGTCCGGCCAGCTGCTCGAGCAGCTGGCGCTCCTCGCCGTTGAGCTTGGTGGGCAACTGCACCTTGATGGTGAACTGGTGGTTGCCGCGGGCCACCGGATTGCCGAGCCGGGGCACCCCCTTGCCCTGGAGGGTGATGACGGCCCCGGGCTGGGTGCCGGCGGGAATCTCCAGCGGCTCGTGGCCGTCGACGGTCTCGACCTCGATCGTGTCGCCCAGGATCGCCTGGAGGTAGTTGAGCGACACCTCGGAATGGACCGTGACCCCATCCCGCCGCAGGTGGGGGTGGGACTGGACGGTGAGGAAGACGTAGAGATCCCCGGCCGGCCCGCCCCGCTGGCCGGCGTTGCCCTCCTGGCCCACCCGCAGGCGGGTGCCGGTGTCGACGCCGGCGGGAATGTTGATGCGCAGCTTCTTGCGCACCTGCTGCAGGCCCTGGCCGCCGCAGGCGTTGCAGGGGTCGGCGATCACCTGGCCGGTGCCGTCGCAGGTGGGGCAGGGCGCCACCTGGGTGAAGCTGCCGAAGGGGGTGCGGGTGGCGCGGCGCACCTGGCCGGCGCCGCCGCAGGTGCCGCAGGTGGTGGGGCCGCTGCCCGCCTTGGCGCCGGAACCGCTGCAGGTGGTGCAGGTCTCGAGGTGGCGGACCTGGACGTCCTTCTCGCTGCCGAAGACGGCCTCGCTGAAGCTGATGGTGAGATCCAGTCGCAGGTCGTCGCCCTGGCGGGGGCCGCGGCGGCGTGCCCCGGCCGCGGCGCCACCGCCGGCCCCGCCGAAACCGCTGAAGAAGGTCTCGAAGAGGTCGGCAAAACCGCCCATGTCGCCCATGTCGGGCATGCCGCCGCCGCCGCCCAGGCCGGCCTCGCCGAACTGGTCGTAGCGGGCCCGGGCCTGGGGATCGCTGAGCACCTCATAGGCCCGGCCGATCTCCTTGAAGCGGTCCTCCGCGGCCGGGTCCTTGTTGACGTCCGGGTGGTACTGGCGGGCCAGGCGCCGGTAGGCCTTCTTGAGGCTGTCGGCATCCACGTCCCGGCTGACACCGAGCAGCTCGTAGTAATCGGCCATCAGTCGGATGTCCCTTCGCTGGGTGGCGCCGATGCATCGGAACGGGACCCACCGGCCGGGCCGGGACCCATCGACACCTTGACCAGGGCATGCCGCAGCACGCGGCCGTCGAGGTGGTAGCCCCGCTGCAGCTCCTCGATCACCACGTCCTCCGGATGCTCCTCACTGGGTTCGCGCAGCACGGCCTCGTGAAGCGAGGGGTCGAAGGGTTCACCCTCCACCCGCATCGGCGACACCCCCAGCTGCTTGAACACATCAACCAGCTGTTTATAGAGGTTCTGGTAACTGCGATGCAGGCTCTGGGCCTCCTCGCTCTGGGGGTTGAGCTGCTGGCGGGCCCGGTCGAAGTTGTCGACCACCGGCAGGATCTCGGTGAGGGTGGTGCAGGTGATGTGCAGGCGCTGGTCCTCCTTGTCACGGGACTGGCGCTTGCGGAAGTTGTCGAAATCGGCGGCGATGCGCATGTACTGGCCCTTCAGGGACTCGTTCTCGCTGCGCAGGGCCGCCAGCTCGGCCTCCAGCTGGCTGACGCGGTCAGTGCCGCTGTCGGCGGCCTCCGGCGCGGCGCCGGCGGCGTCCGGGGCCCCGGTGCCCTCGGCGGGGGGCGTGACGTCCGGGCCGCCGTCGGGATTCACCGGCAGGGTCTCGAGGAGCTCCTCCACCCGGGCTGCGTCGACCGCGCCCTCCCGGGGATCGATCCGTTCCTCATGGGGGGGAGTGTTGTCGCCGGTCATGCGTTCTGGCAGGGATGTCAGATGCCGTTATGTTGAAGGTCGAGGAGCCCTCTCCACAAGCGGTGGAAGCCCGCACCTCAGCCACGCTCCACTCCAAGGCTCCACCCAAAGGCTCCACAGCCAGGCTTCGCTTCCGATCCTTCCCGTCGATGCCATCAGAAGGTCTCACCCAGCGCCCGCAGGTCACCGGTGCGGAGCACACCTCCCTCTTCCGGGACCTTGACCTGGGTCAGGCCGCCACCCCCCAGGGGCCGAGCACACCGGAAACCGAGGACCTGGAAGCCAGCAGCTCGGGCGAGGGGATCTCGCCGGTGATGAGCCTGGTGGATCGGATCCTGATCGAGTCGCTCACCAGCGGCGCCAGCGACATCCACGTGGAACCCCAGGAGGACGGGCTGCTGGTCCGCTTCCGCCAGGACGGCGTGCTGCGCAGCATCGACAAGCTGCCCCGCACCCTGATCCCCGCGGTCACCTCCCGCTTCAAGATCATGGCCGACCTGGACATCGCCGAACGGCGGATGCCCCAGGACGGCCGGATCCGCCGCAACTTCCGCGGCCGCACCATGGACTTCCGGGTCAGCACCCTGCCCGGCCGCTACGGCGAGAAGGTGGTGCTGCGGCTGCTCGACAGCGGCGCCACCCAGCTGGGTCTGGACACGCTGATCACCGACGAGGAAGCCCGCTCCACCCTGCGGGACATCGGCTCCAAACCCTTCGGCATGATCCTGGTCACCGGGCCGACGGGTTCCGGCAAGTCGACCACCCTCTACGCCCTGCTCTCGGAGCGCAACGACCCCTCGATCAACATCTCCACGGTCGAGGATCCGATCGAATACACCCTCCAGGGCATCACCCAGACCCAGGTGAACCGGGAGAAGGGCTACGACTTCAGCTCCGCGCTGCGCGCCTTCATGCGCCAGGACCCGGACGTGCTGCTGGTGGGGGAGACCCGCGACCTGGAGACCGCCCGCACCGCCATCGAGGCGGCCCTGACGGGCCACCTGGTGCTGACCACCCTGCACTGCAACGACGCCGCCAGCGCCTTCGCCCGGCTCGACGAGATGGGCATGGAGCCCTTCCTGGTCAGCGCCTCGCTGCTGGGGATCGTCTCCCAGCGTCTGCTGCGCCGCCTGTGCAGCGAGTGCCGGATCCCCTACCACCCGAACCACAGCGAACTGGCCCGTTTCGGCCTGGTGGCCTCCGACGAGACCGACATCTCCTTCTACCGGGCCAACACGGTCCTGCCGGGCTCGGAGGGCTGCTGCAGCGCCTGCCAGGGGCGGGGCTACAAGGGCCGGGTGGGGGTCTACGAGATCCTGCGCATGAACGAGACCCTCTCCGCCGCCGTGGCCAAGCGGGCGACGACCGAGGAGCTGCGGCGCCTGGCCCTGGAGAGTGGCATGAAAACGCTGCTCGGCTACGGCCTTGATCTTGTGCGGGAGGGGCTGACCACCCTGGAGGAGGTGGAGCGCATGTTGCTCACCGACACGGGCCTGGAATCGGAACGGCGCGCCCGGGCCCTGAGCACCCTCACCTGCCGCAGCTGCGGAGCGGGGCTGGAGGACGAATGGTTGGAATGTCCCTACTGTCTGTGCGTTCGGAGCTGAGCAGGATGGATCTCCTCATCGAAGACCTGATGCAGGAACTGGTGAAGGCCGGAGGCAGCGACCTGCACCTGTCCGCGGGCAATCCTCCCTACGGCCGCTTCAGCGGCCAGCTGCGGCCCATCATCCAGGACACCCAGCTCACCGAGGAGAGCTGCAACCGACTGATCTTCTCCCTGCTCAACAACGCCCAGCGCAAGAACCTGGAGCAGAACTGGGAACTCGACTGTTCCTACGGCCTCAAGGGCGTGGCCCGGTTCCGGATCAACGTGTACCGCCAGCGGGGCACCTACGCGGCCTGCCTGCGGGCGCTCGGCAACTCCATCCCCAGCCTCGAGAAACTCGGACTGCCCCCCATCGTCGAGGAGATCAGCAGCAAGCCCAAGGGGCTGGTCCTGGTCACCGGACCGACGGGCTCCGGCAAGACCACCACCCTGGCGGCGCTGATCGAGCACATCAACGCCACCCGTTCGGAGCACATTCTCACCATCGAGGATCCGATCGAGTTCACCTACAGGAACGACAAATCAATCATTCACCAGCGCGAACTGAATGAGGACACCCGCAGCTTCTCCAACGCCCTGCGGGCGGCCCTGCGGGAAGATCCGGATGTGATCCTGGTGGGGGAACTGCGCGACCTGGAGACGATCCAGCTGGCGATCACCGCCGCCGAGACCGGCCACCTCGTCTTCGGCACCCTGCACACCAGCTCCGCCGGCCAGACCGTCGACCGGATGGTGGATGTGTTCCCGGCGGGCCAGCAGACCCAGATCCGGGTGCAGCTGAGCGGCAGCCTGCTGGCGGTCTTCTCCCAGACCCTCTGCAAGAGCGCCGTACCCGCCGGCAACGGCGCCTTCGGCCGGGTGATGGCCCAGGAAATCATGATCAACACCCCCGCCATCGCCAACCTGATCCGGGAAGGCAAGAGCTCCCAGCTCTATTCCCAGATCCAGACCGGCGCCAGCCAGGGCATGCAGACCCTCGAGCGGGCACTCGCCAACCTGGTGGAGGAGGGCAGGGTCACCCGCGAGGAGGCCCTGCTCAAGACCACCAAGCCGGAAGAGCTCCTCCGGCTGCTCGACCGCTGAGGCCCGCCATGACCGCCTTCGTCGTCACCTACACCACCAAGTCCGGCCAGCGCCGGGAGATGACGCTGAACGCCGACAGCCCCTCGGTCGCCCGGCGGGAACTGCGCCGCCGCGGCATCCTGGCCAACACCCTGGTGCGCAAGGAGACCCCCAAGGTCCCCCAGGCGGCCCCCAAGAAGACGTCCTCCTCCTTCAGCGGCCTGTCCGACCTGCTCGAGGGGCCGGTGACCATCCGCGACAAGGCCCTGTTCGCCAACAAGCTCTCCGCCCTGGTGGATGCGGGCGTGCCGATCCTGCGCAGCCTCGACCTGATGCGGGTCCAGCAGCGCTCCAACAAGATGCGCCAGGCCCTGGCTGGCATGACCCAGGACGTCAACCAGGGCGACAGTCTGGGCAACGCCATGCGCCGCTGGCCGAAGGTGTTCGACAACCTCAGCATCGCCCTGGTGGAGGCGGGTGAGGCGGGTGGCGTCCTCGACGACACCCTCAAGCGCCTGGCCAAGCTGCTGGAGGACAACGCCAAGCTCCAGAACCAGATCAAGGGGGCGATGAGCTATCCGGTCACGGTGCTGGTGATCGCCATCGCCGTGTTCCTGGGCATGACGATCTTTCTGATCCCCACCTTCTCCAGCGTCTTCGAGCAGCTGGGGGCGGAACTGCCCCTGTTCACCCAGATGATGCTGAATCTGAGTGAGTTCCTGCGCTCCTGGAAGGCCCTGATCCTGCTGGCGGCCCTGGTGGGCTTCGCGTTCTGGGTGGTGTCCACCTACAACACACCGATGGGCCGCCGCCAGATCGACGGCCTGCTGCTGAAGCTGCCCCTGTTCGGTGAGTTGCTGCAGAAGTCGGCCAGTGCCCAGTTCTGCCGCACCCTGAGCTCCCTCTCCAAAGCGGGGGTGCCGATCCTGTTGTCCCTGGAGATCGTGAGGGAGACGGCCACCAATTCCGTGATCTCCGATGCCATCATCTCCTCCAAGAATGAGGTGAGTGAGGGCATGCCCCTCAGCGCGGCCCTGCGGCTGAAGAACGTGTTTCCGGAGATGTGCGTCAACATGCTCGCCATCGGCGAGGAAACCGGCGAAATGGACGCCATGCTCTCCAAGGTGGCCGACTTCTACGAAGACGAGGTCAGCACGATGGTGAAGGCCATGACCTCCATGCTGGAGCCGGCGATGATCGTGCTGGTGGGCATCATCGTGGGCTCGGTGCTGCTGGCCATGTATCTGCCGATGTTCTCGATCTACGAGCACGTGCGCTGAGCCCTAGGCGCCCGTGATCTGAGCCGCCAGGGCCTGGCCCGCCAGCCAGCCCGAGCTCCAGCAGTGCTGGAAGTTGAAGCCGCCCGTCACCCCGTCCACGTCCAGCAGTTCCCCCACCAGGAACAGGCTCGGCTGCAGGCGGCTCTCCATCGTGGCCAGGTTGACCTCCGCCAGGGGGATGCCGCCGGCGGTGACAAACTCCTCGCCGAAGGGGCCGCGGCCGGAGACCCGGTAACGGCTGTCCCGCAGGGCCGTGACCAGGGCCTGCTCCCCGCGGCGGGGGAGATCGGCCCAGCGCAGGCTGGCGTCCAGCCCCGCCAGGGCCAGCAGGTGCAGCCAGAGGCGGCGGCTGAGGTCGGGCCAGGGCCGCCAGTTGCCCAGCTGACGCCGGGCCTGCTCGCGGCGCGCCGCGGCAAACCAGCCCTCCAGCTCCGCCGGCTTGCGGCCGCCGGTCCAGTCGACCCGGAGCTCGGCCCGGTAGCGGCGCTCCCGCAGGGCCCGGGCGGCGAAGGCCGTGAGCCGCAGGGTGGCCGGCCCGCTGAGGCCCCAGTGGGTGATCAGTACCGGCCCCCGCTGCCGCTGGGGCTTGCCGGGGGCGCCAGGGGCCGAGGCGGTGGCGGCCGCTCCGGTGTCCGCCAGGGGCGTCAGCAGCAGCTCCAGCTGCACCGGGTCCATCGCCACCCCGGCCAGGGCCACCAGGGGGTGGTCGGCCAGGGTGAGGGTGAACAGGGAGGGCACCGGCGCCACCAGGCCATGGCCCAGGGAGGCGGCGATGCGGTGGCCGCTGGGGTGGCTGCCCGTCGCCAGCACCAGGTGCTCGGCGAGCAGCTCGGCCCCCGAGCGCAGCCGCAGCCGGAACCCGCCACCGGGCAGGGCCTCCGCCGCCTGCCCCGCCTCGGCCGTGTGCACCGCCACCCCGGCGGCGGTCGCCGCCCGGCGCAGGGTGTCGATCACCGAGGAGGAACGGTTGGAGCGGGGGAACAGCCGCCCGTCGGGCTCCTCCACCAGCTGCAGGCCATGGGCCTGGAACCAGGCCACCGTGTCACCGGGGGCGAAGCGGGAGAAAGGGCCCCGCAGGGCCTTGCCGCCGCGCGGGTAGTGATCCACCAGCAGCCGCGGATCCCAGCAGGCGTGGGTGACGTTGCAGCGGCCGCCGCCGCTGATCAGCACCTTGTGCAGCGGTTCGGGGGTGGACTCCAGCAGCAGCACCCCCCCGCGGAGCTGGCCGGCGGCCGCTTCGGCGGCGGCGATGGCGGCCATGAAGCCCGCCGGGCCCCCTCCCACCACCACCACGGAGGCACGGCTGGGCAGCATGGGGCGATGGAGCACAACTACCGCTTCAGTGTGGCGCCCATGCTGGACTGCACCGATCGGCACTTCCGGGTGCTGATGCGGCAGGTCAGCCGGCACTGCCTGCTCTACTCCGAGATGGTGGTGGCCCGGGCGCTGCACCACATCGCCCAGGACGGCTCCCCCTCCCGGATGGGGGAGAAGCAGCAGCGGCTCGAACGGCTGCTGGGGTTCGACCCGGCCGAACACCCCCTGGCCCTGCAGCTCGGCGGCGACGACCCGGAGCTGCTGGCGGAGGCCGCCCGGATGGGGGCCGACTGGGGCTACGACGAGATCAACCTCAACGTGGGCTGCCCCAGCGAAAAGGTGCAACAGGGCCGCTTCGGGGCCTGCCTGATGGCGGAGCCGGAGCGGGTGGCCCGCTGCGTGGCGGCGATGGCGGCGGCCACGCCCCTGCCGGTGACGGTGAAGCACCGCATCGGCATCGACGAGCGGGACTCCTACGAGGAACTGCTGGCCTTCGTCGACAGCCTGGCGGCGGCCGGCGCCGCCCGCTTCGCCGTCCACGCCCGCAAGGCCTGGCTGAACGGGCTCGATCCGAAGCAGAACCGCACCGTGCCGCCCCTGCGCTGGGACCTGGTGCACCGCCTCAAACGGGAGCGGCCGCAGCTGACGATCGAACTGAACGGCGGCCTGGAGGACCTGGACCCCTGCCAGGAGCAGCTGGCCCTGGTGGACGGGGTGATGGTGGGGCGGGCCGCCTACGCCCATCCCCTGCGCTGGGCGGGGGTGGACCGCCGGATCTTCGGGGACGCCGGCGGCGCCGAGCCACGGGCCTCGACGGTGCTGAGGGGAGTGCTGCCCCATGCCGAACGCTGGTGCGCCTCGGGGGGACGGCTCTGGCCGATCGCCCGGCACCTGGTGCACGTGGTGGAGGGGGTCAGCGGGGCCCGCCACTGGCGCGGCTGGCTGACCCGGGAGGCCGGCCAGGCGGGGGCTGGCCCCGCCGTGCTGGAGGCCGCCGCCCGCCAGCTGGAGGAACGGGGCCTCTGAGAGGGCTCAGGCCCCGTCCGGGGGCGCCTCAGACCTTGGCGCCTCAGACCTCGGCGCCGCCGTAGTCGCCGCCGCCGTAGTCACCACCGCCACCGCCGCTGCGGCGCCGGCGGGAGCGGCCCGCCTCGAAGGCATCGGGGGCAGCTCCGCCGCCACCAGCTCCACCGCCGCCGTAGCTGCGGTCCTCCCAGCCCCTGGCCCCGGACCCGCGATCGGCGCCATAGCCGCCGCCACCCCCGCCATAGCCACCGCCGCCACCTCCGTAGCCACCACCGCCGCCGCCATAGCCGCCACCACCACCGCCGCCGTAGCCGCCGCCGCCGCCGCGGCGCGGACCACCGCCACCACCACCACCGCCGCTGCGGGGCTCGGCCTTGTTGATGCGCAGGGGACGACCCATCAGCTCGGCCCCCTGCAGGGCGTCGATGGCCCTGGTCTCGGTGTCGGCATCCGCCATCTCGATGAAAGCGAAGCCGCGCTTGCGGCCGGTGTCGCGCTCCAGCGGCAGGGAGCAGTTGACCACTTCGCCGAAGGGCGCGAACAGTTCAGCCACGTCTTCCTGCTCGGCGCGGAAGGGAAGATTGCCGACGAAAATACTCACTGACCGATGAGGGGGAACCGATGGGGCGCACGGGCGCCCGAGACCCCCCAAGATTAGACGTAGACCCGCGATTCCAACGCCCGCCGGAGAAGCTCAGGGGGTGCGATCGAGGCGCTCCCGCGCCAGACGCAGCTGCTCGGCCACCCGCTCGAAGCCCGTGCCGCCCTCACTGCGGCGGGCCGCCACCACCTGCCGCGGGGCGATCACCGCATGGATGTCCGCTTCGAAGGCGGGATGGAGCTGCTGCCAGCGCTCGAGGGGCAGATCGGCCAGCAGCCGCTGCTCCAGCAGGCAGGCCTTCACCAGCCCGCCGACCAGCTGGTAGGCCTCCCGGAACGGCACCCCGCGGGCCACCAGATAGTCGGCCACATCGGTGGCATTGGAGTAATCGGCGGCCACGGCGGCCTCCAGCCGGGCGGGGCGGAAGTCGAGCCCCTCCTCGAACAGCACGGCCATCGCCTCCAGGCAGTCGAGGCAGGTGCGCACCCCGTCGAAGAGGGCTTCCTTGTCCTCCTGGAAGTCCTTGTTGTAGGCGAGGGGCAGACCCTTGATCATCGTCAGCAGCCCCATCAGGTGGCCGAACACCCGGCCGCTCTTGCCGCGCACCAGTTCGGGCACATCGGGATTCTTCTTCTGGGGCATCAGACTGCTGCCGGTGGCGCAGCGGTCGGTGAGCCCCACGAAGCCGAACTCCTCGCTGGCCCAGAGGATCACCTCCTCCGCCAGGCGGCTCAGGTGGGCCATCACCAGGGAGAGGGCCGCCATCGTCTCGACGGCGAAGTCCCGGTCGCTGACCGCATCGAGGCTGTTGGCGTAGATCGCCTCGAAGCCGAGCTCGGCGGCGGTCTGGCGGCGGTCGATCGGCACCGGCGTCCCCGCCAGGGCGGCCGCCCCGAGGGGGCAGATGTTGACGCGGCGGCGCACGTCGGCCAGGCGTTGGCGGTCGCGCTCGGCCATCTCGACGTAGGCGAGCAGGTGGTGGGCCAGGCAGACCGGCTGGGCCCGCTGCAGGTGGGTGTAACCGGGGATCAGGGTGTCGGGGTGGGCCTCGGCCCTCACCAGCAGGGCCCGCTCGAAACGCACCAGGGCGGCGTCGATGGCATCGATGCGGCGCCGCAGCCAGAGACGCAGGTCGGTGCCCACCTGGTCGTTGCGGCTGCGGCCGGTGTGCAGCTTCTTGCCGAGGGGGCCGAGCCGTTCGATCAGGCGCCGTTCCACGGCGAAATGCACGTCCTCCGCCTCCAGACCCGGCGTGAACTGCCCGGCGGCCGCCTCGGCGCGGATGGCCTCGAGCCCCTCGATCAGGCGCTCCGCCTCCGGCTCGCTGATCACCCCGCAGCGGCCCAGCATGCGGGCGTGGGCGATGGAACCGTCGAGATCCTCCTGGAGCAGGGCGATGTCGAAACCGATCGAGGCGTTGAAGCGCTCGATCGCCGGATGCAGACCCTGCTCGAAGCGATCGCTCCAGGTGGTGGGGGAGGGGTCGGCGACCATCAGGGCATTCCGCTCAGCCCCTCAGCTTGCCATTCGTCTCAGGTGGCGGGCAGGGTGGGCAGCACCACCCCGTCCCTCACCTTCAGCACCACCATCGAGGCGTCGTCCTCGAGCCGGCGGTCGCTGCCGACGAAACGGTCGAGGCGCTCGAACAGCCGGTCCAGGATCGCCTGGGCGTCGTGGACGGCCCGGCAGGCGCCCTGGAAGGCCTTCACCAGCCGCTCCTCGTCGAAGCGCTCGCCGCTGAAGCCGCTGGCCTCGGTGACGCCATCGGTGTAATAGAGGATCACGTCGCCGGGCTCCAGCTGCAGCTCACCGCAGCCGTACTCGGCCTCGCTCTGCAGGCCGATCAGCAGGCCGGGGGTGTCGAGCCGCTCCACCCGGCCCGAGTGGCGCCGCCAGACCAGGGGCGGGTTGTGGGCCGCGTTGGCGTAACGCAGCAGGCGGGTGCGGGGGTCGTAGTCGGAATAGAAGAGGGTGACGAAGCGGTGCGAGTGGGCCAGGTCCTCCTGGGCCAGCTGGTTGAGGTCGTGGAGGATGCGGTCGGGTGGCAGTCCGCTGAGCACCTCGGCCCGCAGCATGCCCCGCAGCAGGGTCATCAGCAGGCCGGCCGGCACCCCCTTGCCCATGACGTCGCCCATCACCAGCGCCCAGGGGGCCTGCTCGCGCCGGTGGCCGCTGAGCTGGGGCTGGGTGGGGATGAAGTCGTAGTAGTCGCCGCCCACCTGGAAGGCGGGGCGGCAGAGCGCCGCCAGCTCGACGCCGTCGATCACGGGGCAGTGGTCGGGCAGCAGCTGGGACTGGACCTCGGCGCCGATGCTCAGCTGGCGGTCAAGCCGCTCATGGCGGCGCCGGTCCTGCTGCAGCAGCTCGTTCTCCAGGGCCACGCCGGTGAGGTCGGCCACCAGCTGCAGGTGGCGGCGACGCACATCGCTCCAGCTGAAGCCGCGCCGGTCACTGAACACGTAGAGCCGGCCCCGCTGGCGGCTGCGGGCCACCACGGAGGTGGCGAACACCTGGTGGGCGCCGAGCAGGCGCTGGATCAGGGGGTCGAGCAGCACCGCGACGGCCTCGTCGCCCTCCTGGTTCTGGAGCTGCCCATCGGGCAGGGCCGCCAGCTGGCGCAGCACCTCGGCGCTG
Organism: Aphanothece cf. minutissima CCALA 015; assembly: GCA_003003925.1. Lineage (GTDB taxonomy): Bacteria > Cyanobacteriota > Cyanobacteriia > PCC-6307 > Cyanobiaceae > Cyanobium > Cyanobium minutissimum. Next base: position 111,525 of record PVWP01000008.1, read on the forward strand.
CGCTCACCGGGGGTGGCCTGGAGCTGCTCGCGCCAGAGGCGGCCATCGGCGTGGAACACCACGAGCAGGCTCCCCTCCCCCTCCACCAGGCGCGCCGCCACCAGGGGCACCAGTTCGAGGAAGCGCTTGAGGTTGGTGTAGCTGCGCAGGGCGAAGGAGAGGGACGCCAGCAGCTCCAGGTTGCGGCGCTGCTCCCGGCCGAGGCTGTCGAGCAGCTGGCGCAGCGAGGCCGCGACGGACAGCCCCTGGCCGGGACGGGACGCCGTGGTGGGGGTGGGATGGGGCTGCGGGGGCGGCGTGCTGCTCACCGAGCGGCCGCAAAGGACACGCAAGGTAGCAGCGGCAGGCGGCTTCAGGAGGCGAGCAGGGCCTCGACGAACTCGAAGCTGTTGAAGGGACGCAGGTCGCGGATGCCCTCACCGGCCCCGATGAAGCGGATCGGCAGCCCCGCCTCCGAGGCCACCGCCAGGGCGACGCCGCCGCGGGCGCTGCCGTCAAGCTTGGTGAGCACCACCCCGGTGAGACCGGCGGCACTGGCGAAGGCCATGGCCTGGCGCAGGCCGTTCTGGCCCTGGCTGGCATCGAGCACCAGCAGCGATTCCACCGCCGCCTCCGGCGCCAGCCTGGTGATCGTGCGCCGCACCTTGCCCAGCTCCTCCATCAGGTTGTGCTTGGTCTGCAGCCGGCCGGCCGTGTCCACCAGCACCAGCTCGGTGCCCTTGGAGCGGGCGGCGCCGATGGCGTCGAAGACGACGGCCGCCGGGTCGGCGTTGGCGCTGGGGTTGGCCACCACGGGAACGCCGCTGCGCTCCCCCCAGACGCTCACCTGCTGGACCGCCGCGGCCCGGAAGGTGTCGGCGGCGGCGATCAGGCAGCTGTAGCCGCTGCGCACCGCCAGGTTGGCCAGCTTGCCGAGGGTGGTGGTCTTGCCGACCCCGTTGACGCCGACCAGCAGCCAGACGTTGAGCCGGTCGCGCTGGGGGGCCAGCAGGGCGGTGCCGCCGGCGCGGATCGGCTCCTCCAGCAGGCCGCACAGCTGCTCCTTCAGGAAGCGGAGCCCCTCGGCCGGGTCGACCACCTCCTCGTTGAGGCGGCGGCGCAGGGCTTCGAGCACCTGGTCGGTGGCCTTCACGCCCACGTCGGCGCGCAGCAGGGTGGACTCAAGGTCGTCGAGCACCGCCGGGGTGAGGGGGTCGTCGCCGAGGTTCTCCAGCAGCTGGGTGACGAAACCCTTGCGGGTCTTCTCGAGGCCGCGCCGCAGCCGGCCCAGCCAGTCGATCTCCTCGAGGGACACGTCCTCGACGCTGCGTCCCTGGGCCGCCAGCACCTCCGCCGACCAGGTGAAGGTGTCATCGAAGGCGCCGAGGCTGGGGTCGGCGGCATCGGCGTCCGCGGCCTGGGGGGTCGCTGCGGCGGCCGGCGGCGCGGCCGGGGCGGGCTCGGCGGGGGCGGTGATCTCCTGGAGGCGCTGCTGGCGCTGGGCGGCGGCCTGCTCCAGCAGGGAAAGGCCGTTCGCCACGGGCGGGGCGGCGGGTTCGGGGGCCGGCGGCGCTTCGGGAGCGGCGTCGGGAGCGGGTGGTGCCTCGGCTGCCGGTGCCGGTGCCGGTGTGGGGGCAGGGGCCGGCGCGGGCGCCGCGGCCTGGCTGGCCGCCTCCTGCTGGGCCTTCAGCCGGGCGTAGGCCTGGCGGGCCCAGGCGAGGGCGTCCTCATCAACCCCCGGACCGGCGGGGGCGGCGGGGGCGGCGGGGGCGGCGGCAGCAGCCGGCGCGGCGGAATCGGCAACAGCGGGCGCGACCTCCGCCGGGGGCACGGCCACCGGGGCCACGGCTTCAGGGGCGGCCGGAACCGCGGTGGCCTCCGCCTCGGCGGGGGACTCGGTCTCCGGCTCCGGCACGGGCGCCACGGCGGGTTCGGGCTCAGGCGTCGGGGCGGGTTGGGCCAGGGCCCGTTTGAACCAATCGAAGACCATCGCGTTCCTGGTCAGACCCGGGCGGCGGTGAAGCGCCGCAGCACACCGTTGATCATGCGTCGCCCCTGCTCGTCGCTGTAGCGGTTGGCGAGCTCCACCGCCTCGTTGCAGGCCACGGCGGCGGGGGTGCCGAAATCCTCCAGATCCACCACCGCCAGCCGCAGGATGTCCCGGTCGACCCGGGGCAGGCGGGTGAGGCGCCAGCCCTCCATCACCGCATCGATGCGGCCGTCGAGGGCTTCGCGGTCGCGCAGCACCGCCCGGATGCGGCCGATGGCATCACGCTGCACCGCCTCCTGGTCGGCGAGCAGCAGCAGGCGCGGCAGCTCCAGGCTGGCGGAGAGGCGGTTGAGGGCGTGCTCGGCGTGGGTGAGGCCCTCCTGCAGGTGGCGCCGCACCGTCGGCAGCTGCTTCTCCCCCTGGTCCTGGAGCTCGCTGTCCAGCAGCCGCTGCTGGGCCTGCTGGAGATCCTCGGCGGAACGGTCGAGGGCCTCGCGCACGTGCTGGCTGAGGCTGGTGACGGCCTGCTGCAGCAGCAGGTCGAAGGAGCCGGAGGGGGCCTCGGCGCCGCTGCCGCGGTCACTGACCTGACCCAGCATCAGCAGGGCCAGTTCACGGGCAAGGGTGCGACTCTGCATCAGGAGGGTTGGGGGGCGCGCAGCTGGGCCAGGAGGCTGGCGAAACTGCGGTTGGAGGTGGGTTCCCGCTCGTCGGGGCTGACGATGCCGGCGGAGATGATCGTGCGGAAGGCATCCTCGACGCTCAGCTCGATGTCCTTCACCAGGCGCTCGGGTACCACCGCATACCAGCCCGTGGTGGGGTTGGGGGCGGTGGGAATGAAGACGCTGAGCATGGTCTCGCCGAAATCGGCCTGGATGGCCGTACCCAGCACCCCGGTGACGAAGCCGACGGCATAGAGCCCCTCGCGGGGGTATTCGACCAGCACCACCCGCCGGAAGCGGGCGGAATTGCCCTGGAGGAAGGTTTCCAGGAGCTGCTTGAGGGTCTTGTAGACGGAGCCCGCCAGGGGGATGCGCAGCAGGGTGCCCTCACCGAACTCCAGCAGCCAGCGGCCGACGATGTTGCGGGCCATCAGACCGATCAGCAGGATGCCCAGGAGCGGCACCAGCAGTCCCACCCCCAGGTTGATCAGGTCCTGGAGGAGGGGGTTGAGGGTGTTGAACGGGTTGAACTGCTTGGGGATCGACGTCAGGAAGGCCAGAACGAAGCGGCTCACCGTGGTGGCGAGCCAGATCGTGGTGGCCAGCGGAATGACCACCAGCAGACCGGCGATCAGATCGTTCTTGAGATCCTGCTGCAGCCGGTTGCCCAGGGGCTGATCGGAACTGGGACTACTGGATGGGACCAATGGATGGGGTCCGGAGGGGCGAAACCCTAACGGTAACGATCCACGGGGGTCTTACAGGACACTGCCGAGGCAAAGGATCGTGAAGGCGATGATCAGCACCACCGCGCCGAGGGATCCCCCGTAGCGGCGCTGGCTGAGGGTGACCTTGCTGGTCTGCTCGGTCTGCTTGAACTGGGTCTCGAGCTGGTCGAGCTGGCGATCGACGAACGCCCGGGCCGACTGGGTCTTCTGCTCCTCGGTGGCGCCCGGGGGTACCTGGCCGGTGGCCTCGGCCTGCTTGATCAGCTGCTGGAGCAGGGCGGGATCCTTGCTCTGCTGCCGGGCCATCTCCAGCTGGCCGCGCTTGGCGGCGAGCTGCTGGTCGGCCTGCTGCTGCATCTGCTGGTCACCGCCGAAGGTGATCGGCAGCGAGGCGGTCAGCAGCACGGCCAGCAGACCGCTGATGATGCAGACGGTCCAGAGGACGGGGGTGCGCTCCTCCGACGGGTCTTCCAGACGGGAGGAGAGGTACATGAGCAGCAGCCCGATCAGTCCCATCGGGGCCTGGCCGATCAGTCGCTCCACCACCAGCTGGCGGAAGGCCTCCTCCTGCCAGTCCCAGAGGGTGAGCACGGCGACCAGCTGCAGGACGAGCAGCACCACCAGGGTGAGGCCCATCCAGCGCAGCAGGGGACTGAAGCGGGAGGAGGAACTGGCTGCCACACAGGGGAGGTCGGATTCGTGGGACTCTACCGGCAGCCCTTGACCGATCCCGGCTCCCTTAGCGCACTGGCGGCGGCACTGCGGGCCCGGGCCGAAGGGCTCGGCTTCGCTCCGGTGGGGCTGGCGGCGGTGCCGGGAAGCAGGCGGCTGCCCCTGCGCACGGCCGCCCTGGAGCGGTGGCTGGCGGCGGGTCACCAGGCGGGGATGGGCTGGATGGAGGACCCCCGCCGTCGCCGGATCGAGGCCCTGCTGCCGGGGGTGCGCAGCGTGCTGGCGGTGGGCTGGAACTACCACGTGGCCCACGGGCGGGCGCCGGGCAGCCTGCGGGTGGCCCGCTACGGCTGGGGGCGCGACTACCACCGGGTGATCGACGGCCGTCTGCGGCAGCTGGGGCGCTGGCTGGAGCAGGCGGCGCCGGGCAGCACCTGGCGCGCCTGCGTCGACAGCGCCCCCCTGCTCGACAAGGCCTGGGCGGAGGAGGCGGGCCTGGGCTGGATCGGCAAGAACGGCAACCTGATCCATCGCCGCCGGGGCTCCTGGATGCTGCTCGGCCACCTGCTCACCAGCCTCGATCTGCCCCCCGACCGCCCGGCCGAGCCCCTGTGCGGCGCCTGTACGGCCTGCATCGACGCCTGCCCCACCGGCGCCCTCGACGAGCCGTTCGTGGTCGATGCCCGCCGCTGCATCGCGTACCACACGATCGAGAACCGCCAGGAGGCTCTGCCGGCGGCGATCGCCGGGCGACTGGAGGGCTGGGTGGCCGGCTGCGACATCTGCCAGGAGGTCTGCCCCTGGAACCGGCGGCCCCTGCCCGTCGCCACCGACGCCGACGTGCAGCCCCGCCCGTGGCTGCTGGATCTGCGCGGGGCAGAGGCGCTGGGCTGGAGCGACGGCGACTGGGACGAGCGGCTGCGGGCCTCAGCCCTGCGGCGGATCCGGCCGGCCATGTGGCGGCGCAACATCCGGGCGGCGCTGGCGGGCGGCTGGGGACAACGGGGGACGGCTCCCTAGGCTGGGGCGATTCGGGGTGATTCCGTGGGCCGGCGGTTCTGGCGACTGTTCTCCTCCCTCTGCCTGGCCATGCCGCTGACGGCCACCCCCCTGGTGGGCTACGCCCTGCCGGCGCGGGCCCTGGTGCCGTTCGTGTACCTGCCGCAGGAGAAGGAGCTGGAGGGGGCCGGGCTGGGCATTGCCCAGGCGGCGGCGCGCCTGCTGCGCCTCGGCCAGGCGGAGGATGCGGCCCGGCTGGCGGAACTGACCGTGCGGCTGCTGCCGCAGGACCCCCGCGGCTGGGTGCTGCTGGCGGAAGCGGAGCTGCGCAGCAACCAGGTGGAGAAGGCCAAGGTGGCCCTGGCCCGGGCCAAGGAGCTGGATCCCAACAACGCCGGCATCTGGTTCGCCGAGGGTTCGCTGGCGCTGCGGGACGGCAAGCCCCAGGACGCCATCGGCCTGCTGCGGCGGGGGCTGGAGCTGGACAGCAGGAACGCCGGTGCCTACTTCGACCTGGGCAATGCCCAGATCTTGCTGGGCAACACCCAGGAGGCCCTGGGGTCGTTCGAGCGGGCCGCGGGGCTGCGCAAGGACTTCTGGGAGGCGATCAACAACCAGGGGCTGGTGCTGTACGAGAGCGGCCGCGTCAACGACGCCATCGGCCGCTGGCAGCGGGTGCTGAAGATCAAGCCGGACATCGCCGAGACCTCCCTGGCCCTGGCGGCGGCCCTGTTCGAGCGGGGGCCGGCGGAGCGGGCCCAGGCCCTGAAGCTGGCCGAGACCGCCCTGGCGGAGGAGCCCAACTACGTGAAAGAGAAGTTCCAGAAGGAGCAGCTGTGGGGGCCGAAGCTGCGGGCAGTGACCGCCCAGCTGCTCGCCCTGCCGGAGCTGAAGGCGGCGGTGGAGCGGGCCCTGGCCAATGCCACCGACGGGGACGGGGTCAGCAGCGACGAGTCCTGAGCCCGGGGGGGCCCGGGCACCATCTGTAGGCTGAGCGCCCTGAGCCGCTGCCCCAAAGGACCGGATGCCGGACGAGCGCGTCCAACCGATCGCCCTGCATCAGGAGATGCAGCGCTCCTACCTCGAGTACGCGATGAGCGTGATCGTGGGAAGGGCCCTGCCGGATGTGCGCGATGGGCTCAAGCCGGTGCAGCGGCGCATCCTCTATGCGATGCACGAGCTGGGGCTGACCCCGGACCGGCCCTACCGCAAGTGCGCCCGCGTGGTGGGCGACGTGCTCGGCAAATACCACCCCCACGGCGACCAGGCCGTCTACGACGCCCTGGTGCGGCTGGTGCAGACCTTCGCCAGCCGCCACCCGCTGCTGGACGGCCACGGCAACTTCGGCTCGGTGGACGACGACCCGCCGGCCGCGATGCGGTACACGGAAACCCGGCTGGCGCCGATCGCCAACGAGGCGATGCTCGATGAGATCGGCAGCGACACGGTCGATTTCGCCCCCAACTTCGACGGCTCCCAGCAGGAGCCGACGGTGCTGCCGGCCCAGCTGCCCTTCCTGCTGCTTAACGGCTGCACCGGCATCGCCGTGGGCATGGCCACCAGCATCCCGCCCCACAACCTCGGCGAGGTGGTGGAGGCCCTGATCGCCCTGATCCGCAAACCCGACCTGCCGGAGGAGAAGCTGCTGGCGATGGTGCCGGGCCCGGATTTCCCCACCGGCGGCGAGGTGCTGCTGGGCAGCGGCGTGCGCGACACCTACGCCACCGGCCGGGGCAGCATCCCGATGCGGGGCGTGGCCCACATCGAGGAGGTGCAGCCCGGCAAGGGGCGCCACCGTCGGGGCGCCGTGGTGGTGACGGAACTGCCGTACCAGCTGAGCAAGGCGGGCTGGATCGAGAAGCTGGCCGAGCAGGTGAACGACGGCAAGATCGGCGGCATCGCCGACATCCGCGACGAGAGCGACCGCGAGGGTATGCGGGTGGTGATCGAACTGCGGCGCGACGCCGAACCCCAGAAGGTGCTGGAGGAGCTGCAGCGCCGCACGGCCCTGCAGAGCAACTTCGGCGCCATCCTGCTGACGCTGGTGAACGGCCAGCCCCAGCAGCTGAACCTGCGCCAGATGCTGCAGCAGTTCCTGGAATACCGGGAGCTGACGATCATCCGGCGCACCAACCATGTGCTGAAGCGCTGCGAAGACCGGCTGGAGGTGGTGCAGGGGCTGATCAAGGCCCTCGACGACCTCAAGCGGGTGATCGAGATGATCAGCGAGGCGCGGGATGCCGCCACGGCCCGGGCCAGCCTCCAGGTGCACCTGGATCTGAGCGAGCGCCAGGCCGATGCGGTGCTGGCCATGCCCCTGCGGCGGCTCACGGGCCTGGAGCAGGAGGGGCTGCGCAAGGAGGCGGCCGACCTGGAGCAGGAGCGCACCCGGCTGCGGCACCTGCTCAACGACCGCGACACCCTGCTCGACACGATGGTCAGCGAGCTCAAGGGGCTGAAGAAGCGTTACGCCACCCCCCGCCGCACCCGGCTGGTGGAAGGGGGCGACGCCCTGGTGGCCCAGCGGGCGGCGGCGGTGCGGCCCAACACCGAACTGCAGCGGCAGCAGGCCTTCGAGGCCCTGGCCGGCGATGGCCGCCTGCTGATCCAGACCGACGGGGCGGTGCGGATCGTCACGCCCCAGATGCTGGGCCGGCTGCACCTGGATCAGGCGGCCGAGCTGGGGGAGCTGCCGCCGCCGGCGCGGCTGATCCTGCCGGTGGCCGAGCAGCCGGCGTTGCTGGCCTTCAGCGCCGGCGGCAAGGTGGCCCTGCTGCGCTGGGAGTTCGCCGGCCAGAACCCCGGCAGGCTGGAGCGCTTCCTGCCCGACAGCCTCCACGGGGAGACGGTGGTGCAGGTGCTGCCGCTGCCCCAGCCGCCGTCGGGAAGCATCGGGCTGCTGAGCACCGATGGGCGCTTCAAACGGCTGCCGATCGAGGACTTCCTGGAGCTCTCGGGCCGGCCCGCCACGGTGCTGAAGCTGAAGGAGGGGGTGGCCCTGCAACGGGTGGTGCCCTGTCGGGAGGGGGAGGATCTGGTGGTGGCCACCAGCACCGGACGGATGCTGCGGCTGGCGATCAACGACACCAACCTGCCGGTGCTGGGCCGCACCGCCCAGGGGCCGATGCTGCTGCGGCTGCTGCCCGGCGAACGGGTGGTGGGGGCGGCGCGGGCGGCGGCGGGCGGCAACGTGCTGCTGGCCAGCCGCCGCGGCCAGGTGAAGCGCCTGCATCTCGACAGCCTGCGGCCCTGCCAGCGGGGCGCCATGGGCCAGATCGGCCTGCGCTTCCTGGAGCGCGACGACGCCCTGGTGGACCTGCAGGCGGGTGAGGCCGGCGTGATCGGCGTGACCCTGGAGGGCGGCGAGGGCCGCAGCCTGCGGCTGGGCGCCGACCAGCTGCCAGCGGAGGACTGCGGCGGTTCCGGCGTGGCGCTGGAGCTGAAGGCCGGCGATGCGGTGCGGGAACTGGTGCCACTGCTCGGGGGGCCCTAGGCCGGCCGCCGGAAGATCAGCACGTGCTCGCTGGCCATGGCGGCGGGGTTCTCTACGAAAATCTGAACCAGATCCCAGCCACGGGCGGCCTGGTCATGGATGGCCTGTTCGTACGGGGACGGATCGATCTGGCCGGCGGTGTAGGCCACCGGGACCCTCAGGAAGGTGTAGGTGTTCATGGAGAAGCCAGCCGAGCGAGCTGTTCGGCCATGGTGGCGGTGCGGCCGTCAGCGCTGATGTCTGCAGCGATGCCGCTTTCACCCCTCCAGTTCGATCCGCATCTCCACCATGGTGGGGCGCAGTCCGGCGCCCTCGAACAGGTGCCGGGCGGCGGCATTCTGTGACGATGCACTGAGCATCAGGCTGCCGGAGCCCAGGGCGATGGCGGCCTCCTTGGCCGCCGCGAGCAGCCGGCGGCCGATCCCGCCGCTCCTGGCCTCGGGATCCACGTAGATGTCGTGCAGCCAGGCTCCGGCTCCGCGCAGCTCCACCAGGCTCATCGGCTCCATCCGCACGAAGGCGTAGCCCACCGGTTGGGTACCGGCCTCGGCGATCAGCAGCACCACCTCCGGACGCTGGAGCTCCGCCTGGAAGAACGCCGCATAGGCGCCCTCGCCGCCCGGCGGCACGGCGAAACGGTCGGCATCAAAGCCGACATGCAGCCGTGCGAGGGCGACGCCATAGCGGGCCAGCACCGGCACGTCCGTGGCCGTCGCCCGGCGCACCGTCAGGAGCGGTTCGTGCACACCACCTCACCACAACACCGGCCAACGTGGCACACGTCAGGTCCGGGCGGCTCCCCCGGGCCCCTGCCGACGTTCGAGCAGGGTGCGCATCAGCTCCTGGCCCTTGCCGGGTGTGCTCCAGGGGCAGACCTCGATGCAGATGCCGCAGCCGCGGGTTTCGGCGAAGTAGGGAACGCACTTGTCGAAATTCACATACCAGCGCCGCTGGCCACGCACCAGCTGCTTCTCCGGGAACAGCGCGTGCGGGGGGCAGGTGGTTTCACAGATGCGGCAGTGGGCGCAGAGGTCGTCCACACCGATGTCCCTCGGCTGATCGACGGCCAGGGGCAGATCCGTGAGCACGGTGGCCAGACGGACATTCGAGCCGAATTCGGGCGTGATCATCGAGCCGTGCTTGCCCAGCTGGCCAAGGCCGGCCGCGATGGCGATGGGCACATGCAGCACCTCCGTGCTGGAACCCGGCGCCAGATTGGTGGACGCCTGGGCCGGATAGCCCAGGGCACGGATGGCGTGGGCCAACCGGATCGCCACCCGGTTCACGTCCAGGTAGGTCCGCATGATCTGTTGATTGGAGCGCTCACTGGGGGTGTGCAGCATCTCCTCCCGATCCATCGGCACGGCGACCGCAATGGCGTAGGCGAAGTCAGGGTTGGAGTCGTGGTAGCAGAACTCCGGACGCAGGCGGGTGATGCCCACCAATCCGGCACCGATCCGGGTGGCCAGGGCCTTGATGTGGGCGGAGGCCTCTTCGGGGGTGCCGAGGGTGGTGACACCGGGCGCCACAGGTCCGACCCGGGCCCGGTCCTGCCAGAACATCCGCACGATCAGCCGATGAATGGCGGTGGGCTCCATCACCTGGAAATACCAGTCGAGCTTTCCCCAGGCCCGCCTGTAGGAATCACCGAAGAACACGTGGTCGGGCCGGCGGAGGCGCTCCTCCCCCAGGCCATTGATAGCGTTCCCGGAGATGGGTGGCTGGCGAAAGGCGAAGGGATAGGCGGCGGCGGGATACTCCACCTTCATGAACCGCGCCCGTTTGCGGACCGGACCGGGATTGGGGGTGATGTCAGCCGGCACAAAGGCCAGATGGTCGAAGCGCTGGCTCTGGGGTGGCCCCGGCATGTCCTCCAGCCAGATCACATCGCCGCGGTGAATCCGGCGCTGCTGCATCCAGCGCAGCAGGGGAAACACCGTGTGGGTGGCGATCGCCACCGCGATGGTGAAGGCCAGGCGACTGGCCCCCAGGATCCAGAGCCGGCGGCGATCGGCGAGGACGTCCCCGGGACCTGTGGGTGGAACGAACTTGTGCATGGCCATGGCGCTCAGGGGTCCGCTCGGGAAGGGGTGGGGTCGTCGCCCTGCGGCGGGGCGGAACCCTGGCCCGCCAGAAAGGTGCCCACGCAGGCCTCGCTCCAGGCCCCGGGGTCGGGGAACGGTTGCGGGGTGAGGCCGAGCAGGGCACGGATGAAGCCGAAGCCCTCCCACAGACCCAGCAGTTGCTCGGCCAGCTCCGCGGCCGGCAGGCTGGAGCGCAGGTCGCCGCGGTCGAGCCCCTGCTGGATCAGCTGGGCCAGGTCGTTCTGGGTGCGCCCGTAGGCGGAGTCGTAGAAGTCGCCGGCCAGTCCCCTGTTGCCACGCGCCTCCTCGAACATCAGCTGGGCGAACCGGATGATGTCGGGCTGGTTGAGAAAGTTGAGCAGGTTGGTGCCGTACTGCACCAGGGCGGCTCGGAACGCTGCCGCGGTGGCCACGGTGATGGGGACGCCCCGCTCGAACCCATCCACCTCACGCTCGACAACGGCCCGCAGCACGGCCTCCATGCTGGGGAAATGCTTGTAGAGCGTGGCCTTCGAAACCGACGCTGCCTTCGCCAGGGCATCGGTGGAGACCCTGGCGAAACCCTGCTGAAAGAACAGCTCCCGGGCGGCCGAGAGGAGGCGGTCTCGGGGTGGAGCGGCCATGGACAGGGGGCGTCCGACGCAAGATACGGTACCGTACCGTACTACTCAGACGGAGTTGAGGGGCGCCTCGGGGCAAGCGACCCTCCATGGTCGGGGCGTGGCCTTGGGACCAGGTGTCAGGCCTGCTCGGCCCGGCCCTGGCCGGCCTTCCAGTCGTCGGTCAGCAAGCCGGCGAATCCCCAGTCTTCTTCGTCGATCTCCTGAATGACGACATGGGTGTGTTCGGGCTTCTTCGCCAGGACCGTGACGAGGGACGCCGTGATCTCCTTCACCAGCTGGGCCTTCTGCGCCCGGGTGGCCCCACGGGTGATCTGCACATTGACGTAGGGCATGGCGTCTCGAAAGCGGAGAGAAATCGGGAAGACAGGGCCGCCGACAGACTCAGTCGCCGAAGACGGGGCGAAAGAAGCTGCGCTCGTAGCTGATGATGCAGCGGGTATCCTCCGCATACTGAAAGGCCGCCTGACACTCCGGATCGTCCAGTGACCTGGCGCGATAGGTCTCGTAGGTGGCCAGACTTGGGAACGAGAACAGGGCCAGGGCGACATTGCTGGCACCCTCCGAGGGGAGGAAGTAGCCGTGATGCTGGCCCCCATACTTCTCGACGAGCGGAATCCAGCTCTTGCCGTAATGCTCGAATTCCTTGAGCTTGTAGGGATCGATGATGTAGCGGAGCGAACAGGTGATCATCAACGGTGCAGAGCACAACAGGGGCCACCCCAGCAAGACTAGGCGCTCAGGCTTGAACCTTCACAGAATCGAGGTGGTGCCTCGCTGGCGCTACCAACTGGACACCAGTTCCCGGAGCCTTGTCTGTGCGGTGTCCAACCCCCTTCTCTCGGCATCGTCACCAAGATCCAGCCCGGTGGCATGGATGAATTGCAGATCCATCACACCCATGAATCGAAACGCATAGCGCAGCCCAGGCTCCAGGCAATCCCACCCTTCAAAGGGCGAGCCAGGGCCGTACTCGACACCGCGGGTCGTGATGAAAAGCACCTTCTTGCCCTCGGCCAGCCCGCTGTACTGGCCGTTCTCAAGGCGGAACGTGCGTCCCACGCGAACCACCTGATCAATGTAGGCTTTGAAGTTGGATGGCATTCCAAAGTTGTGCATGGGCACGCTGAAGACACAATGATCCGCCGCCAGAAACTCATTGACCAGCTCATCGGAAAAGGCCAGCAGCTCAGCCATGTCACCTGTCAGGGCTTCCGGGGGTGTGAAGTCGGCGGCGATCCACTCTTCGGTGAGGTGGGGAACAGGTGTCAGGCGTAAGTCCCGATACGTCACGGCGTCATCAGGATGGCTGTTCAGCCAGGCATCCATGAACTCCCGCGCCAATCTTCGAGACCTGGATCGTTCACTCCGTGGGCTGGAGTCAACATGCAGGATGTTTGCCATCGCGTCAGCCATGTTGTTGGTCAACTGCCAGAGACTAAGCCGGTCACTCGCTGGCGTAAAGTAGCAACCAAAAGGTCACTCGTTACCAAAAGGAAGCCAGTCCATCCCCATGACTGAGCCCAAGTGCTGTCCGCTGGAAAGCCTGCTGAAAAACATCTCCGGCCAATGGACGGTCTCTATCCTCTGGATTCTTGAGACCGATGGTGCCCTTCGCTTTGGGGAACTGGGACGCGAGGCGAATCCATCCATCACCCGGATTGGCTGCTCCACCATCCCCCCAACTGGGTGAGGTCCGTGCAGCACGAAACCTCAAAGCCGAGTGGCAACGATGATGCCACTCGCCCATGACAGCTTGGTCACGTGGAATCTGGTGTCGGAGACGAGCTGATGGATTAAGTCGTCGACTTTGGAGGCATGGCCATCAGGCCAGTTGGTCTGCGGAAGCATATCGTCAATGATGTAGAGGCCACCCTTGCTGAGCAACTGTAGGGTTTGATCAAGCAACCGATACTTGCCAGACCATGTGTCCGCAAAGATGAAGTCGTACTGGGCATCCCCCTGCGACTGCAGGAACGCATCGCCATCGGCGCAGACGATCTCCAGCCGAGGATCCGAGCCAAGGTGCTTGTCGAGTATCCCCAGGAAGGACGCGTCATTGTCCACAGTCGTCAAAGACGACGTCTGATCCATCCCATCAAGAATCCATGCCGTCGAAAGACCCGTTCCCGAGCCCAGCTCCAGAAAGCGACCGGACGGCTTTGAAGCGGCCAGAGTCCTCAACAGCGAGCAGGTCAATAGGTCTGAAGCCATCGAAAATCCTGACGCCACCGTGTCATGCCACAGGCCCTCCATGGCCCTGGGTTGGTTCAGCTTCTCCTGGTCGTTCATCGCACGACCTTAATCGATGGCTACCGATGGCGTCATCCAATGTCTTCCCGTGATTCCGTCGGATGGGACTGGGCCAGGATTGCAGCGATACCTTCAAGGTCAACGATGAACACCGCTGATCCAACCATCCTCGACGACCGGGAAAATCGGCTGGTCGCCATCTGCTTCTCAGCAGTCACCTGGACGGAGAGTCAGGCCAGGCGGGGGTGGTTCAGCTAGGCTCCCACCATCATGCGTGTGCTGCAGGCTGCATTCATTGCGGTGGTTCTTGGCTTGATCCTCGCCACCACTCTCGGGGGCGGGGGATTCTTACTGGTGCGCAACGTGCCGATGATCGTCGAGGGATGGCAATCACGGTCCTGGCCTGCGGTGGTGGGGGAAGTGAAGAAATCGGAGGCGGTGGCTAAGCCCATCATCATCGATGCAAGGCGGGGCGCTGTAGGAACCCATGTCGTGCAGCTGCACTACGCGTTTACCGTTTGGGGTCGCACGTACTCAGGCACGCGCCAAAGCCTTGACGACGTGGGAATCATCAAGAGCGCTGAGGTGGCTCAACGCGAGGCTGAGTCCTTACCCGTAGGTCGGCCTGTACCCATCTTCTACGATCCCCGCGACCCCAGCAGGTCGCTGCTGAAACCGGGAGTACCGGTTTCCGGGGTTCTGGGAAGCCTCTTCGGCGCCATGCTGGTGGCCACCGGTATGGCGCTGGTCGCGATCGGACTGCATCTGCACTCGTACCATGCCAGGCGTCGCAGAAAGCGGCAGGCCTGAAGCCAGCTTTTCAAGGGCTTCACCCCCGATTCGCTCAAGTTCCCCTCACCTGGGCCTGGTCCCCGTGACCACCCTTCGACCCACCACCACGGTGACGAAAAGTAGAAAGGCAGCCAGCAGAGCGTTGAGCAGGAAGAAAAAGAAGAACGCGATCGGATTCGCGCTGATCGTGTAGGCACTGCTGGACACGTGATAGCCCCTGGAGACGATGCTGATTTCACCGCGCACCAGTGCATGGCAGAGGAGGAAGACGAACCCGCCCGACGTCGCCAGGAGCGGTACGAGCAGGACGCCGCCTAGCCAACGGCGCCATCGCTCGATCGGAATGCGCGAGTGATCCTCAGGGACCATCACAGCGGCTGTGCTTCGAGGGTCGGCATTGGAGGCGAGGCCTCCTGGCACAGCGCATAGTGACACTGAACGAAACCGAACGGAAAGGCTCTGGATGACAACAGACGCAGGTTCGTGTCGGCTGGCAGATCACCAAACAGCTTGATCCCTGAGCCCAGCAGCAGCGGGATGAGCGTGATCGTCAGCTCGGTGATCAGCCCAGCTTTCAGGAAGCCCTGGATGGTGCGTCCGCCATCGATGTAGAGATGGTGGTGGCCCGCTGCAGCGGCCCGTTCCACGACCTCGTGGGGCGAGGCAGAAAGCACCTGGACCGAGTCCGGCACTCCGGCAGGACGGCTTCGCAAGGTGGTGCTGAGCACATAAACCGGCAGGCTGCCATAGGGCCATTCAGGAAAGCTGAGGACCTTGTCGAAGGTCGCCCGTCCCATGACGATCGCATCGACCGTCTGGATGAAGTCGGCGTAGCCGCAATCTTCACCGGCGGGCACGGCGGCGTTGGCGCGCTCCAGCCAATCGATGGAGCCGTCGCTGCGGGCGATACAGCCATCGAGACTGGTGGCGATATAGACGGAGCACCGGGTGGATGCATACGCTTCAGGATGGCAGAATTCCCGCTTCTTCCCCTCAAAGGATTCATACAGGGCCCGGTGCCTGGCGAGTCCGTATTCGTCGGATCGGGTTTCGTAGGAGCCAACCCACTGCAGGAGGTTGTCGAGATTCGCGTCCTGTTCCTGGCGGGAGCTGAATTTCTCGGGCTCCCAGGGCCTGGAGCGGCAGTGGGCCAGGCAGGCCTCGACGCCGGGATTCAGAAAGATCAGTTCATCGGCACTGGCCAGGACGGGCTCCAGGATGTCTGCGTAACAGCCTTCGATGATCCAGCTGTCCTGCTCGGAGATCCAACGCCTCACGACCTCGACACTCTCGTGAAGGGGACGCCGTTCGGTTCCGCCCTGGAACGCGACCTCATCCAGCGATAACCGGGCGGCCGGCTGCCTGGCGATCAGCTTCCTGGCCAGGGTGCTCTTGCCGGCCCCGGCATTGCCAAGAATGATGACCTTCATCGATCAACGGGCTCAAGGATCAAGCGGCCTGAGGTTTATCTACATGGTCGTGTCGGGCGCTGGCTGGTGACCGGAGGCTTCAGTCGCCGCCGTCCAGGGCCAGGAGCTGGCGGCGCAGCAGCCCGGCCAGGAGCTCACGCTCCTCGGAGGTGGTGCAGTGCTCCAGCCGTTCCCGCTCGCTGCCAACGACCACAGGCAGCACCGTCTCCACCAGCTGGGCGCCCCTGGCCGTGAGCCGCACCAGGACGCTGCGCCGGTCGGTCGTTTCACGGTGTCTCTCCACCAGGCCGTCGGCCTCGAGGCGATCGATCCGGTTGGTCATGGCACCGGAGGACAGCATCAAGGCGCCGTAGAGCTCGGTGGGGGTGAGCTGGTGCGGTGGGGGCTGGCGCCGGAGGGTGGCCAGCACATCGAAGGACCAGAGGCTGAGCCCATGGGGGGCCAGCAGGGCTTCGCGCTGGCGCTCCAGCAGCCGGGCGATGCGCAGGATCCGCCCCACCACGGCCAGGGCGGAGACATCCAGGTCCGGGGAGGCCTGCTGCCACTGGCCCTGGATCAGGTCGATGCGGTCGGAGGCCATGGGCCGAGGATAGCTTGACGTCAAGACAACTCACCCCTAGCTTCGGATCAAGTCTCTTGATATCGAGATGTCTTGCCTGTCCCTGCACCGCTCGCGGGCGCCCGTCGTCCCCGTCTCCTCGGCCATGGCGATCGCCCTGGCCCTGCTGGCCGGCGCCTTGCTGCCGGTGCAGGCGGCCATGAACGCCCAGCTGGCCCAGTCGCTCCAGTCCGTTCCCCTCGCCGCCCTCCACTCCTACCTGGTGGGTTCGCTCACCCTGATCGGGCTGCTACTCAGCGGCCTGCTGCCGACCCCCGACTGGCGGGCGATCGGCACGGCGCCGCGCTGGACCCTGCTGGCCGGGGTGCTCGGCGCCTGGTACGTGAGCTCCAGCACCCTGGTGATCCCCCGTCTCGGCGCCACCCTCACCCTCGGGCTGGTGGTGGCCGGCCAGGCGGTCGCCGGCCTCGTGATGGATCACCACGGCTGGCTGGGGGTGCGCCGCCAGCGCCTCGGCGCCCGGGGCTGGGCGGCGATGGCGCTGTTCCTGGCGGCCATGGTCCTGCTCACCCAGTCGGGGGGTGGGCGATGAACCCCCTCTCCGCCGTGCTCTGTGCCTTCTCGGCGGGCAGCCTGCTGTCGCTGGGCGGGGCCGCCAATGCGCGCCTGGGCGGCACGCTGCGCTCCGCCGTGGCCGCCGCCACGGTCAACTTCCTGGTGGGTGCCGCTGCCCTCGGGCTGCTGCTGGCCCTGGGGGGGTTCCGTGCCGGCCCCATCGAGCGGCTCGCCGCTGTCCCGCCCTGGGCCGTGGGCGGCGGCATGCTCGGCGCCCTGTACGTCACCCTCTCCACCCTGGTGATTCCCCGGCTCGGGCTCACCGCCACCACCATGACGGTGGTCTGCAGCCAGCTGGTCGGCTCGCTGCTGATCGATCACTGGGGCTGGCTGGGGGTCCCCCAGCAGCCGAACGGGCCCGCCCGCTGGCTGGCGGTGCTGCTGCTGCTGGTCGCCGTCGCCCTGCGCCGCCGTGATGGCTGACGCACCGAGCGACCTGCGGATGGGGGTGGCCTGCGCCGCCTTTGTGGTGATCGGCGCGGTGGAGGCGGCCCTCGGCGTGCTGGTGCCCTCCCTGCTGGACACCTTCACGCTCAGCACTGGATCGGTGACGCTGCTGCTGGTCAGCCAGATCGGTGGCTATCTGCTGGCGGCCCTGCTGAACGGCATGGTGAGCAGCCGGCTGGGGCTGGACCGGCTGCTGCTGGTGGCCTTCACGCTGCTGGCCTCGGCCCTGCTGCTCTATGCCCTCACCCCCCGCTGGGACCTGATGGTGGCGACGGGACTGGTGGTGGGCCTGGGCATCGGCCTGATCGACGCCGGCCTCAACACGGCCGTGGCGCAGCACCAGGAAGGCGCCAGGCTGATCGGCCCGCTGCATGGCTTCTATGGCGTCGGCGCCGTCACGGGGCCGGCGATCGCCACCACCGTGCTGGCCCTGGGGGGCGGCTGGCGCCAGGTGTATCTGGTGCTGGCCGGCCTGGGCGGCCTGGTGCTGCTGTGGCTCTGGCAGCAACGGCGGGCCGGCCCGGGGCCGCGTCCCGCCGGGGCCGCCGGCGGCGACTGGCGCAAGCTGGGGCAGGCCCTGCGGCGGCCGGCCGTGGGGCTGAGCGGGCTGGTGCTGCTGGCGGCGGTGGGCCTCGAGGCCTCGATCGGCACCTGGGCCTTCAGCGTTCAGCACCTGGGCCGCTCCCAGGCCGCAGTGGCAGCCGGCATCGGCGTCAGTCTCTACTGGCTGGGGCTGACGGCGGGCCGCTTCGGTTTCGGCGGGCTGGTGGGGCGGCTGGGGGTGATCCGGTGGATCAGCGGCTCGCTGGCCCTGCTGCTGGCGGCCCTGATCGGCTGGTCCGGTGGGGCCGCGCCCTGGCTCGCCCTGCCGCTGGCGGGGTTCGGCCTGGCCGGGATCTTTCCCGCCACGATCCTGCTGATCCCGCGGCGCCTGCCCGTCGCCCTGGTGCCGGCCGCCGTCGGCCTGGCCACCAGTGCCGCCAGCGCCGGTGCGGTGGCCGTGCCCACCTCGCTGGGCTGGATCGCCGCTGACCTGGGGCTGGCCGCCGTGCCCGCCCTGCTGATCCCCGTGGGGCTGGCCCTGGCCGGCCTCCATGTCCTTCTCCTGCCTCGCCATGGTTGACATCGGACTGACCCATGTGGCCCTGCCCGTCACGGATCTGGAGCGGAGCCTGGCCTTTTATGCCACCTACACCGGCCTGCGTCCCGTCCACCGGCGGGACGGCGGCATGGGCCTGCGCGTCGCCTGGATCGGCGATGGCACCCGGCCCTTCGTCGTGGTGCTGATCGAGAGCGGCGTGGTGGAGGCGCCGTTGCGGCCTCTGGGCCACCTCGGGGTGGGCTGCGCCAGTCCGGAGCGACTGCTGGAGCTCTGCGAACGGGCCCGCAGCGAGGGGGTGCTGATCGCAGAGCCGCGGGACGATGGCCCGCCCGTGGGGCTCTGGGCCTTCCTGAGGGATCCCGACGGCCACACCCTGGAGCTCTCCTACGGCCAGGAGATCGGCCTCGCCTCCACCCCCACCCCTGAGACACCATGAACCTCGACAACGACCTGCAGTGGCTGAACGAACCGCCGCGATGGGAGCGGGAGGCCGCCACCGGCCGCCTGCGGCTCTGGCCGGCGGGCCGCACCGACTTCTGGCAGCGCACCCACTACGGCTTCGAGGCCGACAACGGCCATGCCCTGCTGCGGGAGATGGACGGTGATGGGGTGCTCACCTGCCGGGTGACGGCCCATCCGCGGCACCGCTACGACCAGGCCGGGCTGCTGCTGCGGCTGTCGCCGGCCTGCTGGATCAAGACCTCGGTGGAATTCGAACCGGACGGCCCCAACCGGCTCGGCGCGGTGGTGACCAACGCCCAGGCCTCCGACTGGTCGACCCAGCCCCTGGCGCGGGAGATCCGCACGGTGTGGTTCCGGCTGCGCCGCGAGGGCCGCGATGTGATCGCCGACGCCAGCCTGGATGGGGAGGACTGGCAGCAACTGCGGATGGCCCGGCTGCAGGAGCTGGGCGAGACGGGACCGGCACAGGTGGGGCTGTATGCCTGCAGCCCAACGGCGGCGGGATTCCAGGCGGAATTCGATCACGTCGCCTACGCGCCGGGAAGAATGTCGTAGTGCATGACGTCTTCCCGGGTGCCGAGCTTGGTGTAGAGCGCGACCGCTGGGTCATCGCCGTAGTCGGCCTGGACGTAGATCACATGGATGCCGCGCTGCTGGGCGATGCGCCTGATGGTGTTGATGAGTGCGGTGGCGATGCCCCGGCGCCTGAACTCCTCCGCGACGGCCAGGTCGTAGATGTAGAACTCGCTGCGCTCCTGCTCAAACTTGGGAAGGACGTAACCGGCCAGGCCGCCGACCATCTGGTCTGCCGCAAAGGCGGCGACGGCGATGAAGGTGTCGCTGGCCAGGAGCCTGGTGAGGTAGGCGTCACTGGGTTGATGGTGGAGGTAGGACTCGGGGTCGTCGAAGGCCTCGCCGAAGAGGCCCAGCATCTGACGAAGCGCCGGGGCATCCGTGGGGCCGAGGACCCGGATCGAAGCGGGGCGGTGGCTCATCGCAGAACCAGATAGACAGCGAGGACCAGGAAGCCGACACCAAACGACAACCAATAGGGCCAATCCGACGGAGCGGTGTTGTCGAGGACGGCGGATGCCGGATGCCTTGGGTTGTAGTAGACTCTGACCCTGCTTCCCTGGGGGTAGGGCTTGATGACCGACTCCATCGCCGCACGGCTGACGCCGTAGCCGGAGAACGAAGCGCGGAAGCCAACGTAGGTTTGGCCGCCAACGTCATAGTGATAGCGAAGAATGGGCTTGGTCGTTTCCAGGCGTGCGTCGTCCACGCGAGATTCGGTGACGCGACCCATGACGCTGGGCCACTGCCGGCACTGCTGGGAGCGCAGCTTCAACCAAGCAGACAACCACACCAGGGCCGCACCAGCGAGGAGCGATAGCGCAGCGAACACCATGGGTACAGATGCGAAGCCAGCTCTTGAGGTTACGCAGTAGCGGGTTACGCCGTACTGCCTGGAGCAGACGGGATGCAGCAGCTGGCTGCCTCGGCCAGAGCGTCGCAGAGACCATCGAGCGCACCGCTCACGGGCAGAGCTTCTGAAGCAAGGCGAGAACGTGATTGATGTTGAGCGGATCCATCGACCCCCAGCGCATGGGCGACCAGAAACGCAGCAAGAATCCCGCGCGGCGCGTTGCTGATGAGATCCGAGCCTGACCATGTCCAGAACTCCTGCAAGGCGACACCTAGGGGGGTGCCATTCGCGTATAGGGGCTATGAACTGCTCTTGCGCTGAGTTTCGAGTCGCTCGTGGTTCATCGTCAATCGCTTTTGATCTGCCTAACGGTTGCTTCTGCTGCAGCAGCAAGCGGCGTTATCCCGCACCCGAGTCGGCGCGCCCGCTGAGCGGCCGGGCGTACACGAGGAACTCTCGCGTTCCGTCGCGGAAGTCGCGGCTCGGCACCCGCTCGAACTGGAGCCGGTGGTAGAGGCGCTGGGCGCTGGTCATCGCGGCTTGCGTCCACAGCCAGGCAAGGGTGGCGCGCTGCGCCTCAGGGGCGTCGAGGAGGGCGGTGACCAACGCTTCGCCGACGCCACGACCGCGGGCGTCGGCTCGCACGGCCAAGAGATGCACCTCGAGCTCATGTGCGCCGGCGATCCGGCACGCGGGCCCGCCACCGGGGACGAGGGTGACGGTGCCGAGCAGCGTGCCCGACGCATCGTGTGCGCCGAACGTGAACCCACGCGCATGGACCGCGTCCGCCCGGAAGAGCGCGGTGGCGCGGGCCGCCTCCGTGAAGCCCGCGGGGACGTAGGCGTCGTGGAGCAGTTGCTCAAGCGCCGCGTCGTGGCGCGGGCTGCGGACAAGCGGGTGGATAATGAACTCGTCGATCACGCGCGTCGGTATAACGTTCGAGTCAACCGGCCCGCCGTATCGGGTCCGGTGGTTCAACGAGGGGTTAGGCGGCGCTGTATCCGGCAAGGCGTGCACCTGGCCTTATATGACTTGGCCAATGCGCAGGAGATTGCCGTCAGGATCGACGATGGCAAACTCTCGGAGACCCCACGGCTTGTCTTCGAGTCTGTCCATGCGTGGGATACCTGTGCGTGGTAACCCAAGGGCTGAGCACGCTTTGTAGAAAGTATCTACGTCTTGGACTCTGATATAGCAGCCAGATGAGGACTCTGCAGGTTGGAGATCCATGTGCGTGAAGAAATGCAGTTCGACTGCACCACGCCTGAAGATAGCGTAATCGCTGTTGAAGGGGTGCGCTCCGCCTTCGAAGCCGAGTCGTCGATAGAACTCTGTAGTCGAGGCGACTGATCGAGATGGCAGCGTAGGGATGGCGAGATCGTCGTTCTGCATCGTGGTGGGACTCTCTTTGTTTGCGCCGCGTAACGCTCCAGATCAGAAGCGGGAAGGGATGCGTAGAGATGAAGCACACTCTCAGCACCCGTCTTCTGGATCTGGATGTTCGGTGGTGATAAGGAGCCTGTTAAGTTCGACTCAACGAGAGGGTAACACCTACTTATCAAGCTTGATCGAGAACGTCCAAGATACACCATATGTTCCTGATGACTCGGTGACTCCACAAAAGTAGTGATGATCTTGTGAGCGCAGGCAGCATCGTGCTAGCTCTTCGTTGACTCCCTCCCTCAACAGGATTCTGTGTCTTTCACTGTTATCGCTACTGAAGAAGGCATCCCACTCATCATAATTCCAGTACCATCTCCCTCTCGGGAATAGCTGGTCTTGAGCAACCAAGTAATCGTCCAGTCGCCCGAGCTCATAATCTGAATAAAAGGCAGAAGGAAGATTCGTTCCCTTGACTCGATTGCACCGCTTACAGAGTGAAACGAGGTTTCCAGATTCAAACTTCCCGCCTTTCTCAAACGGAATGTGATGATCCATCAGCAACTGCTCTTGAATTAGAACTCCTCCCATGTACGCGTCCTCCTCTGGGATGCATTTCCATGCAGCCTGATGTCCACATTTGAAGCATCGATCATCAAATATAAAGAAGAATCGACGCTTGAACTGATAATAAAGAACGTCCGGGACGAACTTCCTTCGCAGAAGACTCTTCTCTTGGGATCGGCTCAATGGCGTTTTATGCTGACCCTGCAGAGCAGGGTCAGACCTACCCTCAAGACTCCTAACAAACACTGCCAGATCTGGAATTATTGAAGAGTCCGAGAGATTAATGCACCGCTTGATCTTGGTCGAGTTAAATGACCTTTCCTCTTTACGGAGATGACAGTGACCACGAATTATCACGGCCGTCTCATGTGCATTCCACTCGTATTCGCATACCGAGACACGCCGTGTAGTTAATCCATTGCTGTCATAATCAATTTCGATTTCTAGTGGCAACTCTGGCATGGCCTAATCACTATCCTTGTTAATCCTATTTGCAGTCTAGACCAGAATCCACCGAACGCCAAGTTGACCCGCAGCATGGCGAAGCTAGGCTGTCGGTGTCGAGCTTGATGTTAGGTTTTTCTCCATTCGACTGAATACCTCCAGAACAAATGCCTTCTGAATACGTGACCTGGAAGCAACCTATGCATCTCCTTCCTGATTTGCCCCATGGTGCTCGTCGCAGGCGCGGTTACCATTTCGATGACACCTTCCTGTTTTGGGCCTCTTAACAAGCTATAAATCATATTTAGTGGAATTGCAGCAGAACCGTAGATGAAGTCAGTAAGGCCCGACTCGCGATAGCAACCTAGTATAAACAGAACGCCTCCTGTTCTCAGAAGGTCCGTTGCTTTTGCAATGGCCTTTTCAAGATCCATATGGTGGAGGCTCGAGATCATACAGATGAAGTCATAGTGACTATCACGGAATGGGTATTGCAAGAAGCTACCTAGGTGAAACCTAACGTGGTCAAGGTCTGCATAATGCTCTCGGGCAAACTGGATCGCCCAATGGTCAAGATCGATAGCATCTACTTCTTCACAATGGGGACCCAGCATGACAGCGAAATCGCCTTCACCACACCCAACATCAAGGGCTTTCCCTCTAGACGTAGGGAGCCTTGATAAGATGAAGTCATAGTAATGAGAGTTATGATTCCATGGAACAGAAGCTAGTGCGCTGGGAAGACTTGCCATGAGAAGCTTCTAAACGATTCTAATGTGAGCAAGGAAGACACGGAGTCTTCTAAGAAATCTTGTGCCACGACCACTCTTTTTGCGAATTGAATCAATCTCCGGGGCCAGCTCATTCAAAATGCAGTCGACCACTTGATACAGATCCATACGATCAGTGTCGATCTTATTTGAAAAAACATCTGACTCGAGACCACTCAAACACCTGTCGATTTGCCGAAAGTTCCAGGAGCCACCATCAAATCGCTTCTTGAGGCGTCTTTCGATTGTCTCTTTTCTGGCAATCAGGGTGAAGTCTTGCACAACAATTCCAGCATCGTCTAATGGGTTGATGATTTGCCGGAAGTAGGCCTCTGATACAACGGTCATCGGTACAATGACCACACGATTTCTGTCATTCTGTGCTTCATGGAGAAGTTCCGATACCCACTTTCTCCACAATGGATAGTCCTGGAAATCGGGAAGCCTACTTTCGGGCAGTATCTGTTTCTGCAGGAAGAACCCAACTTCTTCTGGGTCCACAACGATTGAGTTCGGGATGCGATACTTAAGCTCATAAGCTGTCTGGGTCTTTCCGACTCCAAACGGTCCGTTAATCCAAATGATCATTGTGGCGTTCCTTCTTGATCTCCAATAAAACTAACGTTTGAGTTCACCCGCGGACGGAAGCGGGCGTAGCCCGCTGTAGGCCGTCGGGTGCAACGAACGGTTAGGCCCCACTCGCGGCCTGGTGTGCAAGGGAAAGATACTCCGCAAGCTTCTTGCCTTTGAGTTCCGCTACGGACTTGAGCTTCAAGTGACGGCGACCTTTACCTGACCCTTCAAGAAGACCAATGTCGTCTTTGATCTTGGCTCCGCTTCCAAACTCGACGGAGACATGTTCCTTGTAGGCGAATACGCCACAGAACTGAACTCCTGAGGAGAACAGGATGCCTCCGTATTTGACCTCTTCGGACGTGGACTTGAATGTCTTCTTGACCAGGGCGCGCACGGCTTCGACTATCTCGTAGTTCGTCTCGCTGACAAGTCGGATGTCTTCGACCAACGACTGGACTGACTTTGTGGCCATTTGAGATGAGGTCCTCGGAGAAGTGCGGGACGGGCGACCGCGTGGTTCTTGTGGGGCCTAACTCTTTATTGGACGGTTCCGTGAACCACAGAACTTCCTGCGCTCCTTTCCGTGAACCACAGCTGTTGCCAATCGGCCATCGGTCGAAAATCCTTTCCTACACATCGATCTTAGTTCCAAGGCCAGTTCCTTGGCCGTGGTTCACGGGTCCGATAACCACATGTAGCTATGGCTACATCATGTCTGCTGGGCTGCAGACACCGAGCGGCCCCCTATTCAGCACATGGGTGTAGATCATGGTGGTGCTCACGTCCTGATGTCCCAGCAGCTCCTGGATCGTGCGGATGTCCTGCCCCCGTTCCAGCAGGTGGGTCGCAAAGGAGTGGCGGAAGGTGTGGCAACTGGCCGCCTTCGTGAGTCCCGCCTCGGCTACGGCCCGCTTCACCGCCTTCTGCACCACGCTCGGATCGAGGTGGTGGCGGCCCTGGGTTCCTGAGTCCCGATCATGCCAGCGGTTCTGTTGGGGAAACACCCACTGCCAGGCCCACTCCCGATCGGCCCTCGGATACTTCCTCGCCAGGGCGTAGGGCATCACCACCCGGCCCCAGCCCGCCACCAGATCACCCCGATGCAGCTGGCGCACCTTCATCAGATGCTCCTGCAGCTGAGGCACCAGGCTCTGGGGCAGCACGGTCAGCCGGTCTTTGCCGCCTTTCCCGTCGCGCACCGTGAGCTCACGCCGTTCAACATCGAGATCTTTGACTCGCAGTCGAAGCGCCTCCATCAACCGGAGCCCGCTTCCATACAGCAGCCCCACCACCAGGGCTGGCTCTCCCTCCAGTCGCTGGCGCACCGCCCGCACCTCCGCTTCGCTGAGCACCACCGGCAGCCGGCGCCGTGTCCGCGCCCGAACCACCCCCTCCAGCTCCAGATCCCGCTCCAGCAGCTCCCGGTACAGAAACAGCAGCGCCGCCAGTGCCTGGTTCTGGGTGGAGGCGCTCACCTGCAGCTCCACCGCCAGGTGGCTCAGAAAGGCGTTCACTTCGGCGCTGCCCATCGTGCGGGGGTGGCGCCTGCCGTGAAACCGCAGGAAGCGACGCAGCCACTGCTCGTAGGTGTTCACGGTGCGGCGGGCGTAATGGCGCACCTGCAGCTCCTCGCGATAGCGCTGGATCAGGCCGGGGGAACGGCAGGCGTCGGTCATGGCCTTGAGGGTGGGGGGGACTCTTGAGAGTTCCCACGCCAGTCCCAATCCCCATCACCACAAGCCCTAATCTGTACAGACCCCATGTACAGACGCCCTCCATGGCGCGCGTCTCCGTGACCCACCTGCGCCAGAACCTCCCGGCCTGGCTGAAGCGGGTTCAGGCCGGGGAAGCCATTCAGGTGACCTCCCACGGCCGGGTGATTGCCCGCATCGAGCCGGAACAGGACCCGGCCGAGGAGGCGCGCCGCTGGCTGGATGGGCTGGGCGGCAGCGTCACGCTGGGGGATGTCATCACCTCGATCGCCGATGGCGACGCCGATCTCGAAGGCGCCGGTGATGCTGACCATCTGTGACACCCATGTCCTGCTGTTCTGGGCCCATGAACCGGCCCGGCTCTCCCGCCGCGCCGCGGCGGCCGTGGAGCAGGGGCGCGCCCAGGGCCAGCTGGCCATCGCCGACATCAGCCTCTGGGAGCTGGCCCTGCTCCACGAACGCGGACGCCTGAGCCTGCCGGACGCCGTGCCCCCGGCGCTCTACCTGCGCCGCCTGCTCGAAGCCCTGCGACTGGAGGTGCTGCCGATCACCGCTGAGATCGCCCTGCTCTCCCGTGGCCCCCAGTTCCGCCATGGCGATCCGGCCGACCGTCTCATCGGCGCCACGGCCCTGCAGGGCCGGCGGCCCCTGATCAGCGCCGACGAGAAACTCCGCGCCATTCCCGAACTGGAGACGATCTGGTGAGCGCCCCCCTCGTCATCCGCCCCCTGCAGAGCACCGACATCGCCACCGTGACCGGCTGGGCGCGGCGGGAGGGCTTTGCACCGGGGGTGGGCGATGTGGCCATCTACCGCCAGACCGACCGCCAGGGCCTCTGGGTGGGCTGGCTCGGCGACGATCCGGTGGGGTGCATCGCCGGGGTCCGCTACAACGCCGCTTACGGCTTCATCGGCCTGTTCCTGGTGGTGCCCGCCCATCGGGGTCGGGGCTACGGGGTGCAGCTGTGGAAGCAGGCGCTGGACCATCTGGCCGACGTGCCCTGCATCGGCCTGGAGGCCGCCCCCGACCGGATCGACGACTACGCCGGCTGGGGCTTCGCGGCCGCCTCCCCCACCACCCGCTGGCAGCGGCTCGCCGCCCCAGGCAACCCAGCCCCGCCGCCCGCTGCGCCGGAGCCCCCCTGGTGCCTGTTGGAGGGCGGCGCCATCCCGGCGACCGCCGTGCAGCGCTTCGATGCCGAGCGGGAACCCTCGCCCCGCCCCCACTTCCTGCGCCAGTGGCTGCGGCATCCGGCCGGCACGGTGCTGGCCCTGGTGGACCGGGCCGGCGCCTGCCACGGCTTCGGGCGGGTGCGGCCCTGCCTGCTGGCCGACGGCGACGGCTGGCGCCTCGGGCCCCTGGTGGCGGACAGTCCCGCCGCCGCCCGGGCCCTGCTGGAGGGCCTGCTGCAGCGCCATCCCGGCACGGTGCTGATCGATGCCCCCGGCGCCAATGCCGCCGCCGCGCCGCTGCTGGCATCCCTGGGGTTCAGCCCGGCCTCCCGCACCCTGCGCATGTACCGGGGCGCGCCGCCGGCGGTGTCGCTGGCGGACGTGTACGGGCTGGCCTGCCTGGAGCTGGGGTGATCGCCGGGGCGCTCCCCCAGCACCGCGATGGCTCCCCTACCTTCGGTGCCATGGCGTCGCGCCCCACCACCCCACTCCCCGGCCTGGTGCTGCTGTCGCTGGCCCTGGCGGCGCCGCAGGCGGCCGGGCGCCTGCGGGCCGCGCCGATCCCCCTGATGGAGCCGGCGGGCATGGACCTGCTGGTGGCCAGCGGCGAGCGGGCCGACTACGGCCCCCTGGCCGAGCAGTTCCTCACCCAGGCCAACCTCGCTTACTGCGGTGTGGCCAGTGCCGCCATGGTGCTCAACAGCCTGGCCGTGCCCGCCCCGGCCGTGCCGGGTTACGGGCGTTACCGCTTCTGGACCCAGGAGAACGTCTTCGAGGTGCCCGCCGGCCGCACGGTGGTGAGCGCCGAGGTGGTGCGGCGCCAGGGCATGACCCTGGCCGAGCTGGCCGGCCTGCTGGCGGCCCACGGGGTGGCGGCCGAAGCGATCCACGGCGACCAGCTCAGCCTGGAGCAGTTCCGCGCCCTGCTGCGCGCCAACCTCAGCCAGCCCGGCGACCGCCTGCTGGCCAATTACCTGCGCCCCTCCCTCGGCCAGGCCGGCGGCGGCCACATCGCCCCACTGGCCGCCTTCCACGCCCCCTCCGACCGCGTGCTGATCCTCGATGTGGCCCGCTACCGCTACCCCTCGGTATGGGTGCCGGTGGCCGACCTCTGGAAGGCGATCCGCACCCTTGATTCCACCTCGGGCCGCAGCCGCGGCCTGGTCACGATCCGGCGAACATCCGGCGCGTGATCCCGATCAGGAGACGTCCGAGCGGCGCCCACGGAATCGACAAACGACTCAGGAACTGGAAGAAAAAAGACTGTTCCAACGACGCGAAAGTCTTCTGGAGATCTGGCTCGCCCCTTTGGAAAGCGCCCGAAGCGGATAGCCATTCAAGGCGGCCAACAGGCAGCACCGGAGCCCATGGAAAAGATCATTGTTGTTGAAGTAAGATGCGGCGAATCTAAGCTGATTGGTTCCATGGACCCTACGGATCGGTGGAACAAGATCCCGCATCGCTGCGCCATAGCGTGAGTAAAAGCCTTCCACGCGGGACATCACACTTCGTTCCCTGAGCCGAAGATTCCTGGGACTGGTCAGCTGATCAGCCGATCCCTCATTCTTGATCACCAGGGGCAGCTCGGTGAAGACCGTGGTGAATCCGGCTCCCAGGCAACGCAGATACAGATCAATGTCACCGCCAACCCGGTGACGCTCCTCGAAGAGACCGACGTCGTCAAAGACACGACGGCAGAGCAGCAGGGCCGAGGGCCCAGAGCGCAGAAAATGCCTGCCGATGAGCAACGTTTGATGCATCGGCGACATGTAGCGATCCAGATCAGGGGTCTGGGAATCAAACTCCGATTGACCGTTCCAGCGCACCTCCACGCCGCTGAGGGCCATCGAATGGCCTGGCTGCCTCTGCAGCGATGAGATCTGAACCTTCAAGTAGTCCGGTCTCCAGAGATCATCGGAATCAAGAAAGGCAATGTATTGCCCCCGGGCAACGCGAAGGCCATGATTTCGTGCGGCACCATGGCCAACGTTGGTGTTCAGGCTGATCAGTCGCACATCCGGATAGTTCTGCTGAACAAAGTTGACGGTATCGTCCTGCGAACAATCATCAACAACAATGATTTCCACGGTGCCGTCATACGTTTGAGCACAAACAGATTGCAGTGCCTCATTCAGCTTGTGGGCGCGATTGTATGTGGGCAGAATGACAGTGACATCGATATCAGCCATTCGTCTACGTGTTTCTGGTTTGCGGACCCTCTTGTCTGGAGTCCAATGGCTCCAGAGCTGAGGCTGTGATCGCCTTCTGGATGCACGGCATGCAGGCTCCCTCGTCCCCAGGCCAATGGACATTCAGCAGGCGCGCCAAGGTAGGTGCGAAATCGAGGGCTGAGATGGGTTGACTGATGGCTCCCGATGACACTCCCGGCCCCGTCACGAAGACAATGCCTTCCGGCTTGTGATCTCCGGTTCGGACACCGGAATAGGCATTGTGGAGCCGACCGATCTTCGCGGACTCAATCGAACGCGGGGACTCCTTTCGATTCCACTCCACGATCAGATCCGGGAGATCGGCGAGGTGATGGCCCTGGTAATGGTGGGAGGTGCGCAGGACCTCCTTCACCACAGGCTCCCCTGTTTCAACATAAACAATCGCCTTCAGATCCTCCACCAGCTGCTGGCAGACCTGCTCATACTGCTCACCCATTGACACCTTTCCCCGCGGCTCTCTGCCAACCACATTGATGCGAATCGCTCCACAGGCATCGTTGTTGCTCAGCATGAAGTACCGGCGGTCCTCCACATGAAGCGTCACTGCCGCGAAGTCGGGCACGGGAAACTCCAGGCCTGGGTTAAGGAACTTTCTGAATCGCCACCACAGCAGCTCGGGACTTCTTGCATAGGTCCGAAGCTTCCTGGCAAGGCGATCAGCCAGGCTCGAAGATGCTGGTGTGGGCCGCTTGGCTGCGTCGTGGTGATCCAGACGCAGGAGGATGCGCTCCAGGAAGGAATTCACCCCATCCTGCGGACCCATGCCATGGCTGCTGTAGACAAATACGTAGCTGTCCTTGTCCACTTCCGAAATCAGGCGTCCGATGGAAGCATCCAGCGCCCTGTAGCCCGCCAGCAGGGGATCTCCAAGCGACGCAGCCAGGAGCGGATCATGATCAGCATGCCTGGAATCATGGAGATGCCAGCATTGATGGCCCACACAATGGGGCTCGGTGAAAACGGTGAGAAACAGATCCCAAGGTCCCTGTCGTAAATACTTGGCCGAGAGTTTTTCCTTGGAATTGGTTCGCGCGATCATGGCCTCCACGAACTGCTGGAAGCCCTCGGGCGTTCGTTCGATGTCGTTGCACCGGGGAATCGGATTTGTTCCAAACTCAGCTTCCACCTCGGAGGCCAGCGTGGCAGGGTAGGCGTGGAAGACATCCTGCTGGTTGGCTTTGTGCACGCCCCAGTCCGTGATCTGCATGCCATTGAGCCGCTCCGACGGGGGCGTCAGGGGGACATCGATGATGGCCACCCGTTTGCCTGCTGAACTCAGAACATCCCAGAACCGCTCACCCTCAAGATCAAAGCTGTTGTGGCGATAGGTTTCATAGGTTCCAGTTCGTAGCTGGCTGAAGTTGTAGCGGCCATGGCGGGCAGCTGAGACACCTGTGGCGAACGACGGCCACACGGCACCCACATAGAAGCCGACAGGCGTGGTGGTGACACCCCAGGCCGATTGTTCCAGCAAGTGTGAAAAGGTCGGCAGCAGGCCCATGGACGACCACTGCAGGATCAGATCTTTATCTGCCGAATCGATGCCAATGAACAGAATCCGGGTGGGGCTGGCCACGGCAGATCAGAGGCGAACGTCCACGTGAAGCGTTCAGGCCAGCCTAGGGCTGGACAGGATGGCTTCAACGTGCTGGGCCCCGTTGCACTGATTTCCTGCGATCAGGAAACCATGGGGCGAACAAGCATTCCGGCAGCCGGATCAGCGTGGCTCCCGTGTCGGCGCCAGCGCAGGGTCAACCGCCTCCAGGAACCGTTCCGCCACCCGGTCCCAGCGGAAGGGCGCCACGTGCCCGCGGCCGTGGGCGCGGCAGCTGTGCTGAAGCTCGCTATCGGTGAGCAGCTTGAGCAGGGCCTCGGCCAGGGCCGCCGGATCCCGCGGCGGCACCAGCAGCCCGGCCCGGCCGTGGGGCACCACCTCGGGGATCGCCGTGGCCGTGGTGCTCACCACCGGCAGCCCGCTGGCCATCGCCTCGAGGAACACGATGCCGAAGCCCTCCTGGATCGACGGCAGGCAGAACACCGCGCTGCGGCGGTACCAGTCCCGCACGGCACCGTCGTCGGGTAGGGCCCCCAGCAGCTGCACCACCGCCCCCAGCTCCAGCCGCTCCACCAGCTCCCGCAGGGCCCCGTGCTCCGGCCCGTCGCCGATCACCACCAGCCGGGCCGTCGGCAGCCGCTGGTGCACGGCCGCGAACGCCGTGATCAGATCGGCCACCCGCTTGCGGGGGTACTGGCGCGCCACGCACAGCACCGTGTGGGGCTCGCGGGCCCCATCCAGGACGGCCAGGGCGGCAGGGTCTTCAGCCGCGGGATTCCAGAGCACGGTGTCGATGCCCTCCGGCACGAGTCGCAGCCGCTCGGCCGGCACGCCGTAGTGGGCTTCGATGCGCTCGCAGCAGTAGCGGCTGGTGGAGAGCACCAGGGGCGCCCGGCGGGCGTTGAGGCGCTCCAGCCTGGAGAGGCCCCAGAGCATCACTCGCGGCCAGCCGCTCTCGCAGCGCGACTCCTCCGCCAGCACCCCCTTGATGCAGCACACGTAGGGCACCGGGCAGCGGTTCGCCACCCGGAAGCCGTCGATGTCGAAGCCCACCACCAGGTCGTAGCGGCCCTCGGCGGCGGCCAGGCGCCGGGGCAGGCTGAGGTTGAACCAGAGGCGGCGCAGCAGCAGATTCCGCGGCCAGGCCCCCTCGGGCACCAGCCGCTCCACCGTGTGGCCCCGGGCGACCAGGGCACCCGCCAGGCCGCCGATCGCCGCCGCCGTGCCGCTGCCCTCGGCCACGTCCTGCAGCCAGGAATCGAGAAAGGCGATGCGCATGCTGGGGCCGGCCGCCGGGCCTACACCCGCGCCGCCAGGCCGGTGGGCTCGAGCATCAGCTTGCTGTTGCGCACCTCGTCATCCATCTCGATCGGGTACTGGCCGTCGAAGCAGGCGGTGCAGAAATGGCTCGAGTGAGCCTGGGCCGCCTCCACCATGCCGCCCTTGGTGAGGTAGGCCAGCGAATCCACCCCCAGGTGCCGCTCGATCTCCTCCAGCGTCAGCCGGGCGGCGATCAGGTGGTCCTGGGTGTCGGTGTCGATGCCGTAGAAGCAGGGGTGGGTGACTGGCGGTGAGCTGATCCGCATGTGCACCTCGGTGGCACCGGCATCCCGCAGGGCCTGCACCAGCTTGCGGCTGGTGGTGCCGCGCACGATCGAGTCGTCGATCACCACCACCCGCTTGCCGAAGAGCACATCGGGCAGGGGGTTGAGCTTCACCCGGATGCCCGCTTCCCGCATCGCCTGGGTGGGCTGGATGAAGGTGCGGCCCACGTAGCGGTTCTTGATCAGGCCATCGGCGAAGGGGATGCCACTCACGTGCGAATAACCAATCGCCGCCGGGATGCCCGAATCGGGCACGCCGATGACGATGTCGGCCTCCACGGGCGTTTCCCGGGCCAGCACCTCACCGATCCGCACCCGGTAGCTGTACAGCGACTCGCCGAAGAAGCGGCTGTCCGGCCGGGCGAAGTAGATCATCTCGAAGACGCACAGCTTGGGCGGCTCCTCGCACCAGCGCTGCCGCTCGGGGATCGGATCGGCCTGGCGGAAATGGATCAGCTCGCCGGGCTGCACGTCATCCACGAAGCTGGCGCCGATGATGTCGAGGCCGCAGGTCTCGCTGCTGGCCACCCACTGGCCCTGCTCCGGTTCGCCCAGCAGGCCGAACACCAGCGGCCGGATGCCGTGGCCGTCGCGCAGGGCGAACAGGCCGTCGGGGGTGCCGATCACCAGGCTGAAGGCGCCGCGGCAGCGGCCGGCGGCCTTGCGGATCGCCGCGTTCCAGCCCAGGCCGGAATCCACCGCCTCCTGCAGCGCGAAGGCGATCAGCTCCGAGTCGGTGGTGGAGGTGAACTCTCCAGCCATGTGCGCGAGCGAGTCCCGCAGCTCCGCCGCATTCACCAGGTTGCCGTTGTGGGCCAGGGCCAGGGGCCCCAGGCGCGTCATCAGCACCACGGGCTGGGCATTGCAGACCTTGCTGCTGCCGGTGGTGGAATAGCGGTTGTGGCCGATCGCCAGCTGGCCCGGCATCCGCTCCAGCACCTCCTGGTCGAACACCTGGCTCACCAGGCCCATGTCCTTGTGCAGCCGCACCTTCACATCGTCGAAGACGGCGATGCCGGCCGACTCCTGGCCGCGGTGCTGCAGGGCGTAGAGCCCGAAGTAGGTGAGATTGGCCACTGCCTGACCCGACGCCAGCACGGCGAACACGCCGCAGGCCTCCTCCGGCTTGTCGGGGCGCCCACTGGCAAGGTCGTCCTGGCCTTCGGCGGTGCTGGTTAAGGAAGCGTGCGCATCGCGGTGATCGGCGAAGGGCACGGGAGGTTCAGACCAAGGACCGGCTTCATCTTGGCCCATTACCTTTCGGGTGGGGGGCCGGCCTTGCCCAGGCGGGCGGGGATCGCCTGCTCGTAGGTGTGGCGCAGCGGCTCCACCGCCAGCGCCAGCAGGGGCTCGCCGCCCCGCGCCACCACCAGGCGGGAATCCGCCGAAACCGTGCCCAGGCGCTCGGCCGGCAAGGGCTCACCCGCCTCGGACGCCGCCGCCAGGGCCTCCCGCCAGGCCGCCTCCTGCTCCGGCGCCACGGTCACCAGCACCCGGGCCCCGCCTTCGGCGAACAGCAGCCGGTCGGTGCGTCCCGCGCCGGCGGGCAGATCCACCGCGGCCCCCAGGCCGGAGGCGATGCAGCTCTCCGCCAGCGCCACCGCCAGGCCGCCGTCGGAGAGGTCGTGGGCGGAGCGCACCAGACCCGCGGCGATGGCCTGGCGCAGGAAGCCCTGCACCCGCCCCTCCAGGGCCAGATCCGTCAGCGGCGGGCGGCCCGTGAGCCGGCCGTGCACCACCTCCAGGTAGCTGCTGCCCCCCAGCCCCAGGCGCTCGTCACCGTTCTCATCGAGCGGTACCCCCAGCAGCCAGATGGCATCGCCGGCCTGGCGCCAGGCCAGCCCCGTCACGTGGGCCAGGTCGTGCACCAGCCCCACCATGCCCACCACCGGGGTGGGGTGGATGGGCTGCATGCGGCCGTCCGGCAGGCGGGTCTCGTTGTACAGCGAGACGTTGCCGCCGGTGACCGGGGTGGCCAGGGCGCTGCAGGCCGCCGAGAGGCCCCGGCAGGCCATCGCCAGCTGCCAGTAGCCGGTGGCGGTGTCGGGGGAGGGGAAGTTGAGGTTGTCGGTGACCGCCAGGGGTTCGGCGCCCGTGCAGGAGAGGTTCCGGGCCGCCTCCGCCACCGCCGCCATCGCGCCCCGCTCCGGATCGAGGGCCACCCAGCGGTTGGGGCAGTCCACCGTGGCTGCCACGCCGCGGGTCGCCGCCTCCATGGCCCCGGGCCCCTGCTGGGGCCGCAGCCGCACCACCGCCGCATCGGCGCCGCCGGGCAGCACCACCGTGTTGGCCTGCACCTGGTGGTCGTACTGGCGGTAGACCCAGCGCTTGCTGGCGATGGTGGGGTCATCGAGAAGGCGCAGCAGGGCGTCACCCCAGCCCAGCGCTCCGTCGGCCAGCTCCAGGCCGCCGGTGGTCGCCGCCGGCAGCTGGGCTTCGCTCCACGTCCAGTGGGCCTGGATCTCGGCCGGGGGTTCGGCCAGCAGTTCGTGGTGGTTGATCGGCGTGTCGTCCGCCAGGGCGCTGGCGGGCACCTCGGCCGCCACCTCGCCGTGCTGCAGCACCCGCACCACGTTCTCCTCCAGCACCCGGCCCACCACCGCCGCCTGCAGGCCCCAGCGGCGGAAGCGCTCCATCAGCGGCTCCTCGCGCCCGGCCGCCACCACGAACAGCATCCGCTCCTGGGATTCGCTCAGCAGGAACTCGTAGGCGCTCATGCCGGCCTCGCGGGCGGGCACCCGGTCGAGATCCAGTTCGATGCCCAGGCCCCCCTTGGCGGCCATCTCCGAGCAGCTGCAGGTGAGGCCGGCGGCGCCCATGTCCTGGGCCGCCACCACATCGCCGCTCTGGAAGGCCTCCAGGCAGGCCTCGATCAGCCCCTTCTCCAGGAACGGGTCGCCCACCTGCACGGCGGGCCGGTCGTCGAGGGAGGCCTCGGTGAGCTCGGCGCTGGCGAAGCTGGCGCCGCCCATGCCGTCGCGGCCGGTGGTGCTGCCCACGTAGACCACCGGATTGCCCACGCCCACCGCCCCGGAGCAGACGATGTCGTCGGTCTCCATCAGGCCCAGGGCCATGGCGTTCACCAGCGGGTTGCCGCCGTAGCTGGGGTCGAACGCCACCTCCCCGCCCACCGTCGGCACGCCGACGCAGTTGCCGTAGTGGGCGATGCCGGCCACCACCCCCTCCATCAGGCCCACGTTGCGCTCGTCCTCCAGGGGCCCGAAGCGCAGGGCGTTGAGCAGGGCGATCGGGCGCGCCCCCATGGTGAAGATGTCCCGCAGGATGCCCCCCACCCCGGTGGCCGCCCCCTGGAAGGGCTCCACCGCCGAGGGGTGGTTGTGGCTCTCGATCTTGAAGGCGAGCCGCTGGCCCTCGCCCAGGTCGACCACGCCGGCGTTCTCGCCCGGCCCCACCAGGATGCGGGGGCCGCTGGTGGGGAACTGGCCCAGCAGGGGGCGGGAGTTGCGGTAGCAGCAGTGCTCCGACCACATCACCCCGAACATGCCCAGCTCGGCCCGGTTGGGGGGTCGGCCGAGGCGACGCACGATCTCGTCGTAGTCGCCCTGGCTCAGGCCCTCCTTGCGCAGGGCCTCGGGCACCGAGAAGGACGGGGTCGACACAGGAACCACCGGGGGGCGCGGCAACGGCCCTCCAGTATCAGATCCAGGGGTCGTCGTCCCCGTGGGGCTCCCGGCCCCGGTAACGGTCGCGGCGCGGCGCCGGCTCCACCGGGGGCGCTTCCCGGGTCTCCCGGAACTCCCGGGGCGGTGCCTGGGGCTCCTCCTCCTCGGGCCAGTCCTCGAGGGGGTCGGGTTCGTCCGGCTCGCCGGCGTAGCGCTCCTGGGGATAGGGGTCGGCCCCGGCGGGGTCATCGTCGTAGGGGTCGCGGCGCTCCCGCGCAGGGTCCGGGTCCAGGTCGGGCCAGGGCCGCTCCTCGCGGAAGGCATCCGGCCAGGGGGGCTCCTCCAGCCAGCCCTCCAGCCGCTCCTCGACACGGCCGCCCACCTCCTGCACCTGCTCCTTCCAGCGCCGCGAGCGGCGCAGCAGCTGCTGGCGCACGCTGGCGCGGGCCACCGGCAGGTCGTCGAGACCCCGCAGGGCGGTGAACACCCGGCCGGGCTGCTGGTCGACGATCCGGTCGGGGCTCAGGCGCCAGCGGCTGGTGCCCGGCAGCCGC
This sequence comes from Aphanothece cf. minutissima CCALA 015, assembly GCA_003003925.1. Lineage (GTDB taxonomy): Bacteria > Cyanobacteriota > Cyanobacteriia > PCC-6307 > Cyanobiaceae > Cyanobium > Cyanobium minutissimum. Next base: position 148,026 of record PVWP01000008.1, read on the forward strand.
GGGTCGCTGCGGGCCACCAGGTAATGCAGGATGCGGCCACTGCGCAGCTCCACGGCGGCGTCGGCCACCAGCCCCAGGGGCACGTCATCGGCGCCAGTGAGGGCCGCATCGATCAGGGTGGGCAGCCGCTCCAGGGTGGCGGCGTCGGTCTCCGCCGGCTCCCCCTTCACGAACACCTCCTGCTCCCCCAGCCCCCGCAGCTGGTCCAGCCGCCAGACGAGCCGCTTCTGGGCGAAGGCCGAGGGCCGGCTGGCCCAGCCCAGCAGCCGGTGCACCGGCGGGTGCATCCAGGCCAGCACCCCGGCCCCCCGCTCGAGGCCCTGATCGCACCGCACCTGCCGCCGCAGCAGATCGCTCAGCAGCAGCTGGTCGGGAAGACCCACGGGCTCAGCTGGTGCGGATCTGGACGGGCATCACCAGGTAGGTGAACGCCTCATCGGCCCCCACCGGCGCCAGCACGGCCGGGGTGGTAGCGGCGTTGCACTGCAGCACCACCTGGTCGGAGCCCATGGCCTTGAGGCCATCGAGCAGGTAGCGGACGTTGAAGGCGATCTCGATCGCCTCCCCCTCGATCGTGGCCGCCAGCGATTCCGAGCCGCTGCCCACGTCCTGGGCGTCGGCCCGGATCGTGGCCGTGCCGGCGCCCGGGTCGGCGCTGATCTTGACCACGTTGTTGTGCTGGTCGGCCAGCACCGCCACCCGCTCGAGGGCGGCGATGAAGGCGCGGCGGTCGAGCACCATGCGGCGCTGGAAGGAGGCCGGGATCAGCTGGCGGTAGTTGGGGTAGGTGCCGTCGAGGCTGCGGCTGGTGAGCACCTGGTCGGCGGAGAGCACCACCACCTGGCCGCGCTCGCAGAACAGGCTCAGGGGCTCCTGGGAGCCGCGGCCCGAGAGGATCCGCTCCAGCTCCCGCAGGGATCGGGCCGGCACGGTGACGGCGAAATCCTCGCCATCGGCGGCCGGCTGGTCGGTGGCCTCCACCGCGTGAGAGAGGCGCTGCACCGCCAGGCGGTGGCCGTCGGTGGCGGCGCACTCCAGGCCTTCGCCGTCCAGGCGCAGGTGGACCCCCGTCAGCAGCTGCTTGTTCTCATCGGGGCTGCTGGCGAACAGGGTAGCCCGCAGGCCCTTCACCAGGGCCTCGGCGTGGAAGCGGATCGGCGTGCCGCTCTGGGCCAGGGGCAGGTCCGGGTAGTCGTCGGCGGGCATGCCCCGCATCCGGTAGCTGCCGGAGAGGTTGGTCAGCTCCAGCTGCTCCTCGCCCTCGGGGCAGCTGAGGCTGATGGGGCTGTCGGTGGCCAGGCGGGCCACGATCTCGCCGAACATCTTCGCCGGCAGGGTGATGGCGCCGCTGGTCTCGACGGCGGCGGGCAGGCTCGTCTGGATGCCGAGGCTGAGGTCGAAGCCGGTGAGGCTGAGGCGGCCGGTGCCCGCGTCGGCGGTGAGCAGCACGTTGGCCAGCACCGGATGGGTGGGGCGGGTCGCCACCGCCCGGCTGACCAGCTGGAGGCTGGCGCTGAGTTCAGCCTGGGAGCAGACCAGCTTCATGGCGGGGGCCGGCGAGGGCGGCACGGCGTTCGTGAGGCCCCACGGTTTCACAGGGCGCGCCAAAGCGCAACGGGTGGTCTCCCGACTGTTCAGAGGATCAATCAAGGATTGAGAAGAAGAAAAACAGCCCGTCGCAGTAGGCGCGGGGGAAAACGGGTAAACAGGCTGTCTTCCCTTGGCACCACTGGTGTCTGCTGGGCGGATGGCTGGGGAATGGGGCGCAGAAATGGGCCATTTCGAGGGGTTTTCCACCGATTCCCGGGCCTGGGGAAAGCGTGGACCGGCCACGGGGGATGTCCCTCCCCACCCTCTCCCGGCCGGTGGTGGGGAATGTCCCAGGATTTCCCCAGACGGTTGGCCCGGCGTCAGCGCCCGTGAGCGCGGCGTCAGGCGATCAGAAGCCCATCACCTTGGCGACGGTCTCGGTTTCGGGGGCGATGCCGGTGTGGAAGGTGGCGTCGTTGTTCTCGATCGCCGTCGTCGGGTCCTTGAGGCCGTTGCCGGTGAGCACGCACACCACCGTGGCGCCGGCCGGCACCTCCTCCCGCCGCTTGATCAAGCCGGCCACCGAGGCGGCGCTGGCGGGCTCGCAGAACACCCCTTCCCCCTGGCCCAGCAGCTTGTAGGCCTCGATGATCTCGGCGTCCGTCACCGCCATGAAGTCGCCGTTGCTTTCGCGGCGGGCGTTGAGGGCGTTCTCCTTGTTCACCGGATTGCCGATCCGGATCGCCGTGGCGATCGTGTCGGGCTGCTCCACCGTGTGCCCCAGCACCATCGGTGCGGCGCCGGCGGCCTGGAAGCCCATCATCCGCGGCAGCACCGTGCTGTGGCCCGCCTGGCGGTACTCCTTGAAGCCCATCCAGTAGGCGCTGATGTTGCCGGCGTTGCCCACCGGGATGCAGAGCCAGTCGGGGGCCTCGCCGAGGGCGTCGACCACCTCGAAGGCGGCCGTCTTCTGGCCCTGCAGCCGGTAGGGGTTGAGGGAATTGACCAGGGTGACCGGGTAGCGGTCGGCCACGTCGCGCACGATCGCCAGGGCCCGGTCGAAGTTGCCCTGCACCGCCAGCACCTCGGCCCCGTAGAGCAGGGCCTGGGCGAGCTTGCCCTGGGCCACGTAGCCGTCGGGGATCAGCACGAAGGCCCGCATCCCGCCCCGGCGCGCGTAGGCCGCCGCCGCCGCCGACGTGTTGCCGGTGCTGGCGCAGATCACCGCCTCCGAGCCTGCCTCCTTGGCCTTGCTGATGGCCATCGTCATGCCCCGGTCCTTGAAGGAGCCGGTGGGGTTGAGGCCGTCGTACTTGAGGAACACCTTGACGCCGCGGCCCACCCGTTCGGCGATCACCGGCGCCGGAATCAGGGGGGTGGCCCCCTCCCGCAGGGTCACCACCGGCGTGGCGTCACTCACGGGCAGCCAGCTGCGGTACGCCTCGATCAGTCCCGGCCAGTCCTGCATGGTGGGCTGCCGGCCCAGGCGTCGCAGGGCTCGTAGCAGGGGCACGGGGGACAGCGGCGTGGCTGACGTCAATGTAGGGCTCCGGTCTGGGGCGTCAGGGGGCGGGGGCGGCCGGCGCCGGCGTGGCGGGTGCCGGCGCCGGCGTGGCGGGTGCCGGCGCCGGCGTGGCGGGTGCCGGCGCCGGGGTCGCCTGGGGTTCGCTGCCCCGCAGCCCGTCCAGCGGAGACTCGGAGAAGAAGCGCACCAGTTCGCTGATCGAGGAGGCCTTGGACGCCAGCGCCATCAGGGCCGGGATGCTCACCTCCAGCTCCCGGGTCGGGTAGGCCCGCAGGAAGGTGATGGCCGACAGCGACCCCTTGCCCTCGTAGGTGCCCAGCACCATGGCGGAGCGCAGGGCGGGCACGCCGGCTTCCGGGGCCCGCAGGGGGAACAGGATCCGGGCCAGGCGGGCCAGGATCGCCTCACCGATGCGGGTGTTGAGCAGGCGGCTCATCAGCACGATCGGCAGCTTCACCGATTCGTTCAGCAGCTTGCTGACCTGCTTGGGGTCCTGGCGGCCGAGCCGCAGCACGTCGGCCAGCAGGCCGCGGGCCTCACCGGTGGTGGCCAGGTGCTCCAGGTCGGCCACCGGGATCGAGCGCCGGAAGGCCCCGCTGGTGAACACCAGGTTCTCGGTGGCCATGGCCGCGGGAGTCGCGCAGCACAGTCCCAGACCCAGGACAGCGGCCAGGAGCCTTCGCCGCTTGTTCACGCTTGTCTCCCTGTGGGTGCCGTTGACTCTACGGATCTCAGGCGCCGGAGACACCGGCGGCCTGACGCACCGCCGGCGTCACCAGCACATCGCGCAGCAGGTGCACCACGCCCCGCTCCGCCAGACCCTTCGCCACCTGCAGCCCCATGCGGCGCAGATCCGGTTCCCCCAGCACCCGGGGCAGGCGCTTCAGCAGCAGCGATGGCTCGAAGCCGGGCAGGTCGCGCAGGATCGCCAGCAGCTCCTGGATCGGCTCCAGATCCAGCAGCGGTGGGCCCGCCGGGGTGGGCGGCAGGGTCCGCAGCCCCGGCGGCAGCAGGCGGGTGGGCAGCCGCCGGCCGAGACGCAGGGTGGTGTTCCAGGCCAGGGCATCCATCTGCTGCACCAGCGCATCGACGAGCTGCTGGCGCAGCAGCCCGCCGTTGGGGGAGAAGAGGAAATCCAGCACCTGGTCGAGCAGGCCGTCGAGGTCGAGCTGGTTCTGCAGCGAGGCACTGGCCACCAGGCTCTCCAGCCGCTGCCAGCGGAACTCGTCGCCGTCGTAGAGCATCTCCCGCAGGCTGCGCCGCAGGTCGGGATCGGGATCCTCCATCAGCCGGCGGGCGAAGTAGGGGTAGGCGGCGCCGAGGATCTTGAAGTCCGGGTCGACGCTCAGGGCGATGCCCTCGAGGGTGACCAGGGAGCGGATGATCAGGGCGTAGTACGGCGGCACCTGGAAGGGGAAGCGGTACATCACCCCGGAGAGGTCGTCGGTGACCGCCTTGAAGTCCATGCGGCTCACCCCCATCTCCAGGGCCTGGCCGAAGACCGTCTCGAAGGCCGGCACGATCGGCTCGAGATCCACCGCTTCCCCCAGGAAGCCCAGATGCACGAAATCCTTCGAGAGGGCGCCGAAGTTGCGGTTCACCAGGTGCACCACCGCCTGGATCAGCCCGGTGCGCGCCTCCCGCGACACCTCGCTCATCATGCCGAAATCCAGGTAGGCCAGGCGGCCGTCGCTCAGGGCCAGCAGGTTGCCGGGGTGGGGATCGGCGTGGAAGAAACCATCCTCCAGCAGCTGCTTCAGGCTGCAGTTGACGCCCACCTCCACCATGTCGTCGGGGTCGACCCCCAGGGCCCGGACCGCGTCGAGGTTGGTGAGCTTGACGCCGTCGATCCACTCCATCGTCAGCACCCGGCGGCTGGTGGCCTGGCGGTAGATGGCGGGGACGGCGATGCGGGGGTTGTGGCTGTGCAGGCGGGCGAAGGTCTCGGCGTTGGTGGCCTCGTTGATGTAATCCATCTCCTCGAAGACTCGCTTGCCGAGTTCATCGATCAGACCCACCAGGTCGCTCTTGATCACCCCCACATTCCGGTTCAGCCAGGCGGCGATGTTGCGGACGATGTAGAGGTCGAGGGTGATCTGCTCCCGCAGGCCGGGGCGCTGCACCTTCACCGCCACCCGTTCGCCGCTCATCAGCACGCCCCGGTGCACCTGGCCGAGGGAGGCGGCGGAGATCGGCTCCTTCTCCAGGGAGGCGAAGATCGTCTCCACCGGAGCGCCGAGGTCCTCCTCGATGCAGGCCATGGCCAGGGCGCTGTCGAAGCCCGGCAGCTGGTCCTGCAGCTGGGCCAGCTCCTCGAGCAGCACCGGAGGAATGATGTCGGGCCGGGTGGAGAGGGCCTGGCCCGCCTTGATGAAGGCGGGGCCGAGGGCCACCAGCAGCTCGGCGCACTCCCGGGCCCGGGCGCGCGCCCGGGCGGGGTTGGCCAGCTGGCCGGTGAACCAGTCGACGCCCACCCCCAGCAGGTAGAGGCCGATCGGCACCAGCGTCTGCCAGACCCGCCGGGCCAGGCGCATCGGGTGGCCGGCGTAGATGCGGGTGATGGCGGCCGGGTCGTAGCTGAGCAGGCCGGCGGCCTCCAGGAAGTCCCCCATCTCGACGCCCATCTCGACGGTGGCGCCCGGGCGCTCGGGGGTCGCGGCGGGGGCGGGGGGTGAGGAGACCATGGCTGGGGGGCACCGCCGCGGCGCCGGCAGGCGGAACCCCCTTCTAAACGAAAGTCACAGCCGCTACGGTCGGGCCACGTACCGATCGCTCGCCGGAGGCCTGGGTGCTCACGGGTCTGCGCCTCGAGAACATCGCCCTGATCGAGCGCCTGGAGCTGGTGTTCTCGGCCGGCTTCACCGTGCTCACCGGTGAGACCGGCGCCGGCAAGTCGATCCTCCTCGATGCCCTCGACGCCCTGCTCGGCGGTGCCCAGGGCAGCCAGGGGGCCCGCCTGCTGCGCCGCGGCGCCGAGCGGGGCCGCATCGAGGCCAGTTTCAGCCTGGCGGCCCCGGTGCGCGACTGGCTGGAGCGCCAGGAGCTTGAGGCCGAGGACGACGAGCTCCTGCTCAGCCGCGACTGGCGCCTGCAGGACGACCGTCTCACCAGCCGCCACCGGCTCAACGGGGTGGTGGTGAGCCGCAGCCAGGTGCTGGAGCTGCGCCCCCTGCTGCTCGACCTCACCGTGCAGGGCCAGACCCAGCAACTGGGTCGCCCCGGCCAGCAGCGCCGCTGGCTGGATCGCTTCGCCGGCGAGGAGCTGGCCGCGCTTCTGGAGGCCACCCGTGCCGCCTGGCAGCTCTGGAAGGGGGAGGCCGACGCCCTGGCGCGTGCCCGTGCCGACCGGGAGCGCTTCGCCCGGGATCGGGAACGGCAGGAGGAGCTGCTGGCGGAACTGGAGGCGGCGGAACTGGACGACCCCGCTGAGCGCCAGCGGCTCCAGGGCGAGCAGGACCGGCTCGCCCACGGGGTGCGCCTGCAGGAGGGGGTGATGACCCTGATCGGCCGGCTGGTGGAGGGGGCCGAGGGGGCCCCCTCGGTGCTGGATCACCTGGCGGCCTGCGACCAGGAGCTGCAGACCATGGCCGGCCTCGACGCCGGTGTGGCACCGCTGCACGGGGCCTGCGCCGAAGCTCTGGCCAGCCTGCAGGATCTGGCCCGGGATCTGGATCGCTACGGCTCCCTGCTGGAGAGCGATCCCGACAGCCTGGCCCTGCTGCAGGAGCGCATGGCCCAGCTCAAGGCCCTGGAGCGCCGCCATGGCCAGACCCTGGCCGAACTGATGGCCCGGCGCGACGAACTGCGCGACCAGCTGGCCGGGGCGGATGCCGAGGCGGCCCTGGCGGGCCTGGAGGCCGCCGAAGCCGCCGCCCGCCAGCGGCGCGACCGGGCCAATGCCGTCCTCACCCAGGCCCGCAGCGCCGCCGCCCGCCTGCTGGAGGACCAGCTGATGGCGGCCCTGCGCCCCATGGGACTGGCCAATGTGCGCTTCAGCGTGGCCCTCGGCGCCGCCGAGCCCGGCGAGGAGGGGGCCGATGCGGTGCAGTTCCTCTTCTCCGCCAACCCGGGCCAGCCGCCGGCACCCCTGGCGGAGGTGGCCTCGGGTGGGGAGATGAGCCGCTTCCTGCTGGCGCTGAAAACCTGCCTGGCCGCGGCCGACCCCCACGTCACCCTGCTGTTCGATGAGATCGATGCGGGGGTGAGCGGCCGCGTCAGTGGTGCCATGGCCCAGCTGCTGCGGCGCCTCGCCGAGCAGCGCCAGGTGTTCTGCATCACCCACCAGCCCCTGGTGGCCGCCGCGGCCCAGCACCACTTCCGGGTCAGCAAGAGCGTCGAGGCCGGCCTCACCCACACGCGGGTGTCCCACCTGCGGGACACTCAGGAGCGCCAGGCGGAGCTGGCGGAACTGGCCGGCGGCGACTCCGGCGAGGCCCACAGCTATGCGGCCAGCCTGCTGGGGTCAGGGGCGGCGGCGATCAGTGGTGGAACCCCGAGGCCGTCGCTTCGCTGAGGGCGTTGTGGCCGGGGTGGCTGGCGAAGAAGTCGAGCGACTGGCGGATGTTCTCCAGCAGCAGATCGGCCAGATCGCGGCTGACGCCATGGCGTACCAGGATCCGTTGCACCGTGATGTCCTGGCAGTGGGCCGGCAGGCTGTAGGCCGGCACCTGCCAGCCGCGCACCCGCAGGCGATCGGCGAGGGCGTAGAGGTTGAAGGTCACCTCGCTTCCCTCCCGGATCCTCCAGGTGAGAGCGGGAATGCCCGTCTGGTCGTCGCCGCCGAACAGGATCTCGAACGGCCCCAGCCTGCCGATCTCCGCCGCCAGGTACTGGGCCGTGGCATAGCAGGCGGCATGCACCTTGCGGTAGCCCTCCCGGCCCAGGCGCAGGAAGTTGTAGTACTGACACACCACCTGCCCCCCCGGCCTGGAGAAGTTGAGGGTGAGATCGCGCATGTTGCCGCCCAGGTAGTTCACCCAGAACACCATCTCCTCGGGAAGATCGGCGGCCTGCCGCCACAGCACCCAGCCCACGCCCAGGGGCGCCAGGCCGAACTTGTGGCCGGAGGCATTGATCGAGCGCACCCGCGGCAGGCGGAAGTCCCAGACCAGATCGGGGGCGCAGAAGGGGGCCAGGAAGCCGCCGCTGGCGGCATCCACGTGGATGGGGATGTCGAGGCCGGTGCGGGCCTCCAGGTCATCGAGGGCGGCCGCCAGGGCCTCCACCGGTTCGTACTGGCCGGTGAAGGTGACCCCCAGGGTGGGCACCACACCGATGGTGTTCTCGTCGCAGTAGCCCAGTGCCGCCTCGGGGCTGAGGATCAGCTGGTCGGGCTGCATCGGGATCTCGCGGTGCTCGATGTCCCAGTAGCGGCAGAACTTGTGCCAGCAGATCTGCACCGGCCCGGTCACCAGATTGGGCCGGTGGCTGGGTTTCCCCTCCCCCTGGCGCCGGGCCTCCCAGCGGCGCTTCATCGCCAGGCCCCCGAGCATGGCGGCCTCGCTGGAGCCGGTGGTGGAGCAGCCGATGGCGCCGTCGACCGAGGGGGCATGCCAGAGATCGGCCACCATGCGGGCGCAGCGGGCTTCGATCTCAGCGGTCTGGGGATATTCGTCCTTGTCCTCGATGTTCTTGTCGATGCACAGATCCATCAGGGCATGGACTTCGTCCTCCACCCAGGTCTGGCAGAAGGTGGCCAGGTTCTGGCGGGAATTGCCATCCAGCATCAGCTCGTCGCGGATTGCGGCGAACACGGCGCGGGGATTGTGCTCCTGCCTCGGAAAATGGCTCTTGGGCAGGGTGACCGAGAGATCGGAGGAGGAGTAGATGTCGTCCTCCAGCGAGTACCGGGCTGCCGCTCTGTCGTGGAGGGTCATCGATCGCACCGGCGCTCACCTGGCCCGTCCAGGCTAGGAGCGCGCTGGGCCCGTGCCGCCCGCGTCGCCCCTCAGGGGGAAACGGCGCCGCCCCCGCCGGCAGGCGCTCCCCCGAACCGCCACCGCACACCACCGCCATAGGAGATCTCGTTGCCGTTGCTCCAGAAGGAGCCGCCCACATCGGCATACAGCGAGAGGCTTTCTGACGCTTCGTACTCGACATTCAGGCCCACATCCAGGGCACTGGCGCCGCGGTTCTGACCCAGGAGGGTGAGCGATCCGGGTTCCGGAACCTGGGCGAAGGAGGCCGTGAGCTGGTGCTCCTCGTCGGCGTTTCCCATCACGTCGTACGCGTAACCGATGCTGAGTCGTGGAATCAGCCGCGACTGCTTCGACAGCCTGATCGGCACTTCCAGGGTTCCCCCGAGGCCCAGCACGAGCGAATCGGCCGTGTGACTGTTGACCGCCAGATTCAGGGAATCGGCGCCGGTTTCGTTGATGGCACCCTGGCTATATCTGGCGTAGGACACGAGAGCCCGCGGCTTGAGCCGGATGGCGTCGCGCTGGGGGGCCGGTGGGCTGTCACGGTCACCGGCGGCGGGCTTGGCGGGGTTCAGAACCCAGTCGTATTCCGACGTCAGGGCCAGGGTGAGGCCGTTGCCGGCCCAGCGCGCCTGGGCGGTGCGATCAATCGTTCCGAACTGAATCGGACGATTGGATCGGTTCTGGAAACTGCTGTACCCGGCCAGGGCGGCAATCTTCCAGGCCGGTCCAGGGGAGTAGAGGCCATAGACGGCCCCTGAGTAGGTGTCCGCATCGATGCGGACGTTGCTGAACTGGTAGTTGGAAAGCCCGCTGGTTCCGTAGCCGAAGACGCCACCCACCCGCCAGTCGCTGGAGAGCCGGTACTCCAGACCGTAGGTGGACTGGAAGATCCTGTAATCCAGCGAGGCCAGGCCGCCGGTGCCCCTCAGTGACGCCTGGGTGTTGGAGGCCTCCAGCATCAGGGCCCAGCGGCGGCTGTCACCCTCGGAGCCGAAGGACAGCTTCCGGGTTGACAGGGCCAGGTCCAGGGCGTCCCGGCGGAAGCGCTCCAGGGTCTCCAGCCCGATCGACACCTGGCTGGCGTAGGGCTCGGCGATCACCTGCTGGAAGGACTGGTTGACCGCCGCCTGGGTGGGAAGCGCGTTCACCGCCGCCAGCACCCCATTGAAGTCGGCATTGCTGGTGGCTCCGATCACCGTCGGCACACCCGCCGTGCCCGTGACGACATAGGCGGCCACGCCCTGGCCGAGCCCCGCGGCGGCGGGCTGCTGGGGGCCAGGGGAATTGGCCAGGATGCTGGAGGCGGCGCTGCTGACGTTCGGATTCTGGGATGTGGGGACAGCCTGATAGTTCAGGATCAGAAGATCGGTCGTTCGGCCGATGCAGCGTGTGCCTGCATTGGCCCCATCCCAGTAGCAGAGATCCCAGGTGCCGCGCACCTGAAGGGGCCTGTAGCCATAGGCAGCCCCAAGCGGGGACTGCAGCAGGGCCGCCGCGGCATCGGCGTTCGGCTGACTTCCCCACCAGGCCGTGCTCTTCACCCTGGGATCGATGCCCGACGGCAGATCCGGTGCCTGGAAGAAATCGAAGTCGATCTGATACTGAACGCCATTGGCGCCGATGGTTGTGGTGGTGTCAGCCCTGGCAGGCAAGCCCATGCCGGCCAGCGGAAGGATGCTCAGCAGGCCATGAACAATCCATGGGGAAATCCCCAGCATCTTGCCGAGCATGACATCCGTAACCACCGCGAGAAACTCTATCGAGAGGACACTGGATGGACAGGAATGTAACGGAGTTCTGTTTCTTTCTCATGGCTAAATGTGGTTGCCGATGTGAGAAAAACGCAAGTTTCATCATGGGCAAGCGGGACGCCCTGGGCTGGTCGCTGTAGAACGGAGTCATCTGCACCAGCGCCTTGGCCGGTCTGCAACCGCGGCAGCTGCTGGAGGCACCGGGTCTGCACACGGTTCTGCACACCGGGGCGTTCGGCCGGTGGGACAGCCTGGTGGCCCGCACCCTTGGCCATCACCGCAGCCGGCTGTTGCCCGGCTCGCCGCCGTTTGAGGCCCAGATCCGCTGCGGCGCCGTGGAGGAGTTCCAGGTGCTGCTGCTGCGCGGTTGCGGCCGGCTGGAACTCGAGCGGGAGCAGTGCGGCCACGGGGTGCTCTGGATCCCGCTCCAGGGGCTGACCCAGGAGTGGGTCAACGGTGTCGAGCGGGTGGCGGAACCGGGCATGGCCCTGCTGTTCCGCCCCGGGGATGCCATGCGGGGGTGCACCAGCGATGCCATCACCGGCCTCTCGATCCTGATTCCCGAGTCCTGTCTCCGGGGTGCAACGGCGCCTTCTCCCCTGCTCGACCAGGGCCACGCCAGCCGGCAGCTGATCGCGGCCGGGCTTCAGCTGGCCCGGGCCGCCGCCTGGGAGCTGGGGGGCTCGGAGCATGCCGCCGCGGCCGTGGCGGAGGCCCTGCAGCAGTGGGGCCACCCCCTCGACAGTGACCGGGGTCCTGAACGCATCACGGCCCGGCGCCGGCGCCAGGCCGTGGCTGAGGCCCGCGACTGGATACGGGAGCACCTGGCCCACCGCTTCCGCATCGAGGAGCTGGGCCGGGCCATGGGCCTCTCGGTCCGGACCCTGCAGTACGGCTTCCAGGAGGAACTGGGGCGCTCGCCGATGGCGGAGGCCAGGCGCCTGCGCCTCTCCCGTCTGCGCCAGCTTCTGCTGGAGTCCGGCCAGGACCACCGCAGCATCGCCGAGCTGATGCAGGCCGCCGGACTCCTGGCCTGCGGCGCCACCGCCGCCGACTACCGCATCCGCTGGGGCGAATCGCCGCGCTGCACCCGTCGGCGACGGAGCCTGGAGCCGTGATGCCGGAACCCGCCATCGGTTCGCCCTCCGCAGCCCCGATGACCACGGAGGGGGCCTTTGCTCGCTTCGATGCCCTGCCGGCGGTGGAGATCGACGACCTGCTGGGGGCCTGGAGGGGGGAGAGCGTCCCCACCGGTCATCCGCTCGACGGTGCCCTGGAGGCCTTCCACTGGCATGGGAAGCGTTTCGACAGCGCCGAGGAGGTCCATCCGCTGGTGTTCCGCAGCCTCGGCGGCGGCCGCACCTGCCTGGAGCCGAGGGCCATGGGGCCCGGGCTGCGCCTCAGCGGGCGCGTGCCGATCCCGACCTCGCCGCTGGCCGGCCGCCTGTTCCAGCTGCTGCTGCCCCTGCTCGGCACCCGCCGCTCCCGGGCCCGGCTGCGGATGACCCGCTACCGCGGTGTGGTGAGCGCGACCATGCAGTACGACCACCTCCCCATCAACGATGTCTTCCGCAAGGTGGACGACGACACCGTGCTGGGGGTGATGGACCTCAAGGGCATGGAGACGCCCTTTTTCTTCCTGCTGCGCCGGGAAGGACCGCAGCCGTCACATTCCGTTACGATTTCAGTGGCGAAGGCCGTCTCCGGCTGATGGCTCTCCCCCGAACGCTTCTCGCTTCCTGATCACCATGCGCTGGACCGTCGCCGACATCCCTGACCAGTCCGGCCGCATCGCCCTGGTCACCGGGGCCAACAGTGGCCTGGGCCTGGAGACGGCCCGGGCGCTGGCGGCCCGGGGCGCCACCGTGCTGCTGGCCTGCCGTTCCCTCGCCAGGGCGGAGCAGGCCCGCGAGCAGCTGCTCACCGCCGCAGCCTCCACCGGCGCCCTCGACCTGGTGCCCCTGGATCTGGCCGATCTGGCCAGCGTGGCCGCCGCCGCCGCCACCGTCGCCGAGCGCTACGGCCGCCTTGACCTGCTGATCAACAACGCCGGCGTCATGGCGCCGCCCCGGACCCTCACCCGCCAGGGTTTCGAGCTCCAGTTCGGCACCAACCACCTGGGCCACGTCGCCCTCACCCTCGCCCTGCTGCCCCTCCTGCGCGACCGGCCCGGCGCCCGGGTGGTCACCGTCACCTCCGGGGCCCAGTACTTCGGTCGCATCGCCTTCGACGATCTCCAGGGCGAGCGCCGCTACGACCGCTGGCGGGCCTACGGCCAGAGCAAGCTGGCCAATGTGATGTTCGCCCTGGAGCTGCAGCGGCGCCTCGCCGAGCAGGGCAGCCCCGTCCTGTCGCTGGCGGCCCACCCCGGCTTCGCCCGCACCAACCTCCAGCCCGCCTCGATCGCCGCCACCGGCTCCTGGATCGAGCCCCTGGCCTACCGGCTGATGGATCCGCTGTTCCAGAGCGCCGCCATGGGGGCCCTGCCCCAGCTGTTCGCCGCCACGGCCCCCGAGGCCAGGCCGGGTGGCCACTACGGCCCCGACCAGTGGGGCGGCCTGCGGGGCTGGCCCACGGAGGTGCGCATCGCCCCGGCCGCCCTCGATGCCGACCAGTGCCGGCGCCTCTGGGACGTGAGCCTGGAGCTCTGTGCCGCCGCCGCCCCCTTGCCGGCCCTGGCCTGAGCCTGTCCCAGGGCCATCCCCCGTAGACTCATCGGCTGCCGACCGCCCCCCATGCCCCGTGCCCGCGTCGGATCCTCCAGCAAGAGCGCGGCTCCCGGCAACGGCACCTCCGGCAAGCTCCCGGAGGATGCCGCCCCCTCTCCCGACATCGCCCTGCGCACCCTCACCGGCGGCAGCCTCGAGGACGTGATCCGGGTCCGCGGGGCCCGGCAGCACAACCTGCGCAACGTCGATCTCACCATCCCGCGCAACCGGATGGTGGTGTTCACCGGCGTGAGCGGCAGCGGCAAGAGCTCCCTCGCCTTCGACACGATCTTCGCCGAGGGCCAGCGGCGCTACGTGGAGAGCCTCTCCGCCTACGCCCGCCAGTTCCTCGGCCAGGTGGACAAGCCGGACGTGGATGCGATCGAGGGGCTCTCGCCCGCCATCTCGATCGACCAGAAGTCCACCAGCCACAACCCCCGCTCCACCGTCGGCACGGTCACGGAGATCCAGGACTATCTGCGCCTCCTCTACGGCCGCGCCGGCGAACCCCACTGCCCCCAGTGCGACCGCTCGATCAAGCCCCAGTCCATCGATGAGATGGTGGACCAGATCCTCACCCTGCCGGAGGGCACCCGCTACCAGCTGCTGGCGCCGGTGGTGCGGGGCAAGAAGGGCACCCACGTGAAGCTGCTGGCCGGCCTGGTGGCCGAGGGCTTCGCCCGGGTGCGGATCAACGGCGAGGTGCGCGAGCTGGCCGACAACATCGAGCTCGACAAGAACCACGCCCACCACATCGAGGTGGTGGTCGACCGGCTGGTGGCCCGCGAGGGCATCAACGAGCGGCTCACCGATTCCCTGCGCACCGCCCTCAAGCGGGGCGAGGGCCTGGCCCTGGTGGAGGTGGTGCCCAAGGCCGACGAACCCCTGCCCGAGGGGGTGGAGCGCGAGCGGCTCTACTCCGAGAACTTCGCCTGCCCCGTGCACGGGGCGGTGATGGAAGAGCTCTCGCCCCGCCTGTTCTCCTTCAACAGCCCCTACGGCGCCTGCCCCGACTGCCACGGCATCGGCCACCTGCGCAAGTTCACGGTGGAGCGGGTGGTGCCCGATCCCTCCCTGCCGGTGTACGCCGCCATCGCCCCCTGGAGCGACAAGGAGAACAGCTACTACTTCTCCCTGCTGTTCAGCGTCGGCGAGGCCTTCGGCTTCGAACTCAAGACCCCCTGGAATCAGCTCACCGACGCCCAGCGCACGGTGCTGCTGCACGGCAGCCAGGAGCCGATCGCCATCAAGGCCGACAGCCGCTACCGCAAGAGCGAGGGCTATGTGCGGCCCTTCGAGGGGATCCTGCCGATCCTGGAGCGCCAGCTGCGCGATGCCAGCGGCGAATCCATGCGCCAGAAGCTGGAGAAGTACCTGGAGCTGGTGCCCTGCGCCAGCTGCCACGGCCTGCGGCTGCGCCCCGAAGCCCTGGCGGTGCGGGTGGGCCCCTACGCCATCCATGAACTCACCTCCGTGAGCGTGGCTGACAGCCTGGAGCGGATCGAGGCCCTGATGGGGGTGGGTGCCCATGAAGGGGCCGAGCCCCTGCTCAGCAGCCGCCAGATCCAGATCGGCGACCTGGTGCTGCGGGAGATCCGCATGCGGCTGAAGTTCCTGCTCGATGTCGGCCTGGATTACCTGAGCCTGGATCGGCCCGCCATGACCCTCTCCGGCGGGGAGGCCCAGCGGATCCGCCTGGCCACCCAGATCGGTGCCGGCCTCACCGGCGTTCTGTACGTTCTCGACGAGCCCAGCATCGGCCTGCACCAGCGCGACAACGACCGCCTGCTGGCCACCCTCACCAAGCTGCGCGACCTGGGCAACACCCTGATCGTGGTGGAGCACGACGAGGACACGATCCGCGCCGCCGATTACCTGGTGGACATCGGTCCCGGCGCCGGCGTCCATGGCGGCCACATCGTCGCCGAGGGCACCCTCGAGAACCTGCTGGCCGCCGAGGCTTCCCTCACCGGGGCCTACCTGAGCGGTCGCCGCTCCATCCCCACCCCCGCCGAGCGCCGCGATGCCGGCAGCCGCCGGCTCACCCTGGTGAACTGCAGCCGCAACAACCTCCAGGGCATCGACGTGGAGATCCCCCTCGGCCGGCTGGTGTGCGTCACCGGGGTGAGCGGCAGCGGCAAGAGCACCCTGGTGAACGAGCTGCTGCACCCGGCCCTCGAGAACCGCCTCGGCATGAAGGTGCCCTTTCCCACCGGACTCGAGGAGCTGCGGGGCATCAAGGCGATCGACAAGGTCATCGTCATCGACCAGTCGCCGATCGGCCGCACCCCCCGCTCCAACCCCGCCACCTACACCGGCGCCTTCGATCCCATCCGCCAGGTGTTCGCCGCCACGGTGGAGGCCAAGGCCCGCGGCTACCAGGTGGGCCAGTTCAGCTTCAACGTCAAGGGCGGCCGCTGTGAGGCCTGCAGCGGCCAGGGGGTGAACGTGATCGAGATGAACTTCCTCCCCGACGTCTATGTCCAGTGCGACGTCTGCAAGGGGGCCCGCTACAACCGCGAGACCCTGCAGGTGACCTTCCGGGGCCACACCATCGCCGATGTGCTGGAGATGACGGTGGAGCAGGCCGCCGAGGTGTTCGCCGCCATCCCCCAGGCCGGTGACCGCCTCAGCACCCTGGTGGACGTGGGCCTCGGCTACATCAAGCTGGGCCAGCCCGCCCCCACCCTCTCCGGCGGTGAAGCCCAGCGGGTGAAGCTGGCCACCGAGCTCTCCCGCCGCGCCACCGGCAAGACCCTCTACCTGATCGACGAACCCACCACGGGCCTGAGCTTCTACGACGTCCACAAGCTGATGGACGTGATGCAGCGTCTGGTGGACAAGGGCAATTCGATCCTGGTGATCGAGCACAACCTGGATGTGATCCGCTGCGCCGACTGGCTGGTCGACCTGGGGCCAGAGGGCGGTGACAAGGGGGGCCAGATCGTGGCCGTCGGCACCCCCGAAACCGTGGCCGAGAACCCTGCCAGCCACACCGGCCGCTACCTGCGGCACGTGCTGGAGCAGCATCCCCCCATCCCCCTCGCGGCCTGACCCATGGCTGAACTCACCCCCGCCCAGGCGGCCCTGCTGCGCATCGTCTGCACCGTCGCCTGGGCCGACGGCGAATGCTCCAAGGCGGAGCGGGAGCTGCTGGCCGAACAGATGGCCACCCAGCTGCACGGCGGCAGCCCCGAGAGCTTCGGCGACGCGCAGCTGGAGGCCTTCCTGGCCGAGCGGCTGCCGGTCTCCGGCCTGGACGACCTGGTCACCCAGCTCCTGGGCTCCGACGACCGCCAGCTGGCGCTGAAGCTCAGCTACATGATGGTGCGGGTGGGGCGGCGTTCCCCGGCGGAGCCCAGCATCAACGCCCAGGAACGGGTGGCCTACCGCCACCTGGTGGAGCTGCTGGGCCTGGAGGACGCCAGGATCCAGGAGATCGAGTGGGCGGCGGAGGCCGACCTGCCGAAAAAGGAGGGGCTGGCCCAGCTGCTGGCCGAGCTCACCGCCGGCTGGCGCAGCCCGGATGACGGCCGGGGCCCGGCCGCCTGAGGCCTCAGGGCAGGGGCTCCTCGCCGCTGCCGCCGGGGTAGGCCTGGTTGCTGTCGGGCATCCAGTAGCTGAGGTCGTTGTGCCAGTAGAGCCGGCCGGGCACCCGCTGGGTGCTCAGCTTGGTCTTGCCGAGGGCGGACATCAGCTGGGTCATCTCGATCGGCGAGAGGTCGGTGACCATGTCGTTGCCGGCGATCTCCAGCAGGGCCGGCAGCTTGGCGATCGTGGCCGGCTGGGCCAGTTTGCTGAACACCTGGGCCATCACCAGCCGCTGGCGCTCCATCCGGCCCAGGTCGCCCCGCTCGTCGTGACGGAAGCGCAGGAACCCCTCCAGTTCCTTGCCCTTCAGCAGCTGCTTGCCGGGGTAGAGGTCGATGTAAAGGCCCTGGGCGTTGTCGACGTAGTACATGCGCTTGGGCACATCCACCTCGACGCCTCCGAGGGCTTCGGCCACCTTGTTGACGGCGTCGAGGTTCACCTTGAGGTAGCGCTCCACCGGGGTGCCCAGCAGGGTGCCCACTTCCGCCTTGGCGGTCTGGATGCCGCCGAGGGCGAACAGGGAGTTGGCCTTCACCACCCCCAGCTGGGGCGATTCGATGAACGTGTCCCGCGGCACCTGGGTGATGTGGGTGATGTCGCCATCGAGCCGCACGGTGAACATGACGTCGGTGTTCTCACCGACGGCATCGCGGCCGAGCACGAGGATCGGCCGGTTGTCGATCGTGAGGGGATTCAGCACCGCGCCGATGCCGCGCGAACTGGGAATCAGGCCCGCCAGAAAGGGGGCGATCCGGGCCGGCAGGGGGCCCGCCATCAAGGCTCCGACGGCGACACCGACGCCGAAGGTGACCAGGGGCCGACGCCGGGAACGCTGCGGGGCCGGGGGCCGTTGCTTCGGATCGGGCCGGGCGCCGGTCTTCTCCGGCAGCGCCACCGCCCCGAGTTCCCGCTTCTGCCGGGTCTTCCGGGAGCGAGCGAGCCTCGAGGGGGAATGGGCCTGGGTCATTGTGCTACCTGCAGGGGCGCACCATAGGGCTCAAAGCAGCGAAAATCCAGTGGTGGCGACGGTTTATCGGCTGGTCTGCACCTGCACGAGGGCCGCAGCCCCGTCGGCGCGCCGGCGGGCGTCCGCCTCATCGTCGCCGCGGGCCAGGGCCACCCCCAGGCGCCGCCAGGGCCGGGCCTCCGGTTTGCCGAAGATCAGCACCTGGGTGTCCAGCACCGCCAGGGCCTGCTCCAGCCCCCGGTAGGTGGGGCTTCCGGCACCCGGTGGCACGTCCGCTCCGGCCAGGATCACCCGGGAGGCCGCCGCTCCGAGGCTGCGGATCTCCGGAATCGGCAGCCCCAGCACCGCCCGCAGGTGCAGCTCGAATTCGCTCAGGTTCTGGCCCACCAGCGTCACCAGGCCGGTGTCGTGGGGCCGCGGCGACAGCTCGGAAAACACCACCTCCTCGGCGCCGGGCTCGCCGCAGAGGAAGAACTCCACCCCGAACAGGCCGACGCCGCCCAGGTCGTCGGTGACGGCCTTCGCCATCGCCTGGGCCGCCGCCAGCTGCTCCTCCCCCAGCCGGGCCGGTTGCCAGCTGCACTGGTAGTCGCCCCGTTCCTGGATGTGGCCGATCGGCGGGCAGAACAGGGTGGGCCCCTGCCACTGGCGCACCGTCAGCAGGGTGATCTCCAGGCCGAAGCGCAGGAACTCCTCCACGATGACCCGCGCCCCCTCCCCGCGGGCCCCGGCCATGGCCGCCTCCCAGGCGGCTTCGATCCCCTCGGGGCCGTGCACGACGCTCTGCCCCTTGCCCGAGGAGCTCATCACCGGCTTCACCACCACCGGCCAGCCCAGGGGCGCCGCCGCCGCCGCCAGTTCGTCGGCGCTTTCGGCATAGGCGAAGCGGGCGGTGCGCAGCCCCAGCCCGCCGGCGGCGAGGTCCCGGATGCGGTCGCGATTCATCGTCACCGCCGTGGCCCGGGCGGTGGGAATCACCGTGAGACCCTCCGCCTCCAGTTCGGCCAGGGCATCCACCGCCAGGGCCTCGATCTCCGGAATCACCACGTCGGGCTGATGGCGCCGCACCACTGCCTTGAGGGCCTCGGGGTCGGCCATGGCCACCACCTCGCTCACCTGCGCCACCGCCATGGCGGGGGCACCGGCGTAGCGGTCGACGGCGATGACGCGGCAGCCGAGCCGCTGGGCGGCGATGGCCACCTCCTTGCCCAGTTCGCCGCTGCCCAGCAGCATCACCGTCCGCGGGAAGGGGGAAGGGCCTGGTGCCATGGCTGCGGTGCGGATCAGGCGATCCTGACGCGGCACCTGCCCCTTCCCCTAACGTGCCGCGATGCCCGCGGCTCTCCCCTTGCTCCCCCAGAGCTTCGGCCCCCTGGCCCCCCGAACCCTCGCCTTCAGCACCGCCGGTGACGCGGCCAACGGGCTGCTGCCCTTCGGCTGGAACGTGACCGACTTCCAGACCTGGACGCTGGTCTACCTCGGGGTGTCGTCCCTGGCGTTCGTGCTGGTGTGGCTGGTGGGATACCTGCGCCGCTGAAGGGCCCCGCCCTCAGGCGCCGGACTCGTCCAGCAGGGTGAGCTGGCTTTCGGCCGATTCCTCGCTGACGAAGCCGTAGGCCCCGAACACCGCCGGATCGGGGTGGGTGATGCGCTGCCCCTCCGGGTGGCGCTCCACCTTGAAGCCCTCATCGGCCATGCGGCGCATCAGGGCGGCCGCCTCCTCAAAGCGCGCCGCCATGGCCTCCAGGCTGGCGCAGTCGGCGGTGAGACCCGTTTCCTTCCAGGTGAAGTAGGCCATGGTGGTGACGTCCTGAAAAGGATTCGTTCTTAAAAGGATCTTGGACCAAGTTTAGTTCGAGCCGAACGGCTGGTGTGTCGGTGGTGTGTGTCGATTGATGGAGCTTCCCTTGTGGGGGATAAACCAGTCGACCGTGAGCCAGATCGCCAGATCCCTGCAGGACATTCTTCAGCCACGGGTGGCCTGATCCTTTGCCGTTCTGTTGGCCGTGATCCGCCCCCCCACCACCTGGCAGTCCTTTCATCAAGGCACTAGATTTCGCGCCGAAAAAAGTTTTGAGCCTTCTTCCGGTGCCATCACGCTCGTCGCCAAACGCCGATCTGTTCGGTCAACCGAGTTCCAGCGATTGATGTTTCGATGCTGTTCCAGGAGCTTCCGTCAACAGACGATGAGTGTGGCGGCAGGCCACGGGCGCGCATGGTCCCCTGTGGCCGCTGGCGCGCTCAGTTCCACGTCAGCGGCAGCGTTGCAGTCCTGCCCCTGGCTCTGTTGGCCGGGGGTGTCATTGGCGCGACCAGCGCTTCCGCACAGGTTGTCAACACCGGCACGTTGACCGGGACCGCGGGGACAGCCGGTGCGGCGGGTCTGCCGGGCACCACCGGCCCGGCCGGTTCCAACGGCAACGAGGGAGGGGCCGGTGGTCCCGGCGGCAACGGCAGCCTGGGTGCTGCCGGCGGCGCCGGTGGAGATGGTCAGACGGGCACCAACACGTCCATCACAAATTCCAGATCCATTAATGGCGGCAGTGGTGGGACTGGCGGTGCTGGCGGCGCCGGCGGCGACGGCGGCACCGGTGGTGTGGCCAGTGGCGCAGGTGGTTTTGGTGGCACCGGTGGGATCGGCGGCCGCGGTAACGACGGGGGCGCTGGCGGCAATGGCGGGGCTGGCGTCTCCGGGACCGGCCTCCTGATCGAGAACACAGGAAGCATCACAGGCGGCGCAGGAGCTGGCGGAGGGGCTGGCGGCTCTGGTGGCCGTGGTGGCCGCGGCGGCCAGGGCACGCATCCGGCCATTCGGGGCGGCGCTGGTGGCAACGGCGGCGTCGGTGGCAACGGGGGCGCAGGCGGCAATGGCGGGGCTGGTGTCTCCGGCTCCGATCTCTCGATCAACAACACAGGAACCATCACGGGCGGCGCTGGCGGCTTTGGCGGCGCTGGCCGCGCTGGCGGTGCTGGTGGCAGCGGCGGGTCTGGCCCCACGAATGGATCGAGCGGCTCCTCGGGGGGTGCGGGTGTTGCTGGCGTCAACGGGATTGGCGCGGCTGGCATCTCCCTGACGGGGGGCACGAACACGATCACCAACGGATCCAGTGCAACGATCCGGGGCGGGAGCAACCGCCCAGGTGGTGACGGCATCAACCTGAGCGGCGGCACGACCGCAATCACCAACCTTGGCACCATTGTTCGTGGCGTGGCCTTCACGAGCTACAGCGTCCGGCTGAGCGGGGATGCGCGTGTCAGTGTGCTGACCAATGCGCAGGGCGGCAACGCCCCGCTGACCTACTTCGGAGCGTTGCCGGGCACCTACAACGTGGTTGTCCAGTCACTTTCAAACCGGGGCAGACTTTCGGTGTTCGAGCCATCTGGAACGATGACCTTCGGCATCGATGCATCGTCAAGTCTTGCTGTCAATCGCTATACGAATATCCTCACCGGTGTGGCCGCTTCTGCCATCACGAATGAAGACACGCAGTTTGCATTCGGTCTGTTGTCGTGGCGCCTCAGCGCCGGATCGGAAGCGAATAGCTGGGATCTGATCGTCTCTACAAAGATCAATCCCAGCCAGACGTATCATGAGGCGAGCCAACTCGGGGCTGGCCTGCTGCCGGATTTTGAGAGCGGCACGCTGAGGGTGGACCAGGCCAACGGCAGTTACGCGCAGAACTTCACACTCGACTCCTCATCCACCAACCGGATCGATCAGTACGGAAACGCGGCCACCTTCTCTGGGGTGTTCTCCGACGCCGTCGCCGGAACGGCGGGCAACCTGGCCATTGTCAATTCTGCTTCGGGCGGTCGAACCACCTTCACGGGCGCGAATACCTACACCGGCACCACGACGATCGAGAACGGCGCGACGCTGGAGATCGGCAATGGCGGCACCACCGGCTCCATCAGCAACGCATCCAATATCATCAACAACGCAAGTCTTGTCTTCAATCGTAGCAACGACTATACCTACACCGGTGTTGTATCAGGAACTGGGCGCCTGATCCAATCTGGTGGTGGTGTCCTGAACTTGAATGGCATCAATCTCTATACTGGCAGTACCACGGTTGCCGCTGGAAGCGGCTTGGCGGTGAATGGTTCCATCGCCGCTTCTTCTGGGTTAACCGTGAATGCCGGTGCCACGATTAAGGGTACTGGAACGTTGCCTGCCACGTCGGTGCTTTCTGGGGGTATTCTTGCCCCCGGAAATTCCATTGGCACGCTCACTTTCAATGGCGACCTCAGCTTAAGTAGTGGATCAATCAGTAGCTTCGAGGTTGGAGTAGCCAGTGCAGACCAGGTGGTATCCACTGGATCTATCGCCCTGGGAGGAACACTGAATCTCAATTTTGGAAACTTCGATGGCGCGCCACTATCGAGCTATATCTTATTCTCCGCGCCAACGATTAGCTCTCAATTCTCATCGATCAATGCGACCGGCCTTTCGTCGTTCTTCAGCTACGGAATCCAATACACCGGTAATAGCGTGCTCCTTTCGGTGTTGCGGGGTATGGCCACCGGGACAACAACCGACATTACCAATGTCAACAGTACGATTTTTTCGGGTGGCACGTTGGTTGTGAATAGTCCAGGCCTGTATACGCAGAATTGGTTGCTTGGAGCCGAGGCCACAAGCACGGTTGACCTCGATGGCAATCGTTCCGTGTTCAGCGGGATCTTCTCTGATTTAACTCCAGGTCAGGCTGGGAGTATCACGTTCTCTAATCCCGGGTTTCTCTCTCTTACGGGCAATAGCACCTACACAGGTTCCACAACGGTTGCCAACGGCGCCACGCTATCGGTCAACGGGTCCATTGCTTCATCCTCCGAGTTGACCGTCCAGCCAGGCAGCACCATTGGTGGTTCCGGCAGCTTGCCTCAAACCAACCTGGTTGCAGGAGCCCAGATTTCGCCTGGCAATTCGATCGGCACGATCACGGCGGCAGGTCTCCGTCTGAACGGCGGCACCATCAACGCTGAAATCCAAGGCCCCCAGAACGACAAGATCCGCGTGATCGGTGACGTGACCAACGTCACCGGCAGTGTCAATCTGCTGGCCTATGGCGGCGGCAGCCCCTGGCCGAACTTCAGTTACAACATCATCACAGCCGGCAATGGCTTTGCAACAAGCAACAGCCTCACACTCAATCCGTCCGGTATCAGCAGTGCCCTCCTGACTTACGGCACCAACCTGGTTCAAGAAGTGGATGGCAATGCGTCCACCTTCGATGTGCAGTGGCAACCCAGGAATGGCTCCGGGGCTACCGCTTCGGCACTCTCCAGCTTGGGCAAGGGTCAGCGGAATCAGTTGGCCATGGCGGGTGCCTTTGACCGTGTCTTCGCCTCCCTGGCTACGGCGGCTGGCAACCAACCTGGAACCACCACAGGTGCCAATGCCACAGGGACTGCGATCGGTACGACGGGGTTCACAACAGGGCAGGCTGCGGCAGCGGGTGTCAGCAGTGACTTCCTCACCGCCACCTCCGAGCTCCTGGGCTTGACCTCAGGCAGTCAGCTTGCGGCGGCGATTGACTCTCTCTCACCGGAGCCCTATGCGGCTTACCAGGCTGTTGGCCTGGCGACCCTCAAGCGTCAGCGCGAGCTGTTGTTTTCGCTCGCTGGCAACTGCCAGAGCCATGGCTGGTTGATCAACGGCCCGGAGACCAGGAAGGGGCAAGCCCCAGAACGTCCCGTGTGTGTCTTTGCTCAAGCCTCGAATACGACAAGCAGCATCAGGGGGCAGGAGGGTCTTTCCTCCTATGACGCTGGCATTTTTTCCTCCGTTTTTGGTCTGGAGTATGCGCTTTCCAGGCAGTGGAGTGTTGGCGCTGCCTACGGCTATGGAACCTCCAATCTCTATGACATGAGTCTGACGTCGGCCAATGTCAGCGCCGATGTCAATGGTGGTGCCTTCTACGCCGTCTATCGACCCACTGAGCGGTGGACCATCAAGGGTTTGCTCGGCTACAGCAGCTTTGCTGTCGACGGCAGCCGCAACGTGGCCTCCATCGGAAATGGCTCAACGATCCATGGGGCCACCGCTGCCAAGGGCTACACCGCGGCGATCCATGCCTCCTACGACATCCTCATCAACGCTGGCCAGGGGAATGGATCGATGCGGCTCAAACCCATTGCTGGTCTGGCCTGGGGCGGCTACCAGCAGAATGGGTTCACTGAATCGGATGGTGGGGCGCTGAACCTCCGTGTTGACGGCAATACGGCCAGCAGTCTGGTGGCCACCCTTGGGATGGAGTTGGCGTTCAGCCCCATCGCCTTGAGTCAGGACAAGGTTCAGAGCATCACACCCCGGTTGGCGGTGGCGTATCAGCTCGATGCACTGGCCAACAGCAGTGGAAACAAGTCACTCAACGCAACCTTCGTTGCGGCGCCGAGTGCGGGCTCCTTCTCCACCCAGGGCGAAAACGGAGGGGCCAATGCCCTCACCGTTACCGGTGGTGTTGATGTTCAGCTTGCCAGGAATGCTTCTCTGTATGCAACGGTGAACTATCAAGTGGAATCCAACGGCAGTCAATTCGGCTACGGAGGCGGACTGAGGATTCAGTTCTAAACATCATGCGGTGGCAGGGGCTCAAGGCAGCAGCACCAGCCCCACCAGCACCAGGATCAGGCTGGCGCCCCACAGCCCCAGCACCACCTGCTGCTCCGCCATCCCACCGAGTTCGAAATGGTGGTGCAGCGGCGCCATGCGGAACAGGCGCCGCCCCTGGCCGTCGGGGCCCTTGGTGGCCTTGAACACCCCCACCTGCAGGATCACCGAGAGGGATTCGGCCAGGAACACCCCGCCCATCAGCAGCAGGGGCCAGAGGCTGTCCGTGAGCAGCGCCACCGAGGAGAGGGCCGCCCCCATGGCCAGGGAGCCCGTGTCGCCCATGAACACCCGCGCCGGGTGGCGGTTCTGGCTGAGGAAGCCGAGCCAGCAGCCCGCCATGGCGGTGCAGAAGGCGGCCAGCACCGGATCGCCCCCGTGCCCCCGCAGCATCAGCTGCAGCCCCATGCCGGTGAACACCACGGCGCCGCAGCCGGCGGCCAGGCCGTCGAGCCCATCGGTGAGGTTCGTGGCGTTGCTCTCGGCCAGGAACACGAACAGGGCCAGGGGCCAGATCAGCAGCCCGAGGGTCAGCACCCGGCCGAAGGGCAGCCCCAGATCACCGGGCACCCCGCCCCCCAGCCAGCCGCCCTGGTGGGCCCAGACCAGGAAGCCGACGGCGGCCAGGGCCTGGAGCAGCAGCTTGCCCCGGGGGCTCAGGCCCGTGTTGGTGCGCCGGGTGAGGCTGCGCCAGTCGTCGACAGCGCCGATCGCCATGTAGGCCAGGGTGACCGCCGCCACCGCCAGCGGGCGGGGATCCTCCGGGGTGATCAGCCCCCCCACCAGCACCCCCACGGGGACCACCAGCAGGCCCCCCATGGTGGGGGTGCCCGCTTTGCTGTGGTGGGCCTGGGGCCCCTCATCGCGGATCACCTGGCCGAGCTTCAGGGCCCGCAGCCGCGGCACCCCGAGGGCCGCCACCCCGGCGCTGACCAGGGCCGCCACCACCAGCGGCAGGGTCAGCATGGAATTGGCCACCAGGGCATCGCTGGCCAGGCAGGCGCCCAGCAGGATCAGGGCGAGCAGGGCCGCAGGGAGGCGGCCGTCGCGGGAGGCCATCGGAAACGCTGCAGGGTGGAGCCGGCGCGGGCCGTCAGTCCTCCCAGTCTTCCTCCGAGGGCTCGTCGGCCGGGTTGTAATCCTCCTTCTCGCCCATCAGCGCCGACAGCTCCTCCTCCTCCACCGTGCTCACATCGGTGCTGGCGGTCTCCTCGTCGGCGACCAGGCGGCCGCTGGCCTCCAGCAGGCTCAGCAGGTCGGGCTCATCCCGCAGCGGCAGCACCGGCGCCGGCTCGTTGCGCCGGTAGCGGGTCAGGGAGGGGTTGATGGTGTCGAGAATGCTCATGCCGTCAGGCTGGGTCGTCAAGGACCGACTCACCACTCTATCGCGCCGCCCCCATGACCCCGTCCAAGTTCCTGGAGGTGGGCCGGCTCTGGTCGGCGGCCCTCCTGCTCAGCACCCTGCTGGCCGCCGCCGGCCTGCGCTGGCCCCAGCCCCTGCCGGTCCAGCCGGCGGTGGTGGCCGCCCTGGTGCTGGGGCCGCCCCTGCTGCTGGCCCTGGTGGTGCTGCTGCGCTGGCGGCTGCCGCCGGCGGACCAGGGGGGAGAATGACCCCCAGGCGCCAGAATCGGGCGCCACAGCGCAGGAGCGGCACGGATGGCGACGTTGGGGCAGCAGGGGGCGGGCGCTGAACAGCCCGGGGGCATGCCGCGTGCCGAGCGGGTGGTGCTCGCCTATTCCGGTGGTGTCGACACCAGCGTCTGCATCCCTTACCTGATGCGCGAGTGGGGGGTGAAGGAGGTGATCACCTTCGCCGCCGACCTCGGCCAGGGCGATGAGCTCGAGCCGATCCGCCTCAAGGCCCTGGCGGCCGGCGCCAGCCAGTCGCGGGTGGACGACCTGATCGACCCCTTCATCCGCGAGTTCGCCTTCCCGGCCATCCGCGCCAACGCCCTCTACGAGGGGCGCTACCCCCTCTCCACGGCCCTGGCCCGCCCCCTGATCGCCCGCCGCCTCGTCGAGGTGGCCCGCGAGGTGGGGGCCGACGCGGTGGCCCACGGCTGCACCGGCAAGGGCAACGACCAGGTGCGCTTCGACGTCGCCATCGGCGCCCTGGCCCCCGACCTCAAGGTGCTGGCCCCGGCCCGGGAGTGGGGCATGAGCCGGGAAGAGACGATCGCCTACGGCGAGCGCTGCGACATCCCGGCGCCGGTGAGCAAGAAATCCCCCTACTCGATCGACCTCAACCTGCTGGGCCGCAGCATCGAGGCCGGCCCCCTGGAGGATCCGATGGTGGAGCCACCGGAGGAGGTCTTCGCCATGACCCGGTCGGTGGCGGACGCCCCGGCCGAGGGCCAGGTGGTGGAGATCGCCTTCGAGCAGGGCAATCCGGTGGCGATCGACGGCGAGCGCCTCGATCCGGTGGCCCTGATCCGGCGGGCCAATGCCCTGGCGGGGGCCCACGGCTTCGGCCGCCTCGACATGATCGAGAACCGGGTGGTGGGCATCAAGAGCCGGGAGATCTACGAGACCCCGGGCCTGCTGCTGCTGATCCGCGCCCACCAGGAGCTGGAGAGCCTCACCCTGGCCGCCGACGTGCTGCGCTACAAGCGCCAGATCGAGATGAGCTGGGCGGATCTGGTGTACCAGGGCCTCTGGTTCGGACCCCTCAAGGACGCCCTCGACGGCTTCCTCGACCGCACCCAGGCCACCGTCAACGGCCTGGTGCGGATCCGGCTCCAGAAGGGCAGCGCCACCGTGGTGGGGCGCTCCAGCGCCAGCGACAGCCTTTACGTGCCCGACATGGCCACCTACGGCGCCGAAGACCTCTTCGACCACCGGGCCGCCGAGGGCTTCATCTACGTGTGGGGGATGCCTACGCGGTTATGGGCCGCCCGTCGTCGTGGCGACTGATCTTCTGGGGTGCCCCTCCACCGCCGCGTCCCTCCCGATCCGAGCGGCTGGCGGCGTCCGGGCCGCCCAGCCGCAGGGCCCGCTTCAGGGCCTGACCCCAGCCCTGCTTCCTGGCCACGGTGGGCACCAGCAGGGGCTGGGAGCGGCCTGAACCGGGGGGCGGTCCGTCGGCCGCGGCGGGGTTGAGGCTGTAGAGCCGATCCCGCAGGGACTGGTTGTCGGCGAGCAGGTGCTTCTGGTGCTCCATCACCGTGGCCAGGCGCTGCTGGAACTTGCGCTCGAAGATCTCCGGCAGGTCCTCCAGCATTTCGTGCAGGGCCTTCAGCTCATCGCGGGCGGCGGCCAGCTCCATCTCCAGCTGCTGGGCGTCGGGGCCGGTGGTGGTGATGGCCAGGCTGGTGGGGCTGGCGGTGGCGGGGCCAGGGGTGGCCGCCGTGGCTGTGGCCGGCGGGGGGGCGGTCGGCATGGCAGGGCCGAGGTCGTCAGCGACGGCCTCGGCGACGACGGGGGCCGGATCGTGGGCGGCGGGGACGTCCCCGAAACTGAAGCTGGCGGGCGGTGGCACCGGTACGGGGGCCACCGGCTGGCCGGGCGTCAGCACACTGGCGGCCGGCGGCGGCGGACTGGAGGGCCAGCTGGAAGGGGGGAAGGCCGGCTGGGCCGGCAGTCCACGCGACGCCGGTCTGCCTTCCGGGCCGGCCTCATCGCCGTCCGTGGACCTGTCCGTCGCCGTCATCGCCTGGCACCCATTGGGCGGACTTTAGGCCCAGGGAACAGGGGAGAACAAGCCGACTCAGGCCGTCGCCGCTTCGGTGGGGGCCACCTCGACCGCCGCGCCGGGGACGCTGCGGGGCGGGGGCATGGGACCGTCCTGAATGACGGTGAGGTAGCGGATCACGTCCTCGGAGAGACGCATGGCCCGCTCCAGCACGGCCACCTGCTGGCCGTCGCCGCTGTGGTTGAGCTGCACATAGATGCCTTCCCGATGCTTGGCGATCGGGTAGGCCAGGCGGCGCTTGCCGCGCATCTGGGTGTCGAGCACTTCGGCGCCGGCCTCGACGACGATGTCGCGGTACTTGGCGACGTGGGTCTCGACTTCCTCCTCCGGGATGTCCGGCCGGAGGATGTACATCGTTTCGTAATAGGGCTGCGTCATGGTCGCCTGTGGAGGGGCTGATGGGCACCGGGGCCCGTCAGCGACGGATCCAAGACCCTATCGCAGCGCCGTGGCTCCCTCCAGCGGAGCTGCTCAGTAGAGCTGCATCCGCACCGCCTCGGAGACGGTGGGGATGTCGGCCTCCTTGCCCCGCAGGCTCTGGACCACGGAGAACAGCACCAGGAGCACGGTGCCCAGGAAGATCGTGTTGGAGAGGGTGCGGACGGCGAAGCCGGCGCCGAGGGGTGCCAGCACCGTGTCGAAGGCCAGGCTGAGCAGCACCAGCACGATGTCGATCAGGATCGCCTGCAGCACGTTGAAGCGGATCGGGTAGGGCACCCGGGGGTTGCGCACCACCAGCAGGAACAGCAGCAGGAACAGCACCAGACCACCGAAGGGGACGGCCTGCTCCAGGATCACCAGGGGCAGGGCCGGCAGCGCCAGCCACTGCAGCAGCGGGAACATGTCGAACAGGGCCTGCCCGAAGCGCAGGGCATCGCTCAGGGGCAGCAGGTAGGCCAGGGCTCCCAGCAGCCGCTGCCAGATCGGGGGACCTTCCATGGGGGCGCTGGCTCGGGGGCGGACGGTTCCCGCAGGCTAGGGGGGCCCCAGCCGGGCCAGGGCGGCCTCCCGCATGGCGATCACCGGCACGTCCCGCCGGCCGCTCCAGAGCCGCAGGGAGGCGGCCCCCTGCTGCACCAGCATCTCCAGGCCGTCGATGGTGCGGCAGCCCCGGGTGCCGGCCAGGCGCAGCAGGGCCGTGGGCCGAGGTGTGTAGATCAGGTCGTAGACCGTGGCGGCCGGTCGCAGCAGGGCCACCTGCTCCGGGGTCAGGGGCGAGCGGCCCGCCGCCGCCGGATCCCCGCCGGAGGCCATGCCCACCGGGCTGGTGTTCACCACCAGGTCGGCGCCCGCCAGCGCCGCGGCCAGGGGATCTGCCCGGTCGGCCATTGCGGAGTCCCAGGCCAGGGGCTCCAGGCCGGGGGCCCAGTCGGCGCAGGAGGCGAGGAAGTGCTCCAGGCGGGTGCTGTCACGGCCCGCCACCCGGATGCGGTTCACGCCCAGCTCCACCAGGCCCGCCACCACCGCCCGGGCGCTGCCGCCGCAGCCCAGCACCAGGGCCTCGCGGGCGGCCAGGTCGCGCAGCGGCGCCAGGAACCCCTCCACATCGGTGTTGGTGCCCAGCCAGCCGCCGCCGTCCCGTCGCACCAGGGTGTTCACCGCCCCCAGCCGCCGCGCCAGGGGGGTCAGTTCCTGGGCCAGGGCGGCGGCGGCCTGCTTGTGGGGCAGGGTGACGTTGAGGCCGCGGCAGTCGATCGCCTCCAGGCCCTCCAGCACCACGGCCAGGTCTGCCGCCGCCACCGGCAGGGCCAGGTAGACCCAGTCAAGGCCGAGGGCGGCGAGGGCGGCGTTGTGCATCGCCGGCGAGAGGGAGTGGCGCACCGGATCCCCCAGCACCCCCGCCAGGGCGGTGCCGCCACCGATCGCCGGTGCTGCCTGGGGGGTCGCCATGGGCTCGGGTGAGCAGCTGCCGCCCGACCGTAGATCCCCCGGATCCCAGGCTCCGACAGGCCCAGACCCGCCTCCCGGTACGGCACCGGTTCGGGAACCACCCCTCGCCTGGGTGAACCCTGGATGCGGAAGATGGCTCCAGTCAGAACTTCATCCACACCAGGAGGTGGTCATCCATGGGCAAGGTCGTCGGTATTGACCTCGGCACCACGAACAGCTGCGTCGCCGTGATGGAGGGCGGCAAGCCCACGGTGATCGCCAACGCCGAGGGCTTCCGCACGACGCCGTCGGTGGTGGCCTACACCAAGAACCAGGACAAGCTGGTCGGACAGATCGCCAAGCGCCAGGCGGTCATGAACCCGGAGAACACCTTCTATTCCGTCAAGCGGTTCATCGGCCGTCGGGTGGATGAGGTGAACGAGGAGTCGAAGGAAGTCAGCTACGGCGTCGAGAAGGCCGGCGCCAACGTCAAGATCAAGTGCCCGGTGCTCAGCAAGCAGTTCGCCCCCGAGGAGATCTCGGCCGAAGTGCTGCGCAAGCTGGCCGAGGACGCCGGCAAGTACCTGGGTGAAACCGTCACCCAGGCGGTGATCACCGTTCCGGCCTACTTCAACGACTCCCAGCGCCAGGCCACCAAGGACGCCGGCAAGATCGCCGGCCTCGAGGTGCTGCGCATCATCAACGAGCCCACCGCGGCCGCCCTCGCCTACGGCCTGGATCGCAAGAGCAACGAGCGCATCCTCGTCTTCGACCTCGGCGGCGGCACCTTCGACGTCTCCGTGCTGGAAGTGGGCGACGGTGTCTTCGAAGTGCTCTCCACCAGCGGTGACACCCATCTCGGCGGCGACGACTTCGACAAGGTGATCGTCGATCACCTGGCCGACAGCTTCAAGGCCAACGAGGGCATCGACCTGCGCCAGGACAAGCAGGCTCTGCAGCGCCTCACCGAGGCGGCCGAGAAGGCCAAGATCGAACTCTCCAGCGCCACCCAGGCCGAGATCAATCTGCCCTTCATCACCGCCACCCCCGAGGGCCCCAAGCACCTCGACCTCACCCTCACCCGGGCCAAGTTCGAGGAGCTGGCCTCCAAGCTGATCGACCGCTGCCGGGTGCCGGTGGAGCAGGCGCTCAAGGACGCCAAGCTCTCCACCAGCGAGCTCGACGAGATCGTCATGGTGGGCGGCTCCACCCGCATCCCCGCCGTGCTGGAGCTGGTCAAGCGGATCACCGGCAAGACCCCCAACCAGACCGTCAACCCCGATGAGGTGGTGGCGGTGGGTGCCGCGATCCAGGGCGGTGTGCTGGCCGGCGAGGTCAAGGACATCCTGCTGCTCGATGTCACCCCCCTCTCCCTGGGTGTGGAGACCCTCGGCGGCGTGATGACCAAGATGATCACCCGCAACACCACCATCCCCACCAAGAAGTCGGAGGTGTACTCCACCGCCGTCGACGGCCAGACGAACGTGGAGATCCACGTGCTGCAGGGCGAGCGTGAGATGGCCTCCGACAACAAGTCGCTGGGCACCTTCCGCCTCGACGGCATCCCCCCGGCCCCCCGTGGCGTGCCCCAGATCGAGGTCACCTTCGACATCGACGCCAACGGCATCCTCAGCGTCACCGCCAAGGACAAGGGCAGCGGCAAGGAGCAGAGCATCTCGATCACCGGCGCCTCCACCCTCAGCGACAACGAAGTCGACAAGATGGTGAAGGATGCGGAGGCCAACGCCGCCGCCGACAAGGAGAAGCGGGAGAAGATCGACCTGAGGAACCAGGCCGAGACCCTCATCTACCAGTCCGAGAAGCAGCTGGGCGAACTGGGCGACAAGGTGGCCGCCGAGGACAAGGCCAAGGTGGAGGGCTTCGCCAAGGACCTCAAGGAGGCCCTCGACAAGGACGACTCCCCGGCCATCAAGGCCAGCCTCGAGGAGCTGCAGAAAGCCCTCTATGCCGCCGGTGCCTCCGTGTACCAGCAGGCCGGTGCCGAGGGTGCCGCCGCCGGCGCCGCCCCCGGTGGCAATGGCAACGGCACCGCTTCGGCCGCCGATGACGTCATCGACGCCGAATTCACCGAGAGCAAGTGATCCGTCGGCCGAGTGCCGCGGTTCCGACAGCCACGGCCCCCCTCTCCAGGGGGGCTTTTTCATGGCTGCCGCAGTGTTCAGGCGCCGCTGG
>PVWP01000009.1 GCA_003003925.1 Aphanothece cf. minutissima CCALA 015
TCGCGCTTGAGCCAGTCGTCGAGGACGTCGAACCATCCACGGGTGGCAGGGGCGCGCCCCAGGGCGATCGTCATGGGTGAAAGCGGTGCGGAAGACCCGCAGGGCTGTGGGTTACCGGGGGATGGTAACAACGTTGATCGGCCCGGCGCGCCGGGTGACATGGGCTGAAACTGACGCCTCCGGCACGCTTCGCGGCAGGATGGCGGCCCATCGCCCCCTCTTCCCGCATGGCTTCGCCCGGCGTCGCTTCCCCTTCGGCCGACGAGCAGGTGCTGGAGCAGCCGGTGCTCGGCTCCCGGCGTCTCTCCAACCTGCTGGTGGCCGCGGCCGTGAGCATCGGTGGGATCGGCTTCGTGCTCACCAGCGCCTCCAGCCGGTTCGGCCGCGACCTGCTGCCCATCGGCCACCCCGCCGCCCTGGTCTGGGTGCCCCAGGGGCTGGTCATGGGGCTCTACGGGGTGGCGGCCCTGTTGCTGGCCACCTATCTGTGGCTGGTGATCAGCATCGATGTGGGCTCTGGCCTCAACCGTTTCGATCGGAAGGCCGGCGAGGCTCGCATCAGCCGCCGAGGCTTCCGAAAGCTGATCGAGGTGGTGATCCCCCTGCGGGAGATCCAGGCGGTCAAGGTGGAGGTGCGCGACGGCCTCAGCCCCCAGCGACGCCTGGCCCTGCGGGTACAGGGCCGGCGGGACATGCCCCTGACCCGGGTGGGCGAGCCCATGCCCCTGGCGGATCTGGAGCTGGCAGGAGCGCGCCTGGCCCGTTTCCTGGGCGTCCCCCTGGAGGGTCTCTGACGATGGGAACCGCCACGAAAGCCGCCGGCCTCGGCTGGCACCTGCTGCTGCTGGTGCTGCTCGGCCTGACGCCCCTCGGCCTGTCGGCCTGCGCCGCCGACAGCGGCAACCGACCCATGGGCTGCGAGGCGGCCACCACCCCCTGCCTCAAGGGCACGGCCGTGGTGGCGATGGAGACCAGCAAGGGGCCGGTGGAGCTGACCCTCGATGGGGCGGCGGCGCCGCTCACGGCCGGCAACTTCGTCGATCTCGTCCGCCGGGGCGTCTACAACGGCACGGTCTTCCACCGGGTGGTGCGGGAACCGGTCCCGTTCGTGGTACAGGGCGGTGACCCCAGCAGCGCCGATCCCAAGGTGCCCGCCAGCGACTACGGCTCGGGCGGCTTCGTCGATCCGGCCAGTGGCGAATCCCGGCGCATTCCCCTGGAGCTCAAGCTCGAGGGCGACCAGGAACCCCGCTACGGGGAACAGATCACCTCTCCGACCGCCACCCGCCAGCTGGCCCTCAGCCACGAGCGCGGCGCCGTGGCCATGGCCCGCTCGAACGATCCCAATTCGGCCAGTGCCCAGTTCTATGTGGCCCTGCAGGCGTTGCCCGAGCTGGACGGCCGCTACGCCGTGTTCGGCCGGGTCAGCAAGGGGATGGACGTGATCGACCGGATCCAGCAGGGGGACAAGCTGATCCGGGCCCGGGTGATCGAGGGCGGCACACTGGTGCAGAGCACGAAGCCCTGAGGCCGCTCCGGCCGCAACCGGCCTGGCCTCAGGCAGGAACCCGCTTGTCGGAAACGGTGGCCTTGAGCAGTTCGGTGTTCACCCCCGAGGCCCGCTCCAGCGCCACCTTGCCCGTGCGGGCGATCTCAAGGATCCCGTAGTTCTCGAGCAGGCGTTCCAGGGCCACCAGCTTGCCCGGGTCGCCCACCACCTCGAGGGTGAGGGCGTCGTCGGCCACGTCCACCACCTTGGCCCGGAACACCTGCACCAGATCGAAGATGGCGCCCCGGTTCTCCGCCGGTGCCGCCACCTTCAGCAGCATCAGTTCGCGCTCCACGGCGGGAATGGTGGAGAGATCGATGACGCCGAGCACGTTGATCAGCTTGTTGAGCTGCTTGGTCATCTGCTCCAGGGTGCGGTCGTCCCCTTCCACCACCATGGTGAGCCGGGACATGCCGCGGTGCTCGGCCGGCCCCACCGCCAGGCTCTCGATGTTGAAGCCGCGCCGGGCGAACAGACCGGAGATGCGGCTGAGGGCCCCCGATTCGTCTTCCACCAGCACCGAGAGGGTGTGCTTCATGTCGGGGTCGGGAGCGGGGTGCGGCGGGGGACCGGAACGGCGACCGGGATGGTCCTCCCAAAACTACGCGCCGGGGTGGGCCGTGCCGTCATCCGGCCCCCAGGCGCTCCAGCCAGGGGAGCACGGCGTCGTGGAAGGCGGCGGGGGTCTCGTCGTGGGGGCAGTGGCCGCACCGGGCGATCACATGCAGGACGAGGTCGCTGCGCAGCCCGAGGCACTGCCGGGCCACCTCCACCGGCACCAGCCGGTCCTGGCCCCCCCAGACCAGCAGGGTGGGCCGCCCCGGCCGCTGCAGCAGCGAGACGGCCGTGGCCCGGTGCGGCCGCAGGGCCATGCCGATGCTCATCGCCCGCAGGGCGCGCACCGCCCCGGGGCGGCGGGCGGGGCGGGCGATCACCCGGCGCAGCTCCTGGTCACCGATCACCGGGTGGCGGTAGGCCGACTGGATGCCCAGGTCGAGCAGGGGGGAATGGGCCAGCAGGGGCACCAACAGTTCCAGGGGCAGCAGCCGCAGCAGCAGCCGGATCCCACCCCGCTTCAGCCGCCGCCGCCAGGGCCGGCGGCGGGGTGGACGCCGCTGGGCCATCAGCAGGCTGGGGTCGGGGAGGGGTGCCGCCACCACGGCCCGCACCCAGGTGGGGAAGAACACGCTGCAGGTGAGGGCCACCAGGCCGCCGAGGGAATGGCCCACCAGCACCGCCGGCCCGCCCACCACCTCTCCCAGGAACGCCCGCACCTGGCGGGCCCAGAGACGGTTGTCGAGGGCCTGATGGGGATGGGGCCCCGGCTGGCTGGAGGCGCCGAAGCCGATCAGGTCGAGCCCGTAGACGCACCAGCCCGCCGCCGCCAGGGCACCGGCGTTGCGGCGCCAGTGGCCGCTGCCGGCCCCGAAGCCGTGCAGCAGCACCACGGCCGGCCGGTCGGTGTTCCCGAGGCGGCGCCAGTGGCAGCCGTGGCCGATCCAGTGCCAGACGGCGTGCTCCCCCCAGTCGGCCCCCTCCGGCGAGGGGATCTCCCCGGAGGCAGGCTGGGGGTCGGCGGACGACACCGATGGCTGGGGCAAGGATCCGGACGTGAGCGGACCTGATCACTATTGCGAAGGGGCGGCCGTGCTGGAGACCGGTGACGGCTTCTTCCGGCCCGCCTCCCGGCCCGCCAGGGACGTCGGCGTGCTGCTGGTCCGGAGCCTGGCCGCCATGGCGGCGGGCGGGCCCGTGCGGGTGCTCGACGGGATGGCGGGCTGCGGCATCCGGGCCCTCCGCTACGGGCTGGAGGGCGGGGCCACGGCGGTGTGGGCCAACGACGCCGACCCCGACCGGCTGCCGCTGCTGGAGCGGAACCTCGCCCGGCTGCCGGCGGGGGTGGAGCGGCAGCTGGGCACGGCCACGGCCCAGCAGCTGCTGGCGGGCTGCCTGGTCGAGGGCCGCCGCTTCGAGCTGGTGGATCTGGACGCCTTCGGCTGTCCCGCCGCCCTGGTGCCCCTGGCCCTGGAGGCGGTGGCCTTCGGCGGGGTGCTCTACCTGGCCAGCACCGATGGACGCTCGGCCACGGGTCACGACCGCCGGGCGGCGCTGCGCCGTTTCGGGGCCGCCGCCCGGGCCCACCCCGCCAGCTGGGAGATCGCCCTGCGTCTGCAGCTGGGGCTGCTGGCCCGGACCGCCTGGGCGATGGGCCGGGGCCTCACCCCCCTGCTGAGCTTCAGTGAAGGCCGGGCCTTCCGCACCGCCGTGCGGCTGGAGCGCCATCCCGCCCCCGGCGAGGAGGGGCATCTGGGCCTGGTGGCCCACTGCCACGGCTGCGGGGACCAGCAGGTGCAGAGCCTGGGACGGCTGGGGCGGTGGCGGCCCTGCGGCTGCCCCGCGATCTCCGCTGAGGGCCCGCCCCTGGCGGTGAGCGGGCCCCTTTGGATCGGCCCCCTCCAGGATCCCGCCACGCTCACGACCATGCTCCAGGAGGCCGAGGTCGGCGGCGCCCATCTCGACCGCCCGGGCCGGCGGCTGCTGGAGCGGCTCCGGGCCGATCCGGCCGCCACCCCCCGCTGCTGGCCCGTGGACGCCATCGCCCGCCATCTGGGCCAGGGGCCCCCGCCGCTGGCGGACCTGGTGGCGGCCCTGACGGTCCAGGGGTTCGCCGCCGCCGCCAGCGGCGTGATGGCCGGCCAGCTGCGCAGCGAGGCCCCCTGGCCCGTGATCGTGGCGACGGCCAAGGGACTGGCGGCCGCGACGGCTGCTAGATAGGTACCCCGTTCCCCCCTGTCCGGGCCATGGCCTCTGAAATCTTCGGCACCGCCGCCATCTTCTGGGTGCTGATCCCCGTCGGCCTGGCGGGCGGCGCGCTGCTGCTCAAGCTTCTGAACGACTGAAACGCCCGGATCGCGCCGGCGCCGGACGCACCACTAGGCTCAGCCCGCTTCCTTTGCTGGGGTCCATGAAGGTTCTTGTCATCGGCGGAACAGGAACCCTCGGTCGCCAGATCGCCCGTCGCGCCCTCGATGCGGGCCATGTCGTGCGATGCATGGTGCGATCACCCCGCAAGGCGGCCTTCCTGCAGGAGTGGGGCTGCGACCTCACCCGCGGTGACCTGCTGGAGCCCGACAGCCTCGACTACGCCCTCGAGGGCCAGGAGGCGGTGATCGATGCCGCCACGGCCCGGGCCACCGATGGCGGCAGCGCCTACGACATCGACTGGGCCGGCAAGCAGAACCTGTTCGCGGCCTGCGGCCGGGCCGGGCTCCGCCGCCTGGTGTTCATCTCGCTGCTGGATGCGGCCCGCCACCGCAGCGTGCCGCTGATGGACATCAAGGCCTGCACGGAGGACTGGCTCGAGGCCTCCGACCTCGACTACACGATCCTGCGCTGCGTCGCCTTCATGCAGGGCCTGATCAGCCAGTTCGCCATTCCCGTGCTGGAGAGCCAGACCGTCTGGGTGAGCGGAGCCCCGACCCCGATCGCCTACATGAACACCCAGGATGTGGCGCGCTTTGCCGTGGCCGCCCTGGAGCGGCCGGAGACGGTCCGGCAGGCCTTCCCCGTCGTCGGTCCCCGGGCCTGGACCACCGGGGAGATCACCCAGCTCTGCGAGCGCTACAGCGGCCGTGAGGCCCGGGTGTTCCGGGTGCCGCCGGTGCTGCTGCGGCTGATGCAGGCGATCACCAGCTTCTTTGAAGCCAGCCTGAACGTGGCCGAGCGCCTCGCCTTCGCGGAGGTGGTGGGGGGCGGCGAGGCCCTCACGGCGCCGATGGAGGCCAGCTACGCCGCCTTCGGCCTTGAAGAAGCCGAGACCACCCGTCTGGAGGACTACCTCAAGGAGTACTACGACACGATCCTGCGGCGCCTGCGGGAGATGGAGTCGGACCTCGACAAGGAAGCCAAGAAGAAGCTGCCCTTCTGAGCACCCGGCCCGCCAGTTCGTGTGTACTATTGCAGCGTTTGGCGGCGGCCATGGCGATTTCCCAGATCAAGAACCTGCAGCGGCGTCTGGCCAACCTGGAGGAAGAGGCGATCGCCGAGCTCACCCGTGCCTGCGGCCACGAGCTCTGGGCTTCCCTGGGCTTCGATGCCTTCGACAGCCTCGAGGATCCCGACCGTCGCGCCCGGGCCAACTACTACTACGGCCAGCTGCAGACCGTCAGGGAGCTGAAGGACGCCCTGACGGTCTGAGCAGCGCTCCCAGCCGCTCCCGCTCCACGGGACTGACGTCCCGCCAGATCCCCGGCTCCAGCCCGGCCAGGTCCAGGGGCGGGCCCCCATCCATCAGGTCGATCGCCGTCCGCACCAGGCGCAGGGTGGGCAGGCCCACCGCCGCGGTCATGCGCCGCACCTGCCGGTTGCGCCCTTCCCGCAGCTCCACCTCCAGCCACGCCGTCGGCACCCGCAGCCGGTGCCGGATCGGCGGATCCCGCTCCGGCAGTCCGGGGTCCTCCACCGCCCTGGCCCGGGCCGGCAGGGTGCGGCGTCCCTTCACCATCACCCCCCGGCGGAGGCCGTCGAGGGCCGCCTCGGTGAGGCTGCCCTCCACCTGCACCAGATAGCGGCGCCAGTGACCCCGGGCCGGATCGGTGAGCCTGGCCTGGAGACGGCCATCGTCGGTGAGCAGCAGCAGCCCTTCGCTGTCCGCATCCAGCCGGCCGGCGGCGTAGACATCGGGAACATCGATGTGATCCGCCAGGGTGCCCCAGGCGCTGCCCGGTTCGGGCCGGAACTGGCTGAGCACCCCGTAGGGCTTGTGGAAGAGCAGGGTGGTGCCCACCGCCCCCTGCCGTCAGGAGCTTTCCCGCGCCCGCCAGAGGTTGACCACGCCGATCGAAATCAGCAGCAGGCCCAGATCCATCGCGATGGGGGGAAGGATCATGGGGAGCCGGGAGCGACAGGCGGGCTGACCCTATCGCTCCGGGACGGCCTGCGGGGGGCGGGCGCTGGGGTGGGGCGCGGTAGACGCCTAAGCTGGTGGTCTGTTGTTCTCCACAGGCCAGCCGTCCCGCATGATCGAAACGTCCGGTGTGATCGAAAAGGAGCAGGGCAACGGGTTCTACCTCGTCACCCTCGAGCAGCCTGCCGGTCACCAGTGCCTCTGCCGGGCGGCGGGCAAGCTCACCAAGTTCCGGATCAAGCTTCTGGCCGGTGACAAGGTGCTGGTCGAGATCAGCCCCTACGACCTGACCCGCGGGCGCATCACCTACCGGGAACGCAATGCCGGCGCCACCGGCCCCCGGCCCGGCGGCAACCGTCCGGGCGGTCCCCGGCGCCGCTGAGCCCGGCTGGGTGGATCAGCTCTGGAGACTCCAGAGATCCGGGTAGATCAGGGTTCTGGAGATTTCAGATCTCCACAACCCTCAGATTTCCAGCAGTCCGTCCGTTTCCGGACGGCGGCCGAGGTGCAGGTCCCTTGGCACCATCAGCACGTTGGCCTGCAGCAGCTCGGGATGATCCTCGAGGGTGAGGAGCCATTCCCGGAACTCCTCGTTGATGGCGTAGCTGTCCTCGAAGAGTTCGCGGCCGTCGAGGGCGGCACGCCGGGCCAGGGCCCAGCAGACGGCGACGGTCAGACGGCGATGCACGGCCGCATCAAGGGGGGTATCAGAACCGTCGTGATCGCTGGCGTCGTCTCGTGGCCTGTCCATCGGGTTGATCTCGGTGGATGTCCTGTGGTGCCCACGTTGGCGGCTCGTGGGCGCAACGACGGTGTTGGTTGTCACATCGTTGCAGGAAATCGGGCTGCAACAGGCGAATCGAAGCCAAATGGAAGCCGATCCGCGGCGTCAGGCCGATCGGCGCCGGATGTTCGGCAGCACGGGACCGCTGACGCTGATCATGCGCCCGGCATCATCCGCCAGGGCCTGCAGCGGCAGGCGCTCGTCGCTGCCCGGCGCGCTGCCCCCGGCGCTGGCCGGCGCCGGGGGGCGTGGGCGGATCACGTAGGGCTCGCTCACCGTCCAGCCCCGGGCGTAGCTGATCAGCAGGGGATCGGCCGGTGCGAACACATAGGAGGGCCGCCGTGGGATGGATTCCTGACCGGAGCGATCCCCGTCCATGCGTACGGCCCTGGTGATGGCCTGCACGAAGCGGCTGCGGGTGACCACGGTGGTGAGGTAGGCCACCACCCGCAGCCGTGGGGCGTCGAAGCCTTCGGCGCACATGTCGATGCTCACCAGCCAGTCGGCCTCCCCGGCCTGGAACGCCGCCAGGTGCTGGGCCGCCTCCGGATCCTGGGAGTGGACCAGGTGCACCCGGTCCCCCTCCTGGGCCAGCAGGTCGGCGATGGTGCCGGCGTGGCCGATGTCGCGGGCCACCACCAGCCCGCCGGCCCCCGGGTGCTCCAGCCGCACCCGCTCCAGGCGGCGGCGGGCCTGGAGCAGCAGCCGCAGGGCGATCCCGCCCCGATCCCCGGGCCGGATGGCCCGACGCAGGTTGCGGGCCCGCCAGCTCTCCCGCTGCTCCGCCGACAGGGGGGAGGTCTCGCGTTCGTGGCCATCCTCCGGGCGACCGTGTTCCACCCAGCCGTCCTGGAAGCGGAATTCCAGGGGCCGCACGTCGCCGGCGGCGATCAGGGCCCGGGGCTCGACGCAGAGGTCCGGGATGATCCGCTCGGCGGGCCCGTCCTGGTCGTGCATCCGGATCCGGCGGGCGGCGCAGAAGCCGAGGTTGTCGGCGCGGAAGGGGGTGCCGGTCAGCCCCAGCCGCAGCCGCGCGCCGCCGCTGAGGCTGCTGAAGGCGTGGCCCCAGGCCGTGGCCTCCGGCTCCAGGGGATCGAGGCCCAGGTGGTGCACCTCGTCGGCGATCGCCAGCCAGGGCCGGCCCTCCAGCAGGCGACCCAGCGCCCCCTCCAGGCGATGGCGGTGCAGGGCCGCCCCCTGGTAGCTCAGCAGCAGGCCCTGGCCGGCGGTGGGCGGGGGGGCTCCCCCCGGGGCGTCCCAGTCCCGCAGGTCCAGGCCGAGGCGGGCGGCGGCCTGGACCCACTGGCGGCCGATGGCGCTGCGGTGGCAGAAGACCACGAACCGCTCCAGCCGCCCTTCCCGCTGCAGCTGCCGGAAGGCCAGCAGGGCCCCCAGGGTCTTGCCGGCGCCGGGCCCGGCGTGGAGGAGCACGTCCTGGCCGCCGGGGCTCGCCGCCACCAGGCGGGCCCGCAGCAGCTGGATCAGGCGCCGCTGCCAGGCCCGCGGTTCCGGCCCGGCCGGGGAGGCCGAGGGAGAGGGGGAGGGGTCGAGGGCCCCGGCCTGACGGCGCAGACCCAGATCGAAGGACGGTGGCGCCATGGGGCGATTCTGCTGGCCCGGTCCAGGACCTGCCGCCGACCGTCGCAGGGTCCGGTGGGGGTGTCCGCACATTGGGACCCGGTTGCTTGCCGTCACCGGCGGGCCTGTCTATCGCGGAAGAAGTGTGCGTGGCCTCGCGTTGGTCAAATTGCTGATTCCCCGGGAGACGGCTCCCGGTGAGCGGAGGGTCGCTGCGACCCCCGAGACGGTCAGGCGGCTGGTGGCCAAGGGGGCGACCCTGCAGGTGGAGCGGGGGGCGGGCCAGGCGGCCGGCTTCCTGGACGCCGACTACGCCGCCGTGGGTGCCGAGCTGTGGGACGGGGAGGCCAGGGACTGGGAGACGGCCGATGCCGTGCTGTGCGTCCAGCCGCCGCGGCCGGAGGCCCTGGCTCGCCTGCAGGCCGGTGCCCTCCTGGTGGGGCTGCTGGCCCCCTACGGCGCCACGGATCTGGTCCAGAGCCTCAACGACCGCCGTGCCTCCGCCATCGCCCTTGAGCTGCTGCCACGGATCACCCGGGCCCAGTCGATGGATGTGCTCTCCTCCCAGGCCAACATCGCCGGCTACAAGGCGGTGCTGCTGGCGGCGGCGGCCCTCGATCGCTACGTGCCGATGCTGATGACGGCGGCGGGCACGATCCAGCCCTCCCGGGTGCTGATCCTGGGGGCCGGTGTCGCCGGTCTGCAGGCCCTGGCCACCGCCCGCCGCCTGGGGGGCGTGGTCTACGTCTCGGACGTGCGGCCGGCGGTGAAGGAGCAGGTGGAATCCCTCGGCGGCCGCTTCATCGACCCGCCGCAACTCGAGGAGGCCCCCGCCGAGGTGGGGGGCTACGCCCGCCAGGCCAGCGAGGCCTTCCTGGCGGCCCAGCGCCAGCAGCTGGCCGACCAGCTGGCCCTGGCCGACATGGTCATCTGCACCGCCCTGGTGCCCGGCCGGCCGGCGCCCCGCCTGATCAGCGAGGCCATGCTCGACGGCATGCGGCCCGGCGCCGTGGTCGTCGATCTGGCCGTGGCCCAGGGGGGCAACTGCTTCGGCACGATCCCCGGCGCCACGGTGGAGCGCCGGGGCGTGCTGCTGATCGGGGCCGATGCCCTGCCCAGCACCGTGCCCAACCACGCCAGCGCCCTCTACGCGCGCAACATCGCCGCCCTCATCGAGCATGTGCTGGGCGAGGACG
Source organism: Aphanothece cf. minutissima CCALA 015 (assembly GCA_003003925.1). Taxonomy (GTDB): domain Bacteria; phylum Cyanobacteriota; class Cyanobacteriia; order PCC-6307; family Cyanobiaceae; genus Cyanobium; species Cyanobium minutissimum. Next base: position 10,014 of record PVWP01000009.1, read on the forward strand.
GCTTCCGGCTGGATCCGGAGGATCCGATCCTCGACGGCTGTCTGCTCACCCATGCCGGCGCCTGCCGCCGGGACGACATCGTCGAGCCCGCCGGCCTGTCCCCCATCGGAGCCCGTTCATGAGCCTTCTGACGCAGTCCCTCTGGGTGCTCCTGCTGGGCAGCCTGCTGGGCCTGGAACTGATCGGCAAGGTGCCCCCCACCCTGCACACCCCGCTGATGTCGGGGGCCAACGCCATCAGCGGCATCACCGTGCTGGCCTCCCTCACCCTCATCCAGCAGGCCGGCGACAACACGGCCCTGCTGGTGATCGGAGCCCTCTCCCTGGGCTTCGCCCTCTACAACGTGATCGGCGGCTTCCTCGTCACCGATCGCATGCTCGCCATGTTCCGCCGCAAGGGCGACAGCCGATGACTTTCTCCATGGATGCTTTCGCCGCCGGCATCGACCTGGCGGCCGTTCTCCTGCTCGCCCTCGGCATCAAGGGCCTCTCCAAGGTGAGCTCGGCCCGCGGGGCCAATGGCCTGGCCGCCCTGGCCATGGGCCTGGCCGTGGTCGGCCTGCTGATTCAGATCCGGCCCGATCCGATCGCCTGGCTGTGGATCGCCGCCGGCAGTGCCGCCGGTGGTCTGGCCGGTCTGGTCACCGCCCGACGGGTGCCGATGACCGCCATGCCGGAAACGGTGGCCCTGTTCAACGGCTGCGGTGGCATGGCCTCCCTGCTGGTGGCCATGGGCGTGGCCGTCTTCGATACCGGCGATGCCGACATCGTCGCCCTGGTGTCGATCGCCGTGTCGGTGTTCGTCGGCGCCATCACCTTCAGCGGCTCGATCGTGGCCATGGCCAAGCTCCAGGGCTGGCTGGACACCCCCGGCTGGACCCAGAGCCGCCTGCGCCATGGCGTCAACATCTCCCTGGCGGTGCTCTGCCTGGTGTCGGCCCTGCTGCTGCCCGGCGATCCCGGCGGCCTGCCCCTGTGGCTGCTGATCGGGGGCTCCACCCTGCTGGGCATCGGTGTCACCCTGCCGATCGGCGGGGCCGACATGCCGGTGGTCATCTCCCTGCTCAACTCCTATTCCGGGGTGGCGGCGGCGGCGGCGGGCTTCGTGGTGGGCAGCCAGCTGTTGATCGTGGCCGGCGCCATGGTGGGCGCGGCGGGCCTGATCCTCACCCAGGTGATGTGCACCGCCATGAACCGCTCCCTGGTGTCGGTGCTCTTCGGCGGTGCCCTCGGCGCCAGCGCCGGCGCCGTGGGCGGCGGCGGCAGCGAGGCGGGCTACACCCGCATCACCAGCTGCAGCGCTGAGGAATGCGCCATGGCGCTCGAGCAGGCCGAGCGGGTGGTGTTCGTGCCGGGCTACGGCCTGGCCGTGGCCCAGGCCCAGCATTCCCTGCGGGAGCTGGCCAAGCTGCTCGAGAGCCATGGGGTGGAGGTGAGCTACGCCATCCATCCGGTGGCGGGACGCATGCCCGGCCACATGAACGTGCTGCTGGCCGAAGCCGACGTGCCCTACGAGCAGCTGCTGGAGATGGACCTGGTCAACCCCGAGTTCCCGCGCACCGACGTGGTGATCGTGCTGGGGGCCAACGACGTGGTGAATCCCCAGGCCAAGAACGACCCCACCAGCCCCCTCTACGGCATGCCGGTGCTGGAGGTGGACCAGGCCCGCCAGGTGTTCGTGGTCAAGCGCAGCCTGGGCGCCGGCTACGCCGGCATCAACAACGCCCTGTTCGAGATGCCCCAGACCGCCATGGTGTTCGGGGATGCCAAGGCGGTGCTCAACGGCCTGCTCAGCGAGCTGCGGGCGATGGGCGTCGGCAAGGTGAAGGTGGCGGCCTGACGTTGGGGGCCCGGTCGTGTCCCAGCTCCCCGACCACCTCGGCCTGACCCCCTTCCGCCAGCGCTCCCCCTGGATCGGGGGGGATCTGCAGACCCTGCGGGACACCCTGCGTCCCCTGCGCTTCCCCCCCGACCGGGCCGAACCGCTGACCATCCCCCTGGCGGATGGCGGGCAGCTGCTGGGGCTGCTGGATCGCCCCGCCGATCGTGCCCCTGTCGCCCTGGTGCTCGTGCTGCACGGGCTGGGGGGATCCAGTGACGGCCCCGGCCCGCGCCGGCTGGCCCTGGCCCTGGTGGCCGAGGGCTTCGCCGTGCTGCGGCTCAACCTGCGGGGGGCCGGCCGGGGCCGGCCGCTTGCCCGGGGCACCTACTGCGCCTGCTGCAGCGAGGATCTGCGTCCCGCCGTGGCCCTGGCCCGGCAGCTGGCCGCCGACCGGCCCCTGTTCGGCGCCGGCATCTCCCTGGGCGGCACGGTGCTGCTCAACGGCAGCCTGGCCGGTCTGGGATTCGATGGCCTGGTCTGCGTCAGCAGCCCGCTCGAGCTCCATGTCTGCGCCGTCCAGTTCGAGCGCCGCCGCAACCGGGTGTACCAGCGCTGGCTGATGCAGCGCCTGCGGGAGCAGACCCTGGCCGATCCGGGCGGGCTGCAGGAGCCCGAACGCCGGGCGCTGGCGGGGCCCGGTCGGGCCCGCACCATCCGGGCCTTTGATGCGGCCATCACCGCCCCGCGCTGGGGTTTCGCCTCGGTGGCCGCCTACTACGACGCCGCCAGCCCCCTGGCGCCCCTGGTCGCGGGCCGGCCCCTGCCTCCCACCCTGCTGCTCCATGCCGGCGACGACCCCTGGGTGCCGGTCGGACCGCTGCGCCAGCTGGCGGCCGCCACCACCGGCGGGGGCGCCGGGGTGCCCCGGGTGGCGCCCCGGATCGTGATCACGCCCCGGGGCGGCCACAACGGCTTCCACGCCCCCGGCGACGGGCCCGCCGCCTGCTGGGCCGACCGGCTGGCGGTGGCCTGGCTGCGGCGCCTCAGCCGGGGGGAAGGGGAGGGCTGAAGGGGGTGCGCCGCACGATCCACTCCTCGATCGGCACCCCGCCGATGACGTGCTCGCGGACGATCCGCTCGATCCGCTCGGGGGTGACGCCCCCGTAGGTGAGGCCTTCGGGCCAGATCAGCAGCACCGGGCCCTCGCAGCACACACGCAGGCAGTCGGCCTTGGTGCGCAACACCACCCCCCGGGGCCGGCCGGGGTCCTCCAGCCCCAGGTCCCGCACCAGCTGCTTGAGCCGGTTCCAGCTGGCTGCGCCCACGGCCGGGTCGCCGCAGAGCGCCTTGGTGGGGGTGGCGCAGAGCAGCAGGTGGTGCTGGACCATGCTCACGCCGGCAGGGCCGGCGCCGGATGGCTGCGCAGCGTGGCGGCGGCCTCGCGGGTGGCCTGGCGGGCCCAGCCATCCACCGCCAGCACGTCGTCGAGGGAGGGGGCGGCGTGGTGATCGCTGCGGTGGCGGTCGCAGACGCGCTCGATCAGTTCGGGGATCGCCAGGAAGGGAATCGCCTCCTCCAGGAACAGGGCCACCGCCTGCTCATTGGCGGCGTTGAGCACGGCCGGCATGGTGCCGCCGGCGCGGCCGGCGGCGTAGGCCAGCGCCATGCAGGGGTACTTCTCCCGGTCGGGGGCGCGGAAGGTGAGCTGGCCCACGGCGGTGAGATCGAGGCGGCGCCAGGGGGTCTCCAGCCGCTCCGGCCAGCTGAGGCAGTAGAGCAGGGGCAGCTTCATGTCGGGCCAGCCCAGCTGGGCCAGCACCGAGGAATCGGCCAGCTCCACCATCGAGTGGATGATGCTCTGGGGGTGGATGACGATCTCGATGTGGTCGTAGTCGAGGCCGAACAGGTAGTGGGCTTCGATCACCTCCAGCCCCTTGTTCATCAGGGTGGCCGAATCCACCGTGATCTTGCGCCCCATGCTCCAGTTGGGGTGGCTGGTGGCATCGGCCACCGTGGCCTTGGCCAGATCGGCGGCGGGCCAGTCGCGGAAGGCGCCACCGGAGGCGGTGAGCTGGATCCGTCGCAGGCCCGGGGTCGGCACGCCGGTGGAGAGGCGGGCGGTGTCCGCCCAGGGGGTGCCCTGCAGGCACTGGAACAGGGCCGAATGCTCCGAATCGGCGGGCAGCAGCCGGCTGCCGCTGCGCTGGAGTTCGGGCAGCACCACCGGGCCGGCGGCGATCAGGGTCTCCTTGTTGGCCAGGGCCAGGTCCTTGCCGGCGCGGATCGCCGCCAGGGTGGGCAGCAGGCCGGCGCAGCCGACGATGCCGGTGACCACCAGATCGGCGGTGGGCCAGGCCGCCGCGGCACAGAGGCCGTCGGGGCCCCCCAGCAGCTCGGGCAGACGGGCGGGGCGCCGGGCCGGTTCGAGGTCCGCCAGACGGCTGGCCAGTTCGCCGAGCCGGCCGGCATCGGCCAGGGCCACCACCTCCGGCGCGTGGCGCAGGATCTGCTCCACCAGCAGATCCAGGTTGTTGCCGGCGGTGAGGGCCACCACCTTGAAGCGGTCGGGGAACTCCTCGGCGATCTCCAGGGTCTGGGTGCCGATCGATCCGGTGGAGCCCAGAACGCTGATGGCCTTCACGCGCGGCTCCCCCATCGGGTTCGTGGGCTCCCAGTGTCCCATCCCCGGCCGCCCTCGCCCGCTGGCTTAACTGGGGCCACACCGATCCCTTCCCATGTCGTGGCTGCAGCGCTGGAACTTCATTGAGCGGGCCCGGATCGAGCGCCAGCTCTGGGAAGCCTTCGAGCGCCGCGAAGACCTGGAGGCGCTGGTGGAGGACTGCCGGGGGGCGGTGGCGGCGGGCGATCGCGAGCGGGCCTTCCAGCTGGAGGTGTGGCAGACCACCCTGCAGCGGATCCGCAAGATCGAGAAGCTGATGGCGGACCGGACCCCTAAGCCCTGACGGGACGGGAGCTCTGCCAGGCCTTCTGCACCAGGGGCCAGACCGACGCTGGGCTCAGGTGGTCCATGCAGAGGTGTTGCTCCAGCAGACAGTCGGGATTGTCGAAGCGGGCCTGCTGGCAGCCGGTGCAGCGCTGGTCGCTGCTGCTCACCCAGACGTGGCCGGCCCGGGGCGCCCAGAGATCCCGGGGGCTGGCGCCGATGCCCTCGCTGTCGGTGCCGAACAGGGCCACGGTGGGGCAGCCGGCCGCCGCCGCCAGGTGCATCGGGCCAGAATCCACGGCGATGCAGAGCCGGCTGCGGGCCAGGGCGCCCACCAGGGCCGGCAGGGACAGCTGGCCGCGCAGGTCGCGGAGGCCGGTGCGGGCCAGGAGCTCCTGTTCCAGGTGATCCCCCGGCTGGCGGGGTCGGGCGGGCGGGGGGCCGCCGATCAGTCCGATCGCCGTGGCGGGAAGATCCAGCTCCCGGCGCAGCTGGCCGAGCAGGCTGAGCCAGTGCTGCAGCGGCCAGAGTTTGGCGCTGCGTTCACCGTTCACCGCGACCAGCACCGGTGGCACTCCGGCGGGTGGGAGCTGGGAGGGCAGCTCCACCCGCTCGAAGTCGGTGCTGACCCAGGCCACGCGGCAGTGGAGTTCCCGGATGCTGTTGCTGCTGATCCAGCCGGCGTAGCGCGTCACGAGGCTTTGACTGGCCCAGTGGGGGTCGAGGGCGAGGGCCTGCAGGGGATGGGGGCCGGGGGGGAGCCGTGCGGCCCCGACCACGAACCGGGGGGCCAGGGCCGTGACCCAGGCGGGTGTGTGGGGGGCATGGCCATCGGCATTGATGACCAGATCCACGCTGGGGTGGCCGGCCTGGGTCTGGGCATGCCGCCAGGCCGCCAGGGTCGGCAGGGCCTCCATTCCCTGCTCGGCGATGGGCAGGCGGGCATCGAGCCAGGGGTTGAGCTCCTCCAGGGGGAGGGTGCGCCGGCTGCCCACGTAGGTGAGGTGGGCTCCTGGGTATTTGTGGCGCAGGCCCCGCAGCAGCGGCTGCAGCACCACGTAGTTGCCCAGCTTGGGGGCACCGAGCACCACGATCCGGGGGCTCGGCCCGAGGGGCTGGTTCTGGAAGCGGCGCATCAGCAGGCCCTTCCCGTCACGGCCGTGGCGGCCGGCCACGGCCCATCACGTAGCCGACCACCAGCCCGGCCAGGCCGCCGGCCAGGGCACCTTGCAGCTGCCACATCTGCCGGCGGAAGCGCCAGGGCATGGCGCCGAGCTGCAGGCCCACCACCAGGGTGACGGTCACCACGAGGGCCAGCCCGCCGCTGATGGGCCAGCCGCGGGAGATGGCTCCGCGCCCGGCGGGGTGATCGCCGGAGGGGTCGGGGGGCAGCGGGAGGCTCATGGGCCCACGGTGGCCGAAGCGGCCGGCTCGAGCACCCAGCGACTCAGCCAGCGCCGCATCCAGGTGCCGGGGTGGGGGTTGCGGAGGCGGCGGGAACTGTGCAGCCAGAGGCAGTTGAGCAGGTAGGTGGTGCGGTTGCAGGCCGCGAGCCTGGGGTCGCTGCCGATGGTGGCGCTGGCGTCGGGGTTGGCCTGCTGCTGCAGACGCTGGAGCGTCTCGGGCGCGATCCACTCGATCGCGGCTGAGCGGCGCAGGCGTTCGGCGTAGTCGAGGTCTTCGCAATAGGCGGGGTGGAAATTGGCATCGAACAGGCCCACCCGGTTCCAGACCCCGGGGGTGATGGCGAACGCGGAGAATTCCTGAGGGGCCGGCAGCAGGGGAAGGAACTGGGGACGGGACGGGTCGATCTGCTGGATCAGTCCGGCCAGAACCCCCGGGGCGAACACCACATCGTTGTTGACCAGCAGGGCATAGGGGGCGTCGGGAAAGGCGGTCAGGATGGCGTTCCAGCTGGCGGCCACCCCCAGATTGCTGAAGGGCCGCGCCACCTGCACCCGGCCGATGGGGGCGGGGGGCTCCCGTTCCAGCCGGGCCAGCAGACGGCTGAGGGCCTCACCATCCTCCAGGCCGGCCTGGAGGCTGTTGTCAACGATGGCGAGGATCTCGACGGGCGCATCGAGACTGTCGAGCAGCCGCAGCAGCAGGTCGGGGCGGTTGAGGATCGGAATTCCCAGCAGGGGAATGGCGGCGGGGCGAACCGTCTGGGGGGTGAGGGTGTCGAGCCGGTCCCAGAAGTCGTCGACCGGCGAATGATCGCCGCTGAGGGAGGCGTACTGGGCCAGGCAGCCCCAGAGGTCGGGATTGGTGAGCTGGCTGCGGCTGGGGGCCTCGGGCAGGGACCCGAAATAGGTCTGGGTCCATAAAAAAAGCAGGGACCTTGCGGCGGCAAGATCCCCTTTCTGGATGCAGGTGATGTAGTTCCGAGAGAAACGGATTTGATCCAAGGAGACCTCTATGGGCTGAGGTCATCAACCGAAGGTGATCGAGTCCCCTGGATCGGTGGTGGAGATGAAGGCGGAGTCAGCAGCACTGAAGATGTACTCACTGCCACCGATGATGAGCTCGTCGCCTTCGCCGGCGCCAGTGATGACGGTGCCACTGGCGAGATCCGAACGGGTTTCGAAATAGACCTTATCAATGTCAAAGTCGTTGCCGAGATCAATGGAAGTGTTCCTGACGGACCGGTTGAAGCGAAGAACATCGGCGCCTTCTCCCAACTCGATGGACGAGAACAGAACCTTGCCTCCAAAGATCAGGGTGTCGTCACCGGTGCCCATGTCGACGTCCACGGAAGTGGCGGTGCGTCGGATGGTGACCTGATCGGCTCCCGTGCCGGCGGTGATGGAGGAATCCGTGAAGGCACCGGTAACGGCGACATCGTTCCCCTCGCCAAGGTCGATGGTGCCGTCGATGAAACTGTTGACATTGACGGAATCATTGCCGCCGGCGGTGCTGATGAAGGCATTATCGGCGACGGCTCCGAAGACAACGCTGTTGTCATCGGCATTGCCGATCAGCGATGTGTCTTCGGAGCGGGTGAGGAATCTGGTTGTGGTGTCGCCGCTTTCGGGGGCCTGGATGCCGACATCACGGATCCTGCCTTCCTGATTGGGGAAGACCTGGGTCCGCAGGGCGTCGCGGAGATTGCCGGTGACCACCTCGGCTCCGTTGACCGTCTGGGTGAGGGTCTGGCCGATATCCGGGACAAACAGGGAAAGAGTGTCGGAAGAAGCCACTTAATTTCGCACCGTGAACCAATGTGTAGAAGGTACCGCCTGGGGATCGCGAGGGCATGTATCGGAGATGCCATTTCCGCGTACCTGAACTCTTGACTCACCGAAAGGACGTGTTGAATTCAGATAATCGTCCCCTGCCTTAAGGGCAGCTGCAAGCAGGGCCGACCGGAGAAAAAACTTGCAGCGGTTTCCTGGCCGGGCCAGGATTCGCGCCATGGCTGGTTTTCCGATCGTCCACGGGTTCGAGCAGGTGCTGGAAGAGGCCAGACGCGCCGAAGCTTGCCAGGAATGGCAAGAAGCCGCCTGCATTTACGCGGATTTGCTGCAGTCTCATGGGGAGAATCCAGCCCTGCTGCTGCGGGCGGCCAATGCCTTGTGGCTGTCCGATCAACCGGAGGAAGCCCTGGTGCTCTACCGGCGTGCCTCGCTGCTGGCGCCCCGGAGCCCTGCCCCGTTCATGGGGATCGGCAACAGCCTGCGCGACCTCAACCGTTTCGAAGCGGCTGACCGGGCCTTCCGGGCCAGCCGACAGCTGGGGGATGGCCCGGAAGTGGCCTGCAACCATGCCTCGGTGCTGATCGGGCTGGAGGCCTACGAGGAGGCCTTCGCCCTGGCCGAACGCCGTTTCGAACTGGCCAGCCACGCCCCCGGACCGGAGGGAGGGGTGGGGGCCGTGGTGGCCCGGGCGCGGCGGCTGTGCGTCCGCACCGAGCAGGGCCTGGGGGATGGCCTGCAGTACCTGCGCTGGATCCCCCCCCTGATGGAGCAGGCCGCCGCGCGGGGCCAGCCGGTGGTGCTGGAGGTGGAACCCTCGCTGGTGCGGCTGCTGCAGGTGGGGCTGGCCTGGTTGCCCCAGCCACCGGAGGTCCGGGCCAGGCGGGAGCCGCCCGTCGTTGGTCGCGAGGAGCCTGCCGGCGACAATGTGGTGAGCCTGCTGTCGCTGCCGGCGGCCCTCGGGGGTGCCCCCTGCCCCCAGCCGCCGGGGCCGGATGGGCGCGGCACCTACCTGCGGGGCCTGGCCCCGGCCGCCGCCGGGAAGGACTTCGGCCAGCCGCCGCGGATCGGACTCACCTGGGCCAGCGGCCGCAAGCTCAGCGATGGCTTCACAACTCGGGAATACCGCAAGCGCACGCTGCCGGCCGCCGCGCTGGTGACGCTGGTGGAGGGGGTGGTGGCTCTGGGTGGTGAGCCGGTGCTGCTGCAGCAGGGGGAGGACCGGCAGTTCTCGGAGCCCGTGGCCCACCTCTTCGGCGACGCCATTGCCCCCGACGGCGATTTTCTGGCCACGGCCCGGGTGCTGGCCAGCACCGACCTGCTGATCACGGTGGACACCGCCATGGCCCATCTGGCCGGGGCGATGGGCCATCCGGCCTGGGTGCTGCTGCCCTTCAGCGCCGATCCCCGCTGGCTCCGGCAACGGGCCGACAGCCCCTGGTACCCGAGTCTGCGACTGTTCCGCCAGGCCGACGACCGGGACTGGCGGCCGGTGGTGGAGGCGGTGCTGCAGGCCCTCGCCCACCGCCGCCACCGCTGAGCCGGCGGGATTGCGGGGCTCAGCGCAGCAGTCGCAGGCTGAAGATCAGGGCCTCGAAGGCCTCGGCGGCACGGTTCACCTCGTAGCGGGCGGCCACGGTGGCGCGGCCCGCTGCTGCCAGGGCGGCGTAGGCGGGCGGGTCGGCCAGCACGTTCAGCAGGGTGGCGGCGAGCTGATCGGGGTCGTTGAAGGGCACCAGCAGCCCGTTGTGGCCGTGCTGGATCACTTCGTTGATCGGCGGGTTGGCGGAGCCCACCACCAGGGCGCCGGAGGCCATGGCCTCCAGCAGGCTCCAGGAGAGGGCGTAGGGATAGCTGAGGTGGACGTGGACAGCGCTGAGGCGGAACAGGGCCAGCAGATCGCGGTGGGCCAGGGGCGGCAGGACATGGACCCGCTCCAGGGGCAGCCGGTGGCCGAGCAGGGCCAGCAGTTCGCCCTTGTGGCCTTCGGGGTGGGAGGAGGGGGCGCCGTAGCCGTTGCCGGTGCCCCCCACGATCACGGCCCGGGCGTCGGGGCGGGCGGCCAGCACGGCCGGCAGGGCCCGCATGACACTGCGGAAGCCCCGCAGGGGTTCGAGGTTGCGGCTGGCGAAGGTGATCACCGGATCTCCCTTCACCAGGGTGGGGCCGCCCTCCAGCCGCAGGCTGGTGCTGCCGGTGGCGGCGGGCGGCAGGGCGATGCCTTCGTGCAGCACGTGGAAACGGCTGCGCAGGTGCGCTGGGAAGGTGTCGCGGGCGAAGCGGGTGGGCACGACGCAGGCGTCGGCGTCGGCCACGGCCGCCAGGCCCATCAGGTTGCCGCGGCGCCACTGGGCCCGCAGGGCGTGGGAGGGGGCGCCCAGGTCGGCATCGAAGCCGTAGCCGAGCAGGAGCGGGGCGGCATAGAGCTCGGGGTAGGCGATCAGCACCGCCTCGGGCCAGACGTCGCGCAGGTAGAGCAGCTCCCCCCAGCCGCTGTGGCCGATCACGGCCTCCGGGCGATACCCCTCCTCGCGCAGCTGCAGGCAGCGCTCCTGGACCCGGGCGGCCCGGTGCAGATGGGTCTCCAGCTGGGGATCGGCCAGGCCCTCCGGCAGCGCCGGCGGTTGCCAGGCGTAGTCAAACCGCTGGCCGCGGGGGGAGGCCCCCAGGCCGAGCACGCGGTGGCCGCGGCGTTCGAGGGCGGGAGTCAGGTCACGAAACTGGCCGGGATGGTTCTGATGGATCAGCAACAGTTCCATCGGTCAACGCTATTACAATCCCGCTGCCTGAACTGACCTGCGTCATGTCGCTCTGGAGCCGTCTGTTCGGACGCCGGGATACGGTGAGCTGGGGTGAAAGAAAGCTGCAGAAAGATAGTGGTCTGCTGGATACGCTGGTGAGCGATCCAGGCACCATCCCGATGGAGATGGATCGCCGGCCCCAGATCACGCCCTGGTCGGCGGCGCGGCTGGGCACGATTTTCGCCGATTTCGCCCACGAAGCCACCCCCTCACGGCTGGCGGAGGCCCGGCTGGCCCGCCAGTGCCTGTCGAAGTTCTGGTTGAGTGCGCCGATCGACGCGCTGGAGCTTCTCTATGGCTCGGCGGTGGGCGAGAGCTACCGCCAGATGATCAGCGGCGAGCTGGCCTCCCAGCCGCTGCTGCGCGACGAAGAGAGCTGGAGAGACCTTCTCTCCGAGCGGCTCCAGAGCGGTTTCGATCGGCCGGAAATGGCCAACGTTCTGCTGGCGGTGATGCCCTACTTTCGCCGCGGCAAGATGAAAGTGCGCAACTGCGAACAGACTCTTCCGGCCTGGTTGCTGGAGGACTACGCCAGCCTGTTCGAGCCGGAACTGCTGCCGCGCCTGCGCCAGCCCAGCCCCCTGGAGCGTCGGGCCCTGGCACCGGCGGGCTCGGCCGGGGCACGAACGGCGACGGGGCCGGCGACGGGATCGGCGACGGGATCAGTGGCCGTGGGGCCGGAGCTGTCGCCCCTGCCCCAGCTCTCCGGCTTCACCGGTGCCCAGGCCTTGCAGCTCACCGGCAGCGAGGAGTTCCTCACCCGCCTCAACGGGCTGCTGAACCTGTTCGAGATCGACCCCGAGGATGGCGCCATCCGCCAGGAGCTGGGCGGCTACCGGCGCCAGCTGGGCCAGATCTGGCTGGACACCCCCGACGAGCAGTTGCAGAAGTTGTTCGAGAGCACCTTCGGCGATCTTTACCGCAAGGTGCTGCGCAGCGGCTACGCCGGCAGCCACCTGACGGAGGAGGACCGGCAGCTGCGGGCCCAGCTGGCCCAGTACGTGCGCAACATGACCCGACCCAGGGCCGCCCAGGCGGTGCTGGCGGCCCTGCTCTTCTACGCGCCCGGCAAGATCGGCTTCGCCGGTGGGGAGCAGTTCATGCCCCAGTGGCTGCTGGGGGCGCTGCCGAGCCTGTACGTGAAGAGCTGAGCGCGGCCGGCCGCCAGCACGGGGGCCTCACTCGTGGAACTCCTTCCACAGCAGCCAGTAGGTGAGGTAGCCGAGCAGGGGCAGCAGAATCATCGGCGCCAGGGCGAGCAGGCTCACCACCGGGGGCAGGTGGAGCACCAGCCAGAGCAGCACCAGGCCGTAGGCGAGGAAGGCCAGGGCGAGGCCCACCCAGCGCTGGCGCAGTCGCTCCCTGAAGCGCAGGCGCCAGGCCTTGAAGCGGCGGCGCCGGCGCTGTTCGGGCGGCACGAAGCGCCACCAGTCTCCCGTTGGTCTGGCGCTCACTGGGACCGCAGGCGCTGGAGATTGCGGCGCTGGTCCTCGAACAGGCCGGTGAGCAGGCTGATCACCCGCCGCTCGCGCAGCTTGATGTCGGCGGTGAGGGCCATGCCGGCCTGGAGCGGCACGCTGTCCTTGTCGGGCAGGGGGATGGTCTGGCGGCCGAGCTTGAGGATCACCGGGAAGTGGAGGCCCTCGGCCTGGGTGCCGAGCACCTGGGCCTGCTCCTCGGGGGTGAGGGCATCGGAGCCGATCCGCTCCACCTTGGCCGGCACGTAGCCGAAGCTGCTGGCGGGGAAGGTCTCGAGCGAAAGTTCGGCGCTCTGGCCCACCTGCACGAAGCCGATGGCCTTGTTGGGCAGATAAACCTTGGCCCGCAGCGAATCCTGGGGGACCACCTTCAGCAGGGGGGTGGTGGCGGCGGCACCCACCACGCTGCCGGCGCTGACGTCGATGTCGAAGACGAGGCCATCGGCGGGAGCCGTGAGCACGCCGTACTGGATCTGGAGACTGGCCTGGCGGATCTGGGCATCGAGGTCACTGATCTGACGCAGGTTGGCTTCGATCGCGGCGCGCAGCTCCACGTCGGTGCCGGAGCCGGTGTTGATCAGCTGGGAGCGCAGCCGGGCGATCTCGCGCTCCTCCTCGGCCACGTTGGTCTGCAGGTCCTGCATGCGGTTGCGGGCCTCGAGCAGCTGCACCTCGCTGACGGCGCCATCGCGCACCAGGGACTGGTAGCGGCGTTCGATGTCGCTGTAGATGCGCAGGGAATCGCGGTAGCCGGCCAGGCGGGTGGTGCTCTTGGCCAGCTCCTCGCGGGCGGCCTCCAGGCGGCTGTTGAGCTCGCGGGCGCGGTCCCGCAGCTGGCTGCGCTGGTTGGCGGTGAGGCCAGCGGTGGCGGCCTCCTCGCCGAGGGTGGCCTTGGCGATGCGGTTCTCGTTGAGCAGCCGCTCGCGGATGCTCTCGGCGGCGGCCAGCTTGCTGCGGGGTTCGCGCAGGTCGAAACGGATCAGGGGCTGGCCCTGCTTCACCGCCTGACCCTCCTTCACCAGCACTTCCTCCACCACACCGGGGACGGGGGAGGCCACGTCCTTGACGGTGCTGGTGGGTTCGAGCTTGCCGGGCACCGCCACGGTTTCGGCGATCGGGGCGGTGACGCTCCAGAGGCCCAGGGCGGCCACCCCCCCCACCCCGGCCCAGAGCAGCAGGCTGGAACTGCGGCGGCTCTTGCGCAGCACCACGGTTTCGCGGAACGACCACTCCTGGGCGGCCTCCGAGCCGGAGGTGGCCAGGCCGCTGCCGAAGGGGTGGCTGGCCGGGGCGGGGTCTGTGGGGCCTGTGGGGTCGGCCGCCGGCGCCCCGGCGGGCAGGGAGGCCTGGCCCACCAGATCGACGCGCACCGGAATCACCGGCTGGCGGCGGCTGGAGCGGGGGGAGCGCAGCCAGCTGACGCAGCCGTCGAGCAGGGCGACGAGGCGGGAGGCGGGATCGGAGGCGCGGGGCGGAGTGGCCATCAGCTGAGTCCCTCCTGGTTCTGGCTGCGGTAGAGGGCGTAGTACCAGCCGCGCAACTGCATCAGCTGGCGGTGGCTGCCCTGCTCCATCACGGCACCCCGGTCCATCAGCACGATCAGGTCGGCGGGCTGGACGGTGGAGAGGCGGTGGGTGATGAAGAAGACGGTGCGGCCCCGGAAGGCCTCGAAGAGGTTGATGCACACCTGGCGCTCGGTGCTGGCGTCCAGGGCGCTGGTGGCCTCGTCGAGGATCAGCATGCGGGGGTTCTGGAGCACGGCCCTGGCCAGGGCGAGGCGCTGGCGCTGGCCGCCGGAGAGGCCGGCGCCCCGCTCGCCGACGCTGGAGTTGTAGCCCTGGGGCATCTGCATGATGAAGTCGTGGGCGCAGGCGATGCGGGCGGCGCGGATCATTTCGGCGGCGGTGGCATCGGGCTTCACCATCAGCAGGTTCTCGCGGATGGTGCCGTCGAAGAGCAGCGAATCCTGGGGCACCACCCCGATCTGCCGACGCAGGGAATAGAGCTCCACCTTGCCGATGTCGAGGCCGTCGATCAGCACGCTGCCCCGCAGGGGGGCGTAGAAGCGGGAGAGGAGCTTCAGCAGGGTGGACTTGCCGCTGCCGGAGCCCCCCACCAGCCCCACGAAGGAGCCGGCGGGGACCTCCAGATCGACGCCGTCGAGCACCAGGGGCCCCTGGTCGGAGAAGCGGAAGCCCACATCGACGAACTGAACCCGGCCCTGGAGCGGGGGCAGGGGGATGTTGCTGGCCTGCTCGGCGGTCTGCTCGGTGTCGCGGTCGACCACGTCGGCCACCATGCGCAGGGCCTGGCTGTTGAACTGGAAGTCCTGCCAGGTGCTCACCAGCTGCACAAGGGGCTGGCGGATGTAGCCGGCGAGGATGTTGAAGGCGAACAGGGCGCCGAAGTTCAGCTGCCCCTGGATGATCAGCCAGATGGCCACGGCGATCACCACCAGCTGCCCCATGTTGCTGAGGAAGGTGGAAAGGTTGGCGATCGATTCGCGGGTCACCTTGAGTTTGAAGTCCTCGCCGATGTAGGCGGCGTAGCGGTTCTGGAACTCCCAGCGGGTCTTGAGTTCGGCGTTCTGGGATTTGATCGTCTGGATGCCGGTGATGGCTTCGGTGAGGAAGCTGGAGGCGCGCACCGCCCGGCCCATGGTGCGTTGGATCTGGCTGCGCACCAGGGGATTGCTGACCAGGCCCACGGCGGCGATCAGGGGCAGGGTGGCCAGGACCACCAGGGTGAGCAGGGGGCTGATGGCGAAGAGGATCGCCAGGTAGATGAGGCTGAAGGCGAAGTCGATCAGCGTGGGCAGGGTCTGGCCGAGCAGGAAGTCGCGCAGGCGATCGAGCTGGGAGAAGTAGAAGGTGATCTGGCCCACGGGGCGGGCATCGAAGAAGCCCTGGGGCAGGCGCACCATCTGGTCGAGGATCGTGGCCTTGGCGTCCTGGTCGACGCGGTTGGCCAGATCGGTGAACAGGAAGCTGCGCAGGGTCTTGAAGATGCTCTCCACCAGGGTGGCCAGCAGCATCACGCTGGCGATGCTCACCAGGGCGCCGAGGTTGCGGCTGGCCACCACGCTCTGGATCAGCACCATCAGGCCGAGGGGGAAGACCAGCCGCAGGGCGTTGATCACCACCGAGGCCACCACCACTTCGATCAGTTCGCGGCGGTGCTGACGCAGGAAGGGGACATACCAGCTCCAGCTGAAGCGCTGCTGCTTGGCATCGGGTTTGCGGTCGAACAGCAGCAGCTCCACCAGGCCGCCGTCGTGGGTGATCAGCTCTTCGGCGGGCACCAGCAGGGCGCCGAGCTCGGCCTCCAGCAGGCGGGCGCGGCCGTCGGGCTCGACGCCGTCGAGCAGGCCGAAATGGCCGTTCTGGAACAGCAGGGCCGGGGCGGGCACCCGGGCCAGGCGGCTGGCGGGCACGCGGGAGAGCACCACCCGCAGGCCGAGGGTGTCCATGATCTGGCCGATGTTGACCAGGTTGAGCCGGTCCTGGCGCTGCAGGATGGCGTCCACCTGATCGGCCAGGGCATCGCGGTTGAGGGGCAGACCGAAGTAGTCGGCCAGGGCCTGGCAGAGAGCGATGGGCACGGCCCGGGGGCCGCTGGCACGGGCCAGGGCGAGGTCGCCGGCGCGATCGCCGGCCCGGCGGGGCGGGGGCTCGAGGGCGGGGGCGTAGGTGCCGCCGGCTTCCTCCGCCAGCACGGTGGGGGCGAGGGGTTCGGCGCCGAGGGTGATCGGCGCCTCCGCCTCGCGCGGGATCGCCAGGCCCACGAGCCGCAGCCAGGGGGCCTCGGGGCCGGGGGCCGCCAGGGGACGGTCCGACCAGGGCTCGGCCAGGGGCAGGCCGCTGCTGGCGTACCAGCGGAAGCCGGGGGGCAGGCCCAGCTCGGTGGGGGCGCCGGGCCGCAGGCTGCGCAGACGCACCTGGTCGGTGGGGATGGGCCAGTCGTCGAGGAGGGCTTCGCCGAGGGGATCCCGCTTCGCCAGGGCCAGCAGCAGGGTGTGGAGCTCGGCGGTGCTGGGCCGGTTGGCGAACCAGTCCGCGAAGTCGGGATGACCCTGGAGAAGGTCGCGGAAGGCGGCGGCGGGGAGCAGCAGGGCCTCCACGTCGGTGGTGGCGCGCAGATGTTCGCAGGGATCGCGGCGCAGCAGGCCGGCCCAGCCGGCCAGGGAGCCGGGGCCGAGGCGCTCGATCGTGCGCAGGCCCCGGCCGCTGGGGCCGGGGCCGAGGCTGCGCAGCTGGCCGCTGCAGAGCAGCAGCACACCCTCGGGCAGCACGTCGGGGCGCAGGACGGTCTGGCCGATGCGGAAGCGCAGGGGCTCCAGCAGGGGGTCGATGGCGTCGCGACGGGCGGGCGGCAGCCGGTCGAAGGGCGCGAAGTCGTTGAGCAGGCCGCTGATGGCTTCGGGGGAGGAGGTCATGGGCTGTCGTCCTCCTGCAGCAGCGCGAGCATCGCGTCGAGGGGCGGCAGCGGCTGACCTTCCAGGAGGAGCCGCACCCGCTGCTCGAGCCATTCCTCGAAGAGTTCGCCCATCATGCGCTCCCTGGTGGCGTCGTTCAACTCGGCCGGCAGGAACTGTTCAAGCCTCAGCACCACCCAGCTGTCGCCCGCCTGGAAGGGTTCGAACAGCTGGCCCGGGCGGGCCCGGCGCAGGCGGCTGACCAGGCTGTCGTGGCCGGTGGCGAGGGCCAGGGGGCCGATCTGGCCGCGGCAGTGGCGCTCGGGGCCTTCGGAATGGAGCGGGGCGAGGTCGGCGAAGTCGGCTTCCCCTTCGGCGATCTGGTGATGGAGCTCGGCGGCGAGGCCCTCGCTGTCCACCCGCAGCAGCGAATAGACCACCTGGTCGAGCTCGGGCTTGCGCTGCAGGAAGCGCACCTCCACCTCGTCGTTCCAGCGGCAGCGCACCAGGCGCTGCAGGCGCCGCTTCTGGGTGGCGAGGATGCGCAGGTCGTCGAAGACCAGGCCGCGCTCCTGCAGCCAGCCGGGCACGTGCTCGTCGTCGGTGATGCCGCGGCGCTGCAGGAACGCGGCCATCAGGGCCTTCTCCTCCCCCACGGGCAGGGGGATGGCGTGCACGAGCTGGTCGACCACCCAGGCGCGGGCCAGGGGATGGGCCTGGCCCTGCTGGCGGATGAGGCGGTTGAGCTCGGAGAGGGCCAGCCAGGGGCGGCCGGGCGGAAGCTCCACCACCGCCGGCTCCGGCAGGCCGGCGAGGGGTTCGGGCAGGGTGTCGCGGGGGGTGGTCATGGGGCGGACCTCCGGTGGGGCAGCTGGAGGCGATCGAGGGCGTCGGCCATCAGGTCCAGGCCGTTGTCGCGGCTCCAGGTGGCGCGGGCGTAGGCGAAGGCGGCGGCGCCCATGGCCCGCCAGGCGCCGTCATCGTCGACCAGGTGGAGCACGGCCCGGCACCAGTCATCGGGGCTGCGGGCGATCAGCACCTCCTGGCCGTGGCGCAGGCCGGTGGCCTCGGCGGCCAGGGGGCTGAGCACCTGGGGGATGCCATGGGCGGCGGCGGCCACCACCTTGCCCTTGAGGCCGGCGCCGGAGCGCAGCGGCGCCACGAACAGGCGATGGCGGGCGTACACGGTGGCGGGATCGGCCACCCAGCCCTCGACGATCACGCCGGGTTCGGCGCCCCAGCGGGCGGCCAGGGCGGAGTCAAGGCCGCTGCCATAAAGGTGAAGGCGCAGTTCGGGCCGCTGCTGGAGCAGGGCGGGCCACACCTGCTGCAGGAAGGCCTCGACGGCGTCCCGGTTGGGGGGGTGGCCGTAGCTGCCCAGGAAGGCGAGGCCGCTGCGGCCCTCGAGGGGGGCGGGGGCCTCCGGGCCGTGCACCACCCAGGGGCAGGGGGCGGTGGCGGCCTCGCCGAGGGTCTCGGCCTCGATCACCGCCCGCTCCACGTCGGAATAGCTGAAGGTGAGATCCACCTGGCGCATCACCGCCAGCTCCTGGCGCTTCACCTCCTCCACCGCCTCGAAGGCACGGCGGCCCGCGTCGCCGTCGAGGCCTTCGGCGCGGGCGGCCCGCAGCTGGCGCAGGTGGTGCAGGTCGGCGTTGCAGAACAGCAGGCGGGCCTGGGGGGCGTGGCGCTGGATCAGGGGCAGGGCCGCGGCGGCCACCGTGTACCGGGTGAGATAGATGAGGTCGAACTCGGCGCCCCGTTCGGCCAGGACCTGCTCGAGGGAGAGCACGAAGGGGGCGTGGAGCACTTCGATGCCGCGGCGCTGAAGGTCTTCGCTGTAGTTGGCCAGCCAGGCGAGGTTGAGGGGCACCAGGGTCACCTTCCAGCCCAGGGCCTGGAGCAGCTCGATCTCCACCAGGGCGGCATGGCTGCCGGCGTCGCGGTCGGGCCGGGGGGTTTCCTGGTCGAGGAACAGGGCGCGGCCCAGGATCCCCCGGTCCTTGATGGCTTCGGCGCCGGCGTGGCTGGGCTCGCCGCTGGGCTCGAAGGCCCCGGCCCATTTCTGCTGAAACAGGGGGCCGTTGACCGATTGAAACCGCTTGAGCCCCGTGCCGGCGGCGGTGTCGGTGCCGCAGCTCCTGCCCTCGTGGTGGATCACCCGGGCCAGCGGGGCGTAGCGCACCGTGTGGCCGGCCTGGCGCACCTTGAAGGCCAGGTCGGTGTCCTCGTAGTAGGCGGGGGAGAACTCGGGACTGAAGCCCCCGAGGGCGTTCCACAGCTCGCGGCGAACGGCGAGGGCGGCGGCGCTGACGTAATCCACCTGGCGGGCGTAGGCGACACGCGGGTCGTGGGGGTTGCCGCCGCGGCCGTAGTTCCAGGGCGCGCCGTTGCCCCAGACGATGCCGCCGGCTTCCTGCAGGCGGCCGTCGGGGTAGAGCAGCTGGGCCCCCACCAGGCCGGTGTCGGGCCAGCGCTCGAAGGGATCGAGCAGCTCCTCCAGCCAGGCGGCGCAGGGTTCGGTGTCGTTGTTGAGCAGCACCAGAAAGGGGGCGCGGGCGGCGGCGGCGCCGCTGCAGCAGGCCTGGTTGAAGCCGCGGGCGAAGTCGTGGTGGATGACGCGCACCCCGGGAGCCTCGGCAGCCAGGGCCTCGGCGGTGCCGTCCGTCGAGCCGTCGTCGACCACCAGCACCTCGAAAGGGACGCGGGTGGGGGCGTAGGCGATCGCCGCCAGGCAGCGGCGGGTGACGGAGTACTGGTTGTGCACCGGGATCACGATCGACACCAGGGGATCGGCGGCGATCGGCAGGTGCAGGGGCTGGCGCGGCACGGCGCCGCCGTCGGGGCCGGGTTCCAGGCCGCGGCCCTCGCGGGGCAGGGGGTGTTCCAGCAGGCGCTGCAGCAGGGGCAGGTCGGGGGGCAGGGGGGTGCCGTGGGCGTCGGCCCAGGCGAGCCAGATGCGCAGGCTGCGGTAGCGCTCGCGGGCCAGGGGGGCGAACTCGTCGGGGAAGGGGGGACGGGCGTGCTCCTGCAGGGCGGCCCAGGGGGTGAGGTGGAAGGGCAGCAGATCGAAGCGCTGATCCAGCACCTGGCCGGTGGCGGTCTCCAGCTGCAGGTGGTGGATGGCGCCGTCGCTGAGGGCGGTGGGCAGCAGTTGCTGGAAGGGCCAGGGCCCCTCCGGCAGGGGGGCGGGGGGCGCGATGGGCAGGCTGGTGGCGCCGTCGAGGCGCAGCAGCAGGGGCTCGGGGCCCCGGCCCCAGCCGTGCAGCAGGGGGGCCTCCAGGTGGGTGAAGGCCCCGTCGCGCACCGGACCGTGCTGCCGCTGCTGGTCGATCTGGGCGTAGGTGGCCGCATCGAGGCGCATCGGACTGCCGGCCAGCTCGACGCCGCCCTCGGCGGCCAGCACCCGCAGCACCAGCCCCTGGCCATAGGGGGGCAGGGGATGGGCGGGCCCCCACCAGAAGCGGAAACCGCAGGGCTGGGCGAGGCCCAGGGGCTGCAGATCGGGCCGGGCCTGAGCCGCCGTCAGTTCGGCGACCAGCCGGCGCTGGCCGGGAACGAGCAGGTCGTCGATCAGCAGCTGCAGGCGCAGGGGGGGGGCGTCGGGCTGCAGGGGCCAGGGGCAGGCCCAGCCGCCCAGTCCGCCCTCCGGACTCCAGCCTTCGAGGCGGCCCACCAGGCCGGGGCGACGCCACTCAGCGAGGGAGGCTCCGCTGCCTTCCAGGGTGCCGGGCGGCTCGGCGAGCATCGCAGCCATGCTGGAATCGTTGGCGGAACCTTATTGCCCCTGTCCCGCTTTGTCTCGTTCCGCCATCGACACCGCGGGCGGCGATGGCGGCGAGGCTGGCGTCTGGGTGCCGCTGCGGCTGCTGCGGCAGCTGGCGCTGCCGTACCCGGCGTACCACCAGCTGATCGCCTCGCTGCGGGTTGGGGCGGATGGTGGGGACGACTCCCTGCTGGCGGAGCTGACCGACGCAAGTGCGGCGGCCCTGCGCGAGGCGCTGGAGCAGGGCCACGTGGAGTTGGCCCTGGCTGCCCACGATGATCTGCTGGGCCACGTGATCGAGCTGGCGGCGTCGCGGCCGGCGGTGGCGGCGGTGCTGTGGCAGCGTTACGGCGAGCTGCTGGGGCAGCTGGCGGGCCAGGTGCACGGGCGGTTGGTGCCCCGCAACGGGGAGCCGGTCGACTTCAGCCTTCCCGAGCGGACCGGTGATGCCGAGCTCTGCCTCCGGATGGCGGGGATTCTCGAGCCGACGGCGGCCCAGCCCTGGGCGGTGCCCGACTGGCTGCCGGTACTGGAGCAGCAGCTGGTGCAGCACGGGGCCCTGGCCTGGCAGCAGCGGCTTCGGACGGACGCCGACGCCGCGGGGCCCTGTCTGGATCTGTTCCTGCGCCTGGCCCAGCTGCTTGATCCGGTGCCGACCTGGGTGGATCTGGCCTGGCGCGCCGCCCTGGAGCGGCTGATCGAAGCGCTGCCGCCCGCCGGTGCCCTGGCGGAGGCGGACCTGGCCCGGCTGGTGGAGCGCGTGGGTCGGTTACCGGTGGCGGCGGAGCAGCGGCCGGCGTTCGAGGCGGCGCTGCTGCGGGCCCGCTTCAGCCTGGAGCTGCTGCAGCAGGGCCGTGGGGTCAGGCGCCCCGGCGCCGGCGAGGGGGTGGAGGTGTTGGAGGCGGAATGGCTGGAGGAGGAGGAAGGGCCCGGCCCGGCGCCGGCGGCCGCCCTGCCGGCGGTGGAGTGGCGCCCCGGCACCCTGGTGGTGGAGCTGGATCCGCTGGAGCTGCAGCTGCTGCAGCGCGCCGAAGGGCCGGCCGAGATCCTGGAGGAGGCCCTGGCCGAACTGCGCCGCCGCCATCACGACAGCGACTTCTGGGGTGCGGCGGCTGTGGAGGGCCCCGAACCGGCGGACACGCTGGAGTTGCTGCGGCGCTTCGAGCGGGAGGCCGGTTTCTACGCCACCACCCATGCACCGCTGGAGAGCCTGCGGCAGTGGGCCCGGCCGGCGCTGCAGGCCCTGCTGCAGGCCCAGGTGTGGAGCGGCGATGGGGCCACCCTGGAGCTGTGGCAGCCCTGGGGGCAGGCGGGCCAGCGGCGGCAGCCGCCCGGCGGCACCGCCCTGCTGGAGCGGCTCGGCGGCGGCGAGGTGGTGCTGGTGGGCGAGGGGCCCGAAGCGGTCGCGGCGCTGCAGGAGGCGCACCGGGCCGGCCGGCTGTTCGCCGGGGGGGCCTTCGGCCTGCGCTGCCTGGCGGTGCCCGAGAGCCGCCACCCGCAGCGGCCCGCGGCCGGCTTCGAGCACAGCCTGGAGGTCCTGGTGACGGCGGTGGAGGCGCTGTACCAGGAGCGTCCGTTCACGGTGCTGCTGGCTGGGGGCGGGGCCTATCGGCTGCCCCTGGTGCAGGCCATCGGCAGCCGCTACGGGGTGCTGGCGGTGGCGCTGGCCTCCCCCCTGGCGGCGTGGCTGGGGGCTGAAGCGGTGGCGGAGCCGGGCCGATGAGCCAGCCGGACCCCAGGCCGACGGACTGGCGGGCGGTGATCGCGGCCCACCGGGTGGAGAGCCACGAGCCGGCGGCCTGGCTGCGCTACGGGGTGGCCCTCAGCCAGCTGATCGAACCCTCGGCCCAGGCGCGGCAGCAGCAGCAGCAGGTGGGGCTGGCCTTCGCCCACGCCGAAGCCCTGGGCGCCTCGAAGGAGGCGGTGGCCCTGGGCCAGCGCCAGGCGACGCTGCTGAGCCTGGTGGAGGCCCTGGAGCTGGCGGGCGCCGAGGGGGCGGCGGCGGTACTGGAGCGCCTGGCCGACGGGCAGTGACGGGCAGCTTCTCCGGCTGACTGAGGTAAGGCTTCGCGCCGGAGGTCACCCATGGATGCCCTGCTGACGTCGGGATGGCGCCCACCGACGGTCCGCAGTTGCGGGCGGCGGAGGGGGCTGGTTGGCAGGCTGCAGCGTTGTGTACAGCCTGTACAGGGTCGGCGTCAACGGCACTTAGGATGACGTCATCTGATGACGGTCATGTCATGCGGACCATCGTGGATCTGCCCGAGGGCGAGCGCGATCAGCTGGATGCCCTCTGTTCCCAGCGGGGCATTTCCCGGGCCCAGGCGCTGCGGGAGGCTCTGACCCTCTGGCTGGAGCGGGAGCGTCCACGCCACCGGGAGGTGTTCGGGCTATGGAGCGACCGGGACCTTGATGGGGTGGCGCTGCAGCGGCGGATTCGGCAGGACTGGGACCCGCACTGATGGGGTTGCTGCTCGACTCCAACATCCTGATCGATGTGTTGCAGGGCCGGGATGTTGCCTTGGAGTGGATCCAGGCGCAGCCGCGCTGTTCCATCAGCGTGATCACCTGGATCGAGGTGCTGGTGGGTTGTGGCCCGGGCGAGAGCGAGGCGGTGGAGGTGTGGTTGCGGGGGTTCCACTGCCTGCCGCTCGATGGCGCCGTGGCCAGAGAGGCGGTGGACTGCCGCCGCGCCCTGGGGTTGAAGGTGCCGGACGCCATCATCCTGGCTACCGCCCGTTGCCATCAGTTGCGGCTGGCCACGCGCAACAGCCGGGATTTTCCGGAGCAGCTGGCCGACGTGGTTGTCCCCTACATCCTCTGAAGGTCGCCGTGGCCAGCAAGCGCAGCCTCAACGCCCGCAACCTGGAGGCCCTGGGGGCCGCGGCGCTGGCGGAGCTGCTGATGGAGGTGTCCAGTGGCCAGGCGGTGATGCAGCGTCGGCTGCGGCTGGCACTGGCGGCGGCGGAGGGGGCCGGCGACGCCGCCCAGGAGGTGCGCAAGCGGCTGGCGGCGATCGATCGGGCCCGGACGTTCGTCGGCTCGGCCCGGCGCCCGGCGCTGCTCAGTGATCTGGAGGCCCAGCTGGGGGCGATCACCGGGCCGATCGCGGCCGAGGACCCCCGGGTGGCCTGCGAGCTGCTGCTGCGGTTTCTGGAGATTTCCGGCGGGGTGCTGGCGCGCTGCTCCGACGGCACCGGGGCGGTGATCGGCGTGTTCGAGCGGGCCGCCGGCCAGCTCGCCCCGCTGGCGCTGGCGGCCCGGCTGGCGCCGGAGGCCCTGGCGGAGCACGCCGCCGAGCTGCTGCTGGAGAACGACCATGGCCAGTTCGATGGGCTGGTGCCCGCCCTGCAGGAGGCCCTGGGCGACGCCGGCCTGCGGCGGCTGGAGGGCTGCTGCCGCGAACGGGGGGCCCGCGATGGCAGCGGGCTGCTGCTGCAGATCGCCGAGACGCGGGGGGATGGGGAGGGCTACCGGGGCCAGTTCAGCGCCGCGGATCTGCGCCGGCGCCCGATCGCCGCCGACGTGGCCCGGGTGCTGCTGGCCAATGGCCGGGCGGCCGAGGCCCTTGAGATCCTCGATGGCGCCGAGGCGGAACTGCCGGGGCGGCTCGATGGCGGCTGGCAGGACACCCGCGTGGCCGTGCTGGAGGCCCTCGATCGCCCCGCCGAGGCCCAGGAGATGCGCTGGCACTGGTTCTGCCGAACGCTTTCGATCCCCCACCTGCGCGACTTTCTGCGGCGCCTCGAGGCCTTCGAGGACGGGGAGGCGGAAGAGCGGGCCCTGGGGGTGGCCGAGCGGCACCCGAACCGTCTGCTGGGACTGGAGTTTCTGGTGGGGTGGGGGGCGCTCCCCCGGGCCGCCCGCCTGGTGCTGGCCCAGGCCACGGCGTGGGACGGGGAGGCCTACTCCCTGCACAGCGCCGCCGCCGAGCGGCTCAGCGCCGACCACCCGCTGGCGGCCACGCTGCTGCTGCGGCCGATGGTGTGGGGGGCGCTGGCGATGGGGCGCTCCAACCGCTACCGCCATGCCGCCGAACACCTGCGCCACTGCGACCGGCTGGCCGACCGCATCGACGACTGGCAGGGCCATCCCGACCATGCCGCCTTCGTGGGGCGGCTGCAGGAGGGCTTCGGGGGGCGCTGGGGCTTCTGGAAACTGGTGGAGGCGTAAAAGCTCAGGGTTGAGGGTGGTGGGGATGCGTTCGGTGGGGTGGAGTCGGCAGATGGATCCGGCATTCTGTACAGGCTGTACAGGTCTGGGATCCGGCCGGGCGGACAGGACCCGATGGCCTTGAAGCCCCGGGGATGGATCAGCGTCAGCCAGCAGCTTTGCCGCAAACCCGTAAGGACGCCTTACGACAAGGAGGGTTCCGGCCTAGGGTGAAGTCCAGTGATTGGTTGGCCAGCGATGCCAGCGATGCCAGCGATGGAGATCGCCACACTCACCGCCAAGGGGCAGGTCACGGTGCCGAAGGCGGTGCGTGAGGCCCTGGGTTTGCGGCAAGGCGATCAGCTCAGCTGGGAGTTGGAGGACGGCTCGGTGCGCGTGCGGGCTGTGGCGCCGTTGGATCTGGTCTATCTGCAGGGGCTGGAGAGCAGCCTGGGCGAGTGGAGCAGCCCGGAGGATGAGGAGGCGTTCCGCGATCTATGAGCCCCTTGGAGAGGTACGCGGTGGTGCGCGTGCCGTTCCCCTTCACGGATCGGCAGGCCCAGAAGCTGCGGCCGGCGTTGGTGCTCTCCCAGAGCGACTTCCAGCGTGGCTGCGGCCATCTGCTGCTGGCGATGATCACATCGGCGCGGCAATCGTCGTGGCCCCTCGATTGGCCTCTGGAGGATCTGGAGGCCGCAGGACTGCCCCAGCCCTGCCTGGTGCGCTTCAAGCTGTTCACCCTCGACGAGCGGCTGGTGTCAGGGGGGCTGGGTGCTTTGGCCGCCGCCGATCGCGCCGGGGTGGAGGCCCAATTGGGCAAGCTCCTGCCCACCGCGTCCTGAACGCTGCCAAGGCCGCCTTGTGGTGGTGGTTCGGCGGATGGATCCAGCCACGCAGGCTTCAGTACTGCCTTCAGTACTGAATTGCGGCTAGGGTGTGGGGCAAGCGATGGCCCTGGCGTGAGATGGATCGGGTGAACGGCAGTCACCTCAGCTCCAGTGAGCTGAAGCGGCGCGGCATCGCCGCCATCGAAGAGGCCCTGCAAAGGGGCCCGGTGCATCTGATGAAGCGGAACCGCACGGCCGGGGTTGTGCTCAGTGAACGCCAGTACCAGCTGCTGTGTCAGCGAGCGGCCCTGGCCCCGCCGCCTGAGGTTTCGGCGTTGGAGTGGCTGATCAGCTGCCCCACGGCCGCGGAGGGCCGCACCAAGGAGGAGATTGATGCGGCGCTGGAGGAGGAACGCGACTGGTGATCGCCTTTTTTGATGCCAGTGCCCTGATCTACGTGCTGGAGGGCCGCGAGCCGTGGGTTCATGGCGTCAAGCAGGCGCTGGCCGAGCTGGTCGCCAGCGACCCAGGCATGGGAACGGCCGTCAGCCGCCTGAGCTGGTTGGAATGTCGTGTCGGCCCACGGCGTCGCCATGATCCAGCCACCCTGGCCATCTTTGATGCCTTTTTCTGCCGTACGGATCTGATCTGGGTCGAGCTCACGGCGGCCGTGGTGGAGCTGGCCACCGATCTGCGCGGGCAACACAGCCTGCGCACGCCGGATGCGCTGCAGGCCGCCTGTTGCCTGCAGCTGGGTGATGAAGCGGTGATGATCACCGGCGATGCGTCGTTTCGGCAGGTGCCGGGGCTGCGGTTGGTGGTGGTGTCCTGAGCCGTTCCGCTGACTGGCTGCATCAGGCGTCAGCGGATCTGGACCAGGCCATGGACAGTGCCGAGGCGGGACATGCCAGCAGGAGTAGGCAGCGACCTCGATCGGCCCTGGCCACTGGAGCTGCTGCCGTTCAGCTGCGACGCGCTCGTGCTCACACCAGAGGAACACGACACCCTGATGGCGTCCGGGTCACGCTTCGCGAGAGAGCTGGGGCGGGATGCCCGCTGGGTGTGGTCCCTGAGGGCGGCCGAGCACTCACCCTTCAGCGGCCCGCCTCCATCGCCGGTGCAAGATCGGTGTGGATGAAGTCATCGCCCTTGTACAGAAGGGGTGCAGCGAGGGATTTCGCCAGGGCGTAGGAGAAACAGTCGCCCAGATTCAACCCGGCTCGATGGCGTCCCTGGCCGAAACGACGAAAGGCCAGGCGTGCGAGTTCCGCCTGGTCGCGGTCGAAGCTGACCACTTCGATCTCTGCGGCGGCCACAAACACATCCAGGTCTCCTTGGCCATCGGCGCCAAAGCGGGCTTCGAGAACGATGGAGAGTTCGAGCAAGGAAGCAGCGGACATCCGCCGGAACTTGGCAGATTGGATGGCCTCATTGAAAGAACGACGCTCCGGTTCGTTCTGCAGAATCGCAAGGATGGCGGATGAGTCAATCACCATCCGCCCGGCAGTCCAATGGCGTCGTAGCCGAGGATTTCCTCGGGCGTGCGGTTGTCCTTCCGTGGTCGCGCTGCACTACGCAGGGCGATCTCATCGAGGCGATCGGCCAGGCTCGGGCGCCCAGCGGCCTCACGCTGCTGTTGTTTGAGGCGTTGCAGCCGTTCCTGCAGGGCTTGAATGACGGCATTGGTTTTGTTCTCCCCCGAGAGGGCAGCCACCTCCCCAGCCAGGCGATCGGCCTCTGGGTTGCGGATGTTCAGCGCCATCAGGCCAGCGTGTAGACAACCGACACTCAGTGTAGACGCCCCCTGGGCTGTGTGGTCTGCCGCAGGCGTGCCTGTGGGTGCTGGTGGGATTCGTGGGCGAATCCGGTCTTGGTGTTTGCGGCCAGGAGCCATGGGCGGGGCCAGGCCCCACCCACGGCAGTAGGACAGCGATGACGTCTTGCAGGCATCGCCTTGCTCGCCAAGGCTTTGCCGCCGCCAGCCTCAACGCCCGCAGGCCGGCAACCCAGGCATCAGCTTGAGCTGCTGCTGAGCGGGGCACCCGGGAGGAGGCGGTCATAGGAGGCCAGCAGGTGTTGGGGAATGACGGGGTCAGGTCGAGTGCTGCGGCGAGGCGGCACGCGGAAGCGCTGCTGCAGGAAGGCGAGCACCCGCTCAAAGGACGCCACCCGCACCGCCACGTACAGCGCCTCAACCATCAGCCGGGCTGCGCCGTCACGGTCACCGCTGGCCAGCAGGCACTGCCAGAAGTTCCACCAGTGCTCATCCGGGAAATGGTGGCGATGACAGCGGCAATGCACAAGGCCCTCGGGCCATGGCTGCCGGTGCCATAGGCGCAGGGCCGCTGGCAGACCCATTCACTGCCGAGGTAGACGATCAGCCGGTCATGGTGCAGCCGCGCCGTCACCTGCCGCACTTCGATCGTGCTGGTGCTCACCCCCAAGGAGCACAATTCGTGGTGGAGGGTGCCTTGTCGTCGTCTTCGCCGCAGCAGGCCTCCTCTGGGGGCGGCTCGGCAGGAAGCCTGGGGTGAAGGATGTACCGACTGATGACAGGGTAAATCATTGGCTTCAACAACATCTGTGCGGCAAACGTAAGCACAGGCAGAGCCAGTTGCAAGACGAAACGCACCGGACGCCGCCGTGCCTGACTGGGATCGAAAAGCTTGCCGAGGGCGAAGCCGACCAGCGAATCGACGCGTTCCAGGATCTGATCAGCAATCAGTTTGCGGCGCTTCTCATGAACGGCGCTCATGAGAAGGCTCAGTTCTCCTCCCAGGTCACGCTTTCGAGCACCATCGGCCTTCGTCGTTCTGGGCCTGGCCAGCGGTGCCAGCCTTTGTCGGGCCGCCTTCCAGGCGTCGGTTTCACAGTCGCCATAGCCGTCGGAGGTCCGTTCCAGGCTGTGGGGTCGGGCCGGCACGGCTGGAACCTTGGAGTCCGCCGGATCACTACTCGCTCGGTCATTTCTCGGACATGGCTTCGGCCAGTCGATCAACGGCATCAATGCATCAAGAGATCGGTAATCGTTGATCAGATGATCGAAACTTCCATGGCGCAGTTTCTGACGCGCATTGAAGCGACCGATGTTGTAGTCATGAGCTAGAAACTGAAACTCCAGAAATCCACCGAAGGCCGAGAACGTATCTCCAACTAACGTGGCCTCAGTGGCGGTGACGGTGAGCAGCTGGCCTGTGAGGCCCTCGGTGACCCATTGCTGAAACCGCGACTGACCGAAGATGGCACTGATCAGCCCTCTGGCCATCGCGAGAAGATCATCCTCGGTGTTGAAGAACGGATCGGCATCGATGGTTCGCTTGCCGGGTGCAACGAACAGGTAGCTGCGGGTGGAATCCTGTTGCCCTGTACCGATGGCTTCGATGAGGTTGGCCGCCATCCCCACGGGCTCGTTCTCGAAAACGCCCCCATCGGTATAGAGATAGTTGCCGCCATAGAGCTGGTCGCCGGCGGAGGATTTACGACCGCTGTCCCTGGTGGCCATCATGCTCTTGTCTGACCCGCCGGATCGGACGATGCGCCGGGCCCGGAACGCAAACGGAAAAGCCCCTGAGGACAACGCCATCAAACGAAGAATTCCCCAGTCGCAGGTCTGCATGGGGCACCAGGTCACCTTGCCGTTGGTCATCTGCGGCTCCATTTCCGACAGATGGATCGTTTCGGCAGGGTCGGGATGGAGGGAGCCTGGCGGATCAGCCTCCGCCGGCTGACGCTGCAGGCGGCAGACGAATTGATCCTTGTAGCGGGAATAGGCGAAGGAATCGTTGTACTTGGAGCCGGGGATTTCCTGTTTGTAGCCATTGAGGTTGGACATCGCGATGCCCAGCAGCAGGGATTTGTCTGCAGCCGGGTGGAGATCCAGGGCCTGCGAGGGATCATCGGGAATAGCCTTCTGGCCGATGTCGTCAATAACGTCGGAGCTCAGCAGGGAATACTTGTGCTTATCCGGAGTCACCTTGAGGAGTTTTTCGATGTTGATCTGACAGACCCAGGCGTTGAACAGGGGGTTGCGGTGATATGGCTGCCGTAAGGCCTTGCCACCGTAATAAAGCTGTCGGCTCAGGATGGCGGCTGTCATGGCTCCCGCCGAGGCGCCAGTGATCACATCGATCACCACACGTGCGGGGTCATCTTCAGGAAGCGACTTGTTATGCAGGGCGATGGCCTCCAGCACCTCATACATCACCCCGGCTTCATAGCTCCCAAGCGAGACGGCTCCTGAGATCACGATCGCAAGCTTGCGAGACATCGAATTGATTCAGTTTCCTTAACCTTGTGAGGTTGATAAATGGATGTCAAGCCCAATGCCTAACTTGTGAACGCTCGTTACGTCGTTTTCAAACGAATGTGATCGACAGGTGGCCAGCCCCGGCATCAGACGGCAGATGGGCTGGTGCAGCGGCGCCCCTGACGGGAGCCAGAGGGGTTTGGCAGCTTTCGGCAGGAGGCGACCGTGATCAATGCGGTGGGCGCTGCTCAGCGAAAGGCCCGCCGCCGCGGCAGCCAGCTCCTGGCGGCTGCCGGCTCGACGTTTGGTCATGTACAGGGCAATCTGTTGAGCGGTGAAGGGAGGAGGCATGGCCCGGTGCCCAGCGCATTGCAACCTGATTCAGCGCAGCCACTCGGGAGTGGTCAACCTGTTTGGCGCGACCCTTCAACAAGAATGTCATCGAACAGTCGAGGATGGTGAGGCGGAGGAGCGTGCCCTGCGGGTGTCCGAGCAGCACCCCAACCGCCTGCGAGGGCTGGAGTTCCTGGTGGCGTGGGAGGCCGCCTTGGCCCGTGCCGCCCGCTTGGTGCTGGCCCAGGCCACGGCGTGGGACGGGGAGGCTGTCACCCTTCTCAGCGCTGCCGCTGAACGGCTCATCGCCGACAACCCCCTTTGCGGCCACGCTACTGCTGCGGCCGGTGGTAAGGGGTGCTGGAGATGGGCCGCACCAGTCGCTACTGCTAGGCCGCCGAGCACCTGCGCAGCTGCAATCTCCTCGCCGACCGCCTCGATGACTGGCAGAGCCACCCCGACCATGCCGGCTTCGTGACACGGTCGCACGGCCGCTTCGGGGGCCGGTGGGGCTTCTGGAGGCTGGTGCCCGTGAGGCTCAGGGCATGGCGCGCCAATCCATCGACGGGAGCGTGTCGTTCCTACCATGGCTGCCGCCGAAACGTTGGGCATTCATCAGGTGGATGATGGATGGTCCTCCAAGAGTGATTCAATGGCCAGCCCAACGGATTGGACATTGATCTCCAGCGTGAGCGCCGTGCCAGAGGACTGTGGCTGCGCTTCAACATGAAGCTTCGAATATCTTTTCAGCGGAAGAAGTGCCGCTAGGCGCTTGAAGCAGTCATTGTGCATTCCAACGATGGCCAGCTCAATGAGCTCACAGGAAGAATCTGCGAAGATCAGATTGGTCAGTCCTGCACCATGAAATCCAACAATGGTTCGCGCCCTGCTGAAGATATAAATCTGTTGCAGCACGCTGTACTTTTCGGCGTCGATGATTGTGAATCCAGCCGATCCCATTTGTTCTGCCAGTTCCCACTCATTGTGGATCGCCCGTGCTCCTTTCACTCCCCTTGAAAGAAAAATCCTGTCGATCTTGACGGGCAGCCCAGACAGAACGGACTCCGGTGCGTTTCGCAGCCATGCCTTCAAGGAGGAAAGGGCCAGCGATCTGAGCCGTTGAACTGATGAACGACAGGGATTTAAATGACTACTGGAGGTGGCCAGACAGGTGCCTGTGGCGATGGCATACTTTCTTGGAATGGTGATGTAGTCCCCTCCGAGGACAGTCAGCCACTGGAACTGAAAGGATTTAAAGATGTGGGGAGCCAGTAAAACGAGTCGACGGTCTTCTTTTCTTTTCTTTTGATGGTCGAGCAGAAGTGCCCAGGAGGCCATTCCTTGCGCAACCCAGTGGTAGTAGTTGTTGGCCCAGCGATTCACAGCGATGGCAAAGACATGCTGATCGCTATGAAGGTTCAGGCTCGATACAATGCTTTGGGTTGATTGTTGCATAGAGTCTTCGCTCGGCTTGTCCATTGTCAGAGCGGACTCCAGCGAACCGTCTGCGTGGTAGATGAAGGAGTCGCTGTAGTACACCACGTTCCTATGGGCAGTGATGATCGGCTCAGTTGTTGCGTCTCGGGGAAGCCATGATTGCAGCTCCATGCCACGATGGCTTTCCATCAGGTAAGCAAGGCCATTGATAGCGTACATTGGCATCAGATCACATGGGGCGCAGCGCTACGTTCTAGAAGAGATCTGTGTAATACCTCCCCATCAGGCCTTTTGTGGAGCCTTGCAAGTGGAGGGAGCCCATCCAGATGCGCTGTCCTTCCTCGGTCAACACAAAAGCACGCCGATCCCCATCAAAATGAACGGACTTGATCGGCATCTTTGAACGAGGCTCAATTGCCGACTGGATGCCGTGGGAGCCAAGTGAAAGGGTTCGCAGCATGTTGTCAAAGGAGAGAGACTCATTGTGACCAGGACTGAAGTCTGGAATCGGATCTGAGCTGTCAATCAGAACGAAGCTGTTGGAAAATCCATGCTCTTGCTTGATCGCATAGGAATGAAATGTCATGTCGCAGATTCCACCCAGGCCACCTCTTTCGAGGTACTTAGGATACCAGGAGGTTAATGCTTTAATCACCGACCCTGTATAGACTGTCAGAACCATGTCGCAATAGTACTCAAGGTAACCCTGTTTGAACCATGCCGTAGCCGGGCACTTGAGCCCCGTCAGTGCGGCGTCAGGGCTGACGAGCCCGAAGCCAGACAGCATGATCGAAAGATCTTGAAGAACAAGGACATCAGATTCCACCGTAAAGGCGGACTTGATGTTCAGATGTCGAAACAGGTTCCGTAGATAAAACATGCGCAGGATACTCCGCAACTCGAACTCATGGTGGTTGGTTGAGAGATGGACATAAGAGTCCACGAATGTCGCGATGTCCTCGCTGCCAAGTACGCTTGTTGAGACTGATGTTGACCGTCCGCCCGCAGTGATGGCGAAATCATCGTTGGCATCAATGTAAAGAATCTCCCTGTCGGCCGGCTGGCTTTTTGTGAGGCTAGAAATGGAAAGCGGAAGATAGATCTCATCCCATTGAGTCTTTTTGGCGCCAAGCCAGTGAGGTAGTGCAATGACGGGGTCGTTCACGTGTAAACTTGCACTCACTAACCATTATAATTTAACATGACTCTTTTCTTGTGTCAATCACAGCCGAGAATGATTTCGTGGAGTCTTAAGCTTCAATGAGTGATCATCAGTATCGGGAATGTCAGTCCATGTTGGACTGATTTCATCACATACGGGCTGCCTAGAGATGCTAGGGCCCTCAGCCGAAGCAGGTGAGGGACCTGCTGGCCTTGAAGAACTGCTGTCCGAGATCCTGCATGGCTTGCCGCTGGACTGAGGAAGTGGCGCGCAAGCGTGAATCAAGTTGCGGAAGCGCTCCTTCAGCATGCTCTATCACGGCTTGGCCCCAGTCCATCCCGGGCAAACCCATGCGCTCAAGACTTGGGAACTCATAGCGATCACTCAAGACGACTGGAATTGAGCCAATGCCAAGTGACTCCCACAGCCTGAGGGTGTTTGGGCCTGAGCCGGCAGGGCACAGGGAGAAAAGAGACTGTGAGAGTAACTGATTATAGCTCTTGATGGAGTCTTTCTCCACGGCGTCTTTGTCGGACTGCTTGTTGGCGATCTGAAAATTGTAGACGACCTTGTTGAAGTGCCATAGGTCCGTCACTTCCACCTCGTACCCTGGCAAGGGGGCCAGGCTGGTTAGTCGTTTCCTGATGTCCGTTGGGTAGTGCTTCATGTGGGCACCCTTGAACGAAGCAAAGATCGTTTTCTCGTGGACCGGTAGAAGTCTGATTCCGTCTCGTCTTTCGGGATCCAGAATATTGACAGCATAGAGAGGCCATGACTGCAGGCTCAAGCCAAGCTCCTTGTCCCAACCCTTTTCTTTATGGGCAATCCATAAATGATTGACTCCGGCCTGCTCAAAGCGATGCGTATGCTCCTTCCAGCGAATGTGCTGACAGACACTGTGCACCTGCAACGGCTTGCCGAGCAGCTCTCGCACCGCCTCCAGCCGGCTGTGAAAGGCACCCAGCAGTTGCTCGGGAAATGTCTTCTTGTCGATCCACGTGGCCCAGGGCATCCCCACATAGACATGCAGACCGCTGCTGTCTTGATACGGCAGATCGATCCCTTGGTGCCGCTCGAAGGCGTCCTGCTCCGTGCGGCACGGGTACTGCCAGAAATTCAGCTGCTCCGCATGCTGCTTCTCTGGGGCGAATTGATTGGGCCTCCACTCCAGGACTGGATTCGAAAAACCCCATACAAAAGCTTCCCGCAGTGCCTCGCCATCCCACTCGCCCAGCTCCGGGTCGCGGAAGGTGAGCGCCGAAGGCCAGAAGCGGTCCACGAAGGCAATTCGCCCCTTCCCTGCTTGCAGCGAAAACCGCCTGCTGTAGCGGTGCAGCTCCGTCCAGTCCTGTGCCTGCAGCGCTTTTACCAGCTCCAGGCGCTTGTCCAGTAGCCGCAGCTTCAACGGCCGCGGAGCTGTACCTGTGTCAGTGGTCGCGTGATGGGCTACGGGCGGACTTTCTTCTTTTGCCTTCTCCGCGAACACCAGCACTTCCAACAGATGCGTCCTGTCTGGCGGCTCAGCTTTGGAGTGGGGATGCCCAGCCAGGCGTAACTTCAGCTGGAACCAAGGAACCTGCAGCACTTTCGCTTCCAGGAATCGCCTCCTCCCGTCACTCTGTATCTCAGCGGCCGTCCCGAGGTCGAGTAGCTCCCAGCTGCCCCCTGCCTGCCTCCGCCCTTCCAGCTCAAGCTGCCACTTCCCTGGCACCGTGGATGGAAGCCGTAGTTGAAGACCCTTGACGGCGCGCTGACCTCCCAGATCCAGCACCACTCCGGGAGGCTGCATAAGTGCAGGGAACGGCCACGTGGAGGCATGGGCGCTGCGCGCACAACCCACTGGCGGGTTGGCCCAGGCCAGGCCCGTGCTCTTGTGATGCTCCTTGAACACCTGGGCCAGGTGCCCATCCTGCGCCAGCAGCTGGTGCACGCCGCGGTCCACCGCCTGCTGATTCACCAGCACCCCTGGGCAGGGTTCACAGCCCCGGGTCCAGATCGTGTGCTCCAGTTCTGAAGGCTCCCCCAGGCTCAGGGCCGGGTGCACATAGCTCGTGCCTCCGTAGAGCCGGTCACCGTTCTTGTCGTAGTCCCGCGCCACCTCAACCTGATGGTGCAGGGTTTCCAGGTGGTAGCAAGGGTTCTTCACCTGCAGGCCGTGGCTCCAGAACACATAGGCGATGCGGTTGTCGCAGCCTGGGAACCCGATCGGAAACGCACTGGTATAGAGAAGGCTGTCAGGGAGTGGCGCGTCACTGCGCAGCGCCCAAGTGTCCTGGGTCCAGTGCGGAAAACGGTTCAGCCGCGCCGGCTGGCCGGGGCCCTGGGGGTTGTAGCGGCTGAGAGCCACCACGCTCTGGGGAGTGTTCAGCACGGCCCCGAGCTGCTGCCAGCCCTCGCCGAGTGCGATATCTGAATTGATCAGGATACCGATCGCGTCTGGCTCATTCCGCAGCATCTGCATCCAGCGTGCGTAGGTGAGTCGCTCGGCCTCCACCACCTGCTGCACCGGCATCCGTGCCGGGCCGGGCAGCTCCGGTGCATCGGGCTCCCGCAGCAACACCACCTGATCGAGGGCAGGGTGCTGCAGATTGCTGCGGAGACAATGATCGAGCTCAGCCTGCCGTTCCGGCGTGCGTGCTCGGTAGTACTGGGTGTAGAGGATCAGACGCATGCCGGTGGATACAAGCGGACGAGTTGCCGGGACAGCGGCTCCCGGAATTCGGCCTCGGTGGCGGTCAGGACCTCGGTCAGTTCGCGGATGCTGAGGTCGAAGCCTGTTCCCGCATTCAGGAAGTCCAAAGGTTCGCGGTCACTGCCAAGGGGCGCGCCGGGTGCGTCAGGAGTCCAGTGCTCGAGGTCGAACACACACGCCTCACCCAGATCATGCACGAGCAGAAACTCCCGCAAAGGCACTCCCGTGCCCCAGCAGCTCACGCTCGCCGAATCAGCTTCGGTCGCCTCGCGGATCGGCCGCTCGGCAAGCTTCGGGTAGATGCAGCCGCTGCCCAGGAACAGCAGCCGCCGCGCGCCGATACGCCAGGCGTTCTCGATCACGTTGTTCTGGATCTTGAGGTTTCGCAGCAGGAAATCGGCCGGGTAGGTGTCGTTCGCGTGGATCCCGCCCACCTTCGCCGCCGCCAGCACCACCACCTCCGGCCGCTGAGCCTCAAACCAGGCCCGCACAGCCAGTGGATCTTCCAGATCCAACGCCTCCCGCCCTGCCGTGAGCAGGTTGATATAGCCGTGGCGCGGCAAGGCCCGGCAGCTGGCGCTGCCCGCCATACCCCGATGCCCGGCCACGAAAATGCGATCGCTCGGGTGGATGAGGGGGGGTGAGGTGCTGGTCATGGCTCGGAAAACCCTGATGCTGCAGGTCACCGCCAGCAGCTGTTGGTCCGCCAGTGGACTAACCTTCCAATCCCGGCCCCTGCTCCGTATCGCCATGGGTGCTCCTGTCCCGCGGATCGTGAACGTGCACGAGGCCAAAACCCACTTCTCGCGGCTGATCGACGCCGCCCACGCCGGTGAAACCATCGTGGTGGCCAAAGGCGGGCGGCCTTGGGCGCGGCTCGTTCCCCTGGAGCCGCCCACCTCCAGGCGCAGGCCCGGCGTTTTGAGCGGGGTGGTCGCCCTGCCTCCGCCGGAGGTGCTCCTCGAGCCGCTGCCAGAGGAGGAGCTTTCTGATCTGGAGAAACGTCTCCTGTGAGTGCTGGTGTTCTGCTCGACACCCACGCCCTGCTCTGGTGGCTGGCTGAACCCGATCGCCTCTCGCCGGCAGCCCATGCCGCCATCGCCGATTCCAGGGCGCGGGTGCTGGTGAGTGCGGCTTCCGGCTGGGAGATCGCCACCAAGGTGCGCCTGGGCAAGCTTCCTGCCGCCGCTTCCCTGCAGGAGGAACTGCCCACCGTGTTGGCCGCCCAGGGGTTCGAGCTGCTGGCGATCGAGCTGCGCCATGGTCTGCGGGCCGGCAGCTATGGCCTGGCCCATCGCGATCCCTTTGACCGCTTGCTGGCCGCCCAGGCCGAGCTGGAGGCCCTCACCCTGGTGAGTATCGATCCAGCCCTCAGGGACTTTCCCTGCCACCTGCTCTGGTAGCTGCGCCATCAGCCCATCCCTCCCAGTGCCCGCTCCACCGCCCGCGGGTTGGTGGGTGGGTTCTCCATCGAGCCCACCACGTTGAACCCCTTCAGGCGCAGGATCGCCTCCTTGCGGGCCTCCTCCTTGTCGGCCGCCACCATCTCGGCCACCAGCTCCTCCAGCGTGGTGGTGGGCGTCCAGCCCAGTTTCTCGTGAGCTTTGGTGGGATCACCGAGCAGGGTTTCCACCTCCGCCGGCCGGAAGTAGCGCGGATCGATGCGCACCACCACCTCGCCGGTGCTGCGCTTGCCGATCTCGTGAACACCTTCGCCCTCCCAGAGGATCTCGCCCCAGCCCACCTCTGCCGCCGCCAGCTCGATGAACCGCCGAACGCTTTCCTGCCGGCCCGTGGCAATCACGAAATCCTCCGGTGGCCCCTCCTGTTGCAGCATCCGCCATTGCATCTCCACATAATCCCGCGCGTGGCCCCAGTCGCGCAGGGAATCGAGGTTGCCCATGAACAGGCAATCATCAAGCCCCGCATCGATCCGCGCCAGGCCGCGGGTGATCTTGCGGGTCACGAACGTCTCCCCCCGCCGGGGACTTTCGTGGTTGAACAGGATGCCATTGCAGGCATACATCCCATAGGCCTCGCGATAGTTCACCGTGATCCAGTAGGCATACATCTTCGCCACCCCGTAGGGGCTGCGCGGATAGAACGGCGTGGATTCCTTCTGGGGGATCTCCTGCACCAACCCGTACAACTCGCTGGTGCTGGCCTGGTAGATCCGTGTCTTGCTGCTGAGTCCCAGGATCCGCACCGCCTCCAGGATCCGCAGCGTGCCCAGCGCATCGCTGTTGGCGGTGTATTCCGGGCTCTCGAAACTCACCGCCACATGGCTCTGGGCGCCGAGGTTGTAGATCTCATCGGGCTGCACCTGCTGCACGATGCGGATCAGGTTGGTGGAATCCGTGAGATCGCCGTAGTGCAGCACCAGTCGCGGATCACTCTCGTGGGGATCCTGGTACAGGTGATCGATCCGGTGGGTGTTGAAGCTGCTGGCCCGCCGCTTGATGCCATGCACCACGTAGCCCTTGTCCAGCAGCAGTTCTGACAGATAGCTGCCGTCCTGGCCCGTGATGCCGGTGATCAGGGCGGTTTTGGGCATGGGCTCGTTGGGGCCGATGGGCCTGCAGCATGGCCCGGAACCTACCGATCGTCCACCCGCCAGGTGGGTTCAAATTGAACTGTTGGGCCAGCGGTTGAACCTCTCAGCCAATTCTGGTGCAACCTTCCATTTCTACAGGCCATGGATCCAGATGGACGGGCGATTCATCTCTCGGAAAACCAGTTGGGGCGTTGCAGCCTTGGATGTCCGTGAGCTCCCTGTCGTCGCAGACTTCAAG
Organism: Aphanothece cf. minutissima CCALA 015; assembly: GCA_003003925.1. Classification (GTDB taxonomy): domain Bacteria; phylum Cyanobacteriota; class Cyanobacteriia; order PCC-6307; family Cyanobiaceae; genus Cyanobium; species Cyanobium minutissimum. Next base: position 48,073 of record PVWP01000009.1, read on the forward strand.
GTTTACCCCTGTTCGATGGTCTGGCTTTCGGCTGACTGCAGCTCCTGGAGCCGCCGGGCCACGTGGCCCGCAAAACCCTCCCCCAGCATCCGCTGGCCGTAGGCGGTGAAGCGTTCGGCGGCGTTAACGCCCCCGGCACAGCTTTCCTCCATCGCGGCTGCCAGGTCCTCCAGCCACCGGCCATCGCGGCTGCTGCGCCAGCCCAGGCCCAGATCCCGGGCTTCGCGCTCCAGCCAGCCCCCCGGCCGGCCCACCACCGCCGCCGGCTGGTCGCTGCTCCAGCGTGCGGCGCCATAGCTCCACAGCAGCCCCGAGCTCCGCTGCCGGTAGAGCACCGGGTCGTAGGCCAGCAGGGCCCCGTCGCAGCCGGCCAGCAGCGCCTGCATTCGCTCCGCCTCCACCCGTTCATTCAGCCACTGGAAGCCAGCGATCCGCTCCCGGGCCTGATCGAGGATGGTTTTCTCCGCTGCCGGCAGTGGTTCCTGGCTGTGCACCTGGAACAGCCATTCCGCCTCCCGCAGGGGCGGGGGCAACGGGCCTCCGTCCAGGAGCTGCCGCACCACCGCGAGGGCTTCGCCGCGGCCCTTGCCGGGCTTGAGATCCCCCCAGTGCAGCAGGACCCGCGGCCGGCCACCGGGGCCAGCAGACGCCCGCACCGGCAACCCGGCGCCCACCACCGCCGGATGCAGGCCGCTGCACGCCAGGCCCGCCGATTCCAGCAGCGGCGCATACAGCTCCAGGCCCTGCTGGCTCGGCAGTTCCAGCCGCAGCCGGTGGCCGCCCTGGCCCATCGCCTGCGCCAGGGCGCTCAGCGCCACCCGGCAGTTGCTGATGGCGGCCTCTTCTCCCCCCTCCCCGCCCAGGGTTTCCCCCGGCGGGAACATCAGGCTCACCATCACCGTGGCCGCCGGCAGATGGCGCAGGGCCCGGGCCACTCCCAGCAGCTGGAACGGCAGCACCGTGTGCAGCACCCAGCCGCCCACGGGCCCCTGCCCCTCCAGCGCCGCCAGCAGCTGCCCCTCCAACCGCCGGGCCAGGTGCACCGTGCCGCCCAGATCGGCCCAGTGGCGCGGATCCTCGTAGCCGCAGCCGCTGAACACCCCCCGGCAGCCCCTGGCCTCCACCGCCGCATCCCCCCAGCATTCGGCCTGCCAGCCCTGCCGCTCCAGCGCCGCCAGCAACTGGGCGTTCACATCGCCGTGGTGCCCCACGCCGCTGGCATAGGCCGGATCCACGATCAACACCCGGCCGATGCGCTCCATCCCCTCCGCGTCGCTGCAGGCAGCCCCGGGCCGCCGCACAATGGTGCCAGTGTTCTCCAGGCCGTGTCGCGAAGCAACTGGCCGACGGTCGCGGAACTCCGGCAGGCGTTGCAGGGCTCTGCTTCGCCCAGCCGGGCGGAAGGACTCGATCATCTGCACTGGCTCTCCGTCTACGGCCTGGTGCCGGAACTGGAGTCGCTCGTGGCATCGCTGCGCTCCTCCCCCCACTGGGACGCCCCACTGGCGCTGGAGGTGAGCCTGGCCTGGGTGCTGGCCGGCCAGCCCCACCAGTCCGATCTGGCCTTCCTCGAGGCCGATGCGCTCGCTCCTTCCCTTGCCCTGGTGCCGGACGTGTGGGGCCTGTGGCCCGCCCCCGCCGGCGACCAACCCGCCGAGATCAGTGCGCTGGCGGCCCGGATCCGCCACTGGCGGCACCTGGATCCCACGGCGCTCGATGCCGCCTGGCGCCAGCGCGCCCAGGCCGACTGGACGTACGCCCTCACCAGCCCCGGACGGGAAGAACTGATCCTGCTGCTCCGCCACGAGGCGGCCCTGCCGTCGCCGATCGAGCCGTTTCTCGCCGAACTGGTGGGGGAGGAGCAGATCGCCGCCAGCCCCGCCGAGGCGCTGCCGTTCTGGGGGCTGCTCACCGACCTCCGGCCCGACTGGGTCCACGCTCGCCTCAAGGCCGCCGATCTGGCCCTTGCCCTGGGCGAGCAGCAGCGCTGCGCCACCTGGATCACCACCGCGACATCGGACGTGAAGCGCAATCCCTGGTACTCGGACATCGCTGCCCGGGCCGCCCTGGACTCCGGTGCCGTCGCGGTGGCCCTCGATCACTGGGGCCAGGCCCTGGCCGAGGCGCCTCCGGAGCTGGCCGAGGTGTTTCGCCAGCGGCGACGCGAGGCCCGGCGCGGCCCCGGGCTGCTCCAGGCCCGCTCCCTGCTGGAGCGCGGTGATGCCACGGCGGCGCTGGCGCTGCTGCAGCGGCTGGTCGCCGACGATCCCCAGTGGCAGCCCCTGCGTGCCCTGCTGCAGCAGGCCGAAACCGCCGCCGTCGCCCACCGTGGCGAAGCGATGGCCGCTCCGGCAGCCCAGCGCTTCGGCCAGTTCCTGGAGCGGGCCGCCGGCCGCATCGGCCTTGCGCTCCCACCCGCCACCCCGGCCCCGGAGGGCGTCACCCATGATCCTCAGGCTCTCCGCCAGCAGCTGAGCGCCTTCTCCCGCGGCCTCAGTGAGGCCGAAGCACGCTTTGCCCTGGGGGCCTGAAGCCGGCTCTCAGCCTGCGCCCGTTTCGATCCGCTCCAGCAAGGCCGCGATCAGCACCTCCGCGCGCCGTTCCTCCTGCTGATGCTGCTCCAGCAGCTGCTGCTGCTCTTGGTGGGCCACAACGTAGGACTCCAGTTCTTCCTGAACCTGCTGCAACTGCAGCAGATTCAGTTCTGCTTCATCCCTCGCCTCCTCCAGCTGGCTGCGAAGGCTGGCGATCTCGGCGTGTAGCGCCTGTGGATCAGCGGCGGTGGTGGATGTTTCGCCCATCGCGAGGAGCTTAGGGGGCCTTTTCGGCCGCGTCGAGTCGCGGCCCCTAGCGTGACCGGGTGATTCCGATCGGTGCCGTGCCCCTGGCTTCCGCCCACCTCGAGCAGCGCACCTATCGCCAGCAGGCGGAGTTCCAGCGCGACTTCGCGGCCCAGTGGGGCGATCTGGATCGGCAGGTGCGCACGAGCCTGCGACTGATGGCCCTCAACGGCATCCAGGATCCCCTCAACGACGTGCCCATTGCGGCCGCCGATCTGCAGGTGCAGGGCACCAACTTCCGCGAAAGCCTGCAGCACGGTGGCCTGGTGTCGCGCCAGCGGGCCGTGCTGCTGTTGCTGCGCCAGCTGATCGAAGCGGGCCGGCTGCCCATGCTCGAACACCTGCGGCTCTACTGCCCGGAGGCCATTACCCCGGTCGCCCAGCGGCTGCGGGATCTGGTGCCCCGCTACCAGGGCAGCGAATACCTTCCCGATCCCCAGGATCCCCGCCGCCAGCAGCTGCACCACGAGGATCTCTGCGCCCTCAGCTTTGCGGAGGGCCGCTTCGATGCGGTGATCTGCAACGAGATTCTCGAGCACGTCTACGACCTGCCGGCCGCCCTGCGCTCGATGCATCGGGTGCTTGCGCCCGGCGGCTCCCTTCTCGGCACGGTGCCCTTCGCCTACGGCCAGGCCGAATCCACGGTGAAGGCCGTGCATCTCGGCCGGAAGCAGGAGCCCGAGTTGCTGGCCGAACCGGAGTACCACGGCGATCCCGTGCAGCCGAAGCAGGGCTCCCTCGTCTATCGCATTCCCGGCTGGGAGTTTCTCGATCAGTTGCGTGAGGCCGGCTTCGAGGATCCCCGCATCGAAGCCATCCATTCCCCCACCTACGGCATCGTCGGCGCCGAAATCCCCTGGATCCTGGTGTTCATGGCCCAGCGCCCCCAGGATCCAGCACCCGCAGGCTGAACGACGGCACCAGCGACGCCTCTGCCCAGGCCGCCACCGTGTCCTCGCCGCTCCAGACCAGCAGCTCCACCAGATCGCCGATCCGCTCGCCGCCGCTGTCCGCTTCCTCAGCCCCTGGGGGCACCTCCTGGGGCTTCAGGGGCTCCGCCGCCCAGCGCTGCTCCAGGGCCGGCCGGCCCAGGTCCAGCGGCGGCCCGTTCACTGTCAGCGGCAGCACCCGCAGCCGCGCCTCCCCGGCGATCGCCAGCGACACCCGCCAGCCGTGTCCCGGCGCCATCAGGGCATAGAGCGGCACCCCCGGCACCAGCCGGCCGTTCAACCTCTGCCGCGGCAGGCCGTGGTTGTAGGCGGCGGCCGCCTCTTCCGCCACCTGCAGGATCGCTTCGGGCACCTCCGGTGCTGCCGCCCTTCGGAACAGCTGTTCATTGGGAAAGCCGATCGCATCGGCCATCGCCCGGCCGTACACCTCCGCCTGGGCGGCCGCATCGAAGTTTCCCCGTGCGAAGAACTGCCGCGCCGCCTGGAAGCTGCCCTCCAGGCCCCGCTCGCCGTGCAGATGGAAATAGAGGCAATTGTAGAAGCCGAACTTGATGCTGGCCCCGTAGGCGCTGCGCACCGTGGTGAGGTGGGCGCCGCCACAGAGGGCCTCCGGCAGGAAGTCCTCGCTGGCCACGGCCTGCTGCTCCACCCCCACCAGCCACAGGTAATCCAGGTGGTGCTCGGCCGTGATCGCCTCCCGCTTGAAGGCGAACGGCTTGCGGGCCACCAACGGGCTGCCCGCCTTGCCGCCCACCAGATTCAGATAGGTGAAGTTCACGCAGTCGAAGCTGGCCACCACCGCCCCGCTGGCCCAGAAGTGCTCCACCGCCTGCCGCTCCAGCAGCAGCAGCTCATCGGCATCCACCGACAGCACCACATCGCCGCTGGCCAGCCCGTAGCCGTGGATCCGCTTCTCCCGCTCGCCCGCAAACACGCCGTGGTGGTAGTGGATCGGCACCCCCAGCCGCCGGCCCAGCAGGGCGAACAGGCCGGCCGCCCGCGGGCTCGGCTGCGCCAGATCGCGACCCACCAGCGGTTCCAGCAATGCGCGGGTGAACTGGAACGGCCCGTCGTTCACCACGATCTCGTCCACCCAGGCCAGCCGCTCCACCACTCGCTCGATGAAGTCGAAGTCCTCGAAGAACTGGATCACCACCGAGATGCTGGCCATCGCCTCAGCTCCGCCTCCAGATGCAGCGACCCACGCGCTTCACATGGGCCTCCAGATCCGCCGAAATCTCCCGGCGCAACGCCACATCCACCTGCCAGGGCAGCAGCAGCTCATCGATCGCCGCCATCAGCCGCAGCCGGTCCCGATGGCTGAGCTCGCGCCCCTCCAGGCAGAGGTCAATGTCCGATCCCTCCCGGTGGCGTCCCATCGCCCGGGAGCCGAACAGCCACACGGCCTCTAGGTGGGCCTGGCTGTCGAACACCTGCTGCAGCCGCTGCTGGACCCGTTCAGGGATGCCGGGGATCGATCCCAACGGCGTGGTGGAGGGCTGGGGGCTCATGGTGTCGGTTCCTGTTGCAGTGGCTCCAGAGAAGCCCGCAATTGCCGGTAACAGCCCAGATAGCTCTGGCCGATGTGGCCGGCGATCGCGTCGGCGGTGGAGCGGTTGTAGGTGTGGCTGGTGAGGTTGCGGTCCTGAATCATCAGCATCCAGGCCTCGCCATCCTCGATCAGACCCAGACGGAACGCTTCCTTCAACGTATCCCGTGAACCGAGCAGTTGCTCGTTCCCCCGGCTGAGCAGGAGATCACGCAACGTGTTCCAGGCCAGCTCGAAGGTGTACTCGAACGCCTTGATCAACCCCTGCTGCTCCCGGGCGTTCAGTTCAGGGGGCTTGAAGAATGTCTCCAGCTGCTCCAGCGCCCGGCAGTAGTTCGAATATCTCTGCTGCCAGCGGATGTCGAGGTCGCCCATCAGCCCCGCACCCAGTCGGTCACGCCGCCCGGCCGGTCGATCAGTTCGATGCCCTCGGCGGCCAGTTCGGCCCGGATGCGGTCGGCGGTGGCGAAATCCCTGGCCGCTTTGGCGGCCCGGCGCTGCTCGATCCGCTGCTGGATCGCCGTTTCCGCCGCCGCCGCCTCGGCCGGCGTGCCGTCTGCCGCACTGCTCGCCGCCTCCGCCGCCAGCCCCAGCACACCGGCCAGTTCGCCCAGCAACTGCCAGCGGGGCTCCAGCGCCACCGCCTCTCCGGCCGCCCCGGCTTCGGTGTCGCCCCGCTCCAGCCGGTTGGCCAGGGCCCGCAGCGGCCGGGCCAGCTCGAACAGCACGGCCAGCGCCGCCGAGGTGTTGAGGTCGTCGTCCATGGCGGCGGCGAAGCGCTCGCGGGCCCGGGCCAGTTCGGCGCCGATGTCCGCGGCGCTCACGGCAGCGCTCGCAGCGGCGGGAGCGGTGGCCCACCCCAGGGCCGCCCCATGGCGTGCCCCCAGGCCCAGGGCCGCGTCCAGACCCTTCCAGCCGCTGGCGGCCGCCGCCAGGGCCTCGGCGGTGAAGTCCAGCGGCTTGCGGTAGTGGGCCTGCAGCACGAACAGCCGCAGGGTCATCGGGCTGACGCCGCTCTCCAGCAGGGCGCGGATCGTGGTGAAGTTGCCCAGGGACTTGGACATCTTCTCGCCGCCCACATTCACCATGCCGTTGTGCAGCCAGAAGCGGGCCAGGGGCTGGCCGCTGGCCGCCTCCGACTGGGCGATCTCGTTCTCGTGGTGGGGAAAGATCAGATCGGCGCCGCCCAGGTGGATGTCGATCGTGGTGCCCAGCTCCTCGCGCACCATCGCCGAGCATTCGATGTGCCAGCCCGGCCGGCCCGGCCCCCAGGGCGACGGGAAGCTGGGTTCGCCCGGCTTGGCGCCCTTCCAGAGGGCGAAATCGAAGGGGTGGCGCTTGCGGGCCTCCTCCGCCTCGTTGGTGCGGCCGCTGGCCCCTTCCTGCTGCTCCTCCAGCGTGCGGCCGCTGAGCTTGCCGTAGCCGGCCTGGCGCATCACGGCGAAGTACACATCGCCATCCGCCGAATAGGCCGCCCCCTTGGCCTCCAGTTCACCGATCAGCTGCCGGATCGCCTCCAGGCTGCGGGTGGCCCGGGGCATCCGGTCGGGGGGAAGGATGTGCAGGGCGGCCATGTCCGCCTCGAAGGCGGCGATGTTGCGTTCGCTCACCACCTCCATCGAGCTGCCCTCCTCTTCGGCCCGCTTGAGGATCTTGTCGTCGATGTCGGTGAAGTTCTGCACGAAGGTGACGGCATAGCCGCTCCAGAGCAGATAGCGCCGCAGCACGTCCCAGACGATGTAGCTGCGGGCATGGCCCAGGTGGCACAGGTCGTAGACCGTGACGCCGCAGCAGTAGATCGACACCTGCCCGGGCACCAGCGGCGCGAAGGGCTCGCAGCGGCGGCTGAGGGTGTTGGTGAGCCGCAGGGTCAATGGCCCGCTCCCGCCACGGCTCCCGCGCCCGCGCCCGCCTGGCCCAGGCGGCCGCCGCCGTAGCCGGCGCGGCTGCGCACGTTGGTGCACCAGTCGCCGTGCGCCAGGTACCACTGCACCGTGGCCCGCAGGCCCTGCTCGAAGTCGTGGCGGGGCTGCCAGCCCAGCTCGCTGCTGATCCGCGCCGGGTCGATGGCGTAGCGCCGGTCGTGGCCCGGCCGGTCGGCCACCGGGGTGATCAGGCCGGCGTGGGGGGAGCCGTCGGGCCGCAGCTCGTCGAGCAGGGCGCAGATGGCCTGCACCACCTCCTTGTTGGTGCGCTCGCCATGGCCGCCGACGCAGTAGCTGCGGCCCACCTCGCCGCTGGTGGCGGCCAGCAGCAGGGCCTCGACGTGGTCCTCCACGTACAGCCAGTCGCGCACGTTGGCCCCGTCGCCGTAGAGGGGAATCGGCTCGCCGGCGGCGGCCTTGAGGATCACCACCGGGATCAGCTTCTCGGGGAACTGCCAGGGGCCGTAGTTGTTGCTGCAGTTGGTCAGCACCACCGGCAGTCCGAAAGTGTGGTGCCACGCCTGGACCAGGTGGTCGCTGCCCGCCTTGCTGGCGGAGTAGGGGCTGCGCGGGTCGTAGGGGGTGGTCTCCGAGAAGCGGCCGGTGGCCCCCAGGGAGCCGAACACCTCATCGGTGCTGATGTGGTGGAAGCGGAACAGTTCCCGCCGCTCCGCCGGCAGCCCCTCCCAGTGGGCCCGCACCGCCTGCAGCAGGTGGTAGGTGCCCATCACGTTGCTGACCAGGAAGGCACCGGGATCGTCGATCGAACGGTCGACGTGGCTTTCGGCGGCCAGGTGCAGCACCAGATCCGGATCGGCCTGACGCACCGCGGCGGCGGTGGCCTCCCCGTCGGCCAGGTCCACCTGCAGCAGCCGGTGCCGCGGCCCGTCGGCCCGCTCCGCCGCCGGCCCCAGATCCGCCACGGTGTTGGCGATGCCCAGCAGGTCGCTGGCATACCCCATCTTGTCGAGGTTGAACACCGTCGCCGTACTGTCCCGCAGCAGCCGGCGCACCAGCGCCCCGCCGATGAAGCCCGCGCCGCCGGTCACCAGGATGCGGCGACGCCCCGCGAGCAGCAGCGGCAGGTCGAGGGAGGGGTAGGGGTCCATCGGGATGGGGCGAGACGGGGTCAGGGGTGTTCAGGTCTGGGGCAGGGGAATCCGCGCCAGCACCTCGGCGAGGGCGGCCTGCCAGTGTTGCCCCTCCAGGTCCAGGGCGTGCCGGGTGGTGGTGGCATCCAGCAGCGAATAGGCGGGGCGACGGGCCGGGGTGGGGTAGTCGGCGGTGGTGATCGGCCGCACCCGGGCCGGCGCGGGGATCAGCCCCCGCGCCGCCGCCAGCAGACCGATGGCCACGGCGAAGTCGTACCAGCTGGCGGCGCCGCAGTCGCTCCAGTGGTGGCGCCCGCTCACCCCCCGGCCGATCACCCGCCAGCAGGCCTCCGCCAGGCCGCCGGTGGCGGTGGGGCAGCCCACCTGGTCGGCCACCACCCCCAGGGGCTCGCCGGCGGCGGCCTTCGCCCGGTGCAGCCGCAGCATCGTGAGGCAGAAGTTGGCCCCCACCGGCCCGTACACCCAGCTGGTGCGCAGCAGGCAGAGACGATCGGCGCCCAGGGCCGCCGCCGCCCGCCTCTCTCCCTCGGCCTTGGTGGCGCCGTAGACGCCCAGGGGGGCCAGGGCCTGCTCCGGGGCGTAGGGATGGCCCTGCTCGCCGTCGAAGACGAAATCCGTGCTCACCTGCAGCAGCCGCCCACCGGTCTCGGCCAGGGCCTCGGCGAAGGCCCCGGGGGCGCCGGCGTTGACCGCCTCCGCCAGCGCCGGCTCGGTCTCGGCCCGGTCGACGGCGGTGTAGGCACCGGCGTTGAGCACCCAGTCGGGCCGGTGCTCCACCACGGCGGCCCGGCAGGCGGCCGGATCGGCCAGGTCCAGCTCCTGCCGACCCGTCGCGATCAGGTCGATGCCGGCGGGGATACGGGCCAGCAGGGCCTGTCCGAGCTGGCCGTGGCGGCCGGTCAGCAGCACCCGCACCGGTTGGGGCATCGATGGCGGAGGCAAAGCTCGCGCGCAGCCTACCTTCGTGTGGCTATTTCGCCTCCATCCAGTTCGGCCCCACGCCCGTGTCCACCGCCAGGGGCACCAGCAGCTGCACCGCCTGCTCCATGGTGCGGCGGGTGAGCTCCCGCACCTCCTCCAGCGCCTCCGGCGCCGCCTCCAGCACCAGCTCGTCGTGCACCTGCAGCAGCAGCCGGGCCGGCAGGCCCGACGCCGTCAGCGCCTGCTGCAGGCCCACCATCGCCAGCTTGATGATGTCGGCGCTGGAGCCCTGGATCGGGGCGTTGGCGGCGGCCCGCAGCTGCTGGGCCTCCAGGCCGCCGCGGCGGGCCACCTCCAGGTCGATCTCCAGCGGATCCTTGCCCAGCAGCCGGCCCAGGCCGCCGGGATCGAACTGGAACGGCCGCCGCCGCCCCAGGATCGTTTCCACGTAGCCGCGGCTGAGGGCCAGCCGCTCCTGCAGCTCGAGGAACAGAAACACCTTCGGGTAGCGCTGCTTGTAGAGGCTCAGGAACTCCTTGGCCCGGGCCTGGCCCATGCCGGTTTCGCGCGCCAGCCGCTGGGCCCCCATGCCGTAGATCACCCCGAAGTTGATCGTCTTGCCCAGCCGCCGCTCCTCGGGCGTCACCGTGTCGGTTTCGAGCAGCAGCCGGGCGGTGAGGGCGTGGACGTCGTCGCCCTCGTTGTAGGCCTGCACCAGCACCGGCTCGCCGGACAGGTGGGTGAGGATGCGCAGCTCGATCTGGGAGTAGTCGGCGCTGATCATCTGCCAGCCCTCCTGGGGCAGGAAGGCCTTGCGGATGCGGCGGCTGAACTCGGTGCGGATGGGGATGTTCTGCAGGTTGGGGTTGCTGCTCGACAGCCGCCCGGTGGCGGTCACCGCCTGGTTGAAATCGGTGTGCACCCGCCCGGTCTCCGGTTCCACCAGCGCCGGCAGCGCCTCCACGTAGGTGCTCAGCAGCTTGCTGAGGGTGCGGTGCTCCAGCACCAGCTTCACCACCGGATGGTCGTCCTCCAGCTTCTCCAGCACCGCCGCATCGGTGCTCCAGCCGGTCTTGGTGCGACGCGACTTCTTGCGGTCGAGCCCCAGGGTGTCGAACAGCAGCTCCCCGAGCTGCTTGGGGGAGGCCAGGTTGAAGTCCACCCCCGCCGCCGCCTGGGCCTCCTGCTCCAGCCGGCCCAGGGTGGCGCTGAGCTCCTCGGCCAGCTCCTTCAGGTAGGGCACGTCGATGCGGATGCCGGTGGCCTCCATCTGGGCCAGCACCGGCTCCAGGGGCAGCTCCACCTGCTGCAGCAGCAGGGGCAGCCGGGGCCCCATCGCCGCCAGCTGCCCGCTCAGCACGGCGCCCAGGCGCCGGGTGAGGTGCACGTCCATGGCGCAGTAGAGCGCCGCGGCCTCGATCGGCACGTCGGCGAAGTTCTGCCCCTTGGCCACCAGATCGCCGTAGGTGGTCGGCTGGAGGCCGAACTCCCGCTCCGCCATCGCCTCCAGGCCATGCTTGGCGTTGGCATCCCGCAGGTAGTCCGCCAGCAGGGTGTCCATCACCACACCGGCCAGGGGCAGGCCATGGCGCAGCAGGATCAGGCGGTCGTACTTGGCGTTCTGGAGCGCCTTGGGGTGCGCGGCGCTGGCCAGCCAGGGCCCCAGGGCCAGCAGCACCGCGTCCAGGGGCAGCTGCTCCGGCGCCGCCGGCGCCGCGCTGAGCAGGTCGGGGGCGGGCGGGCTGTGGTGGCCGATGGGCACGTAGGCCAGATCCGCCAGGCCCTCCCCCCAGCACAGGCCGATCCCCACCAGCTCCGCCTGGAAGGGATTGAGGGACGTGGTCTCGGTGTCGAGGGCCACCGGTGCCGCCGGGTCGGTGCAGGCCATCAGCCGCTCGACCAGGGCGGCCAGGGCCTCGGGGGTGGTGACCAGCTGCGGCTGCAGGGCGGGCAGGCGGCCTTCGGCCGGCTCGGCCGCTGCGGGCTCCTCGGGCGCCGCCGGCTCGCTGGCGGGAGCGGCCACGGCGGTGGCGGTGGGCTCGGGCGGCTCGGCCGAGAACAGGCGGGCGAAGCCCTCGGTCTGCTTCACCAGGCTGAACAGCTCCAGCTCGCCCAGGCGCGCCCCCAGCCCCTCGCTGTCCACCCGCCCCAGGCAAAGGCGGGGCTCCTCGGGCAGGGGAATCTGCACCAGGATCTCCGCCAGCATCCGGGAGCGGAAGGCGTTCTCCCGGTCGGTCTCCAGCTTCGTCTTCAGGGCCCCCTTCTGCTGGTCGAGGGCGGCGTAGATGCCGTCCAGGTCGCCGTGGGCCTTGAGCAGGGTGAGGGCGGTCTTGGGCCCCACCCCCTTGACCCCGGGGATGTTGTCGGAGCTGTCGCCGGTGAGGGCCTTGAGGTCCACCACCCCCTCGGGCGGCACCCCCAGCTTCTCGATCACCTGGGCCCGGCGGATCACGGTCGGCCCGCTGTTCTTCGCGTAGGGGCCGCCGCCCATGTAGAGCACGGCGATGTCGCGCTCGTCGTCCACCAGCTGGAACAGGTCGCGGTCGCCGGAGAGGATCCGCACCCGCCAGCCCTCGCCCGCCGCCCGGTTGGCCAGGGTGCCGAGCACGTCGTCGGCCTCGTAGCCCGGTGCCATCGACAGGGGCAGGTCGAGGCAGTCCCTGAGGATGGCCTGCAGGTTGGCCAGATCGGCGAAGAAGTGCTCCGGCGCCTCCTCCCGGTGGGCCTTGTAGGCGGCGTCAGCCTCGTGGCGGAAGGTGGGTTCGGCGGTGTCGAAGGCGATCACCACCCCCTGGGGCGCCAGGCCTTTGCAGTTGTCGAGCAGGGCCTTGAGGAAGCCGTAGGTGACGCTGGTGGGGACGCCGTCCTTCGTGGCCAGCCCCCCCTCGCCGCCCTTGGCGAAGGCGTAGAAGCTGCGGAAGGCCAGGGAGTGACCGTCCACCAGCAGCAACAGGGGCTTGTCCCGCTCCATGGCCGTTTCCGGGATCCGTCCGCCGTTCGCCACAGCCTGCCATCCGGCGGCCCGCAACGGCCGTGAACGTCTCCGGCCGGGCCGTCTTCAGCCGCTGCGGCCACTACCGCTGGTGGCTGGAGCGGGTCTGGGAGCCCCAGGGCAGCCGGCTGCTGTTCATCGGCCTCAATCCCTCCCGCGCCGACCATCGCCACGACGACCCCACCCTGCGGCGGCTGGTGGCCTTCGCCGCCGGCTGGGGCTACGGCGGCCTGGAGGTGCTGAACCTCTTCGCCCGCATCAGCCCCCGCCCCTCCGCCCTGGCCCTCGCCGCCGATCCGGTGGGCGCCGCCAACCCGGCCTGGATCCGGCGCCGGGTGCGGGCGGCCCAGCGGCCTCGTGGGCCTGCCGCTGCCGCCGCGCCGCCGCCGCTGATCTGGCTGGGCTGGGGCAACGGCGGCCGCCGCTGCGGCCAGGACGAACGGGTGCTGGAGCTGCTGGCCCCCCACCGTTCCCGGCTGGTGTGCCTTGGCTGCACCGCCTCCGGCGCCCCGCTCCATCCCCTCTACCGGCCGGCCGCAAGCCTGTTGCAGCCGTATGGGGCATCCTGTGGGCAGTCCGACGCCGCCGTCCGCGCCCCATGGCCCGCACCCCCCGCCGCTACGCCATCCACCTGTTCCTGACCGGCGGCCACCACCAGGAGGTGCACTTCAACACCCTGGAGGATTTCCAGAACTGGTACGGCGGCGTGCTCAACGCGGCGACCCTCGACACCTTCGTGAACGTGCCGATCAGCGACCTGACCAGCGAGTTCCTGGTGCTGCGGGCCGGCAGTGTCCAGGCGATCCGGGTGGAGCCGATCTACGGCGCCCTCGACGACTGAGGCCACCTGAGGCCTCTGTCCCGGCCTCAGAGCGCGGCGGCGATCCGCTCCCGGTCGCTGCCGAGCCGGTGCAGCAGCAGCCAGGTGGTGAGCAGGTCGGGCCCCTTGAGGCTGCCCAGCAGGGCGGCCCGCAGGCCCTTCATCAGCACCCCTTTCTTGACGCCCGCCGCCGTGGCGGCGGCCCCCAGCAGCCCCTGGGCCGTGTCGGCCTCGAGGGGCCCCTCCGGCAGCTGCTCCAGCAGGGCCGTCAGGGCGGCGCGGCTGGCCGAGTCGGCCCGCAGGGCCAGGGCCGCCTCGTCGGGCACCGGCGTCTCGAAGAAGGGGGCGGCCTGGTCGACCCCGTCCGCCAGCAGGCTGAGGGAGGGGCCCAGCAGGGCGCAGAGATCCTCCTGCCAGCCGACGTCAGCAGCGGCGCCCTCGCCCCAGCCCCGGGCCTGCCAGAGGGGCAGCAGCCGCTGGCGCAGTTCGCCGGCCGCCAGCCCGTGCAGCACCTGGGCGTTGAGCCAGTTGAGCTTGTCCCAGTCGAAGCGCGCCCCGGCCCGGTTGACCCGCTCGAAGGAGAACACCGCCGCCGCCTGCTCGAGGCTGAAGCGCTCGCCGAGGCCCTCCGGCGGCGACCAGCCCAGCAGGGTCATGTAGTTGACCAGGGCTTCGGCGGTGTAGCCCATGGCGCGGAAATCCCCCACGGAGGTGACGCCGTCGCGCTTGGAGAGCTTGCGGCCCTCCTGGTTGAGGATCAGGGGGGTGTGGGCGAACAGGGGCGGGGTCAGGCCCAGGGCGGCGTAGAGCAGCAGCTGCTTGCCGGTGTTGGCGATGTGGTCCTCGCCCCGGATCACGTGGCTGATGGCCATGGCGGCGTCGTCCACCACCACCACCAGGTTGTAGAGGGGGTCGCCGATGGCATCGGCGGGCGCCCGGCGGGCGATCACCATGTCGCCGCCCAGGTCGCTGCCGGCCCAGCGCATCTCGCCGCGCACCAGGTCGTTCCAGGTGATCGTGGCGCCGTCGTCGATGCGGAAGCGGATCACCGCCTCGCGGCCCTCGTCGATGTAGGCCTGCTGCTGCTCCGGGGTGAGGTCGCGGTGCAGGTTGTCGTAGCGGGGGGGGCGCCCCTCGGCCTGCTGCCGCTCCCGCATCGCCGCCAGCTCGGCGTCGCTGGCGAAGCAGCGGTAGGCGTGGCCGCTCGCCAGCAGCTGGGCGATCGCGGCCCGGTGGGCCTCGATGCGCTGGCTCTGCACCACCGGCTCCTCGTCCCAGGTGAGGCCCAGCCAGCGCAGGCCATCGAGGATGTTTTCCGTGTACTCGACCCTGGACCGCTCCCGGTCGGTGTCCTCGATGCGGAGCAGGAAGGCGCCCCCCAGGTGGCGGGCGAACAGCCAGTTGAACACCGCCGTGCGGGCGGTGCCGATGTGGAGGGTGCCGGTGGGGCTGGGGGCCAGCCGAACGCGTACGGGAACCGCTGCGGCCACGGAATCGGCTCCAGATGGTGAGAACGGGACTGACGGGGCTCGAACCCGCAACTTCCGCCGTGACAGGGCGGTGCTCTAACCGATTGAACTACAGTCCCAGACCGACATTCGAGGCACGATCCACCCCGAGGGGAGGATGCAGCACCGATGGGCGATCACGACGGCGCGGACGCCGACCAAGGAAGTATCCATCGTCACCGGTCCCTCCGTCAACGCGGTCCGTCAACGCCGCCCCCGAAGGCCACCAACCCCGCCGCCCTGGGCGCCGCGGGGGGAGGGGGCCACACAAAAAGCCCCGTGCGGGGCACGGGGCGGACGCTGACCGGAAGGGACGCCGAGGCGCTGCGCTCAGGGGCGGAAGCCGGCGGGTTCGATCAGACGGACCTGATTGCCACGGGCGGTGAACTCCCGCCCCTGGTCGCTCTGGACCACGACCCGACCTCCGGACTTGACCCGGATGACCCGGGCCCGGACCCAGCCAAGGGCGGCCGATTCCAGCACCTTGACCACATCACCGGGTTGTAGATCCAACTCCATGTTCGGAACCACGAGACTGCAAATGGGACCATCGAACGCGCCGTGGAGGACTTGAACCCCCGACATCAGGTTTTGGAGACCTGCGTTCTACCAACTGAACTAACGGCGCAAGGCCGATGGCCCCTGGAAAGCGTGAGAGGGATTCGCGGGCAATGGCCACCCGTGAAACCAGGCTTCAGCGATCGAAGCGCTGTTTGACGCGTGTGGCTTTACCCACCCGGTCACGCAGATAGAAGAGCTTCGCCCGACGCACCTTACCGCGCCGCTCCACCTTCACGGAAGCGACCTGGGGGCTGTGGAGCATGAAGACCCGCTCCACGCCGATGCCCTGGAAGATGCGACGCACGGTGATCGTCTGGTTGAGGCCGCCGTGGCGCTTGGCGATCACCACGCCCTCGTAGGGCTGGACCCGCTCCTTGTTGCCCTCCCGGATGCGCACGCCCACCTTGACGGTGTCGCCCACGTAGATCTCGGGCAGGTCGCTCTTCAGCTGGGTCGCTTCGAACTCCTCGATCAGGGCGCGGGCGCTCAGCTTGCCGGTGGTGACGGTCACGGCGGCAGGGGCCGCCACGTCAGGGGCCGCCTGGTCCACGGTCTGCGGGTCCGCCGCAGTGGATGGATCCTCGGTGGATGGATCGGTGGTGGTCGGATCGGTCTCGGTTGCCATCCCTTTTCTCGGAGCGCCTGGCCAAACCAACACCTTACCGCCTCAGGTGACCCCCCTCCCCCCGCGCCGCCGCCAGTTCCGCTGCAGCCGCTCCCAGGCCATGGCGCCGCCGGTGACCAGCATCCACAGCAGCCCCAGGCCGTTGAGCAGCACGTAAAGGGTCTCTCCCACCGGGCCCAGCCAGCGCTGCAGCCACTCGCCCTCGTGCAGCACCATCAGCGGATGGACCTGGTCCCGGCTCAGCCCGCCCCAGTCGCGCAACAGGCGGTAACCCACACCCGTGAGGGCCGAGAGCAGCAGGGGCGTCAGCACCAGCGGCGCCATCCAGGCGTGGGCCTGCCGCAGGCGGGCGCCCCAGGACGGTGCGGCGGGCCGTGGGGACGCGGCGGGGGTGGGGCTGGACACGGGGAAACGACGGCGGGAGGGACGCCATTGATAACTTGAATGTCCGGCCCGTCTCCCACCGCATGAACCTGTTCGCCGATCTGCTGGCCAGCACCAACGGCGTCAAGGGCGGTGGCACCCCTCTCACCCAGGCCGGCCCCCGCATCCAGAAGACCCGCCGCGGCGTGGAAGTCAAGTCGGCGCGGGAGATCGCGATCATGCGCCAGGCCAGCCGCATCGTCGCCACGGTGCTGCGGGAGATCATGGACATGGCCGCCCCGGGCATGACCACCGGCGACCTCGACCGCCACGCCGAGGCCCGCATCCGCGCCATGGGGGCCACCCCCAGCTTCAAGGGCTACCACGGCTTTCCGGCCAGCATCTGCGCCAGCATCAACAACGAGGTGGTGCACGGCATCCCCAGCGGCAAACGGGTGATCAAGGCCGGCGATCTGGTCAAGATCGACACCGGCGCCTACTACGAGGGCTTCCACGGCGACAGCTGCGTCACCCTCTGCGTCGGCGAGGGGGTGCCCGAGGAGGCCCGCCGCCTCAGCCGGGTGGCCCAGGAGTCGCTGATGAAGGGCCTGGCCACCGTGAAGGCCGGCAGCACCCTGCTGGAGTTGGCCGGCGCCGTCCAGGACCACGTCGAGGCCCACGGCTATGCCGTGGTCGAGGACTACACGGGCCACGGTGTGGGCCGCAACCTGCACGAGGAGCCCTCGGTGTTCAACTACCGCACCCGTGACCTGCCCAACATGCAGCTGCGGGCCGGCATGACCCTGGCGGTGGAGCCGATCCTGAACGCCGGCAGCAAGGCCTGCCGCACCCTCAAGGACCGCTGGACCGTGGTGACCGTGGACGGCAGCCTCTCGGCCCAGTGGGAGCACACCATCGTGGTCACCGCCGACGGCTGCGACATCCTCACCGACCGCGACTTCTAGGCCCGTCCGCTTTGGCGTTCAGCGCCGCAGCAGCAGGCTCAGGTAGGCCCAGCGGCTCACGGTCGCCAGGGGCATCAGCACGTAGGTGAGCGGGTTGGGCGTCACGATGATCAGGCCGCAGTTCCAGTCGGCCTGGCGCAGGATCTCGCCGGCCACCCAGTCGGCGCCCATCACCCCGATGGGGTTGAGGGCCGAGCGGAACGGACCCAGCACCAGGCGCCGCAGCCGCACCACCGCCGCCAGCTCCGGGGCCCGCAGGCTGAGCAGCTGGCCCAGCAGCCGCTTGCTGATCTCGTAGAGGGGGCTCAGGGCCGGCTGGATCTCCGCTTCCGAGGTGTTCACCCACACTTCCGGCCGCCGGCGTTTGTCCTGCTGCGCCGGATCCCGCCGCGCCACCACGGCGGCGAACAGCTCCAGCAGCCGCCAGGCGCTCAGGGCATTGACCTCCAGGGAACAACCCGTCGCCTCGGCGCTGCCGTCCCCATGGACATTGATGCCGTGGTTGATCACCAGCACGTCCACCTCCGCCAGCAGGGCTTCGAGGGCCGCCTCCTGGCCCACCTGCCAGTGCACCTGGCGCAGGGGGATCGGCTGCCCGTCCGGCCCGGCCAGCTGCAGCGGCGTGCGGCCGTGGCAGAGGGCGATCAGCCGGGCGCCGCGGCGGTGCCAGCGGCGCAGCAGGGCCTGGCCGAGGGCGCCGCTGGCGCCGGTGACGGCCACGGTGAGCGCTTCGTTCGAGGGGTCCGGCATGGGCCTGCGGTGGTCGTGCTGCCTAGATTGCCCGGCACCTGCGGGTCCCGGCGAGGTCACACCATGTCCATCCCCTTGCTGATCGGCTCCTGCGAACCCTTCAGCGGCAAGTCGGCGGTGGTGCTCGGTCTGGGCCGCCAGCTCGCCCGCCAGGGCGTGCCGCTCGCCTTCGGCAAGCCGCTGGCCACCTGCATGGACGACCCGCTCGACGCCTTCCCCGATGCGGCCCCGGAGAACCCCCTGCTCGATCCCGACGTGCGCTTCATCGGCGCCACCCTCGGTCTGGAGCCGGAGCAGCTGATCCCTTCGCTGCACGTCCTGGAGCCGGCGACGGCCCGGGCCCGTCTGCTGGCAGGGGATCTTGACCCGGGGGAGGGGCTGACGCTGCTGCAGCGCCGCATCCACGACGACGCCGAGCGGCTGGTGCTGCTGGAGGGGGCCGGCAGCCTCAGCGAAGGGCAGCTCTACGGCCTGGGCCTGGTGCAGCTGGCCCAGGCTCTGCAGGCCCCGGTGCTGCTGGTGCACCCGTGGAGCGACAGCCGCAGCGTCGAGTCCCTGCTGGAGGCCCGGCACCAGCTGGGGGATCTGCTGGCGGGCGTGGTGCTCAACGCCGTGGTGCCCGAGGTGGTGCCGGAGGTGCGGGAGGCGGTGCTGCCGGCCCTGGAGCGGCTCGGCATCCCGGTGCTGGGCGTGATGCCCCGCAGTCCCCTGCTGCGCAGCGTCACGGTGGAGGAGCTGGCCCGGCGGCTGGCGGCCACCGTGCTCTGCTGCCGCGACGGCCTCGACCTGCTGGTGGAGACCCTCTCGATCGGCGCCATGAACGTCAATTCGGCGATGGAATTCTTCCGCCGCCGCCGCAACATGGCCGTCGTCACCGGCGCCGACCGCACCGACATCCAGCTGGCGGCCCTGGAGGCCTCCACCCAGTGCCTGATCCTCACCGGGGCCGGTGAACCCCTGCCCCAGCTGATCAGCCGGGCCGAGGAACTGGAGGTGCCGGTGCTCAAGGTCGACCACGACACCCTCACCACCGTGGAGGTGATCGATGCCGCCATCGGCCATGTGCGGCTGCATGAAGCGGTGAAGGCCACCTATGCGATCCGGCTGGTGGAGGAGAACTGCCACTTCGAACGGCTGTTCCGCCGGCTGCGCCTGGCGGTCCATGCCTGAGGGCGCTGCTAGTTTCAGTTCGTTGGTTGTCGATAACGGGTGACCCGGTCCCTAGATCTTCCGGCCCTGGACCGGATCGATACGCTCGCCCAGGAGCTGGCCATGCTCCAGGACCGGGGCAAACGCAGAATCGCCTTCCTCGGCAGTCGCCATGTGCCGGTGGTGTCGATCCACCTGGTGGAGCTGGTGGCCCGTTCCCTGGCCCAGGAGGGCCACAACCTGATCACCTCCGGGGCCCAGGGGGTCAATGCGGCCGTGATCCGCAGCGTGCTGGAGGTGGATCCGGCCCGGCTCACCGTGCTGCTGCCCCAGAGCCTGGACCGCCAGCCGGGCGAATCCCGCAGCCAGCTGGAGCGCGTGCTGCACCTGGTGGAGAAGCCCGAGAATGATGAGCTGCCACTGCCGATGGCCAGCAGCCTCTGCAACCAGGAGATCATCAACCGCTGCGACCAGCTGATTTGCTACGCCTTCCACGACAGCGAGACCCTGCTCTCCAGTTGCCGCACCGCCGAGGACATGGGCAAGGTGGTCAGCCTGATGTTCTTCGACTGAGCCGGCCGGATCCCGCCGGCCGGGTTTCAGCCCAGCAGGTTCTCCTGGCGCGGCAGCACCTGCAGCCGCGTTCCCTCCCGGCCCATCACCGTCACCTGACTACCGGGGGGCAGGCTCTGCTGGGGTGCCAGGTTCTGGGCGGCCCAGCTCTGGCCCTGCCAGCGCACCCGCCCCTCGCCGTTGGCATCAAAGGCCGTGGTCACCTCCGCCAGTTCGGCGCGGGCGCCGGGGGGGATCGTGCGGGCCTGGCGCCGGGCCGACCAGCGCCGCAGCCAGGCGTAGCCCGCTCCCACCAGCACGGCGTAGAGGAGCAGCTGGCCCAGGGGCGGCAGCACCGGCGCCAGGATGGCGACGAGGGTGAGCAGCAGGGCCGCCACGGCGCCGATCAGCAGCAGGCCGTCCCCGTCGGCGCCCACCAGCTCCAGCAGCAGCAGCACCCCCGCCAGGGCCAGCCAGAGGATCGGGGGTGCGGGCATCGGCGGGGTGCGACGGGGCGGGGGCGGAGGAACAACGAAACCAACGGGACCGTTGGCCATCGCCCCCATCCTGCCTAGCGTTGCGCCAGTGACGAAGCCTGCATGGAAGCACTCATCATTCCGGTGCTCGTGGTGCTCGCCGGGCTGGGCATCAGCGGCGTCAAGGTCACCAGCAGCAGCCGCTCGATGCTGGTGGAGCGCCTCGGCAAGTACGACCGGGAACTGCGCCCCGGCCTGTCCCTGGTGATCCCGGGCCTGGAGCGGGTGGTGAGCCACGAATCGCTCAAGGAGCGGGTGCTCGACATTCCCCCCCAGCAGTGCATCACCCGCGACAACGTCTCGATCGAGGTGGATGCGGTGGTGTACTGGCAGCTGCTGGAGCATGCCCGCGCCTACTACGGCGTCGACAACCTGCAGGCGGCCATGGTCAACCTGGTGCTCACCCAGATCCGGGCCGAGATGGGCAAGCTCGACCTCGACCAGACCTTCACCACCCGCAGCGAGGTCAACGAGACCCTCCTCAAGGAGCTCGACCAGGCCACCGATCCCTGGGGCGTCAAGGTGACCCGGGTGGAGCTGCGCGACATCCAGCCCTCCCAGGGGGTGCAGCAGGCCATGGAGCAGCAGATGACCGCCGAGCGGGAGAAACGGGCGGCGATCCTGCGCTCCGAGGGGGAGCGGGAGTCCCAGGTGAACGCGGCCCGGGGCCGGGCCGAGGCCCTGGTGCTGGATGCCAAGGCCAAGCAGGAGGCGGTGCTGCTCGATGCCGATGCCCAGGCCAAGCAGCAGCTGCTGCTGGCCAAGGCGCGGGCCGAATCGGCCACCCAGCTGGCGGCGGTGATCGAGGCCCATCCCGCGGCGGCCGAGGGGCTGCGGCTGCTGCTGGCCAAGGACTGGATGGCCATGGGTCAGGAGATGGCCCGCTCCCATGGCGGCAGCGTGCTGATGGTGGATCCCCAGAGCCCGGCCTCGCTGCTGGCGGCCCTCAAGGGCCTGCAGGAAAAGGGCGGCAGCTGAGGCTCCACTCCTCCCAGCTGACTCAGCTGCGCAGCACCGCCCGCAGCCCCTCGGAGTACAGCAGGGCGGTGCAGAGGATGCCGCCGGCCCAGCACAGGCTGCGCACGGGTGGAACGTTGGCCACGTAGGCCCCGATGTAGCCCAGACGCAGGGCGGGGTGCAGCCAGGCCACCAGGGGCACCCAAGGGGCGGCCGCCAGCACCGACGGGGCCACCAGCAGGCACAGCAGGCAGGCGGGGGCGTGCAGGGTGAAGGCCTCGAAGCTGTTCTGGTGCGCCCAGTTGGCCCGCTTGCCCCAGGCCGGCAGCCGCTCGAACATCGCCCGCGGCGCGGCCAGGTCGGAGGGGGTGAAGTCGGCCTGGGAGCGGGCGGCCCCCAGGGGGATCAGGCTGAGCACCACCACGGCGCCGGAGAGCACCAGCGACCAGGCGAAGGGTCCGCCGGCGGCCGCCGGCAGCACCGGCAGGGCGACGCTGGCCGCCAGGAGGGGGGGGAGCAGGGAGGTGGCCATCGGGACAGGGCGGCTGGGGTCTCTTTTCTAGGCTGGCGCTGCCTTGCCTTCGCCCGCGCCATGGCCGACAGCTATTCCTTCGATGTCGTCTCCGACTTCGACCGCCAGGAGCTGGTGAACGCCGTCGACCAGGTGCGCCGCGAGGTGGGCCAGCGCTACGACCTCAAGGACTCCAACACCGAGATCGACGTGGAGGAGGCCAGCCTGACGATCACCACCGCCAGCGACATGACCCTGGACGCGGTGGTGGACGTGCTGCGCCAGAAGGCCACCAAGCGCAACCTGTCGCTGAAGATCTTCGATCTGCAGACCCCGGAGCCGGTGGGCGGCAACCGGGTGAAGCAGGTGATCAAGCTGCGCAAGGGCCTCAGCCAGGAACTGGCCAAGAAGCTCAGCAAGAAGGTCCGCGATGAGGTCAAGAAGGTGACCGTCGCGATCCAGGGCGAGAGCCTGCGCGTCACCGGCAAGAACAAGGATGATCTCCAGCAGGTGATCAGCCTGCTGCGGGCGGAGGATCTGGAGGTGCCGCTGCAGTTTGAGAATTACCGCTGAGGCGGCCGCGGATTCTTGCCCTCAGCCGGCGGCTGCAGCGGAAGGCGGCGGCGACCCCCAGGACCGGCAGAGGGCCAGGGACCGCAGGATCAGGCGGGTCGCCGGGGTCGCCATGCGGGGGCGGTGAGAGCCACCCGGATCTTGGCTCGGTGCCAGGAGCGGGGGCTGGGCAATCGTCCAGCTCGCCTGCCAGCTCAAAACCTGGGCAATAGAGCAGCAATCCAGTGAGGGGCCAGGGCGCGGCGCCGGGGCGCTGTCCTGGAACCGGGCTGATCAGCAGTTGCCAGCCACTGTGATGGCCATGGAAGACGGTTGGAGCGGTGAAGGTTGAAACGTTGGCGGTCACGGAGATGAAGCCGCAGTCGGGAAGCAGGCAGCGCGGCGCCGTCTCGAAGATCCCCTTGGGAGACCCCGAAGAGGAAGCAAAATTGAGTTCAACGGTCGCCGGTGGGGCACTGGTGGCTGTCCCGGCCTCCAGACCCCGGAAGGTGCCGATCAGGCCGTCGAAGACGAAGATCAGATCCAGCGCCAGGGCCGGCGGGGGCAGCAGCAGGACGGCCGCGACGCCTGCGAGGACGACCGCTGCAGATGTGCGATGGCTGGACGGCGCCATGGCCCCTCAGTGCCTGATCACCATCATTATTCTGTTATGGACGGATCCGAACCGTTGCCTTTGCTGCATCTTCACCATGGATGCAGATGTGCAGCAGCCATGGTTTTGGTGGCGGCACCCTTGCCACGGAGTTGGTCAGTCGGGTGTGATGGCGGGGGCCGCGGGAGTGGCCATGCCCTGGATCCGGCGACGGAGCCTCCGGCTGTAGCCGAAGCAGGCTGCGGCTCCCAGCAGGGGAAGGGGGCCTGGAACCGTTGATGTCTCCGGTTTCACGACCCTTGTGAAGGCCAGGCTTCCCGCACCCCCCTGACTGCCGATGGCATCGAGGTCGTAGGTAAAGAAGGCTTCGTTGACATCAAAGAAGCCAGGCACAAAAGAGAAGGCGGGCAGGGTGTCGACCGAATACTCGAGACCGAGAAAGACCCCATTGTCGAAGACGACCGCAGCATCAGGATCGTCGTTCTCGTCGTACTGGGTGCCTTGGAACAGGAAGGAGAAATCGGTGAGATTGAGCGTGTTCGTGTTGTAGGCGAACGTGCCGGAATAGCTGTTGGGCGCCAGAGGGCCCGAGTCGATCAGAATGTCGAAGGTGTAATTCACCACCGCCGCCCTGAGAGGGGCCGGCTGGGCCAGCGCCATGCCCAGCGCCAGACCTGTCGTTGTGAAGGCAAGTTTGGGGAGGAGGCGGGCCATGGGAGGGGATGTCGTGTTGGTCGGGGGGGTGGGAGCCAACACCTGAGCGTCTTCTCAGCTTAGCTCAAGTTGGGCTCATCTGGTCTTCAGGACGGCGTCGCGTGATCAGACAATGAAATTGTCCGGGTTGCTGAGGCTGGCCAGCGAGACGTTCTTGAACAGGATGAAGTTCCGGGCGGCGGCCAGGCCTGACCCATCGGGATCGATCTGCAGCAGGGTGTCGCCGCCTTTGGCTACGAACTTGAGGTAGCCATCGGTGATGGGTGTGCTTCCTCCGTAGCCGACGCTGGCCAGGGCCCCCTTCAGGTCCACCTTGTCCCCTTCGGCCCTGTTGAAGTCGATGATCGTGTCGCCGGCATCGACGATGCTCCTGTAGACGAAGCGATCGGCACCGCCTTGGCCCCGGACCGAGTCGGCCCCCTGGAGCCCGGTGATCACGTCATCGCCGGCCGTTCCCACCAGGGAGTCGCGGTTCTTCGTGCCGGTGATGGTGCGGCCGAGGTCGTCGTTGGTGATGGTGCCCGTGACGGCGCCGGCGGTGCCAAGGGTGTAGGCGTCGTTGGCCAGCAGGGTGAGGACGACGGTTTCGTCGGGCTCGACGATGCTGTCGCCGGTGGGATCAACGCTGAGGGTGGCGGTGGCGGAACCGGTCGCAAAGGTGATGCTGGTGCCGATCAGGCCGTAATCGGTCCCGTTGGTGGCGGAGCCGCCGATGGAATAGTTGACGACGAGGGGATTGGTGGTGGGCCCCGTACGGGTGAACGTGTAGACGAGATTGCTGGCGCCGTTCTCCAGAACGCTGGCAGGGGAAACGGCCACGGAAACGCTCGGCTTGGCCTGCACATTGATGGCAAGGGTGGCGTTGGTGGTTCCGCCGAAACCGTCGGAGATCACGTAGGAGAAGGTGTCGGTGCCCGTGAAGCCAGCGGCCGGGGTGTAGGTGAAGGTGTCGAAGGCGGTGTTGGCCACGGTGCCGCCCTGGCTGGTGGCCGTGAAGAACTGGCTGACCGAGAGGGGATCGCCATCCGGGTCGGTGTCGTTGGCGATGAGGTTGGCGCCCAGGATGGTGGCGGTCTGGCCGGGTTGGATGGTGATCGCCGGGTCGGCGACGAACACCGGAGCGCCGTTGACGACGTTGATGGCGAGGGTGGCATTGGTGAAGCCGCCGAAGCCGTCGGAGATCACGTAGGAGAAGGTGTCGGTGCCGGTGAAGCCGGCGGACGGGGTATAGGTGAAGGTGTTGAAGGCGGTGTTGGTGACGGAACCGCCCTGGCTGGTGTTGGCGAAGAACTGGCTGATCGAGAGGGGATCGCCATTGGGATCGGTGTCATTACCCAGGAGCGTCGCGCCGTTGATGGTGGCGGTCTGCCCCGGCCGGATGGTGATCGCGGGGTCGGCGACGAACACCGGAGCGCCATTGACGACGTTGATCGCGAGGGTGGCATTGGTGAAGCCGCCGGCACCGTCGGAGACCACGTAGGAGAAGATGTCCGTGCCGGTGAAGCCGGCGGCAGGGGTGTAGGTGAAGGTGTCAAAGGCGGTGTTGGCGACCGAACCGCCCTGGCTGGTGGCAGTGAAGAACTGGCTCACCGAGAGGGGATTGCCATCCGGGTCGGTGTCGTTGGCCACGAGGCTGGCGCCGGTGAAGGTGGCGGTCTGGCCGGGCCGGATGGTTTTGGCCGGGTCGGCGACAAACACCGGAGCTCTGTTGCCGACGTCGTCATTGGTGATGGTGCCCGTGACGGCCCCGGTGTTGCTGATGGCGTAGGCCGCATTGGCCAGCAAGGTGAGGCTGACGGTTTCATCCGGTTCAACGTCACTGTCACCGGTGGGATCGACGGTGACGGTGGCGGTGGCCGAGCCGGCGGCGAAGACGACGGAGGCGGGGATCAGGCCGTAGTCGCTGCCGTTGGTGGCGGTGCCGTTGATGGCGTAGTTGACGGTGAGGGGGTTGCTGGTGGCGCCGGTTCTGGTGAAGGTATAGATGAGGTTCGTTGTTCCGTTTTCTGTGACGCTGGCAGGTGAGAGGGCGAGGGTGACGACGGGCAGTGGAGCGGCGTCGTCATTGGTGATGGTGCCGATGCCCTGGCCGTCGAGGAGTGTGACGCCGTTGGTGGGGGCGGAGAGGTTGAGGAAGAAGGATTCGTTGGGCTCGAAGGCGGTGTCGCCGTTGATGGTGACGGAGATGGTCTGGGTTTCCCCGGTGGTGCCTGCGAAGTTGAGGGTGCCGGAGGCGGCGAGGTAGTCGGAGCCGGCGGTGGCGGTGCCATCGGCAGTGGCGAAGTTCACCGAAGCGCCACCAGCGACGGCATTGCTGAGGGTGACGGTGAAGATGGCGGTGGTGGTGCCGCTGTTGCCCTCGGTGATGGAGACGTCGCTGATGGAGAAGGAGGCGGCGTCGTCGTTGGTGATGGTGCCGATGACGGCGCCGGCGGTGCCGACGATGTAGGCGGCGTTGGACTGGAGGGTGAGGGAAACGGTTTCGTTGGGCTCAAGGACGGTGTCGCCGGTCGGATCGACGGTGACGGTGGCGGTGGCCGAGCCGACAGCGAAGGTGACGGAGGCGGGGATGGCGGCGTAGTCAGTGCCGCCTGTGGCGGTGCCGTTGATGGCGTAGTTGACGGTGAGGGGTGTGGTGGTGGCGCCGGTGCGGGTGAAGGTGTAAACGAGATTGGTGGCGCCGTTCTCGAGAACGCTGGCGGGGGAGACAGCCAGGGTGATGACGGGCAGGGCAGCGGCGTCGTCATTGAGGATCGTGGCCGTGGCGGTTGCCGTGCCGATCGAGCCGTTGATGGGGTTGGTGATGGTGACGGTGAAGGGTTCGTCGGCCTCCACCACCGTGTCCTCCACCGTGGCGATCGAGAGCGTGGCGGTGGTCTGGTTGGAGAGGATCGTGATCGTGCCCGTCAGGGGCGTGGAGATGTCACCGGCGGTCGCCGCGGGCCCGGTGATCGTGTAAGTGACGGTGGTGGGCTGGCTGAGCACGGCTCCGCTCCGCGTCGCGGTGAGGATGAAGGCTTCCCCTTCCTCCGCGGCGGCGGGCGCCAGGCTGATCGAGACCACAGGCGGCGGCAGCACCTGCACCGAGAAGTTGGTCGGCGTCGAGCTGGCCGTGCCGGGATTGATGTCCGCCACCCGTGAGGTGCCGGCGGCGGTGCCGTCCGTCGACCAAAGCTCGAGACCTTCGCCGGGGGTTGAGGCCTGGAAGTAGAGCCGCCCGTTCAGGACGGCACTGAACAGCAGACTGACGTTGCTGCCGCCCGTGCCCGGGTTGATGTCGGCGACGAGCACGGTTCCGGCTTCAGTGCCATCGGTCTTCCACAGCTCGGCCCCTTCCGCCGTCGTTGTGCCGCGGAAGTAGAGCTCGCCGTTGAACAGAGCTCCCGGGCCTGCGGCCAGGGCGCCGTTGCTGTTGACGCCGCCGGGCTGGATGTCCTTGAGAAGCCGCGTTCCGGAGGGGGTGCCGTCGCTGACCCAGAGCTCCGAGCCGTTGACCCCATCGTTGGCGATGAACACGGCCTTGCCGTTGACGGCACCCACCGTGTTGATGGGCCAGCTGACGTTAGACAGCAGCCGCGTGGTGTTGGCCACCGTGCCGTTCGACACCCACAGCTCGGCCCCCAGCACCCCCGGGGTGTTGCTGGTCTCGATGGCGAAGAAGACCCTGTCGCCGACCACGGTGGGGTTGGTGGTCCGGGCGGTCGCCAGCGGGCTGAGGTTGCCGAGGGAGAGGGTGCCGCCGGCGGTGCCGTCGCTGTACCAGGCCTCCACCCCGTTGACACCGTCGTTGGCATAGAAGAAGACGCCCTCGTTGAACGAGGTGAGCACCGAGATGGCGCTGCTGGCGCTGCCGGGAACGATCTCGGTGACGAGCCGCGGTCCGGCGGAGACGCTCTCGATCACCCAGAGCTCGTTGCCTTCGGCTGTGGTGTTGGCCGTGAAGAACACCTTGCCGCCCGAGACGGTGAGCTGGCGAGCGGGGTTGGTGGTGGCGCGCGAACCGGTGGCGCCGGGCTGGATGTCGGCGAGCAGGCGCGTACCGGCCGCGGTGCCGTCCGTGAACCAGAGCTCGTTGCCGCTGAGGCCGTCATCGGCGAAGAAGAGGGCGCCGCCATCGAACGGCGTGATGAGCGTCGGGGCGATGGCGCTGGAGAAGCTGACGATCGGGTTGATCTCCACCAGCTGGCTTGTACCGGCCGTCGTCCCGTCGGTGACCCAGAGTTCGGTGTCACCCGCCGCATCATCGGAGGCGAACAGGAGCTTGCCGTTGGCGAGCTGCACGGTGGAGGGGAAGGCTCCCGTTGCCCCGGGGGCGGCATCGATCACCTGCCGGGTGCTCGCCGCCGTGCCGTCCGTCAGCCAGAGCTCGCGGCCACCGGCGGCGGTGACGGCAGAGAAGAACAGCACGGGGATGCCGGCGGGCTGGGGAGGGACGTCGTCGTTGGTGACGGTGGCCCTCCCCTGGCCGTCGGCGATGGTGACGCCGTTGGTGGGAGCCGAGAGGTTGAGGAAGAAGGATTCGTCGAACTCCACGGCCGTGTCGCCAGTGACGGTGACGGAGACGGTGCGCTGCTCACCGGCATTGCCGGTGAAGTTCAGGGTGCCGTTGGCGGCGACGTAGTCGACACCGGCGGTGGCGATGCCGTTGGCGGTCGCGTAGGACACCGATGCCCCACCGGAGACGGCGTTGCTGAGGGTGACGGTGAAGACGGCGGTGGAGGTGCCGGCGTTGCCTTCCACGATCGAGACGTCGCTGACGGAGAAGGAGGCGGTGTCGTCGTTGCTGATCGTGCCGGTGACGGCGCCGGGGGTACCGATCACGTAAGCCGCATTGGCGGCAAGGCTGATGGCGATGGTTTCGTCGGGCTCCAGGACCGCATCGGCGGTGGGATCGACGGTCACCGTGGCGGTGGCCGAGCCGGCGAGGATGGTGACGGAAGCGGCGATCGGGGCGTAATCGCTGTCGCTGCTGGCGCTGCCGCCGACCGTGTAGTTGACCGTGAGGGGATTGGTGGTGGCGCCGGTGCGGGTGAATGTGTAGACGAGATTGGCGGCACCGTTCTCGGCAACGCTGGCCGGTGAGACCGCCAGTGTGATGACGGGCAGGGAGACGTCGTCTGTGGTGATGGTGCCGAGTCCCTGGCCGTCGGCGATCGTGACGCCGGCCTTGGTGATGCCAGAGAGGTTGACGAAGAAGGTTTCGTCGGATTCGACCGTGGTGTCGCCGTTGATGGTGACGGAGACGGTCTTCGTTTCACCGGCTGTGCCGGTGAAGTTGAGGGTGCCGACGCTGTTGACGTAGTCGGAGCCGGCCGTGGCGGTGCCGTTGGCGGTGGCATAGTTCACGGACACGCCACCGGCGACCGCGTTGCTGAGGGTGACGGTGAAGACGGCCGTGGTGGTGCCACTGTTGCCCTCGATGATGGTGACGTCGTTGATGGAGAGGGAGGCCGTGTCATTGTCGTTGTTGATGACGCTGACATCGGCGGCATTGAGACCGTTGTAATTGGGGTCGCCGCTGGTAGCGGGGGCGGTGACGATGGAATAGGAGACGCCGACACCGTTGGCAACGCCGCCTTCGTCTCGATCGACAATCGCGTCATCGACACCGGTGACGGTGACGGTCTGGGGAATGTTCCAGTTGGCGGGTGTGAAGACAAGGGAAGAAGTGGAGACGGTGCCTTCCGTGGTGTCGGAGCTCGAGATCCCGATGGTGACGTTGTCTGTGGGCTGGCTGTTGAGAACCACCGTGAAACTGGGCGTGACAGCCAGGGCACCCGGGTTGGCATAGAGATACCTGGCGTCGGATGCCGTGAGCGCTCGGTTCCAGATGCTCACCTCGTCGACGGTGCCCGTCAGGGCGCCAATCATCTGCGTACCGGCCGCATTCAGAATGCCACCAACACTGAAGTTAGCCAGAGAGCTGTTAAACCCAGTGTATCCTTCGGTGTCGCGAAGCTCACCGTTTACATACAGCCGGGAGAGCGCAGCAGTTCCGTTGTTGAAGTCGTGGACGCCGATGATCTGATGCCAGTTGCCATCATTCAGACTCAGATTGCTGCTGACGGGATTGGGATAGGACTGGTAGAAAATCGCACCACCTGTCACCTCTCCGGAGCCACTGTTTGTATTGTTAATGCCATTGAAATATCCAGCGATCGCACCAGCTTGGTGGCGTCCGGCCACAATGTAACCATTGGTGTCACCACTCTGTAGCTTCACCCAGGAAACCAGAGAAAACGTGCTGTTGGTGTTTCCAAAGGAGAAGTTATTCCCCATGTCCACAAACCCATTGCCGGCCGTTGACATGGTCACGGCACCACCGCTCAAGCCCCCGGCCGTGAAGCTGGCGTTGCCCAGGAGCGAGCCATTGACCGAACCTGCTGCGGCGAAGGCGGTCGAACCGGATGTCTCGTTGAACCGCCAGGCGGCGAGCACCTGAGGGTCCGTGCTGCCTTCCGAGGTGGTCAGCTGCCTGGGCCGGATCGGGTCCGGCGCAGGAGACACCGTGATGCCCGCTGTGTCGTCATTGGTGATGGTGCCGGTGACGGCCCCAGCGGTGCCGATGGTGTAGGCGGCGTTGGCGGAAAGGGTCAGGGAAACGGTCTCGTCCGCCTCGACGACAGCATCGCCGGTGGGATCGACGGTGACGGTGGCGGTGGCCGACCCGGCGGCGAAGGTGATGGAGGCGGGGATCAGGCCGTAATCAGTGCCATTGGTGGCGGTGCCGGCGACGGAGTAGTTGACCGTGAGGGGATTGGTGGTGCTGCCTGTGCGGGTGAAGGTATAGACAAGGTTGCTGGTGCCATTCTCCGTGACGCTGCCCGGAGACACAGCCAGGGTGACGACGGGGAGGGGAGCCGCATCATCATTGGTGATGGTGCCGACGCCCTGGGAGTCGGCAAGGGTGACGCCGTTGGTGGGAGCGGAGAGGTTGAGGACGAAGAACTCGTCGGATTCGATGGCGGTGTCGCCGTTGATGGTGACAGCGACGGTGCGCTGCTCGCCTGCGGTACCCGTGAAATTGAGGGTGCCGGAGGTGGCGACGTAATCAGTACCGGCGCTGGCGGTGCCGTTGGCGGTGGCGTAGGAAACGGACGTCCCACCAGCGACGGCATTGCTGAGGGTGACGGTGAAGACGGCGGTGGTGGTGCCGCTGTTGCCCTCGGTGATGGAGACGTCGCTGATGGAGAAGGAAGCGGCGTCGTTGTCGACATTGGTGACACCGACATCGGCGACGGCAAGCCCGCTGTAGTTGGCGTCGGTGCTGGTGGTCGCCCCGGTGAGAATCGTGTAGGCGATATTGCCATCCACAACGCCATCATCGACGCCTGTGACTGTGACGAACTGGAAGGCATTCCAGTTGGCCGGGGTGAAGGTGAGGGAAGAAACGTCGGTGGAGCCTTCGGTGCTGTCCGAACTGGCGATGCTGATGCTGACGTTGGCCGACGGCTGGCTGGTGAGGCGCACGCTGAACTGGCTGGTGCCGCCGCCCTCCGATGTGAACAAGCCACCGGTGGGCGCAACCGTGACCCCCGCGGTGTCGTTGTCGGTGTTGGAGACACTGACATTGGCGGCATTGAAGCCGTTGTAGTTGGGGTCGCTGCTGGTGGCCGCCGCGGTGACGATCGAATAGGCCACCGTGCCATCGATGGCAGGGTCATCGACGCCCGTGACGATCACGGTCTGGGGGACGTTCCAGTTGGCCGGCGTGAAGGTGAGCGAGGAGAGGTTGGTGGTGCCTTCTGTTGTGTCGGAACTGGAGATACCGACGGTGACGTTCGCCGTGGGTTGACTGTCGAGGACGACGGTGAAGGTGGCGCTGCCACCGGCTTCGGTGGTGACCAGGCCGGAGGTGGGGGTGACGGTGATGCCGGTGGCGACGTTGACGATGACGGAGAACGTGGCCGTGGTGGTGGCCGTGTCACCGGTGGTTTCGGCGCTGGTGGCCGTCACGGTGAGCGCGAAGTTGGCGGCATTGGCCACCGTGATGGTCAGCCCCGCGAGCTGGGCGGGAGTCAGGGTCCAGGTGCCGTTGTTGTTGTTGGTGCCCGCCGAGAGGAGAGCTCCGCTGGGCACGCCGGAGATCAGGATGCTGCGCTGATCATTACCATCGCTGGCCGCGAAGCTGGCGGCGATGTTGAGCGGAATCGGCGTGTTGGTGTTCCCTGTGCGGTCGGCGACGATGATGTTGGGTGCACCG
This sequence comes from Aphanothece cf. minutissima CCALA 015, assembly GCA_003003925.1. Taxonomy (GTDB): domain Bacteria; phylum Cyanobacteriota; class Cyanobacteriia; order PCC-6307; family Cyanobiaceae; genus Cyanobium; species Cyanobium minutissimum. Next base: position 79,741 of record PVWP01000009.1, read on the forward strand.
GTCCGGGCGGACGTCGGGGTGATCAGGTTGAAGCTGTAGTTGACGCTGGTGGCGCTGGCCCCATCAATGGCGAGGATGTAGGTGCCATCGGCGGTGAGGTTCAGCTCCAGGTCGGTGGTGAGGTTCTGGTTGACCAGGGATTGGTTGGTCGGTCCGAAGAGACGCCAGGCGGCGGAGGGAAATCCGGGGGTCAGGCTGTCGAAGACGAGCCGCTGGCCGGCCGTGCCGGTGAAGCGGTAGAGATCGGTGTCCTGGCCGGGGGAAAGGGTGCCGCTGGTGACGGTGTCGAAATTGAGAGCAGTGGCGGCGGCGACATCGAGCAGCTGGAAGCTGTAGGCGCCCGAGTCGAGGGAGAAATTCGCTGTGCTTTCAACCAGCAGCTGGTAGGTGCCGGCCTCGGTGAGCGTGAAGGGCGTGTTGCTGTCGGCGTAGTGCTGCTGGTTGAGAAAGACGATGTCGCCGGTGGGATCGATCAGGCGAACGGGGAAGCTCGTGCTGGAGTCGTTGGTGAGGGCGTCGTAGTACAGCCGCTGGCCCACCGATCCGGTGAAGGTGTAGATGTCCCGTTCGCCGATTTCGGCGAGCGAGCTGGAGACGGGGCTGTTCAGGCTGAGGGCGGTGGTGGAGGTGGTGGGGGTGACCAGACTGAAGCTGTAGTTGACGTTGGTGGCGCTGGCTCCATCGATCGCCAGGACGTAGGTGCCATCGGCGCTCAGGGTGAGATCCAGGTCGCTGGTGATGTTCTGGTTGGCCAGGGATTGGTTGCCCGGTCCGAAGATCCGCCAACTGACGGAGGGGAATCCGGGGGTCTGGCTGTCGAAGACGAGCCGCTGGCCGGCAGTGCCGGTGAAGCGGTAGAGATCGGTGTCCTGGCCTGGGGAAAGGGTGCCGTTGGTGACGGTGTCGAACGGCAGAGCTGTGGCGGCGGCCAGATCGAGCAGCTGGAAGCTGTAGGCGCCGGTGTCGAGGGAGAAGGATGAGGTGCTCTCGAGCTGCAGCTGGTAGGTGCCGGTTTCGGTGAGGGTGAAGGGAACGCTGCTGTCGAAGTAGTGCTGCTGGTTGAGAAAGACGATGTCGCCGGTGGGATCGATCAGGCGAACGGGGAAGCTCCTGGTGAAGTCACTGGTGAGGGCGTCGTAGTAGAGCCTCTGGCCCGCCGTCCCGGTGAAGGTGTAGATGTCGCGTTCGCCCATCTCGCTCAGTGAGCTGGAGACGGGGCTGTTGAGGCTGAGGGCCGTTGTGGTGGTGGAGGGGGTGATCAGGCTGAAGCCGTAGTTGACCGTGGTGGTGCTGGAGCCATCGATCGCCAGGACGTAGGTGCCATCGGCGGTGAGGTTCAGCTCCAGGTCGGTGCTGATGTTCTGGTTGGCCACGGACTGGTTGGCCGGTCCGATGACCCGCCAGGTGGCGTTGGGGAAACCGGCGGTCTGGCTGTCGAAGACGAGTCGCTGGCCGGCCGTGCCGGTGAAGCGGAAGAGGTCGGTTTCCTGGCCGGGGGAAAGGCTGCCGTTGGTGACGGTGTCGAAGGGCAGAGCCGTGGCGGCGGCCACATCCCTCAGAGCGAAGTTGAAGTCGGCCGCCGTCGTTGCATTGTTGACCAGCAGCAGGTGGTAGGCGCCCGTTTCCGAGAGGCTGAAGGTCGGGAAGCTGTCCGCTTCGCCGCTGCTGCTGAGCACCGAGCTTCCATCGGGGCGCAGCAGCACCAGGTTGAGGGAGTCGTTATCTTCTTCGAGCGCGTCAAAGTAGAGCCGCTGGCCTGCGCTACCGCTGAAGCTGAAGATCTGTGTGGCAGCGGCCGCCAGGGGACCGCTGGAGGCGCTGCCGAGGGTGAGCGGCGTGGCATTGGCGCTCAGATCGAGGATCCGGAAGTTGTAGTCACCGGTTCCGTTGATCCGGACGGTGTAGCTTCCCGAACGCGGCAGAGCGAAACCCCCACCTGAATCACTTCCGGCATTGGCGGAGTAGATGGCGGTGTTGGCATTGCCCTGATCGAGAATCTGCAGGGAAACACTGTCAAAATCCGGGTCCAGGCTGTCGACATAGAGCAGTTTCCCGGCGGCTGCGGTGATCGTGAAATCGACCGGAGATCCGGATACCGTCCCCGATTGGCTGAAGGGGAAGGCGGTGGGTGCGGCGGGCGGCGGGTCGATGGTGCCCGTTACATTGAAGTTGTAGCTGACATCGCTGGCACTGCTGCCGTCGATCTGCAGCAGGTAGGTGCCGGTGGCATCCAGAAAGGCCGTGAAATCCGTGCCGGCACCAACGCTGGATCCCGCCACCGTCACATTGCTGGGGTCGAACAGACGCCAGTTGGCCCCCGTCGCGGCGGCCAGGCTGTCGAAAGTGAGCCGCTGGCCCGCGGTGCCGGAGATGCGATAGAAATCCGATTCTCTCCCTGGGCTGAGGGTGCCGGTAATGGCCGTGCCCAGGGTGATCAGGGGAGCATTGCTGGCATCGATGAGCTTGAAGTCGTAGTCGCCCGTGCTGTTGGCAACGCCGACCTGGCCTTCGACGATCAGCTGATAGGTGCCAGGTTCGGTGAGGGTGATCAGACTGCCGTCGGAATCGGCGTCCAGGAAACTGAGGGTGGTCCCGCTGGGACTACGCAGAGTGGCCAGGATGCTTCTGGTGTTGTTGACCGTGGCGTCGAAGAAGAGTCGCTGGCCGGCTGTGCCGCTGAAGGTGTAGATGTCCTGCTCGCCCAGTTCGGTGATCGAGCCGCTGACGACACTGCCCAGGGTCAGAGGCGTGCTGGTGGTGGTGGGGGTGACGAGCTGGAAGCTGTAACTGACGGGAGTGGCGGTGTTGCTGTTGCCCTCGATCTGGAGCAGGTAGGTGCCGGCCTCCGGCGTGGTGAACTCATAGTCGAAGTTGATGGAGCCAGAGAAGATCTGCGTGTTGCCAGCATCGAAGACCCGGAAGTTCGGGCCGGTGCCGGTGATGGCATCAAAGGCGAACCGCTGGCCCGCCGCGGCGGTGAAGCGATAGAAGTCACTCTTCGCTCCAGGGGTCAACGTTCCTGCGGTCTCGGTGTCCAGGGTGAGGACGGGTGCGGCGGCGGCATCGATCAGCTGGAAGTCGTAACTGCCCGTGCTGTTGGCATTGCCGACCAAGCCCTCGACGATCAGCTGATAGATGCCGGTCTCCGTGAGGGTGACCAGGCCGCTGTCGAAATCGGTGTCGGCAGAATTGATCACCAGGGCCCCGCTGGGGCTGCGCAGGGTGGCGAAGAGGACCCTGGCGTTGTTGACGGTGGCGTCGAACAGCAGGCGCTGACCCGCGGTGCCAGCGAACGTGTAGATGTCCTGCTCGCCCAGTTCACCGATTGAGCCGCTGACGACACTGCCCAGGCTCAGCACCGTGCTGGTGGTGGTGGGGGTGACCAGGCTGAAGCTGTAGCTGACGGGGCTGGTGGCAAAGGCGCTGCCCTCGATCTGGAGCAGATAGGTGCCGGCTTCCGGCGTCGTGAACTCAAAGTCGAAGCCGAGGGAGCCGTTGCCGATCTGGCTGTTGCCGGCATCGAAGACCCGAACGGTCGGACCGGTGCCGCTGATGCCGTCGAAAGCGAAACGCTGGCCTGCCGCTGCTGTGAAGCGGTAGAACTCACTCTCAGCCCCAGGGGTGAGAGTGCCTGGGGTGACGGTATCCAGCGGGAGGATCGGTGCGGTCGAGGCATCGATCAACTGGAAGTTGTAGTTGCCCGTACCGGTGGCACTGCCGACCTGGCCTTCGATGGACAGCTGATAGGTGCCGGTTTCGGTGAGGGTGACCAGGCTGCTGTCGAAATCGGTGTCGGCGAAGTTGATCACCAGGGCCCCGCTGGGGCTACGCAGGGTGGCGAAGAGAGCCCTGCTGTTGTTGACGGTGGCGTCGAGAAGCAGGCGCTGCCCGGCGGTGCCCGTGAAGGTGTAGATGTCCTGCTCGCCCGGTTCGCTGATCGAGCCGCTGACGGCACTGCCCAATGTCAGCGATGTGCTGGTAGTGGTGGGAGTGACGAGCTGGAAGCTGTAGGGGATACTGCTCGCACTGGTGCTATCGATATAGAGAATATGGCTACCCGTGCGCGTCAGCGTGATCTCGAAGTCTGACGCGAGATTGCCACTGGTGATCGCCTCACCGTTGGGACCGCGCAGAACCACGCTGGCACTGGACGCCGATGGTGACTGGCTGTCGAAGACGAGGCGCTGGCCTGCCGTGCCGGTGAAGCGGTACAGCTCGGTTCCGAGGGGGACCAGGGTGCTGCTGGTGACCGTATCGAAGGCCAGATCCGTGGCCGGTGCCTGCAGCAACCGGAAACTGAAATCCGTCGCCGTCTGCACGGTGGATTGCTGGACGAGATAGTAAGTGCCGGATTCGCTGAGGGTGAAGACGTCGGTGTCGCTGGAGGCGTTGACGAAAAAGAGGTTGGTGAGAGTGGTGCCGCTGGGGCCGATCAGATACGTCTGAACGCTGTCAAAATCCGAATCGAGGGCGTCGTAGAACAGCTGCTGCCCCACGGTGCCGCTGAAGCTGAAGATCTGCGTTGCGGCTGCCGCCAGTGGGCCGCTGGTGGTGCTGCCGAGGGTGAGCGGCGTGGCATTGGCGCTCAGATCGAGGATCCGGAAGTTGTAATCGCCCGACCCATTGACGCGGACGGTGTAGCTTCCCGAACGCGGCAGAATGAGACCGGCTGAGGAATCAGAGCTGGCGTTGGCGCTGTAGATGGAGGCGTTGCCGTTGCCCTGATCGAGGATCTGGAGGGAGACGCTGTCAAAGTCTGGGTCGAGGCTGTCGATATAGAGCAGAGTTCCGGCGGCGGCCGTGAAGGTGAAATCAACCGGAGATCCGCTCACCGACCCCGATTGGCTGAAGGGGAAGGCGGTGGGGGAAGCGGGCGGTGGATCACTGATGTCGTTGACCTGGAAGCTGTAGCTGACGCTGGCGGTGGCATTGGTTCCATCGAAGACCAGGTAGTACTCGCCATCGGCGGGCAGCGTGACGCTGAAATCCGTGCCGCTGGAGGTGCCGGAGGAGTTCAGCGCCTGATTGCCGGGGCCGTAGAGAACCCAGGTGGTGCTGGTGGGGGGCGCGAGCAGGCTGTCGAACTGGAGACGCTGGCCCCTGGTTCCATTCAGACGATAGACATTGCTCCTGATCCCCGGGGTGAGGGCATCGGTGACCGTGGCGCCCAGGGGAAGGATGGGGGCCTGATTGAGCTTGAGCAGGCTGAAGTTGTAGTCGCCCGTGGTGCTGGCGTCGCCCCGGATGACGATCTGGTAGGTTCCGCCGAGGGTGAGGGTGGCTGGGGTGGTGTCGGCAGTGTGGCCGAAGTTGGTGAAGATCGTGGCCCCGGAAGGGTCGATCAGGCTGTAGGAGATGTTCTCGAAGACTGGATCGGCATCGATGCCGTCGAAGAAGATTCTGTCGCCGATGACACCATCAAAGGTGAAGACCTGCTGTTCTCCCTGCTCCGTCAGAAGGCCGTTGAAATTGATTGCGTAGGACGAACTAGCCATGGGCCTTCATCCACCATCAAAGAAAATTCACCAAAACCTAACCCGAATCTTCATCCGACATTCCCCACCTCCTTCTATGTAATAATTCTTATTACATATAGTCTGGGAAAGATGTCTTCCGGCCTATGCGCCTATCACTTAGGCGGCATGTCGTGTATCCAGGCTGACATCATTCCTCCCCGGAGTTCATTCACGGGCATGGATGAAGCCTGGGTCCGGATGGACGAATCGCCAGGCCTGTCTTCCCATCGGGCCATCCCAGCCCCCATGCTTGGGGAGACATTCCGCCGTCCACCCCGGTGTCTGCCTGTCCCTCCAGCCCGCGACGGCCGTCGTGACCGAGGCCGGCTGGCGTTTCTGGATCGACCGGGGCGGCACCTTCACCGATGTGGTGGCCTGCTCTCCCAGCGGCGATCTGGTGGTGCGCAAGCTGCTCTCCGATCCGCCCCCGCCGGCGGACGGCACCCCCACGCCCGACCCCGCCGTTGCGGCCCTGCGGGACGTGCTCGCCCTGGCCCCTGATCAGCCCATTCCCCCCGGGCTGGTGACGGAGGTGCGGCTGGGCACCACCGTGGCCACCAATGCCCTGCTGGAGCGCCAGGGGGCGCCGGTGCTGCTGCTGGTCAACCGCGGCTTTGCAGACCTGCAGCGCATCGGCGACCAGCACCGGCCCGACCTTTTTGCCCTGGAGATCCGGCGGCCCGAGCCGCCTGCCCTGCGGGTGATCGAAGTGGGCGGCCGGCTCGCGGCGGATGGTGCGGAGCTGGAGCCCCTGCAGCTGGATGAAGCGCTGGAGCAGTCCCTGGCCCAGGCCCGCTCCGACGGCTTCCGCAGCGTGGCCGTGGCCCTGCTCCATGCCGGTCGTCATCCGGTCCACGAGCAGGCCCTGGGGAGCTGGCTGGCGTCGCGAGGGGTCGCGCCTGTGGTGCTCTCCCACCAGCTCAGCCGCCAGCCCCGGCTGGTGCCTCGCCTCGACACCGCTGTGCTGGAGGCGGCCCTGGGCCCCGTCCTGGGCGCCTATCTCGAACAGGTGCGCACGGCCATCGGGGCCACCATCCCGCTGCGGGTGATGACCTCCGCCGGTGCCCTGCAGTCGCCAGCCCTGCTGCGGGCCAAGGACACGATCCTTTCCGGCCCGGCGGGCGGGATGGTGGCGGCCGTGGCGGTGGCGACCGCCGCCGGTTTCGGTGACGCTCCGATCCTCGGCTTTGACATGGGTGGCACCTCCACCGACGTCTTCCACTTCGATGGCAGCCGTGGCGAGGCCGCCTGGGAGCGCAGCCATGAAACGGAGATCGACGGCCTGCGGCTGCTGGCGCCGATGCTGCCGATCCACACCGTGGCAGCCGGCGGCGGCTCGGTGCTGCACGTGGCGGATGGCCGCCTGCAGGTGGGCCCCCGCTCGGCCGGCGCCAACCCCGGCCCCGCCTGTTACGGCCGCGGTGGGCCCCTGGCGATCACCGACGCCAACCTGCTGCTGGGCCGCCTGCCCGTGAATGCGTTGCCGCGCCTGTTCGGCCCCGGCGGCGACCAGCCGGCCGACCGGCAGGTGGTGCTGGAGCGCTTCGGGGCCCTGGCCCGCCAGCTGGGGCTGGACAGCCCGGAGGCGGCGGCCCAGGGGGCGCTGACGATCGCCATCGAGCGCATGGCCGAGGCGATCCGCCGCATCTCGATCCAGCGGGGCCACGACCTGGGCCAGGCCGTGCTGGTGACCTTCGGCGGCGCCGGTGGCCAGCTCACCTGCCCCCTGGCGGATGTCCTGGGGATCACCCGGGTGCTGCTCCATCCCCTGGCCGGGGTGCTGTCGGCCTACGGCATCGGCCTGGCCCGCCCCTCCCTGCTGCGGGAGCGCACCCTGCGCCAGCCCCTCGAGCCGTCCCTGCTGCCCCAGCTGGAGCGGGCGATCGAGGAACTGGTGGCGGGGGCCACCGCCGACCTTCGCACCGGCGGCGATCTGGCGGCGGGACAGGAGCCCCGGGTGCAGGTCCGCCTGGAGCTGCGCTACGGCGGCAGCGACCAGGGGCTGGATCTGCCCTGGCCGGCCGCCCCAACCGACGGCCCGCTGGCGGACCTGCGCGCCGCCTTCGAGGAGCGCCACCGGCAGCGGTTCGGCTTCGTGGTGCCCGATGAGCGGCTGGTGGTGGAGCGGCTGGTGGTTGAGGTGGGGGCTCCGGCGCCCGAGACCTCGGCGGGGGGCGTCAGGGCTGCGGAACTTCCTGAGGCGGCGGATTCGCCCGAGCCCTGCGAATGGGTACCGCTCTGGCTGGCGGATGCTCACGGCGACGGGATGGGCTGGCGCCAGGTGCCCCTCTGGCGCCGGGAGCAGCTGGCGGTGGGCCAGCGGATTGCGGGGCCGGCCCTGGTGGTGGAGCCCACGGGCACCACGGTGCTGGAGCCCGGCTGGGACGGCCGGGTGCTGGCGGGGGGCGAGCTGCTGCTGGAGCGGCAGACGCCGTCCGCTGGTGCGGCCCTGGCCGGCAGCATTGCCGGGGCGGTGGATCCGGTGCGGCTGGAGCTCTACAACCACCGTTTCAGTGCCATCGCCGAGCAGATGGGGGAACGGCTGCGCCAGTGCAGCCGTTCGGTGAACATCCGCGAGCGGCTCGACTTCTCCTGCGCCCTGTTCGATGGCGCCGGCCGGCTGGTGGCCAACGCCCCCCATATCCCGGTGCACCTCGGCTCGATGGGGGACAGCGTCGCCAGCCTGCTGGCCGCCGTGGCCGCCGGCAACCTGCCGCCCCTGGCGCCGGGCGATGCCTACGCCGCCAACGACCCCTTCGACGGCGGCACTCACCTGCCCGACATCACCGTGATCACGCCGGTGTTCGCCCCTGACGCCGCAGACCCTGCCGACTCCTGCGAAGCACAGCTGAAGCCCCTGCTGTTCGTGGCCTGCCGCGGGCACCACGCCGACGTGGGCGGCCTCACCCCGGGCTCGATGCCCCCCTTCAGCCGCCGGATCGAGGAGGAGGGGCTGCGGCTGCGCCATGTGCCCCTCCTGCGCCGGGGCCAGTTCGATGCGGCCGCCTGGCGTGAGCGGCTGGCCGCCGGCCCCCATCCGGTGCGCAACCCCGACCAGCTGCTGGCCGATCTTCAGGCCCAGGTGGCCGCCAACCGGCTGGGGGACAGCGAACTGCAGCGGCTGCTGGAGCGCGAGGGCACCGATGAGGTCTGTGCCTACATGGGCCATGTACTGGCCAATGCGGCCGAGGCTGTGCGGGACGCGATCGCCCGCCTCAGGGACGGCGATCACACGGTCGAGCTCGACAACGGCAGCCGCATCGTCGTGGCCGTCCGCATCGACCGGGCCGCCCGCCGGGCCCGCATCGACTTCAGCGGCACCTCCCCCCAGCAGGAGGGCAACTTCAACGCCCCGCTGGCGATCACCAAGGCGGCGGTGCTCTACGTGTTCCGTTGCCTGGTGGGCCGCCCGATCCCGCTCAACGCCGGCTGCTTCGAACCGATCGAGCTGATCGTGCCGGAGGGGTGCCTGCTGCACCCGCTGCCGCCGGCGGCGGTGGTGGCCGGCAACGTGGAAACCTCCCAGGCGGTCACCAACGCCCTGTTCGGGGCCCTTGGGGTGATGGCGGCAGCCCAGGGCACGATGAACAACCTCAGCTTCGGCGATGCCCAGCGCCAGTACTACGAGACCATCTGCGGCGGCACTGGCGCCGGCGTGCTGGCGGATGGCACTGGTTTCGCCGGCGCCAGCGCAGTGCAGAGCCACATGACCAATTCGCGCCTCACCGACCCGGAGATCCTCGAAGACCGCTTCCCGGTGCGCCTGGAGCGCTTCGCCATCCGCCGCGGCAGCGGCGGCGCCGGCCGCTGGCCCGGCGGCGACGGTGTGGTCCGGCGGCTGCGCTTCCTGGCCCCGATGACCGCCTCGATTCTCTCGGGTTCCCGGCGGGTGCCCCCCTTCGGCCTGGCGGGTGGCGGCGATGGGGCGCTCGGGCGCAACCGGCTGGAGCGGGCCGATGGCCAGCTCGAGGTGCTGGGCGGCTGCGCCCAGGTGAGCGTCCAGCCGGGCGACCTGCTGGAGATCGCCACCCCCGGCGGCGGCGGCTTCGGCGGCCCGGATGCCGGTGGCGCGGGAGCCTCGCTTTGAGCGCGGTTCGCCGGGGAGCCGCCGGGGCGGTACTGCTGCTGCTTGTGGGATGGGGCGCCGTCCCGCTGGCGCGGGCCCAGGCCGTGGCGCCTCCCGCTGCCCTGGAGAGCAACGTGCTGCTGGAGGGGGAGCAGCGCTTCCGGCCCCAGTGGTCGGCCCGGGGCCTGGTGGCGGCCCAGGAGCCGCTGGCCTCGGCGGCGGGGGCGGCGATCCTGCGCCAGGGGGGCAACGCGGTGGATGGGGCGGTGGCCACCGCCTTCGCCCTGGCGGTCACCCTGCCCCAGGCGGGCAACCTGGGCGGTGGCGGCTTCCTGCTGCTCTGGCTGCCCGGCCCCTCGCCGGCCCGCCAGCGGGGCTGCCTGGTCGAGGCCTCTGGTGGCAACCCGGCGGCCGGGCCTGAGCTGGCCATCGGCGGCGGCACGGCGGTGGCCGTGAACTTCCGCGAGACGGCCCCGGCGGCGGCCACGGCCACCATGTTCCTGGGCCCCGACGGCCAGGTGGACCGGGCCCGTGCCACCCGCAGCCTGCTCAGCACCGCCGTGCCCGGCAGCGTCGCCGGGCTGGCCCTGGCCCAGCGCTGCTACGGACGCCTGCCCCTGGCCCAGGTGATGGCCCCGGCGATCCGGCTGGCGGACCAGGGCTTCCCGGTGAGCCGCGAGCTGAGCGATTCCCTGGCCGCCGCCGCCCCGCGGCTGCAGGCCGATCCCGTCTCCCGTCGCCTGTTCCTGCCGCCCCCGGTGCCCGGCACGCGGCTGCGCCAGGGCGAGCTGGCGGCCAGCCTGCGGCGCATCGCCGCCGAGGGGGAGCGGGGTTTCTACACCGGCCCGGTGGCCGACGCCCTGGTGGGGGCCATGGAGCGGGGCGGCGGCCTGATCACCCACAGCGATCTGCGCGCCTACCGCGCCCGGCTGGTGCGGCCGTTGCGGCGCGAGTTCCGCGGCCACCCGGTGCTCACCATGCCGCCGCCCGGGGGCGGGCTCACCCTGCTGCAGCTGCTGGGGATTCTCGAACCCTTCGACCTGGCGGCCACCGGTCTCAACAGTGCGATCAGCCTCCATTCCATGGCCGAGGCCATGAACCTGGCCTACCGCGACCGCAACGCCCTGCTCGGCGACCCCGACCAGGTGCCGGTGCCGGTGGAACGGCTGTTGTCGCCGGCCCACCTCGATGGCCTGCGCCGCCGCATCGATCCCCGGCGCCACACCCCGGCCCCGGCGCTGGAGGCGGCCGCCGCCCGTGAAGGCACCAACACCACCCACCTTTCGGTGGCCGACCGCCAGGGCGGGCTGGCGGCCCTCACCACCACCCTCAACTTCCCCTACGGCAACGGCATCAGCGTGCCGGGGATGGGTTTCCTGCTCAACAACGAGATGGACGACTTCACCGCCCTCCCCGGCAGCGCCAACGCCTTCGGTCTGCGTCAGGGGACGGCCAACGCCATCGCACCGGGCAAGCGCCCGCTCAGCTCCATGGCCCCCACCCTGGTGTTCCGCCCCGATGGCCGCCCCTGGCTCGCCACCGGCAGCCCCGGCGGCAGCCGCATCATCACCACCATCCTCCAGGTGCTGCTCAACCGGATGGTGCACGGTCTCAACCTGGCCGGTGCCGTGGCCGCCCCCCGCATCCACAGCCAGCTGTGGCCCGAGCGGATCGATGCAGAAGAAGGCCTCAGCCCCGACAGCCGCCGCCTGCTGGAGGCCATGGGCCACAGCGTCCGCCGGGCCCCGGCCATGGGGGCGGCCAACAGCGTCGAGGTGCTGGCGGAGGGCGGCAGCCTGGGGACGGTGGATCCGCGCCGGGCCGAAGGTCCGGCCGTGGCGGAATGAGGCCCAGCCCTCAGGCCTGGGGAGCCGCGGGGGCGGTGATCAGGTTGAAGGCGGAGAAGGCCAGGCCGAAGCCGAACAGGGTGCCGATGGCCCAGAGGCTGTCGGAGGGCCACTCGGCGATCAGCATCCCGCCGAGCACCACCGTGACGATGCCATCGAGCAGCACCAGGCCCCGGGCCTGCCCGGCACCGGCGGCGGCGCCCGCCAGCTCCATCACTCCCTCGACGGCCAGCAGCACGCCGATGAACAGGGTCAGGCTCACGGTGCTGGCCACCGGGAAGGCCACCAGGCCGATGCCGCCCACCACGTACAGCACCCCGGAGATGGCGCGGAACACCTTGCTGCGGGTGTCATCGGCCGAGGTGAGCCGCAGCAGCTGGGAGACGCCCGCCGCCGCTGAAACTCCACCGAGGGCGATGGTCAGCAGGGTGGCCGAGACGAAGGGAAGGGCCAGACAGAGGACGGCCGCCACGAGCAGCAGGCCGGCGGTGACCCAGCGCAGGGTGGGGGAAGCGGGGACGGACAAGGGCTTGGGGAGGCTGGTGGGAGGTTAGGCCGCTTTCCCGTGGCCGACCGCCGTGCTCAGCGCGGCGGGCCGTTGTAGAGGATCGCCACCACCCGGCGGCCGTCGGGGGCGATCTGGATCTCGGTTTCCGTGGTGGCCGGCAGCCCCTTGGCCTCCCAGCCGGGGGGGCCTCCGAGGAAGCGGTACACGAAGCCGTCGGCGTCGCTGCGCACCAGGCAGGGGTTGGTGGCCGCCGAGGTGGTGAACATGCAATTGGCCGGGGTGTACACCGTCAGCCCGCCGTTGCTGAGCACGGCCGCGTTGCGGGCCAGGTTGAGGGCCCGGACTTCGTTGAAGGGGATCCCCTGGGCCAGGGCCGGGGCCAGGGGGGCCACCGCCAGCAGGAACCCTGCGGCGACGGGCAGCAGGCGGGAGGCGGGCCGGAAACGGATGGCCATGGAGATCCTCGCGGGTGTGTCCAGTATCCATGGGCTGAACGGATCCGCGTCCAGTGGCCGCTGGCCGCCGCAGGGGTTCGACCTACGTTGTCGGTTCCGATCCCACGCCCCTTGATCCGACCTCCGGCAGCGCCGGCGCCGCCGGAGGTTCTGGCGCGCCGGCGGCATCGCTTCTATCGCCGGCTGCTCGTGCTGTGCCTGCTGGTGATGCTGAGCCTGGCGTTTCCCCAGACGTTGAGCCTGGTCGGATCGGTGAGCTATCTCCTGATCACGGTCCTCACCACCCTGGAACTGAGCGGATGCCTGGCCGGCGGGGTCGGGCGTTCCTGGAGCGACCGTCTGTTCCTGGCGCTGGGATGCACCAACCCCTTCCTGCAGCTGTACTGGCTGCTGACCCCCGAGTCGCGGCGCCTCTCCGGGGTGCCCCTGCTGCTGATCACCACCCTGTTCATCGGCTGGAGCCTGGTGCGGCTGGTGCGGACCCTGGGCCGGGAGCCCCGGGCCACCCGGTCGGTGGTGGTCGGGGCGGTGGCCGGCTATCTGCTGCTCGGCCTCAGCGGCGGCCTGGTGCTGAGTGTGCTGGAAACGATCCAGCCCGGCAGCTTCCTGGCCAACACCGCCGATGGCCAGGCCGCCATTGTTCGCCCCCAGGCGGGTGGGCGCGCCCACAGCGTCTGGGAGCTGGATTTCGCCCGCATCAATTACTTCGCCTTCGTCAGCCTCACCACCACCGGTTACGGCGACATCACTCCGGCCCGGCCCCCGGCGCGCATGGCCAGCGTGGTGCTGGGGATCGCCGGGCCGCTCTACATCGCCGTGATCCTGGGGGTGCTGATCAACCGGTTCAAGGGGCCGGAGGCGGGCGTTCCCGGCGACTGAATCGCGCCATCCGGCGGCAGGGCCCGCTCGAGGCCCACATCCACCCCGAGGTGCTGGTCGGGACGGCCGGTGATCAGCAGGGCCGTGCGCTGGCGGGTGGCGATCTGCCACATCCACTTGCTGAACAGGGCGATGCGGTTCTCGGTGTCGGGGATGAAGGCCAGATGGGCCAGGGCCCACAGGATCCAGCCCGCCAGACCGCTCACGTGCAGCCCGCGCAGGTCGGCCACCGCGTACCAGGGACCGATCACGGCCATGCTCCCCAGATCAAACCAGCGGAACGGCTCGCTGCGGCGCCCTTCGAGGCCGGCCAGGATGTCGCGCGCCACCCAGCCGCCCATCTGCACCGCCGGGCCCGCCATGCCCGGCAGCACCCGGCCGTCGCCGGTGTGGGCGTAGTGGCAGAGATCCCCCACCGCCCGGATCTCCGGGTGCCCCGGCAGCGAGAAGTCGGCCTCCACCTGCAGCCGCCCGCCCCGGTCGAGGGGGGCGCCGGTGCGTTCCGCCAGCAGCCGGCCCAGGCGCGAGGCACGCACCCCGGCGGTCCAGCAGATCGTGGCCGCCTCCAGGTCGCCGAGGCCATCGGCCCCGGCGTCCGATCCGTCCGCGGCGACAGCCGCGGGGCGCTTGAGGATCACCCGGCCGGGTTCGATCGCGGCCACCATCGTGTTCAGGCGCAGCTCCACGCCGGCGCGCTGCAGGTAGGCCGCGGCGTCGGCGGAGAGATCGGCCGGCATCGCCGGCAGCACCCGGTCCACCGCATCCAGCAGGATCACCCGGCACTGGGCTCGGTCGAGCTGCTTGAAGTCGCGCTCCACGGCGCGGTGCATCAGCTCGATCAGGGAGCCGGCCAGTTCGCAGCCCGCCGGCCCGGCCCCCACCACCACCACCGACTGCAGGAAGCGGCGCCGACCAGGGTCCCGGGTCTGCTCGGCCTCTTCGAGGGCCATCAGCAGCCGGCGGCGGATCTCGTCGGCGTGCTCGAGGATCTTCATCGGCGGCGCCAGGGGCCGCCACTCCTCGTGGCCGAAGTAGGTGCTGCCCGACCCGCTCGCCAGGACCAGGTGGTCGTAGGCGTAGCGGTGGTCGTTGAACACCACCTGCCTGGCGTCGGTGTCGATGTCGACCACCTCGCCCAGCAGGATCTGAATGTTGGGGACCTGGCCCACCATCTGGCGCAGGGGGGACGCCACATCCGCCTCCGACACCAGACCGGAAGCCACCTGGTACAGCAGCGGCTGGAACAGGTTGAAGTTGCGCTTGTCGATCAGGGTGACGCGCACCGGCTGTCCCGCCAGGACATGGCAGGCCTTGAGCCCGGCGAACCCCCCGCCCACGATCACCACGTGGGGCCACTCGGCCATGGCGCTCTGGGGCGGATCCAGCTCGAGGAAGAAACGTTCTTGGGCCATCAAGCGGAGGGGGCCATCGGGCGGATCCCCGGGACTGAACCGTAGGCAGCCCGCCGCAGCGGAGCGGTAGTGATGGAAGCGGTTTGGTGGAAGCGGACGTCGGGAGGGCCCGCTGGGGCGGCCAGGGGCGCCGGGACTGCTAGCTTGAAAATGATTCCCATGCCCGGCCCTTTGGGCTCTGCACCGATGCGCTCGGCTCCTGCCCCGGCACCTGATCGGGAACGCCTGCCCGTCACCGTCCTCACGGGCTACCTCGGCTCCGGCAAGACGACGCTGCTCAACCGCATCCTCACCCACGAGCACGGCCTCAAGGTGGCGGTGATCGTCAATGAATTCGGCGAGGTGGGCATCGACAACCAGCTCGTGATCGAGGCCGATGAGGAGATCTTCGAGATGAACAACGGCTGCATCTGCTGCACCGTTCGTGGTGATCTCATCCGCATCATCGGCAACCTGATGAAGCGCCGCGACCGCTTTGACCACCTCGTGATCGAGACCACCGGCCTGGCCGATCCGGCTCCCGTGATCCAGACCTTCTTCGTCGACGAGGACCTGCGGGAGCAGCTCCGGCTCGATGCCGTCGTCACCCTCGTCGATCTCCGGCATGTGGAGCAGCACTGGGAGAGCGAGGAGGTGCAGGAACAGCTGGCCTTCGCCGATGTGCTGCTGCTCAACAAGACCGACCTCGTGGAAGCCGAGGCCCTCGAGGCCATCCGCCAGCGCACCCGGGCCATCAATCCCCTGGCCCGGGTGATTCCCACCTGCCGGGCCGATGCGGCCATGGACCAGATCCTGGGCGTGGGGGCCTTTGAGCTCGAGCGGGCCCTGGCGATCGATCCGGAGTTCCTCGCCTCCGACCATGACCATGAGCATGACGATGCCGTCAGCTCGGTGGCCTTCATCGAGGAGCGGCCGATGAGTTATCAGAAGCTTGGCGAATGGATCGATCGGCTGGTGAGCGAGCGGGGTCCCGATCTGTTCCGCATGAAGGGCATCCTCCAGATCGACGGCGAGAGCCACCGCTACGTCTTCCAGTCGGTGCACATGCTCATCGACAGCGCCCGGGATCGCCCCTGGCGTGCAGATGAAACCCCCCGAACCGATTTCGTGATCATCGGCCGCGATCTCGATGAACCCGCCCTGCGGGCCGGTTTCGAGGCCTGTGTCGCCTGATCCGGCCATGGCCCCTCCGCAGACCCTGGTGCGGGAGCGGCTCAGCGGCACCTGCGGCAATGCCATCACCGCCCAGGCCTGGTCGGCCGATGGTGAGTTCCTGGCGATGGCCACGGCCGGTGGTGAGCTGCTGCTGCTCGATTTCCGGGCGGGCTGCGAGGAGCTGTTGCGCGGGGAGCGGGACAGCAGCCTCGATGTGCTCGGCTTCAGTCCCGATGGCCGCTTTCTGATGGCGGCGGGCCAGAACGGCGACGTGCTGCTGTGGGAGATGGGGGGCACCGGGGTGCGGCCGATGGCCTTCGACCCCGTGCCGCTGCAGGCGGGCTGGCTGGATGCGGCCGCCTGGCGGCCCCAGGGATCGCTGCTGGCGCTGGGGGCCGGCCGGCGGGTGCGGCTCTGGGATGGGGAGCGCCGGTCGCTGCGGGAGGAGAGCCAGGAGCTGGAGCGCACGGTGCTGGCCCTGGCCTGGAGCCGTGATGGCCATCGGCTGGCGGCCGCCTGCCACGGCGAGGTGCTCCTCTGGCGGCCGGACGACCCCGGGGAGCCGCCCCAGCGCTGTGCCACGGGCTCGGCCGGCGTTGTTCTGGGCTGGTCCGACCAGGGAACCCTGCTGGCCAGCGGCCAGCTCGACGGCTCGCTGATGCTCTGGCCCGACGGCGCGGCCGGCCGCGGCTGGCAGTTCAGCGGCTTCCCCGGCAAGGTGCGGTCCCTGGCCTGGTGCGATCAGCCGGGGCGCCTGGCCCCCCTGCTGGCCGTGGCCTCCACCGACATCGCCGTGATCTGGAGCCAGCAGGATCGCGGCGCCAAGGGCTGGAAACCGGAGCCCCTGGTGCTGCATGA
This sequence comes from Aphanothece cf. minutissima CCALA 015, assembly GCA_003003925.1. Classification (GTDB taxonomy): domain Bacteria; phylum Cyanobacteriota; class Cyanobacteriia; order PCC-6307; family Cyanobiaceae; genus Cyanobium; species Cyanobium minutissimum. Next base: position 96,437 of record PVWP01000009.1, read on the forward strand.
GGGCCGCGTCAACGCGGTCGCCTTCGCCCCCGGCAGCAGTCTGCTGGCCAGCGCCTCAAGCGATGGCACCGTGGCGCTCTGGGATGGCCGCGGCCGCCTGCAGCAGCTCCTGGAGGGCGACGGCCAGGCGATCACCTGTCTGAGCTGGCGTCCCGATGGCCGCCACCTCGCCGCCGGCGGCGACCAGGGGCAGTGGTGGCTCTGGCCGGTCACCCTGCCCCCGTCCGTCCGTTCTCGCCCCCAGCCTTCACGCCCACCCCGTTCCGGAGGTTTCGCCCCATGATCCAGCCCCCCGTCCGTCGTCCCGTTCTGGCCATGGCCGCCGGGCTCTCCGCCCTGCTCCTGGGCTGCCGCCCGGCGGTGCAGGCGCCGGAAGCCCAGACCGGCCGGACCGACCGGCCCAGCGTGGTGACCACCTTCCTGCCGATCACCCTCTTCACCCGGGCCGTGGCCGGCGATTGCGCCGAGGTGACGGCCCTGATCCCCGCCGCCAGCGGTCCCCACGATTTCCAGGCCCGCCCCGGGGATGTGGCGGCGCTGAAGAACGCCCGGGTACTGGTGAAGAACGGTCTGGAAATGGAATCCTTCCTCGACAAGCTGGTGAAGGGCGCCGAGAACCCCGACCTGAAGGTGATCGACTCCAGCAGCGGCATCCCCACCCTGGAGAACCCGGAGAAGCCCGCCAAGTCCCACGATGACCATGGCGACGACCACGGCCATGGCGACGACCACGGCCATAACGACGACCACGCCGAGGCCGGCGGCCACGATCATGACCACGGCCATGACCATGGCCCGATCAATCCCCACATCTGGCTCGATCCGGTGCGCGCCGCCCAGCAGGTGGACAACATCCGTGATGGCCTGATCGCCGCCGACCCCGCCTGCGCCGATGGCTACCGCCGCAATGCCACTGCCTTCACCGGCCAGCTGCGCCAGCTCAACACGGACTTCGAGAAGCAGCTGGCGCCGTTCCGGGGCAAGACCTTCGTGGTTCTGCACGACTTCGCCCCTTACTTCGCCGACCGCTATGGCCTCAAGGCCGAATACCTGGTCGATGTGCCGGAGCAGAACCCCTCGCCCGCCGATCTGGCCCGGGTGGCGGAGACGGTCAAGCGCACCCAGCTCAAGGCCCTGCTCAGCGAACCCCAGGAGGGCAACCGCTCCTTCAACGCCCTGGCCGGGGATCTGGGTATCCGCATCAGCGTCTTCAACCCCCTGGAGACCGGCACCGAGGAGGCCTCCCGCAACCCCGGCACCTATGCCGACGTGATGCGCCGCAACGTCACCGACCTGGTGAGCGCCTTCCGCTGATGGCCGTGCTGGAGGTCGAGGGCCTGCGGGTGCTGCGCGACGGGGTGCTGGCGGTGGACGACGTCAGCTTCCAGCTCGCTGCCGAAAGCGACACCGCCCTGGTGGGGCCGAACGGGGCCGGCAAGAGCTCGCTGGTGGGGGCGATCCTCGGCCTGATCCCCCGCCAGTCCGGGGAGGTGCGGATCCTTGGCCACCGGCTGGGGCCCGCCGGCCAGCTGCCGGCACCGGTCCGGGCCCAGCTGGCCTTCCTGCCCCAGGCCCTGCCGCTTCAGGGGCGCCTGCCGCTGACCGTGGCCGAGTTCGTCGGTTTCGGCTGGGATCCTCCCGGTCCGCGCCTGCCCTGGAGCGGCGGCGGTGCACGCCGCTCCGCCGTGCGCTGCGCCCTGGCCAAGACCAGCTGCGGTCCCCTGGCCGAGCGCCTGCTGAGCGAGCTGTCGGGGGGCCAGCTGAAGCGGGTGCTGCTGGCCTTCTGCGTCGCGCGGCCCCGGCGCCTGCTGGTGCTGGATGAGGCCCAGGCCGGCCTGGATGCCCCCTCCACCGAGCAGTTCCACCGGCTGCTGTTCGACCTGCGCCGCAGTGAGGGCTGGACCGTGCTGCAGGTCTCCCACGACCTGGACATGGTGCGGCGCAGCTGCGACCAGGTGCTGTGCCTCAACCGCCAGCTGCGCTGCAGCGGCCGTCCCGAACTGGCCCTCTCCCGGGCCCAGCTGGAGCGGCTCTACGACCCGGCCGATGCCCCCGACCTCCGCCGGCCCCGTGCACCCGAGGGCAGCCCCCGGATCCGATGACGGAGTTCTCCCCGCTTGCCGCGGTGATCACGCAGCCGTTCATGCAGCGGGCCCTGGTGGGCGGGCTGCTCACCGGGGCCCTGGGCGGTCTGCTGGGCAGCTTCGCGGTGCTGCGGCAGCTGTCCTTCTTCAGTGATGCCCTGGGCCATTCGGCCCTGCTGGGCCTCAGCCTGGGGATCCTGCTGGGGCTCAACCCCACCCTGGTGCTGATCCCCTTCGCGGTGCTGTTCGCCCTGCTGGTGAACCTGCTGGTGCAGCGCAGCCAGCTGCCCACCGATGCCCTGCTGAACATCGTTTACTCCACCTCCCTGGCCTTCGCCGTGGTCGCCCTCAGCCTGGTGACCACCTACACCGGCGGCATCCAGCAGCTGCTGTTCGGCGACATCCTCGGCATCTCCTGGCTGGATCTCGGCCTGATCGCCGTGCTGCTGGTGGCGGCGGTGGCCTACCTGCTGGTGAGCCTGCGGGCCCAGGTGCTGGTCACCCTGCATGCCGACCTGGCCGGGGCCTTCGGGGTGGGCAGCCAGTGGCATCGCATCGCCTTCATCCTGTTGCTGGCCGTGGTGGTGGCCGTGTCGATCAAGGCGGTGGGGGTGCTGCTGATCAGCGCCTTCGTGGTGATCCCCGCCTGTGCCTCCCGGCTGGTGAGCCGCCGTTTCGGCACCTACCTGGTGCTCTCTTCGCTGATCGGCGGCGGCTGCGCCGTGCTGGGGCTGCTCGGCTCGGGCCTCACCAACCTGCCGTCGGGCCCTTGCGTGGTGATCGTGCAGTTCCTCGGCTTCCTGGTCGCCCTTGGCGTCAGCCAGTGGCGCCCTCAGCGGCTGCGGGCCAACCCGGCCGTCACCCCCTGACCGGCCGCCAGCACGATGCCGGCGCAGGCCTCGGCATCGGAGAGGGCATCGTGGTGCCGGAGCGGCAGGCCCAGATGGCGGCACACATCCGGCAGCTTGGTGGGGCGCAGGTTCCAGGCCCGCCGGGCCACCTGCACGGTGCAGACGAAGGGTTGGGCCGGGGGCCGCAGGCCGGCCTGCTCGCAGCAGGCCCGCAGCACCCCGGCATCGAAGCTGGCGTTGTGGGCGGCGATGAACTGGGCCCCCTCCAGACAGGCCGCCAGCTGGGGCCAGAGTTCGGCGAAGCTGGGCGCATCGGCCACCTGGGCCCAGCTGATCCCGTGGATGGAGGTGAACAGGAAGGTCCGGCGCGGCGGCCGGATCAGGTGGTGCTCGCGGCGCACGATCGTCCGCCCCTCCACCCGCACCAGGGCGATCGAGCAGGCACTGTCCCGGCCCTGATCGGCTGTCTCGAAATCCAGCGTCACGAAACAGCTCGGGTGGAGATCGGCCAGGCCCGCGCGTGAGACCGGAGCCGGTGCCGGTGACCGCTGGATCGTCCGCAGGGCCTCGTCACCCCTGCGCAGGAAGCGCCGCTCGTCACGATCCAGGTTGGCGGCGCCCCAGCGGCTGCGGTAGGTCCCCAATTGATCGCAAGCCAGATGGGCCAAAGGATCTAAGCCTATACTAGGATAGCTGGTACTAGCGTTGGTACTAGAAAGGGTGTCGCTCTACCTCAAGCATCGACCGGGGCGCTCAGGCTTGTACTTCCAACGCGCTGTCCCCAAGGACGTCCAGCAGGCCATCGGAAAGAAGGTCTGGTCCATCAAGGCAGGGGACACCCAAGCCCAGGCCAGAGCGGCAGCCAACAGGCTCCTGGAGGCCACTGACAGGGAGATCGCCCAGGCTCGGGGGATTCCTGGTGGGGTGATCGTCCCAGCGTCGGTCCGCCAACTCGATCCACGGTCGAGGGATGCCAAAGCGATGGCCAGGCTGGAATCAGAGGCCTGGCTGAGGGGCAAGACGGTGGCCGAGGTGCGGGACGCCAGCGAGCTGGACTGGGACACCTACATGACAGCCCTTCCCAGCGAACCCGACGAGATCGACAAGATTCGATTGCTGCCAAAGGCTGAGTTCAAAACCGCTGATGAAGTGATCGAGAAAGCAGCTCTCATCAAGAAGCCAGCGCAGCAGACTCTGATCGAGTGGAGGAGGCACCTCCATAGCTTCGTTCAACAAGCAGGGCTGAGGGTCCTAACCTTCGCCACCAAGGACCAGGCCAGAGACTTCCGTGACCATCTTCTTGAGCGGGGTCTGAAGACATCAACGATCAAAGTGCGAATCAGCTACTTGTCTGGTCTCTGGTCGGTAATGGTCGATGAGGGATGGGTTGCTGAAAACATCTGGAGTGGCATCACCAAGCGGATGAAAACCGAAGTCACCCCGAAACAGATGATCGTGATTGAGCCTGTTGATGAAGCTGCTGAGGCCAAGCTGGTGGGTGACCACAAGTTGCTGTACTTGCTTCTCCGCTATAGCGGGATGCGCCTTGCTGAGGCTGCTGGCCTGAGGTTTGAGGATATCCGGGATGGGGTCATCCAGGTCCAAGCGTACGGGCTGAGGTCGGTGAAAACAGGTCAGTCAGCTCGCCAGGTCCCTCTTCATCCGAAGCTGCTAGAGCTGAACTGGGATGGGACAGGAATTATCATGCCTAGATTCCACAACGCAAGATCCAGCCGCTGGGGAGGGGGAGTGACCTGGAAAAGGAAGATCGGAATATCGCCGAAGGACTTGAGGGATCATGCCAAGCAGCGGATGCGGGAGGCTGGCATCGACATTTCAGTCAGTCGAGCTGTCATGGGGCACACGGCGCTGAACGTGGGTGAAGCGTACGGGGCAATTTCGATGGAGTTGAAGAGAAGGGCGATTGAGGTTTTGTAACGGTTGGGTCCCCACGGCGACTGGCCTAGGCAATTGAGGCGAGGACCCCGTCGGAACCACTGTCACCCCGGAAACTCGATTTGCAGTTGACCTGGGGAAACGAAGGTCCGTGACTTCCTGCGCCGAGAGGGCTGGGCAGAAGGCGATGGTGCTGGAGTCGGGGGAACCGGGGAACAGGCCCTGCGGCGTTGGGGGCGCGGAGGGGGAACATCCCCTGGAGGGTTTCCGTCCTCGTCAGCGTTGTAGATGCTGGAAAGGAAATCCGACTGGTCGTAGTTGAAGCTGGATGGCATGGGTCCTTCGCCGCATTGCTATCGACAGGGTATGGACCGCCTCTGAAATGCGGGTCCTCGTTGCGTGGACCACCGCCAAGGACTCTTAAAACGGCAACGATCAGATCGTGGACTAGACCAATAGAACCGACTTGAGGGCAAACAGTGAGCAAACCGCCCACTATCGAACCCAGAGTTGGAAACATTTAAAACTAATTCACTACTTTGTTCGGAAAAACCACAGCCCTTTTGGCCAGTGGGTATCAGAAAGAGGTCTGCGCGCAGCCCGTCGCCAGAGTTTGGCGGGACATACGGAGGCGAATCAACTCCAATGTCATTAGCACATCAGAGAAGGCTTTGGTGCTTCTGGGGGAAGGTGATATCTGAAAGTCGCTACACTAGGCAGTCCCTGCGGATTCAGCCGGACTGGGCTTTGGTTGCCACCAAAATGCTGTTTAGTGGGCCCACATAAGAAACAAGAGTTTGGACGCTCGCAGCCAAAAGCCTGCACCACTAAAGGCATGCGATTATGGTGCCCATAGAGTCTAACGCTCACAGGCTGCCGACAGGTCCGGTCGTGAGGTATTCTGAGAGAACCACAAAACAAAGTAGTCAAGTGGTGCTCACTTCAGTATAATCCCCAAAGGGCATGGACATACTAACATTCATACTCGGGGTCCTTTTAGGGGGCCTAACCTCTTGGGGAATCACTCACCGATATTACAAGAAAGCAGGTGAAGATCAGCAAAGAGAGCTGAACCAACTGAGAGCTGACCTTCGCTCAAAGAACACTCTTGCAGACTTTCAAGAACGCCTGATCTCAGATGATTGGTCCAAAGAGTATGTAGAGAATCGTGAGGTTTGGATTTGTAGCGCTGACAATACCTTCCAAATCCACGAAAGCGAAGATCGTCGCCCGTTCCAGGAACCTTGGACGAAAGGATTTCCCAATCCGAGCAGCACTGCTTCAGAGATCCTTCTCAAGATCGGTCCTACGACAATCCAACAGGTGACCTTTGTATCCCTTGATGGTCATAGGGTCTTTGTTCCAGTACCCGAAATCCGCGGGCGTGGCGAGACAAGAGATCCAGAATACGTTTGGCCTAAGTCAAGTCTCGGCATGAAGGTGTGTAGTGTTATCGGGGAATACTACATCTATAAAGACATCAATGGGGTTGCACAGCGTACCGGTGTAAGGATTGTTGAATGAGCTGGCCTACAAAGCCTAGAGTCGTCAAGCCACCACTAATGCCCCAACAAGGTACAAAGTCTCTACCGATTACACAGAGGCGGAGTTAGCCGATAGAAGACTTTCCAAGATGTCCAATCAAAATGTTAGTTCATGGGCTGTGCCTCTCAAGGGGCACTTATTCGACATTGAAGATCTGCCACTATACCTAAACGAGTCTCCGGTCGCCGTGATCAAGAGTGCAGAGAAATACTGGCTAATTCTTTCAAAGGGGTTGGCCGGTGAAACACACGATGGTGTACTCGAAATTGCGGAGAGATACCTAACGCTAATCAATGGGGCAGCCAGCCTTCTGATCGATGGATACAGACCAATTGAACTTGAGGGTGGAGTATTTCATGGCCTTGACGATGACGGGGAAATCGCTCAAGTTGTAGTTCCAGCAGGAACCATCGAAGTCCGCTGCAAATTTGGACACGTAACAATCTCAGCTGGCGGGGAACCCAGATTAGATGATCGGATAGGCTCGATGAGTAGGATTATCAATGATGCAACTGGCAGTCAGGCAAAGGCTGATGCCTTGACAATTCTTGGACGTTCGTCTCCTAGCTGGTCGGAGCTTTACCTTGCCTTTGAGCTGGTGAAGGCAAATGTTGGCAGCCGTATGTTTACAGCCAAATGGATTAACCAGACAGATGCCACCCTTTTCACTCGAACTGCTAATAGCTACACAGCATTAGGTTCATCCGGACGGCATGGAAGGGACCGTGGCGACCCTCCCACAGAACCAATGGAGAAGCAAGACGCATTAGTTCTTGTGCGCTCGCTCGTTGCTTCGTGGTTCAGAGATCCTTGGACCTGAAAAGGTCATAAATGCGGACAGGTTGACTCTAGAATGAATGGACTACCAAGCATAACATGGTTCTACTTTCTTCTCAGTGCCTACAACCTAGGAGCCTCGTCAACGCAAGTCTTCTCGAACAGTTACGAATTGGTAGAGTCTATCTTGCAGAGGGCTTACTATATACTTCAGCATCCAAGCAGCTCCGGATCAGCAGGGCGTCCGCGCCCGTATCGGCAAGAGTAAAACTCCAGGTATGGCTTAGTATGAGTTGAGGTGGACAGACGTAGGGAATAAATCTTTTCCTCATACTGGCAAAGGGAAAAGCCAACGGCCCAGGGGCACAGGCGAATTCATTAGTGATCGTGATCAACTCCCACATCACTTTCAAGATATAGGCGTGATTTCCCACCAAGTTGTTCATGCCTGCAGCTGAGAAAGCCGATGTTGGGGGGTGAGACCGTCAAAGGCCATAGTGGCCCCCAGTTGGTTGGATCAAGTGGCCATAGCTGGTATCTATTCCTCCTACAGCAGCCCTGTGCTCCCAGGGAGTCGTGGCAATGGCCCCGATGCTCAATCCAGGCCCAGTTGTTTCTTCAGCTCGGGAGGGATGTACTTGGTGCCCTTGAAGGCTGCCTTGTCAGGCCATTGCGTCTCCTCATCCCAACGGACGCCGCTAAGAACCGCCCCGCTGAGGTCGGCCCCGGCTAGGTTGGCCTTGCTTAAGTTTGCATCGATGAGGTAGGCCTTACTGAGGTCGGCCCCACTAATGTCAGCCTTGGTGAGGTCCGCCTCGATGAAGATGGCCTTGCTGAGAGCGGCATCACTGAGGTCGGCCTTGAGGAGGTTGGCCCCGATGAAGTCGGTCTTGTCGAGGATGGCCCCGGTGAAATCGGCCATGATGAGGTTGGCCCTAGAGAGGCTGGCACCCGCGAGATTGGAGCCGCTGAGGCTGGCCCCGATCAGCTTGGCGTTGGTGAGGTTGGCCCGGCTGAGGTCTGCACTGCTGAGGTTGGCGAATTCGAGGTCGGCCCCCTGGAAGTCTGCATTTGCAAGTGGCACTCTGACTTGCTTGAACTTGATCAGCCCCACTTCCTGAAGGAACTGCAGAACTAAACCACGCCTGGTCTCCCCAGGCTCTGAAAGCTGTGATAAAGAGACAAGAGTCAGCGTTCGTGCCACTGAAGAGACATCGTCATTCAATGCGCCTTTCTTCAGTCCCCTATCAAGGATCAGGCTTTCCATTCTTTCAAGATATTTGCTCAGCACAGCATCCTTCTGATTGTTCACAGCGATCTGATTCTGACGTTGATTGTTCAAATTGCCGAAATATGTACCAAGCAGGGCAATCGTTAGCGGGACAGAAAGCTTGAGTGAAAGGTCTGCCCAATCCCAGCCAGTTTTCTCTGACGCACCAAACCACCGCAAGAAGGAAGGACGCCACTGCAATAGCCGTGGACCCTCTAGCGCCCGCTTCGCATCGGTCCAGTTCTGCTCGTCGGTGCACCACGGGCGGCTTTGAGCAAGCTGTTCTGCGCGGGCTCTGATCGCGTCATCCGTCGGGGGCACTTTGTGCGGTGTAGCTCCTGCGGGTGCCCAAGGTCTCCAGCGCCAAGGAGGGATGCGGCCCAACGGTGATGTGTCACGCTCATCCACGCCCAGGCGCCCGTCACTGACTGACATTAGGGCCAATCACAGACAGCCACGCCTGAGGCCCTTGGGAAGCAGCAGGCAAATGGGAGCCCACCAAGCTGATTGAGGAGCCTCTCTCAGACTGTCCAGTAAAGACAGGCACATGCTCCCCGGTAAGGGTGTCGATGCTTCGAGGGGACAGCCTTCGGGATCGAGATGCCAGAGGTAGCGGGTCATAGTGCTGGGGCGACCGCTTACAGGGTTCCCGTTGGGGGTCGGTAGCACCGAAAATGGGGGAGCCCTCTGCCCCAGCAAATGGGACTCCCTGCCCTCATCGCATCAGCCGTCCTCATCCTGGCCATGGCTCCTCTGTCAGCAATGGCGGCCACGGTGATCTCAGTCGGTGATGGCGACACCCTGAGGGTCGAGGAAGCTGGGCGGAAGCTCACGATCCGAGTGGCCTGCATCGATGCCCCAGAGACGGCGCAGGCTCCCTACGGACAGCAGGCAAGGCAGGCACTCCAGGCCCTGCTCCCAATTGGGTCCACAGTCACCCTCAAGGTCCAGACCAGAGATCGCTACGGGCGGACCGTTGCTGAGGTGTTCGCACCGAACGGCGCCAACGCAGGGCTGACCCTGGTGCAGCAGGGCAACGCATTCGCATACCGCCAGTACCTGAAGCAGTGCGATGAGTGGGCTTACCTGGATCGGGAGAAGCTAGCAGAGCGCTACCGCATTGGGGTGTGGAGGTTTGACGGCGGGATCCAGCGCCCATGGGATTTCAGGGCAGCCCGGCGGGGAGGTCAGAGCCAGCCGGTAACCAGGCCACAGCGGCCGGTGAACCTCACAATCATCAATGGTGGATCGAGGCCAAGCTCAGGGAGGCGGTGGTACTGCAGAAACGTGAGTTCCTGGGAGCATGCCCAGCAACTGCTGAGGGAAGGGCATACCTATTTAGATGGGGACGGGGATGGGGAGGCTTGTGAGGCGTTGAGGTGATGCCCCCCAAGCAAGGATGAAACGGACGCCACCAGTCGACCCTTCTCAAGAATTGCCGGGAATTGCAGACAAGGAATCCGCTGCTTGACACGGGGGAGGGCATAGGCCTATAAACGACGAGTATGTCGGACTCTCCAATGGCAAACAAGCTAGGGGTGCCAAAAGGAATTAAGTGCATAGGCTTCAAGCATCCGAATGGCTACTACACCATAATTGACTATAAGGTCGAAAAAAAACTGGGACGCATTCGCATTCACTGCCATGTCAACGGCAAAGGATGCAAAGGCGAAAAAGCAGACTGGCAAAGGAAGTCTGACTTCGACAGCGGCAAGATCAGTAGCTGTGGCTGCATCAGGAGGCAGCAACTTTCAGACCGAAGTCTTGAGCATGGGGATTCGCTGCCAAATAGCAAGTACGCACCCCTTTACAGAAGCTGGAAAAACATGAAGACAAGATGCAAACCGAGTTTTGTTCAGGCTGCAGACTATTTCCATAAAGGAATCAGAGTATGTGCCGAATGGGAGAATGACTATCAGGCATTCAAAGACTGGGCATGCAAGAATGGGTGGGAAAGTGGCCTCTCGCTGGATAGGATTGACAACAACAAGGGATATGATCCGGAGAACTGCAGGTGGGTCACTCAGTCAGATCAGGCTAAGAATACGTCGAGAGTACTCAAGTTTACCTACGATGGTGAGACCAAGAATCTGACGGAATGGAGCAAAGATCCTAGATGCAGCGTAAGCTACGAAACTCTGCTTGCGAGGCTCAGTATTTCTTCGTGGCCGTTCGCCAGGGCGCTGACAACTCCGCCAAGAAGTGCAAAGGTAAAAAGCACCGCACGGAGGAAGCTAAGGAACATCTATTGGGCAATAAGAGACCGATGCTACAACCAGAGTAGTATCAGCTTTGCAAACTACGGGGGGCGCGGAATCCAGCTTTGCGCAGAGTGGATGAGTTCAATAGATGCATTTTTAGATTGGGCCATCGAACGCTACATTGATGGTTACGAACTTGATCGCATTGACAACAGCAGAGGCTACTCACCTGAAAACTGCAGATTTGTATCTAGGCAGGTCAACATCAAGAATCGTAGGAATACGGTTATGTTGGCATTCGGGGGCAAAGTAGCCACCCCAGCCGAATGGGCTCTAATGCCAGAAGCTGGTGAGGGTGTGGGAGCTGAGCAGATTCGACAAAGGAAAAGAAAAGGGTATACAGACGAAGAAGCGATTACGTTGGCACTGGGCCAACGGCGATCGTAATTCTTCCAATGAAGGAAAGTGAGAATGAAAAGCACTGATGTGACTTGGTTTTCTGGAAAGCCCTCATCATTATCGCTAAGCTCTGAGACGGGACTTAGCAGGGGAGACCCGCCCCCATGTAGAGAGTTCTGACTGTGTGCATGCGCCGCACCAACCGCCCCTAGTCAAGTTCAAGATCACCATGGATGCGATCAGTGTGGCCGCGAGACGATCCAAGACATCGTCGACGACAGCGGCACATAGCCGATCTAGCTGAGGCAGTGGAAACGCCAGCTCCTGTACGACGCAAACGAGCTGTGCACGAGGGGCATGAACATGAAGCACAAGAACGAGGGGTTGGGCAATGAGGCATAACAGTTGCGGCAGATGGAGGGGTTGCAAATGGGTCAGGTGTAGCCCAGAAAGAGTCTCAGCCGCTCTGATACCCTTGATCTACGCAGGCTGGTCAACCACAACCACCCAGCGTCAGCAGGTAAAGGGCGCTGCTGGAGCTGCCTCGATGGAGCTGAAGCAGCAGGCTATTGAGGTGCTGTAGTGGTTGGAGGCTCCATGGTGGTGGGCCGGAAGCCGTCGAGGAAGTGTCCAACGGGCTAAGCGGTCAATCAGGAAACTGAAATGGCAGCTGGCCTGGAGAAACGTACCCCTTGGATTTCCTCCGCCGAGATGGCTGCCTCACTGGCAGTGGCGGAGTTGTCAAGGAGCGCGGTGACCGAGCCCTCCAGCGTTGGGGTTGCTGCAGGGGCATGTCCCATGGAGGATTCCCGTCCTGGTCTGCGCAGTAGGTGCTGAAAAAGAGGTCCAGCTGGTCGAGGCTGCCTGGCATGGGTCGAATCACTGATGGCTGCCAAGAGGGTATGTATCGCCTCTTCAGCAGGCCCCCTTCCCCAGCCCATTGGTTGCTTGGGGAGCCGACCAGACGCAGAACCCACCCCGCCTCCTGCCACGCAGCCGAGATCCAAAGGCCTCGGGAAAGCCACTGAACTCTTCACCAGACTCTCAGCTAACGCGAGTTGCTTCTCAGGACGATATCGCGTAATGTCCCATTGAGACTGCTGATGTTTCGGATAAGCTGCAGTCATCAGCTCAACGGTCATGTCATTTGAAGACTCCAGCATTCGTGAGGGATGCTTTGATCCACACGCCTATCTCCTGGGCGAGAATTCAGAAGAAGAGTGGGATGACCACGATCTACTGATGGATGGTCACTACGCTCGGGAGAAGGAAAAAGAGCGGGAACGGCAACAAGCCACCAAGGTCAAGGTAATTGTTGTCAACATGAATGCTTCTGCAGCACTGTTGGGAGTGCTTAGGGCTGGATAGGAATACCAGCTTTCCGCTTCCTGTGGTCCTGGATACACGGCATGGGGCAGATGTTCATGTTGAACATGGGCCTGCCCATGGCAGATAAAGACAATGTTAGGTATAGTTCTAGAGTTAGAGATGCGACTTGGGTCATTCCAGAACATGGTGGACATTCAGCTTAGTCGCCTGGTGATGCGAGCTCTCATCGCATCAACACAGCTTTTGTGGCCTGGAGCAAACGCGTCCACAATCACGAACGAGATTCACAATCGCTGCATCAGCGCAAAGGACTATAAGGGTTGCGTAGAGGCCCAAACGAGGTCGCAGTTGCAGAACTCCAGCCCAAGTCAAGCAGATGATGAAGGAAAAAACAACAAGCCTCAGCCCAATTCCTGCCCAGTTGGATTTGCATACTCAGGCAGTGGATACTGTACTGAGGTTTACTGCCATATGGGTGCATGGTTCATCCAAAAAGAGCTAGATGGCAAAGGCTGGTCCTGCCCAGCCGTGCTCTTTGGAAGCCAGAAACCCAAATGGGGGCGAATTACAATCCCGGCAGGATATGATCCGAACTGCCCTCAACCAACTGCCGACTGGATCGGGTGGAAAAACACATGCGCCCAGTCGGGAAGTTCAAAGGCACCAGAGAAATAGCTTCCGATAGAAAGGAACTCCAAGGCAACACTCCAGGGCTAAGTCCACCAAGAAAGTATTGATAGAGCTGGATTTTGCGTTCACCAATCGCATACCCCATTGATCACGACTCTCCGCATCTCCCTAACTCCTCCTTCAACGCCACCACAGCCGCAAACACAGGAGCCCACCGCTCCAGCACAGCCTCCCTCTCAGGGGTGTTTGGCTCAGTGGCTCGGCCCTCCTCCGACAGGGCGTCCAGTTGCTGCTGGAGTTCGGCTAAGCGGGTGGTGCGGTCGTCAGACATCTAGCAGACGGGGAGATCGTGAAGGGGTTGGTTCAACCCAATAGCTAGGCATCGGTTGCAGGCCAAGGGCATGAGCATTAAGATTACCAGGAGATATCCACTGAAGATGAGAGCACTTGGAGTCCTGATTGGCGGCCTGTTTGCCTCGTCCACTATCCTCACGGGAGCAGCTAAGGCTGAAGACGCTGCGCTTTTCCAGTGCATCAGCAAGTTCAAGGCTTTGGGTGTGTCGCCAGATGCTGCGCTCGCGGAATGCAAACAGCAGACGTTAGCAGAATGCGTGAAGCGATTGGTGGGTCAGAACTATGTCGCGACAGCAATTCGCAAAGGGCCAGAGGGGTATCTTATTGACCTCGGCAACAACGACTCAAGATGGATGGAGGGCGGCCCCTGGAAGGCGAAGGGATGTGTACCAAATCAGAGTGGTCCCAAACGACGCCAACAGGCGATGACCTCATGGGGATTTGATTCTGTGAACCAATGGTTTCGTCAAGGCTGGTGCCCCACTGAATCGCTTGAATTGAATCAGCCGTATGGCCTTGAAGATGCCAAGGTTCGTTGTGAGGTAGGAGATCCCAAGACTGGGCTGCCGAAACAGCAATAGCGATCATGAGCACAATCCATGAGCCACATTCAACGTAGGATTACTTATTGATGCCTCAAGCCGCCTCTACTGACCAGTCCTCCGAAAGCGTCTCAGCCTGCACCAAAACCAAATCCACAGCAGCAGCCTCCTGATCTGGCGGGTATTTGTACCTCTTGAGCAAAGCCTTGATCAGGTTCCTCAGTCGAGCACGGACGTTCTCCTTGTGCTGCCAGTCGATGGAGAGATTTCGACGTAGCTTCTCCGCAAGTTCACGGGCCATTGCTGACAGCACCTCATCTCCCATTAGGTCATGGGCTGACTGGTTGTTGGCCAATGCATCATAGAAAGACTTCTCCTCTGAAGACAGCCCCAAGGTCTCAGCCTTCTCTGCATCCTCTCGGAACTGTTTGGCCATCGCGATGAGTTCAGCGATGACAGCAGCTGCCTCAATGGAGCGGTTGGTGTACTTGGTCAGAGAGGCTTGGAGCATCTCACTGAACTTCCTAGACTGAACCACGTTCGTCTTGAACCGGGTCTGAACCTCCTCCTTCAGGAGACGTTGCAGCAGCTCAACGGCAAGGTTCTTCAAGGGCATCTTGGCAACCTCAGCAAGGAACTGGTCCGAGAGGATGCTGATGTCAGGCTTCTCTAGCCCTGCCACCTTGAAGACATCGGTGATCCCTCCACCAACCAGAGCGTCAGAGAGCAGCTGCTTCAGGGCAAAGTCAGTGTTCTTGGGTGCCCGACCATCACCACCATCATCAGCCCCCTTCAGCAGAGGGGCACGGATAGCCTGGAGAAAGGCAATCTCATCGGTGAAGACCATCGCCTCATCCAAGGTGCCGCACAGGGCAAAGGCCTTGGTGATGTTCAGAACCACATCACAGAACCTCTTGCGTCCGTCTGGTAGCTCGATGATGTGGTCAAGGCATACCGCCAACAGAGCCATAGCCTTGGTGGGCTCCCTGAATCCACTCCAGTCGATGGGATGAAGCATGTCCCTGGCGACTTGGAGCTTCTCTTGGAGAATCCGAAAAGCAACGTCAGTGTCGATGGTCGGTCGTCCTTTGCCCTTGGAAGACGTGTAGGTAGCCAGTGCCTCCTTGAGCTGAGGGGCAATGCCGATGTAGTCCACCACCAACCCACCAGGCTTGTCCTTGAAGACCCTGTTGACTCGGGCGATGGCCTGAGCCAGGTTGGCCCCCTTCATCGGCTTGTCCACGTACATGGTCCCCAGACAGGGAGCATCAAACCCAGTCAGCCACATGTCCCTCACGATCACGATCTGAAGAGGGTCTGCTGGATCCTTGAATCGCTTCTCAAGAACCTTCTTCTGCTGCTTGCTGGTGTGGTGAGGTTGAAGGTGGGCCTGATCAGAGGCAGAGGCTGTCATCACCACCTTGATGGCACCCTTGGTGATGTCGCTGTCATGCCACTCAGGACGGATAGCAACGATGGCCACATACAGCCGAGCACAGATGTCACGGCTCATGGCCACGATCATGGCTTTGCCCACTTGGGTCCGTTGCCGCTGCTCGAAGTGGGCAACCAGATCCTCAGCCACCTGCTCGATCCGAGGCTGAGCACCTACCAGGGCCTCTAACGCTGCCCAGCGGCTCTTGGCTCGCTCAGCTGCTGGGATGTCGTCCTCATCGGCAAACAGGTCGTCTACCTGCTGATCCACCTCAGGCAGCAGCGGCTCCTTGAGATCCAGCTTGGCCAGACGGGACTCGTAGTAGATCGGGACGGTGGCCCCGTCCTCCACTGCCTGCTGGATGTCGTAGATGGAGACGTAGTTCCCGAACACCGCTTGGGTATCCCGGTCGTCCTGGGAGATGGGGGTTCCAGTGAAGGCAAGGAACGTGGCTTGGGGCAGGGCATCCCGAAGGGCCTTGGCAAGGCCGTACTTGATCTCCCCTGTCTTGGTGTCCATCCGCCCCTTGAAGCCGTACTGGGTGCGGTGGGCCTCGTCACAGATCACCACGATGTTGTGACGGCTGCTCAGGCTGGGAAACCTCTCCTCCCCAGGCTCAGGAGCGAACTTCTGGATGGTGGTGAAGATGATCCCCCCACTGGGGCGGTTGCTCAGCAGCTCCCGAAGCTCCTGACGGCTATCGGCTTGCTTGGGGCTCTCGCCAAGGAGGTCACCAGAACCAGCGAAAACCCCAAACAGCTGTCCATCGAGGTCCTGACGGTCTGTAACCACCACCAGGGTGGGGTTCTCCAAGCGAGGGTCAGTGAGGAGCTTCCCAGCCAGGCAAGCCATCTCGATGCTCTTGCCAGCCCCTTGGGTGTGCCAGACCACCCCACCCCGCTTGTCGCCATCAGGCCTGCTGGCCTTGACAACCTGCTCAGCTGCTGCCCGAACAGCATGGAACTGGTGGTAGGCAGCGATCTTCTTGATGATCGAGCCGTCCTCCTCGAACAGGCAGAAGGAGCGGAGGAAGTCCAGTAGGTGGTCCAGCTGGAACAGCCCCTTGACCATGGTCTCCAGATCCCTGTGAGCCCCCAGTGGATCCAGGTCGTTCTCACCTGTGATGGTGCGCCAGCGGAAGAACCGCTCTTGGTCAGCACTGAGGGAACCCACACGGGCCTGGATGCCATCACTGATCACCAGAAGGACGTTGGGGGTGAACAGGTCAGGGATGTCGGTCTTGTAGGTCTGAAGCTGGTTGAACGCTGCCCAGATGTCAGCCTTCTCATCGGCTGGGTTCTTCAGCTCGATCACCGCCAACGGAAGTCCGTTCACATAGACCACCACATCAGGTCTGCGGTTGTGCTTTGGACCCTGCACAGCGAGCTGGTTCACCACCAACCAGTCGTTGGAAGCAGGCTGGTCGAAAGCGATGACCCTCAGGCGGATCCCTACCTGCTGGTTCCCATCCATGTAGGTGATGGGCAAGCCTTGGGTGAGCCAGCGATGTAACTGACGGTTGGAGGCCATCAGTCCTGGCACATTGGGGTTGGCCAGCTGGAGCACAGCTGACTCGATGGTGCTTACTGGGACCTCTGGGTTCAGCCGGTGGAGGGCTGAGCGGAGGCGACCTTGCAGGATGACTTGGCGGAAGTCGGAGCGTTCAGGTGAGGTGCCATCACTATCGAGCTGGGGACCAAAGACGTGGGTGTAGCCAAGTTCCTTGAACCACTCAAGGCAGTGTTGCTCTAGCTGGTCCTCTGTGATGAGTGCCATCAGAGGCCAACCTCTTCGAGCATCCGTTCAGCATCGGAAATGCGGAGTTCTCCTGAGATGAGCTTGGGGAGGAGTGTGTCTCGGATCTTTGAAAGGATTACTGATTGATCAGAGTTCGCACTAATCCTACGCATAAAATCAGTCGCCAGCAATCCAAACTGCACGAGAATCTCTTCGGGTGGCAATGGCAAAGTGAATCCACCAACGGCATCCGAAGGAACTCTTTGCCTCCCACTTGAACCAACCATATTCTGAATGGCGTTATTTCTAAATGCCTCAGACCTTGCCAGGTAGTAGGCGAAGGGATTGACCTCTTCTCGTCTGCCGCACATCACAATGAACTCGGTTGAACCCCAACCTGTTTCTCCATCCTTGAGGAAGTCAACAAATGCCGTCTTGCCATTCTCCAGGCACGGCGTTATTCGAGCAAGAAGAGTGTCTCCATTTCTGAACTTACTTCCAGACGAGAACTCACGAGCAATAACGTCTACAGAACTGTGACCACTGGTAGGCACTCCCTTCATCTCTAAGTATGGAGAAATAGAACCTTTTCTCAGTTGGCGCTGCGGATCTATTTCAAGAATCTCTTCTAGGCGACCTATCTCCCACCCACTCGGAACCTCCCCCAACTCCGAATCCTCGAACGAATCAGGGAACAGATCACTGATCTCATCAGGCAGTCCAGTAGGGCGACCTTCTGCCTTCGCTCTCACAGGATCGAAATCCACAAACCACGACTTGAAAAGGGCCTTGGCCATCGCCTCTAAGGTTTCATTGGTTTTGCAATTGAGTTCGATCTTGTCGTCAAGGGTGCCGAGGGTGTGGGCGATGACTCTCTGATCCTGAAAAGGTGGGAAGGCGAGATCGATCTTCCGTAAAACACTCTGCTTTATGCCTACAACTGTGGTTCCCGTTGCCCTTGCCACTAAATCTCCCTGAAATGGCCTGGAGAGCAGCAGGTATTTGAGAAAGGTGTTATCCACAAGACCTTTCTTGCCCCTCAGAGTAATCACCCTCTGAGCCAATGCGACTTTGCCCTTTGGCAGTTGAGCGACTTCGCCAAGAGGTGCTTCCGTGGTAATTACAACATCTCCTGCTTCGGGTATGCCACGCCTCATCCACTCGTCATACGCATCAGCGGCAATAAACTCACTAGGGGTCTCTATCCTCCCGCCCTTGATGACCTTTGCCGTAATAAGGGGGATTCCAGCGGTCGTTTTTTCTGGCGTTCTTCCTCGATAGTCAATAATCGACTCCATCCACTCTTCAAGTGGAGCACATTGAGATTCACACATACCCCAACCTCCGCAGATTCTCTCCAATCACCTGATCCAACCTTGCCCCCTCTTCCTGCTGCTGCTTGAGCAGAGCAGTCAGTCGCTTCATCTTCTCATCAAACGGCTCACCATCATCCTCCACATCAGCAGCACCCACATACCGTCCAGGGGTGAGCACAAACCCATTCCTCTCGATCTCGTCCAGCTTGGCGCTGTAGCTAAAGCCCGCCACATCCTCATAAGCCTCAGAGACCTCGCCATCACCACGCCAAGCGTGGACAGTATCAGCGATCCTCCCAATATCCTCATCCGTCAGGACCCGCTCAACACGAGTCACCATGGTCCCCAGCTGACGAGCATCAATGAACAAGGTCTCTCCCCTACGATCACGTCCACGCTGAGTCTTGTCGTTGGTCAAGAACCAGAGGCAAACAGGAATCGCTGTATTCAAGAACAACTGTCCTGGCAAAGCCACCATCACCTCAACCACGTCCCCCCGCACCATCGCCTCTCGGATCTGCCCCTCACCACTCTGGTTGGAACTCATCGAACCATTCGCCAACACCACCCCGGCTTGGCCACCGGGGCGTAGCTTCCAAAGCATGTGCTGAAGCCAGGCGTAGTTGGCGTTGCCTACAGGGGGACGGCCATACACCCAGCGAGGATCGCTTTCGTACTTCTCACCGCCCCAGTCCGAGATGTTGAAGGGAGGATTGGCAAGGATGTAGTCGAACTTCTGATCGGGGAACTGATCTCTGGCAAAGGTGTCAGCGGGCTCCTGTCCCAAGTCAGCAGCAAACCCCCGAATCGCCAGGTTCATCGCTGCCAGGCGCCAGGTGGTTGGGTTGCTCTCCTGGCCGTAGATCGAGGCATCGTCTCTCTTGCCCCCATGCGCCTTGATGAACTTCTCGCTCTGGACGAACATCCCACCAGAGCCACAGCAGGGGTCGTAGATCCGACCCTTGTGAGGTGCAAGGACTGCGACCAGGGTCTTGACTACATGAGCAGGGGTATAGAACTGTCCTCCCTTCTTCCCTTCAGCGCTGGCGAACTGGCCAAGGAAGTATTCGTAGACCTCACCCAGGACATCGCCTGAACGCTTGTCTTCAGCAAACCCGATGGTGGAGATGAGATCCACCAACTCACCCATTCGCCCTGGTTCGAGCTGAGCAGCACCGAACCGCTTGTCCAGCTTCCCTCGAAGCGTTGGGTTCTCGTTCTCGATGGCAACCAGAGCCTTGTCGATCAGCTGACCAATGTCAGGTCGTTTGGCTTGTGCCCTGAGGGCCTCCCAGCGGGCCTCCTGAGGCACCCAAAAGACGTTCTCCTGGGTGTAGTAGTCCCGATCCTCCAAGGCCTCCTGGTGGTCCTCTGAGGCGTCTCCTAGGAAGTAGTCCGACTCTGGATCAGACACCAGGGCCAAGACCTTCTGTTGCTGGCTGACGAAGGTATCCGAGATGTACTTCAGGAAAATCAGCCCCAGAACCAGATGCTTGTACTCGGCGGCATCCATCTGGGCACGGAGCTTGTCCGCTGAAGCCCACAGCACTGCCTTGAAGTCCTTGGCAGGAGCTTCCTTCTTCGCTCGACCACGCTTGGCACCATTGCTAGATGGAACTGCAGTTGGAGCAACCTCTGATCCGACGCCAGCTGCTTCCGTCCGAAGTCCAATCGCCCCACCCCTACCACGACCACTACGGACCTTACCCATGCCCAGGAGCCTCTCCTTGGCCTCTAAATAAGCCCCATCGTCTATCTCCCTACCAATCCACGCAGAGAGGCGTTTCCGGGCCTCCTGGTTGCCGATGGTGGAGCCATCGCTGGGGAGGATCTCCATGAGGGCGTTGCCCAGCTCCTCTTCGATCTCCACCTCATCCGTGAAGGTGGCTTCTGACTGGTCGCTGGACAAGGGGGTGGCTGGGACGGTCAGGTAAGCCTATGTGGGGAAGGCTCGGGATGCCAGTGCTGGCCTAGGTTTCCCTGAATGACGGCCTTAAAGGGAGAGGGCAGAACCCATCACTGCTCCCCTAGGTCAGGCTGGCTGGGGCTGCAGAATCATCACGACTAAGAGTCCTTCCAGTGGGACGGGTTTCCCCGAGTTCCACGTTAAAGGGAATCACTGGAAAGCAATCGCTGAGATCCCTTCTACTGGAACGGATTCAGTTGAGTACATCCATAAAGGGAATCATAGGAACTCCCGCGCTGAGAGCCGTTGCGGTGGAGAGGGGTTCCGTTGATAACAGGTTTATAGGGAATCACAGGAGAGTCCTAGCTGAGAGCCCCAGTGACCCTTGCGTTGCAAGGGATGTCCCTGAGGTCCTCTGGATCAGTGATTTATAGGGACTCCCGCATCAGAGACCGTCCAAATCGAGGCGGGGGCTGGAGTCTTCCCGAGGTTCCCGTTATAGGGACTTGAAGTACAAACCCATCCATCGCTGCCTCGCCGATGAGCCCCTTTGATCCCTTCCAAGGCAAGGAGCTTCCCCGACCCCACTCAAAGGGGGGATCAATCCTCTCGATCATCCCCGTGCCTCAGTTCTGATCCCTTCAGATCGACTGTGCTGCAGCGGATCCGCCGAACAGTTCCATACAGGGAGAAACCCCAGCCCCGCCAACCCACAATTCATCTGGTATTGGGTGATACAAGTTCCGTGGGATACACAAAATCACCGGGTCTGAGATCCACTGCGCTGGAATGGATCTCCAGATAACACCCATAAGGGAAAGAGCCGGTTCAATCCAGTGAGCTAATCCGGCCTGTAAGAACCACAGCTCAAGCTCAGTGACCCTTGAGATCCACTGCGATGCAAGGGATTTCCCGAGTACCCATTTAAAGGGACAGCACTCACCCCCCACTACCGCCCACCGAGAGGATCAACACCAGGCTCGATACCTGGGGTAGGGCATTCGCCAGGCGCTGGCCGTTCTCGACAGATCGTCGAAGGAACGAACAATCACGCACACACTTTCTCAGATCAACAATGCAGACCAACCATTCCAAGCGTCTCCAACCAGCCGAAGACTTGGTAGGAGCCCTTCAACAGATCAACTCGACCTTACGGAAGATCGCCTATCGGCTGGACGATGCCACTGAGCTTCTCAAGCAGGGCAGGGAAGGTATCTCCGTCAGGAGTGCCGGAGGACAGGTCAAGAAGTGACATCGACACCATTCCATTCAACCAAACACCCACACCAGCCAATGAAGACCACCACCATTACCACCACTACACCCCCCACGACCCGTATCCCTGTTCTGAAGCGCAGGAGGTCGAACGATTACCACGATATCGACCCGACCACAGCCATTCGGATCAAGGGCGATGCCTTTGGGGAGGAACCGCCTCTTGCACCTCCCGATCTCGCAAACACTCCCAAGATCGAAGAGATCTGGTTCATCGAGGACATGACAGCCATCTGGACCAGCAGAGGCAACGAAGTCTCCCCTGAGCTAATCGAAGAATGGAAGCTGCTCCTGGGAGCTTTCAACAACTCTCTGCTCGACACCAGCGGAACGGTCTACACCTACAACGGGACCTGTGGTATCGGGAAGTCTCAAGCTGCCCAAGTGGCCTGTGCTGATCTAGCGGCCAGCTACTACCATCCCGAGTTCACCCGAATCAATTCCAGCTGGGGAGCCATCCTCATTGTTGAGCGGATTCAGACAGCCGAAGAAACTGCCAAGCAGATCAACCTCCTCTATCAGGACATCACCGGAAGGACTGACAACTGTGCGATAGCCAAGCACTCCCAGTCCGACGTCAGCTTCGATGACATCTACAACTACCCGATTCTGGTGATCTGCCATCAGGCCTACAGCAACTCGCTGCAGAGGCTCAGTGATGGCAACGACACAACCATGAGGTCCTTTACCAAGTGGAGGTACGGCCAGCGAAGGCTTGTCATCGTTGACGAATCCATCAACCCCATCACCGAGTATCAGCTTACCCTCCAGGACTACAACCGGGTTCATGGCTACTTCGTTCAGAACGGAGTCATCCCCCGACTGAAGCAGCAGCATCCTCAGGAATGGGCCGTGTTTGAAGCGATTGGTCCAGTCCTCGAACAGATCGAACTGGAAAACAAGGCCATCACGGTCAAAAGTGATAGCTTCAGACAGATCCTTGAGAATGCCCCCTCTGCCAACCTGCAGCGGCTCTACGACACCCTCCTGAAGGACTGTGCCTGGGATCTGATCACCACCGGTCGAGAGAGCGCATCACTAGCCCGAGATGTGAGGACCAATATCAAGACCTGCCTTCAGGCCATTGATCGGCTGGTCACAGACTGGTCCTACTCAACCAAGTCTGGGAAGTTCCAAAAGACCAACGCGGCTAACTGGCTGATCTCCGATGAGGTGGGAAGCATGGTCATCCTGGATGGCACTGCTGCCCAGGACCTGACCTACTCGCTCTTCCCAAATCGGGTGGTGGTCCTATCCAACAAGGGTCTCAGGAACCTTGAGAAAGCCACACTTCACAGCAAGCGCACCAAGGCCAACCTTGGGAAGTCTGGCTTCTCTGATCCATCAATACGTGATGCCCGTGCTATCGAGCTGTACGAATGGCTGAAGGCCAATCTCGACCCAGATCGCAGGGTTCTAGTGGTCTCTCACCAGAACCTCGAAACCGTCCTGATGGATCTCTCAATCGCTGACCCACACTTCCAACAGTTCGACACGACACACTGGGGAGCAACTACAGGGGAGAATCGCTGGTCCGACTTCGACACCGTAGTGATCGCTTCTTGCTTCTATCGACCAAGGGAGTGGGCTGCTAACGCCATCTGCTCTCAGCTTGGCCTCGCTGAAGGTTTGGAACACCTGAGCCATCGTGAGAGGACCAGCCTTGTTGAAGCCATGGTCAATAGCAAAGTGGCTGTGGAGATGATCCAGGCCTTCTATCGGTGTCGCATCCGCAGGGTCATTGACGCTGTGGGTCGTTGCCACAAGGCTGATCTCTTCGTGCTTCTGCCTAGTGATGAACGGGGTGATCAGATCGAGGAGAGGATCCTTGCTGAGCTTCCGAATGTGAAGGTCTCAGATTGGACGTTCTCGGGGTTTGAGCAGACTCGGAAACCAAGGGGAACCGACCAACTCAAAGAGGCTGCGTTCCTTCGAGCCCTGGAGGATCTTCCTACTGGCAAGACTCCCCTTGGGGAGTTCCTTGAGCTGGTGGGGATCTCTAGCCGGGCTTGGAAGAAGACTTGGCGTTGTCGGTTTACTGGCGATCATCCGATCTCAGACAAGGCCAGGAGTCTTGGCATCAGCCTGACCTACAGCGGATTTGGTAGGTCGCAGAAGACCTACCTAGAGAGGTCCAAGACCAAAACCTAGTGTTTGCAAGGGTTTTCGGCTAATCCTACCCCCATAACCTCTAAAGGGTTCTTTTAGAGACTATGGGAGACCGATTAGCTGAGATCCATTGATATGACTAGGATCCTAAGGAATTGCGTTTTGGGAGGAGTCGGTCTTCGTGTGGCGATTGATCAACTGGACATGACTCAGCTACCAGAAGAGCTGACCTGGAAGTTGGGGTCATATTCATCTGGTGGAGATTCTAAAGGCTTGCCCCCCTCCGTTTCCTCTCCGGCAGACGCTCGCCAGGGCTGACGCCCGCTCGCTGCCTCCGAGAGAAACGTCGGTTGTTGGGGTTGATTGGTGTCAACTAGCTGGGGAATGCACTTAGCCCAACCTCTTTGGAAGGACCTAGGAACCACACTCCTGTGTCGGCTAAGGCTGGCCCCTGCTAACCAGCAAGGGACTGAACTAAGGTCAACCGATGTCGAAAGAGTTCATGGCACTGAACCTAGGTCTATCAGGTGTCGTATATCCATCTCCCTAGACCTCTCTGAGACCCCTCTATACGCCCCTACAAGGCCTCTGTAATCGTCCTTAGGTAGTCCTACATGGTCGAGCCTCTTTCCAAGGATTATAGGCTAACTTCTGGGGTAATCTGATCTTCGGAGTATTCACCGCAAAAATTCGTTCCCTCATACGCAGAGGGGCTCGACTGGCTGACCCCCCATAAGGGGTAGGTCGTTCCAGCAGGAGGTCGAGGGCAGTCGCTGCGCTCCCTTTGCCTAGCTAGCTGGTCATTGCTCGCCCTGCGGGCAAGCTGGCCTAATGCCGACCCAACCAGGGTGGGCGCTAGCGCACCCACTTGAGGCTGAGGCCAAACCCTCCCCATGTGACAGATGGCAAAGAGCCCAGCTCACACCCTCTGTACCGCTCACTACGTTCGTAGCCTGTTGGTACAGATGGGTATGGACCCATGGATTTGGTCGCCTACTACAGGGTCTCGACAGACCGACAAGGCCAGAGCGGTCTTGGCCTGGAGGCCCAGCGGGAGAAGGTCACCCAGCTGGCTGCTGAGCGTAAAGCCGTGGTCGTGGCTGAGTTCGTCGAGGTGGAGTCGGGTCGGAAGACCGATAGGACTGAGCTGGCCAAGGCCCTGGTGGAAGCTCGGAACAGGAAGGCTGCCC
Source organism: Aphanothece cf. minutissima CCALA 015 (assembly GCA_003003925.1). GTDB lineage: Bacteria > Cyanobacteriota > Cyanobacteriia > PCC-6307 > Cyanobiaceae > Cyanobium > Cyanobium minutissimum. The sequence continues at coordinate 121,283 of PVWP01000009.1, forward strand.
TCACGGTGGCCAAGTTGGACAGGCTTGCTCGGGATGCTGAGTTCGTTCTGAGGCTGAGCAGGGAGGCAGAGACCAACGGGCTTGGGGGATTCATCTTCTGCGACCTACCCGACGTCGATGCCACCACCTCTGCTGGTCGGCTGATCCTGTCCGTCATGGCCTCCGTGGCTGAGTTCGAGAGTCGGCGGATCTCTGAACGGACCAGGGATGCTCTGGCTGCTGCCAAGGCCCGTGGGGTCAAGCTGGGGGGTCTTAGACCTGGAACCCTCCGTCACAACAAAGCGGCCAAGGAGAGGGCCACCAGGGAGGCCGAGAAGCTTCGAGGGGTCCTTCGGCCCATGGCTGCAGCTGGGCTCAGCCTGAGGGACATGGCGGCTGCCCTGGAGGGGGCTGGGAAGACCACGAAGGCGGGGAACCAGCTGAGCCCGACCCAGGTCAAGCGGCTTCTGGAGCGGCTGGGTATCGAGGTGGGTTAGGGGGGATCTGTCCCCGTCGCTTGGTACTAGCGCTGGTACTAGAACGGGCTCTCGGGAATCGCAAGAAGCCAGTCTCCGACTGACATTGTGACCTTCTCAGCGGTAGGTCCCCAACTGGCGGTAGCGACGCACGTCCTGCTCCGACCAGCCCGCGGCCAGGAGTTCAGCGCTGGGGTTCGGCTCCTCCATGGGCACCTGGGGTGGGCTCGTCGCGTCTGGGGGAATTCTCACCGAGAGGATTCCCTGCCAGCGCCGCCCCGCAGTGCTTGCAGTGGCGCGCGTCGGCCTCGTGGCCACCCAGCCCGCAGGCGGGGCAGGGGCCTGCCGCCTGCGGGCTGGCCGGCCGCAGCACCGACAGGCCGATCTCGGCGCTGAGGATGCCGGTGGGCACGGCGATGATGCTGTAGCCGATCAGCATCACCACCGAAGCCATGAAACGCCCCAGGGGTGTCACCGGCGCCACGTCGCCGTAGCCCACGGTGGTGATCGTGACGCAGGCCCAGTAGATGGCCACCGGGATGCTGCGGAAGCCGTCGTTGCCGGCTTCGATCACGTACATGAAGGCGCCGATCAGGATCACCAGCGTCACCATCGCCAGCAGGAACACGGTGATCTTGCGGCGGGCGGCGATCAGGGCGCTCCAGAGGAGTTCGGCCTCCTGCAGGTAGGCGCCCAGCTTCAGCACCCGAAACACCCGCAGCAGCCGCAGCACCCGCACCACCAGGAACAGCTGGCCGCCGCCGATCAGCAGCCCCAGGTAGGTGGGCAGGATCGCCAGCAGATCCACCAGCCCGAAGAAGCTGGTGGCGTAGCGCCGTGGCTCGGCCACCAGCAGCAGCCGCAGCAGGTACTCGAGGCTGAACAGCAGGGTGAAGCCCCACTCCAGCCCCAGGAAGGCGGCGGCCCAGCGCTGCCGCAGCAGCGGATCGCTCTCCAGCACCACCGCCAGCACGCTGAGGGCGATCGCCAGCATCAGCAGGGCGTCGAAGGCCTTGCCGGAGGGGGTGTCCGTCTCGAGGATCGTCCGCTCCAGCCAGGGGCGACCCACCACCCGCACCAGCGCCAGGGCCACGGCCAGCAGGCCGCCCAGCAGCAACGGCACCAGCAGTGGCTCCTGCAGCGTCACCGGCGGCATCCTCAGCCGCTCCCCAGGTAGGAGGCCCGCAGGCCCGCATCGGCCAGCAGGGCGGCAGCGCTGCCCTCCAGGGCGATGCTGCCGCCTTCGAGCACCACGCCGCGGTCGGCGATCTCCAGGGCGGCGGTGGCGTTCTGTTCCACCAGCAGCATCGACAGCCCGCCAGCGTGCAGCGCCGCCAGGGCCGCCATCACCTCGGCCACCAGCTTCGGAGCCAGGCCCAGGCTCGGCTCATCCAGCAGCAGCAGGCTGGGCCGGCCCATCAGGGCCCGGGCGATCGCCAGCATCTGCTGCTCGCCCCCCGAAAGGTTGCCGGCCAGCTGGCGGCGTCGCTCCGCCAGGCGGGGGAACAGGCCGTAGCAGCGCTCCAGGTCGGCGGCGATGCCGGCCCGATCGCGCCGCAGCCAGGCCCCCAGCTCCAGGTTGGTGGCCACGGTCTGGCGGGCCAGCACCCGGCGGCCCTCCGGGCAATGGCCGATGCCGAGGCGCACCGTGCGGTGGGTGCTCACCCCCGCCAGGTCGGCGCCGCGCCACAGCACCTGGCCGGCCGCGGCGCCCACCAGCCGGGATATGGCCCGCAGGGTGGTGCTCTTGCCGGCACCGTTGGCCCCCAGCAGGGCCACCAGCTCCCCCTCCCTCACCTGCAGATCGAGGCCCCGCAGGGCGGTGAGGGCGCCGTAGCGCACGGTGAGCCGGCGCAGCTCCAGCAGCGGGGCCGTCATCGGCCGTCTCCGGCGGCATCGCCAGAGCCACCTGCCGATCCGCCGCCCGAGCCACCCAGGTAGGCCTCGATCACCCGCGGGTCGGTGCGCACCTCGGCGGGGCTGCCCAGTGCGATGCGCCTGCCGAAGTTGAGCACCGCCAGCCGATCACAGAGCTGCATCATCAGTGGCACGTGGTGCTCGATGATCAGAACCGTCAGCGCGAACTGCTCGCGGATCGTGCCGATCAGCCGCCGCAGGTCGTCCTTTTCGGCCGGGTTCATGCCGGCGGCGGGTTCATCCAGCAGCAGCAGCTGCGGGGCCGTCGCCAGGGCCCGGGCGATCTCCAGCCGGCGACGGTCGCCGTAGGGCAGGTCCCCGGCCCGCTGCTCCGCCAAGGCCTCCAGCTCCAGCAGGGTCAGCAGCTCCATCGCCCGATCCTCCAGGCCCCTCCGGTGGCGGCGGAAGCCGCCGCTGGCCAGCAGGGCCCCCAGCAGGGGGGTGCGGGCCGCATGGTGGAGGCCCACCAGCACGTTCTCGCGCACCGAGAGGCTCTCGAACAGGCGCAGGTTCTGGAAGGTGCGGGCGATGCCGAGCCGGTTGAGACCGCTGGCCCCCAGGCCCGTGGTGGGCGCGCCCCGCCACAGGCAGCGGCCGCCGCTGGGGGTGGTGAGGCCGGAGATGACGTTGAACAGGGTGGTCTTGCCGGCGCCGTTGGGGCCGATCAGGCCGAAGATCTCTCCCTCCTCCAGCGCAAGGCTCACCTGATCGAGGGCCAGCAGGCCGCCGAAGCGGCAGCTGACGGCCTCCACCTGCAGCAGGGGCACCGGGGCGGTGCCGTCGGGGCTCTGGTTCATGGGGCCTGGGGAGCCTGGCGGCCCCGGTGGCGGCGACGGCCGAGCAGGGCGGCCAGCCAGCCCAGCCGCTCCGCCGTGACGAGCCCCTGGGGAAAGAACAGCGGACCCAGCAGGATCACCGCCCCGAACAGGATCAGGCGCAGGTCGCCCACGGGCCGCAGCAGCTCCGGCAGGGCGGTGAGCACCAGTCCCCCCAGCACCGGTCCCGGCCACAGGCGGGAACCGCCGAAGACCACGAAGGCCAGGGTGGTGATGCTGGCGTCGAAACTGCCGGCCCGGGCGTTCCAGGAGTTGAAGAAGTGGGCCGCCAGCGCGCCGGTGACGCCGGCGAGCACGGCACTGGCCACGAAGGCGATCAGCTTGGTGCGGGGGGTGTCGATGCCGACGCAGGCGGCCGCCAGTTCGTCGTCGCGGATGGCGGCCATGGCCCGCCCCAGCCGCAGGGCCTCCAGCCGCTGGCACAGCCAGCAGGCCAGCGCCAGCAGCACCAGGGTGAACAGCACATAGCCCTCGGCGTGGGCGAAGGGCTGGGGGATGCCGAAGATCCCCATGGCCCCGCCGGTGAAGGGCAGGTTGAGGTTGAACACCCGCAGGATCTCCACCAGGGCGATGGTGGCGATGGCCAGGTAGATGCCCCGCAGCCGCAGCACCGGCCCGCCGATCGCCAGGGCGATCAGCCCCGCCAGGGCCCCGCCAAGCGCCATCTCCGCCAGCAGGGCCGGCAGCGGCGAGGTGGCGCCGCTGCCGGCGAAGGCGGGAACGCCGGTGGAGAGCAGGGCGGCCACGTAGCCGCCCACCGCATAGAAGCCCGGGGTGGCCAGGGACAGCTGGCCGCAGCGCAGGGGCAGGTAGACCGAGAGCGCCAGCAGGGCGCCGAGCAGCATCTGTTCGAGCAGGGCGGCGTCCATGGCCCTCACACCTTGGTGGGCAGCGGCCGGCCCAGCAGCCCCCGCGGCCGCAGCAGCAGCACCAGAAAGAGGAAGCCGTAGCTCACCGCATCCTTCCAGCCCGACCAGTCGGCCGGCACGAACGCCTCCGCCAGCCCGACGATCAGCCCGCCCAGCACCGCCCCCGGCACGCTGCCCAGTCCGCCGAGCACCAGCACCGCCAGCCCCTTGAGGCCGTAGCCGATGCCGAAGTAGGGCCCGGCGATGCTGACGCTCAGCCCCACCAGCCCGCCGGCCACCCCGGCCAGGAAGCCGCTGAGGCCGAAGGCCAGCCGCACCATGGCCGTGCTGTCGATGCCCAGCAGCTGGGCGGTTTCGGGGTCCTCGGCCACCGCCTGCAGCCCCTTGCCGTTGCGGCTGCCCTCCAGCCAGAGGGTGAGCAGGGCCAGCAGCAGCACGGCGATGCCCAGCAGCAGGGCCTGGACCGTGCGCACCCGGGCCCCCAGCAGGGGGAAGGAGGCCGGCAGGCCGCCGAGGGCGCCGGTGGGGATGGCGTAGCTTTCCGCCCCCACCAGCAGCTGGATCAGGTTCACCAGGATCACCCCGGCCCCCAGGCTGGTGATCAGGGCCAGCAGCGGGTCGGCCCGGCGGCGGCGCAGGGGGCGGAAGGCCACCCGCTCCACCAGCAGGGCCACCAAGGCCGCCCCCAGGCCCGCCAGGGGCAGGGCACCCCAGAAGGGCAGGGCGACGGGCAGCTGGAAGCCGGCCAGCAGACCGTTGGCCCCCACCGCGCCGCCGATCAGCAGGTAGGTGAAGTAGGCCCCGAGGGTGAACACGGCCCCATGGGCGAAGTTGATCACCCCCAGCACCGAGAACACCAGGGTGTAGCCGAGGGCGAACAGGCCGTAGACCGCCCCCACCGACAGACCGTTGACCAGGATCTGGAGCAGGTCCACCCGGCGCCTACTTCAGCAGGGCGAAGCGTCCGCTGCGCCCGCCCGGATCCATGCGCACCTGGGCCACGAAGAACTGGCTCTGGATCACCTCTCCCTCCGGAGTGAAGCGGATCTCCCCCAGGGGGGTGGCGTAGGTGCCGGCCAGGATCTCCTCCATCAGCGCCTTGCGCGCCGCCGTCAGGGTGGCCCCCTTCAGGGGCTGGCGTTTGTCCAGCCGCACCAGGGCCTCACCGATCACCTGCAGGGCCGTGTAGGCCTGGGCGGTGAGCTGGGGCGGGATGGCGCCGCCCTTGGCCGCCTGGAAGGCCTTGAGGAAGGCTGTGTTGGCGGGGGTGTCCAGCTCGGGGCTGTAGGCCTGGGCGATCAGCAGCCCGTCGCAGTACTTCTGGCAGATCGGGTAGATGTTGGGGGTGTTCATGCCGTTGCCGGCCACGATCAGGCCCCGGTAACCCAGCTCCCGCAGCTGGCGGATCAGGTTGCCGCCGTCCACCGCCTGGAGCGACAGCACGATCAGGTCGGGCCGCTCCCGCAGGGCGGCGCTGATCTGGTTCTGGAAGTCCTGGTCGTTGAGCTGGGTGCGCTGCACCGTCACCGGATCGAGACCTTTCTCCTTGAGGGCCTTCTGGAAGATGGTGGTCTCGGCGGTGCTGTAGGCATCGTCCTGGGCGTAGAACACCGCCGCCCGCTTCAGGCCGGGCTGGATCTTCAGGGCCCGCTCGATGGCCAGGGGTGCGATCACCGAGCTCTGGGCCGAGACCCGGCTGATGAAGAAACCGATCTCCGGGATGCCGGTGGCGGTGTTGGAGGGGGCCACCACCGGCACGCCGCGGCGCTGGGCGATCGGGTCGGCGGAGAAGGCCTGCTGGGAGAGGGTGGGGCCGACCAGGGCCAGCACGCCTCGGTTGATCTGCAGGGTGAAGGCCGCATTCGCCCCGGGTTCGTCGCTGCCGCTGTCCTCCAGCGCCAGCTTCAGGGGCTGGCCGTTGATGCCCCCGTTGCCGTTGCGGTGCTGCAGGGCCAGCTCCAGGCCGATCTTCTGGTCCTGGCCGTAGACGTTGGCGTTGCCGGTGAGGGCCAGCACCGCCCCCACCGGCACCCCGCCGGCCAGATCAACGGGCTGACTGCCGGCGTCGGAGCTGCAGCCCGCCACCAGCAGGCCGAGGGTCAGCAGCCCGGTGCCGACCTGCAGCAGACGGCCGACCCTCACGCCAGCGAGAGGAAGACGTCGCGGAAGGCGTCGATGGTGGCGTCGATGTCGGCGTCGCTGTGGGCCAGGGAGGTGAAGCCGGCCTCGAAGGCGCTCGGTGCCAGGTAGACGCCGCGCTCGAGCATGCCGCGGTGCAGGCGGCCGAAGCGCACCGTGTCGGCCGCCTTGGCCTGCTCGAAGTTGTGCACCGGCCCCTCGCAGAGGAAGAAGCCGAACATGGCGCTGATGCTGCCGCCGCAGAAGGGGATGCCCGCCTCGGCGGCGGCGGCGCGGACGCCGTCGATGAGCCGCTTGGTGATGGTCTCCAGCCGCTCGTAGGTGCCGGGCTGGCTGAGCAGCTGCAGGGTCTTGATGCCGGCGGTCATGGCCAGGGGATTGCCGCTCAGGGTGCCGGCCTGATACATGGGGCCGGCGGGCGCCACCATCGCCATGATGTCGGCCCGGCCGCCGTAGGCCCCCACCGGCAGGCCGCCGCCGATCACCTTGCCCATGGTGGTGAGGTCCGGGGTGACGCCGAAGCGGGCCTGGGCGCCGCCGTAGCTGATGCGGAAGCCGGTCATGACTTCGTCGAACACCAGCAGGGCGCCGTTCTCCTTGGTGAGTTCGCGCAGGCCCTCGAGGAAGCCGGGTTCGGGGGTGATGAAGCCGGCATTGCCCACCACCGGCTCCAGGATCACCCCGGCGATCTCACCGGGGTTGTTGGCGAACAGCTGCTTGACCGACTCCAGGCAGTTGTAGGGGGCGGTGAGGGTGCCGGCCGTGACGGCGCGGGGCACACCGGGGGAGTCGGGCAGGCCGAGGGTGGCCACCCCGGAGCCCGCCTTCACCAGGAACATGTCGGCGTGGCCGTGGTAGCAGCCTTCGAACTTGATCACCTTCTCCCGGCCGGTGAAGGCACGCATCAGCCGCAGCACGGCCATGCAGGCCTCGGTGCCGGAGTTGACGAAGCGCACCATCTCCACCGACGGCACGGCGGCGATGACCAGTTCGGCCAGCTCGTTCTCGAGCACGCAGGGGGCGCCGAAGCTGGTGCCCTTCTCCAGGGCCTGGTGCAGGGCCGCGATCACCTCAGGGTGGCTGTGGCCGCAGATGGCGGGGCCCCAGCTGCCCACGTAATCGATGTAGCGGTTGCCGTCGACGTCCCAGGCGTAGGCGCCCTTGACCCGGTCGAAGACGATCGGCTGGCCGCCCACCGACTTGAAGGCCCGCACCGGAGAACTGACGCCCCCGGGCATCAGGGTCTGGGCGGCGGCGAAGATCTCCTCGGATCGGGTGGTGAGGAGGGAAGGGGCCGAGGCGGGCGCTGAAGGGGTGGCCGAACTCAAGGCGGGATCCGCGGAAGGTGGACGCATTCGTTTCCCATCCTGACCCAGAAGGGTGCCGAGGTGGGATCCCTTCAGACTCCGTGGTGGGTCCGGATGGCCTCCGGTCGCTGGCCGGCGGCGTCCAAACCCTGGCGGGCACAGGCGGTTGGGCCCAGGACATCGGCCGGCTCCGTTCAGGGCCTGCGGTGTCAGCAGCGCCGGGTCTGGTCCGTTTCCACACCCCTGCCCCCACCCTCGAGCCGCCTGCCACGGCCTGTCCGCGGGTGTGGGGGTGCCGGTGGCACGAAAGATGGTGGTGAGGAAAGCGGCTCACAAAGTGAAGACACTTTCAGTCAAAAACTCACTCAATGTGTGGCTCCTTGATGCCACCGAAATGAGCGATCTGCCAGGGGCAAAGCATGTCCATGGCAACAGATGCCTAACCCATGGGCCTAGAGTAAATCCAGGAGCCAGGGGGAGGGGGAAATAGAGAACATAAACAGCAGACTTGCTGCATTGGCACATCATTGACGTTGTGTGTGCTGTCTCTACCCGATCTTCTGCTATTTTCCTTGCAGGCCTTGCGTCTTGCAGACCTTCCATGGCTCGATCCCATTGCTCTGAGGACAACATGACGACAACATCCTTCCGCCTGGCCCTTGCCCTCGCTACTGTGACCATTCTGGGTGGTGGTCTGGGTGCCATGGCAGCGACGATCGGCACGCCTGTTGCGCCAACATTCACTGGCGAACTCAATAAGGAGTGTACGCTCGTTGCCAGTGGCAGTGGCGCCGCCACGATGACCCAGAACCTGCTTGTTCTGGCGTCTCCTACAGACGCTGTTCAGATCAGCGCAACTTCGAACCTGATCGACGAGACGACGGGTACGGCTGCCGTTGTCTTCAGTGTTCCTGCTGACCTGGTCAGAACGGGCGGGTACGGATCAGTAGTTCCTGCCAATGCCAAGGCCATGTATGTCGATGGAGTCAAGAAAACGGCCGCTTTTGCGATCGATCTCGCGGATGATGGCTCCCTTGCCACGACCGATCTTGGCGTTGAATTCACACTCAGTGCCGCCACCAGGTGGCCAGCCGGTATCTATTCGACCTCCTCAACCGTTACCTGCACCGATGATGGAGCAATCTGATCATCAGATTCTCCTTTGAGGGCGATCTGCGATTCATCCCATCCTCCTGATTCACTCCCCTTGTGATTCGTAGATCTCCCTTCCTCCTTGCCGCGCTGGCCACCGTTGCCGGCGCGGTTTCTTTCTGGGCGTTGGCGGCCAAGGCCCTGACACAGGGTCCGCTGGTTCTGATCCAGGCTTCGGGCCAGATTCAGGTCAGGAACACCGAATCACGCTTTCAGCGTGTGCGCATGGCGGTGTACCAGCCCCGGCTGGTGGATGGCCGGAAAACGGCCGCCGAGGAGCCCCTGGCCGTGGAGGAGGCCGAGAGAATCGTCAGCTTCCGGCCCAGCAGCTTCCGGCTTGGCGCAGGAGAGGCCCGAAGCATTCGCTACAGGGTTCTGGATGTTTCTCGAGAGTTTTATGTCTGCTCCGTGAGCGCTTCCGGCCTGACCTCCCTTCGCGTCTGTTCGCGTTGGCCGGGGCGGGCCGTCAAACCAGCCAGCCATGGCCCCAAGCAGGGCCAGCCCTAGCGCGATGACACACCTTCGAGCGCTCCATCACGCCGCCCCCAGCCCGATCCGGCCGCCCACGCGCCCGAGCCTTGCCCGGTTCCTCTGGGCAGGCCTGCTCGCCAACCTGGTGTGCCTCGGGGTTCCGGGTGCCCGCGCCGATGGCGTCAGCTCCCAGCCGGTGGACTTCCAGGAACTGGTGTACACGCCCCAGTGCACCCTGGTGGTCAGCCAGGGGAGTCTGGGCGTGTCCCGCGATGCCCGCACCCTCTCCTCCGATGTGGCCGAGCTGGGTGCCGAGGGCCGGGTCACCCGCGAGATGTTCGGCAACCCCCAGCCGGGTCTGCTCTCGGCCTACAGCAACCTCACCACCGCGGCCCGGGTGCAGGTGGCCTCCCCCACCCTGAGCGGTGGCACCAGCCCCAGCACCAGCGAGGTGCGGATCGGCGGTTCCCCCTTTGCCACCTCGGCGGAGATCAACATCCCCAATGCCGATGGCACCCTGCCGCCGACCGAGGTGCATGTGAAGTTCTCCGCCGCCACGGGTTTCAAGGCCGGCAGCTACAACGCCCGCGCCATCGCCACCTGTTATGCGCAATGAAGGGCATCCTGCAGTGATTCAGGGGTTCCTGGCTCCTCCCGCCCGTCAGGCCCTGGCCTGTATTGCCCTCCTTGTCGCCGCCCCGTCAGCAGGCCTGGCGCTGACGCTGGGGCCGATGCGGCTGCAGAACAGCCGCGGTCTGGTGCAGATCGCCAACAGCGAATCCCGTCTGATTCGTCTCAGATTGGGGGTTTACGGCGTCCTTGGCGCTGGCCCGACCCGCTCCCCCAGCCTGGTGCCCCTGCCCTTGGCTGAGGCCGAGAGGCTCATCCGTCTACGTCCCACCAGCTTTCGCCTCGGCCCTGGCCAGACCCGTGGCGTGTCATATCGCGTTCTCTCCCCCTCTCGCCCCTTCTACGTATGCGGCGTCACTCCCTCCGGACTGTTCACCTTGCGGGTCTGTTCGCTCTGGCCGGGGCTGGATCGGGCCTCCCTGTCGCCATCGCTCCCACCCAGGCCCAGATCTATCTGAGCCCCAACCAGGGCAACACGCAGCGGTCCCGGGTGTCCATCGATCTCGGCGGCGGGATCCGCTGCAGCTCCGATGGCGGCTCGGTTCCCAGCCTCTCGATCTCGGCCGGGGCCTATCCCGACCAGTGGGGCGCCGCCAATGAAGTGATCGTGACACCCAACGCCACCGGCAATGTGGGCAATCGCTCTTCCCTGCTGGCCCTGATGAGCGTCACCCTTCCCCTGGCGAAGACCAATCAGAACTTCGACTGCACCTCCTTGCTCAAGGATGCCCAGATCAAGGCCCGCATCGAGAACCTGCGCCAACTGGTGGATGAGGACGTGATCAGCGAATCCCAGTACCGCAAGGCCCTGCTGAAGCTCTTCGGGCCCCTCAGTGAGGAGCTCGGCGGGCTGGTTCCCGCCCCCACCGGTGGATCCACTGTGGTGATCCCTCCGGCCGCCGGCGAGGTCCCCATCGGACCCAGGTAAGGTCGGCAGAAGCCTGTTCCCTGTTCAGCGGAGCGTTCCTTGATCCCCGTCCGCAAGCCGTGAGCCCCGACTGGCCCCTGATGGAGCGTCGGCTGCGCGCCATCCTGCCGCCGAAAGCCGTGGTGGCGGCGCCCCAGGAGCTGCTGGCCTACGACTGCGACGGCCTCACCCTGCACCGGGCCCAGCCCCCGCTGGTGGTGCTGCCCGAGACCACCGAGCAGGTGGCCGCCATCCTGCGGCTGTGCCACCGCCACGGGGTGCCTTTCCTGGCCCGCGGCAGCGGCACCGGCCTCTCGGGCGGCGCCCTGGCCGAGAACGGAGCCCTGGTGATCGCCACCAGTCGCATGCGCTCGATCCTGGATGTCGATCTGGCCAACCGGCGCATCACCGTCCAGCCGGGGGTGATCAACGGCTGGGTCACCCGGGCGGTGGCCGGCGACGGCTTCTACTACGCCCCGGATCCCTCCAGCCAGGTGGTCTGCAGCATCGGCGGCAACGTAGCCGAGAACTCCGGCGGCGTGCACTGCCTCAAGTACGGCGTCACCAGCAACCACGTGCTGGAGATGGAGGTGGTGCTCCCCGACGGCACGGTCACCACCCTGGGCAGCGGTCTGGCCGAGACCCCCGAGCTGGATCTGCGCGGGGTGTTCATTGGCAGCGAAGGCACCCTCGGCATCGCCACCGCCATCACCCTGCGGCTGCTGCGGGCGCCCCAGAGCGTGGCGGTGCTGCTGGCCGATTTCACCGCCATGGAGGCCGCCGGTGAGGCGGTGCGGCTGGTCACCGCCGCCGGGGTGCTGCCGGCCGGGATGGAGATCATGGACAACTTCACCATCAACGCCGTCGACGACCTGTTCGGCCGGGACGAATACCCCCGCGATGCGGCCGCCGTGCTCCTGATCGAACTGGACGGCCAAGAACGGGAGGTGGCCGCCGCCGTGGAGATCGCCAGGGATCTCTGCCGACGGGCCGGTGCCCGCACGATCCGGCGGGCCTCCAGCGAGGCCGACCGGGCCCTGCTGTGGAAGGGGCGCAAGTCCGCCTTCGCCGCCGTCGGCCGCATCACCCCCACCTACTACGTGCAGGACGGCGTCGTTCCCCGCAGCGCCCTGCCTTCGGTGCTGGCGGCGATCGAGGAGCTCAGCCACCGCTACGACCTGCCGGTGGCCAACGTGTTCCATGCCGGAGACGGCAATCTCCACCCCTTGATCCTGTATCGGGCCGATGAACCCGGCGTGACCGACCGGGTGCAGGAGCTGGGGGCCGACATCCTGCGCCTCTGCATCGAGGCGGGCGGCAGCATCACCGGCGAGCACGGGGTGGGCAGCGACAAGCGCTGCTACCTCGACTGGATGTTCGCCCCCGACGACCTGGCCACCATGCGCCTGGTGCGGGATGCCTTCGACCCGGCGGGCCTGGCCAATCCCGGCAAGATCTTCCCCACCCCGCGCAGCTGCGGGGAATCGGCCCGTCGCCAGGCGTCGACGCTCACCGTGCGCCTTGACGCCCTCAGCGGTGGTGCCGTCCAGCCGCCCAGCCGAGAGCCCCTGGACGTCTTCTGAGCCCGGCCGATGGGTCTGAGCCCGGCCGATGGCACGGATCTACGTTGGGGACACCGTTTCCCCTGGCGCTCCATGCTGAACCGCCCGCTGGCCCGTCCGGGTATCGACGCAGGTGCCGTGATGGGTGTTGTCGTCGGTGTCACGGCCGGTCTCTCCGGAGGTCTGCTGACCCCGGCCCCCGTCCTTGCCCAGTCCCCGGTCGTCAACCTGGTGGCCAAGAAGGTGATCGATCGCTACCAGAAATCCAGCTGTGACCAGCTCTGGGCCGCCCGCAGCGAGCGGCGTGGGTCCCAGGAGCAGCGCGTGCTCGACATGCTCAACGACGATCCCCAGCTGCGTCAGGGCTTCATCGACCAGGTGGCGGGCCCGGTGATGAACAAGCTGTTCGCCTGCGGGATGCTCCCCTGACCGCCGGCCTCAGCCCCCCCCACTGAGCCACCAGCGCCCCAGGCCCACCGCGGTGGCGGCGCCGATCACCGGCAGGGCCCCGAGCCCCCGGCTCAGCAGCACCACGGCCACCAGCAGCACCAGCACGGAGCCGACGTCGGGGGCGCCGCCCGGGGCCAGGGCCGGGCCGGCCAGGTAGAGCGCCAGGCTCACGATCACCCCGACCACGGCGGCGGTGATGGCGGTGAGGGGTGCGCCGACGCGCAGGTCCTCGCGGCTTGCCTCCACCAGGGGGCCGCCGGCCAGGATGAACAGGAAGGAGGGGAGGAAGGTGAACCACACCACCACCAGGGCGGCAGCCACGCCGGCCGCCAGGGTGCCGCTGCCGTTCCAGCCCCCCATGAAGCCCACGAAGGCCACCACCATGATCAGCGGCCCCGGGGTGGTCTCGCCGAGGGCCAGGCCGTCCACCATCTGGGCGGCGTCCAGCCAGCCGTAGGTCTCCACCGCCCCCTGGGCCACGTAGGGGAGAACGGCATAGGCGCCGCCGAAGCTGACCAGGGCCACCTTGAAGAAGAACCGGGCCATGGTGGCGAGCTGGCCGTCCCAGCCCCCCGCCAGCGTCAGCAGAGCCAGGGGCAGCCCGAGGGCCGCGCCGCCCCCGAGCAGGGTGAGGCCGAGGCCGGGCCAGCGGAAGCGGGCGTGGGCGGGGGTGGGGGTGTCATCGCCGTGCAGGGCGGCCTCCGGGGTTGGGGCAGCCCCGGAGGCGGCGGAGGTGCGTGGCGCGGGGCCCCGGAACAGGGCCGGCCGCAGCCGACCGCCGATCCAGCCCACCAGGGCCGTGGCGATGATCAGGGCCGGGTAGGGCACCCGGCCCACGGCCAGGGCCAGGCAGGCCGCCGCCGCGATCAGCGCCAGGGCGGGGTTGTGCAGCGTGCGCCGCCCCAGCCGCCAGGCCGCCTGGAGCACGATTCCGAGCACCGCCGGTTTGAGCGCCCAGAACACCGCCGCCAGCAGCGGCAGCTGGCCCCAGAGGGCGTAGATCGCGGAGAGGCTCAGCAGCACCACCACCGAGGGCAGCAGGAACAGGCCACCGGCGACCAGGGCACCCCCCAGGCCGTGCATCAGCCAGCCCAGATAGGTGGCCAGCTGGGTGGCCTCGGGACCCGGCAGCAGCATGCAGTAGTTGAGCGCATGCAGGAAGCGACGCTCCGACAGCCAGCGCCGGCGCTCCACCAGTTCGGCATGCAGCAGCGCGATCTGGCCGGCCGGCCCGCCGAAACTGACCAGCCCCAGCCGCAGCCAGAAACGGGCGGCCGTGGTGAGGCTGAACGGATCCTTCAGCACCGATCGGCACCGCGAAGGGTCACAACCTAGTCAGTGGGACGTGCCCGTCCGCCACCGCGGGGATGTGTTCCCACTTACATCGGGTCCATCGATGGGGACGCAGGATGAACGCAAAAGACTGGCCATGACAGGGAGCCAAGCTCCAGACCCCAGCTCCACTTCCACCTCCACCCTCAGTGCCGGCGCAGGGGCATCGGCAAGGACATCCCAGAAGCCGCCGGCAGGAGTGGTCCGCGAGGACTCCTTCTTCAGTCCGTGGCCGAACTGGCGTGCCTGGATGGTGATTCTGGCGGGTGTGATTGTCGGCCATGTGATCGGTTTCTCCCCCCAGTTGTTCGTTCTCATCGCGGCGTTCTGTCTGCTTTGTGGCTGGCTTTTCGAGCGATGATCCGGCCCCACATCCTGCTGTGGTTCGAGTGACGTTCCCCTCGATCGATTGTCGGTAGGACGATGGTGTCGCTCCCCATCGTTCGTGTCACGATCGTTCTTCCCACACGGTTCCCCTGAGGCGTCCGCCGTCCATCCCGAGAGCCTCCCTCCGGTGCCCAACAACTTCGGCCCGACCCTGCTGCTGGCGCTTGGCATGCTGACGGCCCCGGTCCTGATCGGGGTGCCACTCCTGGTCCTGGGCCTGGCCCTGCTGCGCTCGGCCGATGGAACCCCGGCGCTGCCGACTCTCTCCCGCGCCCTGGCCCGCCGGCGTCAGGCCAGCGCCTGTCGCAGGATCGGTGCGAGCTGATTCTGTTCCGCCAGGAAGCCGTCGTGGCCGTGGTGGCTGTCGATCGAGGTGAAGCGGACAGGCCCGGCGATCGCCCGGGCCAGCTCGCGCTGGCTGTGGGGTGGGAAGAGCCGGTCGGAGCTCACCGAAGCCACGGACGCGGGGACGCTGATCCGGGCCAGGGCCGCGGCCACCCCGCCCCGCCCGCGGCCCACGTCATGGCCCGCCATGGCCTGGGTGAGGACGATGTAGCTGTTGGCGTCGAAGCGCTCCAGGAACCCGCTCCCGTCGTCGAGGCCCCCGTAGGTGAGCCGGGCGATGGCCCGAGCCCGGGCCAGCCCCGTCCGGGGTCCGCCGCCGGGATGGTCGTCGTAGTCGCCGCCCAGGAAGGCCGGGTCCTGCTGGATGGCGTCGATCTGGCTGCGGTGGACATCGTTGGTCCGGGCGGAGCAGCGGGCTGTCGTGGCCAGCAGGACCAGCCGCTCCAGCCGCCCGGGATGGGCGATCGCCCATTCCATGGCGCGCATGCCGCCCATGGAGCCCCCGATCACCGCCTGCCAGCGCCGGATCTTGAGCCTGCCGCTGAAGGCCACCTCCGCCGCCACCTGGTCGCGGATCGTGAGCGAGGGGAAACGGCTTCCCCACGGCCTGCCGTCGGGGGCCGGGCTGCCGGGGCCGGTGCTGCCCTGGCAGCCCCCCAGCACGTTCGGGCAGACCACGAAGAACCGGTCGGTGTCGATCGCCCGGCCCGGGCCGATCAGCCCATCCCACCAGCCTCGGGTGGGGTGGCCTGGGCCCGCCGGGCCGGCAGCGTGGCTGTCGCCGCTGAATCCATGCAGGAGCAGCACGCCGTTGCTGCGCGCAGCATCGGGCTGCCCCCAGCTCTCATGGGCGATCGTGATCGGCCCCAGGGTCTCCCCGGATTCCAGCCGCAACGGCTGCTCGCCGAACAGCTCGAGGACCTGCCGATGGCCGGCGCGAGGGGTCGTTCGGGTGGTCGTCAACGTCAGGCCTCCTGCGGCGAGGCCGGGCGGAGCAGGCGGTTCGGGCGGAGCCCCGGGATCCCCCTGAAGAGCTGGGGCCACCCCTGACGTTGCCGGCCGGTCACGGGCAGGTCCTGGTGTTGCCAGGCCCCGAAGCCGCCGGCGAGATGGCGGAGGCGGCGGGCGTGGCCCTGGGCCTGGAGATGGTCGATCGTCGTGGCCGAATGCCGGGTGCTCTCGCCCACCAGGATCAGGTCCCCATCGGGGAGCTCGCCGCTGATGAGCCAGCCGCTGGGAATGTTGTGACTCCCTGGGACATGGCTGCGGCGATAGCGGCGTCTGGAGCGAAGATCGATGATCACTGCCGATGCATCCGGGCCGTTGGGGCCTGAGCCGGCCAGCAGGCGCAGGAGTTGCCGGGGGGAGAGGAGATCACCGGGAAGGCTTGTGGATTCTGCTTTTTGGATGGCGGTTGCCATGGAGATCCTTGCTGCGGTGACCCAATCTTCAGGCCCAAAGGTCTTAACTACGGTAATCCGGGCAACAAACCGATGAAAATAGGCTTTCCGCCAGGGCGCCGCCCATGAAAAAGGATCCTGCTGTTCGGCAGGATCCCTGAAGTCCCTTACTCGCACTCCTTCGGAGCACTTCGCCATGGTGCGCTTGTGCCGTCGCTGCTGTCGTGGTTGTGAACACAAGGCCGAAGGCCTGTACACACAGGCTCGTCCCAAGATGCCGGCCATGCTGAAGGCGAAAAGGATCCTTCCTCCGTTCCGTATGGGCTATCACCACGACCACGATGGCCTCCGGGACCGTCAGGACTCCCTCTGCGATCGGGAGTACCTCACGCGCGCCAAGCGCCAGGATCTTCAGCCCCTGGAGGTGCGCCGCCTGCTCTGGGAGGGAGCCACCCTGGTGCAACGAAAGCATCCGCTCGGTGATGCCCTCCAGGGAGCCGTCCAGCTGGAGGCGGACATGGAGCCGGATCGGATCCGCGCCCTGCTGCCCGACGTGGCCTGGCCCCTGCTTTGTCTCGGACGGGGCAGTGGCGGCTCGATGCAGGCGTCAGCCGTTCAGCTGGCGGAGGACCTGCTCGACCTGGGTTACCGCCACGTGTTCTGTCTGGCTTAGGGGCTGGGGGCGACAGGCGTTCCGGGGGGCTGGTGCCGCACCACCTCTCCCCCCACCAGCAGGACGGCCTCGCCGGCCTGAAGCGCCAGCCATGCCTCATCCCTGGTCAGCGGTTCGGTGCTGACGATCGTTACGACGTCGTCGACGCCGGCCAGCTCGGAGAAGTCGACGCTGAGGTCGTCATCGGCCAGGGTGGCCCGGCCGAACGGGGCCCGGCGGGTGATGCGGTGCAGGCGGGTGCTGGCGTGGGCGAACAGCCAGCTGCCGTTGCTGATCAGACAGTTGAAGGTGCCCTGCTGCTCCAGCTGCCGGGAACACTGCACCAGCGTATCGAAGATGCTGTCCAGGTCCGCCGGGTCGGCACCGGCGGCGTTCAGTTGCTCCAGGATCCAGCAGAAGGCCACTTCGCTGTCGGTGGACCCCTCCGGAACGAACAGCCGGGTCGGCGGCAGCGGCCCCAGCAGGTTGCCGTTGTGGGCGAACACCCATTCCCGCCCTTGCCAGCGCCGGTGGAAGGGGTGGCAGTTCTCCAGGGCCACCACCCCCTGGGTCGCCTTGCGGATGTGGGCGATCGAGCAGTGGGAGCGCAGATCCAGGCTCGCCACCCGGGCGGCGATCGGCGAGAAGGCGGCCGGGGCGTCCTCCCGGTAGAGATGCACCCCGCGGCCATCGGGATCGAAGCTGGCCACCCCCCAGCCATCCCCGTGGCAGCCGGTGGCGCCCCCCCGGCGGGTGAGGCCATGGAAGGAGAAGCGCATGTCGGTGGGGGTGTTGGCGCTGAGGGCCAGCAGTTCGCACATCACCCGAGGTCCACCGTCGGCTCCATTGTCTCCGCCGGGAGGGGGCGGATCAGCGGGAGCTGCTGAACAGCTGGTCCCAGACCCCGTTCTTGCCGAAGAAGGTGTCGTTGATCTGCTTCCAGCCGCCGAAGTCGCCGGCCGTGAACAGCTGCTGCACAGGGGCGAAGCGGCCCTTCACCCGGCTCCAGACCCCCGGGTTGACCGGACGGAAGCCCTCTTCGGCGAAGATCTCCTGGGCCGGCTCGCTCTGGAGATAGGCGGCCAGGGCCTCGGCGGCCTTGCGGGTGCCCTTGCGGTCCACGTTGCGGTCGACGACGGTCACCGGGCCCTCGATGCGGATGTTGACCTCGGGCACGATGAAGGGAGCCTTGAGATCGCCGCTGCGCTTGGCGAGGATCGCCTCGTTCTCGTAGTTGAGCAGCACGTCGCCCTGGCCGCGTTTGAGGAACACGTCACTGGCCTCGCGGGCGTCCTTGGGCAGGTTGTCCACGTTGCGATAGACGGAACTGACGTAGGCCTTGGCCTGGGCCTCGCTCCCTCCGGTCTGGCTGATCGAGCCCCACAGCCCCAGGAAGTTCCAGCGGGCGCCTCCGGAGGTCTTGGGATTGGCCGTCACCACGGTGACGCCAGGCCTGGCCAGGTCGGCCCAGGTGCGGACGCCCTTGGGATTGCCGTCGCGGGTCACGAAGGCCACCACCGAGTGGGTGATGATCGCGCCGCCGGGCAGCTCGTTCTCCCAGCCCGGCTGCACCAGGCCCGCTTCCTGGAGCTTGAGCACGTCACCGGCCAGGGCGAGGGTGGCCACGTCGGCATCGAGCCCGTCGATGATCGCCCGGGTCTGGGAGCCGGAGCCGCCATAGCTCGTCTTGACATTGATGGCCTGGCCGGTTCTGGCCTTCCAGTCGGCTTCGAACTTGGGCAGGATCCGGTCGTAGGCCCCCTTGGTCACGGCGTAGCTCACCAGCAGCAGCTCCTGGGGAGCGCTGCCGGCATCGGCACCGGCACCGCCGCCACCCTCGGGCCGGGGGCTGCAGCCGGTCAGGGTCAGGCCCCCCAGCAGGAGGCCGGTGATGGCGAGGGGGGCGGCGGAACGGGCGAAGGGGGAAACCACGGTTTTCTGATCGACAATCCGGCAGAGCATACACCGGTATCCCGATCGGCTATCCAGTTCCCCTGTGCCCGTGGCCGGCCCCCTCCCCCTCTCTCTGGCCTGCGGCTCCCCCGCTCAGGGGGCCGGCTGCTGGCTCAGCGGGACTTGGAGAAGATCGAATCCCAGAGCCCTCCCTTGCCGAAGAAGCGTTTGTTGATGGTGTCCCAGCCGCCGAAGTCCCTGGCGGTGAACAGCTTCGAGACCGGAGCGAATCGGGATCTCGTCTCGGCCTTCACCTTGGCGTTGACGGGTCGGAATCCCTCCTCGGCAAAGGCCCGCTGGGCCGGTTCGCTGTACAGGTACCTGGCGAAAGCCTCGGCCACTCGGCGGGTTCCCTTGCGGTCCACGTTCCTGTCGACCACGGCGATCGGCCCCTCGATCAGGATGTTGGTGGTGGGCACGATGTAGGGGGTTTTCCAGGTGCCGCTCTTCCTGGCCAGGATCGCCTCGTTCTCATAGTTCAGCAGCACATCACCCTGGTTGCGTTTGACGAACACGTCGGTCGCCTCGCGGGCATCCTTGGGCAGGGTGTCCACGTTGCGGTACACGTTGGTCACGAAGGCGCGGGCCTTGGCCTCATTGCCACCGGTCTCCGTCACCGAACCCCACAGGCCCAGGAAGTTCCAGCGGGCGCCGCCGGAGGTCTTGGGATTGGCGGTGATCACCTCCACGTTCTTGTTGTCGAGATCGTTCCAGGTGCGGATCTTCTTCGGGTTGCCGGGCCGCACGAAGAAGGCGACCACCGAGTTGGTGATGATGCTGTTGTTGGGGTTCTCCTTTTCCCAACCCGGACGGATCAGGCCCGCCTCCTCGAGCTTCAGGGTGTCGGCCGTCAGGGCCAGGCCCACCACATCCGCCGCCAGGCCGTCGATCACCGCCCGGGTCTGGGAGCCGGAGCCGCCGTAGCTGGTGCGAACGACGACGGTCTGGCCGGTCCGCTTCTTCCAGTCGGCCGTGAACCGGGGAATGATCTTGTCGTAGGCCGCCTTGGTGACGGCATAGGACACGAGCAGCAGTTCCTGCCGTGGCGCCGGTTGCTGGGCCTGGGCATTCAGGGGCAGCAGGGTGCCGGAACCCCCCAGGGCGACGGCGACGGCCAGGGGGGCGGCCACCAGGCCGGGATGCCAGGGGCGGCGAGCGGCTGGCGGGACCGGCGAGG
Source organism: Aphanothece cf. minutissima CCALA 015 (assembly GCA_003003925.1). Taxonomy (GTDB): domain Bacteria; phylum Cyanobacteriota; class Cyanobacteriia; order PCC-6307; family Cyanobiaceae; genus Cyanobium; species Cyanobium minutissimum. The sequence continues at coordinate 141,224 of PVWP01000009.1, forward strand.
AGAAGGGATGAAGCACGGTTGTCCGATGGGTGAACTGGTGAAACCTATCCGTCGCGCCGCCGCGGCGATGTAGGGCGGATGACATCCCCCCGGTGCCTGGCCGTTGGCTGGTCCGGGGGTGGTGGCTGCCACAATCCCCGTAAGACAACCGTGGATTCCCTTGGCCTTCAGCGCGAAAACCGGATACGGCCTCGTCTCGCTCATGGAGCTGGCCGCCATCCATTCCCGCGGCGGCGTGCTGCAGGTGGCGGAGATCGCCCAGCGCCAGGGCATCCCTGACCGCTACCTGGAGCAGATGCTCGCCAGCCTGCGCCGGGGCCAGATCCTGCGCAGCATCCGCGGGCCGAAGGGGGGCTACCAGCTGGCCCGGCCGCCGGCCGAGATCCGTGTCGATGACATCGTCAGTTGTCTGGAGGGGGATGTCTCGCCCCGCGCCGGCGGCGAGGGCGCCACCCCGGAATTCGAGGTGCTGGGCCGGCTGGAGGAACGGCTCGAAGAGGCGCGGCGCGCCATCCTCTCGGGCACCACCCTGCAGGACCTGCTGGATCAGCGGGATCACCTGGCCCAGGCCCAGGCGATGTACTTCATCTGAGCGGACCGGCCCCGAATCCGGCCGGACCGCGCCGGACCGTTAAATAGACCACATTGCCGATGGGGAATGTGAGGTATGGTTCTGGGGTCCCCGCAGGCTCCCCATGTGCTGTTGTCGGCGAATGCCTGTCGCCAGCCGAACGCTGGCTGTCCGCCCTGCCCTGAACCCCCCGATCCCATCGCTTTCCGCCTGCGGCCATGACCACCTCACGCACGCCCCAGACCCTCCGCCTCACGCTCCTGCCCCATGACGTCCTGCCCGACGGACTGCATTGGAAGATCCAGGACGGCTACATCCGCACCGCCTCCCACGACGAGGAGGGCGAATCCTTCACCCTCGGCCTCTGGGGCCCGGGTGACTGGGTGACCAACGCCTACTCCACCCTGCGTCCGGTGGAGATCCAGTGCCTCTCCACGGTGGTGGTGGAGCAGGGCCATCCCAGCGAGGCCGAGATCCTGGCCTTCCTGCATCACCAGATCCGCAACACCGAAGAGCTGTTCGAGATCAACCGGGTCCGCGGCGCCGACTCACGGCTGCTGCGGCTGCTGCGCTGGATCGGCATCCGCTTCGGGCAGGTGAGCAGCCGCGGCTACCGCCTCTCCCTGCGGGACATGAACCTCACCCATCAGGCCCTGGCGGAGATCTGCGGCCTCACCCGGGTGACGGTCACCAAGACCCTCAACCATTTCAAGCGCCTCGGTCTGCTGCATCAGGTGAGCGACACCGACCTGATGGTCAGCATCCCCTGAGGGCGCCGACGCGTTTCAGCGCCCCATTCTCAGCGCCGAATTCTCGGCGCCCCATTTTCAGCGTCTTTTCTGTTCATCAACACCCACGCATCAACAATCACCGTCATGGCCGCCCAGTACTTCCGCTCCAGGCTCAATGAGCCCCAGCCCCAGCGCTTCACCCTCGTCTTCCGCAACGGTGAGTTGCTGCGCCACCAGGATCCCCTGGCCGTGGCCCAGTACCTCGCCGATGCTCGTCTGGCGGAGGTTCATTCCGAACTTCCGCGGCGCCGTGCCGCCACTGCGGTGAGCGACTGATCAGATCGAGTAGTCCGGCTGGAAGGCGTGGGCCTGGCGGCTGATCACATGCAGTCGGTCGCCGGGCTTGAGGTTGGCGTAGTCCACCTCTTCCCGGGGGAACTGGGCCACCACCACTTCTTCTGAGTCGAGCACCAGTTCCGCCTGCAGGTCGCGGCCCATGTGGGTGAGGCGCCGCAGGCGGGCCGGCACCGTGCCCGGCTGGGGGGTGGAATGCACCTGCACATGGTGGGGGCGCACGAAGATCCGGCCCTCCGCCGGCAGCGGCGGGACCGCATCGCGCCGCACGGGCAGGGAACCGCTGGGAAGCTCGTTGACCGCGCCCACGAAGCTCATCACGAACGGGGAGGCGGGATGGTCGTAGATCTCCGCCGGGGAACCGATCTGCTCCACCCGGCCTTCGTTCATGACCACGATCCGATCGGCCACCTCCATGGCCTCCTCCTGGTCGTGGGTGACGATCACGGTGGTGACGTGCATCTCGTCGTGGAGATTGCGCAGCCAGGCCCGCAGTTCCTTGCGCACCTTGGCATCGAGGGCGCTGAAGGGTTCATCCAGCAGCAGCACCCGGGGCTGCACCGCCAGGGCGCGCGCCAGGGCCACCCGCTGGCGCTGTCCGCCGGACAGCTGGGAGGGGTAGCGGTTGCCGTAGCCCCGCAGGTGCACGAGGTCGAGCAGCTCGTCGACCCGCCGGCGGATCGCCTCGGGCTTCCAGCGGCGCAGTTCGAGCCCGAAGCCCACGTTGCGACGCACGTTGCGGTGCTTGAACAGGGCGAAATGCTGGAAGACGAAGCCCACCTGGCGCTCCTGCACCGACCGCTCGGTCGCCTCCTCGCCGGTGATCCAGATGCGGCCCGCATCGGCCTCCTCAAGCCCGGCGATCAGTCGCAGCAGGGTGCTCTTGCCCGACCCGGAGGGTCCGAGCAGGGCCACCAGGGAGCCGGTTTCCACGTCGACGCTGACGTCGTCCACGGCGCGGAAGTCGCCGAAGCTCTTGCTGACGTTGGCGACGCGGATGCCCATGGAAACGGCCTGGGTGGCAGGGAGAATCTGACTATACCGGTAAGCGCACCGCCAAACCGTCCTTTAGTCTGACGCGGTCGTCGCGCCCAGCGCCGTCCGGCTCCACCCCTGCGCTCCCCGTCCCCCTGTCCTGATGACCCCCGCCCTCCTGCGTCGCTGGCGTCCGCCGGCCCTGGCCCTGCCCAGCTGGCCCTGGCGCATCACCTGGACCTACCTGGGCCTGATCCTGTTCCTGCCCCTGGGGGCCATGCTGCTCAGGGCCGCCGAGGTGGGACCTGCCGGGTTCTGGGAGATGGCCACCACACCGGAGGCCATCGCCACCTACAAGGTCAGCTTCGGCCTGGCCCTGGTGGCCAGCCTGATCAACGGCGTCTTCGGGCTGGTGGTGGCCTGGGCGCTGGTGCGCTGCCGCTTTCCGGGCCAGCGTCTGCTCGATGCCCTGATCGATCTCCCCTTCGCCCTGCCCACCGCCGTCGCCGGCCTGGCTCTCACGGCGGTGTACAGCACCAACGGCTGGCTGGGCCAGCCGCTCCACGAGGCCTTCGGGCTCAAGGTGGCCTTCGCCGCCCCGGGGGTGACCGTGGCGATGGTGTTCATCTCCCTGCCCTTCGTGGTGCGCACCGTGGAGCCCGTGCTGCGCTCCCTCGAAAAGGAGCAGGAGGAGGCCTCCTGGTGCCTGGGGGCCACGCCGCTCCAGACCACCCTTCGGGTGGTGCTGCCCCAGCTTCTGCCGGCGATCCTCGGCGGGGTGGCCCAGGGCTACAGCCGGGCCGTGGGGGAGTACGGCTCGGTGGTGATGATCTCCAGCAACGTGCCGTTCCGGGATCTGATCACCCCCACCCTGATCATCCAGAAGCTGGAGCAATACGACTTCGATGCCGCCACCGTGATCGGCGCGGTGATGCTGATCTTCTCCCTGCTGAGCCTGCTCGTCATCAACCTGCTGCAGGTGTGGGGCCAGCGCTACCAGGGCGATGGGGCCTGATCCTGCCGCCCGTCCCGCCGCCCCCTGCCTCGGCCATCTCCCCCTCTCCTGTCCGTCTTTCGTTCCCGCCGTCGGCTGTCCGCCATGACCATCGTCGTTCCCACCCTGGAGACCCCCGCCGCCGCCCAGGCTCCACGTCCGAAGTCCCGCCGGCTCGGCCCTGATCCGGGAGCGATCCTGATTCCCCTGATCGCCTGCGTCTACGTGGGGGTGGTGATCCTGCTGCCGGCACTGAGCGTGGTGGCCTCCGCCTTCGCCAAGGGGCTGGGCCCCTTCCTGGAGAACTTCCAGTCCCACGAACTGATCTCAGCCCTGCGCCTCACCCTGTTCGCCACCGCCGTGGCGGTGCCCTGCAACGTCATCTTCGGCCTGGCCGCGGCCACCGCCATCGCCCGCCGCCAGTTCCGGGGCAAGGCCCTGCTGCTCAGCGTCATCGACCTGCCCTTCTCGATCTCACCGGTGGTGGTGGGTCTGATGCTGGTGCTGCTCTACAGCCCCACCCATGGCCTGCTGGGGGGTGTCATCGAGAGCCTGGGCTGGAAGATCATCTTCTCCTGGCCCGGCATCGTGCTGGCCACGATCATCGTCACCTTCCCCTTCATGGCCCGGGAGGTGATTCCCCTGCTGGAGGAGGAGGGCTGGGAGCAGGAGGAGGCCGCCCGCACCCTGGGGGCCACCAACTGGCAGGTGTTCTGGAAGGTGACCCTCCCCTCGGTGCGCTGGGCCGCGCTCTACGGCCTGATCCTCACCACGGCCCGGGCCCTGGGTGAATTCGGCGCCGTCGCGGTGGTCAGCGGCAACATCGAGGGCCTCACCCAGACCCTGCCGCTGTTCGTCGAGGACGCCTACAAGAACTACCAGACCGAGCTGGCCTTCGGGGCGGCGATGGTGCTGGGGGGCGTGGCGATCGTGTCGCTGCTGCTCAAGCTCCTGGTGGAGCAGCTGCTGGAGCAGGACAAGCGGGCGGCCAGGACCGAGCCCTGAGCCCCACCGGCCTGATTCGGGCGGGGCACGGGACGGTTCCCTAGCGTTCGCGTCGGCAGGGAGCAACAGCCATGGGGCCTTGGCAGGCGTTTCTGGAGGCCCCCGCCTTCTGCATCAATCTGGAGCGCCGTCCCGATCGCCGCGACGGGCTGCTCCAGCGCTTGGGTGAGGCGGGATTCCCGCGGGTCTCGATCTGGCCCGCCGTGGATGCCCGATCGGAGGATCTGGAGCCCCTGTTCGAGCGCCATGGCCTGGGCAGGCCGATCGACGTCGATCGCTTCACGGCCCGCCGCGGCTCCCAGGGGTCTTTGCTCTCCCACCTGGGCCTGCTGGCCCATGCCATCGAGCGGGATCTGCCGCTGGTGCACATCTTCGAGGACGATGTGTTCTTTCCGCCCATCTGGACGAGCCATGCTGAGGCCTTCCATGACGCCACCCCTGCCGACTGGGACCTGCTGTTTCTCGGTTCCCAGATCCTCTACAAGCATCTGCCCACCCCCAGTGTCTTTCGCTTCCTCGATCGCCATCCCCGCCTCAGGTCGCTCTCCCGCCGTGTGATCTCCAGGCCGATGCCGATCCTCCAGGACATCGTGACCTGCCCGCTGTACTGCACCCATGCCTATTCCCTCACCCAGGCCGGATGCCGCCGGCTCTATGGCTGGCTCACCGGTCAGCCGGTGGTTTATGGGTATGACTACATGATCTGCGACGGGATGCGTCAATCCCCCCGGGTCAGTTCCTTTCCTTTGAAGTGGTATGCCTGGAACAGCCTGCGGCTGTGTCCCGATCCGGCCGGCCGGGGCAGCGATCCCGCCATCATTCAGCGCAATCGGGGGCTGGTGTTCCAGCTGGAGGAGGACGGACTGGGTGTGGTCGGCGACAAGCTATGAGAGGCTGAGGCGAAAGGCGTCGGGGAAGGTGGGCCTGGGCTCCCCTGAAGCGATCGCGGCGATGAATTCCCGTGCCAGGGAGAGCGATTCGGCGATCACCTGGTGCATGTCCATGTACTTGTAGAGCCCCAGCCGGCCCAGAAAGCTGGTCCTTTCCGTCTGCAGGCAATCGCCCAGGTAGCCATGCAGCAAGGCCTTGTCGGCCGCCAGGCGCTTGGGGTAGTAGGGCTCATCCTCGGTGCCCGTTTCCTTGCTGTATTCGGTGAACACGATCGTTTTCTCGTGCTGCTTCCAGTATTCGTAATGCTTGTGCTCCCTGCGGCGAGTGAAGGTCACATCCAGGGAGGGAAAGTTGATGCCTGGATGGCCCAGGGCATCCCCGGTTTCGATCTGCCGTTCCCAGAACACCGTGCGATAGCCAAGCCGCCCGCGTCGGTGGCCGAAGAAGCCATCGAGGGGGCCTGAGTAGAAGACATGGTCATAGGCCTGGCCATCGGAGGGTTGCCAGCGGTGGTTGAGGGTCAGGGAGATGCGCGGATGGTCGAGCAGCCGCTCGAAGATGGCGGTGTAGCCATCTCTGGGAATGCCCTGATAGATCGAAGAGTAATAGTTGTCGTTGTAGTTGAAGCGCAACGGCAATCGCTTCAACACGGAGGCCGGGATCTGCTCAGGCTCGCAGCCCCAGTGTTTTTTCGTGTAGCCATGGAAGAACGCCCGGTAAAGCTCATCGCCCATGAAGTGCAGTGCCTGCTCTTCGAAGTTCCGGGGCTGCTCGATGTCATGGCGCCGGATGGAGTCGACAAACTGCCGGGCTTCTGATGGCGAGAACTTCTTGCCGAAATATTGGTTGATGGTATGCAGGTTGACGGGCAGGCTGAAGATGCCCTTGTCGATACTGGCCTTGGGACGGTTGATGAACGGCATCATCTCCGTGAAGCGTTGCACGTAGTTCCATACCTGCCGATCGCTGGTGTGAAAGATGTGGGCTCCGTAGGTATGCACGGTGATGCCGGTCTCCGGTTCCCTGTGCGTGTGGCAGTTGCCGCCGATGTGATCCCTGGCATCGATCACATCGATGGAGTGGTCGGTGTGATCGGCAAGCTCCCTGGCCAGCACGGCACCGGCGAAGCCGGATCCAACGACAAGAAAGCGCATGACGGCAACGCTGCGAATTGATCAGAAAAGGATGCGATCGGGGAGTCTCGATTCGATGAAATCTCGGTAGTCGTCCAGCCGGGTTTCGGGTCTGATGTCGATGGATTTGGAGGCCGTGTCGTAGTGGCGGAAGCGCTTCATGATGCCGTTGAAGTGCTGTTCATCGCTGGCATCCATGTAGTCGATGGGGTTGGTGTCCTTGAGGCCGTGGTAGCGGATCGTCCAGCTGAGATGGGGCGGCAGAAAGGAGCGGAACCGCAGGTAGCCGAATTCGCAGTGGTTCCACTGGCAGATGTGCTGGTCGAGGCCGGTCCTGGCCCTGGGCGTGAGGATGGCATTGGTGCCCACCACGTTGGCCGGGTCTTCACCGGTGAGCAGCAGCAGCTTGCCGAGGTCGTGCAGGAAGGCCAGCAGCAGCAGATCGTCGTCGAGCACGCCGTCGCCGACCATCGCCTCGATCACCTGCAGGCTGTGGGTCAGCTGGCTGGCGCAGCCCAGGCGGTTGTCGGTGGGATCCAGGCACTCCCCCAGCATCCGGAACAGATCCATCGGCCGGAGGCTGCCGAGGACCGGTGACCGATACCGGTCGTTGAGGGCCTCCACATCGGCGATCGTCTGCTGGTCATGGCGATCCAGGATCTGCCGCTGCAGGGTCCGCTGGCGCTCGGCGGCCCGGTGGGCGGGCGAGTCGGGGGGATCGAGCTTCACGAGGCCGAGGCCCGCTGCGGCCAGCCCCTTCTCCAGCCCGCGCCGGGCCCGTCCCTTGAGCCTGGGCACCAGGTGACTGGGCAGCAGGTGGCCGGGCAGCACGTGGCTGGGCAGCAGTGAAGGCGAGAACCGCAAGGCGTCCGTCGCCGAAGGCTGGGGCCAGCCTATCGGGGCCCGTGGGCCGCGTCTTGCGCACAGCTCCCGGGCGCCTCGATCTGGAGGGTGCTGTGGCTGATGCCCAGCTGGGCGAGCCGCTGCCGGGCCAGAGACAGCAGGTCTCCATCGAGCGGCCCATGGCCGGAGCCCACGAGATGGGCGGTGAGGGCGGCGCGGGAGGTGCTCATGCCCCAGACATGCAGATGGTGGACGTCCTCCACACCGGGGAGGGCACGCAGGGCCGCCTCCACCGCGGCCAGGTCGATGCCCCGCGGCACGGCGTCGAGGCTGGCGCTGAGGGCCTCCACCAGCAGTTCCCAGCCGCTCCAGGCCACCGCCAGCCCCACGCCGATGGCGGTGGCCGCATCCAGCCACATCCAGCCCACCAGCCCCACCAGCACGGCGCTGATCAGCACCGCGGCCGAGACGGCGGCATCGGTGAGCAGGTGCACCACCGCCGCCCGCCGGTTCAGATCGTGGTGGTGGCCGCTGCCGAACAGCCGGGCCGAGAGCAGGTTGACCACGATGCCGGCCGCCGCCGCCCAGGCCACCGGGCCGCTCACCACGGGCACAGGATTCAGCAGCCGCTGCACCCCTTCGACGATCACCACCCCCGCCGCCATCAGGATCAGGGCCGCGTTCATCAGCGAGGCCAGCTGGGTGCTGCGGCCGAAGCCGTAGGTGAAGCGGGCCGTGGCCGGCCGGGCGCTGAGCCGTTCGGCCCCCCAGCCGAACAGCAGGCCGGCCACATCGCCCAGGTTGTGGATGGCGTCACCGATCAGGGCCAGGGAGCCGAAGCCGATGCCGATCGCCAGCTGCAGCCCCGAGAGGGCGCTGTTGAGCAGCACCCCCCAGAAGAAGGCCCTGGGCGAGCCCTGGCGGTGGGGATGCCCGTGGTCGTGCTGGTGGGAGTGGGACGCCATGGAGGCGTCTTAGCAGCGATGGCCCTGGCTGGCCTTCAGCTCTGGTAGTGGGAATCGAGCCAGCAGCGGGGCAGGGCCTCCCCGGAGGGAAAGAGCAGGTCGGTTTTGGCGTACTCCTGGGGATCCTGCATCTCTTCGCCGCCATGGAGACGGCCCTGGACCTGGGTGTCGAAGGGGTTGAACAACTGCCTGACATTCAGCACCTCCACCAGGCTGGCGTCGTCGTTGTGGCGTACCTTCAGAAACATCGCCCTGCTCCGGTTCTCGATCCCTTCAGTCTGCTGGCGCTTCGGTGCCACGAAGGATCAGGACCGTAACGATTCCCCTCGCCGTTGCCGGGCCCTCCGCGTCTGAATTCCCGTTCCATGGCCCATCACCAGATCCTGATCGTCGGCGGAGGGGCTGCGGGCCTCACCGTGGCCAGCCAGCTCAAGCGGGCCCGGCCGGGCCTGGAGATCGCCATCCTCGAGCCCTCCCCCGACCACTACTACCAACCCGGCTGGACCCTGGTGGGCGCCGGCGTCTTCAGCCTCGAGCAGACCCGTCGGGCCGAGGCCGACCTGATCCCCGAGGGGGTGCGCTGGATCCGCGCCGCCGCCGCCAGCTTCGATCCGGCGGCCGGCACCGTGGCCAGCAGCGACGGCGAAACGCTCCATTACGACGCCCTGGTGGTGGCCACCGGCATCAAGCTCTGCTGGGACCGGATCAAGGGGCTGCCGGAGGCCCTCGGCAGCCAGGGCATCACCAGCAACTATTCCAAGAATCTGGTCGATTACACCTGGCAGACGATCCAGGCCTTCTCCGGCGGCAACGCGATCTTCACCTTCCCCGACACACCGATCAAGTGCGCCGGGGCGCCCCAGAAGATCATGTACCTGGCCGACGACGTCTTCAAGCGCTCGCCGGCGGTGGCGGCGGCGACCAAGGTGATCTTTGCCACCGCCACGCCGGGGATCTTCGGCATTCCCACCTTCGCCGAACCCCTGCGCCAGGTGGTGGCCCGCCGCGGCATCGAGCCCCGCTACCAGCACACCCTCAAGGAGGTGCGCGCCGCCAGCAAGGAGGCGGTCTTCGCCGTCAAGGACGGCGACACGGTGCGGGAGGAGGTGCTCCCCTTCGGGATGCTGCACGTCACCCCGCCGATGGCGGCCCCGGATGTGGTGGCCACCAGCCCCCTGGCGGTGGCCGGACCGGGGGGCTGGGTGGATGTGGACAAGTTCACCACCCAGCACGTGCGCCATCCCAACGTCTTCTCCCTCGGTGATGTGTCCTCGCTGCCCAATTCCAAGACCGCCGCGGCGGTGCGGGGCCAGGCGCCGGTGCTGGTGGCCAACCTGCTGGCCCACCTCGATGGCCAGCCCCTGGCCGCCCGCTACGACGGCTACGCCTGCTGTCCGCTGATCACCGGCTACGGGCGGGTGATCATGGCCGAGTTCAACTACGACGGCCAGCCCGTTCCCTCCTTCCCCCTCGATCCCACCCAGGAGCGCTGGAGCATGTGGGTGGTGAAGAAGGACGTGCTGCCCTGGATCTACTGGAACCGCATGCTGAAGGGATACCAGCACGAGCGGCGCTTCATGCCGGGGGTGGCCCACTGAGCTCGCCACTCGCCCGCTTCAGATCGCCCAGGCGCTCCTCTAGCCCGTGCAGCATCTCCAGGGCGAACATCGGCAACTCCTGAAGCGCGAACAGGAACTCCTCCCGCTTCATTTCCAGCAGCTGGGCGTCCAGCTGGGCCGTGGCGGTGCCAAAGCGCAGGTGCGGGGCGTCCAACAGGGCGCCCACGCCGAAGGTGCTGCCGGGGCCGAGGCGTTCACTCTCGCGACCTCCGGCCCAGTCGATCCTGACCTCTCCTTCCAGGATCCCAACGACCGAGTTGCCAAGTTCCCCCGCTTGGAAGATCACCTCCCCTGGGGCGACGGTCCGCAGGTCCCGGCCCTGGGCCAGAAGCCGCATGGTGGTCAGGGCGCCTGAGGATTGGGGAGTCATGGTCCGAATCCTGAATCCCTCCACCATGCTGACGGTGGGCTAAGGATCAGGTGCGACCGGGGCCTCCGGTCATGGCCACTGGAGAGGGCTGCACGTCCCAGATTCTCTGCGCATATTCCCTGATCGCGCGATCGGAGGAGAAGAAGCCGCTGCGGGCGGCGTTCATGATGGCCATCCGATTCCAGCGGCTGCGGTCGGCCCAGGTGGCATTGATGGCGTTCTGGGCCCGGAGGTAGTCGCTGAAATCGGCCAGCACGAAGAAGGGATCGACCCCCCGCAGCTGGTCCGTCAGGGGCCGGAACCGTTCCGTGTCCCCCTGGCTGAAGTGCCCCTGCTCGATCAGGTCGAACACCTCGGCCAGCACCGGATCGTTCCCCAGCCATTCCCAGGGTCTGTAGTGGCCCCGCAGCTGGCCGATCTCCTCAGTGGTCCGTCCGAACAGGAAGAAGTTGTCATCGCCCACCTGCTCACGGATCTCGACGTTGGCGCCATCGAGGGTGCCGATGGTGAGGGCGCCGTTCATCATGAATTTCATGTTGCCGGTGCCGGAGGCCTCGAGGCCGGCGGTGGAGATCTGCTCGGAGAGGTCGGCGGCGGGATAGACCCGCTCCCCGAGCTTGACGTTGTAGTCGGCCAGGAAGATGACGCGCAGGCGGCCGTCCATGTCGGGATCGGCGTTGACGACGTCGGCGATGCCGTTGATGAAGCGGATGATCAGCTTGGCCATGGCGTAGCCGGGGGCGGCCTTGCCCCCGAAGATCACGGTGCGGGGGGCCATGCCGCCTGTGAGGCCGTTCTTGATGCGCAGGTACTGGGCGATCACCTGGAGGGCATTGAGGTGCTGGCGCTTGTACTCGTGGATGCGCTTCACCTGCACGTCGAAAAGGCTGTCTGGGTCAACAGCCAGCTCCAGATGCCGTTGGACGTATCCGGCCAGCCGCTCCTTGGCGATCCGCTTGCACGCTCCCCAGCGTTCCAGAAACGACCCATCCTGCTGGAAGTCCTGAAGGCGCTGGAGGGCCCCGGGCCGGGTCGTCCAGTCGGGGCCGATGCTCTCGCAGAACAGCTCATGCAGCGCCGGATTGGCCAGGGCCACCCAGCGCCGGGGGGTGACGCCGTTGGTGACGTTGGTGAACTTCTCGGGCCAGAGGGCGGC
>PVWP01000010.1 GCA_003003925.1 Aphanothece cf. minutissima CCALA 015
GCTCTCAACCTAGAGGACCCACCGTCACTTTTGCAAGCGATTCTCAATAGCAGCTGGTGATTGCGAAGCGGGGCGGGCCCCTGGCGCCCGGCCCGATCGCCCAGCGGTCCCTAGCGTCGGGAGCTGCTTCCAGAGGCGCTGCCGTGATCCCCGATGCCCCGTGGCTGCTCGACCGCGAACGGCGCTGCCGACGCGACGGCAGTGGCCTGACCACCGCGGATCTGCTCGGCTGCTGGCGGCTCGAGCGGATCTGGAACAAGGGGAGCCGGCAGCCCGCCTCGGCGGCCGCCGTCCTGCTGCGGGGGCTGGCGGCCCGGTTGCGGCTGTCCGCGGCTGGGGCGGGTTCGAAGGATGGGGAGCTGCGGCTGGCCAACAGCGTGCGGATCGGTGCCCTGGAGCTGCGCTTCGAGGGTGCGGGACGTCTGGAGGGCCGCCGCCCGCTGCTGGTGTTCAGCTTCGAGCGCCTGCTGCTGCTCCTGGGCGGGCGGGTGCTGATCGAGCGGGCCCTGCCCCAGCCCGATCCGCTGCGCCGACCCTTCTTCGCCCTGATCGCCGCCGAACGGCCGCTCTGGCTGGCAGCCCGCGGCCGTGGCGGCGGGCTCGCCCTGTGGCTGCTCGAAGAGACGGACGGAGACCATGGGGCTGAGGTGACGGCACAGTGACGCCATGGCTGGCGTCCAGGCTGGGCCGGCAACAGCCCGGCCGGACGGGCTCGAGGGTCCCCGGCTTCTCGCCCCGGAGGCGATCCTGAGGCGGCTGGCCGCGGTGCCGTCCGAGGCCCCGGTGGCGCGGGAGCTGAGCGCCGGCCATCCGGCCCGGACGGTGGCGTCAGGGGGCGGCCGGCGGACCGGGCTCCTGGATCCGCTCCAGGTTGGAGCCGAGGTCGGATTCGAGAAACTCCTTCACCACGTGGCCCATGCCGCTCAACCCCGCCAGGGCCGACTGCAGGGCCGGCAGGTTGATGGCCACCTCCTCGTTGGGGTAGGCCCGCAGGAATCCCACCGCCGACAGCGTTCCCGAGCCGTCCTCGATCCCCAGGATCGTGGCCGAACGCAGGGCCACCATGCCCACCGGCGGCGCCTTGAGGGGATACAGGATGCCGGACAGCCGCTCCAGGGCGCTCTCGCCGAAGCGGGTGCTCAACAGCCTGGTGGTCTGCACCAGCGGCAGCGTCACGCGGTGGTTCAGCAGCTTGCCGACCTCGGCGGGGTCCCTGCCGCCCAGCCGCAGGGCATCCCCCAGCAGGCCCACGGCCTCACCGGTCCGGGCCAGCCGTTCCAGGTCGGCGACGGGGATCGAGCGGCGAAACGCCCCACTGACGAAGACCACCTGCTCGGCCGCCCTGGCCTCCGGCCCGGCCAGGATCAGCAGGGTGGCCAGCCCGGTGCTGCCCCAGACGCGGATCACTGGGGGGAGGGAAGACAGGGGGAGCATTGATCGGGTGGCCGGATCCAGGGGCGCCGAATCAAGTGTGGGTCAGACGGCGGTCGCCGACGCCTCAGGGGTTCCAACTCGCCAGCCGGTCGGTCACGTCGATCAGGGAGAGGCTCCCATCCCCCCAGCCACCCGGGGGCAGCAGGGCCGAGGCTCCGGGTCCGGGGGCGACGGCGGGACCGGCGGTGAAGGCCCCGTTCACCCAGGCCAGCAGCAGTCCCCGCAGGGGGCCGCCGCCCAGGTCGTAGGGGGAGCCAAGGTTGAAATGATCGCCGCCCCCCGCCAGGACGAGACGGTGTCCGGCGTTCCCCAGGCGGGTGACCCGGGCCATCGGGGCGATGGCTTCCGGTCCGGGGGGCACCACCCAGTCGCGGCTGCCGCTCACCACCAGCACCCGGCCCTGGAAGGCCGGGACGGCGCCGGCGTCGAACAGCAGGGACATCGGCGGACTCACCGCCACGGCGGCCTTCACCCGCGGGTCGGTGAGGGCCGCCTGGTCGGTCCCCCCCAGGAAGCTGCACTGCAGCACCCAGCTCAAATTCCGTTGGGGGTCCTGGAGATCGTTGCAGCGTTTCTGCAGCTGCTGGGCGGTGGGGCGGGCGCCCGCCAGCTGCAGGGCCGTGGTGGCGCCCCAGGAGTGGCCCAGCACCACGACCGCATCGGTGTCCAGTCCGCTCGGCAGCCCCTTGGTCCCGGCTGCCGCCGCATCGATCAGGGCGGAGATGTCGAGGGGGCGCAGGCGCAGCTCCGCCGGACCGGGGGGTGGCACCTTGCCGGAGAGCATGGCCTGCTGCTGGGTGCGGTCACTGCCGGGGTGGCGGGGCAGCAGCACGGTGTAGCCGTGGCTGGCCAGATGGCGTCCCCAGCCTTCGAAGCTCTCGGGCCCATCCCAGAGGCCATGGGAGATGGCCACCAGCCGGCCGGAGGCCTGCTGCGTCGGGCGGATGACCACCACCTCCAGGGGCTGGGGTCGGTAGGCCACCGGCAGGGTCAGGGTGTCGCGCCGCACCGGCAGGGGGCCCGGATCCCGCAGGGAGGGGGCCGCGGTCTCTGGCGGCGCTCCCTCCAGCAGACGGTTGGCCGACAGCAGCTGGGCGTTCATCCGCTGCAGCAGGAACAGGCCCTTGCCCACATCCACGCTGGCGGTCCGGCCCGGCACGGCCTGGAGCACCCCCAGCATCGTCAGGTGACCCCGGCCGGCGGCCCGGTCCAGCACCTTCAGCACCGTGTCGCTGGAGATGTCGGCCGGCAGACCGTCGACCCCCCCGAGGGAGGAGAGCAGCAGCAGGGCCTGCTGGGCCAGGGGGGAGGGGACCACCTGGCGGGCCACATCCAGGGCCTGCAGGGGCAGGGGGGCGTTGAACAGATCCACCAGGGAGCGGCCGATGCCGCCCCGGGTGGCCTGGTCGAGCTCGGCCAGGTCGCTGTTGCCGGCGAGCAGGGCCCGGGGATCGCTCAGTTCCGCCAACCGGATCGAGAACGTGGTCTCGACCAGGGGCAGCTTCAGCTCGATGGTCTCCAGGGCCCTGGCCGGCGACGCCCCGGCCAGGGTGGCGGCCAGCGCCAGGCCCAGCCCGGCCAGGGACGGAGATGTCCGCATCAGGAGAGCAACGCCACCGTCGGGGGGGCATCTTGGCAGAAACGAACGGCCAGGCCCGTCGCGTGGGCCTCATTCCACGTCGTCGTGGGCGAAGCGGTTGTAGAGAAAATCGAGGGCGGTGTTGCGCAGCTCGTAGTACTTCGGATCCTCCATGATGTCTTCACGGTTGCGGGGCCGGGGAAAGTCGATCGACATCACCTCGCCGATCGAGGCGGCCGGACCGTTGGTCATCATCACCAGCCGATCGGCCAGGAAGAGGGCCTCGTCGATGTCGTGGGTGATCATCAGCACGGTGCATTTCTGGGTGTTCCAGATCTGCAGCAACTCTTCCTGCAGCTCCTCCTTGGTGATCGCATCAAGGGCTCCGAAGGGCTCATCGAGGATCAGCACCTCGGGGCGGATCGCCAGGGCCCGGGCGATGGCCACCCGCTGCTTCATGCCACCGGAGAGCTGGGGAATGCGCTTGTCGACGGCCTTCTCCAGGCCCACCATTGCCAGGTGCTCCATGGCGATCTCCCGCTTCTCGCGGCTGGAGAGGTCGGGCTTCACCTCGTCGATGGCCAGGAAGACGTTCTCGTAGGCCGTCATCCAGGGCAGCAGGGCATAGCCCTGGAAGACCACCATGCGATCGGGCCCGGGCTTCTCGATCGGCCTGCCGTTGAGCAGCACCTGGCCGGCGGTGGGTGAGGAAAAGCCGGAGACCATGTTCAGCAGCGTGGACTTGCCGCAGCCGGAATGGCCGATGACGCAGATGAATTCCCCCTGCTCGACCTGCAGGTTGATGTTGTCCAGCACCGGGTAGGGTCCGGTGGGGGTGGGATAGACCTTGCCCAGCCCCTCGAAACGCAGCAGGGGCTGGCTGGCGATGGCAGCGGACGGGAGCTTTCTGGCCGTGGTGATCATCGGAGGAAATGGCGGAGGGACGGTGGATCAGACGCTGATGGCACGGGGCTGGCCGATGGGGATCTCGGCGACGCTGAAATCGCGGTGCAGGGAGACGTCGTTGAGGTAGCCGATCGGGTCCTCGGGGTTGAACGGTCGGCCGTCAAACAGCTCGATGGCCCGGCGCTGGTAGCTGACGTCGTCCAGGCCCAGTTCGCGGGCGGCGGTGCTGAACACCCCCACGCTGCAGACCCGTTCGAGGATCTCCACGTAATTGCGGGGGAAGGGGATCTCGGCCCAGCGGGCCAGCTGGGTGAGGATCCAGAGGTGCTCGCTGCGGCTGGGGCGGTTGAGTCCCGCTCCGTAGAACAGATGGTGCGGTTCCCCATGGGGGGCGAAGGAGCCGGAGTCACCCGGCTGGCCGCTGAAGCGGATCAGCTCGGCCTTGATGCCGAGATAGCGCCGGTCGCTGAGCAGCTCGCCCATTTCCGGCCAGTGGGCAGGGTCGGCGCAGTAGCGGCAGGCTTCCAGCAACGCCTTGGTGAGGGCGATGTGGGTGTTGGGGTACGACTGGGCCCAGTCCTCGCGGGCGCCGAGCACCTTGCCGGGATGGCCCGACCAGATTTCCAGATCCCCCACGATCGGCACCCCATGACCACTGCTGGCGGCCCGGAAGTTCCAGGGTTCGCCGATGCAGTAGCCGTCGATGGAGCCGTCCTTGAGGTCGGCCAGCATCTGGGCCGGTGGCAGGGTCTGCAGGTGCACGTCCCTGTCGGGATCGATGCCGTTGGCCGCCAGCCAGTAGCGCAGCAGCAGGTTGTGCATCGACGCGGGATGGACGATGCCGATCCGGTGGGGCTCCCGTTCGTGGCTGCCCAGCCAGGCCCGGTAGTCCTCCACCGTGCTGACGCCCTGCTCCGCCAGCCGTTTGGCGAGGGTCACCTCGTTGCCGTTGCGGCTGATGGTGAGGGAGGAGACGATCGGCAGCGTCGGCCCGCCATGGCCCCCGGCCGTCATCCAGGTGGGCATGCCCGAGGGCATCATCGCCGCGTCGAGGGTCCTGTCGACCAGACCGTCCACCACCCCCCGCCAGCTGGTCTCCCGCACCAGCTGCACGTCGTCGAGACCGTGCTTGCTGAAGAAGCCCTTGGCCTCGGCCACCGCCAGGGGGGCGCAGGCGGCGAGCGGGATGAAGCCCAGATCCAGGTTCACCTTCTCCAGGCCGTGGCGGGCCAGCACCTTGTGGGGGCGGGCCTGCCACTGCTTCACCCGCTTCTGGCGGTTGAGGAAATAGATGATTTCCGAACGCAGGCTGTAGTAACTGGGGTGGTGCACCACCGTGAGCCGCTGGCGGGGGCGGGGGATGTCCACCTCAAGGATCCCGCCGATCCTCGAGCCCGGCCCGTTGGTGAGCATCACGATCCGGTCGGAGAGCAGCACCGCCTCATCCACGTCATGGGTGACCATCACGGCGGTGAGTTCGTGCTCGTTGCAGATCTGCATCAGCTTCTCCTGCAGATTCCCCCGCGTCAGCGCATCGAGGGCGCCAAAGGGTTCATCCAGCAGCAGCAGCTTGGGCTTGATCGCCAGGGCGCGGGCGATCGACACCCGCTGGCGCATGCCACCGGAAAGCTGGCCGGGAAGCTTGGTGGCGGCCTGGGTCAGCCCCACCATCTCCATGTGCTCGTCGATCAGGGCCTCCTGCTCCGCCTTGCCCAAGTCGGGCATCACCTCCTCGATCGCCAGGGCGATGTTCTGGCGGACGGTGAGCCAGGGCAGCAGGGAATAGTTCTGGAACACGACCATCTTGTCGGGCCCCGGACGCTTCACCGTTTCTCCCTCGAGGAGCACGGTGCCGCCGGTGGGCAGATCCAGGCCGGCGATCATGTTGAGCAGGGTGGACTTGCCGCAGCCGGAGTGGCCGATCAGGGAAATGAACTCGCCTTTGCGGATCTCCAGATCAATCCCCTTGAGGGCGAGGTAGTTGCCGCCACCGGTGAGGGGAAAGTTCTTTTCGAGGGACTGGACGTCAACGAGTGTGGTCATGGCGAATCAGGGTTGGGAGAGATGGAGGACGCCGAAGGCCAGGACCATGGCGGTCATGAGCAGGACACGGGCCAGCAGGAAGCGGATCACGTTCTTCCGGTCGCTCATCCAGGCGTCAAGCCATCCGAAGGGCTTGAGGGCGTTGGGCAGGTTCATGGCTGGCTCGGACTCACTGGCCGGGGGAGATGCGGGACTGGAGCCAGGCCATCAGGCGATCCAGCAGCAGGCCGATGCCGCCGATCCAGACCACGGCCAGGACGATGTCGCTGACGTAGTTCTGCTGATAGGCATCCCAGATGAAGAAGCCGATGCCGACGATGCCGCTCATCACGATCTCGGCGGCGATGATCGCCAGCCAGGCCAGGCCGATGGAGATGCGCAGGCCCGTGAAGATGTAGGGCAGGGCGGAAGGAATCAGCACCTTGGTGAAGAAGGTCTTCTTCGACATCTGCAGCACCAGGGCCACGTTGTGGTAATCCTGCGGGATCTGCCGCACCCCTTCGGCGGTGTTGATCAGAATCGGCCACACCGCGGTGATGAAGATCACGAAGATGGCCGCCGGCTGGTTTTTCTGGAAGATCACCAGGGCGATCGGCACCCAGGCCAGGGGCGCCACCATGCGCAGGAACTGGAACAGGGGGTCGAAGGCCCGGTTGAGGGTCTTGTTGAGGCCCACGGCGATCCCGGCGCTGATCCCCACCACCGCGGCAAGGAGATAGCCCTGGGCGACCCGGCCCAGGCTGGCCATCGTCTGCCAGAAGAGGCCCTTGTCGAGGCCGCCCCGGTCGTAGAAGGGATAGAGCAGCAGTTCACGGGTGCGCTGCTCGGTGAACAGGCTCAGGGGGCCGGGCAGCCGGGTGAGGCCGAGGCTGGCGCTGAGTTGCCACGCCAGCAGAAAGCCGGCGATGCCGAACACCGGCGGCAGGATCAGCTTGCGGTGGCGCTTCCACCAGGCCATGGGGCCGGATGTGGTGGTGCCGGGGCTGGGTGCAGTGAGGGTCATGGGAGGGGTCGTCCTGGAAGACAGTGGAGAAAGGCGTTGGTAGGGATGACCCGTGACGTCGGGTCACGGGTCGGAGGGAGAGCCGGCCGAAGGGGATTCGGCCGACGGGGGAGTGAATCAGCGCTTGATCTTCAGGCTGTCGAGATAGGCCTGGGGGTTCTCAGGATCGAAGACGATGCCGTCGAAAAAGGTCTCCTTGCCCCGGGAGGAGCCGGTGGGGATGTCCTTGGCGGGAAGCCCCAGTTCGGTGGCGGCCTGCCGCCAGATGTCCTCCCGGTTCACCCTGTCGACCAGGGCCCTGGCCTGCTCGATCGAGGTGAGCTTGCCGGGGTGCATGTTCCAGCGCAGCGATTCCACCAGGAACCACAGACTCAGGCTCTTGTAGGGGTAGGAGATCACCCCCCGATCACTCATCCAGTAGATCGGCCCGAGCTTGGGATCGTTGACGGGCTTCCTGTCGGCACCCAGCAGGTATTGACCCTTGAGGGCGGGCTCGAGCACCTCCACCGGGGTGTTGAAGTAGGCGCGGGAGCTGATCAGCTTGGCCACTTCGCTGCGGTTCTCAGGCTTGTCGGCCCATTGCTGGGCTTCGATCAGGCCCTTCACCAGGGCCACGGCGGCCTTGGGATTCTTCTCGACCCAGTCGGAGCGGACCGCCAGGAATTCCTCGGGATGGGCCGGCCACATCTGGGCGGTGAGGGCGGCCAGGTAGCCGATGTCATCCTTGACGATTCGGAACGGCCAGGGGTCGCCGGTGCTGAAGGCATCCATCGTGCCGTTGCGCATCCCCTGCAGCGTCTCGGTGGAGGGCACGGTCAGCAGCTCGATGTCCTTGTCGGGATCGACCCCGCCGGCCGCCAGCCAGTAGCGGATCCAGAGGTCCTGGTTGGCGTTGGGGAAGGTGTAGGCGGCACGGAACTTGCGGCCTTCCTTCTGCGGGAAGCGCTGGAAGACGTCCACGGCCGGGGCCAGATCCAGGCCCAGGTTCTCGGCCTTGAGACTGTTGGAGACGGCGATGCCGTTGGCCTGGCTGTTCAGCTGGGCCAGCACCACCATGGGTACCTTCTTGCCGTCGGTGATGATGCCTTCGGTGATCAGGTGGGGCATGGGCAGCTGCCACTGGCCCCCATCGATGCCGCCACCGGCCGAGCCCAGCACCACGTTGTCGCGGGCGGCGGGCCAGCTGGCCTGCTTGGCCAGCTCCACCTTGATCCCATGCTTGGCGAAGAAGCCCTTCTCCACCCCCACCACCAGGGGAGCGGCTTCGAGGATGGGGATGTAGCCCAGCTTAATGGTGCCAAGCTCCTGGCCGGGCGCGGGACTGGCGGCCTGGGGTGCGCTGGCGGAATCGGAGCTGCCGGGTGGATTGCCCAGGCATCCGGCGAGCAGCAGGGAGGACCCCAGGGCGGCCCCGAAACGGGTGAGGAAACGACGGCGACTCGTCATGGTCATCGAATGGAAAGGAAGGGGAAAGGGTTGGCGAGAAAAGAAGAGGGGCTGCTCAATGAACAGTCCCTTGGGGCTCATTCGTTGTGGTCAGACTCTCTTCATCGCCTCTGCGGCGTGGAGTCTCAGGCGAAGGGAGAGGGAGGGAAGAAGCGGCTGGCTGGGTGGTTTGGTGGCCCCGGATTTGGGGTCCAGCAACATTAGGGGCTGATCAGAATAACTGGGTGCTGTCTTCAAGCAGACCTGCGAATCTCCTGAATAAACTGGACTTATCGATCCAGGAATCAGGAGCTGAAAGCCTTGGTGCTCAGTGGCCGGATTGCTGGATCAAGGCCATCATCGAGATGCCGGTATTCGCAACAACATCCGCAGCAGAATGCATTGGAAAGCGGGCTACTCCTGCTGTTGGCGCACCCGGGCTGACACCTGGGCCTCCGGGTCGACGCCGGCGAAGGTGGGCGGCAGCCACACCCGCACCACCATCAGCAGGGCCATGGTCATCAGGAACAGGCAGACCGCCAGGATCTGTTGCCAGTCCGTCTCCAGCACGCCCCGGACGATCACTTCGCGGAGCACGGACACGATGGCGATCTCCACGGCCACGCCGATCGACACCCGTTGCTCCTGCAGGTAGATGATCAGCAGGCGGAAGAGCTCCACCAGGATCAGGATGAAGAGGATGTCGGCCGTGACCTCGTGGAACTCCGAGGTGGAGAAGAGCGTCGAGAAGGTTCGCTTCAGCTGCAGCACCATCACGCCGAACAGCCCCAGGCAGAGGGAGATGGCGATCAGGTCCTGGACGGCCTCGAGGGACTGGACGATCTGGCTGCGGCGGAATTGCTGATGCCAGGGAATGGCGTCATGGGGTGTCGAAACCGGCGTTCCGGTGGGCGGGTGGTTCATGGCGAAGGGTTTTCGGGAAGGTCAGGGAGCCCAAAGGAAGGGTGGCGGTGGTGTTCTCGGTGGTTGCCAGGCTGGTATCGCGAGGGACGAGCAGATCGGCTTCGCTGACCTTGACGACCTGTCCATTGCTGCGGAAGCGGGTCAGGGACTTCGTCACGGTGACCCGGGTCATGCCGGCAATGGCGGCCAGCTGGCGGTGGGTGAGGTTCATGTCCTCCAGCGAAAGGGTCGTGCCGCTGCTGCTGACCCGACCGAAGCGGGTGCCGATCCACTGCAACAAGCGCAGCAACCGGGAATCGGCCGGCCTGACCCGGTGGATCTGCAGGAGTTGGGTGGTCTGGGTGAACAGATCACGCATGAACGCCAGGGTCTCGCTCTCGCTCGGCTCCCACTCGACCACCATCACCCGGGTGAGGCAGATGAGTTCGTAGGGCGTCACTCCGCAGCCGGTGGGCGTGATCAGGTCGCCGGGTCCCCAGATGCCGAGGGTGATGGACTCACCCTCCTCATTCCAGGTGTTCGCGCGGATGTAGCCATCGTCGATCTGCCAGCCCATGTCTGCCGGCAGATGGTCATCGGCGCGAAGGGTCAGGCGCAGCGGTCGTGCGGGCATGGCGAGGGTCATGACACGGCGGATGGCATGGCGGGAAGCTCCTGTGGGCGGGGTTGGGTGCTGCGGAAGACCCCTATGGAAGCGGTTGTCGGCAGGGGTGCCCGAACATCCGAAGGAAAGGCCCGTGTTGGAGTCCGGGAACATTAGTGAGCAGTTCCACCTCTTGGGTGGTATTTCCACGCAGGATTGCCAATTCAGCCGATAAGCCCAGGTGATCGGTTTGCCAGGCCGGCCGGCTTCGCTGGCGCTGCGAGCCAGTCGCGGCTGCTACCGGGTCTGGTGTCTGGTTGTCCGCCTCCGTGGGAGGAAAGTTTTAGGCTTGGATTTCTCCTGGAATCCCTCTCCGGTGGGGCCAACAGTTGGTTCCACCGGATTTTTCTACGCTCAGGACGATCGAGTTCTCAGGGGTCGCAGTTCATCTGTTCGGGGTTCATCGGATGGCGCCGCCACAGGCACCCAGCCCGGACGCGATGACGTCGGGGGGTGCCGCACAACGACTCCTTCGGACGGCTTCTCCCGGGTGAGCCCGCCCCCGTTCGCCAGCAGGCCCCTCAGCCGCCCACCACCTCGTGCACCTGGCCGACGCTGGTCCCGCACCGATCCCGGCAGAGCACCTCCAACGGCGGCCTGCCGGTGATGGCCAGGCGCCAGCGGGCCCACAGCCCGTAGAGGGCGTCCACCAGGGGCCGCAGCAGGGGCCAGCGGGTGGGGGCGTAGAGCCAGCCCAGGTTGACCAGGGCATAGGCCTGGCGGAACACCTCCACATCCCGGATCACGCCGCCGTCGGCATCCAGGGCGTGCATGCGGCCCATGGCCTCGGCGTAGGTGATGCCGCCGTGACGGGCCGGGTCATAGGCGGGGTCGTTCACGTCCACGAAGGCCAGCCGGCCCACCCCCCGGTCGCGGCGGCGCAAGGCGTTCACCTCCCGCAGGCACAGGGGGCAGCCGCCATCGAACAGCAGGGTGAGCTCGGCCATGGGGGCGGTGGGCGACGACGGAGGCGCCTGGGGCACCGGACGCCTGGCGAGCCTAGAAAGGGCTGCCACCGCACCGGTGGCGCCCATCCGGTGGCCAGACTCCAGCCCGCTTCCCTCTCCCCCATGCCCGTCTGCCGCCAGGCCGCGCTGCACCGCTGGCAACGCCGGGATCCGGCCCTGATCCGCCGGCTGATGCCGTTCTGGGGCTGGCTGTATCAGCACTATTTCCGGGTCGTCTCCGATGGCTGGGAGCACATCCCCGACGCCGATCCGGTGCTGTTTGTGGGCACCCACAACGGCGGTCTGGCGGCGCCCGACATGCACATGGTCATGTACGACTGGTTCCGTCGCTTCGGTCTGGAACGCCCCGTGCTGGGGCTCGCCCACCCGAAGGTCTGGCTGGGCTATCCGCCCCTGGCCGATCTGGCTGCCCGTACCGGCGCCATCCCGTACCACCCGCGCCTGGCCCTGGCGGCCCTGGAGGAGGGAAACAGTCTGCTGGTGTATCCCGGCGGCGGGCAGGACACCTTCCGCCCGCACCGGGACCGGGGCCGCATCCACTTCGCCGGCCGCACCGGCTTCCTGCGGCTGGCGATCTGGCACGACCTGCCGATCGTCCCGGTGATCTCCTGGGGGGCCCACGACACCCTGGTGGTGCTGGAGGACTTCTACCCCCAGTTCCGGGCGCTGCACGAGCGGGGGATGCCCTGGCTGTTCGGCATCGATCCCGAGGTGATGCCCCTCTACCTGGGCCTCCCCTGGGGCCTGGCCCTGGGCCCGCTGCTCAACCTGCCCCTGCCGGTGCGGATCCAGACGCGGGTGTGCCCGCCGATCCGCCTGGAGCGCAGCGGCCATGCCGCCAGCCGCGACCGGGACTATGTGCAGGCCTGCTATCAGCGGGTGACGGCCGCGATGCAGGATGCCCTCGACCGGCTGGCGGCCGAGGCTCAGCGGTAACGGGAAGGAGCCACGTAGGACTGGGAGGGAATCGACTGGGGCCCGCTTCCGTTGCCGAGCCGCTGGGGCAGGGGATCGACACGGCGCTGCAGTTCCGCCAGGGAGCGCGTTTCCCCCATGGCCAGACCGGTCAACACTGCCAGTTCCTGCTTCATCTGATGGGCGGGCCTGGGATTCACGAAGCGGAAGTTGAGGGTGGTCTTGTCGCCGGCGCTGTCGTAGCCCACCACCGTGAAGTAGAGATCCGCCGTCCTGCCGGCCTTCGATCCGGCAAGGGCACCGCCCACCATGCCCCCCACCAGGCCGACCGGGCCGAGCAGGAGGCCACCGGCGATGGCTCCGGCGGTGCCGCCACCCACCGCCCCCACGGTGCCGTTGGTGGTGTCGTAGGTCTCCGCTCCGCCTGCGAACCAGCGGGCGACTCGGCCGATGGGGATGAAGCTCTTCCTGTCACCGATGCCGTTGGCGTCGAGGTTGATGGTGCAGGGGTTGTTGCCGCAGAGGGCCTGGTAGGTGGCGGCCGCAGCCGGGGCGGGTAGCAGCAGGCTCAGCAGGACCGGCGTGATCAGGGCCGCCCGGATCCGGAGCCGGGCCGATGCGGAGACCATGGGTCGAGGGCGAAGGGAGCCCAGTCAATCGCCGGATGGCAGGGGTGCAATGGGGCGGGTCCCCCGGGGTGATGACCGGATGTGACTGGTGCGGCCGGGCCGGGGCCGGGCCCGCGGCTCCGATCGGCGGGCCCATGGCTCCGATGATGGTCGTCGCTCTGCCGGTGTCCCCGGGGCCCCCATGTCCCTGATCAACACGGCCGTCGGTCTGCTGGCGATCAGCTCGCCGATCGGTCTGCTGCCGGTGGTGGTGGAGGCCGGTGGGGGCAACCCCGTGCGGATCCGCCGGATCAGCCGCCTGGCGGTGCTCACCTTTCTCTGTGCCCTGATCGCCGCCTGCTGGTGGGGCCAGGGGCTGCTCGACCTGTTCGGCATCACCCTCGAGGCCTTCCGGGTGGCCGGGGGGCTGATTCTGCTGCCGATCGGCCTGCGCCTGATCGATGGGCGGGAGGTGAGCCACGGCTCCCTGGATGGGACCGAGGACAGTGCCGGTGTGGTGCCGATCGGCCTGCCGCTGCTGGCGGGCCCCGGCGCCATCTCCCTGGTGGTGGCCGATGCCCCGGCTGCCTGGCAGGGCAGGCTCGCCCTCAGTGGGGTGATCGGCCTGCTGGCGATCCTGATCTATCTGTTGTTGATCGCCTCGATGCCCCTGCGTCAGGCCCTGGGGGAACTTCAGGAGAAGGTGATCAGCCGCCTGATGGGTCTGCTGCTGAGCGCCATCGCCGTCCAGATGCTCGTCAGTGGCCTCAGGGGCTGCTTTCCGGTGCTGGCCTGAGGGGTCCGGTGTGCCGGGAACCCTCAGAGACAACCAAGCCGCGGTGGGGTGGGCGGCCCCTCGAACGGGTCGATGGCCAGCTCCCGATCCAGCACCGTCAGGATGTCCTGGATCACCGCAGGGCGGGTGGCCACCCAGAGGAAACCCTCCAGGGGAGCGGCCGCGACCGGGTCCCAGAGGCAGAACTGGGGGTGCTGCCGGTACATCCGGGTGGCCAGGGGCACGAGGAACCGGGTCTTGGGGAACCGGTCCTCCCCGTGATCGAAGGTGAGGACGATGGCGAATTCCAGCTCGCCCTTGGCGGTGTAACGGTCGATCCGGGTCTCCCCCTCCGATCCGGCAAACGGAGAGAGCCGGTACTCGACGTAGCGACGATGGAAGGGGTTCCTCTGCTCCTTCCAGGTCCTCGCCTCCACGCCCAGCTCCGTCGCCAGCTCGGTGAGCAGGAGGTAGGAGTGGGTGCGGAGGGTCTCGTGGAGCTCGTCGGTCCGGTGGCTCTGCAGCCGCCAGCGCTCCGCCAGTGCCTCGTAGCGGCTGATCCGGGGCGGGTCCTGGGGGGTGGGTCCCGTGGGGCCAGTCACCGATGCTCTCCTCACTTTTTCAGTTTATCGGCGCCCCGCGGGCGGGCCAGTGGAGGGCTCCGCCGCGACGGGGGAGGGGCGATCCAGGGGCCGATGACGCCCCGAAACGTCCGTCGGCGATAGCTTTCTCGGCCATTCAGCCTGATCGCGGCAGGCTTGCTGCACTACCGCTGCGCTGGCGATAGCCATGAGCGATGACTTGGTGTACTCTTAAGGAGCAGTGAAACGACGGCCATGGATCCTGTGAGCCCGGTAGCCCAGCTGGCAGTGGCCGCCATCAGCGGCGCCGCCTTCCTGATTTCGATGGTGGTGATCCCTTTCCCAGAGTCGAAGGCCGATTCCTCGGCGGGCATCAGCGCCACCTCCCAGACGAGCGACAGCGTCTTCCGCACGCTCGACACCTCCCCCACTCCCCTGACCAAGTAATCCTCCCGCCACCCATCCTCCGGCTCGCCTCTCCAGGCCAGCCTTTGAACAGCGCCAGGTCCCTCCGGCCGGCCGCCCCTCCCTGTCACGCCTGCCACAGCGGATCCCCGCCAGTCTCCGATCCCTGATCCAGCGAGCCAACGTTCAGCCGCGAGACCCGAAGCCGGTCCCCTGAACGCCCCTCCCTGCAGGAGATCCCGTCCAACACCTGCTCCTGTGCGCGCCGCAGGATGATCAGAACCTGCTCTCCGCTGCCATGGCCGACGGCCTTGAGACGCCTCCGCCGCTGGTCCTGGTCCATGGCCTGTTCGACACGCCCCGGGTCTTCGACCGCCTTGATCGGCGGCTGGCCGGCAGGCGCCAGCGCCTGCTGAAGCCGGCCCTGCCGCTCCCCCTGGTTGCTGACGCGATCGAGATTTCGGCCCAGCGTCTCGCCGCCGCCATCGACGCGGCCTTCGGGACGGCCCAGCCGCTCGACATTCTGGGCTTCTCCATGGGTGGCGTCATCGCCCGTACCTGGATCCAGCGGCTGGGCGGCCATGCCCGCACCCGCCGCTTCATCAGCCTCGGCAGCCCCCAGCAGGGGACCCTGACGGCCCAGCCCTGGCCCCGCAGGCCCCTGGCCGGCATCGCCGATCTCAAGGTGGGCAGCCCCTTGCTGCGGCAACTCAATGCTGACCTCACCCTGCTGCAGGGCATCGACTGCCGCAGCTACGCCACGGTCTTCGATCTGATGGTGGTGCCGGGCTGGCGAGCGGTGTTGCCGATCGGGCCGCGGCGGATGCTGCCGGTCTGGAGCCACCAGCAGCTGCTGCGCCACCCGGCAGCCCTCGATGCCCTGGTGGCGGATCTGCTGCGCCCCTGAGCTCCTTTCGGGCCCAGCATGGAGGTGGACGCCGAACCGCGAGGTCACCATGCCGAACGCCCTGGCCGAAAGACTCACCGCCTGGGGCTTCTCCTGGGAGGGTCTGCGGGACAACCGCCGCGGCGAGTGGTGGCTGATCGCCCAGATGGCCCTGATTGCGGCCCATCTGCTGCCGGCCACCCCCCCTCCCGCCTCCCTGGGTCTGGCCTGGCCGCTGCCGGTGCGCCTCGCGGGGCTGGCCCTGTTCGGCCTGGGGCTGGTGCTGGCTGGCCAGGGAGCCCGGAACCTGGGCGCCAGCCTCAGCCCCCTGCCCGAACCCATGGCGGACGCCCCCCTGGTGACCACCGGGGCCTACGGCCGCTGCCGCCACCCGCTCTACCAGTCCCTGATCCTCTGCTCCCTGGGCGTGACGGTGGCCCTCGGGAGCGTGCTGCATCTCGGCCTGATGCTGGGGCTGGTCGTTGTGCTCGGCTTCAAGGCCCGCCGCGAGGAGGCCCGCCTGGTGCTGCTCCATCCGGATTACGGCGCCTACCGCCAGGCGACCGCCGCGATCCTTCCCGGGGTGCCCTGGCTCGACTGGCGTTCCGCCTGAGTCCCTGAGCTCCAAGGTCGGCGCCCGCCGCTGCTGCTGCAGCCCGCTGCTGCCGCCGACCGATGGAGCGGTTAGAACCGACCCCACTGCCCTGTCCGGTCCATGAACCTGCTTCCGTTCCTCCGGGTTCTGAGGGCCTGCGGCCTGGCCGCCCTGATGGCTCTGGCGGTGCTCATGGCCGATCCGGCGCCGGCGTTGGCCGCCTTTGTGCTGCCGGCGCTGCCCTACCCGGCCGATGCCCTGGCTCCGGCGATCGCGCCCACCACGATGACGATCCACCACGACCGCCACCACAGCGCCTACGTGGCCAACCTCAACGCCCGGATCGCCGACCACCCCGAGCTGGAGGGGATGGCGCTGGAGGAGCTGCAGGGCCGGATCTCCCGCTACCCGGCTGCCGTGCGCAACAACGGCGGCGGCCACTACAACCATTCCCTCTTCTGGCAGGTGATGGCGCCCCCGGGCCAGGGAGGTGCCCCTTCGGCGGAGCTGGGGGCGGCGATCACCGCGGCCTTCGGCTCCCCCGAAGCCCTGCAGCAGCGCTTTGCCCGGGCGGCGACCGACCGCTTCGGTTCGGGGTGGGCCTGGCTGATCCGGCGACCCGACGGCAGCCTGGCGATCACCAGCACCGCCAACCAGGACAACCCGCTGATGGATCTGCCTGGCATCGAGCGGGGCGTGCCCCTGCTGGGCCTGGATGTGTGGGAGCACGCCTACTACCTCGACTACCAGAACCGCCGGCCGGACTACATCGCCGCCTGGTGGTCGCTGGTCAACTGGAACGAGGTGAACCGGCGCTTCGCCGACAGCGGCGCGGCGACAACCGCGCGTGAATCCTGACAGCGGCGGTTGTCGGTAGCTGATACGACGACCGCCTGGGAAAACGGTCGCGAAAGTTAACGATATTGCCGAGGTCAGCATGGCCCAGTCCCGAACCGACCCGCCCAGAACCGGGCCGTCCAGAACCACCCTGTCCCGAACCGTCGAGCTCGTCCCCGTCCAGCGCACGCTCCACGGGGACGCCCTCTTCTCGGCGCCCCGCACCAGCGACGAAACCCTGATCGCAGAGATCGCCAGGGGCGACGCCTTCGAGCTGTTCTGCCACCGCTTCCAGACCGATCAGCTGCTGGTGCTGCGGGGGGCGATCGATCTGGTGGTGCTGCAGAACCGCCAGCTGCGCCGCATCCCCCTGCGGGAGGACGAGGCCACCTGGGTCTGCATTCCCCCCGGGGTGCCCCACGGCGCCATCAACCGGGGCCGGATCTCGGCCCTGCTGGTCAATGCCGTGCTCCGCCACGGACCGAGTGACCCCAGGGATTACGAGCCCCATCCGGTGCCGCCCCGGTTCCGCAGCCAATGGCGCCGGCTGGCGGTCGCCTGAGCGCCGGCGCCGGCCGGCCCGCTCAGTTGTATTCCCCGGGGATGTCCTGCTTGGTCACCGTGACCCGACCCACCTTCTTCCCCGACAGGCGCAGCAGCTCATCGCCGGAGAAGTCGAAGCCCCTGCCGCCGGCGATCTGGGCGACGTCGTCGGCGGTGGCGGCGGCCAGCACCTCGGCCCGCAGAGCCTGGTCGTCCTGCATGCGGGCCAGGAAGGAGCGGGCCTGATCGAGGCTCATGGGCCGGCGGGGGTGGCGTGGGGTTCCAGCATGGCGCAGGCCGATGGCGGCTCAATAGCGTCTCCATCTCCAGGTAGACGACGAACACCAGGCTGACGCCCCCGCAGGCCGCAAGCTCGCTGGCCGTCAGCGGGGAGACGCCGAAGAAGCGGGTCAGTGGCGCTACGGAGTGGAGCATCAGCTGCAAGGCGGTGCCGGGAAAGCGGCAGTTGCGGCGCTCCACCCCGGGCGTGTCGGGGGACAGCAGCGGTTCGAGGCGCCTGCTGACCAGGCCGGGCTTGCCGGTGAGGGCCGACTCCTGCAGACCCAGGTCATTGGCCTCCAGCAGCCGCGCATCCGGCGGGCACCCGACCACCGCTATCCGGGCGGATCAGGTGCCCCGGCACCAGCAAGTCACCGGGGAGGCGCTGCCAGCGCCCGTCGCGCCGGGCCCGCGCCAGCGGCCCGGGCCCGGCGGCAGGACGAGCCGGTTGGGGCCGGTGGCATCCAGGTGTTCGGCCGCGGCGGCCCCGCCCAGCCCCTCCGTGTCGATCCCGAGCCGGCGCAGGCATTCCGGCCCGGAAAGGGCCTGCCAGTCCGTGGCCTCGGGTGGGTTCATGGCCTGCCACCCGGTGGCCCCGCAACCCTAGGGGCGCAGGCTTTCGCAGGCCTCCCCGTCGCCGTCCGAATCCAGGTAGCCGTGGCCCTGGCGCAGCAGCTCCTGGGCCCTGGCATGGGAGCCGATCTGGCTGCAGAAGTGGCGGCGCCCGTCGGGGGTGGTGCCATCGGGGATCCGGGCGGAGCGGCGGCCGCGCCGGAAGTCCCAGGGCCGGGTGATCCCACCCGGAATCCGCCAGACGCCGAGCCCCCCGCGGCGGGCCCGTTCCT
This sequence comes from Aphanothece cf. minutissima CCALA 015, assembly GCA_003003925.1. GTDB lineage: Bacteria > Cyanobacteriota > Cyanobacteriia > PCC-6307 > Cyanobiaceae > Cyanobium > Cyanobium minutissimum. Next base: position 18,195 of record PVWP01000010.1, read on the forward strand.
CGGCCTCCAGGTAGGCCGACCCGTCGCAGCCGGCCAGGTAGCGCCGGTAGGCGAAGGCCAGCCCCTCCTCCACCAGGGCCAGGTTGATGTTGGTGTCACGGATCACCTCAGCCACCGTGCGCCCGAATCGGTCGGTGCTGTGGGGCTGGATCGTCACCGGCCGCCCAACGGCCAGGCGCATCAGGAGGGCCTGGCGCGCCTGCTGGCCCCAGGGGCTCTGGGCCGTCTCCGGGGCATCGATGCAGGCCAGCCGGATCGTGATCCGCTGCTGGCCGCTGCGCACCCGCAGGGTGTCGCCATCGCCGACCGAGAGCACGGTGGCCCTGAAGGCCGGCGCCGCTGCCGCCGGCCCGGCCGGCAGCAGGGCCAGCAGGATCAGCAGCGACGGCAGCCGGTGGCCGGGCATGGCGTCGGGGGGACGGCGGGCGGGCCCTCAGCCTTGCATCGCCCGGGAGCGCACCTCCTCGAGGCTGCAGCGCCGCCGCAGCGCCCCGTTCTCGAAGACGGTCTGCAGGCAGCTGGCCGGATGGGGCTCCGGACGCTCGAGCACCACCGTCCGGTATCCCCGTTCGTCCCGGATCAGGTCGAGCACGCCGGCCTTGCTGGTCTTGGCGGGATCGGTGACCGGGCTCTTGTGCACCGGCCGGATCCGGCCGGCCCGCTCCACCCACGACACCTTGTAGGCGAAACGCTGGCTGTCCCGGTTCACCTGCTGCAGCAGGCCACCCCCCATACCGAAGGCGACGTTCTCGGCACTGAAGCCCGCCGTCAGGATCGTCTCGATCACCAGCGGCAGGCTGGTGGCGGTGATGCCATCCCCCTGGATCACCCGCACGTGCTCCAGCACCCGGTAGCCCTTGCCGTTGAGCCGGCTGCCGAAACGGGCCTCCAGGCGGCGCAGCAGCTCGGGCACGATCGCCACCGGATCACCCGAATCGGGCCGGATCACCACGGTGGCGCCCGAGGCGATCACCTGCTCCCGCAGCTGCTCGCCCCAGAGATGGTCGACGGCGTTCCAGAGGTCGTAGGCGTCGGAGACCACCGCCAGCACGGCACCGGGCCGGGCGAAGCGGTCGAGCATGGTCCGGTAGGCCTCCAGTTCGTGCTCCTGCCCCCAGGCCAGGATCGTGGAGTGCTCGGCGGCGGGAATCGAGAAGCCGGCCATCGGGCCGTCGTAGTGGCGCCGGCCCGCCACCAGGGCGGCGACGGTGTCGGTGCCGCGGAAGGCCACCAGGTGGGCCAGGCCGCCGATGGCGGCACTTTCCCGGCTCGAGACGCCGCGGGAGCCGAAGTCGTGCAGGCGGAAGGGGAGTTCGGCCACCGGGTCATCGGCGGAGCGCTCCAGGGCTGAGCGCAGCAGCTCGCGGAAGTGCCAGCTGCGGGTGGCCACGGTGGTGGGGTACCAGAGGCGCAGCAGCAGGGTCTCCACCCAGGTGACCAGCCAGGCCAGGGCCGGATCGGTGGACTCCACCGTCATCAGCACGTTACCGGTGGGCACCCGGCTGCCCTCGGGGACGGCCCGGATGCGCAGGGGCAGCCGCCCCCCGTGGACGCTGAGCAGGCGCTGCCAGCCCTGGTGGTTGAAGGGCAGGCCGTGGGCGCTCCAGAGGTCGGCGGCCTCCTCCACATCGCCCCGAGTGACCGGCCGCTCCAGGGTGTCCTGCAGCAGCATCTGCAGGCCGAAGAACAGGGTGTCGGGGTTTTCGCCGCCGCGGCTTTCCAGGTAGGCCCCCATGGCGGTGAGATCGGGGGGGTACTGGAGCCAGTGGCTGCCCTTGTAGCTGTCGGTGTCGAGCAGAAGATTGAAGTCCATGGTGCGCGCTCCGCACGGGGTGGATGGCTGGCCCCGGCCCGGTCTCCCCGGGCCGCAGGCGTCGATGGGGCGGCTGTCGGCAACGGCTGTCGGCGACGGCGGCGGCGCCGCTCAGAGTCGGGAGATGAAGTGCTGGATGATCTGGACGTGGTCCTCGAAGAAGCTGTCTTCGTGGACGTAGATGTCGGCCAGGGGCATCCAGAAGGCCTTTTCGGCGTCGTCGCCGCCGCGGACAGCGGGCAGGGCCCCGCCCTTGAGCTGGATCAGGAAGGCGTGGGTGATCACCCGGCCACGCAGGGAGCGGCCCGGAGCATCGAAGACGTGGCGATCGGCGATCGATCCCTCGATCACCGGCCGGGGCACCTTCAGACCCGTCTCCTCGCGGAGCTCCCGCAGCATTCCCTCGAGCACCGGCTCCTGCTGGTTGAGGTAGCCCCCCGGCAGGGCGATCAGCCCCTGGCCGGGTCGCACCCGGCGGCGCACCACCAGCACATGGCCCGACTGGACGACCACCGCGTCGGTGGTGACGAAGGTGGGCGGATAGGGCGCCACCGACCACAGCTGGCGGTAGCCGGCGATGTAGTCGGCCTCCTGGCGCAGCCAGCGGTAGCGCCCCGTGGCCCGGTAGTCCGTGAGGAAGGCCCGCACCGCCTCCGGGACATGGGCGGCCCACCCCGGTGCATCGGCATCGGAGAAGTAGGCCTGGCGAATGGCCGTGGCGTGGACATCACTCTTCAGCGGCACATCCTGGAAGTCCCACTGGGGAAACAGATCGAGGTAGTAACTGCTGCGATCCTTGCGGTGACCGATGAGCAGCACCCGCTCGTCCTCGGCCGTGACGGCGAGCACCTTCTGCTGCACCTCCGCCAGCCAGAGATTGTCGGAGTAGAGGTGGTCACGGATCGGGATCACCTCCAGCCGCCGCTGCCACGCGGCCGGAAGGGCGGCCCGGATCATGGCCTCCCGTTCGCCACTGCTCCAGGGGTTGCGGATGTCCGGAGCGCAGCGGTGGCTGCCCAGCAGCAGGATCAAGCGATCGGCCCTCTGCAGAGCCGCCTCGACCAACCCGAAATGCCCATCGTGGAAGGGCTGGAACCGTCCGATCAGGACGGCGACGTCGTGATGCATGGTGAACCTCAGAATCCCTGAGATGGCGTCCGCCTCACCGGCGGACCCCTCCGATCTAGCACGCCGATGGAGACGGTCAACGCTGAGGCTCCACGCTGAGGGTGAACCATCAGGCGTCACGATCCGCGGAGGCGAGCGCAGGCCGGTGCCGATGGCCGCTGCCCGGTGGGTGATGTGACGTTGCCTGCAGCGGAGGGCCACCAGGGCTGGCCTCCCATAGCCTGAGGACGGCGGTGCGGTCCGAGGAAGCATGGGTCCCTCTCCTTCCGATGAGACCTCCTCTCTGATCAGGAATCTCAGCATCTTCACGGCATCGGTGGTGTCCCTCTCCGGGGCTTTCCAGGCCTGGAGCTCGATGCAGATCACCCATTCTCTCGAGGAGGCCAGGCGAACCCAGGCCTTCTCCAGACAGATCCTCGATCAGATGGACAATCTCACGGGCGAGAATGAAACCAAGGGCAAGGTTGCCCTGATTGGCCTCTACATCATTGCGGCCAATGATAAAGACAAGATGAACATTGCCAACATCGCCCTCCAGAGTGGAAAGAACAGTCTCCGGGATGCTGCGGCCTTCCTGCTGCGGCAGGAATGCAAGGAACTTCCGGAGCAGTCAACCTGCAAGAACGCCCTCGAGATGCTGGCGCGCACGGAAGATGTGATCGTGCAGCGCCAGATCCGCAAGGAAGACAAGCTGATCGGCGATTCCCCGGGGGCGCGCCAGCAGGAGGCTGTGGTGAATGTTCAGGTGCAACCTTCGCCCGTGGCCCAGGCCCTCGAGGAGATCACGACAGCCAAGATCGCCGCTTCCGACCTGCAGGGATGGATCTACATCGGCAAGGCGGATCCCTCCGGCGCCCTGCTCGACGACCGCACCATCAACGTCGCCAGGAAACCCTCGCCCAATGCCGATGTCACCACCATCACATCGGTGTATCTGCGCTCCCAGGGCACGATCCGCTCAGGTTCGTCCCTCGGCATCATCCCCAGGGGGCAGGTCCTGCGGATCCACGCCCTCAGCTCCAGGCCGATGGCGGCCGGCACCGAGGCCGTCTGGGCCAAGGTGAAGACCCAGAGGGGGTCTCTCCAGAGCGTCCCCTGAGGGAGCCGCGCCTCTGCTGCATCCGCCGCCGGCGGCGATGGCTAACACAGGGAAATCAGGGGGCATGGGGAGGGCCCGGGGCCCCGGTGCCCTCGCACGATCCGTTCTGCCGTCCCTCTCGCCATGGTGACCCGCGCTCCCCTCTGGACCAGCCGACACCAGGCGGGCCTGGCCCTGGCCGAGGCCTTCGCCGATCGCCGGGGCCACCGCGGCGACACCACCCTGGTGGCCCTGCCCAGGGGCGGAGTGCCGCTGGCGGCCGCGATGGCGTCGCGGCTGGAGTTGCCCCTGGTGACCTGGTCGGTGCGCAAGGTCGCCGATCCCCGCTGGCCGGAGCTGGCCGTCGGGGCTGTCGCCGCTGGCGGGGTGGTGGTCTGGCGCCACGGGGCGGGGGGACGGCAGCCGGCCGCCACGGCAACCGAGCACGGCTGGCTGCGGGACCAGGAGCGGGAACGGCAGCGGCGGCAGCGGCTCTTCGGGGATCCGCCCGGCGATCGGCTGTGCGGCCGGCACCTGATCGTCGTGGACGACGGCATCGCCACCGGCATGACGGCGGAGGCGGCCCTGCTGTCCCTGCGGCGGGTGGGCCCGGCCTCCCTGGCCCTGGCGGTGCCGGTGGTGGACCGGCAGGTCGCCGGCGTCCTGGGCCGCCTGGTGGACCACGTGGAGGCCCTGGCCGTCGTCAGCGACCTGCAGGCCGTGGGGCTGTGGTACGGGCACTTCGAGCAGCTGAGTGACCGGCAGGTGCTCGCCCTCCTGGAGGCCGCCCGCCGGGCATGCGATCATCCGCACCTGCGCCACCGGTGAGCGGCCCATGACCCTGGGGGTATCCGACGGCGCCCTGGTGTCCATCGCCGAGGCGTTCGATCTTCCCGGCCGGGTCCGCCGCCTCGAACCCCTCGGCAGCGGCAACGTCAACGAGAGTTTCGTCGTCGTCTGCGATGGCCCGCCCGTGCAGCGGTTCGTCCTGCAGCGCCTCAACCGGCGGGTGTTTGCGCGACCCGACCTGGTGATGGCCAACATGCTCGCCCTCGGGGACCACGTCGAGCGCCGCCTGGCTGAGGGGGACTCCCCCCTGGGGGAGCGCCGCTGGGAGGTCCCCCGGGTGGTGCGTTGCCGCAGCGACCAGCGGCCCTGGGTGGAGCGGGAGGATGGCTTCTGGCGTCTGATCACCTTCATCGAAGCCTCCCGCAGCTTCGATCTGGTGAGCAGCGCCGAGCAGGCCCGGGAGGTGGGTGTCGGTCTGGGTCTGTTCCACCACCTGGTCAGTGATCTGCCGCCGGAGCGCCTGGCCGACACCCTTGAGGGATTCCACATCACCCCCCGGTACCTGGAGCAGTACGACGCCGTGCTGGCCGGCGCGCCGACCGTGGCGGGGAGCGACGAGGCCCATGGCCGGGCCTTCGTGGAGGAGCGCCGGGGCTTCGCGTCGGTGCTGGAGGGGGCCAGGGCCAGCGGCCAGCTGCGGCTCCGCCCCATCCACGGGGATCCCAAGGTCAGCAACGTGATGCTGGAGGACGGCTCCGGCCGGGCCGTGGCCCTGGTGGATCTCGACACGGTGAAGCCCGGGTTGATCCATTACGACATCGGCGACTGCCTGCGCTCCTGCTGCAATCCCCTCGGTGAGGAGACGGCGGATCTGGAGGCCGTCCGCTTCGATGTGGATCTCTGCCGCGCGGTGCTGGGCGGCTACCTCTCCGCCGCCTCAGGCTTTCTCACCGAGGCCGACTACGACCATCTCTATGCCGCGATCCGCCTGATCAGCTTCGAGCTCGGCCTGCGCTTCTTCACCGATCACCTGGCGGGAAACGTCTACTTCCGGACGGAGCGGCCCGACCACAATCTGCAACGGGCCCTGGCGCAGTTCCGGCTGACGGCCAGCATCGAGGCCCAGGAACGATCGATCCTCGCCGTGATCGACGAGCTCCGGGCCGGCGGCGCCGGCGCCCCCTGATGCCGGCTCCCCTCCGCCACGGCTTCGACCTCCGTCCCTTCGGCGGCGAGTGCCCCGCTCCGGACCTGCGGCTGGAGGGGGAGGTCAGCCGGGAGGGTGCCCAGCTGAAGCTCCGCTATCGGCTGGGGGGCGCGATCGAGACGGTGCAGGTGCCGCCACCGGTGGCCTCGCCCGAGCGACGGGACAATCTCTGGACGGCGACCTGCTTCGAGTGCTTCTGGGGCATCGCGGGAGAGCGGCCCTACTGGGAACTGAATCTCTCCCCGGCCGGCCACTGGAACCTGTACCGGCTGGAGGACTACCGGCAGGGGCTGCGGCCGGAGCCTGGCTACGACCGGCCCCTGCACCGGGTCAGCCAGCGGGACGGTGTCCTGTCGATGGAGCTGGACCTGCCGCTGCCGGCCGCCATCCCCGCCGGTGCCCCCCTGCAGGTGGCGATCGCCGGGGTGATCGAGGATCGCCGCAGCCAGCTGAGTTACTGGGCCCTGGCCCATCCGGGGGCTGAGCCCGATTTCCACCGCCGGGACGCCTTCCTGCTGGGTCTCTGAGGGCGTGCCGCTGGCTTCACGCGCCGCGTCCTTTGGTCTCAGGTGCCGGCGTCGCTGGCTTCGGCGTGGTAGCTGCTGCGCACCAGGGGGCCGCTGCGCACCTGGGCGAAGCCCATGGCGCGGGCGATGGCGCCCAGCTCCTCGAACTCCTCCGGCCGCCAGTAGCGGGCCACGGGGATGTGGGCGAGGGAGGGGCGCAGGTACTGTCCCAGGGTGAGCCGCTGGCAGCCGACGGCCCGCAGGTGCTCCAGGGTGCTCACCACCTCGGCGGCGGTCTCACCGAGGCCCAGCATCAGGCCGGACTTGGTCGGAATCCCCGGCGCCAGCTCCCGGGCCATGGCCAGCAGGTCGAGGGAGCGGCGGTAGGTGGCGCCGCGGCGCACCTCCCCCTGCAGGCGCTCCACCGTCTCGAGGTTGTGGTTGAAGCAGACCGGTGCAGCGGCCAGCACTGCGCTCAGCCGTTGGCGCTGGGCCCGGCGGCCCGCTTCGGGGTCGGGGTGTCCGCCCCAGAAATCGGGCGTCAGCACCTCGATCAGCACCTGGGGATCCCGGCGGCGGATCGCCGCGATGGTGGTGGTGAAGAGGCTCGCCCCGTGGTCGGGCAGGTCGTCGCGGGCCACGGCGGTGAGCACCACGTAACGCAGACCGAGCTCCTGCACCGCCTCCGCCACCCGCTCCGCCTCGGCCCCGTCCAGGGGCACCGGGGCCCGGCCCTTGTCCACCTGGCAGAAGGCGCAGCTGCGGGTGCAGATCGGCCCCCCCAGCAGGAAGGTGGCCGTCCCGGCGGCGTAGCACTCACCCCGGTTGGGACAGCGGCCCTCCTCGCAGATGGTGTGCAGCCGCTGCGCCTTGACCACCCCCTGCACCCGTTCGGTGGCCGAGGCCTCCCCCAGGGGACGCCGGATCCACCCCGGCAGCCGCTCGGCGGGGGGGATGGCGCTGTAGCGGCTGGTGGCGGTCATGGGGTCGCTCTCAGGCGTCGGGGTCAGGCGTGGGATTCATTCCATGCGCCGGCGTCCTTCGAACGCCCGGGCCAGGGTGACTTCGTCGGCATATTCCAGCTCCCCCCCCACCGGCAGGCCGTAGGCGATGCGGGTGACGCTGGTGAACGGTTTGAGCAGGCGGGCCAGGTAGAGGCTGGTGGTGTCCCCCTCCACGCTGGGGGTGAGGGCCAGGATCACCTCGATCACCCCCTCCCGGTCGACCCGCTCCACCAGGGGCTGGATCTGCAGCAGCTCCGGACCCACCCCATCCATCGGCGAGATCAGTCCGCCCAGCACGTGGTACTGGCCGTGGAATTCGCGGCTGCGCTCCATCGCCAGCAGGTCGCGGGAGTCGGCCACCACACAGATCTGCCCGTTGCGGCGCTCCTCGTTGCGGCAGATCTCGCAGAGCTCCTCGGCCGAGAGGTGGAAGCAGCGACGACACTGCCCCACCTGGCTGCGGGCTGCGAGCAGGGCATCGGCGAAGCTCCGGATCTGCTCCTCGGGCTGGCGCAGCAGGTGCAGGGCCAGTCGCTGGGCCGTGCGGGGCCCGATGCCGGGGAGTCGTTCGAACTGGTCGATCAGCCGGGCCAGGGGTCGGGTGAAACCGCTCAGCGAACCGGCCGCAGGTGGGAGGGAATCTAGGCGGCCCACTCGCGGCGGGCGACGGCGCCGGGTGAGGATGGCCCCGGCTCCCGCCAGCTCCCCTGCCCCGCCCCGCGCCATGGGTTTCCACGCCACCCACCAGCCCGTTGCCACCGCTGCCGCGGCCCCTGCGGCCACCGTCCCCTGGCGCGCCCGGGGCGGCTCCCTGCTGGCGGCCCTGCTGCTGACCCTGATGCTGGTGGGCTGCAGCGCCGCCGCCGCGGGCCTGAACTCCTTCCAGAGCCCGGATGGCCGCTATGCCTTCCTCTACCCCACCGGCTGGACCCGGGTGCAGGTCAGCAATGGTCCCCAGGTGGTCTTCCACGACCTGATCAACAGCGACGAGACCCTCAGCCTGGTGGTGTCCGAGGTCACCCCCGACCGGGATCTCAGCCAGCTCGGCAGTGCCGTCGAGGTGGGCGAGACCCTGCGGCGCAGCGTCATCTCCCCGGAAGGCAGCGGCCGGGATGCCGAACTGGTGGAGGCCCACGAGCGGGAGCAGGGGGGGCGGACTTACTACGACCTGGAGTACACGGTCCATCTGGCCGACCGGGACCGCCACGAGCTCGCCACGGTGGTGGTCGACCGCGGCCGCCTGTACACCTTCGCCGCCAGCACCAACGAGGCCCGCTGGAACAAGGTGAAGGACCTGTTCGCCGTGGTGATCGGCTCCTTCACCCTGCAGATCTGAAGGTGTCCGCCCCCGGCTCGCTGACCGTCATCGGCGGCGGGCTGGCCGGCAGCCTGCTGGCCCTGGAGCTGGCGGAGCGGGGTCTGGCGGTGACCCTGGTGGATGCGGGGGAGGCGACGGCCACGGCCCTCAGCTACGGGGGGGTGGCCTGGTGGGCCGGGGCTCCGGGGCCCCTGGGCCGGCTGCTGCGCCAGGCCCCCGCCCGCTGGCGACGGCTGCAGGCGCGCCATGGGCGGCTCGGCTGGCGGGGCTGCGGCCTGCGCCTCCATGGCGGCGGCTGGACCACCCCGCTGTTGCGCCCCCCCTTCGCCCAGGTGGACACCGCGGCGCTGATGGCCGCCCTGCCCGGGGCGCTGGCGGCGGCCGCTGTCGAGCATCGGCGGGGGAGGGTGGTGGCGCCGCCGCGGCCGGTGGCCGCCGGCTGGCAACTGCAGCTGGAGCCCGGCGGCAGCCTCGTGACGGATCAGGTGGTGCTGGCGGCCGGGGCCGGTTGCCGCGCCCTGGCCCCGGCTCTGCCGCAGCGCCATCGCGCCAGCTGGGCCGGGGTGCTGGCGCTGCCGGCAAGCCCTTCCCTGCCGCCCGCCTCGTCCAGCCCCTGGCAGCGCCATGCGGCTTCGCGTCGCATCGTGCAGCCGCGCCACTGGCAACGGCCGTCCCTGGAGGCCCGGGCTCCGGAGCTGGCGGAGGAGCGCTGGATCGTCGATGCCGGCTTCGCCCCCCGGGGAAAGGGGCTGCTGCTGGGGCAGATCAGCCTGGTGCGGCCGGGCCTGGATCCCGGTGAGCCGCCTGCGGTGGCCGTGATGGAACGCCGCCTGCGGGCCGGCCTGGCCGGGCTCGATCCGGTGCTGGCCGCCCTGCCGGGCCCCTACCACCAGGTGCCGGTGGCCTTCTGCAGCGGTGGCCTTCCCCTGGTGGGGCCCCTGGGCGACACGGCGGGCCTCTGGGTGTTCAGCGGCTTCGGCGGCGCCTTCGCCCAGGTGCCGGTGCTCGCCCCCCTGCTGGCCGATGTGATCGCCGGGCTGGCCGATCCGGGGGATCTGGCCGGATTCGGCGTCCTGCCAGGCTGACAGGCGGCCTTCCATCCAGCATGCTGGCGGCGATGGCCACGTCCGCTCCCCCGACCGGTGCAGCCCTTCCGCCCGGAGCAGCCCAGTCTCGCCGGCCGGTGGCGACCCTGCGCCGTCGTTGGAGTGGCCTCAGCGATCGCGGCCAGGTGGGGGCCTGCCTGGTGGCGATGGGCGGGGTCCTCGGGCTCTGGGTGCTGTTCTGGCCGGTTCCCACGGAGGTGATGGGGCAGGGGGTGCTGATCTACCCCGACACCGCCGGTCTGCTGGATGCCCGCGCCGGCGGCCAGGTGCGACGGCTGCGGGTGGCCGTCGGGCAGCAGGTGCGCAAGGGGCAGGTGCTGATGGAGCTGTACCTGCCGGTGCTCGACCGCCAGCTGCAGCAGCAGCGCGGCAACCTCGCCCAGCTGGAGCGCGACAACCGCGAGCTCGACCGGCGCGATGCCCTGCGGCTCTCCAGCGAGCGGCTCAGCCTCGACACCGCCTTGGCCAAGCTGGCCCAGGACCGGCGCCGCTATCAGGAGCTGGCGGCCACCTATGCGGAGAAGGTGCGCAACCTGCGCTGGCTGAGCCAGCGGGAGGTGGTGGCGCCCCTGGCCTCCGAGGTGGTGGCGGCCGAGCAGGGCCTGACCAGCACCAGCGTCAGTCTTGATGCGGTCAGGATCCAGGAGAAGGATCTGCTCACCCGCTATCAGCAGGTCCGGCTGGACATCCAGACCCAGGCCCTGCGGCGTCGCTACCAGATCGACGACATGCGCCGACAGATCCGGGTCACCGAGGCCCGCCTGGCCTTCGACGGCCAGGTGCTGGCCGACCGGGACGGCACCGTGCTGGACCTGCAGGTGATTCAGGGCCAGACGGTGGCCACCGGCCAGCGCCTCGGCACCCTGGGCCGGGCCGGCGCCGGCGGTGCCGGGGGGCCGCGGCTGCAGGCGGTGGCCTACTTCGCCCCGGCCGATGCCCGCCGCCTGCCGGCCGGCCTGCCGGTGGAGGTGGTGCCCCTCTGGGACCAGCGGGGTCGGTTCGGCGGCATCGTCGGCAAGGTGGTTCAGGTGCTGGCCCTGCCGGCCACGGAGGAGGACATCTCCACCACCATCGGCAACCCCCAGCTGGCCCGGGACCTGCTCAAGCACGGACCGGTGATGCGGACGGAGATCGCCCTGGAGCGGGACCCCACCAGCCGGGACGGCTACCGCTGGACCCTCTCCGGCGGCAGCGGGGTGTTTCCTGTGCGGGAGGGCCTGACGATCGCCGCCCATGCCTACGTGGAGTGGCGCACCCCGATCACCTACGTGATTCCGGGCCTGCGTTCCCTGACGGGCGGTTACCGCAGCCTCCGGATCGATCGGCTCTGGGACCGTCCTTCCCTGCGCCAGAGTGGAGCCCCGCCATGAGTGAGCAGCGCCATGGCTGACCGCCGGTGGTGGCAGATCCGCAATCCCCTGCTGCGCCAGGAGCTCCCCTGGCTGGTCAGTGAGGTGGTGCTCCTGGTGGTGCTGTGCAATGCCAACCCACCGGAACTGTGGTTCTGGCTGGTGGTGCTCCTGGTGATCCTGGGCTACAGGATCGAGCGCTGGTATTCTTCCCGGCCCGAATGATCGCTTCGTCGCAGGACTCCGGCTGGTAAGTGTTGAACTTCTGCCCATGGAGGACACCGTGCATCAACGTTTTGTTCCCTCGCCGGATCGTTGTTTCCTGAGACGCTGATAATGCAGCCCATGGATGCAGGCTCCAGGGTGCGGCAGAGAACAGCGAGGATTCGGTACCGTCCGCGATGGGTTCTGATCGGTATGGTCGTCCTGGCCATGCTGGCGGCGCTGTTCGGTTGCTTCAGGCCAGCGTCGTTGCCCCTGCGGATCGGCGCCAACCTCTGGACCGGTTATGAAACTCTCTACCTGGCCAGAGACCTGGGTGAGCTGAAAGACAAGCCCATCCGACTGATTGATTTCCCTTCCGGGACCGAGGAAGTCAGGGCCTACCGAAACGATGAAATCGATGGAGCAGGCCTGTCGATCGATCAGGTGATCACCCTGGCCGCCACCCAGGGGGACATCCGGATCATCGCCATCATGGACTTCTCCAACGGAGGGGACGTGATCCTTGCCAGACCTGGCCTGAGGACGATGGGAGAGCTGAAGGGCAAGCGCATCGGCGTGGAGGCCACCGCCCTGGGGGCCTTTTTTCTCGGCCGAGCCCTGGAGCTCAACGACATGACCCCCCAGGACGTCACGGTGGTGTCGTTGGAACTGGGGGATCACGAGGCTGCCTACAGGGCTGGAAGGGTCGATGCGGTGGTGACCTTTGGCCCGGCGCGCACCAACCTGCTCAAGGCGGGCGCCATCCCCTTGTTTGACAGCAGCCGGATCCCGGGAGAGATTGTGGACACCCTGGCCGCCAGCAGCGAGGCGATCGCCAACAACGCCGAGCATCTGCAGACCCTCGTGGAGGCGAGATTCAAGGCCCTGGGTTATTTCCAAAGCAATCCGGCCGATGCCGCCCGGCGCATGGCCAGGCGCACCCGGGTGAAGCCGGAGGAACTGTTGGAGGCTTTCCGTCTGCTGGAGCAGCCGTCACTGGAAACGAATGTGGCGTTGCTGACTCAGCGGGATCCATCGCTGGTGGTCACCATGACCAACCTGATCAGGGTCATGCATGACAACGGGCTGATCACGAAAATGATAGACCCTGCCAGTCTTCTGGATGCTCAGTTTGTCGAGCGTGCGCTGGCTCGTCGTTAGGCGGTGGATCGCAGTATGACCAGATTCCCTCCGCCCCTTCGCTTCACGATCCCGGCCCTGATTGTCGTGAGTGGTTTTTCGATTGGTGCTATCCAGTTCGCACTGGAAGTTCAAGATGCCAATCGCAGATCCGAGCAAAGCGCCACCATCTATCTGAAGTCCTCGGTCTCCCAGGCCGCGCGAATGGTGGACTATCTCTATCGAACTGATCAGCAGAGTGATCAAGTCGTTGCATTGATCAGCCAGCTGGGAACCAATGCGGGCTATCGGAATGTGATTCTTTTCAACGACAGGAACATCGTTCTCCGTGCCAGTGACTACAGCCTTGAGGGCCAACCCATCGGAGCGACGGAAGCGGCGCCGTTGGCCTCCCTCTTTTCCCAGGCTCGCCGTTCGCTTCGGGGAACGGTCCGACTCTCGACGGACCGCCTTCATCTGTCAGCCGTTTATCCCATCCTGCTCAAGCCCCTGCCTGGCGAACTGAAGCCATCTCGTGTCGGTATTTTTTATGTTGACTACAGCCTGGCCGAGGCGAAGCGCACCGCGTTCCGTGAAGCGCTCCGGCGGACTCTGGCGTTCAATGCTCTTCTGGTTCTTCTCGGTATCTGCGTCTGGCTGTTCTTTCAGTATGCGCTGACCAGTCGGATCAGAAAACTCATCGCCGCCAGCCACGCCCTGGGTGAAGGCGATCTGGCGGTAAGGAGTGGACTGGATGGCTCCGATGAGCTGGCTGGAATCTCCGTGGCGTTTGATCAGATGGCGGAGAAAATGGAGCAGAATGCTGTCAATCTAAAGCGCCAGGTACAACGTGAACTGATCCTGCGGGAGATCACGGAGCGGATTCTCACGTTTCTTGAGCTCAAGCGCATCTTTCAGGTGGCGGTCAACGAAATGCTTCCCTATCTTGCGGTGGACCGGGTGGCCATCTATCAGTTTGATCAGGCTTGCCAGTGTCATCGTGGTGCATCATCGCGGAGGCTGTTCAGCCAGATACGGAGTCGTTGTTGGCCGTTTCGATCGACGATACCTGTTTCGACGATGCGCTGGTCTCTCGCTACCTCAAGGGCGGACATCAGGCCATTGATAATGTGGCGACAGCCGCCTTGGAGCCCTGCTATCGGGAGCTTCTTCTTGGCCTGAAGATTCAGGCCAATCTGGTGGTTCCACTGATCTGCGGTTCCCGTCTATGGGGGCTGTTGTGTATGCATCACTCCAAACGGCCTCGTCGCTGGAGTGAGGAGGATCTTCAAGTCGTCAATCATGTCGCGAGCCAACTCAGCATCGCCATCCAGCAGGCTGACCTGTTCGCCAAACTGGAGGACGAGCTGCAAGAGAAGAAGCTGGCCGAAGAACGTCTGATCACCGTGAACGATGAGTTGGCCTCGATCAATGACCAGCTGGCTCGCTCGACACGCCTGAAGGATGAGTTCCTGGCCAACATGAGCCATGAACTGCGAACCCCACTGAATGGCATTCTCGGGATGGCGGAATCCTTGCAGGAGAACATCTATGGCGAGATGTCCCCGATCCAGCGCAAGGCCTTGGAGGAGATTGATCGCAGTGGACTCCATCTGCTGGAGTTGATCAACGATATCCTTGACATCACCAAGATCGAAGCCGGCAAGCTTGAAGTCCATCCCCATCCCGTCTCGATCCCTGTTCTCTGCCACGCCTGCATCGCCACCATCGAGCGAATGGCGGAGGCCAAGTCGATTCACCTGTCCTCACAGATCGACCCTGCCCTGCCTGTTGTTCTGCTTGATGGGCGGCTGCTGCGTCAGGTTCTCATCAACCTGCTCAGTAATGCTGTCAAGTTCACTCCCGCTGGAGGATCGGTTCGTCTGGAGGTCGGGCTGAGCTGCCCCCCGGAGGCGGCGGCTGGTCAGGCCACGCTCAGGCTCTGTGTGATCGATTCAGGCATCGGCATCGATCGGGAGGATCAGGACAAGATCTTCCAGCCCTTCGTGCAGATCGACAGTGGCTTGAACCGCCAGTTCACGGGCTCCGGCCTTGGCCTCTCGATCGTGAAACGCATCCTCCTGGCCCATGGCGGGGACATCAGCCTGCAATCGGCCCATGGACAGGGAACCCGCTTCAGCGTCCGGCTTCCTGTCACCCTCCCCCCAGAGGCATCCACGGAGGATTCAGCGCCGGATACGGCGCCGATGGCCTCGGCCGGAGTCGAGGACGGCGTTCCAGCGGAGCGGTCGTTGATCCTGCTGGCGGAGGACAGTCGGGTCAACCGACTGATCTACGCACGCTATCTCCACGCCAAGGGATACCGGGTGCAGGAGGTGGTCAATGGCCAGGAGGCGATCGACTTCCTGCACGACCGTGTTCCCAGCCTGTTGATTCTGGACATGTCGATGCCGGTGGTGGACGGTTTTTCCGTCCTGCGCATGATCCGCTCCAGCGACAGGCCAGAGCTGGCGGTGATGCCCATCATCGTGCTGACGGCGTTGGCGATGAAAGGCGACCGGGAGAAGTGCCTGGCTGCCGGTGCCAGCGAGTACCTGGCCAAGCCGGTGAAACTCCAGGAGCTTGACCAGACCATCCGCAGGATCCTGGAGACCGCTGGCGAGAGAGGATCGCCTCTGTCCCCTTGATTTCGGATTCATGGATCGCCATGGACTCCGTTCCTGCGGCGGCAGGGAGTTCAGCCGCTGTGCTTCTGCAACACGCTGCCGGCGCCTGCCCGGGCGCGGTCGGCCTCTGATGCGGCGGGCCCAGGGGTCTGGCCATCCTCCTGTTGGAGGGATCGCAGCTGCTTGATCTCCTTCATCAGGGCCTCCCCATCGGCCAGGAGCTCGACAATGGTTTCATGCCGTTCCGGTTGATAGGCGGTGATGCCATAGGAGAACGAGATGGCATCGTCCTTGTTCGACAGACCGTTGTCCTGCTCGAGGGCTTTCTCGATGCGATGGACCACGGTGTCGGACTGCTCCCGGGTGGCGTTGATCAGCAGAACCACGAAGGCATCCCCACCGAGTCGGGCCACCACATCGGAGTCTCGGCAGACATCCGTGATCCGATCCGCCAGGGTGATCAGGACCTCATCACCAGCCTGGCGCCCGTGGAGGTGGTTGATTCGCTGGAAATCGTTCAGATCGAGATAGAGGAGCGAAACCGGTATCGCCTGGCGCGTGCAGAGCTGAAGGCTCTGCTGGGCAAGGGCAAGAAATCCGCGCCTGTTCTCCAGGCCGGTGAGCTTGTCCCTGGTGGCCAGCAGGGTGGAGACCACCTCCTGCTCCACAACGCTCGCCAGATCCTTCAGGATCTCGATCTGCTCCCCATCAAGGGTTCGGGGTGCCTGATCGACGATGCACAGGGTGCCGATCTTTCGATGGTCCACCGTCAAGGGACAAGCCGCATAAAAGCGAACATGGGGCTCTCCCAGAACCAGAGGATTATCATGGAATCGTTCATCCTCCAAGGCGTCGGGAACGATGAATACCTCTGAGCCAAGAATCGCATGACCACAGAACGACACGCTTCTGGAGGCTTCCGAACTACCTAGACCTGAGGTGGATTTCGACCACTGCCGATGTTCATCGACAAGGCTGACCATTGCGATCGGAACCTTGAAGATCCTCTGGGCCAGTCTGGTGAGCCGATCGAAACGGGAGTCCTGTCCTGTGTCGAGGAGACCCAGGGATCGAAGCTTGGCCAGCCGAAGCGGTTCGTCGTCAGGGGTCTCAGGCGGTTTCAATGGATCCCTCTTCGATACAAGGCCGGCCGACGGGGAAACACATCAGGTTGCGAGAGCTGTTGGTCGGTCAGTTGGTGAAACAGTTCGTAGACCTGCGACCCCGATTTCCACTTTAGCGTTTTCTTGCTTGCCCGTCCCAGGTCTCTTTCCCGCCCGTCACTTCCGGGGCAGTCCCTGTCGCGAAAGGGACAGGGGTGGACTCTTCATGCTGCTTTCATCCCTTCTGTCTCCTTGACTCCGTGAATCTCAAGCCAGCGTTCCAGTTGCACCTCGTTCCACGTCTCTGTCCATACCCAGCGGCCGATCGGTGCCGCCAGAGCGGCCACCAACAGCAGCCAGGGCAGCAGCGCCATGGTTCCCGCGATCTGCATCACGAACAGCGCGCAGAACAGGGGCGTGCGGCAGGCCCCGCTGAACAGGGCCGTCGCCCCGGTCCACACCAGCAGCTGCCGTTCCAGGGGCGGCAGGTCGGCGATCAGGGGTCCGGCCAGCAGCGCCCCCAGTGACATGGCGTCGTGCATCACACCTCCGGGGGCGCCGATGGCGATGCTGAGCACTGAGGCCAGCAGCCGCCAGGGAAGGATCTCCAGCCCCGGACGATCCTCGCCGTAGGCCATGCGCAGGATCAGCAGCTGGCCGTCGTTGAGGCTCCAGCCACCGCTGGCGACGGCCGCCAGGCTGATCACCAGGGCGGCCAGCAGGGCCCCCGCCAGGGGCCTGGCCAGGGCCGATCCCCCCGCCCTGGCCGGTCGCGCAAGCCAGCGGCCCCAGCAACCGGCCATCCAGGCCGTACCGGCGGCGAACACGCCCCCCAGCCAGCCGGCGGCCAGGGTCAGCAGCAGGGCGGGACCCAGCAGGTGGACGCCGCCTCCCACCAGCAGGGATGCACCGGCCTGGTGGGCGGGGGCCGCGTCCGGGGTGCTGCCCCAGAGGCCGGTGGCCACCCCAAGCATCACGCCCGCCCCCGTGATCAGCAGCGTGCCGTTGATGAGGGCCGCCGAGCGCCGCCGGCAGAGCTCCTCGATGGCATAGGTGACCCCCAGCAGGACGGAGTTGAAGGCGATGCCCAGACCCGCCCCGGCGCCGGTCGCTAGCAGCACCGGCAGGGGCAGACGCTTGAGGGGGGCCACCCACTGCCGCAGGGCCAGCAGCAGGCTCGCCCCCAGGGAGGCGGAGGGGGACTCCAGCCCCACCGTCAGGCCGGCGCCATGGGTGAGCAGCAGCAGCGGCAGCCGGGCCAGCTGGCGCCTGAGATCCAGGGAGGCGAGCGCTGCCGTGCGTGAAGGACCCTGGCGCACCCGCTCCAGCTGCAGGGCCAGCACCCCGGTGAGTCCGCCGCCCCGGCCGCCCTTGAGGGGGCCGTTCGCCAGCAGGGTCAGCAGCGTCGTGCCGGCGAACACCAGCAGCAGGCTGCCGCCGGGGATCCCCCCTCCCCCGCCCAGGGGCCAGGCCTGCTGGAGGCGGAAGCCGAGGGCCGAGAGCCACTGGTAGGGCTGCAGCAGCAACAGCAGCGGCAGCGCCGCCAGCAGCAGGGCGACCACCTGCCCCAGGCGCAGACTGCCGTCACGCCGGGCATCGGCGGCATCGATCGCTTCGGGGGGCATCGTCACGGGCTCCATTGCAGGCGCGACGGAACCGTGGCCTCCGGGTCCGTCGGCATGGGCAGCAGTTCGCGCAGCAGCTGGGCGTAGGTGACGTTGACGTTCACGGTGGCCTCCAGGCGCTGGACCAGGCTGGCGATCAGCCGTTCCTGGGTGTTGGAGAGATCCAGCTCGCTGCTCAGGCCCGCCTGGTAGCGCAGGCGGGCATCCCGGAAGGCCTCCAGGCTCGCCGTCACGCCCCGCCTGGCGGCCACCAGGCGCGCCAGGCTGGCCTCGTGGCCCAGGAAGGCCTGCTCGATCCGCAGCCGGATGTCATTGCGCTGGGCGGCGTACTGCTGGGCCACCGCGGCACCGCGGCGCTCCAGGGCCCGGGCCTGGCCCCGGGTGGTACCCGCATCGAAGAGCAGCCAGCTCACCGCCAGGCCCACCGACCAGTCGGTGCCGTAGGTGTTGAGGGAGGTGGCCACTGTGGTGCCGCAGCAGCCGCCGTCGGCGATGCGCACGTTCCAGTTGTTGGCGTTGGTAGCCCCGGCACCGGCGCTGGCGAACAGCGACAGCTTCGGCAGCAGTTCGGCGGCGACCGCATCCTTCTGGCGCAGCAGTGCCTCGCGGGTGGCCAGGAGGGCTTCCAGTTCCGGGTTGTCCCGGAAGGAGGCCAGCAGGCTGGCCTCCAGGTCGAGGGGCCAGCGCGGCTGCAGGCGGATCGGGTCGCTGGCGGTGGGGGTCAGCTGGGGCGGCAGGTTGAGCAGAGCCGCCAGCCGCCGGCGGGCGACCGCCCGTTCCGCCAGGGCCGCGATCAGCTGCTCCTGGCCGTCCGCTTCGATCGCCTGCCGCCGCAGCACGTCGAGCCGGGGCACCAGCCCGGCCTGCTTGAGGTCCAGGCTGTCCTGCAGGATCAGCAGGTCGTTGCGCACGACGGCCTCGCGGATGCGCACCAGCTGGTCGGCCCGCTGCAGCTGGTAGTAGCTCTCGCTCAGGGACAGCTGCAGCCGCCGCAGGGCATCGGCGTAGTCGAGACGGCTGCCGCGCAGCCGCGCCAGGGCGGCCCGCGCCTTCGGTGTGCGGGCGAAATCCAGCAGCGCGTAGCGCAGCTCCAGGCCGCCGGCGACCCCGTTGGTGTTGGTGTTGAGGGAGCCCCGGCCGCCGGGGGGGATGAAGAAGGGGTTGCTGGGGGCGAACAGGGTCCCGGTGCCGGTGGGGGAGAAGAAGCTGGTGCTGGCCTGGTCGGTGCCGCCGGCGGCGTAGGCGGAGATCCGGGGCCAGTAGGTGCCCATCTGGCTCTGCAGCTCGGCCAGGGCCGCCGCCACCGCGTCGCGGCGGGCCTGGAGGCCGGGACTGTTGGCGAAACCGATCGCCAGCGACTGCTCCAGGCTCAGGGCCTGCAGCTGGCCCGGTCGGAGATCGCCGGCCTCCGGCAGCGCCAGGGGCGGCAGGGGAACGCTGTCCTGCGGTGGCCCGGGAACCGCGCTGGCTTCCGCAGGCCCCAGCAGCGCCTCCGGCAGCGCCGGCCTGGCGGACCCCTCACCGTGTTGGGGGGCCGCTTCGGCGGGCAGCAGCTCATCGAGGGCACGGATCTGGCGATCCAGTTCGTTCCAGCGGCGCTCGAGGCGCCGGACATCGCCGGCATCGGTCGCCGGCAGGGGCTGGGCTGCGATGGGGCCCGGTCCGAGGCCGAGACCCAGTGCCATCCCTGGCGCCATGCCGGCGAGGATCCACCTGGCCAGGGGCCGCCCCGTTCCGCTGCCCCCCATGGCCTCCCGATTCCCCCGTCCGGCGCCCAGTTTGATCGACATCGGCCCTTCCGGCTCCTAGAAACTGAAACCCAGCTGCAGGCCCGCGGCGAACAGGCCCGGCACCCGGCCGGCCGCTCCGGGATTGAGGATCCACTGCAGGCTGGGCTGCAGGTTGAAGGACTGGTTGATCCGCATCTGATAGCCCAGCTCCACCACCCCTTCGTGGCTCAGACCGGGCTGGCTGATCGGACTGAAGCCCGTGCGGGCCACGCCGAGGATCAGCAGATCGAGGGGACGGCCCGGCAGCACCCCCTGGCTCACCAGACCACCGCCGATGTAGCTGGGCGTGGGGTTGGCGGCGGTGTCGAAGCCCGCGGCGGTGGCGGCCCAGAGCCGGTGGTCGAGGCCCCAGGGCAGGGCCACGGGCACGGTGGCGCTGCCGTACAGGCCCCGGTTCGGCCCGGTCCCGGCATAGGCCGCCAGCTGCAGCAGCCCGCCGGGCAGCTGCCGCTCCACCATCACGGGCCGGCCGCAGGTCCGGCCCCGGGCCCGGAGGCCGCCAGCGTGGCGGCAGGCGGCGATCGGCTCCCCCAGCCGGCGGTTGAGCCAGGGGGCCGCATAGCTCCACTGCAGCTGGTGGGTCCAGCCCCGGCCGGGGGGAAGGCCGCTGGCGGTCCCCAGGAGCTTGGCGACCTCGTCGGTGGCGGCCAGGTTGAAACTGGCCAGCCGCAGGGTGGTGGCCGGGGTCGGCCGCAGCACCAGCCGGGCGCCCGGCGCCGCCACCGGAAAGACGGGGAAGTTCGGGATCGTGAACAGCACCGGCGCGCCGTTGAGGGCGTCGTGGACGTAGAAGCCTTCGACCGGGGCGCTGAACAGGTCGGGGGCCATGCCCACCAGCCCCGCCTCCAGGCTCCAGCGGCCGTCGGCGGAGCGGCGCTCCAGGCTGGCGCGGGTGAGCCAGAACCCCACCGGGTTGGCCACCTCCTGCAGGGGCAGCGCCGCCCCCACCCGCTGGGCGTAGCTGGGATCGCCGTTGTAGCCGGCGACGGCCAGATGCATCGCCCATCGCTTCCATTCCTGTCCCGCGCTCTCGCCGGTGGGGGCCCGGAGGGTGAGGGCCAGGGTGGTCTGCTGGATCCAACTCGCTTCCCTCACCAGGCCGCCGACGGGATTGACCATCGGTTCGGCCAGGATCTCCAGGTCCAGATCCACCCAGGCCGGCAGGCCCAGGGTCTGCTGGAGGGTGCCCCAACCCGGCTCCAGCTGGACCAGGGCCGGCTGCGGTGGGGGCGCCTCCGGTGGCGTTGGCTCAGCCCCGGGCCCGGCGGGGAGCGGTTCGGCGTTGCCGGATCCGGTGGCGGCCAGCAGCAGCGCCAGCGCCAGCGCCGGGGGGTGGCCGGAGACCTGCGGTGGGGACGGGGGCGCTCCAGCCATGGCGTCAGCCGGAGGCCTCCCCCAGGACCCGCCAGCTGTGCTCCGCCTGCTCGATGCTGCGCAGGGCCTGGCCGCAGAGCATCAGCCGGCTGGCATTGCGCTGCAGCAGGGTCAGGTCGAACCGGTCCAGATCCGGATCATGCAGGGCCTGCTCCAGGTTCCCCCAGCGGGCCGGCGCGGCCATGGCTGTGGCCGGCGGCGCCGGTCGGTGACGGTGGGGCACCTCGAGGCAGTGGCGCCATTGCTCCAGTCGTCCGGCCACGGTCCGCAGCAGTTCGGCCTGGGCGCTGTGCAGCCCCTCCAGGGGGCCCCGGTCCGCCGGGGTGTGCTCGAGGAGCCGCAGCCCGTCGACCACACCCACCAGCTGGGAGCCGGCGCCGTTGAGGAGCTGGAAGAGCCGGAATGTGGCATGGCTGGTGGGGTTGTTGCCGAGCTCATCGGCCACCGCCGGCATGGCCTGGCGCAGGGCCACCAGCTGGCGCCGCAGCCCCTGGGCCGTCTCCAGCTCGCGCCGCCGGGCGGCCACC
Organism: Aphanothece cf. minutissima CCALA 015; assembly: GCA_003003925.1. GTDB lineage: Bacteria > Cyanobacteriota > Cyanobacteriia > PCC-6307 > Cyanobiaceae > Cyanobium > Cyanobium minutissimum. The sequence continues at coordinate 39,862 of PVWP01000010.1, forward strand.
AGGGCCCCCGGCGGTGCCGGGACGGCCGGCGCCTCGAGGCGGTCGGCCTGGGCGACGAGGGCCCCGCCGAGATCGGTCAGGAACCGGCGCAGCCGCTGCCGGTTGCCTTCCACCGCCAGGTCGGGCCAGAACAGCCGCAGGCAGAGCAGGGCCACCAGGATGCCGGCCGCGGTCCAGAACAGTCGCACCGGGACCCAGATGCCCAGTTCACCGTCGTGGACCAGCCAGCCCATCACGATGATGTTGCTGCCCACCTTGTACCCCACCTCCAGCCCCAGCGCCGCCCCCACCAGCCGCATCGCGACCAGGGACAGGCTCAGGCCCAGGGGCAGGGGCAGGTGGCTGAGGCCGGTGAAGGAGATCACCAGCACCACCCCCCCCACCACCGACCCCAGCAGGCGCTGGCGCCCCAGGCCGATGGAGCCTCCGTAGGTGCCGGTGCAGACGACCAGCACGGCCATCGGTGCGTAGAAGCCGTAACCCAACGGAGCCAGGGCACCCAGGCCGTTCATCAGCCCCGCGGTCAGGGCCAGCCGCAGCTCGGAGCGGCGGATCAGCATCGGGTCACCAGACTGAGGGTGCGCAGACTGGCCAGCAGCGGATGCTGCTCTTCGGCCAGGGCCAGCAGCGGCAGCAGCGGCAGCGAACGGTGCCGGGCCAGGCTCTGCCAGGGCCCGGGGTCCGGGGCCAGCACCGGCAGGGTGTCCCCCCGGAGCAGGGCCGCCATGCGTGCCATACCGGCCTGCAGGGGATCGCCGGTCGGGTCCCCGGCCGCTTCCGTGTCCGGGTCCAGCCGGTCGGGGAGGCCCCCCAGCAGCCGCTCCCACTGCACCCAGTGGTGCTGGACCGCCCCCCACAGCTGCAGCCGCTGGGGCCAGTGCTGCCGCTGCAGCCGCTGGCCATGGGGTCCGCGCCGCTCCTGGGCCAGCAGCTGCTCCATCGCCACCAGGTCGTGGCTGAGCCTGGCCGGGGGCAGGGGCTGGGGCCGCTCGCCACGACCCTCGAGCCAGCTGCGCTGCTGCTCCAGCTGGGCGGCGTAGCCCTGGCGCAGCCCGGCCTCCAGCCGCAGCATCCGGTCGATTCCCCGCCGGGGCCAGAACAGCAGCCCCACCACGATGGCAATGACGCAGCCGACGGCCGTGTCCAGGGTGCGGTTGAACACGTAATCCCAGTTCAGGGCCACATGGCTGGGGATCATCAGGAACATCAGGCTCACCAGCGTCGCGGTCCCGGCGGCCGACTGCCAGCCCAGCCAGCGCAGCAGGGGCAGCATCAGCAGCAGCGACACCAGCACCCCCGGCCACCCGGACAGCAGGGTGTGGACCAGGAAGGTGACCAGCCCTCCGGTGATGGTGCCGAAGACCCGCACCCGGGCGGCCTGGAGGCTGAGGTCGTCACCGTCCTCCATGACCGTGACCACGGCCAGCATCGGGTACCAGACGTAGGCGATCCGCTCAAACCAGAGCGACAGGGCGGCGGTGAGGAAGGCGGCCACCCCGAGCCTCAGGCTGTTGCGAAGCAGGGCGGAGCGCACGGACCTCGAGGCGCAGGGCTGGCAGGAGCCTATGGAGGCCCATGGTCCACGGCCATTCGGCGATGCGCCATGGTTGATCTTCCCTTGCCGTGCTGTGGGCAGCCATGGTCCTCTCGCTGAGCCCGGATCTGGAGGCCCTGCTGCGGCTGGGGATGGCGGTGCTCTGCGGTCTGGCGGTGGGCATCAACCGGGCGCACCACGGCAGCCGTGCCCACCCCAACCGCCTGCGGGTTCATGTGCTGGTGGGCATGAGTGCCTGCCTGATGGTCCTGGCGGCCGGCCCCGATGCCCAGGCCCGCAGCCGCGTGATTCAGGGGGTGGCGGCCGGCATCGGCTTCCTGGGCGCCGGCGAGATCCTGGTGCCTCCGGTGCGTCCCAAGCACGGCATCCCGGAGGTGCGCGGCCTGAGCAGTGCCGCCTCGATCTGGTTCACGGCGGCCCTGGGCGTCACCGTGGCCGTCTCCAGTCCCGTGCCGGTCCTGATGGCCCTCGGCCTGGCGCTCATCACCCTCTCCGACCGGGACGGGCACCCGCCCGACGGCGGCGAGGCGATCGCCCCACCCGCCGGGGAGGTCAGAAAAGGAAACGGTGGCGGCCGTTCGTAGCGTTGGCCTGGCCCTCATTGTCGGCCTCCAGTGGGTCCTCCGGAGTTGGCCAGACGGCGTCCCAGTAGCTGATGCCGTCCTTGTAGAAGGGGCGGCCGTCCAGCCGCTGGGTGTCGAGCTGGGTGCTGCCCATGGCCGTGATCAATCCCCCCAGCTCCATGGGTCCGAGGTCGGTCTTGATGTCCTTGCGGGCGGCCATCATCAGGGCCGGCAGCCGCACCAGGTATTCGGGGCGGGTGAGTTTGCGGAACAGGGACTTCAGGGCCAGCTGCTGGCGGTCCATGCGCCCGAGGTCACCGGTCTCGTCGTGGCGGAAGCGCAGGAAACCCTCCAGATCCTTGCCGCGCAGGGTCTGCATCCCGGGTTGCAGATCGATCGACAGCCCCTGGCTGCGGTCGACGTAGACCATGCGCTTGGGCACGTCCACCTCGATGCCTCCGAGGACATCGGCCATCTGGCGGATCGACGAGAGGTTGACGACCAGGTGGTGCTGGATGGGACGGCCGAGGCGCTGGGAGATCTCCCGCTTCACCGCTTCGATGCCGCCCAGGTTGTAGAGGGCGTTGATCTTGACCGGCCCGAAGCTCTCGGCCTCGATGTACGTGTCGCGGGGGATCTGGGTGATGCTCGTCTGCTTGCCATCGATGCGCAGGGTGGCGATCACATCGGTGTTGCCACCGCCCACGTCGGTGCCCAGAATCAGGATGTCCTGACGGTCCATGCCGCCGCTCCAGGCGGCGAAGGGATTGGTCAGTGCCGGATTTCCTCCGGCGGTGGCCCGGGCCGAGATCAGCTGGGCCAGGGGCCCGGCCAGCAACAGGCCCGCCCCCAGGCCGCAGACCACCGCGAGCAGCACGGGGGTGCGACGTCGGGATGACCTGGGCGGGGCCCCCTTGGTTGGCTGGGCCCCTCTGCTGGGCTGGGACATCTTCATTCAATCCACGCTAAGCCCAGCGGGCTCAGCGCAGGGCCTCCTCGGGCCTCAGCCCCGTCTGCACCCGCCAGAGCGCCGCATAGGCCCCGTTTCCGGCCAGCAGTTCGTCGTGGCCGCCGCTCTCGACGATGCGCCCCTGATCCATCACCACGATCCGGTCGGCGTGGCGCACCGTGCTGAGCCGGTGGGCGATCACCAGGGTGGTGCGGGAGGCCGTGATGCGATCGAGGGAGCGCTGGATCGCCGCTTCCGTTTCGTTGTCGACGGCGGCGGTGGCCTCATCCAGCACCAGCACCGGCGGATCCTTGAGGATCGCCCGGGCCAGGGCGATGCGCTGCCGCTGGCCCCCGGACAGGCGCAGGCCGCGCTCCCCCACCAGGGTGTCGTACCCCTGGGGCAGCGCTTCGATGAACCCCGCCGCCTCGGCCAGGCCGGCCGCCCGTTCGATGGCCGCGCGGGTGGCGGCGAAGCTGCCGTAGGCGATGTTCTCGGCCACGGTGCCGTGGAACAGGAACACCTCCTGGCTCACCAGGCCGATGGCCCGGCGCAGGTCCTGGAGGGACAGCGTCTCGATCGCCACCCCATCCAGCAGGATCCGCCCCGCCTGGATGGGGTACAGCCGCAGCAGCAGCTTGACGATCGTGCTCTTGCCGGAGCCCGTGGCCCCCACGATCCCGATCGTGGCGCCGGCGGGAATCTCCAGGTCGAAGGACGCGAGAAGCCGCTCCCGTCCGGCGTAGGCGAAGTCGACCCGCTCGAAGCGGATCTGGCCGCGGACGTCGGCGATGGGGAGCGGCCGGTTGCCGCTGGGGATGGCGACGGGGGTGTCCAGCAGGTCCATCACCCGGTGGGTGGAGGCCATGGCGCGCTGGTAGTCGTCGAGGGTGCGGCCCAGGGTGGTGAGCGGCCACAGCAACCGCTGGGTGATGAAGACCAGGAACGAATACGTGCCGATGGCGATGGCGCCGCTCCAGGCCTGCAGTCCGCCGATCACCAGGATGGCGATGAAGGCGAACAGGATTGCGAACCGGATCAGGGGAATGAAGGCGGCCGAGAGGCGGATGGCCCGGCCGTTGCTGGCCCGGTAGGCCTGGCTCTGGGCGATCAGCCGCTGCTTCTCCCAGTCCTCCGCCGCGTAGCTCTTGATGGTGAGCATGCCGCCGAGGTTGTTGCTCAGCAGGCTGGCCAGGTCGCCGGCCCGCTCGCGCACCTCCCGGTAGCGGGGGGCCAGGCGCCGCTGGAAGCGGAGGGAACCCCAGAGGATCACCGGGATCGGCAGGAAGGAGACCCCGGCCACCGTGGGGGAGAGGACCACCATGGCCCCGCCAACCGCCAGGATGGTGGTGATCAGCTGCAGGATCTCGTTGGCGCCCTGGTCGAGGAAGCGCTCCAGCTGATTGATGTCGTCGTTGAGGACCGTCAGCAGACGTCCGCTGCTGCCGGCCTCGAAGAAGCCCATCTCCAGGTGCTGGAGGTGGTCGTAGGCCTCGATGCGCAGCTCATGCTGCACCGTCTGGGCCAGGCGTCGCCAGAGGAGGGCGTAGAGGTACTCGAACAGGGACTCGGCGCTCCAGATCAGGAACGAGAGCACAGCCAGCACCCCCAGCTGGCCCGGCACGGTGGTGAAGCCGAGGCCGGCCAGCCAGGAGGTGCGCTGCTGGACCACCACATCGACCGCCAGGCCGATGAGAACGGGGGGTGCCAGGTCGAAGAGCTTGTTGAGGATCGAGCAGGCGGCCGCCAGGCCGACCAGCCGGCGGTGGGGCCGCAGGCTGCGCAGCAGACGGCGAAGCCCTGCCGCTGTCGGGGCTGGCCCCGGGGGGCCGGCAACGGCCCTGACCGCCGCCGGACTCACCAGCGATTGCCGCCGCCGCCACCACCGCCGTAACCACCACCGCCGCCACCGCCGTAGCCACCGCCACCGGAGCGACCACCGCCGCCCCCGGGGCGACCGCCGCCGCCGCCGTAGCCACCACCGCCGGCGCGGCCACCGCCGCCGCCGCCACCACCTTCACGGGGTGTGGCCTTGTTGACACGGATCATGCGACCCATCCATTCGACGTCCTGGAGGTCGTCGATGGCCTTCTGCTCGGACGCGTCGTCGGCGAGCTCGATGAAGGCGAAGCCGCGCTTGCGGCCGGTCTCACGGTCGAGGGGCAGGCTGCACTGACGGACCTCGCCGTACTGGCCGAAGAGATCGAGAAGGTCCTCGCGTTCGGCCTGGAACGAGAGGTTGCCGACGTAGATGGTCATTCAAAGAAAAAGCTGGAACGGATTCCTCCGGTGTCGGGAATCCCAGGGAAAGCAGGCGGTCGGCATGGAGCACAGATCGGATCCAGGGATGGATCCGGCTCTGTTGGGCCTGAGCCGTCGATGCGTGCCGAAGGGAGCCAGAACGGCGTGGAATTCCCCGAAGCCTACAACCGTGCCCCGGGGCTCCATGGCGAAGCTTGAAGCAGATGCGAAGGAAAACGAAAAAATCTCCCCACCCCCGCCAACGACGCTCCATTGTCAGCAAACCCTGATCCAGTTGATCCCATGAAAGCCGCCCCTGTGCCCTGGAGCCTCACCTGGCGTGAGAACGGAGAGCTCGGTTCCCAGGATCTGTTCGACCTGCTGCAGGTCCTGGTGGCGAGCGAAAGTCACGAGGTGCAGATGGGCCTGATCGCCGCCGTGGAGCAGCTCTCCGTGAGCGAGCTCCAGGTGACGGCCTGCGAGGAGGTCACCCGCCTGTGCGCCTGAGGCCCTGCCTGGACGCCTGATCCGGTTTCAGATCGGGTAGCGCTTTGAGGTGGCGTCTCGGCAGCTGCTGCGGGCCGAGGCGATGCTGCTGCCGCTGGAGATGCGATCCGCCACGCAGTTGCAGGCGTAGCTGGCCATCCCGTCCGGGGCTTTCTTCCCGGACTGGGCCAGCTCCGTCTCGAAGGCGGAGAGGCAGATGGAGCGCACGACCTCGAGGATGGGGCCGGAGGCGGCCTCAGCCGGGCGCTCCAGCGACCCGAAGGCCGCCAGAGCGACCAGGCCGAGGATCAGACCGGCCTGGCCCGGCAGGAGCCGGGGGCGGAAGGAACGCAAGCGTGGCCGCTGCAGGGAAGGCATGGGGAACAGGGGGGAGGAGCGCCGTGGAGGGACTTCAGGAACCCAGCCGGGAGATCTGAAGTTCCTTGTTCATCACCCGCAGGCGACGCAGGTCGGCGAAGACGTCGTCGGGCATGCCCTTGGGCAGGTCGACGGTGCTGTGGGCGTCGAAGATGCGGATCTTCCCGATCGATCGTCCGGCCAGGCCGGACTCGTTGGCGATGGCGCCGACAATGTTGCCCGGCTTGACCCGATCCCGCCAGCCCACTTCGATGCGGAACCGTTCCATGTTGTCCTCGGGACCGTCTTCGCCCCGTTCCTGATGGCGGTCGCTGAAGGGGCGGCGTTCCCCACCCCGGTCGCGCTCGCCCCGGTCACGGTCGCGCTCCCTGGTGGGGGCGCCGGCACGGCCCTGGCCCCAGCGCTCCTCGCCCTGCAGCAGCAGGGGTTTGCCCCCCAGTCCGAGCTCGAGGGCGGCCAGGGCCAGCTGTTCGGGTGTGCAGGCCTGCTCCTGGGCCACCCGCTGCAGGATCTCGCCCAGCAGGGCCCGCTCCTCGGGATTGCAGGCGGGCTGCTGCAGGGCGGTGGTGAGTTTCTGGCGCAGACGGTCGAGGCGGTGCTGGTTGATGCTGGCGTTGCCCGGCACCTCCATCGCTTCGATGGGCTGGTTCACCGCCCGCTCCAGGCCTCCCAGGAAGCGCCGCTCCCGGGGGGTGAGGAACAGGATCGCCTCACCGCTGCGCCCGGCACGGCCGGTGCGGCCGATGCGGTGCACGTAGGCCTCCCCATCGAAGGGGATGTCGTAGTTGATGACCAGACCGATGCGGTCGACGTCGAGGCCCCGGGCGGCCACGTCCGTGGCCACCAGCACGTTGACCCGGCCGTCACGGAGCCGCTCGATCGTGCGTTCCCGCTGGGTCTGGGGGACGTCGCCGTTGAGAACCGCCACGTCGTAGCCGTGCTGCTCGAGCGACTCGGCCACGGTGAGGGTGATGGCCTTGGTGCGGGCGAAGATGATCACCCCTTCGCTGCCTTCGGCCTCCAGCACCCGTTCGAGCGCCTCGAGCTTCTGGGGACCGTTGACCACCAGGTGGCGCTGGCGGATGCGGCGACCGTCGGCGGCCTTCTGGCGGATGGTGACCTCCGCCGGGTTCTTCAGATGGTTCTGGGAGATCCGCCGGATCTCCGGGGGCATGGTGGCGGAGAACAGCACCACCTGACGCTCGGCGGGCAGCTGCTCAAGCACCCACTTGACGTCGTCGATGAAGCCCATGCGCAGCATCTCGTCGGCCTCGTCCAGCACCAGGCTGCGCAGCCCGGAGAGGTCGAGGGTGCCCTGGCGCATGTGGTCCATCACCCGGCCGGGGGTGCCCACGACGATCTGCACGCCCCGGCGCAGCTGCTGGATCTGGTCGCGGAAGTCGGCGCCGCCGTAGACGGGCAGCACCTTGACGGCCTTCATGCAGGCGGCATAGCTGTTGAAGGCCTCCGCCACCTGCATCGCCAGTTCGCGGGTGGGGGTGAGCACGAGCACCTGGGGGGTGCGCTGGCCGGGATCGAGGCGCTCCAGCAGGGGCAGGCCGAAGGCGGCCGTCTTGCCGGTGCCGGTCTGGGCCTGGCCCACCAGGTCGCGGCCCAGCATCAGCTCGGGGATGGCAGCCTTCTGGATGGGTGAGGGCTCCTCGAAGCCGATGGCCGCCAGGCCGTCGAGCAGCTCCTGGCGCAGGCCGAAGGCGGCGAAGGCGCTGATGGGAGCTGCCGTCTCGGGGGCTGCCGTCTCGGTGGCAGTCGGTTCAGTGGCTGGCGTTTCTGTGGCGGGTGCTTCGGTGACGGCGTCATCGGAAGGGATGACGACCTGGGCAGTGGCGGAGTCCGGAGCTTCGGGGACATCGAGCGCGGTGGCGTTCCCCAGAGAAACGGGGGACGAAGCCGTCTCGGCCTCGCAGGGCTGCGCGAGGGCCGCCTGGGAATCGGCAGCACCGGTGAGGGTGCTGCCGTCAATGATCTGGGTCACGGGATGCGGGAGCCTGGTGAATCCTTTTCAACGCAGGCCGGCAGCGGACCGTTGGAGATGGGTGCCATGCACCCGGGCTGCCTTGCCCTTGCTCAAAGGTTGAAATGAGACTTTACCACCCTGCCGTAATCGTCGTCGAATCGCTCGATGTCCTCCTCCCGCAGCACCGCGCCCAGCTGCACCTCGATGATCTCCAGGTCGGTGGCTCCGGCCGCCGCCCGGTGCAGGGCGCCACAGGGGACGAACAGGGTGGCGCCGGGGGCGGCGGTGATGGCGCCGCCTTCGGTTTCCATCACCCCCTCGCCGGTCACCACCACCCAGTGCTCGCTGCGTTGGTGGTGGCGCTGCAGGCTGATGCGCTGATCCGCCCGGATCCGCAGCCGTTTGACGAGGTAGCCGGGGCCTGTGGCGAGGGTCTCGAACCACCCCCAGGGCCGCTGGACCCGCTCAGCCATCGCGGCGCTCTCCAGGAATCGCAGCGAGTGGCAAGGGTGGCGGGTGGGACGCGACGGCGGCGGGAGGGCGTGTGTGGAGGTGGGAAAAAGACTGACCGGAACCACCTGGGGCCAGGGAATCCATGGGGTTGTCCCTTTGGACCTCGGGGCACCTGAAGGGAATGCTCCGGCTGGGCCGGTTCACGCCTTCGTGACGATGCAGGAGGGCATTCCTCAAGGGGGGACTCAAGGAATCAAGGGGCTCCCGGAAAGGGAGAGATCCCAGCGGTGGAGACTATTGGAGCAGGGGCTCCGGTGAGTTCGGCCCGGGGGAACCGCGCCGATGGAGGAAGTATGGAGCGAGGCCCAGAGATCCCCCCGGGAGGTTCACTTTTCGTAGACACATTGCCGGCTGTGGCGATGAATGAAGAAGCCTTACGGACCCTCCCCGCCCGTGGGCCCCTCCCCCTGCTCGCTGATCAGCAGGGCCGCCTGCCGCGCCCGGGTCAGGGCGGTGTAGAGCAGCCGCCCGTCGCGGGCGGTGCCGCTGGGCAGCAGCACGATCACCTCCTCGGCTTCGCTGCCCTGGGCCTTGTGGACCGTCAGGGCCAGGGCCGGTTCGGCGGCGCCGGCCAGCTGGCCGGGATGGATCCAGAGCGGCTCCCCCTCCCCGTCACCGAACAGCAGGCGGGCCGAGGGCCCGGGACCCCCCACGAGGACGCCCACATCGCCGTTGGCCAGGTCAAGTTCCGGCAGGTTGCGACGGCAGAGGACGGGGGTTCCCGGGGGGAGATCCTGCAGGTCGTCGCCCCGCCGAGCCCCCAGCAGGGTCCGGTGGATCGCCTCCAGGCCCCAGCGTCCCTGGCGCTGGGGCGCCATCACCAGCAGGCGGTCCCGTTCGGCCAGCAGCGCCCGGCATCCGCGGGCGGAGCCCGGCCGGCATCGCCCCGCCAGCCGGCCCAGGTCGGCCTGGTGGCGGCGCAGCCGCTCCAGCAGCTCCGCCGGCAGGGTCCGCGGGGAGCAGGGGAGCCACCGGAGGTTGTCGGTGTCACCCAGGGCCTGCAGCAACGGGCGGATGGGGGCGACCGGATCCGGGTCCTGCGGGCCGGGGGCGTCCCCCAGCCCCTGGCGCAGGGCGGCGGCCACGGCGGCGATGGCCCCGGCGTTGCGGTAAGTGGTGGTCAGGGTGATGGCGGCGTCCCCCAGCCGGTGGCGGTGCTCGGGCCGCTGCAGGTCCTGCAGCACGGCCCCGGGGGCGATCGGCGGCAGCTGGGCCGGGTCACCCACCAGCACCAGCCGACAGCTGCCGGGCAGGGCCTCCAGCAGGGCACCCATCAGCCCCACATCCACCATCGAGACCTCATCGACCACCAGCAGGTCGAGGTCGAGGGGGCGGCCGCGGTGGCGGCCGAAGCGGTCGCCGCGGCTCTCCAGGAGCCGGTGCAGGGTGGTGCAGGGAAGGGCGCCCCCGGTGGCTGCCCGCAGCCGGCCCGCCGCCTTGCCTGTGGGCGCGGCCAGATGGACGCGGGCGTCGGGCTGGCTGGCCCGGTGGGCTGCGATCATCGCCGCCACCGTGCTGGTCTTGCCGGTGCCGGGTCCCCCCTCCAGCAGCACCAGTCCGTGGCGGAGCACCGCTGCCACCGCCTGCCGCTGCCGGGCGTCGAGCCTCCGGGGGGCACCGGTCTCCGCAACACCGGGAGTCTCGCCGCCGCCGCCCGGCTCCAGGGCGCCGGCCCGAACGACCAGGGCCTCGAGCACCGCCTGGCGCTGCCGCTGCCAGCGGCGCCACTGCAGTCGATCGTTCTCCAGGGCCAGGGGCCCGTCCGGATCGCCGCCGAGCGGACTGGCGGCCAGGGCCCGGCGGTGCCCCTCCGGCCAGGCGGCCTCGCTCACCTCCGCCGGTCTCGGGCCCCGCAGATCCAGTTCCAGCTCCCCCCGGGCCAGGGCCGCGGTGAGGGCGGCGATGAGCTCGCCGACCAGGGGATCGGGAGGGGTGCCGTGCAGGCGCGGCAGGGCTTCCGCCAGGCTGAGGGCGAGGGCTCCCACCCAGGGCTGGACGGTCGGATGGGGCTCCCTCATGACGGCTCCTCCCTGGCGCCGTCGACGCCATGGCCGCCCAGGGCCGCATCGAGGGCCAGGACCCGGCCCAGGGGCGGGCGCTCCACGAACATGCCCGGCACGGCTCCGCCCCGCGCCTGCGCCCCCGTTTCCCCGGGCGTGCCGCGCAGGAAGATGTAGGCGTATCCCCCCAGATGGCGCTCGGGGGCATAGCCGGGCAGCCGCCAGGCCAGGTATCGGTGCAGGGCCACCAGGTAGAGGTGGGCCTGCAGGGGGTAGTGGCTCTGGGCCATCAGGGCGGTCATCGCCTCCCGGCCGTAGTGACGGGGGCCGCAGGCCAGGGGCCTGCCCTCACCGTCCCGCCGGCCCAGCCAGTTGCTCTTCCAGTCGGCCACCCACCAGCGCTGATCCCCGTTGGCCTCGGCGGCGGTGAAGATCAGATCGATCGAGCCGGTGAGGAAGCCCCGGCTGGCCACCGGCAGGCCCCCCACGCTGGCGGCGTAGGCGGCACCGAAGGCGCCGCCGGGGTGGTCGGCGAAGGCCGCCGCCAGCTCCGCCGCCCTGGCGAAGCCGAGGGTGAGATCGAAGCTGAGCTCGTTAAGCCGGCGCTCCGGCCCCAGATCGGCCACCCGCAGGGACCCCAGCCCGCCGCCGAAGGGGGTGAGGCGCACCTGCTCCAGGCCCCGCAGCAGCGGCTCGAGGGCTTCCCCCTCCAGCCCGGCCCGGCGCAGCTCCCGTTCGACAAGCTCCCGGCTGGCCGGCGTGTCGATCGGAACCCGGTAGTCCAGCTGCTCCAGCATCCGGTGCAGACAGTCGCCGGCCCCCGCTCCGCGGGCGAAGCCGGCCAGGGGACCCTGCTCCGGCCACAGGGCCGCGTCGCCGCCCTCCGGAGCCTCGCCGTCGGGGCTGGGATCGCTGGTGTCGCGGCCCTGCTCGAGGGCCGCCTCCGAGACGCCGGCGCCGTGGGCGGCACGGGTCCAGGCGGTGTAGCTGCTGCGGCCCCAGCTCGTGTCCAGCGTGCGCAGGGGCACCGGCCCGCAGCGCAGGGCCTCGACCGCCGCCGGCGCCGGCGCCAGCGTTCGCGGCCCCCCCGGCTCCGCGGCGGCCTGGCGCAGCTCGATCCCGAGGGCCCGACCCTCGATCGCCGCCCGCAACCGCCCCTGCCAGTCGCCGTCGCTGCGCCCGGTGATGGGGGTCTCGTCCTCGGGATCGGGCAGGGGCTCGTCCGGGAAGATCCAGGGGAACAGGGGATTGGCCTGCTGGCCCTTCGCCGGCCCCCAGGCGAGCAGCAGCAGGTGCTGGGCCCGGGTGACGGCCACATAGGCCAGCCGCTCCCGTTCGGCCCGCTCCGCGTCCCGGTGCTGGCGGAGCGCCTGCCATCCCCGTCCCCAGGCCGGACGGAGATGCAGGTCGAGGTGGGCGCCGCCGCCAGGGGCCGGATGCCAGCGCAGACCCGCCCGGTGGCCGCCGGCGGTGGGGGTGCCGGCCGCCTGCCACAGGTAGGGACAGATCACCACCGGAAACTCCAGCCCCTTGCTCCGATGCACCGTGATCACCGTCACCGCCTCGTCGGCCTTGTCACTGTGGGCCTGGTGGGATTCGGGGATGGTCCCGCTGGCGCGGGTCTGGTCGAGACGCAGGCGCCGCAGCCAGTCGGCGGCGGCCACCAGGGCCAGCTGTTCCACGTGCAGGCGCTCCTGGAGCAGTTCGGCCACCTGCTGCAGGTCGGCCAGCAGCCGGCCGCTGACACTCAGCCGGGCCAGTCCTTCCCCGTCCACCAGCAGCGAGAGCACCCCGAGCGGTCCGCGATGGGGCAGCTCCCGGGCCAGGGTCTGGAGCCGGCCGGCCAGCTCGCTCCACGCGGCCGGAGCGGCCTCGGCGATCTGCCGCGCTGACCAGCCGATCAGGGGGGAGGCGGCCAGCAGGCGCAGGCGGCCGGGATCGGCCGGATCGGCCAGGGCATCGAGCAGCCGCTGCAGGGCGGTGGCGGCCGGGCTGGCGAACACATCGGCCTTGCTCACCAGCCGGCTGGCGATGTGCCGGCGCTCGAGCGCGCTGCGCAGGTCCTCCGCCTGGCGATGGCTGTGGACCAGCAGGGCGATGTCGCGGGCGCGCAGGGGCAGGGACGGCTGCCCGTCGCCCCCCGCCAGGACGGGGGCCTGCTCCAGCAGCTCCAGGACGGCGTCGGCCACGAGAGCGGGCAGCCGGGCCTCCAGGGCACTCCGGCTGGGCAGGGCCTCGCCCGCCGCCCGCTTGCCCCCCAGCCAGAGCAGGCGCACCGGCGCCATGTCGTCGGGCCCGCTTCGCCGCGAACGGGCCAGCACCGCCGGCACCGGCAGGCCGGAGCGGGGCAGGCCCGACGGCGCCATCAGGCCGTTCAGGCTCCCGATCAGCGCCGGAGTCGAGCGGCGGTTCTCCTGCAGCGCCAGCACGCGCGCCGCGCTGCGGCGGGCCAGCCGGTAGGTGTCCAGGTCGCCGCCGCGGAAGCGGTAGATGGCCTGCTTCGGATCCCCCACCATGACCAGCAGGTGGGCATCGCCGGGGAAGGCCAGCCGCAGGATCCGCCACTGGACCGGGTCCGTGTCCTGGAATTCATCGATCAGGGCGGCCCTGTAGCGCTCACCCACGGCCCGCAGCAGGGGGGTGGGGGCCGTGGCCTCCGGGCCGGGGTCGAGCCCTTCCAGCAGCTGGGCGAAGCCGATGCTGCCGCTGCGGGACCGCCTCCGGGCCAGCTCCGCCCGCCCCCAGTGGCAGCCATGCAGCAGCACCGTCTCCGCCGGGCCCTCGCGCACGGAGGCCACCGCCTCCAGGAGCCCGTGGCCGGGCAGCCGGATCGGCCGCTCCGGACCCTCCGCCTTGCGGGCGGCCTTGCAGAAGGGGTCGGGGTGGAAGTACGACCCCAGTTCCTTCTGGGCCATCAGGGCGGCATAGCTGCCCCCCTCCGGCTGCTGGGTGAGCCAGGCGTCGACCACCTCGCTGCGATCGCTTCTGGGTTTGACGGCATAGGGCGTGGTGGCGCTGGCTCCAGCGGCCCGCCACTGGGCGGCGGCGGCGCGGAAGGCCTGCTCCAGGTCCCGGCCCCCGTCCGACCAGGCCTGCCGGAACCGGGCCCAGGGGGCCTCCCAGAGGGCCTCCAGCTGCTCGGCCAGCGGGCGCTCCAGCCCCAGACCCGCCGGCAGGGGATCGAGGGCCAGGCCGGGGTCGCCATCCAGCTGGCCCAGCAGCCGCTCCAGGTCCCCCAGGTCGATGGCCTCCGCCAGCCCCTCCACCAGGTGCAGGGGCAGGGCCAGCACCTGCTGCTGCCAGTAGTCGTGGGCGACCTGGCGCACCAGGTCGGCGGCGTCGGCCTCCAGCGTCAGCTCGGGGGGGCGGGCGGCTTCCATGGCGTGGCGCCGCAGGGTGCGCTGGCAGAAGCCGTGGATGGTGGTGATGTCGGCGGCGTCGAGTTCCTCGAGGGCCAGCAGCAGCAACCCCTGCACCGCGGCGCGGGCGGCGGGCTCGGCCGGCTGGCGCGCCAGCCATTCCACCAGCACGGGATCGGGTGCCGCCCAGCCGTCGGGGGCCTGGAGGCCGGTGAGGGCCTCCTGGAGCCGTCGGCCGATGCGATCCCGCAGTTCCGCCGCCGCGGCGTTGGTGTACGTCACCACCAGCAGCTCGCGCAGGCCGATGCGCTTCTCCACCAGAAGCCGCAGCACCAGATGGGCCAGGGCGAAGGTCTTGCCGGTGCCGGCGCTGGCCTCCAGCAGCACGACGCCGTCAGCGAGGCTGACGCCGTTGGCTTCGAAGGGCCCGGGCTCGGCGGGGCCGTCGCCGGCGGCAGGCGTCATCGCTCCACCTCCGACACCAGCAGGGGGGAGAAGAGCTCGCTGGCCAGGGCCAGGAGCTCCGGCGTCAGCAGATCGTCCGCCGCCAGGCCGGCGCCGAAACAGGCCTCCATCTCGGCCCGATCGCGCTCGCCGGCGTGGAAGCCGGAGCCTTCCCAGGTCCCGGCGGCCCGGGCCCGTCCCTGGCCAGGTTTCTTGCGCTCGCCTGCCACGTGGCTCCAGCCCGTCTCCGGCGGCACCGGCCAACCCCGGGAGCGCCACTGCCGCTGCAGGCCCGCCAGACGGTCGAGCTCGTCCCGTGCCGCCTCCTGCTCCGGTGCCATGAGCTCCAGCACCGGCACGTAGCCTTCGCCGTCCCGGGCGATCAGCACCCCCCGGCACGGGCGGGGACCGGCGGCGCTGGCGAGCAGCAACTGCAGCCAGAGCTCCAGCCGGTGGCTGACCCGGGCCTGGGCCGTGTGCGCCAGCACAACGGCCTCGCCCCGCCAGGGGATCGCCGCCTGCCAGGCACCCCAGTGGTGGCTGCGGCGCCGGGGGGGGCCGAGGCCCTCCAGGGCGTTCACCAGGCCTTTCCAGCGGCGCTGCAGGAGCTCCGCCTCCATCGCGCCCGCCGCCCCGGGCGGCAGCAGGCCCTGACCCCGGTGCCGGTCGAGCCAGTCGGCGGCCGACCGGGGGGCCTCTCCGCCGGGCTCCGCATCGCTGCGCTCCAGCGTCCCCCGCAGCAGGTAGGAGCGCTCCCGCTCCCCGAGGGTCAGGGCCTCGAGGTCGTCGACCCGCTTCTCCCACTCCCCGGGCCGCAGGCCCAGGGACCGCAGCCAGTGCTTCTGGGGGGCCACCAGCCAGTCCCGCAGGTCGGTGTAGGCGTCGCTCCCGCCGGCGGGAGGCGCCTCCTGGGGGGTCGCCCCGGCCAGGAGCGCCGCGGGCGGCACCGGCCGATCGCCGGCCAGGCGGCGCACCGCCTCCAGCAGCCGCCGGTCACAGCTGGGCGCCTCCCGCCCGCCTGCGGGCAGGAAGTTGCGCCGGTCGAGGGGGTTGGCGGCGTGCTCCACCAGCAGTTGCCCCATGGCTTCCGGATCCAGCTGGCCGGCCAGCCACTGCAGCCACTGGCGCACCGGCCCGGACGGGGGCAGGTCGGCGCCGCTCCGGTCGTCGCGGCAGCTCCAGCTGAGCAGCAGGTGGTCCCGGGCGGAGAGCAGGGCCTCCATCAGCACGTAGCGGTCCTGGTCGGCGGGGTGGGGATCGCCGAGCTGTCGCTGCCCCTCCATCAGATGGAAGGCGGGACGGTCGCCCGCCCGGGGAAACTGCCCCGCGTCCAGCCCCATGAGCACGATCACCCGGTAGGGGATGGCCCGCATCGGTTCCAGGGCACTGATGGTCAGGGCGCCGCTGCGGTGGCCGAAGCGGCCGCTCTCGGCCCCGAGCAGCTCCTGCAGCGCGGCCGCCACCACCGGGGCCTCCAGCGACAGGGCGCAGGCCTCGGCGGCCGTCTGCCAGGCGTCGATGGCCCCCATCAGCTCGCTCCGCTCACCGGCGGTGTCGCCCGTGTCCCCGAAGAGGTCATCGATCAGCCGCCGCAGCCGCTCCGCCCAGACGCTCACCGTGCCGCCCCGGCGCAGCTCCGCCAGCCAGTGGCGCAGCCGCCCCAGCAGGTGCAGCCAGCGCCCGGTTAGCTCCATGGGCACCCCCGCCTCCCAGGGGGCGGTCTCCCCGGGCGCCAGGCCCGCGTCGGCGGGCAGCACCAGACCCAGCAACAGCCGATCGATCGTCCAGGCCAGGCTGTGGCAGGGCGGGTCCTTCTCCTCGCCGTCCAGGCCCCAGCGGAAGCCCGCCTCCTGCAGGGCCTCCACCAGGCGGGCCGCCTCGCCCAGCTCGAGGCCGAACCGCTCCAGCAGGGGCCGGCTGCCCAGCAGGGTCTCCAGGCCGGTGGCGGTCAGCCGGGTGCCGGCCAGCTCCAGGAGCTGCAGCAGGGTGCTGCCCAGCCCCGCCCCGTCCTGCTGGCTGCGGTCGGTCAGGCGCCAGGGGAGTTCCACCTCCGTGGCATGGGCATCGCCGAACACCGAGGCCACCAGGGGGGCGAATCCGTCGATGTCGGGCGTCATCACCAGGATGTCCCGCGGTTCGAGGGTGGGGTCGGCCGCCAGGAGCTGCAGGAGACGGTCGCGCACGATCTGCACCTGGCGCAGCCGGCCGGGACAGGCGTGGAACTCCAGGGAGTGGTCCTCCGGATCCAGGGCCAGTGCCGGCATCCGCTCGGCATCGGCCAGTTGCTCCTGCAGCTGGGCCAGCAGGGGGGGCCGGGTGGTGCCGGCGGCGGGCGAGAAGAACAGGTCGCGCTCCTGCTCCTCCCCCAGCTGGGCCTCGCCGGTGCCCTCCAGCAGCTGCTGGAATTCCCCCCCCAGGCGGCCGAAGCGGGCCTCCAGGCCCGGGGCCTCCAGCAGCCAGGCGGCGTCGAGGGGCTGGCTCAGGGCCAGGGCGTCGCTAAGCTCCCGGCGGCGCTCGCCGCAGCGCTGCCAGAGATCGCGGCAGGGCGTCAGCAGGTAGAGGTCCACCGGCCGGTGCCGGCTGAGGGCCTGCAGGAGCTGCACCTGGATCGGGGCCATGCTGCTCAGGCCGAAGAGGCGCAGGGTGCCGCCGCCGGCCGCTGCCGGGGGAGGGCTGCCGCGCCGCAGTCGGTCGATCAGCGTCTGCACCCGGCGCCCGAACGGTTCGGCGCACAGCTCCGCCCGCAGGGTGCGATACAGCAGGGGCTGCCAGCACTGGCTGTCGGGCAGGGGCCGGCCGCGGCCATCGATCGCCTGCCCACTCTCCCAGGCCTGCAGCAGCTCGGGCCGGTAGAGGGCGTAGTCGTCGAAGGCATCGGCGATGGCCCGCCCCAGCTGCCAGTGGCCCAGTTCCAGCCGCGGTCCCGCCCCCCTGTCCGCGAGCCAGCGGCGCAGCGGCTCCCCCTCCGGCGCGGCGGCGACCGCCGGCAGCAGGTCGAGCAGGGGCCAGACGAGCCGGTCGGCACGCCAGGGATCGACGGCCCCCGCCGTGGGGACCTCTCCGACGGGGGCCAGCAGCTGATCGACCAGCTGGCGCAGGTGGCTGCCGGGGAAGGGAAAGCGCAGGTTGGCGGCGATGCCGCCGAGGTGCTCGGCCAGCTGCTCACCGAGCCAGCGGCTGGTGGGCCAGGTGTTGACCACCACCTGGACCTGCTCGAACGGATCGGGCGGGGTCAGGCGGAGCTGGGTGGCCAGCACGCGGGCCAGGAACTCGGCCCGGTTGCTGCGAAAGACCGTCAGCAAAGGGGCGGGCTCAGAGGGCCCGGCTCATCGCCGAGCCGGAGGTCGGGGCCGCCATCGGGTTGCCCGCCGCCGCCAGGTTGCTGACCTGGCGCGTTTCTCGCGTTTCGGGGCAGTAGGCGGTGAGATCGCCGCCGTAGCAGGCGCCGGTGTCGAGCAGGACGATCGAGCCGACGCGCCGCAGGCCGGGGCCGGGCGTGTGGCCGACGATCACCTCGCCGAAGCGGTCGTCGTAGGCCTGCCAGAAGGCCAGCCTCACGTTGAGGTCGGGCTGCCAGGTGCGGGGATCGAAGCCGGCATGGGTGGCCACCCAGCCCTGACCCCAGTAGGCGAGGGGCAGCTGGTCGAGGCGGTCGCGCCAGAGGCGGCAGCGGGCCTCCCCCAGCTGGCGGTAGGTGTCGTTGCCGTTCAGGTCGGGACGGCCGGACGCCAGGCCCGTGTCGAGCTGACGCACCAGATCCCGCTCGTGGTTGCCCTTGAGCCACACCGCCCGCTGGCGACGCACCAGGTCCCAGACGAGGTCCATGGCCTCCTCGATGCGGGAGCCGCGGTTGATCACGTCGCCGCAGAACACCAGGCGATCGCCCGCCGGCAACTGGACCAGAAGGCGCTGCAGAGCTTCCGCACATCCATGCACATCACCGATGACCCAGTGGCGGGGTGGCTGGTGATGGGGTGGACGCCGGTCCGGGAACGTCATCAAGAGGGAAGCTTCCCCCCAAGTCTTGCCTCTGGAGTGGGCTTCTGTCACCCCCGCCGGCGCCGGCGGGCCTCCAGCGCTGATACGGTGCGCCCTCGGTGCACCCTGGAGGCAACGGGCGATGGACCTGAAGGATCTGCCGGTCACGCAGCGCGTCAACGCCCTGGTGAAGGCCCTCGACGGGGCGAAGCGCACCAACGAGGCCCTGGCCCGCTGCAGTGACGGTGAGCAGATGCTGGATGTGCTGCTCGATGCCTCGTCGCGGCTGGGGCTGGGTCTGACCCGCTGGGAACTGCAGAACACCCCGCCGATCCGGGACTGGATCTGGTGGAAGAACAAGGAAGCCCCCCTCACCATCGGCGACAGCAAGCCGCGCTACCAGCAGGACGGCGGCCAGGGCAGACCGCGCCCCGCCGGATCGGGCCAGGACGAGGGTCCCGACGCGCCCCGGCGGCGGTTCCTGGGCCTGTTCTGAGCGGGGCCGGACCGGCAGGCGCCCCGTCCAGCCCCTCGCTCCGGGTCAGTTGAGGGTGGCCAGGGGGTCGGGGATCGTGGCGCTGGGGGCCTCGAAGCTGCCCACGGCCACGAACTCCAGGCGCAGCTTCATGAAGGTGATGAACTTCTCGTCGGTGGACACCACCGCCGCCGCCGGCCGCGGAACGGCGGCAACCGTGGCCGCCAGCTCGGGGGCCTCCAGGAAGGCGGGACGCTCCAGGAGCCAGAAATCGATGGCCTTGTCCTTTTCGGCGTAGTTGCGCCGGCGCTCGCGCAGCACCTCCTCCAGGGGTTCCTCCTCGAGCAGGAAGGCGCGGCTGGCGGCGACGAAGTGGTAGCGGGTCATGGCGGGAGGGGCCTCAGGGCTGGCGGTCGCCGAACAGCGGGTCGCGGCGGGGATTCTGCACCAGCGCCCGCATCTGGCGCACCGCCTCCTGGAGGCCCACCACCAGGGCGCGGGCCACGATCGTGTGGCCGATGTTCAGTTCCTCCATCCCCTCGATCGCGGCGATCGGCTCGACGTTGTGATACGTGAGGCCATGGCCGGCGTTGACCCGCAGGCCGAGGCCCCGGGCGATGGCGGTGGCTTCGGTGATCCGGGCCAGCTGGAACGGCTGCTCCCCCCAGGCGGCTTCCGCATAGGCGCCGGTGTGCAGTTCCACCCAGCGGGCGCCGCACAGGCGGCAGGCCTCCAGCTGGGCGTCGTCGGGGTCGACGAACAGGCTGACGCCGATGCCCGCCTCCATCAGTCGCCCCGTCAGGGGCGCGAGGCTCTCCACCTGGCCGGCCACGTCCAGGCCCCCTTCGGTGGTCACCTCCTCGCGGCGTTCCGGCACCAGGGTCACCATGTCGGGCCGGACCCGCAGGGCGATCGCCGCCATCTCCGCGGTGGCCGCCATCTCCAGGTTCAGCCGGGTGCGGACGGTGGCCCGCAGCAGCTCCACGTCCCGGTCCTGGATGTGGCGCCGATCCTCCCGCAGGTGCACGGTGATGCCGTCGGCGCCGCCCAGCTCGGCCAGCAGGGCGCAGCGCACCGGGTCGGGCTCCACGGTGCGGCGGGCCTGCCGCACGTTGGCGATGTGGTCGATGTTGACCCCGAGGCTGGCCATGGGCGGCGGGTGGCTGAAGCGATCCTGATCGCACCGTATCGGTCGCCGGGGGTGCGGCCGCAGGCCCAACTGCCCGCCGCGGTCCGGCAAGGGGGGGATCCAGCCCCTAGCGTCGACATCGACGTTCTGCCGGATCGAGAGTGTTGGCGGCGCAGACGCCCTCCGGACCAGGCCTCTCTCCGCTGGTCAGCCAGCGGGAGCGTTCCCTCTGCAACGGCATCAGCCCCTGGCTGTCCCCCGTGGCGATGGTGGTCACCATCGACCTGGCGCTGCGGGGCTATTTCGGCGAGCTGACGGTGCTCGATCGCGAGCACCTGCCCCGCGACGGGGCGGTGCTGCTGGCCCCCACCCACCGGGCCCGCTGGGACGCGCTGATGCTCCCCTGGGCGGCGGGCCGCCGGGTCACGGGCCGGGACTGCCGCTTCATGGTCACGGCCGATGAGATGAAGGGGCTGCAGGGATGGTTCTTGCACCGTCTCGGCTGCTTCCCTGTGAACCAGGGACGTCCCACCCTGGCCAGCCTGCGGTTCTCGGTGGAGCTGCTGGCCTGCGGTCAGCAGCTGGTGGTGTTCCCCGAGGGCCGCATCCGGCGCGAGGACGGTCCGATCCGTCTGCACCAGGGGCTGGCCCGACTGGCCCTGCTGGCCGCCAGCCAGGGCGTGGACGTGCCGGTGGTCCCGGTGGGCCTCGCCTATGGCCACGCCGATCCCCGCCCTGGTGACCAGGCCGCCGTCTGTTTCGGCCGCCCCCTGCGGGCGGCGGGCCAGGGACGCCAGGCGGCCCTGGACTTCAGCGCCGAGCTCGCCGCCGCCATGGAGTCGGCCGAGCAAGCGGCCCGCCTCGTGGTGGGTCGCCCGATCGGCTCCCCGTAAAGTTCGGCCGTTACCCGTCAGGCGTCGACGTGATCAGGCCTTCCGCCGTTTCTGTCCTCCGATCCGCCCGGCCATCGGGCCTCGCCGGGGTCTGCGGCAGCTGCCTGGCCCTGCTGGCCCTGGCCCAGCCGCTCCTGCCGCCGCCCGCCCGGGCCCAGGCCGCTCCCCAGACGGTCCAGCCCGCCGGCACCGATCTCAACCTTTCCGCGGTCAAGACCCTCCTGTCGCGGGGCGATGCGGCGGTGGCCAGCGGCAACCTGGCCGAGGGCCGCCGCCTCTACGACCTGGCCCGCGATGCCAGCCGGCGCCTGCTCGGCTTCTACCGCGACCTGAGCGGCTCCTTCCGGGGTCTCGATGCCCGCATCCCCCGGGAGATGGATGACAAGGGCCGGGAGGCCCTGACCCTGCTGGCCGAGTCCAACCTGCGGCTGGCGGCCCTGTTCCGCCGCCAGAACCAGCCCGAGGTGGCCATCCCCCTGCTGGTCGAGGTGGTGAAGATCATGACTCCCACCAACGAGGCTGGCCGCAAGGCCTACCAGCAGCTGGTGGAGCTGGGCTTCGTGATCACCCCGTACAACGCCCCGGGATCGACCGCCGGTGGGTGATCGTCCTTAGATTCCAGCCTTCCGTCATCTCCCCGATCCCCGCCGCCATGGTGCAACCGGAGCAGGTCAAGGACGCGATCCTGCGCGCGCTCCCCGATGCCGCCGTTGAGGTGGAGGATCTCACCGGGGGCGGTGACCACCTGCAGGTGAAGGTGGTGTCCGGTGCCTTCGCCGGCCTCAACCGGGTGCGCCAGCACCAGCTCGTCTACGGCGCCCTGCGCAGCGAGCTGGCCAGCGAGGCGATCCATGCCTTGGCCCTGCAGACCTCCCTTCCTTCCTGACGTTCCCCCTCCGCGATTCCGACCATGGATGCCAGCACCCGTCAACGCATCGACGCCCTGATCAGCGCCAGCCCGGTGATGGTCTTCATGAAGGGCAACAAACTGATGCCTCAGTGTGGATTCTCTAACAACGTCGTCCAGATCCTGCAGTCGCTGGGTGTGCCTTTCGAGACCTTCGACGTCCTCTCCGACATGGAGATCCGCCAGGGGATCAAGGAGTTCTCCGACTGGCCCACCATTCCCCAGGTGTATGTGAAAGGGGAGTTCCTCGGTGGCTCCGACATCCTCATTGAGATGTACAACAGCGGCGAGCTGCGCGAGAAGCTGGAAGTGGCCCTGGCCTCCTAACGGCTCCGCTCCATCAGCAGGCGGGGCTGGCCGTCGGGCCCCAAAAAGCTGGAGGGGTCCTGGATCCAGCGGTCGATCAGTTCCTCCAGCCGGCGCTGGGAGTGGTGATCCAGCACGGCCGTGCGACGCAGGGCATGGAGGTAGCCGTCCGCGTACAGCCGCAGCTCGGAGGGCCCGTGGTGACGGTCGGACAGGGCCTGGCAGGCATCACACAGGGACTGGAAGTGGCGGATCGCGTCGGGGTGTTGGAGTGCTGTCATGGCTGGGGTCGGGCCCCTGGGGTCATGGTGGCGGCGAGAGCCGGCAGATGGCACCATCCTGCCGTGCCGGGACCGTCATCCGGGGGCGGACAGTTGACAAGGCATCGCCCGTCACCGGCGTCCCCGCACATTTCCAGTTAGCGTTGGCACACTCAATCGGCTGTCGGCACTTCCGCTTCTGATTTCATCGTGATGCCGAGGAGATGCCCGTGGCCCAGGACAAGCTGACTGACCCAGGAGGAACACCTCGCCGCGTCCTCGTGGTCGACCCCCACGCGACCCTCCGCACGGTTCTTGCCCAGCGTCTGCGCCAGGATGGGCATCTGGCCGCCGCCGTCGCCACGGCCCGCGAAGCCCTGGAGATCTGCCAGGAGCAGTCCCCCGATCTGCTGGTGAGCGCCGAGCTGCTCGAGGAGACCTCGGCCCTGCGCCTCGCCGCCCAGCTGCACTGCCAGGTGATGGTGCTCACGGCCCGCTCCGGTTCGGAACCCGTGGTGGCCCTGCTCGATGCCGGCGCCGACGACGTGCTGCGCAAGCCCTTCGGGCTTGAAGAGCTGGCGGCCCGCTGCCGCACCCTGCTGCGCCGCAGCGGCAGCGGTCTCCAGGAACGGGTCTGTGTGGGCCCCCTGGAAGTGCACCTGCTGCTGCGTCAGGTCACCCTGCGGGACCAGCCGGTGGAGCTCAGCCCGCGGGAGTTTGCCCTGCTCTGCGCCCTGCTGATGCCGCCGGGGGTGGTGCGCAGCCGCCAGGAACTGCTGCGCATGGCCTGGCCCCCCTTCAGTGGCGGCCCCCGCTCGGTCGACACCCAGGTGCTGACCCTGCGCCGCAAGCTCGAACAGGCCGGCCTCGGCGAGGGCGGCGCCATCGAAACGATGCGGCAGCAGGGTTACCGCTTCAGTCTCGACACCCTGCCGGAGTTCAGCGAGGAGGCTGCTGGCGCCGCAGGCTCGGGTCTGCTGGTGTCGTCCCCAAGCAGCGCCTCCCGCCTCAACTAGGGACGTTCAGGCCGGCCGCAGAATCAGGGCCGCCGCTTCCCCCGCAAGCAGGAGCCCACACAGCAGGGCCAGCAGCCGGTAGGTCCAGGGTGGGCTGATCCGACCGATGCCCTCGGTGGCGATGCCGGTGGCGGAGCTGAAGCGCTCCAGAAAGTCCTCGAAACGGGCCACCCGTTGGGGCAGCAGCCAGGCGGCGCCACTGCGTTCCCCCTCGGAGCTGGCCGTGCGCACGTAGTACACCCTTCCGCCCTGGCTGGTGGTGACCGGGGTGAGGGCGGTGATGCGATCCCAGGGCAGCTGCCAGCCACGGCGCAGCAGCCAGGAGCACCAGGGGGGATGGCCCACCCGCAGCTGGCGCTCGTCCAGCTCGACCCGCTCACTGGTGATGGCGACCACCAGCAGCAGGCCGGCGATGGCGGCCAGCAGCAGGGGCAGGCGCAGGGATGGCGGCGCCAGCACCGGCAGGGGCAGGACGAGGGCCAGGTAAAGGGCGAGCAGGGTGAAGCGGATCAGCGGCGCCATCGGGTAGCGCTGGGCCGTCGGGGTGGGGCTCATCGGTCGTCGGGGGAACCGGGCAGGGGCTCGATCACCTCCGAGGGCTGGTAGCGGCCCCCGAACACCTCCGCCTCCCGCCCTTTCCAGAACTCGCCCAGCCGCATCAGGTCGGCGTGGGCCTCCCCGAGCCGTTCGACGTACTCGTTGGGCTCCATGGTGTCTTTGGCCTCCTTGAGCTTGCTGAGCCGCAGCAGGTGCCACACCCAGGGTTTGCCCATCTCACCGCGGGCCTCCAGGTAGCGCGCCAGGTCGGAGGAGCTGGGAATCGGAGCCGCCATGGATGCGCAATAAATGTTTACATATTTTACGGCCGCCCCTGCTCCGGCGTGGCCGGCCGCCCGGGTCGCGGCTGGTGGCTGGGCCGCCGGTCAGTAGAGATCGGGCCGGAGATCCTCGTGGTAGCGGGTGGCGGCGGGATGGGTGGGCCCGTACTCGCCGGGCCGGCAGTCGGCGATCAGCAGCGTCGGCTCCGGCCGGGCGGCCGCCAGGACATCGCCATGGGGGCCGCAGATGACACTGTTGCCCAGGTACGCCGCCATCACCCGGCCGTTCACCGTTTCCTCGCCACAGCGGTTGGCGTAGGCCACGAAGCAGCCGTTCTGGAAGGCGTGGGCGGGGATCAGGGTGCGGGACACATCCGGGTAAGGCCGGTCGGTGCGCTCGCCGGTGCTCAGCTCGGCCCAGGCATCGGCGGCGGTGGGGATCAGCACCAGCTGCGCCCCCTCCAGGGCCAGCCGCCGGGTGAGCTCGGGGAACTCGGCCTCATAGCAGTTGAGCAGGCCCACTCCCATCCCGTTCACCGGCTGGACCGTGAACGCCGCCCCTTCCTCGGTGTGACGGTAGCCGGCCGTCCAGCAGCGTTTCTCGTCCGGCCCCCAGAGGTGGGTCTTGCGGTAGTTGCGCAGCAGGCTGCCGTCCCGGTCGAACAGGGCAATGGCGTCGTAGAAGCGCTCCTCGCCGGCCACGGTGGCCCGTTCGGGGTAGGGACAGGCCACCGCCAGACCGTGGCGGCGCGCGGCGGCCGCCACCCGCCCCAGGCTGGGCCCCTCCACCGGCTCGGCCAGCTGCCGCGCGATGGCGGGCGTGACGATGTAGCCGCTCAGATACAGCTCGGGGAAGGCCAGCAGCTGCACCCCCTGCCCCGCCGCCAGCTCACAGACCCGCTCCAGGCGCTCCAGGTTCTCGTCGACGGCCTCGGGGGTGCCGGCGCTGCCGCTGCCCTGCCAGATCCCCAGCCGCAGGCCCTCGCCGGCGGCCGGTGGCTGCGGCCTCACGACGCAGTGCAGGCGATGGTCGGGAACCATGGGCATGGGGTGCGCGGCAGCGGAAAAGTTGATGGGCTCCGGCCGCTTCAGGCCGGCAGGTTCCAGGGGTTGAGGCCCAGGTCGGCGCCGATGCGGTGGGCGCAGGCGAAGCCGCTGAAGGCCACCGCGTTCAGGCCCTGGCCGGGGAAACAGGAATCCCCGACGCAGTAGAGGTCGGGGATGGCGGTGCGGTTGAAGGGCATCGGCAGCAGGCCCGGCAGCCGCAGGGCCGGCACCGGCCCGTAGCTGCCGCCGTGGCGGCCCAGGAAGCGGCGGTGGCTGCGGGGGGTGCCGATCTCCCGGTGGGTGATTGCCCCCTCCAGCCCCGGCAGGATCGCCTCCAGGCGGCGGATCAGCCGGGAGGCGGCGGCCTCCTTGGCGGCCCGGTAGGCCCCCGGGGCCAGCCCCTGCCAGGGGGCCATTTCCGAGGGGGTGAAGGTGTGCACGATGTGGTGGCCGGCCGGGGCCAGGGAGGGATCGAGCAGCGTCGGGATCGAGACGAAGATCACGCCCTGTTCGGCCTCCATGTCCTCCCAGCGCTCCAGCAGCAGGTGGTGGACATGGCTGCCGGGGGGGATCGCTTCGGCCCGCACCCCCAGGTGCAGGGAAAGGAAGGAGGAGGAGGGCCGGTAGCGCCGCCGCCAGGTCTGCTCGGCCGCCGGGGTGTGGGCCTCGTCCACCAGGGAGCCGAAGGTGTCCCAGCGGGTCGCGTTGCTCACCACCCGGCGGGCGCGGATCTCCTCGCCGCCGGCCAGTTTCACCCCCACGGCGCGGGTCTGGGGTCCCTCGCCCTCCAGCAGCACCTTCACCACCCGCGAGCGGTAGTGAATCGTGCCGCCGTGGCGGCGCAGGCCCGCCACCAGCTTCTCGGCGATCACGCCGACGCCGCCTTTCGGGTAGTTGATGCCGCCGGCGTGGCGATCGGAGAACACCATGCCGGCGTTGATCATCGGCGTGCGATCGGCGGGCATCACCGACCAGCAGAAGCACTCCATGTCGATGAACTTGAGCAGGGCCGGATCGTTGATGTGGGCACGGGCCACGGCGCCCACGTTCACCGGCAGCCAGCGGGCCAGCCCCAGGCAGGCCAGGGGCGCGCGGAAGAACACCTTGGCCAGGTAGGCGGGGTCCTCGAGCGACAGCAGCGGCATCGCATCGAGGCAGCGGAACACCTGCCAGCAGGTGTCGTAGAAGGCGCGGATCCCCTTGGCCTCATGGGGAAACAGGGCGGTGAGATCAGCGATGAAACGCTCGTAATCGCGGTCGACCGCCACCGACAGGCCGCCGGGCAGGTGGTAGGCCAGCTGGGCCGGGTCGGGGATCGTTTCGCAGTGCTCGCCCACATCGGCCAGGGCGCGGGTGAGCAGGTTGGTGTGGCCCTTCTCGCCGAAGCCGAAGATCATCGAGGCGCCGACGTCGAAGGTGTAGCCCTCGCGCTGGAAGCTGCCGCCGCTGCCGCCGGGGATCAGGTAGCGCTCCAGCACCAAGACCTGCGCCCCCTTGGCCGCCAGCTGGCTGGCGGTGACCAGTCCGCCGATCCCCGAGCCGATCACGACGACGTCCCAGGGGCGGCCATCGGCCGCGGTGAGGGGAGCGGCGGCGGAAGAAGGGACGGTGACGGTCACCGGAACCAGGCGAACGGGAGCGGCCCGACCCTAGGAAGCGGCCCGGCTCCGGCGGGCGGGCCGGCTCAGCCGGCGGCCATCGCCACGGCGGAAGTTGCGGCCTGGCGTTGTGCGTCCCAGGCGGCCAGGTCCGCCAGGGCCCGGTCGCGGTAGGCCCCGTAGCGGCGGCGCTTGTCGCGGATGCGCTCCGGCAGCTCCGGCATCAGGCCGAAGCTGGGGGGCATGGGCTGGAAGCCCCCCTTGCGGGCACCGTGGCTGCGCTCCACCTCACTGATGAAGGCCAGCAGGGCCCCGGCCATGGTGGTGGGCGGCAGGCTCAGGGGCGGCAGGCCCCGCACCAGCCGGACGGCATTGGTGCCGGCCAGCCAGCCGCCCGCCACCGCGGCGGCGTAGCCCTCGGTGCCGGTGATCTGCCCGGCAGCCAGCAGGGTGGGCCGCTGGCGGAACTGCAGGGTGGGCTGCAGCAGCTCGGGGGACTCCAGGAAGGTGTTGCGGTGCATCACCCCGAAGCGCACGAAGGAGGCGTTCTCCAGACCGGGGATCATGCGCAGCACCCGCTGTTGCTCGCCCCATTTCAGGTTGGTCTGGAAGCCGACGAGGTTCCAGAGCTGGCCGTCCTTGTCCTCCTGGCGCAGCTGCACCACCGCATGGGCCCGTTTGGCGCGGCGCACATCGCGGTCGTGCAGGTCGCCCCAGCGGGGATCCCAGAGGCCGATCGGCTTGAGCGGGCCGTAGCGCATGGTGTCCTCGCCGCGGCGGGCCAGCTCCTCGATCGGCAGGCAGCCTTCGAAGAAGGTGGCGCTCTCCTGCTCGAAATCCTTCAGCTCCGCCTTCTCGGCCTCCAGCAGGGCCGTGCGGAAGGCGAGGTACTGCTCCCGGTCCATGGGGCAGTTGATGTAGTCGGCGTCGCCCTTGTCGTAGCGGCTGGCCCGGAAGGCCACCGACAGGTCGATGCCCTCCCCCTCCACGATCGGGCTGGCGGCATCGAAGAAGTGGCAGGACTCCCGACCGGTGAAGCGCAGCAGGTCGTCGGCCAGGGCGGCGCCGGTGAGGGGGCCGGTGGCCAGCACGGCGATCTCCTCCGGGTCGGGCAGTGCCAGCTGCTCGCGCCGCTCCACCGTCACCAGGGGATGGGCCTCGACGGCGGCCGTGAGGGCGGCGCTGTAGCGGCCCCGATCGACGGCCAGGGCGCCGCCGGCGGGCACCGCATGGACGTCGGCGGTGCGGATCACCAGCGATCCCAGGCGCCGCAACTCCTCCTGCAGCAGGCCGGCGGCCCGATCCGGGGAGAGGGAGCCGAAGCTGTTGCTGCAGACCAGCTCGGCGAAATCGCCGCTGTGGTGGGCCGGGGAGGGGCGCACGGGCCGCATCTCCACCAGCCGCACCGGAATCCCGGCCTCGGCGATCTGCCAGGCGGCTTCGGTGCCGGCCAGACCGGCACCGATGACAACAACCATCAGGCGCGGGCGCGCTTGAGCATCAGTTGCAGCTGACCCACGGCGGCGCGGCCGATGTTGAAGGCGGCCCAACCCACGGCCAGGAGGATCGGAGCAGCGACGAGCAGCAGCCGGAGGTCCATGGCGGGGGAGGGAAAAACGATGGCGGGATCCTAACGGAGTCCAGCGTGAACCTCCGCCAGCTGGCGATAACGATCCGCGTGCTGGCGCTGGGCTTCGATCGCGGCCGGCTCGAGCTGGCGTTTCACCACCGCCGGAGCCCCCATCACCAGGGCGCCTGCGGGCACGTCGCGGGTGACCACCGAGCCGGCCGCCACCAGGGCCCCGGCCCCCACCGTGACGCCGTTGAGCACGATGGCACCGATGCCGATCAGGCAGCCGTCCTCCAGCGTGGCGCCATGGATGACGGCCCGGTGGCCGATGGTCACATCGTTGCCGATGGTCACGGGCTGGCCCGGGTCCCCGTGCAGCACGGCGCCGTCCTGCACGTTGCTGCCTTCCCCCACCCGGATGGCGCAGACATCCCCCCGGGCCACGGCGGTGGGCCAGAGGCTGGCCCCCGCCGCCAGCTCCACATCGCCGATCACCACCGCTGACGGGGCCACCCAGGCGGCGGCGTCGATGCGGGGGGCGTCCCAGCGGCTGGGCCAGGGGTCAGGGCTGGGCATGGGGTTTCGTGTGGCGGAATTTTGGGTGGGTCGCCCTCGGGTGATAGCTTCCACGCTGGCGGGTCGCTAGCTCAGCGGTAGAGCAGTCGGCTCTTAACCGATCGGTCCTCGGTTCGAATCCGAGGCGGCCCACTTCGCCACCTCATCGGCCTCCCTCGTCAGGGGTGGATGGGAAGGCGTGTGGCACGGCAGGGGCGTCCTCCATCGGCCCCATCCCCCTGTGATACTTTCGATCGGTCCCTGCTCCAGGGCACCTGCATCGGGTCGCTAGCTCAGCGGTAGAGCATTCGGCTTTTAACCGACTGGTCCTGAGTTCGAATCTCAGGCGACCCATCCCTTTCCCTGAACAGCTTCATTGAAGGCCCGATCCGTCGGCCTCGATGGTGCGGTTTCAGCCCAGCTGCACCATCCCGCAGCGGACCCCCTTGAGCACGGCCTGCAGGCGGTTGTTGACGCCCAGGGTCTGGAGCAGGCGCTTGGTGTAGGTGCGGGCCGTGGCGTCGCTCACCACCAGCTTCTGGGCGATCTCACGGTCGCTGAGGCCGCTGGCCAGCAGGTCGAGCACCTCGTACTCCCGCGGCGTCAGCCGCGGACAGCTGAGGTAGGGAAGCTTGCCGGAGCGCAGGGAGGGGCTGCGGTAGGAGTGGTGGCCCATCACGGCGATCACGGCGGCCTGCAGGGGCCGCTGGTCGTCAACGATGTCGGCTTCGGCCACCACGGCCTCCAGCCAGGGGGCGTGCTCGTACTCCGCCGGAATCACATCCCCGAGGGCCAGCATCACCACCTTGAGGTCGGGGTAGAGCTCCTTGGCCCGGCGGGTGAGGTCGAAGCCGTTGCCGCTCTCCAGGTGGTCGGTGCAGAGCAGCAGGTCGTAGGGATCCCGCTGCAGGTAGTCGAGGCAGCCCTGCTCGTGGGTGATGGCGCAGCCGATCAGGCTGCGGTCGCTGATGCTCTCGCACAGGGCCCGCAGCAGGAAGCGGCCCTTCATGGCGATCGCCACCTTTCCGCCGGACGCCACCGAGAGCAGCACCGCATCGAAGGTGTTCCCCTCCAGGCTGCCCAGGAACGGCGTGAGATCCATGGTGGCCAGGCCATCCAGGTCTCCCTCATCATCCGTTCCCGTGGGCCGGGATCAGAAGCGGAAGGTGGTCTTCACCAGGCCACCCAGCTGCCGGAAGCTGGTGTCGGGGGTGGTGAACTGCCCCAGGGGCCGGCTCAGGTAGAACAGCGCCGGGGTGACGCTGATGTTGTCGGTGACCTGCCACTTGTACCACCACTCCCAGGCGAAGTTGCCGTCCTGGGGCGTCTGGCCGTCGGCCAGGGCCGTGGCGAAGACGGGCTGACCCACCGCCATGCCGAGGGCATTGCCCTTGACGAAGGCGTCGTCCCACTGCAGGCCCACCATCCACGACTGGCTGGTGCGCAGGGCCCCGGGAGCCTGGGCGGTGTCGTAGCTGGTGCCGTTGATGCCCCACCCCAGGCTGATGGAGGGAATCCAGCCGGAGTTGGCCGGCTGCCAGTAACCGCTGACGCCGAAGGCATCGGTGCGGCTGTTGGGGTTGGCCTCATAGGTGAGGCCGGTGAAAGGGGTGGTGCCCGGCACCCCCACGCCCGACTGGATGCGGGAGTAGATCGCCGCCAGCCCCCACTGCTCCCTGGCATAGCCGATCTGGACCGTGCCGGTGCCGGCTGACGCCACGGTGCCGATGCCGCCGATGTTGGGATCCCCCACATCACCATTGGCGGCCACGTAGTTGGCGCTGATGCTGAAGCCGCCCTGCTGCCACCACAGACCGGCGCCGGGTCCGAGGTTCTTGTTGTAGGCCGCCGGGGCGCCGTTGAGGGTGAACAGGTTGAGGATGGTGTCGGAGGGGTAGGCGCTCGGCCAGAGGGCGAGCATGTCCTCCTGGCCGACGCGGCCCCCGAAGGTGGCGGTGAACTGGCTGCCGATCGGGAACTGGTAGAAGATCTTGTCGATCGCCACCACGTCGCCGCAGTCGACGCCGATGCCGCAGTCCTCCTGGAACGCCGCCTCCAGGGTGGAGAGCCCACCGGTGGGGCCGGCGCCGCCGAAGGCGGAATCGGCGAAGTTGCCGGCCCGCAGGATCGTGCGCAGCAGGTCCTTGCCGGTGAAGCTCGTGTCGAAGCTCAGCTGGATGTCGTAGCTGAAGGTGGTGGCCCCCACGGCGGCCCGGGCGGCATCGACGTTGAGGGTGTCACTGCCCGAGAACGCATTGGCACCGATGACGAAGGTGGCCTGGCCGCTCAGCTTGGTGGTGGTGGAGAACTGGGTGGCCTCCAGCTCGCCCACCTTGGCCTCCAGGCCATCCACCCGGCCGCGCAGCACGGCGAGTTCCTTCTCGAACTCGGCCATCAGGCGCTTGAGCTCGTCGGTCACCTCGGTGATCCGGTCGAGGCAGGCGTTCAGCAGGGCCGCCGCTTCATAGCGGGTCATGGCCTGGCCGCCCTTGTAGGTGCCGTTCGGGTAGCCGGCGACGCAGCCGTAGCGCTCGATCAGGTTCGAGAGCGCCTGGTAGGCCCAGTCGGTGGGCTTGACGTCGGAAAACTGGTTGATGCTGGTGACCTGCTCCTGGCTCTGTCCCGTCGCACTCCTGGCGTAGCGGTTGACGGCCTCCAGGTTCAGCTCGCCGGCGCTGGCCGCGAGCGGGGCCAGGGGGGCCAGCAGGCCGGCGGTGGCGGCGGGAATCAGGTGACGCAGGGGAAGGCCCATGGAGGTGGAAGTGTTGACAGAGGAAAGGGAAGGGGCGCCGATCGGGCCGGCGCCGGAACGCGGGCTGGAGAGCGGGAAGGAACCCTCCAGCAGAGGTGCGCCTGAACAGGAAAGACCTGAGAACGATAATAGTTATCAGCAATGGCTCCCTTGCCCTGGACCGGTTCTCCCGCCGGCAGGGGGCGCCGTCGCCATCCGCCCCATCCTGTTCAGGCGCTGCTGGGGAAGGCCACCACCAAAGGAACAAGGGGCGGTGCCAACGGGCACGCGCCGGGGTCCCCTCGCGTCAGGCTCTGCGGCGCGCCGGGGGGACAGTGACAGCAGCCGCCCCTTCCTGCCCATGGCACCGACCTGCCGCTGGCGCCCAGCCCTGGCCCTGGGCCTGCCGCTCTGCCTGGGTCTGGCCCTCTCCGCCTGTGGCCCCCGTCCCGGTACGGCGGCGCCGACGGAGCGGGCCGTGGCCCAGTCCTTCGTGGAGAGGGTGGTCCTGCCGAACTACACCCAGCTGGTGGCGCAGACGGCGGCCCTGCAGGAGGCGATCCAGCGCCTCAGCGAGAACCCTTCCGATGCGCAGCTCGCGGCCACCCGTCAGGCCTGGCTGGCGGCGCGGCGGACCTGGGAGACCAGTGAAAGCTGGGCCTTCGGCCCTGCCGAGACCAACGGCTTCGACGGGGCCATGGACGACTGGCCCGTCAACGGCAAGGACCTGGCCACCGCGCTGGGCCGCCAACGCTTCGGTCCCGACACCTTCGCCGCCCTCAGCGAGACCGCCAAGGGTTTCCACGGCATCGAGTGGGTGCTCTACGGCGGCCGCACCGGCACACCGCCCACCGCGGCCCAGCTCACCCCGGGTGAACGCGCCTACCTGCGCCTCGCGGCCGATGATCTGCACCGTCAGGCGGCCGGGTTGCTGGCCGGCTGGTCGGGTCCTGAGGGCTTCGGCGCCCGGTTCAGCAGCCCCGGGGAAGCCGGCGCCGCCGTGCAGGAGATGCTGCAGGGGGTCATCGGTCTGCTGCAGGAAGGGGGCGACGAGAAACTCGGCCAACCGTTGAAGACCCGCGATCCCCGCACCCTCGAGAGTGCCGACAGCGGCAACACCCAGGCGGATCTGGTGGCCAATGTGGAAGGGGCCCGCCGGGTGTTGATGGCCACCGGTCTGGTGGACCTGATCGGCAGCCGCGATCCCGACCTGGCCCGCCAGATCGACCGCGAGAGCGCCGCGGCGGTGGCGATGGCCAAGGGGTTGCCCGACCCCCTCAATGGCGCCCTCTCCGATCCCACCGCCCGCCAGGCGATGGAGGCGCTGATCAGCCAGCTGCACAGCACGGCGAAGCTGGTGGAGCGCTCGGTGCCGCTGCTGTCCTGATGGCCCGTCCCTCCCGCGTTCTGCGGCGCGTCCTGCTGGCCGGGCTGGCCCTGGCTGTGGTGCTCGGGCTCGGCCTGCGGCAGGCCTGGGGGGCCGCCGATCCCCAGCAGGCCGCCGGAGCGATGACGGTGGCCAACCGCACCTCGGCCGCCTTCGAGCAACCGGCCGCCGGCCTCACCCCCGCGGAACGGGAGCGCCACCAGGTGGCCGATGTCCTGTTCGATCGCACCCACGTGCCCCTGGAGGGTGCCCCCGGGGCGGGTCTGGGGCCCCGCTTCAATGCCGCCTCCTGCATCGCCTGCCACGTGCGCAACGGCCGGGGCCGGCCCCTGATGGGGGAATCCCTGGTGCGGGTGGCGCTGCGGAACGGGCAGCCGGTGCCGGGCCTCGGCCACCAGGTGCGGGACCGCGCTGTTTTCGGCGCCCGGCCGGATGCGGCCGTGACGGTGGCCTGGCTGGAGCGGGAGGGCCGGCGCCGGCCGGAGATCCGGCTGGAGCGTGACGGGTCCCTCGACCTGTCTGAGCGGTCGGTGGCCCGCTCCCTGCGGGTGGCGCCGCCCCTGATCGGCATGGGCCTGCTGGAGGCGGTGCCGGAGGAGGCGATCCTGGCGCACGCCGATCCCGACGACCGCGACGGTGACGGCATCTCGGGCCGACCCCACTGGCTGGAGGAGGGGAAGGGGACGCCGCGGCTGGGGCGTTTCGGCTGGAAAGCGGGCGCCGCCACGGTGCGCGACCAGACCGCTGCCGCCTTCCTCAACGACATGGGCCTGACCAGCCCGGGGGACATCGGCACCCGCGAGCTGGAGCTGGTGACCTACTACAGCCAGACCCTGGGCGCCCCGCGCACCGCCCTGCCGGCCACAAGCCCGGTGGTGCGACGGGGCCGGGAACTGTTCGGGACCCTGCAGTGCGCCCGTTGCCATGTCCCCCGGCTGACCACCGGCCGTTCCCCCGGGGCGGTGGCTGGGGCGATCAACGGCCAGCCGATCTGGCCCTATACCGATCTGCTGCTGCACGACATGGGCCCCGGCCTCGACGACGGGGTGGCCGAAAAGGGGGCACCGGGGCAGGAATGGCGCACGGCGCCGCTGTGGGGCCTGGGTCTGGCCCAGCGGGTGAATGGGTCGGTGGGGTTCCTCCACGACGGCCGGGCCCGCACCATCGAAGAGGCGATCCTCTGGCATGGGGGGGAGGCGGCCGCCGCCCGGGAGCGCTTCACGGCCCTGGCCCCGCTGCAGCGCCGCTCATTGCTGGACTGGTTGCAGCAGCTCTGAATCTCCGCCAGCCTCAGAGGTCGAACAGGGCGTCGTAGCGGCCGTACTCCGGTTTGCGCAGGCCTTCGACCGCCAGCATCCGCCGCAGTTCGATGATCTCGGCGCGCTGGGCCAGGATCACCCCACGGGCGAAGCGCCGGATAGTGGGGTTGGTGCTTTTGGCCAGGGCGTCGTGGGCCATGATCAGCGCCCCGCCGTGGTGATGGAGCATCCCCTCCAGGAACCAGACGACACGGTTGTCGGGGGTGGGCGCCTCACCCATCATCCGCATCCCGTCGATCTGGGCCTGGCCCATGCGGGTGAGGCCGACCAGGCTGTTGGGATCGCCACCTTTGGCCAGGGCCACCGGATACACGGGAGCCTGGGGGTACCAGGCCTTGCGCCACAGCCCCATGGCCCGGATCTCGCTGGCCTGGTCGCGCCAGATCGCCTTGCCCAGGGCCCCCACCCCGGGCGCCCCGATGCCGAAGACGAACTCGCTCATCCGCAGGGCGCCGGTGTGGTGCTGCACCATCCCGTCGATGAAGCGCAGGTCGTAGGTGGCTCCGGCGGGGCCCACGTCGTGGGCGTGGGCGGCGTGGGCCTGACCTCCGGCCGGGGGAGCGCCGGCCGGTGCGGGGTGATGGTGCTGGTGATGGCCGTGGTTCATGCCGCCGTGGTCCTGCGCCAGGGCTGGGACCGTCAGGCTCAGAGCACAGAAAGTCCCGAGCAAGGCGGGGGAGAAGCGGCTGTGGGACATGGGGGCTTGGGAGGAAGCCTCACCGTATGGTCTCCACTTGGCTGGAGAGTCAAGGGCACCGGCGGTCAGGCCAGTGGCACCGGCCCGAGCCGCGGCGCCAGGGCCGGATCTCCCAGGGGCGCCAGGGGTGCCTCGGAGACGGGTTGGCTGGCGTTCTGGGTGTAGGCCACGGTGTACAGCTGGGGCTCGGCCTTGAGCACCAGCCCTCTGAGCCGCTCAAGGTGCTCCGCGAAGGCAGGGCTGTCTCGCATGGCCAGATAGGCCGCCACGGAGCTGAAGTGGGCGTAGTTGACGGCCCGGGTGCGATCGAGGCTGAGGTGCAGATTGGCGCTGAGGCTGCCTGGAAAAACGCCCTGCAGGCGCTTGTATTCGCCCACCTGGGTGGCCACGAAGGCCTCGGCCCGATCCGGATCCAGGTGAAACACATTGATCAGCACGATCCCGTCGCCGACCCGGATCGTGTTGACGGGAAAGCCGTTG
This sequence comes from Aphanothece cf. minutissima CCALA 015, assembly GCA_003003925.1. Taxonomy (GTDB): domain Bacteria; phylum Cyanobacteriota; class Cyanobacteriia; order PCC-6307; family Cyanobiaceae; genus Cyanobium; species Cyanobium minutissimum. The sequence goes on from PVWP01000010.1 coordinate 75,491, forward strand.
GCGGCGCAGGCGGGAGATTCACTCATGGAGGGGGCGCACGGGGAAGGTTCAGAGGACTGGCTCAGAGGATGCCGCCGTTCACCTGGAGGGTCTGGCCGTTCACCCAGCGGGCGTCATCGGAGGCCAGAAAGGCCACCACATCCGCCAGATCGGCGGGCTGGCCGAGGCGGCCCAGGGGCGTGGAGGCGATCAGATGGGCCAGGGCCTCGGCCGGCATGATCAGTCCGTCGGTGTCGGTGACCCCGGGGCCGATCTGGTTGACGGTGATGCCCCGGGGTCCGAGTTCCTTGGCCAGGGCCATGCCGAACTGCTCCACCGCCGCCTTGCTGGCGGCATAGACCCCCGCCGCCGGCAGGGCCTGGCGGGTGGCGCCGCTGGCCAGGTTGATGATCCGGCCGCCGTCGGCCACATGGCGGGCCGCCTCCTGGAGGGCGAAGAAGGTGCCGCGGGCATTGGTGTCCATCACCCGGTCGTAGTCCGCTTCGTCGATGTCGGTGGTGGGTTTGAACACCGAGATCCCGGCGTTGTTGACGACGATGTCGAGGCGGCCGAACTGCTCGAGCACGGCGGCGAACAGGGCCCGGGTCTGGCTCACGTCGCGCAGATCGGACGCCAGCGCCAGGGCCCGCACACCACCGGCGCGGATCGTGTCGGCCACGGCTTCCGCTTTGTCGCGGTTGCCGGCGTAGGTGAGGGCCACATCGGCGCCTTCGCGCCCCAGCCGTTCGGCGATGGCCCGGCCGATGCCGCGGGATCCGCCTGTGACCAGGGCCACCTTGCCTTGCAGTCGCGTCATCGTCGGCAGGGCCCTTCGGCGAGGACAAGAATGGGCCAGCAACCTATGGCCGCCGGCCCTGGAACGGAAGGACTTACCGGCAGGTGCGTTGGTGCCGACCACGGAGGCGGATCCCATCGAAGCCACCGCTTTCGTGCGCGCCGCCCTCCAAGTGCTGGAGGGGAAGTGGACGTTGCCGATCCTCTGGCAGCTGCGGCAGGGCCCCCAGCGTTATGGCGATCTGCGTCGCGTCATCCCGGAGATCAGCGACAAGCTGCTGACCCAGCGCCTGCGCGACCTGGAGCGTGATGGGCTGGTGGAACGGGAAGTGACGCCGACCCGACCGCCCCGGGTGAGCTACAGCTTCAGCGACTATGGCCGCACCCTGATCCCGGTGATTCAGTCGCTCTGTGCCTGGGGGCAGCAGCACGGGGTGCGTCAGGGTCGCCGCGACTGACCTGTCTGGGTCGGTGCCGCCTTCCAGGGGTTCCGGCCCCCAGGACAATCGTCTGATGCAACAGGTTCAGAAGAGTCCTGCCGATGGCAGCTGCAGGCCACGAACAGATTCGTGGATGCGCCATGTTCTGGCCCTCTCGCTGAGCGGGTGGTGGCTGGCAGCTCCGGCGATGGCGGCTGAAGGGGAGGCGTGCCGGAACCTGCTGGATCAGCGCCATGCCCTGGCCGAGCAGGCCATGAAGGCCGAAATCGCCCTGGTTCGAACCATCCGTGAACGGATCTGCCCGGTCCTCAGCCAGCAGGCCGATGGGGCCAATGCCAACGACCGCAACGGGCAAGCCATCGACTACCAGGCCCTGATCGACTGCCGCCACAAGGCGGAAGAACAGCTGCTGCGCAGCCAGCCGGTTCTCTACGTCAACCGCCAGCAGTTCAGGTTCTATACGGCGGCTGGAGCCAAGCTGGCCCGGCAAGCCGATGGGCTGGTGATGCCGTCGCGGGATCAGGAGTGTCCCCAGCTCCGTTGATCAACGGGCTGCCGCCACACGGTGCCGCCCAGACCCTGATCAGGCCGCAGCCGCCTCGATGATCGCCGTGGTGGTGGCTTCCACCGCCCGGGCCACCGCCTGCAGGGACGGATCACTGGACAGGCCCGCCATCATCACCCCGGGGCGGAGCATGCCGATGCGGGTCCGGCCGGCTTCGGTGTAGACCGAGATCCGGCAGGGCAGGGCCATGTTGAGCGCCATCGTGGTGGCGAGCACCGCAGCGGCCTGCAGGGGATCGCAGACCTCGAAGATGCGGCATTCCTCAGGGAAGGCCAGGCTCTTACTGCGCAGCGTCTGGCCCAGGTCATGCATGGCGAGCACACCGAAGCCGTGGTCCGGCACCGCCTGCAGCAGGGACGCGCAGGCCTCCTCGAAGGATTTCGTGGAGTCGAGGATGAAGAACGGATCCATGGATGGGGCCTCGCGGGTTCAGGGCGTCCCGTACCAGCTCCGGTACCACCCGGCCATCTGCTCGATCTCCTCGCTCTGGGCCTTCACCATCGCCTGCTGCAGGGCCTGCAACTGGGGATGCTGGCTGCCTGTCTGGGCCATCGAGGCCATCATCACGCCCATGCGGTGGTGGGGAATCATCTGCTGGATGAAGGCGCGATCGAACTCAGGAGCGTTCTTCAGCCAGGCGATATCGGTGCCCGTGCCCCCCATGCCCATGCCACCCATGGCCATCATTCCCATGCCTCCGCCATGGCCCATCGCTCCGCCCCATGCCGGCACGGAGCCGCCGAACCAGTCGCGGTACCAGGCCCGCATCTGGGCGTTCTCCTGGCTCTGGCTGGCCTTGATCGTGACGGCCAGAGCCCTGATCTCCGGTCGCTTCGCCCGGCTCAGGGCCAGGTCCGCCATGGCGATGGCGCCGTCATGGTGCGGGATCATCATCACGATGAAGTGCTGATCCATCGACGGCCGGGCCCCCTGCCCGAGTCCGCCTGCCGGCGGCACCACCGAGGCCGGGGGGGCCGGGAACGCCGGAGCCCCCAGGGCCAGGATCAACGCACCGAGTCCAGCGGCGGCGACGTGACGGGCCGCCGGCTGGGTGCGGCGGGATGGGGAGCGGGCAGGGTCCATCGGAGCGTCTCCATGTCTGGGTCCTGCTTTCAGCATGGGCAGGGAAGGGGGCGCTGAAGCGAATCCGACTCAGGGCTTCACCGGCCAGCGGGCGGACGGCGCCACCCCGGCTCTCAGACGCGAAGGTTCGGGCAGATCACGTCGCTGTCCTTGGGCGGATGGCTCTGCCAGCCGGCCAGCAATCCCTGCAGTTCCGTCCTGAGCTGGCGCAGCTCCTGGATCTGGCCATCGATCCGCTCGATCTGGCGTTCCAGCTGCTTCTGGATGTCGCCGCAGGGCAGTTCACCGGCGTCGTGAACCGCCAGACAGCCCTGGATCTCCTCCAGGCTGAGGCCCAGGGTCTTGAGGCGGCGGATGAACTCCAGCCGCTGCAGGCTCTCCTCGGCGAACAGGCGGTAGCCGCCCTCGCTGCGGCCGATCGCCGGCAGCAGTCCCAGATCCTCGTAGTACCGCAGGGTCTTGACGGTCATCCCGCTGCGGCGGGCCAGCAGGCCGATCTTCATGCCGATGGCCTGCATGGCTCCAACTCTCCATCGTGAGGGAGAGTCTAGGCGGGGCCCCCGCCCGGGGCCGCTCAGCCCTTGTCGTCGGCCAGGCGGGCGGCGGCCTCACTGACCTGCTTGGCCATGGACCTGGCGCTGTCCTTGAGATCCTCGGCCGCATTCATGACCGAGGCCTGGACCTGCTTGGCCTTGCCCTTGACCTGGTGGCCCGTGTCCCCTGTCAGTTCCCCCAGGGCAGATTCCAGCTTGCCCTCGGCATCCTTGGCGGCAGCATCGGCTTTGTTCGACATGGTTCGCTCAGCGTTGGGATGGCGGCACGATGCAGGTCGTCGGGGCGGTCTCGGTGCCGATGGCCGGAGATGAACGAGATCAGGGATTCTCTGTGAAGAGTGTCTCCGCGGGTTCAGCCCTGAAGACACAGAGCGGCGATGTTCAGTGAGCTCGACGTCGACGGATCCTGCCCCTTCAACCTACTCATCCTGGCGGGATGTGGGTGTTGATGTTGCAGCGATGCTCTCTTCCCATCCCCGCAGAAAGGAGTGCCGGCAAGCGAATCCGGCGGATCATCAGGATGGGCGCCAGGGATGCATTCAGCGGCCCTCTGCATCCGCCTGCAGCGGTGTCACGGCATCAACGCCTCATTCGGTTCGGCTGTCCGAGGTCCCGGAAGACACCCCGGTTCCATCAGGATGGGGACCTGCCGCCTGCGTGGCCTGGTTCGGGGATCGGGCGGGCTTTTGAGCCCAGTCGCCTGTCAGGAAAGGAAACCGATGAGACGCTTCAGGATCCTTCATCTCACCACCTACACCTATACGGGTGCCGTGCAACTCGGTGCCCATATCCTTCGTCTTCGTCCGCGGGAGGGGCATGATGTCCGTATCGAAACGTCCACCCTGACGATCCAACCAGCGGCCACTCTTCGCTGGCACCGTGATGTCGAGGACAACTGTCTGGCCACGGCCTCGTTCCATGGCACTACCGACAGGTTGCGGATCGAAAGCAGTCTCGTCATCCAGCATTACGACCGGGTGCCGCTGGACTTCCTGGTCGAGGTTGACGCGGTGGCGTACCCGTTTCGCTACGCCCCCAACGATCGGCCCCTCCTCGACGCCTATCGCAATGCCGCTCCTGCCCAGGCAGCGGCCCCGTCCGTTTGTTCCCTGGCCCGGTGGGTCGCCACGGTCTGGCAGCCGGGGGAGGCGATCGAGATCTATGCCCTGCTCAAACGTCTCAATCGCTCCGTTCACCAGCTGGTCACCTACCGCCAGCGGGACGAACCCGGTGTGCAAAGTGCCGCCGACACCCTGTCCCTCGGCTGCGGATCGTGTCGTGACATTGCCTTTCTGTTCATGGAGGCGGCCAGGGTCCTCGGCTTTGCCGCCCGTTTCGTCAGTGGCTACAGCTTCACGTCACAGCGACCCGAGGAATCCGGCAGCACCCATGCCTGGGCCGAGGTGTTTCTTCCGGGTGCCGGCTGGAAGGGGTTTGACCCGACCCTGGGCGCCCTGGTCGGGGACACCCACATCCCCGTCGCGGTGGCCCGCCGGCCCGAGGCGATCCCGCCCATCGCCGGCTCCTTCCGAGGCGCCCCGCTCGGGGCCATGGAGGTGGGGGTGTGGGTGACGGAGCTCCAGGTGGGACCGGCCCCGGGCCTCTGAGCCGGTCCGCGTCGCCGTCCGGCCCGCGCCAGGCTGGACGAGACCCGGGCTCCTCGGGAGAGGTCGACAGCGTGCGCCACGAATCCCTTCTGGGGGCCGCCGATCCGGCCGTGTTCCGGATCGCCAATCCCGCCGGGCGTTCGCCGGTGCTGCTCACGGCCGACCATGCCGGCCGCGCCATCCCCGCCAGGCTCGGCACCCTGGGCCTGGACGCCCGCCTGCTCGCCACCCACGGGGCCTGCGATCTGGGGGTGGAGGGCCTGGGCCTGCTGCTGGCGCAGCGGCTCGATGCGTTCCTGATCCTGCACAACTACTCACGGCTGGTGATCGATGCCAACCGGCCGCCGGGGGCGCCGGATTCGATCGTCAGCCACTGCGAGCAGACGGCTATCGAAGCCAACATCCACCTGTCCCCAAACGGCCGGCAGCAACGGCTGGTGGAACTGTTCCACCCTTACCACCACCGGATCGCCGCCGAACTGGACGCCCGCACGGCGCGCTGTCAGCCCAGCGTCCTGGTCACCCTGCACAGCTTCACGCCGGTGCTCGGCGAGGACGTGCGTCCCTGGCACGTGGGGGTGCTCCATGGCCGGGACGGCCGTCTGGCCAGGCGGGTGCGTCAGGGCCTCCAGCGAGAGCCGGGGCTGCGGGTGGGGGACAACCAGCCCTATGCCGTCAGTGACGCCAGCGACCACACCCTCCTGGTGCACGGAGAGGGGCGGCGGATTCCCCATGTGGAGTTGGAGGTGCGCCAGGACCTGCTGGCCAGCGAAAGTGGCCGCCAGGCCTGGGCGCAGCGACTGGCCGGGGTGCTGGAGGACGCCCTGGCGGAGGGGTTCCCGTCGCACCCGGGGGGCCCAGCCTCCATAGGGTGAGCCATGGACACATCACCGAGCCCACCGGCGCCACCGCTTCACCCGATCGAGATCCAGCTGGGATTCGATGTGGTGCTCCGCTTCGGCGCCCCGACACCCCTGATCGTGACCCTCGGGGTGCACGCCAGCCGGGCCGGCGATCTGCTGCAGCCCGACCTGCTCCAGGTGGATCCGCCGGTGCCGCTGCGCCCGTATGTGGACTCCTTCGGCAACCACTGCCAGCGACTGGTGGCGCCGGCCGGCGAGCTGCGGCTGCACGGCCATGGGGTGGTGGCCGATTCCGGTCGGCCCGATCCGGTGCTGCCCTGGCTGACGCAGCAGCCGGTGGAGGAACTGCCGGAGGAGACCCTGCTGTTTCTGCTGGCCAGCCGCTTCTGCGAGTCCGATCTGCTGTCGCCCCTCGCCTGGTCACGGTTCGAGGCGGTCCCGGGCGGCTGGGGGCGGGTGCAGGCGATCTGCGATTTTGTCCATCAGCACGTGCGCTTCGACTACGGCCGCTCCAGCCCGACGAAGTCGGCCCTCCAGACCTTCGAGAGCCAGGAGGGGGTGTGCCGGGACTTCGCCCACCTGGCCATCGCCCTCTGCCGCTGCATGAACATCCCGGCGCGATACTGCACCGGTTATCTGAGTGATATCGAGGTGCCGCCGCCCCACACGGCCATGGACTTCCATGCCTGGTTCGAGGCTTACCTCGGCGACGGCTGGCACGTGTTCGACCCGCGCAACAACACCCCCCGCATCGGCCGGATCCTGATGGCCCGGGGCCGGGATGCCGCCGACGTGGCCCTCACCACCAGCTTCGGCCCGTCGGAGTTGGTGTCGTTCCAGGTGTGGACGGCATGACTTACTGCGTGGCCGTGCTCCTGGAGAGCGGCATGGTGTTCGCCTCCGATTCCCGCACCAATGCGGGGCTCGACGATTTCGCCAGCTTCTGCAAGATGACCGTGTTCGAGCGCCGCGGCGACCGGGTGCTCGTCCTGCTCAGCTCCGGCAGCCTGGCCGGCACCCAGGCGGTGATCGGTCTGCTGCGCCAGCGGGCCGAGGCGGGTGACGGGGAGCCCACGGTGTGGACGGCCCGGACCATGTTCGATGTCATGGTGCTGGTGTCGGATGCGGTGCGGGCGATCGAGCAGCGCGACGGCCCCTACCTGAAGGCCTCCGGCTCCAGCTTCAATGCCTCCTTCCTCGTGGGCGGCCAGATCAGGGGCGAGGCGCCGCGGCTGTTCCGCATGTACGCGGAGGGCAACTTCATCGAAGCCGGCGAGGACACCCCGTTCCTGCAGACGGGGGAGGCGAAGTACGGCAAGCCGATCATCGACCGGGTCATCCATACCGACACGACGCTGGCGGAGGCCTCCAAGTGCGTGCTGGTGTCCTTTGACTCGACCATGCGCAGCAACCTCTCGGTGGGGATGCCGATCGACCTGCTCGTCTACGAGAAGGACCGCTTCGAGATCCAGCACCGTCGCCGCTTCAGTGAGGGGGACGCCTACTTCAAGGACCTCAGCGCCGAGTGGAGCGTGGGGGTGCGCAAGGTGTTCCGGGAGCTGCCGGAACTGGTCTGGTAGGCGGGCCCGGCCCCGCGGCCGATTCCCCACCGCTGGTGCTGATCCATGGGATGTGGGACACCCCCCGCCTGTTCGGCCCCCTGCAGCGCCAGCTGGCGGGGCGCCGCGGTCCCCTGCTGATGCCCCATCTGCCCCATCGCTTCGGGCTCACGCCGATCGAGGAGCAGGCCGACCTGCTGGGCCTCCACATCGAAGCGGCCTTCGGTCCCCGGCAGCCCATCGATCTGCTGGGCTTTTCCATGGGCGGGGTGATCGCCCGCACCTGGATCCAGCTGCGGGGCGGTCACCGGCGCACGCGGCGGCTGATCAGCGTGGGCAGTCCGCAGCAGGGCACCCTCACCGCCGGTCCCTGGCCCAGCTGGCCGCTGGCCGGCATCGCCGACCTGAAGGCGGGCAGTCCCCTGCTGGTGCGGCTCAACAGCCACCTGGACACCCTGGAGCCGGTGGAGTGCTGCAGCTTCTACTGCCATCCGGATCTGATGGTGATGCCGGCCTGGCGTGCCGTGCTGCCGATCGGCCCGGGCCGCTGCCTGCCGGTGCGGTACCACCACCAGCTCATGACCCACCCGGCCGCCCTGCGGGCTTTGGTGGACGAACTGCTGCGATCGGATCCGGGGGGACCGGGTCCGGGTCTTCCAGGCTGATTGCCGTTTATCTTGTCGTGTCTTCTCAATCCGGCGACATCCGATGGACCTTGTCGCCATTTCCCTGGTGGTGCGCTGGCTGCTGGGCTGGGCGCTCTGTCTGAGGCTGTTCCGGCTTCCCGTGGCCGAGCTCCAGGGACGTCCTTCGGTTTCCGTGCTGATTCCTGCGCGCGATGAGGAAGGCACCCTCCCGAATCTTCTGCCGGCTCTCCAGGCGCAGACCTTCACGCCCCTGGAAGTGATCGTGATCGACGATCACTCCAGCGATCGCACCGCAGCGATTGCGGCGGCCTCCGGGGCGAGAGTGATGCAACCGCCTCCTCTGGCGCACGGATGGTGCGGCAAGACCTGGGCACTGCACCATGGCGCCCGGGCCAGCAAGGGTGAGATCCTCGTTTTCCTCGATGCCGACACCGAGCCCCATCCCGCGTTTCTGGCTCGGCTGGTGGCCGCCCAGCAGCAACTGGGCGGTCTTGTGTCAGTGCAGCCGTTCCATCGCACCGAAAAGGCCTATGAGCAGCTCTCGATCCTGTTCAGCCTCGTGGGGCTGATGGCGGTGCCCATGGGGCAGGGCTGCGGCGTGGCCTTCGGACCGGCCATGGCCACCAGCCGTGTCGACTACGAGCGGGTCGGTGGCCATGAGGCCGTCGCCGGCAAGGTGGTGGAGGACTGGTTCATGGGCCATCTGTACGAGAAGGCCGGTCTGCCGGTGAGTGCCTACATCGGCGACGGACTGATCGAATACCGCATGTATCCCGGCGGGTTTCACGACATGGTGACGGGCTTCGCCAAAAATTTCGCTACCGCAGCCGGGGAAGTGCGATGGGCCTGGATGCTGGCGGTGCTGCTCTGGATCTCCGGCCTGTTCTGGGCCGCCTGGTGCCTGCCGGCGTCCCTGCTGGGGTGGCCACTGATGGGTCAGCCTGCCATTCTTCCCAACCTGCTGCTCTACCTCGCCTTTGCCGTGCAGCTGGTAGCTCTCACCAGGCGGGTGGGGAACTTCGCCTGGATCTGCCTGGTGTTTCCGATTCCCGTTCTTTTTTTCCTGGCGGTGTTTGTTCTGGCGATCCTGAATCTCAAGCGGGGCACGATCGAATGGAAGGGCCGGCAGTTTCCAACGCGGTAGCGGCGCTGGCCTGTGCCCTGGGCTGGCTGCTGTGGTCGGTGCTGATCGGTGGGCTGGCCCACGGCCTGCCCAGGGAGGCCCTGGTGGGCGATAGCTGGCTCACCAGGCCACGCCCCTGGCCGGAGACGAAAGAGGCGTATGAGCGGCGTCTGGGGATCCTGCGCTGGAAGTCCCTGCTTCCGGATGCCGGCGCCGCCCTGCCGGGAGGGGTGCGCAAGAACAGCCTGGTCAGCCGGGACCCTGCCACCTTGCAGCGCCTCGTTGAGGAGACCAGGCGAGCCGAACTGGTGCACCTGGCCATCTGGCCTTTCTGGATCGTGACGGCCCTCTGGCTGCCGCCTGCCGGTGTGCTGATCAACCTGGTCTTTGCGACCCTGTTCAACCTTCCCTGCCTCTGGCTTCAGCGTTACAACCGTCTGAGGCTTCAGCCTCTGCTGCTGGCCATGCGGGGTCGGGATTCTTCTGGCCGCTGATGCCCTACCGCCCGACCACCCCACCCACCAGGACAAGGTCCACGCCGATCCCGCCGTCCTCGGCGTGGCGGGCCACCAAAAGCCGGTGCCGGCCGCTCTCCAGCATGAAGGCGTCACGCCCCTGATCGAACCAGGCGAGACGCCTCAGGGGTATCTCCACCGCCACCCGTCGGCTCGCATCCGCCGCCAGGCACACCCGGGCGAAGCCCACCAGGGTGCGCCGCGGCCGCTCCACGGCCTCCCCGGGCGGCTCGAGATAGACCTGCACCACCTCGGCGGCCTCCACCGTGCCGGTGTTCGTCACCGTGACGGCCAGCTCCACCGCCCCCTCGTCCCCCGCTGGGGTGGGGAGCCACGCCAGTTCTGGGTCGGTGTGGCTGAAGCAGCTGTAGGAGAGCCCGAAGCCGAAGGGGAAGGCCGCCGGCTGCTTGCTGCGGGCCAGCCGCCGGTAGCCGTGCCAGAGGTCGTAGGTGATGTGCCGGGCCCGGGGATCGAACGGCGGCAGGTGGCCGGCCTCGGTGGGCACCGAAAAGGGCATCCGCCCCGACGGGGAGATCCGACCCAGCAGCACGTCGGCGAGGGCCGCGCCGCCCTGCTCACCGGGATACCAGAGCAGCAGCAGGCCCGGCACCCGCTGCCGCCAGGCCTCGCACAGGATCGCCCCACCCCCCATCAGCACCACCACCGTGCGTGGGTTGGCGGCGGCGACCGCCAGGATCAGGGCCTCCTGCGCTGGCGGCAGCTCCAGCACCGTGCGATCGCCGGAGGCGAAGGAACCGCCGGCCCGGGCCGTGCCGAAGCGCGTCACCCCGGCGACCATGGCCGCCACCGCCGTCCAGATCGGCAGCAGCCGGCGCCGGCCGCAGAGGCGCAGCAGCCAGGCGGGGGGCGGCGCCTGGCGCAGGATCGGAGCCAGGTCGCCCGGGTGGATGTGCTCCCCCTCGTGGCGCCAGTCCAGGCCCACCACCACCAGGGCCGCCTCACTGCGGGCCGCCAGGGCCGCGGCCCGGGCCGGATCACCGCCGTGGTCGTGGTGCAGGCACAGCTCCGGCGCCGCCGCCCGCAGGCCGGCCAGGGGCGTCAGCACCGACCCCGGCGTCGGCCGGGTGTCGGAGGATCCCCGGTCCCCCAGGTTGACGGTGTCCGCCAGGGGGCCGATCACCGCCAGCGATGCGATGCCCTTCAGGGGCAGCACATCGCCGTCGTTCCGAAGCAGCACGATCGAGCCGGCGGCGGCCGCCCGCGCCAGTTGCCGGTGGGCGCGGCAGCCGCGCAGCGTCACCGGATAGGCGCCGGTGGGAATGGTGGCCTGGGCCAGCAGCATCCGCAGCACCGCCGCATCGATCAGGGTCTCCGGCACCCGCCCTGCCGCCACCGCCTCCGGAAGCGTGGCCGCGAAGATCATCCGGAACGGCATCTCCAGGTCCTGGCCGGCCTGGAGGGCCGCCACGCCGTCGCGCAGGCCGAAGATGAAATCGGTGAGCACGAAGCCGCGGAAGCCCCAGCGGTCCTTGAGGATCTCCCTCAGCAGGTGGGGATGCTGGCCGCACCAGGCCCCGTTGACGCTGTTGTAGGCGCTCATCACCGCCAGGGCGCCGGCCTCCACGCCATCGCGGAACTGGGGCAGGTAGAGCTCCTGCAGCACCCGCTCGCCGGCGCTCACATCGACCCGGAACCGGGCACTGTCGATCGAGTTGAGCGCAAAATGCTTGAGGCAGGCGATGGCATGGCGCCGCACGCCGCGGGTCGCCGCCGCCCCCATGGCGCCCACGTGCACAGGGTCCTCGCCGTAGGTCTCCTGGGCCCGGCCCCAGCCAGGATGCCGCAGCAGATTCACGCAGATGCCACCGAACAGGTTGGCCCCGAAGCTGCGGGCCTCGGCCCCCATGGCCTCGCCGATGCGCTCCTCCAGATCGACGTCCCAGCTGGCCCCGCGGCCGATGGGGGCCGGGAAGGTGGTGGCGCCGCCCTCCAGCACCACCCCGCGGGGGCCGTCGACGAAGTGCAGCCCGTCGATGCCCAGGCGCTCCACCACCCCGGCCGGCCAGGGGCGGCGGTGGGCGGCGTCGTGGAAGGCGATGGCCGCCAGCCCCCCCCAGAACGGCGTGTCGCCGTCGAGCATGGCGAGCTTCTCACCCAGGCTGAGCCGCTGCAGCTGGGTCCGGGCCTGCGTCTCCAGGCGACTCCAGTCGGGGCAGGTGGGCACGGATCCAGCCTAGGGGCGGGGCTGGCTGACGAGATTTCCGCCGCGATGTGTGGATCGCGGGACAGCTTGGGTGGCGTACGGGTTTCACCCTGATTGGCCCGCATCTGCTGCGTCTGATTGATCGGAAGGGTGGGTCATCCGCCCCAGGGCAGAATCAACCGGCTGCAGCTGATTGATGCCATGACGTTCTCCCTAGGTTGTGGAAAGGAAGGAGGTCTCTGGTCATTCCGGATCAGGCCAGAGTCGACAGCGCTGACAACCTGCCTCAGCCTCCAACCCACACCAAAACCATTCCAATACGAGACATCACCATGCCCATTCCTGTAAGGATTCCGAAAAAGCTCCATGTCAACCACTTCGCGGAATCTGAAGGCGCACGTTGGGATTCCGAAGCGTCCCCGCTCCTCGATCCTCGGGTGATCGAGCCACGCATGTACCTGGCCAGCCCTGGCAGCGAGAGCGGCTGGGGTTTCCACGGCCGCGCCGAGCGGCTGAACGGCCGGCTGGCCATGCTCGGTTTCGGCATCGGTCTGACCATCGAGGCCCTCACCGGCTCGGGGATCCTGGGGCAGATGGGGCTCGGGGCTCTGCTGCCCCAGGGTTGAACCCGCCGGCGAGGCTGGATGGCCCCAAGGCTTGACTCTCCAGCCCAGGGGAGCCCATACGGTGAAGGCCAAGGTCCCGGCCCGGTCCGTCCCGATGAGCATCTCCACCCTGGGCTCCCCCTGCTGCGCTGCCGCACCGGTGGCCGCTGCCACGACGGGGATGGAAAGGGAGCTGGCCCATGAGCTCACCGTGCTGCGCCGCCGCCTGTCGGTGGCGGCCGTGCTCACGGGGCTTGTGGTGGTGGCCACCCTGCCCCACATGCTCGGGGTCCACCTCAAGTGGCTGCCGGACTGGTTCACCAGCCCCTGGACCCAGCTCGCGCTGAGCACGCCGGTGCTGTTCTGGTGCGGGCTGGAGTTCTTCAGCGGCGCCTGGTCGTCCCTGCGCCGCCACAGCGCCGACATGAACACCCTGGTGGCCGCCGGCACCGGCATCGCCTGGCTGGCCTCGCTGGTGGCCACCGCCTTTCCCGGGGTGCTCACCGCCGAGGGTCTCCCGGCCGACGTCTACTACGAAACCGCCGCGGTGATCCTCACCCTGGTGCTGCTGGGCCGGCTGCTGGAAGCCCGGGCCCGCGGCCAGACCTCCGAGGCGATCCGACGGCTGCTCCAGCTCCAGCCCCCCACGGCCCGGGTGTTGCGGGAGGGGATCGCCACCGAGGTCCCCGTCTCCACGGTGGCGGTGGGTGAGCTGGTGCAGGTGCGGCCCGGGGAGACGCTGCCCCTTGACGGGGTGGTGGTGGAGGGCAGCTCCTGGGTGGAGGAGTCGATGCTCACCGGCGAGCCCACCCCGGTGGCCAAGGGCCCCGGCGACGGGGTGATCGGCGCCGCCATGAACCGCAGCGGCAGCTTCACCTTCCGCGTCACCCGGGTGGGTGAGGACACGATGCTGGCCCGCATTGTGGAGCTGGTGCGCCAGGCCCAGAGCTCCCGCACCCGGGTGCAGCGCCTGGCGGATCAGGTGGTGGGCTGGTTCGTGCCGGTGGTCATCGCCATCGCCATCGCCACCTTCGTGGTCTGGTTCCTCGTCAGCGGCAATGTGGTGCTCTCGACGCTGTTTCTGGTCAGCGTGCTGGTGATTGCCTGCCCCTGCGCCCTGGGCCTGGCCACGCCCACGGCGATCATGGTGGCCTCCGGCAAGGGGGCCGAGAACGGCCTGATCTTCCGCAGCGCCGAGGCACTGGAAACCGCCGGAGGGCTGCGCACCATCGTGCTCGACAAGACCGGCACCCTGACCATGGGCCAGCCGGAGGTGACCGACTTCGAGCGGCTCCACGGCGGCCGACATCCCGCCCAAAGCCTCCTGGCCCTGGTGGCGGCCGTCGAGTCACGCTCGGAGCATCCCCTGGCCGAGGCGATCGTCGCCTACGCCTCCCGCCGCTGCGGCGACGGCAAGCTCCCCGCGGTGCAGTTCTTCGAGGCCAGGACGGGGTCCGGCGTGCTGGCCAGCGTGGCCGGCCAGGAGGTGCGGGTGGGCAGCCCCCGCTGGCTGCAGCGTTCGGGCCTGGACACCACCACCCTGGATCCGGTGGTGGCGCGGCTGGAGCGGGCCGCCCGCAGCGTGGCGGCCGTGGCGGTGGACGGCCGGATCGAGGCCTGCTTCGGCATCGCCGATCCGATCAAGCCCGAGGCCCATGCCGCCGTCGCCGCCCTGCGGCGCCTGGGGCTGGAGGTGGTGCTGCTCAGTGGCGACGCCCGCCGCACCAGCGAGGTGGTGGCGGCCGATGTGGGCATCGTGCGGGTGATCGCCGAAGTGCGCCCCGGCGACAAGGCGGCGGTGGTGCAGCAGCTGCAGGAGCAGGGGCAGGGCCCGGTGGCGATGGTGGGGGACGGCCTCAATGACGCCCCGGCCCTGGCCCGGGCGGATGTGGGCATCGCCATGGGCACGGGCACCGATGTGGCCATTGCCGCCAGCGACATCACCGTGCTCTCGGGTCACCTCGGTGGCGTGCCGGCCGCGATCGAGCTCAGCCGCCGCACCATGGCCACCATCCACCAGAACCTCTTCTTCGCCTTCGCCTACAACGTGGCGGGGATCCCGATCGCCGCCGGTCTGCTGTTCCCGCTCACCGGCTGGCTGCTGAACCCGATGCTGGCGGGGGCAGCCATGGCCTTCAGTTCGGTGTCGGTGGTGAGCAACGCCCTGCGGCTGCGTCGCTTCCGGCCCCGCCTGCGCCCCTCGGGGGCCGGAGCATGACACCCCACGAGGCGGCCGCCCCGCTGTGGCGATCGATCCCCCAGCCACTGGCCCTGCAGGTGCTGGTGGCGGCGGCCGGGCTGGCCCTGATCGCGGCGGAGCTGTGGTGGTTCCTTGGCCCCCATGGCGCCGGGGTGGCGGCCGATGAAGGGGAGCAGGGGATGCAGGAGATCACGATCACGGTTCAGGGCGGCTATCTGCCCTCCCGCATCCGGGTGAAGGCGGGCCGGCCGGTGCGCCTGCTGTTTCACCGCACCGATCCCAGCGGCTGCGTGGCCCGGGTGATCTTCCCGGATTTCCAGCGCAGCCTCGACCTGCCCCTGGGGGCCACCACCAGCATCGAACTGCGGCCCGAGCGGCCGGGCTCCTACCCGTTCCACTGCGGCATGGCCATGGTGCGCGGCAGCCTGGAGGCGGAGTGATGGGGAAAGGCTGGAGAGAGGCTTTCGAGCTGGCTTGTGATCACCAACCTTGACAATTCCTCTGCTTGGATGCTGCAGATGGCCAGAGAAAAAGGGTTCGAAAGACCAATCCTGGTATCGTTGATTCCAGTGCCTACGAGCGAGTTACAGGTTTGATGAACAGACGTTTCAGCGGACATCTCAGCCAGGCCTCCCTGCTGTTCGTCGCCTTGGCCGTGGTGGCGCCGCAGGCCCGGGCCCAGGGCAACCCCTGGGGGGCGCCGAACCAGCAGACCCCGGTGCAGACCACGCCCTGGGGGGGCGGGGGCGGCTCCGGGGGGCCCGGTTACGGCCAGCCCGGCAACAGGGCCCTGTCCTTTCCGGTGCAGGGGGTGATCTGCGACAGTTCCGTGAGCGTCTGCTTCAACGCCAGCGGCGCGGCCCTGGCCGAAACGGAACGGGAATTCGGACGCCGGGCGCGCCGCACCCTGGAGAACAATCTGGTCAGCAATCCCATCGTCGACGTCACCTTCGCCGACGGCCGCTACTGCAATTTCAACCTGCGCGGCTGCTGGACCAACCGTCAGCGCACCCGCTTCGACCCCCGGCTGAACCCCTGGGTGTTCGGCGCCGCCGCCGGCACCCCGGGCGGCCAGGGCACGGTGATCGGCGGGGCCGGCTCCACCTGGGGGCCGGGCGGCGCCACGACCAATGGCCAGCTCCCCACCACCGGCTTCCAGCCGCCGTTCACCCGCACCCGCCAGAGCGGCACTTGCGCCTGGACCAACGCCGGCATCTCCATCTACAACGGCACCTGCCGCTACGAGATCCTCCAGAACAACAGCAACGGCTCCAAGACCCTGGCCTTCACCTTTGACAGGCTGCCGGCCTCCAACCCGCTGCGCACGCTCCGATTCACCGCCCAGGGCAACGGTCCGTGGAGCATCCAGATGCCCAACGGCTCAGCGGCCGCCGTGCAGTCCAGGGTCAACGCCGACCAGTACCGCTCCGACATCCAGCTGGGCTGGGCCAGCGTCTTCAACCTGGGCTTCCGCAGCACGACGACGGCCACCACGGCCCAGCTCAACCAGGCCCTCCAGCCCGTGGATGCCAATGGGCAGGTGGTCCAGGGCGGCGACAGCGAAGCCCTGGGGCAGGCCCTTGGCGGGCTGCTGCAGCAGCTGTTCGGCGGCGGCCGCTGAGTCAGGGGTCACGGAGGGAGGGGCCGATCAGCCCGCGACCGGTCCCAGACCCTCGCCGCCGTTGCTGAACAACCGGCGCAGGTTCACACCCGCCTCGTGGGCGGCGATCGTCACCTGCAGCTTCTGCTCGGCGTCGAGGCCATCCCAGAAGGCATGGAACAGGTCCAGGGAGGCCTTGGCCGTGCCCACTGCCCCCAGCACGGCCATCGGTGCCGCCAGCCAGGGGAAGACCAGCAGCACCACCGAGAGCACGGCCCCCACGGCCACTCCGGTGCGGGCGGATTCCAGGCTCGTGGCCAGCACCAGCCTGACCTGGGTGAGCCGGTCGATCTCGCCCCGCCGGCGCAGCGCTTCGGTGCGCAGGGCGCTCAGCAGGGCCTGGTAGGTGGCGAAGAGCAGGACCCCACCGACGGTGGATTCCGAGACGAATTCACCGCCGCTGACGACACCGCCGTTGCGATTCAGATCCACCGAGGCCAGCCCCGCCAGGGGGGCCGCTTCCCAGCCGGCACGGGGAATGCGAAAGGGATCGTGCTCGCGGGTCATGGCCATCGGGACGAATGGCTTCCAGCCTGCCGTGAACGCCGGCAGCGGCGCAATGGCGCCTCACCCCGAGAGCTGCGGCAGCTGGCCGGAGGTGGAGAACTGGTAGTTCCAGCTGCGGCTGGCATCGAAGGTCTGGTTGGTGAACAGGTCGGTGTAGATGGCGTTCCAGTTGGAGATCCCCCCGTCGCCCATGCCGATCGCCAGCACGTTCACGTTGCTGGCACCCGCCCTGGCGGCCACGGTGTCCAGGGTGTTGTTGAGGGAGGCCTGGGCCTGGGCCCAGATGTCGACCCCCGCGGCCGTCGGCACCCGGATCGGGGTGCCGCTGCTGGTGTAGCGCAGCCCCGAACTGAGGATCGGATCCCCATCCAGCCAGGAACTGGTGGGCAGGGCGACGTTGGTGCCAGTCCAGCCCTGGCCGAGGTCGGGGCGGTTGTCCCACCAGGGGCGCCGTTCGGGCCGGCCATCGGTGATCATCGCCACCGAGACGAGCGTGTCGAGGGCGACGTTGGGCAGCTCCTTCACGAGCAGCCGGTCGAGGGCCACCAGGGCCCCGAGCATCTCGGTGCCGCTGTAGCGGTTGCCGCTGGTGCCGGGGGCGGTGTAGGCATCAAGGCTGTTCGGGGCCGGTAAGCCGCGGGCGATCCAGTCGGGGCTGGTGGTGGCCCCGTAGGTGATGTCGGGGGTCTGGGTGAGCAGCACATCCCGGGCCAGCAGCTCGCCGAAGTTGGGATTGCTGCCGCTGAAGGTGATCTCGCTGTGGGTGACGAGATAGCCGAAATCGACGGTATGGATCGTGATCGACCTGGCATTGGTGCTGCTGCCATCGGTGGGGTCATCCACCAGTTCGTAATTGAGGATGTCGGTGGCCAGGGTCTGGCTGCTGGTCAGATTCGTGTCATCGAGGAAGGGCTGGAAGGTGCTGCTGCCCTTGAGGGTGTAGCCGTAGCCGGCGGCGGCGAAGGCCGATTTGAGGGTTTCGAAGGCCAGCCGGTTCTGGGCCTCGATCCTGGAGACACCGCTGGGGTCGCCGCCCTTCATCGAGGTGGAGCTGTCGAGCAGCAGGTAGAGGTCGACGTGCCGTGGTGCCGGCACTGGAGGGGCGGGCGCGATGGCCAGGTTGTCGTAATCGATGGTCACCGTGGCCGGGTTGCTGAGGGCTCCCTGCAGGTCTCGGATCGTGTACTGGATCGGAGTGGGATCGCCGATGAAGCCGCCCTGGGGGGTGAAGCTGATCTCCTGGGTGGCGCTGTTGACGCTCCAGGTGCCTTCCCCGGCCACCAGCAGCGGCTGGCCGGGACCGGCGCTGCCCGCGATCGTGATCGAAGCGGGAGCCAGGGGGGAATCGGGGTCGCTGTCGTTGTCGGTGACCTTGAGCGACGCGGTGGTGCCGGCGGCTGGTCGGATGGGCCCGCCGAAGACGTCGTCGGTGGCCACCGGCGGATCGTTGACCGGCGTGACGGTGATCGAAAGGGTGGAGGTGTCGTTGACACCGGAGCCGTCGGTGACGACGTAGGAGATCAGCGGCACCGGGCCGTTGTAGTCGGCGGCTGGGGAGAAGCTGTAGGAGCCGTTGGCGGCGATGGTGAGGCTGCCGACACCAGCGATGGTGGTGGGGCTGCCGAGGGCGAAGGGACCGCTCTGGCCGGCGATGGAGAAAGAAGCGATCGAGACCGGGCCATCGGGGCTGGTGGTGCCGGCCAGGAGATTGCCGGCGGTGGTGCCGCTGTCCTCGGCGATCGAGACGGTCTCGCTGGCGTCGCTGAAATCGTCGTTGACGGGGGTGACGGTCATCGAAAGGGTGGAGGTGTCGTTGGCCCCGGATCCGTCGGTGACGACGTAGGCGATCAGGGGAACCGGGCCGTTGTAGTTGGCGGCTGGAGTGAAGGAATAGGAGCCGTTGGCGGCGATGGTGAGGCTGCCGACACCGGCGATGGTGGTCGGGCTGCCGAGGGGGAAGGGACCGCTCTGGCCGGCGATGGAGAAAGAAGCGATCGAGACCGGGCCATCGGGGCTGGTGGTGCCGACCAGGAGATTGCCGTTGAGCAGAGCATCTTCTGGGGTCGTGACCGATTCATCGGCATCGGTGAAATCGTCGTTGACGGGTGTGACGGTGATCGAAAGGGTGGAGGTGTCGTTGACACCGGAGCCGTCGGTGACGACGTAGGAGATCAGGGGAACCGGGCCGTTGTAGTCGGCGGCTGGGGAGAAGCTGTAGGAGCCGTTGGCGGCGATGGTGAGGCTGCCGACGCCAGCGATCGAGACCGGAGAGCCGAGGGGGAAGGGACCGCTCTGGCCGGCGATGGAGAACGAAGCGATCGAAACCGGCCCATCGGGGCTGGAGGTGCCGACAAGGAGATTGCCGGCGGCGGTGCCGCTGTCCTCGGCGATGGAGACGGTCTCGCTAGCGTCGCTGAAATCGTCGTTGACGGGGGTGACGGTGATCGAAAGGGTGGAGGTGTCGTTGACACCGGAGCCGTCGGTGACGACGTAGGAGATCAGCGGCACCGGGCCGTTGTAGTTGGCGGCTGGAGTGAAGGAATAGGAGCCGTTGGCGGCGATGGTGAGGCTGCCGACACCAGCGATGGTGGTGGGGCTGCCGATGGGGAAGGGGCCGCTCTGGCCGGCGATGGAGAAAGAAGCGATCGAGACCGGGCCATCGGGGCTGGTGGTGCCGGCCAGGAGATTCCCAGTGGTGGTGCTGCTGTCCTCGGCGATGGAGACGGTCTCGCTGGCGTCGCTGAAATCGTCGTTGACGGGGGTGACGGTTATCGCAAGGGTGGAGGTGTCGTTGGCCCCGGATCCGTCGGTGACGACGTAGGAGATCAGGGGAACCGGGCCGTTGTAGTTCGCGGCTGGAGTGAAGGAATAGGAGCCGTTGGCGGCGATGGTGAGGCTGCCGACGCCGGCGATCGAGACCGGAGAGCCGAGGGGGAAGGGGCCGCTCTGGCCGGCGATGGAGAACGAAGCGATCGAGACCGGGCCATCGGGGCTGGTGGTGCCGACCAGGAGATTGCCGGCGGTGGTGCCGCTGTCCTCGGCGATGGAGACGGTCTCGCTGGCGTCGCTGAAATCGTCGTTGACCGGTGTGACGGTGATCGCAAGGGTGGAGGTGTCGTTGGCCCCGGAGCCGTCGGTGACGACGTAGGAGATCAGGGGAACCGGGCCGTTGTAATTGGCGGCTGGGGTGAAGGAATAGGAGCCGTTGGCAGCGATGGTGAGGCTGCCGACGCCGGCGATCGAGACCGGAGAGCCGAGGGGGAAGGGGCCGCTCTGGCCGGCGATGGAGAAAGAAACGATCGAGACCGGGCCATCGGGGCTGGTGGTGCCGACCAGGAGATTGCCGGCGGTGGTGCCGCTGTCCTCGGCGATGGAGACGGTCTCGCTGGCGTCGCTGAAATCGTCGTTGACCGGTGTGACGGTGATCGAAAGGGTGGAGGTGTCGTTGGCCCCGGAGCCGTCGGTGACGACGTAGGAGATCAGCGGAATCGGGCCGTTGTAGTTCGCGGCTGGGGAGAAGCTGTAGAAGCCGTTGGCGGCGATGGTGAGGCTGCCGACACCAGCGATCGAGACCGGAGAGCCGAGGGGGAAGGGGCCGCTCAGGCCGGCGATGGAGAACGAAGCGATCGAGACCGGGCCATCGGGGCTGGAGGTGCCGACAAGGAGATTGCCGGCGGCGGTGCCGCTGTCCTCGGCGATGGAGCGGGTTTCGTTGGCGTCGATGAAATCGTCGTTGACCGGCGTCACCGTGATCAGGAACGTCTGGATGGCGCTGGTGTCGACGCCGCCATTGGCGGTGCCGCCGCTGTCGCGAAGGCGCACGGAAACGGTGGCCGTGCCGCTGGCGTTGGCCGCCGGGGTGTAGGTGAGTCGCCCGCTGGCGTCGATGGTGGGTTGGACGCTGAACAGGGCGCTGTTGTTGTTGGTGACCAGGAAATTCAGGGCCTGGGCGGCTTCATCGCTGCCGCCGCCGCGGCTCAGGCCCGTGGCCCACCCGACCACGCTTTGGGCGCCGGCGTCCTCCAGCAGCACCTGATCCGCCCCCTTGCTGAAGGCCGGCACGTCGTTGACGGGGGTGACGGTGGTGGCCAGGGACGTGGGGTCCGAGTAGCGGCCGGTGGGCCCCAGCAGGGCCGTGAGGTTGGTGGCGGCGCTGAAGGCCAGGGGGGTGTCGGCGACGCGGAGGGTGAGGCCGCCCGGGGTGCCGTTGGCATTCGGGCTGCTGGGGAGGAAGCGGAGCGAGGCGGAGGTGGGCAGCAGCAGGGCGGCGCTGTCGGAGGGGGAGCCGATGGTGACCCAGCCGGAGCCGGTGTTGAGGTTGTACTGCCAGACGCCCTGGGTGGCGGTGGCGGCATTGCCGGTGATGGCGATGCCCCCGAAGGCGGTGGCGGCATTGGCGCCGCCGGTGACGGCGCGCTGGTCGTCGGCCACATCCCTGAAGCCGAAGCCGAGGGCGGCGATGGTGGCGCCGGGCGGGTTGGGGTTGTCCTCGGTGGTGGCGGCGAGGCTGGCGGCGGTGGCCGTGGGCCGGTCGTTGATGTTGGTGACGCTGGTGCCGATGGTGCGGTTGACGGCGCTCCAGGCACCGGTGCTGGTGGTGCCGCCGGCCGTGGCGAGGTTGAAGCTGCTGGTGGCCGAAACGCTGGTGGTGAGGGGGGCGCTGGCATCAGCAAGACGCACCAGGAGGCGGCCGGGGGTGCCGTGGAAGTTGGCGGCAGGCAGGAACCGGATCCGGCTGGCGGCGCTGAAGACGAGGGCGGCGCTGGTGGAGAGACCGGCGCTGGGGAGGTTGATCCAGTCGCCGGGGACGGCGGGGTTGGGCGTGGCGGAGGTGGAGATCTGCCAGACCCCCTGGGCGGCGGTGTAGCTCGTGGAGCCGACGACGGCAAGGAAGGAGAAGGGGGTGGCGGTGTTGCCGCCGCCGCGGGCGGTCTGGTTATCGGTGGCGTCGGTGTAGCCGAAGCCCAGGCTGCTGAGGGTGGTGCCGGCGATGGCGCCGGCGGCGACGTCTTCCGAAATGGCAGGCAGGACGACGTTGGTGCTGGCGACGGGCTGGTCGTTGAGCGGCGTCACCGTCAAGGCCACGGTCTTCACGTCCTGCCGGGCGCCGCCGCTGCCGGTGCTGCCCTGGTCATTGACGGTCACCGTCAGGGTGGCGCTGCCGTGGAAGTTGGCCGTGGGGGTGTAGGTGAGCGAGGCCAGGGCCGCGTTGAGGTTGGCCTTGGTGCCGGTCACCGTCAGCGAACCGGTGCCGTAATTTCCCGCTGTCCGGGTCAGTCCCGTGCGGCTGACCAGGTTGATGCTGCCGCGGTTGACGCTGAGGGTGAGTCGCTCGAGGGCGCCGAAGTCGTCGGGGTCGGTGAAGCTGATCAGGTTGGCGCCGCTGAAGGCGTTGGCGGAGCTGTCCTCGACCACGATGCGGGTGGCCGGCACCGTCAGCACCGGGGCCTCGTTGGTGGCCGACACGTTCACCGTGAAGGACGCGACGCTGGTGTTGTTGCCGGTCACCCCCACGCCCTCGGCCCCGTTGTCGACGTCGAAGGCGGTGGCGGTGATCGTCACCACCCGATCCACGTTGGGATTGGCCGGCGTGTAACGGAGGGTGTTCAGGGCCGCCTGCACCTGGGCCCGCGTCCCGCGCACCTGCAGGCTGGCCGTGCCGTTGCTGGTGAGGGTGGCGCCGTTGGCGTTCCGGATCAGCAGGGTGCCGTAGGCGCTGCCGGCGTCGGTGGCGCTCAGGGTCACCCGGATGTCATCGGTGGCCCCCTGGCTGGTGTCCCTGGTGTCCTGGACGGCGAAGCCGCTGCTGATGTCGACGAAGGTGCCGCTGGCGATCACGGTGTTGGCGGGAACCGCCAGCACTGGCGCATCGTTGACCGGGGTGATGCGCACGCTGTTGTCGACGGTCACCCGGTTGCCCGCCGGCACATTGGCGTGGCCGAAATCGGTGAGGCTGGTGCGCAGATACAGGTTCCCCAGGCCACCACCGGCACCGTTGAAGTCGGGGGCCCCCGCAAAGCGCAGCAGGTTGAGGGCGGTCTGCACCGCGCCCAGCGGGCCGGTGAGGGTGATCGTGTTGGTGCCATCGCCGCTGGCGGTGCTCAGGCCGGCGATGGCGCCCAGCAGCAGCCGCCCTTCGCTGGTGGCATTGGCCAGAACCGTTCGCGCGGCATCGCGGAACAGCTGCACCTGCACGGTCACGTTGCGACCGAAGCTGTCGGCGTCGGCCAGCACGAAGCCGCCCAGGCTGACGCTGGCGTCCTCGTTGACGCTGAAGAGCGTGGGGTTGGTGATCGTGGGCAGATCGTTGAGGTTGGAGGCCGTCAGCGCGATGTCGCGGCTGATCCGGTTGCTGGCGGCGCCGATGGGCACCGGATTGCCGGCCCCATCGTTCTGGTTCACCGGTCCACCATTGGCCCCCACCCCCAGGACGCCCGCGGCGCTGTAAAGGCGGTCGTCGACGCTGATCCGCAACTTGAGGCTGCTGGCGTCCAGGTCGGCGCCGAAGGCCACCGTGAGGCTGGTGAGCACCGCATGGATTTCGCTGCGGGTGCCCTGCACCACCAGGCTGTTGCTGCCCTTGCCGCTCAGGAAGGCTCTCGGCGATGCGGGGTTGGCGGAGGTGAAGGAGATCACTCCTGAGGGAATCGCCCCATTGGCACCATCGAGCAGCTGGGCCTCGATCCGCACGAAATCGGTTTCCCCGGCCCCGATCGTGTCCAGATCGGTGTCGGTGACCTGAAGCAGGCCGGCCGTGGCCACGGCCACCGGCGTGGCGCCGCTGCCGAAGACCTCCAGGGAAACCGGGGTGCTCGGGTTGGTCTGGTCGTTGGCCCTCGTGATCGTGATGGCATAGGTGCCGGGAACGTTGTTGGTGGCGCCGCTGATCGGGTTGTCACCACCGCCGTCGCTGACCGTGAAGGAGAAGGTGTCGGTGCTGGTCTCCGAGCCGTCGTGCAGGTAGGTGATCAGGTTGCTGTCGAGATCGACCTGGGTGAACACGCTGTCCACTCCGAGGGCGCGGCCGTTGAGGAACAGCCGACCGTGGCTGGTGGGGGACGTGATCCGGTACTGACGCTGGAGCGGACTGTTGTCGGAATCGCTGAACACCAGTCGGGGTTCGTTGCCACTGGTTCCGTTGCTTCCCTTGATCACGCCAAAGGAACCTTCCGCCACTGACAGGGGTACGTTTTCGATCGCAGCCGGCGGATCGTTCAGGGGCGCGATCGTCAGGGGCACCGTCACCGGGGTGCCGGGGGCGTCGAAACGGTCGAGGGGGGTGAAGACGAAGCTGTCGGCCAGTTCCCCGGGCCCATCGTTGCCGTTGTGGCGATAGCGCAGGCGGCCCGCCGACAGCTGGCTCTGGCTGATGCGGAACGTGGCGCGATTGAGGCTGCCGCCGCTGCCATCGCCGATCACGGTCCAGGCGCCGCTGCCGGTGGTGTCGAACTCGAGCACGCCGTTGGCCGGCAGGGTGTCGATCCGCAGCCGTCGCTGGTCGGCTGTGTCGGCCTGGGAGAAGCTGCCCGGATCCCAGAGGGCATCGGCGCCGGGGTTGGGGTTGCCTGGAGCTCCGGCGAGCACCTGCTGTCCCGAACCATCCACGTCGGCGATGGTGATGTCGCGGCGCTCCGCTGCCCCCAGCAGCGGTCCGGGGCTGGAACTGTTGAAGGTCAAGGTGCCCCCTTCCACCAGCAGGCTGGTGCTGCCACTGATGCTGCCGCTGGGGGCATCGTTGATCGGAGTGACCCGGATCGCGAAGCGGAAATCGCTGGCCCCGTTGCTCACGACGCTGCGGCCATCGCTGATGTTGAAGCGGAAGCCGGAATCGAAGACTTCCCCTCCACCGTGCACGAAGGTGAGCCGCCCGTTGTTGATGTCGTCCTGCGTGAAGACGTCCAGGTTGTTGAGGGCCACACCGTTCAGCCGCAGGCTGCCTCCCGCCGGCGCGGCGGTGAGCCGGTAGACCCGCTCGGCCGGGTTGCTGTCGCTGTCGCTGATGGCCAGATCCGTGGCCCGGATCGTCACCGTGGCAGCTTCGCTGGTGCGCAGCAGGTTGTTGGTGGCCAGGCTGGGGGCGGCATTGGCTGGCAGGGAGGTGGGGGCATTGCCGCCGCCGCTGCTGCTGGTGCCCAGGGGATTGAGGTAGGTGAGGCGGAAGCTGATCGGCGTCAGCGGATCCCCCGGCAGGGGCTGGGGCGTGCTGTTGGTGTGGATGCCGCCGTCGCGGGTCTGGGTGAAGCCGCCGGGCAGCAGGCCGATGGCGCCGTCCTCCACCGTGAATGTGAAGTCCGCCGTGCTGCCCGATGGGGTGCCGTTGACGAAGTTGAACCGCAGCCGCCCGGTGTCGATGTCGTCCTGGCTGAAGCTGCCGCCGCTGAGCAGGCCCACCCAGGTGCCGCCACGGAACACCTGCAGCTGCCCCCGGGCCGGATCCGCTGCCGCCGTGAGGGTGTAGGTGAGGTTGGAGGACGGCGAATCCGCATCGCTGACCCTCAGGGCGGCGGCCGTGATCGCCGTGCTGCCGGTGGGGGTGACGATCGGGTTGTTGGCGCTGAGGGTGGGGTCATCGTTGACCCGCTGGACCGCCAGGGTGATGACGGTGTTGGTGCTGAGCACCCCGCCGGCTCCCTGGCCGCCGCCGTCGTCGCTGACGCGGACACCGAAGCTCTCGTTCGGGGGGAAGCCGCCGTTGAGGTCGTTGCCGTCGTGGTCGTAGGTGAGCCCTGCCAGGGAGGGAAGGGTGAACGGTGCCGTGATCGGGGTGCCGTTGTAGCGGAGCGTGCCGCGCAGGGGCAGGGAGGTGATCACGACCGTGTGGGCCACGCCCGCGGCCTGGTCGGCATCACTGATGCTGAGGGTGACCGGCACCCCCCGCTGGCCTTCGAAGACGGCAACCGAGCCACTCACGGCCGGTGCCTGGTTGACGGGGGTGAGGCTGATCGGAACGGTCGCCGATGCGATCCGCCCGCCGGCACCATCGTCCACGGAGACGGTGACGGCATCACTGTCGCTGCCGGCGATCACCCCGGGCATCACCTGGGAGCCGTCATGGGTGTAGGTGAAACTCCCCCTGAAGCTGCTGGAGAAGCTGGAGCCCACCACCAGGGGATTGCCATTGAGCCTGATGGTCCCTTTGCCCGGCAGGGAGGTGATCCGGTAGATCACCTGCTCGGGCAGGTTGTCCACATCCGAGAGGGTGAAGTTCGCCAATGTGAAATTGGCTGTGGCCCCTTCCGCCACCACCAGGGGTCTGGTCACCAGGGTGGGGGCATCGTTGACCGGGGTGACCTGGATCGGCCCGGTGGAGAGGCTGATGGGGCCGTCGCCGTTGGTGAGGTCCGTGGCCGTCAGGGTGAGGCTGGGGGCCAGCGGTGTGTTGACGCTGTTGGCATCGGCCGCCGGCGTGAACAGGAGGCTGGCGATCGCCGCATTGATGGCGGCCAGGCTGCCTTGCAGGGTGAGATCGGCGCTGCCGTTGCTGCCGCTGGTGATCAGGGCGGCGCTGGCCAGGGTGGCCGTGCCCCCCGTGGTGGCGATCCGCAGCCGCAGCGTGATCGGCGCCCCACCGTTGTCGCTGTCGGCCACGCTCAGGCCGGTGATGGCCAGGGGGGTGTCCTCGGCGGTGATGCGGGTGCCGACGAAGCTGTCGTTCAGCACCGGTGCGCTGGCGAATTCCGCGGCCAGCCAGCGGCCATCGATCAGGAGCTGGTGCTGGTCGTTGTCGGCCAGGATCGCCGCCCGCTGCGCCTCATCCAGGGGCGCACCAGTGACCAGGGCGGCGAACAGGGCGCCCTCATCCCCCCGGGCATCGAGGGGGCCGTTCAGCCACTGATCGATGGCGTGGCCCACTTCCTCCAGCAGGACGCGCTGGATGGCCTCCACGGAGGTGGCCAGGGACAGCCAGTCGGCATTGATGTAGATCCTCGGCCGCCCCTCGGGATCACTGGCGGTGTAGGCACCTCGGGCGCCTGGGAGCTCCCCGCCGCTGCGCCGTTCGATCGCCAGCTGAAGGCCTGGCCCCCGCAACACCTGAGCAAGGGCCATCACCCGGGACTTGAACTGATCAGGATCGCCGCCCGCGCTGGCGAACGCATCACTCAGCAGATCCGCATAATCATCCTGGACGGGCAGGTCTTCGAGGATTCTGTTGACGTTCGACAGGGCGCTGGTCCAGAGCCGCTCGATGTCTCCCGGCAGGGTCAGATCGAGAGATTGTTGCGGCACGAACTGTCGATACAGGGGTTCGCTCCAGGCCGCAGCGGAAAGACTGACTTGACCCGAAAGTCCTGCCAGGAGCTCAAACCTGAGGATATTCATGCCTTGATCTGGCCAACAGTTCGCGTTGTCGGGATCTTATTCCACCGACCTCACTTGTCAGGAGCATGAACAGGAGATGGGCTGTTTCGATGTCACGGGGAAGTTCTAGAACTCACAGGTTAAGAACATTAAAGCTGTCGTAGAAAATCTTTATAGCGCCCCAAGAAAACACGTTTTCAGCCACGACATACGCGGTTTATCGCTAGGAAATCGAAAACAAAAGTGTGATCAGAAACTTGCTTCGGTGTCTCTCTGGCCTTGAATCCCCGGTCTCGCTGTCCCCCGCTTCCGCCCGGTCTTCGAAGTCCATCGGAGGTTCCCTCTCCCTCCTTCCTTGCTTCGTCCTCGCAGCGGCCGTCGCCATCGGCCCGGCCCGCGCGGCGACCTGCCCCGATGGAACCGAGGCGGAGTTCTGCCTGCCCCCCGTCACTCCACTGCCCCCGACGCCTTCGCCGTCCACCCCGTCGCCTTCGCCGGCGGCCTCGGTGGCGCCAGGCCCCGCCGCGCCGATCCTCCCCCTGCGGGTCGATGTCGACCGACTCGATGCACGGCTGCTTCCCCTGGGGATGGGCATGGGCTGGCGCAGCTTCAGCCGTGATCTGCTGGAGCCCCTGCCCCAGAAGGTGCGTGAGTCCTCCCCCCTGGCCGCCCCGGAGGCCGAGGGGCCTTCCGCCTCAGCCTTCCGCTTCAGTGTTCAGCCGGGGGGCTACTTCGGTGCGCGGGACGGCTGGCGGTTTCAGGTGTTCGCCAATGGCTTCGGCGGTCCCCTCCTGGGCGGTGTCACCGGCGGCCCCTCATCGGCGGGCGGGGCCCAGACGGGTCTGCGTCTCGACTACGCCCTGGGCGATCTGGTGATCGGCGCCTTCGGTCGCTTCGGATCGCTTCAGGCGGAGGCAGGCGCTGTCAGTGATGTCGGTGTCCCCTTCGAGGGCCGCTCCGCCAACGGCACCCTGGCTGGTGGCGGGGTGCTGATGCAGTTCTCCAAACCCCGTTGGTTCGTCGGGGCGGCCCTGGGAGGCGATGCGCTGACGACCGATCAACCGTTCGGCATCAGCAGCTCCAACGCCATCGGTGCCCGCTACAGCACGGCCTCGGTCGGCGGCAGCGCTCTCCATCTGGCCACCCATGTCGGTGGCAGGATCCGGCTGTCCGATCGTCAGGTTCTCGAACCCAGCGCTCTGCTCACCCTGACCAGCCTCTCGCTGGGGGGTGCGACGGTCTTCGACGGGTTCACCAACCGCTTCTGGAGTGTGCCCGCCTCCAGCAGCACCGTCGGCACCGCCGACATCGGTGTCACCTGGAGGGCCCCCCTGCCCCAGGGCAGGAATCTGCTCACGACCTCGGTGCGCCTGAGCTGGCTGGGGGCAGGATTTCTGGGCCAGGTCCCTCCCAATGGGGTCACGGACGGGACCGCCCTGGCCACCACGCTGCCCGCGGGCCCCATCAGCCAGAGCGGTGGACTGGGACTGCAGGCGGGCCTGGCCTACACCCTGAAGGACAACACCACGTTCTTCATCCGAGGCGGCGCCGGGTTCTATGGCGCCGGCACCGCCTGGGATGTCGGGGGCGGGGTGCAGCTCCGCTGGGGGGGAGCACCCCGGCTGTCCGCAGGCAAGGCGAGGGGATCCGAGCCATCCACGGCCAATCCCTGAACGCTCCCACCGGACCTGGTCAGGACGGTGGCTGGAGGGCCCTCAGGCCCCTTCCCCCATCAGTCCGTAGGCCGGGGTCTCTTCCGTTGCGACGTCCTCGACAGCGCGGGAATCGCCGGTGTCCTCCAGCAGCCCAGCGACGATGCCGGCATCGAACGAGTAGCGGCCCGGGCCGACCAGCAGCAGGGCCAGGCTGCCGCCCAGATAGAGCACCACCAGCTCCAGAACGTAGATGTTGAAACCGCTGGTGAGGATGTGGTGGTAAGCGGCCACGGCCATCGTGCCGGTGAGGGCCAGGGCCCCGAGAGGGGACAGCAGACCGAGAATCAGCAGCCAGCTGCCGAAGATTTCCGAGTAGCCCGCCACGTGGGCGAGGACCAGGGGGAAGGGCAGGTGCAGGGGGACCACGTAGTTGGTGGCGAAGGCCTGCGGGTCGGCCAGCTTGTCCTGGCCGTGGTGGATCATCATCGCCCCGATCGCCAGTCGCAGGATCAGCAGTCCGAGGTTGGCCAGCCGTCCCTCCCGCAGGACGTAGGCCTTCAGGGCCTGACGCACCGTGGCGGCGATGGGGGTGGCAGGGGCCGGATCCGCACGCTCCTCCAGGCTGCTGGGCACGAGTGCGGCGGCCGTCGGACGGTTGAGCGCCAGCACCCACAGGGCGATGAAGGCGGTGAAGAAGCCTGCGAAGAGCTCGAGCAGGAGCGTGGTGGTCATGGCACCGGGAGATTTATGAAGATTCTGGCGATTCAGGTAAAGGAACGTGAAGCACCCCCCAGGTCCAGGCCCAGGTCCAGGCTGAGCTGGCCCGCGGCCACCGGCGGCTGCCGGCGACGGCTGCCGCCGCTTCTCCTCCTGGCGGAGGGGGGTAGGCCCGAGCGGCGCGAGCCGTGCCGTTCCTGGATCGCATCGGCGGCGTCGCCGAAGCCGGGCTGGCGGCGCAGGCCCCAGAGCCGTTCCCGGGCCTCCCGGGCGGCGGCGGCCACCTCCACGATCGGGGCCGGGTAGTCGAGGCCGATGCGGCAGCCGCTGGCGGCCTGGGTGGCCGGATCCATCCGCCATGGCTCGTGGCGCCAGATCGCGGGCACCCCGGCCAGTTCCGGCAGCCAGCGCCCCAGAAACGCACCCTCGGGGTCGTGGTCGCGGCCCTGCTTGATGGGGTTGTAGATCCGGATCGTGTTGATGCCCGTGGTGCCGCTCTGCATCTGGCACTGGCTCCAGTGGATGCCGGGTTCGTAGTCCACGAACTGGCGGGCCAGGTGCAGGCCGCTGTCGCGCCAGTCGATCCAGAGGTGATGGCTGGCGAACGACAGCAGCATCGCCCGCATGCGGAAGTTGATCCAGCCGCTGGCCCGCAGGGCGCGCATGCAGGCATCCACGAATGGCACCCCGGTGCGCCCCTCACTCCAGGCCGCCAGCCGCCCGGGGTCGGTGACGCGCAGGTGGCGGGTGGCGGGGTGGAGCTCCAGGACCTCGATCGAGGGCTCGCTCTCCAGCTTCTGGATGAAGTGGCAGTGCCAGTGCAGGCGTGACAGGAAGGCGTCGAGGGCCCGGGGCCAGCCCGCGGCGGCCTCCGGGGCCAGCGCCGCCAGCGCCGCCCGCCGGGCCCGGGTGGTCTGGGTCACCTCCCCCATCGACAGGGTGCCCCAGGCCAGGTGGGGCGAGAGCCGCGAGCAGCCCTCGAAGGCGGTCAGGGGACTGGAGAGCCGGCGGTGGTAGCTCCGCCCCCGCTGGTGCAGGAAGCCATCCAGCAGCTCAAGGCCGGCCTGCCGACCACCCCGCTGCCGGGCCGGACAGGGGTCCGCCGCCAGGCCCAGATCGGCGGCGCTGGGCAGCTCCCGGGGGGCGATCCCCGCCAGGGGTGGCAGGGCGACGGGCGCCTCCAGCAGCGGTTCGGCCATGCGCCGCTCCCAGTCCCGGGCCCAGCCGCGGCGATCCCGTCGTCCCCGGGTCACCCCGAAGCTGGCCACCTCCTGCCAGGGGATCCCCCGTTCGCGGGCCCAGGCGGCCACCCGCCGGTCCCGGGCATAGGTCCAGAGGTTGCCGGTCTCCTGGTGGCTCCAGAGGCCGGCGATACCAAGGCGGCGGTGGGCGGCCTCCAGCACGGCCACCACCTCGCCGACCCGCACCACCAGCGGCTGCCCCCGTTCGGCCAGCGCCTGCCGCAGCTCCTCCAGCGCCTCCCGGCAGAAGCTCCACTGGCGGCCCGAGCTGTCCGGTTGGCGCCACAGCTCCGGTTCGACCACGTAGAGGGGCAGCACCGGTCCGCGCCGGGCCGCTTCCACCAGGGGGCGGTGGTCGGCGAGGCGCAGATCGCGCTTGAACCAGACCACCTGAAGCACCATCACCACAGCCCAGGAGTCCGTTTCAGCGTTTCGGCAGGTCGCTGGGCCGCAGCACCACCACCACCACGCCCACCACCACCATCACGATCAGCACCGCCGCCCCGGCCAGGGGCAGCACCGTTTCCGTCTCCATCCGCCCGGCCGCCGACTGCCCCCCCATCCTGGTGCGGCCACCCGGGCAGCGCGCCAAAAAAAAGGACAGGTCAGCCAGACCCGCCCCCGATGAACGTCTTAAGAATTGTAAAGCTTGTGTTGTGTCGGCCGTGAGCGGCCCTCCAGCCGCAGCCTCTGGCGCGTTCCGCCGCGGTCCGCGGTTGCCCGGAAGCCGCGCCACAATCTTCACGTTCCGTTACATCAGCCATGACGGTCGGCGAGCTCTACCTCGAATCCCTGTCCACTGGTGTCATCACCCCCGCCGAGCTCTCCTGGCTCACCCACGGCCAGGACCGCTTCTCCCGGCTGGAGGAGGCCACGGCCCTGCGGCTGGGCCGCCTGCTTGACCAGGGGGACATCCAGCTGGGCTGTCGCCTGGCCCCCACGGCCGACGCCTCCGAAGCCATCGCGTCGCCGGCCCCGGCCGCCGGGGTGCTGGAGGAGTGGATCGAGCCCCTGGGTCGCCGACGGCATCGTTGACGACAGTCACAACGCTTCACGATCGTTTACACTCCCTTCAAGTTTCGCAACGAACCCACCCATGTCTGACTCCACCACCCGCTTCGGCTTCGTCGCCTTCGCTGAAACCTGGAATGGCCGCCTCGCCATGCTCGGCTTCGTGATCGGCCTCGGCACCGAAATCCTCACCGGCCAGGGCATCCTTGCCCAGATCGGCCTCGGCTGAGTCCGGCTCCTGCCTTCGTCCGCATCGGCCCGGGTGGTTCTGCCATCCGGGCTTTGATGTCTGCGGCGTTCCCCCCGCTTCCCCATGGCGCACGCTCTCGTCTTCGTACTGGCTCCCGAGGGAGGCCTTCCCGGTGACGGCGCCGCCTGGGAGGACCTACTGGCGGCCCAGCGTCTCGGCGTCCGCAGCGGCATTGCCCTGCGCATGTTCCGGGTGCCCGGCGAGACATCCCTCAACCTGGACGACCTGGTGAGCGCCGGCCAGGCCAACGTCAGTGGGGCCGACCCCTTCGAGCCCCTGCGCCCCTCCCCCTGCCCCGAGGAGCCGGCGGTCCCGCCTGCAGATCCGGTGCCGCCTGCAGATCCGGTTCCGGCGCGGCGGCTGATCTGCGATGCGGTGGTGCCCCACCTCGAGCCCCGCGCCCTCTGGCTTGGCGCCTACGAGCTCAGCGGCCCGGTGCGGCCGCCGAACGGAGGCCATCCGGCCGAGGGCCTGGCGATCGCGTCGGTCCGCTGTCTCGACCAGTTCTCCCTGAGGGAAGCGGACAACGAGACCTGCTGGTTCTACCCCACGGAGAACGGCGACTATCTCTGCTGGGAAAATCAACGCGCCCTCGAGCTCTCCCCTGGCTACCCCGCCGATTCCTGCCTGCAGGAGGGGCCGGTCGCCTATCAGCGCAGCGACCTGCAGCTGCTCTGGTCCCTGATGGCTGACGACCAGGCCCTGACCTGTGTGGGGCTCACGTATCAGAAGCGGCGCATCGAATGGCCGGTGGCCGCCAGTGGTCCGGAACCCTTCGCCACCTGGACCGCGTTCCGGGTGGATGCCATGGCCGATGACACCTACCGGGAGATGGCGAACATCACTGTTTTCCCGGCCTGAGCGGCGCCCTCAGCCGGCCTGCTCGTAGAGCTTCTCGAGCCGCTCTCGGCTGAGGTCGACGTAGAGCACCTCCTCGCCCTGGGCCGGTGCTTCCGGGTGGCGCTGCCGTGGCGAGGGGGTGGAGGCGGCGCTGCGCAGGTTCTGGGTCATCAGGGCGAAGGCCCCGCCGGCGATCACCGCGAAGCTCACCATGTAGACGATGGGAAACAGGGCATCCAGCATGGGTCGCTCGCTTTCCCCCACAGTAATGTAACGATCTGTTAACTGTGGCTGCCGCGGCGGCGGGGCAAGCTCCCGGGCTCAGCTCAAGGACGCGATTCAGGGAACCAGTTCAGGGATTGAGCCACTCCTCCTGCCAGCCGTCGTCGGCCCGCCAGTGGCGGCGCCGGTGCGGGTGACCGCTCAGTTCCAGCAGCTCCACCCGCTGCAGCCGCACCCGCAGCAGCTCGAAGTGCTCCGGACGCGGGGTGTCCTCCCCCAGTTCCCGCGGGAACGGGCCCTCGCTCTGGAGGGGTTCCCCCGGCGCCGGCCAGCCCCACAGGGCCCGGCCCCGGGGGGTGAGGGCCTGCCAGTGGAAGGTCAGGGCCCGTTGCTCCTCGTCGCCATCGAGCGGCAGCCGCTGGCCCCGCAGACGGAACTGGCTGCGGGCCCTGGGCAGCAGCCAGCAAAGCTCCACAGGGGCGGTGCCGGCGAGCTCGCCACTCTTGGCGCTGCGACGGTCGGTGAGCAGGTCGAGGCAGGCCGCGCCGGCCCAGCAGCGGAACACCAGGGTGCGCACCCGCGGGGTGCCGTCCGCCGCCACGGACGCCAGCTGCAGCCAGCGGGCCTGGGGGGAGCGGCCCTGCCGCTCCAGGGCGCCGCGCAGCAGCGCTCGCCAGGGGGGCAGCGGCTCCACTGGTTTCGGTGACGGGAGGGATTCGGACATCGGCAGGACCTATGGCGTCGGTTTTTCCGCCACCACGGCGAAGAAGGGATCCCCCTGCCCCCCCAGCCAGCCCATGGGCCCCTCGGCCCGGGTCGGCTCGGCGATCAGCTGGGGCGCCGGCCAGCCCTGGGCCTGCAGCACCCGGCTCACATAGGCCAGGTGATCCCGGTCGCTGCCGTCGGTCCAGATCTGGGGGGCCTTCTGGAAGAACATCCGGTTCGAGAAGGCCACGATCACCTGGCCGCCGGGGCGCACCACCCGCAGCAGTTCGGCCGCCACCGGCTCGGGCCGCTGCAGGTACTGCCAGCCCGCCACCATCAGCACCGCATCGACGCTGGCGTCCGCCAGGGGCAGGTGCTGGTCCTGGTTGAGGTTCTGCAACCAGTGCCGATCGAGACGGGGATTGGCGGCCAGTTCGGCCCCGTTGAGGCCATGGCCGATCACCTCTTCATAGGTGATGTCCTCCGGCAGGTGGCTCACCCAGCTGCTCATCAGATCCAGCACCACCGCGCAGGGGGGGATCCGCTCCCGGTAGAGCGCCGTCAGCCGGCGGCGGAAGGCACCATCGAGGTGCTGCACGAAGCGGGGTTCGGCATAGAAGAGGGCGTCATCGGAGCTGTCCAGCTTGCGCCGCTCCGCCTCGTTCAGCACCTGCACCGCCATGGCCACCGGGGATCCGTTCTGCTGCCATGGTGGCGAGCCCCGGCTGCTTCCGTCATGACGCCCCCCGCCCCGGCGCCCTTCCTGGTGCTGGCCGCCGATGACCCCGAGCGGCTGGCCGCCTTCTATGGCGCCCTGCTGGGGACGGACCCCCTGAGGGGCTTCAGCTCCAGCCACTGGCGTCTGCCCTGGCCGGGAGGGGGCCATCTGGAGATCTACGCCCCCTCTCGGCAGCGTCCCCGCCCCCGCGCCGAAGGCCGGCTGGCCCTCTGTTTCTCCCGCCTGGCGGGTGAGGCCCCTCCCCTGCAGGTGCTCCACGACTGGCTCGCCGTGGTGCTGGCCCTGGGGGCGGTGCCGGTGGAGCCGCCGCGGCAGGAACCCTTCGGGGCCGAGGCCTGGCTGACCGACCCCGAGGGCAACCGCCTGCTGCTGCTGGTCAGCGGCGGCTGAGCCGCAGCTGGCTGGCGTAGGGCCCGCGGCCATCAAGGCAGGCCGCCCCGCAGTGGGCGCCGAGGCTGATCGCCTGCCGCAGATCCCAGCCGGCGGCAAGGGCGGTGGTGACGCCGGCGGCGAAGCTGTCGCCGGCGCCGTAGGCATCCAGCACGGGGCCTTGGCGCGGCACGGCGGCGTAGCGGCCGCCGGGAACCAGCACCCCGCCCCGCTCGGCCTCGGTGCCGATGCGCAGCCGTGGCGGCGGATCGAGATCCTCGGGCCGGTAGGCCTCGCCGGGGTCGGTGGCGCTGCCGATCAGGGCGTCGAGGGTCACACCCGCCTGCCGCAGGGCCGCCAGCCGCACGCGCGGCGTCGCGGCCAGCACCCGGGCCCGCCGCGCCAGCCGCAGGCCGCCGGCATCGGTGGCGGTGACGAAGACGCCGTCGGTCTGAGCCAGCCGGTCCCAGGGCAGTCCATCGGCGGCGGTGGGCATCAGCCGCTCGCCGATCACCGTGATCGTGCGCTCGCCGGCGGCGTCGATGAAGGTGAGGCCCCGCCGGGTCGGGGCCGCCCGCCAGGCGATGTGCAGCTCCAGTCCCAGGGCCTCGAGCTCCTCGGCGGCCCGGCGCCCTAGGGCGTCCTCGCCCAGGGCGGTGAAGAAAGGAACCCGCGCTCCCGTGAGCCGGGCCATCTGCACGGCCACCACGGCACCGCCACCGGCGGGCAGCTCACAGAAATCCTCGGCATGGAGGATCTCGCCGGCCGCCGGCAGATGGTCCACGCCGATGAAGCTCACCATCTCCACGTGGCCCATCACCGCCAGGGCCAGCGGGGGAAGCTCCGGCAGTTCCTCCAGTGGCAGGGGGACGAGGGGCTCCATTCAGCTGGAGGCGGAGGTGTAGAAGCGCAGGGCGAACTGCCAGAAGCGGCGGCTCACCAGCACCGAGGCGATGGCCACCGCGCCACCGGCCAGCAGCCAGGGGCCGGAGGCCCGTCCCAGGATCGCCTCGGCCGGCACGGTGGTGAGGAAGGCCACCGGCACGATGAAGGTGAAGAAGGCCCGCAGGCCGGCCGGGAAGGCGCTCACCGGAAAGCGGCCCGCCACCAGCACGCTGCGCAGCACTTCGGTGGCGTTCCAGATCTTCACGAACCAGATGCTGCTGGCCGCCAGCACGAACCAGAGGCTGTACAGGATCATCAGGCTGGCCACCAGCATCAGGGCCGCCCCCAGCAGGGTGAGGGGCGCCGGGGTGGCGCCGGCCTTCCAGGCGGCGTAGCCGATCAGGCCGGCCCCCAGGGCGATGCCGGGCAGCCCCCAGGGGGAGAAGGTGCGGGCCGAGAGCCAGAACTGGCTGTCGATCGGCTTGAGCAGGACGAAATCCAGGCTGCCCGTGCGCACGTGGGCCACGATCGTGCTGAGATTCGGCTGCAGCAGGGTGCTGGTGATCCCCTCCAGCAGGGTGTAGACCCCCAGCACCACCAGGGCCCCCTCCCAGCTCCAGCCCCCCAGCGACTGGCCGCGCCCGTAGAACAGCGACAGCACGAAGATGCTGCCCACCAGATTGCCGGCCGTGGCCACCAGCTCGATCAGGAAATTGGCCTGGTACTCCAGTTCGGCCGTCAGCGAGGCGATCCAGAACACCCGCAGGGTGGTGAGATAGCGGCCCATCACGCCCCCATGGCCGAATAGTGGCGCAGGCCCCGCCGCCACAGCAGCAGGTTGATCGGCAGAAGCAGGGCGGCCCAGGCGGCCATGGCCGCGAAACTCTGGAGCACCGGCACGGTTTCACCGGCCAGGATCCTGGCGGGCACATCCACCATGTACGGAAAGGGGGTCCAGAAGGCGAAGTTGCGCACCCCCTCGGGATAGAGGGCCAGGGGGGCCACCAGGCCGGAGAGATAGAGGTAGGGCAGATAGAGGAGGCGCTCCAGGGCGCTGGCCTTCTCGCTCCAGAAGCACACCATCGTCAGGGTGAACTGCATCAGGAAGCGCAGGGCGAAGGCCGCCAGGGTGGCCAGCAGCGTCAGCAGCAGCGATGGCAGCGAGGGCCACCAGAAGGCGGCGGGATAGAGCAGGAAAAACAGTCCCACCAGCAGCGCCACGAAGGGGAGCCGGGTGGCCTGCTCCGAGAGGTGGGCGGCCACGTAGCGCCACACCAGGGGCAGGGGCTGGAGCAGATACGGGGACAGGCGGCCGTTGAGGTTGTCCTCCTCGAAGGTGTACATCACCCACACGATCGTGAACTGGCGCACCACGAAGGCCGAGAGGAAGTAGCGGGCCAGCTGCAGGGAGCTCATCCCCAGCCCGCCGCCGGCATCCACGGCGCTCCACAGGCCCAGCATGATGAACGGCAGCACCCCCGAGAGGGCCCACAGCACGATCTCGGCCCGGTACTCGAGCATGTAGGCGTACTGGCTGGAGAGCAGCACGGCGGCGATGCGGCGGGCGTGGCCCAGCCGCTGGCGCAGGGGGCGGCGCAGGCCAGGGACCCCGCTCATGCCAGGGCCCCCTGATGGAACAGCCGGCCGATGATGTCCTCGATCGGTGGGTCGGACACCGACAGGTCGACCACGGCCAGGTCGGCCAGCAGGCGACCCACCTGCTCGGTGAGCCGCTCCCGCGGGATCAGCAGCCGCACCTCCCGGCCCTCGATGGCCTCGACCTCGCCGTAGCTGGCGAAGGCCTCGGCCCCCATGGGTGCATGCAGCTCCAGGCGCACCTCCCGGCAGGGCGCCAGCCGCTGGGTGAGCGTCTCGAGGCTGCCGTCGTAGAAGAGGTGGCCCTCGTGGATCAGCAGCACCCGGGGGCACAGGGCGGTGATGTCGGCCATGTAGTGGCTGGTGAGCAGCACGGTGGCGCCGAAGCGGCGGTTGTAGTCGGCCAGAAAGGTGCGCACCCGGGCCTGGGCGTTCACATCCAGCCCCAGGGTGGGTTCATCCAGGAACAGCACCGAGGGGCGGTGCAGCAGGGCCGCCAGCAGCTCCGCCTTCATCCGCTGGCCGAGGGAGAGCTTGCGTACCGGCCGGCGCAGTTCGTCCCCCAGTTCGAGCATCTCCGCCAGCTCGGCGATGCGGCGGCGGCTTTCCGCCGGAGGGATGCCGTAGACGGCCGCGTTGACCCGCAGGGAATCGAGCGGCGGCAGATCCCAGATCAGCTGCTGCTTCTGGCCCATCACCAGGGTGATCTGACCGAGAAACGCCGCCTCGCGGCGGTGGGGCTGGCAGCCCGCCACCTCAACCGTGCCGCTGGTGGGGTGGATCAACCCCGTGAGCATCTTGAGGGTGGTGGTCTTGCCGGCGCCGTTGGCCCCCAGGAAACCGACGAACTCCCCCGGCTCGATCGAGAAGCTCACGTCCTGCACGGCCGCGATCAGGCGCTCGCGTCGGTTCACGAAGTGACGCAGGGTGCCGGCCAGTCCGGGTTGCTTGTCGGCCACCCGGTAGGTCTTGCCGAGGCCCTGCGCGCGGACGATGGCCATGCGGTCGGGGGCCATGCGGACGGGATCGGGCAGGGCTCACCCTAATGAGGGCCCCGCCTCCTCCGGAGGATGACCTCAGGCGGCCTCCGGGCACCAGCCGGAGCTTCGCTGCCGGGGCTCGAGCCAGCTCGGACAGCGCTGGGTGAGATGGTCGCCGTGGCAGATCAGGGCCTGATGCCACTGGCAGCTCAGCAGGGGGACGTCGTCGGCGCCGGCGTGGTGACGGAACCACTGGCAGGTGAGGCAGACGTGCCGGCTGCGGCTGGGGAGCAGCTGCTCGGGCCCCAGATAGGGCCAGGCGTCGCGGTGCGAAGCGGGGTGCGGTGCGTGGTGCGGTGCGGGATCTGGAGCGGGATCCGGAGCGGGGACTGGGAAGGAGGCCATGGCCGCGGAAAAAGTACATCCGTACTAGCAGGAATCGGTCCTGGAGGCCAGCGCCGCGGCCAGTGCCGCCACGGGGGAGCGGCTGTCGAGGGGCTGCGGCGCTGGCCGCCGCCGTGGCGCTGCAGTTCCCCCGCGCTGCCGCCGCCGTTCCGCTGCCGTTCCCTCCCCGGCGACGTCGCCACGGCCACCGCACCGATCCGGGCCACGGATCCCGGCGCGGAGTGCCGCCACGGAACCCCGCCCGGGGGGCGACAATCGACCGCTGGGGCCGCCCCCGTTCGCCATGCCCTTTCCATGCTGATCCGGCTCGGTTGCGAACTGACCCTCTCCTGCTGGGCGCCGACGCCGGTGCTGGCCCTGGTCCACCCCCATGGCAGTCGCCTGGACGACCGGCGCGGTCCCGAGCGGCTGCGGCTGAGCCCCGACCGGATCGCCGAGGTGCTCACCGATGCCGACGGCAACCGGGCCTGCCGCTTCGTGGCCTCCACGGGCAGCACCACCCTGGGATTCGAAGTGGTGGTGGCCGACCCCGGCCTGCCCGATCCGGTGGCGCCGGAGGTGGGGGAGTGCCCTGTGGGGGCCCTGCCGATCGTGACCTACCCCTACCTCAACCCCAGCCGTTACTGCGACACCGATCGCCTCGCCCAGGTCGCCTGGGGACGCTTCGGTGGGGTCCGGCCTGGCTGGTCGCGGGTGCAGGCCATCTGCGACTGGGTGCACGAGCAGCTCCGCTTTGACTACGGCGCCGCCCGCAGCGACAAGACCGCCCACGACGCCCTGCGGGAGGGGCGCGGCGTCTGCCGCGATTTCGCCCATCTGGCCATCAGCCTCTGCCGCTGCCTCAACATCCCCGCCCGCTACTGCACCGGCTACCTGGGTTACACGGGCACGGCGCCCCTGCCCGAACCGGTGGACTACTCGGCCTGGTTCGAGGCGTTCCTCGAGGATCGCTGGCATGTCTTCGACCCTCGCCACAACCGGCCCCGCATCGGGCGGGTGCTGATCGCCCGGGGTCGGGATGCGGCGGATGTGCCCTTCCTGCGCTCCTTCGGCGACCACCAGCTCACCGGCTTCCGCGTCATCACCGAGGAGCTGGCCGGCCCCGAGTCGCCCCGCCCCTGACCGCGGCGGCGCCGATCCGGCCGGGCCCGGGCGCCGGCGAAGTGTGGAGAATTCATGCGCTGGGCCAGCCTGGTGGGCTTCGGGGGCAGAATCGCCCTGAGCTCAGGCGCCATCGAGCCCGTCGAACGGTTCCTGATCGCAACCCCTGACACCAGGCGGCCGGGTCCGCCTTCTGCCCCCTGCAGCCCCTGGGGCCCACCCATGGGGTCGGGTTTGGTGCCCCTGTTCAGCCTGCCCACTTCAGCCTTGGGTTTTTCTCCCTGACTCCCGCGGATAAACCAATGGGTTTACGGATCGATGAAGCCACGTTTCTGGAGCGAGCCCTGTCCCGATTCGGCGGGAAATATGATTATTCGCAGATCAACTACAAGAGCTATCGAAGCCCAGTCAAGATACGTTGTCTGGAGCATCCTGTCCGGGAGATTGTGATCACACCGGAACGCCATCTCCAGACCACCGGAGGTTGCAAGTACTGCCTCAGAAACTATCGCAACCAGACCCTCGAGCGGGTCCTGAGGCTGGACTGCGAGCCCACCGAGCGCCCTGCACCCCTGCAGGGGTCCCCTTTGGCGACCCCGAAAAGTAAAGCTGTGTGAGGGATCCGGCCGGTCGACCAAGGCCACTTTTGTTCACGGTTATCTTTCCGGGTCATTCACCCTGACTCCCTCCATGGCCCTTCCTCTGCTCGCCGCCCGACCCTCGAGCCTCAATGCCAGGGTGCCGAGTTTCGCGATCGCCAGTGAGGAATCCCCCCGCCAGGCCGTCGCCACCCTGGAGACCCGCAAGGCCTCCGGAGATCGCCTCAGCCTCGACGTCCAGATCGAGCAGGCCTACCGCCAGATCTTCTTTCACGCCTTCAAGGTGGATCGTGAAGTGGTGCTGGAATCCCAGCTGCGCAGCGGACAGATCACCATGAGGGATTTCATCCGTGGTCTGCTGCTGTCCCGGCGATTCCGCGAAGGTTTCTATGAATGCAACAGCAACTATCGCCTGGTTGAACAACTGGTGGGCCGGGTGCTGGGGCGGCCGGTGTATGGCGACCAGGAACGGATCCGCTATTCGATTCTGATCGCCGAGCACGGGCTCGTGGCCCTGGTCGATGCCCTGCTCGATTCGCCCGAGTATCTCGAAGCCTTCGGGTACGACACCGTTCCCTACCAGCGCTCGCGGGTGCTGCCCGGGCGGGCCCAGGGGGAGCGTCCCTTCAACCAGCAGGCGCCCCGCTACGACGGCCGCTGGCGTGACGTCATCGCCAGCAGGGCCCCCCGCGGCTCCAGCCCCTGGTCCCCCGGCACGCCCCGTCCCGCCTGGCTCGGGGAGCAGCCCTCGCCCCTGGCCCGCCAGATCTGGCAGGGTCTGGTCACCGCCGGTGGCTTCGCCATCACCGGGCTGGTGCTCTGGACGGCGGCCGCCATGCTCAGCACCGGGGCGCCCTGAGCGTCGCCCGCCGTCAGGAATCAGCGGAGCGTTCCGCTCCGCAGCACGGTGATGGGGATGGGTGTCTGTCTTGCTGTGCTGATGGACACAAAATCGTGCTTCCCTTGACGTCAGGCGGTGGCAGCGCCCTCGCCGCCACCGCCATGCATTAGGATTTGTAAAGATTTCTTGACCTTCCGGAGGTGCCTGTCATGTTCACGCTCGAAAAAGCGACCCAGATCTTTCCGGACACCCTTTCGGCCGATGTGGTGCCGGCCCTCACCGCCCGCTTCAGCCTCCTGAGCGCCGAGGACCAGCTGGCCCTGATCTGGTTCGCCTATCTCGAGATGGGCAAGACCATCACCATCGCCGCCCCCGGCGCGGCCCGCATGCAGTTCGCCGAGCCGGTGCTCAACCGGATCAAGGCGATGACCTTCGCCGAGCAGAGCCAGGTGATGGTCGACCTGGCCAACCGCTCGGACACCGAGATCTGCCGCACCTACGCCATCTGGTCGGTCAACATCAAGCTCGGCTTCTGGTACCGCCTGGGTGAGTGGATGGAGGAGGGCATCGTCGCCCCCATCCCCGAGGGCTACCAGCTCTCCGCCAATGCCGCTGCGGTTCTGTCCTCCCTCAAGGGCATCGACGCAGGGCAGCAGATCACCGTGCTGCGCAACTTCGTCGTCGACATGGGCTTCGACCCCAGCAAGGTGGACGGCAGCGAGCGCATCGCCGAGCCGATCGTGCTGCCGACGGCGCCCGAGCAGCGCACCAAGGTCTCGATCGCCGGCGTCGACAACGCCACGATCCTCTCCTATATGGATCTGCTGAATGCCAACGACTTCGACCAGCTGATCCAGCTGTTCCTCCCCGATGGCGCCCTGCAGCCCCCCTTCCAGCGGCCCATCGTCGGCACCGACGCCATCCTGCGCTTCTTCCGCGAGGACTGCCAGAACCTCAAGCTGCTGCCCGAAACCGGCGTGAGCGAGCCCTCCGATGGCGGTTTCACCCAGATCAAGGTGACCGGAAAGGTGCAGACCCCCTGGTTCGGGGCCGGCGTCGGCATGAACG
The DNA here is from genome assembly GCA_003003925.1 of Aphanothece cf. minutissima CCALA 015. Classification (GTDB taxonomy): domain Bacteria; phylum Cyanobacteriota; class Cyanobacteriia; order PCC-6307; family Cyanobiaceae; genus Cyanobium; species Cyanobium minutissimum. Next base: position 117,880 of record PVWP01000010.1, read on the forward strand.
TGGCCTGGCGTTTCCTGCTCGATCCCGAGAACAAGATCTACTTCGTGGCGATCGACCTGCTGGCCTCCCCCGCCGAACTGCTCAAGTTCGCCCGCTGAGCCGTCCATCCATCCTCCCCATGCCGGCGGGTCCCGTGACCGGGGAGGCGATGGCCTCTCCGGTTTCTCTGGCAGGGGGAGGTACGGGTCTGCTGCTCGGCACCGTCATCTTCGCGGCCTGGCTCGCCACCCTGGTGCTGGCCCTGCTGGCCGATCCCGCGGGCTGGACGCCGTTGACGCTCGCGCTGGCCATTGCCCTGCGCACCTACCTGCAGACGGGCCTGTTCATCCTTGGCCACGATGCGATGCATCGCACCCTGGTGCCCGGCAGTTCCCGGCTGAATGATGGACTGGGCCGGCTGGCTCTGCTCCTCTACGCCGGCCTTCCCTATGCCCGCTGCCGCCGCCAGCATCTGCGCCATCACCGGGTCCCCGGCAGCCGCCGCGACCCCGACTTCCGTCGAGCCAGCGGGGATGGGCCCCTGAGCTGGTACGCACGTTTCATGGGCAACTATCTGTGCCTGGGGCAGCTGGTGCTGCTGCTGGCCAGCTGGCTGGCCGTGGGCGGAGGCCTGATGCTGCTGGAACCGGGACGGGCGCTGGCGGTCCCCACCTTCTGGGTGCTGCCGCTGGTTCTCAGCTCGTTCCAGCTGTTTCTGTTCGGCACCTATCTACCCCATCGCAGTGGGGGATTCACTGCGGACGGCCGCCATGCCGTTCGCACGCTGGGGTACCCCCACCTGCTTTCACTGCTGGCCTGTTACCACTTCGGGTACCACCGGGAGCACCATGCCCACCCGACGGTGCCCTGGTTCCGACTGCCGGAATTGCGGCAGCGGCTGTCCGGCCGTCACGGCCCAGGTCGTGGCCACCCTGATGACCAGGGTGATGGGCTGGGTCCTGGCCCAGTTGACAGCTCGCGGGCGCTCCGGCCCGGGCGTTAAGGTCCGAATTCAGCTGTTGAGACCCATGGTGAGTGCGGTGCTGGAGTGGACGGATCAGGAGCAGCAGGTGGCACGCCGCGCCTTCGACAAGGCCCACTCCAGAGCCGCCATCGGCATCATCCGGGCCGTCCAGGACCATGCCGACCGCATGGATACGGTGGAGGACTGCTGGAAACTGCATGACTTCCTCAGCATTCAGCGCCATGAGATCGAAGGACGTTTTGATTTCCGCCTCCCTGGCCTGCTGTTCGTCTTTGCCAGCCTGGTGAAGGATGGCCTGCTGCAGGTCGAGGAACTGGAAGGACTCGAGCGGGACAAGCTCAACAAGATCACGGCGATGTCCCGCATGTGAGGGGGACGCTGCAGATCTGCTGCACCCCCCGGGCGGGATCCCAGTCACCGGCGCCCTGGGGCCGGTGCCCGCCTTTCCAGACGGTTCCCCCGACCCGGGCCCCCCGGGGTTGGGGGCCGCGGGGGCTGTAGGGTAAGGAAGATTCCAAGATTTCTCTCCAGCGAGCTCATCACTTTCGAAAAGGGCTGTCGAAGGATCGGTTCATAGTTTTTTTCAGGTTCATGACCATTTACATCGGAAATCTTTCCTTCGACGCCGAAGTGGAAGACGTGAAGAATCTTTTCGCTCAGTACGGCGAACTTCGCCAGTGCACCCTGCCCCTTGATCGCGACACGGGTCGTAAGCGCGGTTTTGCGTTCGTCGAGATGACCAACGACGCCGACGAGACCAAGGCCATCGATGACCTCCAGGATGTCGAGTGGATGGGCCGCAGCATCCGGGTGAACAAGGCCGAGCCCCGCACCGGCGGCGGCGGTGGCGGTGGTCGCTCCGGCGGCGGCGGCGGTTACGGCGGTGGTGGTGGCGGCTATGGCGGCGGCGGTGGCCGCAGCCGCTACTGAGTCATTCCCGGCTGATCGGCCCCTTGCGGGGGCCTTCTTTTCACCGCTCCCGGTTCTCCGGGGGCGGTTTTCTGTTTTCCGGGGTGGTTCCCGGCCCGTTGGTCCCCCCGCCCGCCGCCGGCGCCCCGTGTGGGGAGTCCGGCACGGATCGAAAGACACTCTGCTGCTGGGGCCGCTTGGGGTGGTCGGGGAGCAGATTGGGCGCATGAGTGATGCAAGCCCTCGCGGCCGTTACCGGGTCCGACCCGCTGACCAGAACGAGACCACCGTGCCCAGCGAGGTGACCGGCCCCACCTTCGACCACCGCGACGAGGCTGAGCGGTACGCCCACAACCTGGTGCTCACCCACCGGGCCCCGGTGGTGGTCGAGAAGCTGGCGCCCGCCGGCTGCTGGCTTCAGCTCGGGATCATCGGCTGAGGCGGAACCCCCAGCTCCCCGAGCTCCTCGGCGGCCTGCAGGCGGATCAGGTAGGCCAGGCTGGAGCCCACACCGGTGCCCCGGTAGCGACCGCTGACCGGCGCCGCCAGGTGATGATCGGGCGCGGCAGCCAGGATGACGTGGCCGTCGGCCACCGCCAGGCCCAGGCTGGGGTCGAAGCCCCTCCACCCGCCTCCGGGCAGATAGACCTCCGCCCAGGCATGCAGTTCGTGCTCGCTCACCTCGGGGGGATGGTGCATCGAGTAGCCGCTCACGAACCGGGCCGCCAGTCCCTGGCTGCGGCAGGCCGCCACGAAGAGCATGGCGGTGTCCCGGCAGGCTCCCGTGCGCGTGCGCAGCGTCTCGGCCGCATCGGTGGGTTCCCCTTCCAGCCGGCCGACATGGTGAAACCCGTGGTGGATCCCATCGGCGAGGGCGCTGAGGAAGGCGGTGGCCGACCCGTCGACACCGTCGGCGATGGCCTGGGCCCAGTCGCGCACGCTGGAGTCGGTCCGATCCTGCAGGCAGCCCGCCAGGGAGCGGGCCTCCGCCTCCGGGTAGGTCACCGGCAGCTGCTGGGCCCCTCGGTGGGTGACGATCCAGTCGAAGGGGTTGCAGCGCAGGGTCTCCACCAGCATGTCCACCGTGATCGTGAGCTGGTCGCGCTCCTGCTGGAACCAGGCCACCATCGCGTCGGTGCCATCGGGCTCCAGCACCCGGCTCAGGCCCGCAGGAGCCTCCTCCAGCCGCAGATGGTGCTCAAGGATCCTCTGGCTGCCGTCCTGCCGGGGGGTGAGCCGCAGGGCCATCGGCTCCAGGAAGACGGGCCGCTCGTAGGTGTAGCTGAGACGGTGGTGGATGCGGAAGAACATCGCTCAGCCCATGGCCTCGCGCAGGACGTCCTGGAGGTCGTCATCGATGACGTAGGTGTGCAGCGGTTCCGTGTCCAGGTCCTCGACGAGGGGGAAGAAGCGCACGGAAAACCAGGCCTCGAAGAGTTCCAGGCTGCGGGGGTGGGGCCAGCGGCTGCGGTCGCGGCACCAGAGGTCGAGCTCGGCGGCGAAGATGTCCCCGTAGCTGTCGAGCAGCCGGTCCTGGGCCTCGAGCTCGCTGTCGTAGGTGGGGATCAGGTAGAGGCTGTGGTCCTCCCCCAGCCCTTCCATGTCCTCCCGGGTCCAGAAGGGCCGGGTCCAGTCCACCATCGGCTGCCGGGGGGCCACCGCGATCGCGCAGCGGTTGAGAACGGCCATCGATGGGTTGTCTGTGGCTGCTTCAACGCTAGCGAGGTCGGGCCTGGCGAGCAGCGACCGTCGATCAGGCATCGGCCAGGCATCGATCAGGGATCCGCCAGGCATCGGCCGGCCTTCGATGGTTGCCAGCCCGGACCCCCCATGGCCACGATGTGTTCATCGCTACCCAGCCATCGGCGCCTGCCGCTGCCCGCCCGTCCCATGCCTCTCCGCCGGAACCCCCTTCGCGCCAGCGCCCACCCCACAGGCCGCCGAGCCCGGTGCCCGATCCCGGCGGGGGTCAGCCCTGCGGCCGGCCTGATGGCCGCAGGGCTGCTGGCTGTGGCGCCGGCGAGCCTGGCCCAGCAGGATCCCTCCGCCACGGTGCTCTACACCCTGGCGACCCAGTGCGCGCTGAAGGGCGCGGCCCCTGTGCCCTGCACCGTGGAGGCGGTGGACAGCGGCGGCGCCACCCTCTACCGCCATCGCATCGGCACCGGCGTCGAAACGGTCCGCATCACCTCGGAGCCGGTGACCATGGCGATCTGGGCCCACGACGCCCGCAGCTGGCGGCCCCTGCGGGGGGCCTCGGCCCGTTTCTCCACCAACACGGTCTGCTTCAACGGCCAGGACCTCTGCGTGGTCAACCCCAATTACCTCAACAGCGTCCGGCAGGATCGCGCCAACACCCGCCTCCAGGGCCGTGATCTGGTGATGGTGCATTTCGGCGCTGACGGCCGGGTGGACGCCAGCTGTTACGACGACGCCTGCGCCCTGTTGCTGAAATGAAGAACCTCAGCGGATTCGCCCTGTTGGTGGCCGGTGTGATCGCCTCCCCGGTCGGGGCTGGCCTGGCCCTGGAGCTTTCCTCCCCCCACGGCGGTGAGTTGATCGCCCGCGGCGGCGGCGGTGGCGCCCGCGGCGGTGGTGGCGCCCGCGGCGGTGGTGGCGCCCGGATGGGCGGCGGTGGTGGCGGCGCGAGAGTCGGGGGCGGTGGCGGTGGTCTCGGCCGGGCCGGTGGTGGCGGATCCCTGGGCCGCAGCGGCTTCCAGGGATCCGGCGGGGCCGGAGGTCTCAACCGGGGCGTCACCCGGCCCGCCGGAGGCTGGAGCAGCGGCGTCGCCGGCGGTGGCCTGGGCGGCCCCTCGTTGAATCGTCCTGCGGCGCGCCCCGGCGGCGTGGTCGGCAACCCGGGCCTCAACAGGCCCGCCGGAACCGGAACCCTCAACCGCAACGTCAACGCCAACCTGAACCGGAACGTCAACGTCAACCGGAACATCAACCGCAGCGTCAACGTCAACCGCAACTGGAACCGTGCCGTCAACGTCAACGCCATCGGCGTGCGGCCCGGCTGGGCCCGTCCGGGCTGGGGCGTGGCCCGGCCCTGGAACCACGGCTGGTACGGCGGCTGGGCCACCCCGTCCTGGGGCTGGTGGGGGGCCAGCGCCGCCGCCTGGGGGGTGGGTGCCCTGGCGACGGCTTCGATCATCAACAGCGCGGTGGATGCGGCGGTGGCCAGCAACCAGACCGTGATCGTGGTGCCCAACACCCAGTACCAGCTGCTGTTCGGCACGGTCCAGCCGACCGGCACCAGCACGGTGGCCTTTGATGTCAGCGCCAACGGCAGCGTCTACCAGCTGTCGGCCGACTGTCAGTCGGGGCTGCTGAACGGCCAGGTGCCGGGCAATGCCCAGGAAGCGGAACTCCTCAATGCCGCCTGTCAGGTGGCCTTCGGAACCGCTTCCTGAGCCGGGGGCTCACCAGGGCAGGGGAGCCCGCTGGGAGCCGATGCTGCAGCCCATCTGCTGACCCAGCAGGGCCCCGAGCGGCACGGCCCAGGTGCGGCCGTCCTGGCGGGAGGCCGCGTAGCCCAGGCCACCGCCGATAATGCCGCCCACCAGCCGACCCACGTTGCAGCGCTGGGCCGTCTGGGCCTGGATGTAGTCGGGGGCCACCGGCAGGTTGGCCCGGTAGCGGTCGACGTCATAGTCGGCCCGGTAGCCGCCGCCGTAGCCGTCGCCGTAGGAGGAGGGGCTGGGGAGGGTCGGCACGGGGTAGGGAACGCGGCGGCTGTCGACCTGACGGGTGGCGCCGGACGGGCCCCAGGGACCGGCCCAGGCCTCCAGGGGAGCGGCGAGAAGGGCCAGGACGCCGGTGGTGCCCAGCAGGCCCGCGACGCGGCGGGACGCCTGGCGAAGGACGGTGTTCATGGTGTTCGCGTTGTGAGGAGCGACCCCTGAGGTGGGGCTGACATCAATCAAGCGAAGCGATGTGACCGATCCATGAACGGCTGGCGGCCGATGTCCGACAGGATGCGACTCCGGCCCCAGCCATGGCCTCTGCCCCGCTGGCGGGGTCCAGTGCATCGCTTGTTTGACGACCCCTGGCCGGATCGCTCCGCCGTTGCCAGCGTGAACGGGAGGGTGGGAGAACCCGATGAGCTGGAGCGAACTGGAGCGCCTCGTCGATGAGGCCGAGACGGATGAGGTGATCCGCCGCGGGTTGCGCCATTGCCGCTCCTGCCCGGAGCTGATCCTGGCCGCCCGCCGGCTGGGTTACCACGTCACGCGGGTGGATCTGCAGCGGGCCTGGCAGCTGCACCGGCTGGCGGCACCGTCCCGGTCCGTTCCGGCGCAACGGCGGCCGGCTCCAGGAGGCTGATCTCGGCGTGCACGCACTCGGCCGTGGGCCGGAGCTGGAAGCCCAGCTTCTGGCACACGTGCTGCATGCCCCGGTTCTCGTGCAGGATCTCGGCGCTGATGCGCTCGAGCCCCTCGGATCGGCCGATCTCCAGCAGCAGACCCAGCAGGGCCGTGCCCAGCCCCTGCCGCTGCCACGGATCGGCGATCAGCATGGCGAACTCGGCCGCGTTCTCGTCGTGGATCCGGCTGAGCCGGCCCACCCCCAGCAGCTCGGCCGCCGCCCCGTTCTCCCCCGCCCGCTCCGCCACCAGGGCCATCTCCCGGTCGTAGTCGGTGAAGCAGATGCGGGTGAGCCGCTCGTGGGCGATCCGGTGGCCCAGGGTCATCAGATGGAAGTAGCGGAAGTAGACGCTCTGCTCCGAGAGGGTGCGATGGAACGCCACCACCAGGGGTTCGTCCTCCGGCCGGATCGGCCGCAGCGTCACCGGGGAGCCGTCGGGCAGGCGCCAGTCGCGGACGTAGGCGCTGGGGTAGGGCCGGATCGCCGGCCTGGGGGTGAAGCAGCTGGCTCCGGAGGAGGCCTGCAGCAGCACGCGGGCGTCGAGGGCCACCAGGGCGCCGTCCCCGCCCCCCGGCGCCACCCGCAGCGGATTGATGTCGAGTTCGAGGATGGCGGGGTGCTCCAGCACCAGCCGGCTCAGGCGAACCAGCAGCCGTTCGAGCGCCGCCAGATCCACCGGCGGTCGTCCGCGCACCCCCTGCAGCGCCGCATAGATCCGGGTGCGCTCCATCAGCCGCCGGGCCAGGGTGGTGTTCAGCGGCGGCAGGGCCACGGCACTGTCCTGGAACACCTCCACCAGCAGGCCGCCGGTGCCGAACAGGATCACCGGTCCGAACTGGGGATCGATGCTGCTGCCGACGATCAGTTCGTAGGTTCCGGTCAGGTCCAGCATCGGCTGGACGGTCACCCCGCCGAAGGCGCTCGCCCCGTGCCGGGCGACGATCGCGCGCTCCATGGTCCGGTAGGCCCGGGCCACCGCCTCCCCGTCGGGCAGGTTCAGCTGCACCCCGCCGACGTCACTCTTGTGGGTGAGCTCCGCGGAGAGCAGTTTCACCACCACCGGGTAGCCCATGGCCTCGGCGGCGGCGCTGGCCGCCTCGGCGCTGAGGGCCATGTGGGTGGGGAGCGTGGGAATGCCGTAGGCCGTCAGCACCTGCTTGGCTTCCCATTCGTTGAGCAGGGTGCGCCCTTCGGCCTTCACAGCGCCCAGCAGCTCCTCCACCCGCCGGCGGTCGACGTGGGGCTCGTCGGCACCGGCCGCCACCGCGGCGTCCGTGGTGGCGGCCGGCTCCATTTCCGGCACCAGGGCCGGCGTTTCGTAGAGGGCGCGCAGGTTGTCGCTGTAGCGCCACATGGCATCGAACAGCCGCACGGCCGCGTCCGGGTAGCGGTAGGTGGCGATGCCGGCGGCATTGAGCAGGCGCTCCCCCGGCTCCACGTCCCGGCCCCCCATCCAGCTGGCCAGCAGGGGCTTGGTGGTCGTGGCCGCCAGGGCCACCAGCCGTTCGGCCGTGGCGGTCGGGTCGGTCATGGCCTGGGGGGTGAGCACCACCAGCAGCCCGTCGCTGTCGGGGTTCTCCAGGGCCAGGCGGATGGCCCGCCCGTAGCGCTCCGGATCGGCGTCCCCGAGGATGTCGATCGGGTTGGCCCGGCTCCAGTGCTCCGGCAGCACGGCATCGAGGGCCGTCAGGGTCGCCTCCGGGAGCCTGGCCAGGGCGCCCCCGTGGCGCACCAGGGCGTCGGTGGCGAGCACGCCCGGGCCGCCGGCATTGGTGAGGATCGTCAGCCGCGGCCCCAGGGGACGGCGGCGCTGCTTGGAGAGCACCTCGGCCAGGTCGAAGAGGTCGGCGATGCTGTCCACCCGCAGCACGCCGCAGCGCCGGAAGGCGGCATCGAGCACGGCGTCGCTGCCGGTCAGGGCGCCGGTGTGGGAGGCCGCCGCCTGGGCCGCCTCCGCCGTGCGCCCGGCCTTGATCACCACGATCGGCTTGGTGAGGGCCACCTCCCGCGCCGCCGAGAGGAACGAGCGGGGATCCCCGATCGACTCCATGTAGATGACGATGCTGTGGGTCTGGGGGTCGTCCCCCAGGTAGGTGATCAGATCCCCCCAGTCCACATCGAGCATCGAGCCCATCGAGACGAAGGCGCTGAAGCCCACGTTCTCCTGCAGGCTCCAGTCGAGGACCGCGGTGCAGATCGCCCCCGACTGGCTCAGGAAGCCCACATGGCCGGGGCGGGCGAAGGTGCCGGCGAAGGTGGCGTTGAGGCCGGTGCGGGGATTCATCAGCCCCAGGCAGTTGGGGCCCACCAGCCGCATGCCGGAGCGGCGCAGACCATCGCGGATGCGGGCCTCCAGGGCGATGCCGGCGGCGCCGATCTCGCGGAAGCCCGCGGAGAGCACGATCACCCCCTTCACCCCCGCCGCCGCACAGGCCTCGATCAGGGCCGGCACCGTGGCGGCCGGGGTGGCGATCACCGCCAGATCCACCGCCTCGGGCACCTCCGCCACCGTGGCGTAGGCCCGGATCCCCAGCACACTGGAACGCTTCGGGTTGACGGGGTAGACGGTGCCGCCGAAGGGATGGCTGATCAGGTTCCACAGCACCCCCCGGCCGACGCTGCCCGGCCGGTCGGAGGCGCCGATCACCGCCACGCTGCGGGGGGAGAAGAGCGCCGCCAGCGGCTGGTGCTGGGAGCGCAGGATGTCGTAGGCCCGATCGGAGGCGCCGTCGCCCCCTGCGGAGGCGAGAGCGCTCATCGGTACACCAGGACCGGACAGGGGGACTGGACCAGCACCCGCTGGGTCTCGCTGCCGATCAGCATCCCCACCAGGCCGCGGCGGCCGTGGGAGGCCATCAGGATCAGATCACATCCCAGCCGGGTGGCGGCCTCGACGATGGCCTGGTGGGGCAGGTCGCTCATCACCTTCTCGCCGGTGGCGCTGACGCCGGCCTGCTTCGCCACCGCCAGGGACTCCTCCAGGATCCGCTCCACGTCCTTGCGGCTGGCACGCATCAGGGCCTCCATCGTGGTGGCATCGAGCATCTCGCCGAGCCCCACCACCTGCACCGGCACGCTGGCCTGGGCATGGAAGAAGGTGATGCGGGCCCCCAGGGCCGCGGCCAGGGCCACGGCATGGCGCACGGCCTGCATCGAGAGCTCGGAGCCGTCGCTGGGAACCAGGAGGTGGCTGTAGGGCATGGGAGCTGGGGTTCTCCCCTCTGTCTACTCATGGCCCCGGATCAGTGCCGGGGTCAGTGGAGTGGATCGCTGATCACCAGAACCGAGCAGGCCAGCCGCCGCAGCAGCCCGGTGGCCTGGTCGCTGGCGGGAATCGGCAGGCCCTCCACCAGGCGCCGCAGGGAGCGCAGGATCACCAGATCGTGGCTCTCGCTGCTGCGCTCGATCGCATCGGCCACGTTCGGATCGGCCAGGAGTTCCACCGCCACCGGCACGGCCCCACCGGTACCGGGCGGGGACGGGATCCAGGCCTGGAGCTGGCGGGTCAGCCGCTCCCGCTCCGCCTGGGGCAGCCAGGGCTCGTGCACGTGCAGCAGGGTGATGGCGGCCCCCTCTCCGGACGGGCAGCCCCTCAGCAGCCGCTCCGCCAGCTGGAACTGCTCCAGGGCGCCGGCGGAAAGGTCCTTCACCGGCACGAGCAGCCGCCGGAAGCCGGCCGGATCCTCCCCCAGCCGGGCCATCACCACCGGACAGTGGGCCTGGCGGCAGATGGCGGCCACCAGATCGCCGAACAGCCAGCGTCCCAGGCGGGGGCCCCTCGCCACCCCGACCAGCACCAGATCGGCGCCCTGCTCCAGGGCCGTCCGGGCAATGCCGCCCGGGATGTCGTTGTCGACCCGCAGCAGGGAGCGGCTGGGCACCCCCGCCGCCGCCGTGCAGGCATCGGCCTGCTCCAGCCGCTGCCGCCCCTCCGCCAGGGCCCGGTGCACCACGGGAGGATGGGGGCCGCGGCCCGCCCCGGCCTGGCGGGGGGACACCACCGCCAGGGGCAGCACCAGGCCCTGGCGGCCCGCCTCGCCGTCGATCAGACGGCCGGCCAGCGCCAGCAGGAACCCCTCGCTGCGGGCGTCGCTGACGGGCACCAGCACTCGCAGGGCCCGTCGCACCAGGGCCAGCTGGCCGGTCTCCTGCAGGCTGAGCTCCCGGGAGCGGCGGCTGGCCATCCGGGTCATCGCCACCGTGGTCAGGATCGGCCCCAGGGTCGCCGTCACCACCATCAGGGCCAGCACACTGTTGAGCATCCGCTCATCCAGCAGCCCCTGGCGGAACCCCACGTAGGTGGCGGCCAGGGTGGCCGCCACCTGGGGGATCGACAGTGACCAGAGGGTGAGCATCTGGGGCCCGTCGTAGCGGTACAGCAGACCCGACCACCAGGAGGCCAGCCCCTTGCTGGCGATCAGGGTCAGGATCAGGGCGACGGCGAAGACCGAGCCCGTCATGGTGCTCAGGAACACCGGCACATCGAGCAGCAGGCCCAGATCGATGAAGAACAGGGGGATGAACAGGCTCGCCCCCACCACCACCACCAGCTCCTTGACGCGGCCGTCCGGCAGCACACCGTTCACGGCCAGGCCGGCGAGGAAGGCACCGACGATCTTCTCCACACCGGCCAGTTCCGCGCCCACCGCCGCCAGGAACAGGGCCAGCAGCACCGCGACGAACAGGCGGCTGTCGCCATCAACGCTGCGGCGGATCAGCCCCCGGCCCAGCCAGCGGATCAGCAGCAGCACGGCGGCGGCATACACGGCCACCTTGAGCAGCAGCCCCACCACCCCCTCGGTGCTCAGCTGGCCCTGCCCCAGGCTGACGCAGAGGGCCAGCACCACCAGGGCGGCGATATCGGTGAAGATCGTGCCACCGATCGCCACCGTGACGCACTCCTCCCGCATGGCGCCGAAGCTGCGCACGATCGGGTACCCCAGGGGGGTGTGGGAGGCCAGGATCGAGCCGATCAGCACGGCGCTCACGGCCGGGTAGCCGTAAACGAACCCCAGCACCGTGCCGGCCAGCATCGGCAGGGTGAAGGTGAGCAGCCCGAAGCGGAAGGAACGGGCCCGGATGCGCTGGAACTCCCCCAGGTCGATCTCCAGCCCGGCGATGAACAGCAGGTAGATCACCCCCACATCCGAGAGCAGCCGCACGGTCTCGCTGGTCGACACCAGCCAGCCCAGGCCGTGGGGACCGATCGCCACCCCCGCCGCCAGCAGCCCCACCAGATCGGGCAGCCGCAGCGGCCGCACCAGGGGGGGCACCACCACGCTCAGCACCAGCAGCAGGGCGAAGATCGCCAGGGGATTGCCAGCCAGGAAGGTGCCCACGGGGGATCGGGAGGGTCGGCAGGGGAGTCCTCCAGGCCGTCCTAGGAGCGCCGCCACCGGCGGTCCCCTCCCCGCCTCGTCTCGTAACGGGTCCGCACCCGTCCGCGCCCCCCACCAGAATCGGCACCATGACGCAGTCCGCCTGGCACCAGCACTGGTATCCGGTGTCCTACCTGCGGGATCTCGATCCCGCCAGGCCCACCGCCTTCACCCTCCTGGGTGAGGACCTGGTCCTCTGGTGGGACCGGGCCGGCCAGCTCTGGCGCGCCTTCGCCGATGTCTGCCCGCATCGGCTGGTGCCCCTGAGCCAGGGGCGGATCAATGCCGGCGGCGAGCTGGAGTGCCCTTACCACGGCTGGAGTTTCGCCGGTGACGGCCACTGCACCGCCATTCCCCAGGCCGAGCCGGGGGCGAGCCCCAGCGCCGTGCGCTCCCGCTGCCGGGCCTACGCCACCGCCGAGGCCCAGGGCCTGCTGTTCGTCTTCGCCGGTGAGGCGGCCGACGCCGCGGCGGTGCCCCTGCCGCTGGTGCCGGTGCTGGAGGAGCCGGGCTGGTTCGTGCAGGACACCTTCCGGGACCTGCCGATGGATGCCCTCACCCTGCTGGAGAACGTGCTCGATGTGAGCCACGTGCCCTTCACCCACCACCGCACCGTGGGCAAGCGGGAGAACGCCGCCCCGGTGGTGGCGACGATCACCGGCTCCGGTCCGGAAGGCTTCACGGCCCTGTGGGAGGAGGGCCCCCGCAAAGGCAAGCTCGGCAGCCAGCGCACCACCTACGCCGCCCCCGGCCTGATGTGGCACGACCTCACGGCGCCCGGCTTCGCCCGCATCCTCACGGTGGTCTACGCGACGCCGATCCGCCGCGGCGAGTGCCGCCTGTTCGCCCGCTTCCCCTTCCAGTTCCAGTCACGGCTGCCTCCCCTGCTGCTGGGGCTGCGGCCCCGCTGGCTGCAGCACATCGCCAACCACACCGTGCTCGAGGACGACCAGGTGTTCCTGCACTGGCAGGAGCGGGTGCTGGAGCAGCGGGGCCGCAGCGGCGGGGCCGAGCGGGCGTTCTTCCTGGCCACCGGCGCCGATGTCTATGTGAAGGCCCTGCACGACTGGGTCAACGACCACGACGGCGACCCCTTCCCCGGCCAGCCCCTGCCCCCCCGCCTCGATCGGGCGGCCCTGATGGACCGCTGGACCAGCCACGGGCAGCACTGCGCCTCCTGCCGCGGCGCCCTGGAGGGACTGCGGCGCTGGCGGCCGCTGGTGCAGGCCATCCCCTGGCTGGCCCTGCTGGCGATCGCCTGGTGGCGGACCCCCCCGGTGCTGGTCGCGGGCCTGCTGCTGGCGGCGGCCGCGGTGCTGCTGGGGCGGCGCTTCGATCGCTGGGAGCGGCTGCTGCTGGCCGGGGATGGCGAACCGCCCCGCAACCGTCCCGACTGAGCGGGTCGGACCTGCCGGTTCAGCCTTTCCAGCCGGCCAGGTGGGAGGCGGCCCTGGAGCGCACCAGGGAACGGGCGGCCGCCAGGGCCGGCGCCAGATTGGCCGAGCTGAAGGGGGGCAGGGGGCGGCTGCGCAGCCAGGCTCCCCAGCGGAATTCGTGGAAGGGGATCAGGGGGGCCGGATCGATCATGCCCTCCTTCTTCAACCGCCAGACCAGGGAGCGGTAGGGGTCGTCCTGCAGCTCGGGCAGGCGCTGCGGCAGGGCCGTGGGCACCAACGGGCCGTGGCCGCGGCCGTCGTAGAGGTACAGCCAGCCCCGGGCCTGCAGTTCGGCGAGCACCGCCTGGGGCGGATCGGCGGGCCGATCGAGCACCAGGTAGCCGTAGGCCATGGCGCCGGGATCCAGCTCGATCAGCCCCCGCAGGCGGTGATGGCGGTCGACCATCCAGAGCGCGTCACCCGCTCCGCGCACGAGGGGAACGGGTTTGCCGCGCAGGTAGCGCAGGCGCTGCTCCGCCGTCTCCAGGGAGAAGTCCTGCTGGCGGCTGCGCACCTCGGCCAGGCCCACGCACATCTGGGTGGGCCGCAGGTCGGCGATGGCGACGCTGAGCAGGTCCGCCTTCGGACCCGGAGGGGGCAGGGGCCGGTAGGGGGGCAGGTGCAGGCTCATGGGTGCCGGTGGCTGACCCCCATCCTGACCGCTCCGCGCCGGACCTCACCGCCGCGGTTCAGCCCCGGGAATAGGGTCAGGCCAGCCACGGATGTGCATGACCACCGCCCCTGACCGAGCCATCGCTCCGGAGGGACCCCACGGCCCGATCGGGGTGCTGGTCTGTGGCCACGGCAGCCGCAACCGTCTGGCGGTGGCCGAATTCGCCTCCCTGGCCCACCAGCTCCAGCACCACCTCGCCCCGGTACCCGTGGACCACGGCTACTTGGAGTTCGCCCGGCCGATCCTGCGCGACGGCCTGGACGCCCTGCGCCAGCGCGGGGTGCGGCACGTGCTGGCCGTGCCGGCGATGCTGTTCGCCGCCGGCCACGCCAAGAACGACATCCCCTCGGTGCTCAACACCTACGCCGCCGAGACCGGGCTGCGCATCGACTACGGCCGGGAGCTTGGGGTGGACCTCAAGATGATCCAGGCCGCGGCCGCCCGCATCCGCGCTGCCCTCGAGAGCGCCGACGCCGACGCCCTCGCGGCCGGCCGCAGCCCGGTGCCGCTGCATGACACCCTGCTGGCGGTGGTGGGGCGTGGCTCCTCCGATCCGGACGCCAACTCCAACGTGGCCAAGGTGACCCGGATGCTGGTGGAGGGCTTCGGCTTCGGCTGGGGGGAGACCCTCTATTCCGGGGTCACCTTTCCCCTGGTGGAGCCGGGCCTGCGCCAGGCCGTCAAGCTCGGCTTCCGGCGCATCGTCGTCTTCCCGTACTTCCTGTTCTCCGGGGTGCTGGTGAGTCGGATCCGCCAGCACAGCGAGCGGGTGGCCGCCGACCATCCCGAGCTGGAGATGGTTCAGGCCGGCTACCTGGGCGACCATCCCCTGGTGCTGGACACCTTCCGGGAGCGGGTCGCCGAGGTGCTCGGCGGCGATGTGGCCATGAACTGCTCGCTCTGCAAGTACCGGGCCCAGGTGCTCGGGTTCGAGCGGGAGGTGGGGGCGCCCCAGCACAGCCACCACCACCATGTCGAGGGGCTGGTGGAGAGCTGCACCCTCTGCGAGCGGGAATGCACCGGGGCCTGTCAACCCGACGGCGTGCCCGTTCCGCTGGGGGGCACGGGGGCTGGCCATGGCCACGGCGAGGAGGCCCATCATCACCACCACCATCCCGTCTATCCCCATGCCGACCACCCGCTGGGTCCCCGCACCCTGCGGCGGTCGACCGACTGACCTGCAGGGCGGCCAGGCCAGGGGGCCATCCTCGCCGGTCTCATCTCTCTCTGGGTCCAGAGAGACTGAGTTCTGATCACTTGTTCCGATGGTTCGGGGGTTTCCCCCACGGCGGTGCCGTTTTCCCCCGATTTGCGGCACTTTTCCACAGATCTCGGCCTTCCGGCCGCTTCAGGACGTCAGGGCTGGGGAAAGTCATGGATGGCTTGGAACAGCCTTGACAGGGTCCGCCGCCGGCGGTCCGCTGCTCCCGTGTTCTGCAACACCTCGCCGGCAGCCCAGCCGGGGCCGCGAGTCTCATCCTCTGCGCCCAACGGGGCCTCGCCACGACCGGATTTTGACGCCGGCCATCCCCTGTGGCGTACTTGGAGCGAACTCAGTGGAATCCCAGCAGCATGGCCATGGATCCTGAGCACCCGGGGTGCGGCGGCGAAGAGGCGAGTGTGAGCCTGGAAGCCGAGGTGCCTGAGGTGCTCTACGCCGGCATGCGGGAGTTCATCGACGCCCATCCGCACTGGGACCAGTACAGCGTCATCACCTCCGCCCTGGCCGGCTTCCTGTTCCAGAACGGCTGCCAGGAGCCCGTGGTTTCCCAGCACTACCTCGACGGGCTGTTCCAGAAGCCCTGACCCGGGGGCTGAGGCTTGGGCAGGCCAGGCGCATCGAACGGGCCAGGCGGACGTCCGGGCCAGGCCGACAGCAGGCCAAAAAAAAGCGGAGGTGCCAACCCCCGCCGATGGTTTTCTCCCTTGCCCGACCCTTTGGAGGTCGCCCCGTCATTGTGCGCATGGGGGGCCGCCAAGATTGTGGTGATCGACACCAGCTGTGCCCTGCTGTGACGGCTCCCTGACCGGACCGTCCGTTCAGTGGCGCCGCATCCCGGCGGCGGCGGCGGCGCAGGCCCGCCAGGTGATCGCCATTTCGGTGAGGGTGGGGCTCTGCCAGCCGGCGCTGGGCCAGCAGGCCCCATCGGTGACCAGCACATTGGCGGCCCCCCAGCAGCGGTTCCAGGGGTCGACGACCCCCTCCTCGGGGCTCTCGGCCATGCGGGCCCCGCCCAGTTCGTGGATGTAGTAGCCCGGTGGCGGCGGCTCCGGACGCACCGCCAGGCTGTTGCGGATCAGGGGTTCGAGCACCGGCAGCACGAACAGCTCCTCGATCGGCCGGATGCGGCCGCCCGCCGCGGCCACCACGGCTGCCATGCGCGCCTGCATGTGGGCCACCATCGCGGCCTCGTTGGTTCCCCAGCGGCAGTCGATGTGGGGGATGGGCAGGTCCCAGGCGTCGGTGCGGGAACCATCCAGGCTCACCCGGTTCCCGGCCCGGGGCAGCACCTCCCCATGGCCGATCAGGAAGCCCACCGCTTCCCCGGGCCGGCGCCGCAGCAGGGCGGGGGGATCGAAGCGCTGCAGGGCGGCCCAGATGCCGTAGCCGCGCAGGAAGGCCTCCGAGCTGCCTTCCTCGAGGTTCACGGTGTTGGGGATGAAACAGCTGCCGGCCCCGGAGAGCTCGGCCGGTTCGGGGGGCGCCCCGATCGCGGGGATCGAGAAGAAGCGGCTGGTAGAGATGTGGTCCATCAGGTAGCGGCCCAGGCTGCCCGAGGGGTCGCTCAGGCCGCCGCTGCGCACGGCGTCGCTCGAGTGCAGCAGCAGCCGGACCGTTTCGATCGTGGAGGCGCAGAGCACCACCAGGGGGGCGGCGAGGCGCTCCCGCCCGCCGCTGGCCGCGTCCACCAGCACCACCGCCTCGGCCCGCCGCCCGCTCCGGTCCATCTCCAGATGGCTCACCACCGCACCGCTGCGCAGCTGCACCCGGCCCGTCGCCAGGGCCCGGGCCAGGCTGCGGCCCTGGGCGCTGGAGGGGGGCCAGGGTGCCGCCGGGGTGGGCCGGTGCAGGCGGAAGCCGCGGGAGTGGATCAGGGGCAGCCCCAGCTCGCGACCGATCGCCGTCTGCAGGTGTTTCTCCCCCGGAGTGAAGGGCAGGGGCGGCAGGTATCGTCCGTCCGGCAGCTGGGGCAGCCCGTCCCGCTGGCCGTGCACCCCCAGCAGGGTCTCGAGCCGGTCATAGAAGGGCGCCAGCTCGGCGGTGCCGATCGGCCAGGCGGGGCCATGGCCGTCCCGCCGGCCCGCCTGGAACTCGGCCTCCGACAGGCGCAGGGTGATGCCCCCCCAGGTGAGGCTCTTGCCGCCCACCTGGCGCCCCCGGGTCCAGAGGAAGGGGGCGTCCGGTGGGGTGCTGTAGGGGTTCTGCCGTTCGTCGACGAACAGCTCGGGGTTGTGCTTCCAGAAGCCCGGATGGTGCCGCTGCAGGCGCTGGCGGCCGCTGCTCAGGTGGGCGAGACGGCGCAGGCTGTTGAGCGGTTCGCTGCCCAGGGCGCGACTGGCGGAGAGGTCCGGCCCCGCCTCGAGCACCAGCACCCGCAGCCCCGCCTCCGCCAGCACCATGGCGGCCACCGACCCGTTGGCCCCTGCCCCCACCACCACGGCATCCCACGGCAGGTCACTGCCGGCGGTGGGGGATGGCACAGCGGACATCGGCAGGCGGACCGGTCCCGGCATCATGCAGGAGCGGCTGGTGAGCCTCCGCCCCCCGGGGGCACCGGTGTCAGCCGTTGAGCAGGTGGCGCATCACCCGCGGGTTGGCCCGCAGCGATCTGGCCAGCAGAGAGAAGCCGGACTCCCTGCCCTGGCTGGTGCGACAGCTGTGGAGCACCGTGGCCGACGCCAGGATCATCAGATCCAGCAGGGTGTGCACGTTGGTCTCGTGTCGATCCAGAGCATTGGTGAAATGGAGGGGCCGGCCACCGGTATCCGGCACCCCATGGACGACGATCAGCCGGTCCTTCCAGAACTCCCGCGCATAGGCGAGGCAACGATGGTCATCGGTGCAGACGATGACCTTGTGGGATGGGAGGACCTGGATGGTCCGGAAGAAAGAAACGTAGTCGGTTGTCAGATCCGTGTTTCGAATGTGGATCGCCTCGTAGGTCCCCAGTTCGCCCAGGAGTCTTCGGATCTTGGCCTGCAGTTCAGGAAGAAGGCGCAGATGCCGGAGAGCCTTGATCGCGTCGAGCCCGCCGCCGCACTGCTCGTGGACAAGAATCTCCTCGGGATGACTGCAGCTGAAATCGAAGGACAGGGGCTCCTGCGTCTGCCTGTCGACGAAATTGTTGATGGTCCGGCTGTAGGCGGCCTCGTAGGTGTCAAGGCGACCCAGGAGGCAGGCCGGCAGGCACGAGCGGCCGGAAAGAGCCTGGGGCGGCCAGCCGAAAATGAAATGGCCGTCGGTCCGAAACCAGTGGCTCATGCAGTCGTGCCACCCCGAACGTCGCGTGTCGACCCACAGGTCTCTGTCGTGGAAGAAAGAGTAGATGCGACACCGATGGATCTGGCAGAGGATGTCGTTGAGCCCGCCCCGGGGTCGGCAGAGCAGCAACTTGCGATGGCGAACTCTCCAGGGTCGACCCAGGATGACCCGGGCAATGGCATCCTTTACTTTGTATCTATAAGGTATACGCATGACGGCATTCCCGTGCTTGCAAGCTAGCAGCCATGGCTGTTGCCAGTCATCCTGAAGGCGGCATGGCCTGACTGTCGTTGTGCCTCACCGGAGTACGTCCTTCTCGCAGTCCGTGCTGATTCCCGAATGTTCGGACCGCCGCAATGCCTGACCAGGGAATGCCTGCGTCTGGGACTGCGGCACGGTGGGGGCGCCGGCCGAAGCCGTCCAGGGCCCGGGCCGCCTACCTCAGGTCAGACCCCAGGACGCCGACAACAACGTGTCAAAAACACAACCCCCCAGCCAAGGACTGGGGGGTTGGTGGGGAACCCTCGGGAGGGTCACCGGAGTTGGTGGCGGGGAGGAGATTTGAACTCCTGACCTTCGGGTTATGAGCCCGACGAGCTACCAGACTGCTCTACCCCGCGTCGCACACGTGGTCGGCGGATGTCCGCGTCGCACCTATGAATTGTATCAGTCGATGCCCCCGCCTCAGGGGCGGGCCCCGTCGAAGCGCAGCTCACCGATCACCTCCAGGCGCAGGTGGTCGGCCGGTGCCAGATAGCGCTGGCGCAGCTCCACCAGGGTGGTGGGGGTGAGCCACTCAAGCTGCTCGAGCAGGTGCAGGGCCACGGCCTGCTTGGCCCGCCGGGCTCCGTCGTCCACCTTGATGGCCACCCCCATGCCCTCGCCCACCCGGCTGAGGCACTGGATGCCTTCGGCGCCCCCCTTGCTCAGCACCTGGCCGTGGGCCAGGCGCATCAGCTCGGTGTCGAACTGCCCGTCCCCGGCGATCAGATCCGGGTGGGCGAGCATCGCCCGGCTGAGCCGCTCCAGGTCGGCCTGCTCCCCGCTGCCGAGGTGGGCGAACAGCAGGGCCATCTGGGCCAGCTGCAGCTGCAGGGTGGGGGCGCCGCAGTCGTCGCGGGCGCTGATCAGTTCGGCCCCCGGCAGCCCCAGCAGCTCACCGACCCGCTTGAGGACCGCCTGCTGCAGGGGATGGTCGGCCTGGAGGTAGCTCTCGAGCGGCCAGTGCATCTGCCGACAGGCGGCCAGGAAGGCCGCGTGCTTGCCCGAGCAGTTGTGCTCCAACGGACTGCTGGCGCCGGCGGGGGTGGGGCACTGGAGGTCCTCGGTGTCGAGTTCCGCACCCCAGAGCAGCTTGAACGCCTCCCGGGCATGCAGGGCGGTGCCGGCATGGGAGGCGCAGGCGATCGCCAGGCCCCGCTCGCCGGCCCCCATCCGGTCGGCGGCGCCGCTGCCCACGAACACGGTGGCCTGGAAGGGCTTGAGGGCGGAACGCACGAAGCTCAGCTGCTGGGGGTCGCCGGCGCGCATCAGCACCCGGCCCCGCTGGTCGCAGACCACCGCGTGCACCCGGTGCCGCGACTCGACGATGCCGTTGCGCAGCAGGCGGACCTCCAGGGGGGGAATGCCGGGGCGGCCCGGGCCGGCGAAGCTGGAGGACAGGGTCATGGGGGAGGAAGCGGATCCGCGGAGGCCGACCTCAGAGAGCCTGGCAGAGCCCCGACCCGAGCAGCATCAGGGTGATGGCGATGGCGACCGCCTGGCGCAGGCGGGTCAGCACCGGCTGCACCTGGTGGCGGGCCACCAGCAGATCCTGCTGGCGCCAGGTGATCGGTTTCTCCCACACCTGGCCGTCGTACCAGCCCGATTCCTCGTACTCCACCTGCTCCGAGACCAGTCGCTTCTGCACGTAGGTCCAGCCGAGCCACTGGCGCAGCAGCAGCACCATGGGCAGCAGCACGGCGGCGGTGGCCGCGGCGATCACCAGCCGGACGGGCTCATGGCGGAGCGTCAGGCTGCCGCTGGCCACCAGCAGCGCCGGGGGGAAGGAGAGCAGCCAGGCAAGGCCCAGGGCCCGCCACAGACCCGTCGGGCCATGGGCGGGCCAGTGGAAGAACCAGGAGCGGCTGAGCTGGTCGTACTCCTGCAGCGGCCGCTGGGCCGGCGGCACCGGGCAGGGAGTGTCCTGGCTGGGCAGGCTCGGAACGCCGGCGGCCATCGCTGCGCCCCTCAGCCGGCGACCGGGCCGGCGCCGCCCACCTCAAGGGGGGCACCGACGTAACGCTCCTGCTCTCCGTGGCCCCAGAAGGACTCGAGGTCGTAGTAGCTGCGCTCCTGGGGGGTGAGCACGTGCACGATCAGCTCGCCGTAATCCAGCAGCACCCAGCGGCCCTCGCTCTGGCCCTCGCGCCGCAGGGGCAGGCGCGAAGCGTCGGTTTCCAGCCGGTCTTCGACGGAGCGGGCGATGGCCCGCACCTGCACGTCGCTGAGGCCGCTGCAGATCACGAACCAGTCGGCCAGAGAGGACACCTCATCGACCCGGATCAGGCGGATGTCGACGGCCTTGCGGTCGTCACAGGCTTCGGCGGCCAGCAGGGCCAGGTCGCGGCTATCCATAGACGTTCTCGCTGGTGACCGACTGGCGCGAGCCCTGCTGCTGGGCCATTTCGGCCCGGGCCTTGCCGGCGCTCTTGCGCAGGGCCTCGAGGCGGTCCTCGTAGAAGGTGCGGCGGCGCTTCTTGCGGGTCTGCTCCACCAGCTCCTTGAGGGCTCCCCCCAGGCTCTTGTAGGCGTTGGGCAGGCTGTAGCCGAAGCGACAGGCCAGATCGATGGCCCGCTCGTCGGCCAGGATCGCGTCCTGGAGACGCTTCTCGGAGTTGTTCTTGAGGTAGAGGCGGTAGCCGGCGAAGCCTGAGAGCCCCAGGGCCATCACCAGCAGCAGGCCGTCCTGCACCCACAGCTCGCCGATGGCACCGCCCAGGCCGATGGCCAGGGCGGCCATCTCCCAGCCGTCCCGGGGGATGGCGTCGTTCTGGATGCGGCCCACCTCGTGCCAGAAGAGCAGGTTGCGGTGATCCAGGGCGAGGGCGTCCCATTTCTCCAGATCGACCTGGATCTCCACCTCATCGCGGCCGATCTCCTCGATGGTGATCAGGGGCGGATCGACGGAGGCAGCCGCTTCCACGAACACCCAGCTCTGCATCTCAGGGGGCAGCAACCCCTTCAGGCGCTGGAGTTCGCTCATCGGCGGCGTCTCGGGCGAAGGTATGCCGTCAGATTAGCGATTGCCTGCGGTGGAAGCGGCGCCGGCAGGCCGGTCGGGACGGCGACCGTGAGAGGCTGGGCGGGTTTGCCCGACCACGCCCTATGCCCCGCCGCACGGATCTGAGGCGCATCCTGCTGCTGGGGTCGGGACCGATCGTGATCGGCCAGGCCTGCGAGTTCGACTATTCCGGCACCCAGGCCTGCAAGGCCCTGCGGGCCGAGGGCTACGAGGTGGTGCTGGTGAATTCCAACCCGGCCTCGATCATGACCGACCCGGACCTGGCGGATCGCACCTACATCGAGCCCCTGACCCCCGAGGTGGTGGCCCGGGTGATCGAGGTCGAGCGGCCTGATGCCCTGCTGCCCACCATGGGCGGCCAGACCGCCCTCAACCTGGCCGTCGCCCTGGCGGAGAACGGCACCCTGGAGGCCTACGGGGTCGAGCTGATCGGTGCCGATCTGGCGGCGATCCGCAAGGCGGAGGACCGGCTGCTGTTCAAGGAGGCGATGGCCCGCATCGGCGTGGCCGTCTGTCCGTCCGGGATCGCCAACGACCTGGAGGAGGCGGTCCGGGTGGGCGATGCGATCGGCACCTACCCGCGCATCATCCGCCCGGCCTTCACCCTGGGGGGATCGGGCGGCGGCATCGCCTACAACCCGGAGGAATTCCAGGCCTTCTGCAAGAGCGGCCTGGAGGCCAGCCCCGTCTCCCAGATCCTGATCGAGAAATCCCTGCTGGGCTGGAAGGAGTTCGAGCTGGAGGTGATGCGCGACACCGCCGACAACGTGGTGATCGTCTGCTCGATCGAAAACCTCGACCCGATGGGGGTCCACACCGGTGATTCGATCACCGTCGCCCCCGCCCAGACCCTCACCGACCGGGAGTACCAGCGGCTGCGCGACCAGTCGATCGCCATCATCCGCGAGATCGGCGTCGACACCGGCGGCAGCAACATCCAGTTCGCCATCAATCCCGCCAACGGGGATGTGGTGGTGATCGAGATGAACCCCCGGGTCAGTCGCAGCTCGGCCCTGGCCAGCAAGGCCACCGGCTTCCCGATCGCCAAGATCGCCGCCCGGCTGGCGGTGGGCTACACGCTTGACGAGATCGTCAACGACATCACCGGTGCCACGCCGGCCTGTTTCGAGCCGACGATCGACTACGTCGTCACCAAGATCCCCCGCTTCGCCTTCGAGAAGTTCCGCGGTTCCCCGGCCGTGCTCACCACCTCGATGAAGTCGGTGGGGGAGGCCATGGCCATCGGCCGCAGCTTCGAGGAATCCTTCCAGAAGGCCCTGCGCTCCCTGGAGACGGGCCATGCGGGCTGGGGCTGCGACCGCCCCGATCCCCCCCAGGATCCCGCCGACCTGGAGCGGCAGCTGCGCATCCCCTCCCCGGACCGGATCCATGCGGTGCGCGCCGCCATGGTGGCCGGCCGCAGCGACGACGAGATCCACCGGCTCAGCGCCATCGACCCCTGGTTCCTGGCCAAGCTGCGCCGCATCCTGACGGTCGAAACCACCCTGCTGCGGGGCCGTTCCCTTGAGGCCATCGACGCCGGAGCCTTCCTGGAGCTCAAGCAGACCGGCTTCTCCGACCGCCAGATCGCCTGGGCCACCGGCAGCGACGAACTCACGGTGCGCCGCCGGCGCCAGGCCCTGGGGGTGCGGGCCGTGTTCAAGACGGTCGACACCTGCGCCGCCGAATTCGCCTCCTCCACGCCGTACCACTACGCCACCTACGAGCGGCCCCTGGAACGGCTTGAGGCCGATGGCTCCCTCACCCTGCTGGCGCCCGAGGACGAGGTGACCCCCGAGACCCGCCGCAAGGTGATGATCCTGGGGGGCGGCCCCAACCGCATCGGCCAGGGGATCGAGTTCGACTACTGCTGCTGCCACGCCTCCTTCGCCCTGCGGCAGGCCGGGTTCGCCACCGTGATGGTGAACAGCAACCCGGAGACGGTCTCCACCGACTACGACACCAGCGATCGCCTGTACTTCGAGCCCCTCACCCTGGAGGACGTGCTCAATGTCATCGAGGCGGAGAAACCCGAGGGGGTGATTGTCCAGTTCGGCGGCCAGACGCCCCTGAAGCTGGCGATCCCCCTGCTGCGCTGGCTGGAGAGCGAGGAGGGCCGCGCCACCGGCACCCGGCTCTGGGGCACCTCGCCCGAATCGATCGACCGGGCCGAGGACCGGGAGCAGTTCGAGGCGATCCTGCGGCGCCTGAAGATTCGCCAGCCCCGCAACGGCCTGGCCCGCAACGACGGCGAGGCCCGCGCGGTGGCGGCGGCCGTCGGCTACCCCGTCGTGGTGCGCCCCAGCTACGTGCTGGGCGGCCGGGCGATGGAGGTGGTCTTCGACGAGGAAGAACTGAACCGCTACATGGTGGAGGCGGTGCAGGTGGAGCCCGACCATCCGGTGCTGATCGACCAGTACCTGGAGAACGCCATCGAGGTGGACGTGGACGCCCTCTGCGACCGGGAGGGGACGGTGGTGATCGGCGGCCTGATGGAGCACATCGAGCCGGCCGGCATCCACTCCGGCGACTCGGCCTGCGCCCTGCCCTCGGTGTCGCTGGGGCCCGAGGCCCTGGCCACGATCCGCCGCTGGAGCACGGAGCTGGCCCTGGCGCTGGAGGTGCGCGGCCTGATCAACCTCCAGTTCGCGGTGCAGAACGACGGCGCCGGCAACGAAACGGTGTTCATCATCGAGGCCAACCCGCGGGCGTCCCGCACCGTGCCTTTCGTGGCCAAGGCCACCGGCGTGCCCCTGGCCAAGATCGCCAGCCAGCTGATGGCCGGCCGCACCCTGACGGAGCTGGGCCTGCTGGCGGAGCCAAGGCCACCGCGGCAGACGGTGAAGGAGGCGGTGCTGCCCTTCAAGCGCTTCCCCGGCGCCGACACCCTGCTGGGGCCGGAGATGCGCTCCACCGGCGAGGTGATGGGGATCGCCGCCAGCTTCGGCCTGGCCTACGCCAAGGCCGAACTCGCCGCCGGTGAACCCCTGCCCACCAGCGGCAGCGTGTTCCTCTCCACCCACGACCGCGACAAGCCCGCCCTGGTGCCGGTGGCCCGCGCCCTGTTGGCGGCGGGATTCACCCTCACCGCCACCAACGGCACCGCCGCGATGCTCAGTCAGGCCGGCCTGGCGGTGGAGCCGGTGCTCAAGGTGCACGAGGGCCGGCCCAACATCGAGGATGCGATCCGCTCCGGCCTGGTGCAGCTGGTGGTCAACACACCGGTGGGCCGCCAGGCCGCCCACGACGACCGCTACCTGCGCCTGGCCGCCCTCGACTACGCCGTGCCCACCGTCACCACCATGGCGGCGGCCCGGGCCGCCGTGGAGGCCATCGCCGCCCTGCAGCAGCAGCAGCAGGTGGAGGTGGCGGCCCTGCAGGACATCCACCCGCCCTGGGTAGGGTGATCGCCCGATCGCCTGTGACCCTGTGACCAGCACCCTGGCCGCCCAGCCCATCGCCCCCGGCACCGACCTGCGCGAGGCCTTCCGCGCCGCCTACGAGAACCGCTACACCTGGGAGCCGGGCTTCGGCGGCTATGGCGGCCGTTGCGTCTGGGAGCAGGACGACCGGCGCTTCGAGGGCACCTTCCAGGTGGGCGCCGATCTCAAGGCGACGGTGGAGGGCATCGCCGACGAGGAACTGCACAAGGCGGTCGCCTCCCAGCTGTGGGAGGTGGCGATCCACCGGGTGCGGCGTCCCTTCGAGCAGACCCACGGCGCCAACACCTTCACCGCCGGCGGGACCGATGCGGTGGGAACCGAGGTGATCATGGGCGGCAAGGCCGAGGGCGACCGCTACCGCATCAAAGACAACGTGGTGACGATGGTGCACCGCCACATCCACGGCACCGTGGTGACGATCTTCACCGAGAGCGTCACCGACACCGGCAGCGGCTACCTCAGCCACACCTACACGAGCCGCTACAGCGACCCCGCCACCGGCGAGGCCCGCGGCGGCACCAGCCGGTTCACCGACACCTTCGTGCCCCTGGCGGGCAAGGGCCCCTGGGTGCTGAGCGAGCGGGTGGTGGAGACGGAGGCCCATGGCGACACGCCGGCCGGCCGCCAGGTGTTCCGCTTCGAGGATCTGGCGCCCCTGGGCTGACCCCCGGCGGCCTCAGGCCGGCTCCTCCAGGGTGGGGATGCCCTGGAGGCGCTCGTTCAGCTGCATGGCCATGGCCTGGCGGCCCACCGCCAGCACCTTGAGGGTGTCTTCATGCATGCGCAGCTGGGCATCGGCCACCTGCATCCCCCGCACCATCTCCTTGACGTCGTCGGGCAGGCCGTTGAGGTCGTAACGCTTGCCTTCGAAGGTCAGCACGGGGGGCTGCTGGCTGGGGGTCTGCAAGGCTCTGGACTCGGTGCGGAGCCAGCGTAGGTGGCAGGACCGCCGGCTCCCAGCGGGGACGACGCCTGCCTTCAGGCTTCCAGGCGGATGAACTGACGTTCGCAGAGCTCGCGGTAGCGGCCGCCGCTGGCCATCAGTTCGTCGTGGCTGCCCTGCTGGACGATGCGGCCGCCGTCCAGCACCACGATCAGATCGGCCTCCTGCACCGTGGCGAGGCGGTGGGCGATCACCAGCACGGTGCGGCCCGCCATGGCCTGCTGCAGGCCCTGCTGCACGGCCTCCTCGGCCTCCGCATCCAGGGCGCTGGTGGCCTCATCGAGGAGCATCACCGCCGGGTTTCCCAGCACGGCCCGGGCGATCGCCAGGCGCTGCAGCTGGCCACCGGAGAAGTTGCTGCCCCGTTCCTCGAGGCGGCTGTCGTAGCCGCCCGGCAGGCTCTCGATGAAGTCGGCCGCATTGGCCAGCCGGGCCGCCTGGCGGATCTGCTCGGCGCTGGCGGGACGCCCGAAGGCGATCGCCTCGGCCACCGTGCCGGAGAAGACGCTGCTCTGCTGGGGCACCAGGGCCACGGCCCGACGCAGGTCCCGGGCCCGCAGGTCGGCCAGGTTCTGGCCATCCAGCAGCACCTGGCCGCTCTGGGCGGTGTTGAAGCGCAGCAGCAGGGAGAACAGGGTGCTCTTGCCGGCGCCGGAGGGCCCCACCAGGGCCACCACCTGGCCCGGACGGATGTGGAGATCCAGCTGGCGCAGCACCGGACTGCCGCTCTGGTAGCCGAAGCTCACCCCGTCCAGCACCAGCTCCCCGGACACGCGCACCAGGGGCCTGGCATCGGGGTGGTCGGGCGGTTCAACCGGCTCGTTCTCGATCGCCCGCAGCCGCCGCAGCGAGGCCTGGCCCTGCTGGAACTCGTTGAAGTTGGTGGTCAGGTGGGAGATCGGGTCGATCAGCATCAGCAGCGCCGCCACATAGCTGCTGAAGCCCTGGCTGTCGAGGCCGCCGGCCTTGATCCGGGCCGCCCCGATCAGCAGCACCGAGAGGATCCCGGCCGCTTCGATGAAGCCCACCACCGGATGCTGCAGGGCCAGCAGCTCGAGGGTGCGGTAGCGGGCGCGGCGGTGCAGGTCGATCTCGGTGTCGAAGCGCTCCTGCAGCCAGGGTTCGGCGGCGAAGGCCCGCACCAGGGGCAGGCCGCCGATCGCCTCGCCCAGCAGGGCCGCCAGGTCGCTCACCTGCTTCTGGCTGCGCTCGGCGGCGGTCATCACCCGCGCCCCGAAGGCGCTCACCATCAGCGCCACCAGCGGCGCCAGCAGCAGGGTGGCCAGGGCCAGGGGCCAGTCGAGCCAGATCATGTAGCCCAGCACCACCACCAGCTGCAGGGCGCTGGGGGTGGTGTCCTGGATCGTCTTGTAGATCACCTCACCGACCCGGTCGGCGTCCTCGGTGAGGCGGTAGGTGAGATCGCCGGCGGAGAGTTTCTCCAGGGCGCCGAAATCGAGCCGCTGCAGGCGGGCGAACAGCTGGCGGCGCAGCTCCTGGCTGACCCGCAGGGCCGGGCCCGCCAGCAGGGTGTCCTGGCCGAACTGGGCAATCTTCTGCACCAGGAACACCGCCAGGGCCGCCGCCACGCTGCGCAGCACCTTGCTGAAGTCGCCGGCGCCGATGGCCGGGATCAGCTGGCCGGCGAGCCAGGCCAGCAGGGGCCAGCAGCCCACGAACACCAGCATGCACAACCCCCCGAGCAGCAGGGGTCGCCGGTGGGGCTTCAGCAGCGGCCAGAGCCTGCGGAAGCCGGCCGGCGAGGGTGCAAGCATCGACGAACCCTATCAGCGCTCTCCGGGCGCCCCCCCGACGGTGAAGCTGGATCAGTTCCTCAAATGGCAGGGCCTCGTCGGCACCGGCGGCGAGGCCAAGCAGCGCATCCAGCGGGGGGACGTGAGCGTGAACGGTGCCATCGAGACCCGGCGCGGTCGCCAGCTGGCTCCCGGGGATGCGGTGGCGATCGACGGCCGGGAGGTGCTGATGCTCTCCCCGCGGCTGGAGCGCGGGGGAGGCGGCGGCCCAACGCCTTAACCTGCCTCGAATGTCGCTGCCGGGAGACCACGTGCGCAAGGCCGTCATCGCAGGCAACTGGAAGATGCACATGACCTGCGCCGAGGCGCGGGCGTTTGCGGCCAGCTTCCGGCCCCTGATCGCCGATCTGCCCGACGACCGTGAGGTGGTGCTGGCCCCGCCGTTCACGGCGATCCCCACCCTCTGCCGTCACCTGGCCGGCGCCGGTGTCGCCATCGCCGGCCAGAACGTGCACTGGGAGGAGAGCGGCGCCTACACCGGCATGATCTCGGCGCCGATGCTGCTCGAGCATGGCGTCACCCACGCGATCGTGGGCCACAGCGAGCCGCGCAAGTATTTCAGCGAAACCGACGAGCAGATCAACCTGCGGGCCCGCACGGCCCAGAAGTCGGGGCTGATCCCAATCCTGTGCGTGGGCGAGAGCGATGACCAGCGCGAGGCCCGCGAGACCGAGCGGGTGATCCACCGCCAGGTGGAGCAGGGGCTGGAGGGCATCGACCCCCTGCGCCTGATCGTGGCCTACGAGCCCATCTGGGCCATCGGCACCGGCAAGACCTGCGCCGCCGAGGAGGCCAACCGCATCTGCGGCCTGATCCGCGGCTGGGTGGGCCATCCCGAGGTGGTCGTGCAGTACGGCGGTTCGGTCAACCCCGCCACCATCGACATGCTGATGGCCCAGAGCGACATCGACGGCGTGCTGGTGGGGGGTGCCTCCCTCGATCCGGTCAGCTTCGCCCGCATCGCCAACTACCAGGTGCCGGTGGCGGCCTGAGCCCCCGCCCCCCGTTCCGATCGCCGTGAGCCCCGCCGGCCCCGCCGCCGTCCCGCCCGGTTTCCGCTGGGGGGATCGCACCCTGGTGATGGGGGTCCTCAACCTCACCCCCGATTCCTTCAGCGACGGGGGCCGTTACGAGACCCCCGAAGCGGCCCTGCGCCAGGCCCGGCGGCTGCACCGCCAGGGGGCCGACCTGCTCGACCTGGGGGGGCAGAGCACCCGCCCCGGGGCGGCCGAGATCGATGCGGAGGCCGAGAAGGCCCGGGTGCTGCCCGCCCTGCGGCGGATCCTGGCCGCCCTGCCGCCCCCGGAAGCCGGCGGCCCCCTGCTCTCGATCGACACCTTCCGCGCCCCGGTGGCCGAAGCCGCCCTGGCCGCCGGAGCCCACTGGATCAACGATGTCAGCGCCGGCCGGCGCGATCCCGATCTGCTGGCGGTGGTGGCGGCGGCGGACTGCCCCTGCGTGCTGATGCACAGCCGCGGCGACAGCCGCACCATGGACGGCCTGGCCCGCTACGGCGACGTGGTCGCCGAGGTGCGGCAGGAGCTGCTGCGGGTCACCGACCGGGCCCTGGCGGCGGGGGTGCGTGCGGAGCGGATCCTCTGGGATCCGGGGCTGGGCTTCGCCAAGACCACCGCCCACAACCTCGCCCTGCTGCGGGGCCTGGACCTGCTGCGGGCCGAGGGGTTCCCCCTGCTGGTGGGGCCCTCCCGCAAGCGCTTCATCGGCGAGGTGCTGGCCGAGCCCCGCCCCCGGGCCCGCCTCTGGGGCACGGCGGCGGTCTGCGGCCAGGCCATCGCCGCCGGGGCCGATGTGCTGCGGGTGCACGACGTGGCGCCGATCGTGCAGACGGCCCGCATGGCCGATGCCCTCTGCCGCGCCTGATCCGTCCGGCCGATCCGGCGCTCCATCAGGCCGGCGGTTCCTCCTGGCGCCCCGTCAGCAGGGTCTGGACCATCAGCCGCAGGGTCGCCCGGTTGCCGCCGGCGGCCCGCCAGCTCTCCAGCCACTGGAGCAGGGGGGAGGGGCTGCCCCCGTCGTCGCCCTGCTGGCCGATGCCCAGCCGTTCCAGGAAGGCGCTGGCGTCATCCAGGCAGGAGCCCCCTTCGCCGAAGCCGTCCAGGAGCGGGTCGAGGGCCGCCAGCAGGGTCTCCAGTTCGGCGGTGCTCAGCTCCGGCAGGGGCTCGATCATCGAGGCAGGTCACGGCGGCGTTGCCGCCCACCGACCCAGCATGACGCCTGGACGGCCCGTTTCCGCCGTTCCGGTGCGGCCGGCCGTCGCCGGCGCCCCTAGGCTGACCCCAGCACAGCGCCGCACCTGCCTCCACCGTGCTGAAACTCTGCCTGCAGGTGCTCGTCTGCGTCACCATCGCCCTGCGCTGCATGGTGATCTTCGGCCACCTGCGCAAGCTCTGGATGGCGGACGGACTGGCCGGTGAGTTCCGCCGCGAGCTGCGCCGCCGCGGCCTGCTGATGGCCCCGCCCGCCCTGCCCGTCGACCCGCGCGCCCTGCCCCGCCGCACCGACCCCTGACGCCGCTGCGGGACGCCGATCAATGACGCCGGGAGGGGGCGCCCGCCAGGTGATGCACGGCGTGGATCACGACCCCCCACAGCTCGGCACCACCGCCGTCGCTTCCCTCCGCGCCGCCCCCCTCGTCGCCGGTGAGCCGCAGGGGCGGACTGGTGCCGTCGCTGGCCACCAGCCACAGCGCACCGCCACGCCGGGCCAGCCGGCGCAGCAGGAAGGCGCCGGCATGCACCGCCACCACCACCATGCCGGGCCGGGGATCGACGCTGCGGTCGATCACCAGCAGGTCGCCGTCGACGATGCCGTCGCCCCGCATGGCATCGCCGCTGACGCGCATGAAGAAGGTGGACAGCGGGCGGGGGATCAGCTCCAGATTGAGGTCGATGCGGGCCTCCACGTAGTCGTCGGCGGGGCTGGGGAAACCGGCGCTGACCGCCTCCGTGGCCAGCAGGCAGAAGAGGGCCTCCGCCCCCTCCCGCAGGGGCAGCGGTGACTGGAGAGGCAGGGGACGCATCGGCCCGGGAGTCAAAGCAGTACGGATGTTCTACTCCGATGGGCCGTCGCCGCGGGATCATCGGCAGCGACCCTCTCGCGCCCGCCCGGCCATGCGTTCCACTCCGGAGGCGCTGATCGCCCGCCTCGACCTGCGGCCCCACCCGGAGGGGGGCTGGTACCGGGAGCTGCACCGCTCACCCGGCCAGGTGCACCGGGCCGGGGACGGACGGCAGCGCGCCGGACTCACGGTGATCGCCTTCCTGCTGGCCGAGGGCCAGCTCAGCCGCTGGCATCAGGTGGCGGGGGCGGATGAGGTCTGGCACCACGCCGGCGGCGACCCCCTCGACCTCTGGCGGCTGCCGCCGCAGGGCGGCACGGCCGAGCGGCTGTGGCTGGGCCCGCTCGCCGCCACGGACGCCGCGGCTGACACGGCCGGTGACGCCGCCGCTGCGGCGGGGGATCCGGGCGCCGGCCCCCTGCAGATCGTGCCGGCCCTCTGGTGGCAGGCGGCCCGAAGCCGGGGGCGGTGGAGTCTGGTGCACTGCTGCGTGGGGCCGGGCTTCGCGTTCGAGGACTTCCGTCTGATGGCCGATCTCCCGCCGGCCGAGCGGCCCGCCGGCGCCGATCCGACGCTGCTCTAGGCCATTCCGTCACCATGGGGGCCTGATGGATCGGGTGAGGGATGGGCTGTCCGAGGTGCGGCAGTTGGGCCGTGCGGGCCGACCGCAGCCTGGCGGGTCGCATGGTCTGTGCCCGTTGCGGAGAGCCGCTGGGCATCGGCAGGGCCCGCCGGGCCGCTGACGGCACGCGCCGCCGGGGGCAGGGGGGCCGCAGCGCCCTGGTCCTGCCGCGTCGCTGGCGCCTCTGGCTGCTGGTGGGGGGACTGCTGGCGGTCTCGGCCGTGCTGGCGTCCGTGCCGGAACGCCCGACCCGGCCCCCGGAGCGGCGGGGTGCCGAACCCATGCGGGGGGTGGTGCTGCTGCCGCCGCCGGCGGATCCGGCCCGTTCCGGGGGTGTTGCGATCCGCTGACAGGACTGATCCCGCCCAGATCCCATCGGCGATCATGGGCTGTAACGATTCTTGAAATAGCATGGCCAGGACCAACCCGCTCGCGAACCTGGCCAGCCTCAGCATGCGCCAGCTGCGCGAGCTCGCCAGAACCCTGGGGATCCAGCGCTACAGCGCCCAGGACAGGGACGCGCTGGCCGAGTCCATCGCCGATCGCTCCGGTGAGGACGTCGCAACGGCGGCGGCGGTGAGGCCCGCGGCCGATCTGCGGCCGGTGGCCGCCATCGAGGCCGAGATGGCTCCGGCGCCGCGGCCGGCGGCCGAAACCCGCGTCGTCTTCCTGCCCCGCGATCCCCAGT
>PVWP01000011.1 GCA_003003925.1 Aphanothece cf. minutissima CCALA 015
GTGGAGGTGACCCACTCACAGAACTGGTTCCACACCGAAGCGCCGGAGCGCTGCTGGAGAGTGGCGGTCATGAGTGCAGGAAAGTGTGCCGTCGGGCGGGGCGCAGGTGCGCTGGCCGTGGGCGGAAGGAAGGGCGACGGATCGCCTCACAGCAATGTAACAGACCATTGCGGGCTGTGAGGCGGCCTTCATGAAGAAAAGATGAGCTTCCCGCCTGGCCTGGCCCCCCTGCCGCTGCTAGGAGGTGAGGTGCTCCGGTCATCTCGCCCTGCCGCCGATGGTCTCGCGTTCGTCGCTTCCTCCCCAGCCACCGCGTACCGCCGGCCAACAGCTGCGTCGGCGTCTGCGCGGTCCGCTGCCCGCCCTGCTGCTGCTCCCCCTGCTGGCGGCCGGTTGCCAGGGCCTGCCCAATCCCGAGAGCCGCCGCATCGACCAGCTCGAACTCAAGATCCAGCAGCTGGAGCAGCGGCTCAACAAGGCCGACCTGCGTCCCGACACGGCCGATCCGGCCGGCAAGCCCCCGGCCGGCGTCGTCAAGTCGCTGACGCTGCGCACCGACACCGAGGACGACCGGCTGCGCATCTACTGGGCCGACGGCAGCAGGACCGACCTCCCCTGCACCAAGGAACAGACCACCCTCGTCTGCGGATGACCATGACCTCCCCTTCCCTGCGGCCCCTGCTGGCCTGCCTGGCCCTGCTGGTGGCCGTCCCCCTGGTGGGGGCCTCCCCGGCCCGGGCCCAGATGACCCAGGAGCAGGCCTTCCAGCGGGGCCGCGCCGCCAACCTGGCCCGGATGCGGGCCGAGGTGATCAACGGCGGCCTCGGGGTCTACCGGCCCGCGCTCTGCATGTACGAGCGCAGCGGCGGCAGCTGCCTGGTGCGCGCCGATGCCGAAGGTTTCCTGTTCCGCTTCTACGGCGGCGTGCCCGGTTGGGCCCAGCTCGGCCTGCCGCCATCGGTGGAAACGGAGATCCTCGTCGCCCCGGATGGCCGCAGCGTCCTGAACGTCCTCTACAACGGCGTGCCCCGCTCCCAGCCCGCCGCCGCCGGCCAGCCCCAGGTTCAGCCGGGGCTCTGAAGGTTGCGGGCCAGGTCGGCCAGGGCCCGGCCCCAGCCCGGCTCCACCGGCCAAGACTCCCGCCGGGTGAGGCTGAGGGCGATGCCCTTCTCGCCGTAGGCCGCCTCGTTAATGAACACGGCCCAGACGGGGCCGATCTCCTGGTCTTCCCGCGGGTGGAAGGGAATCGTGGCGCCCTCGGCCGTCAGGAACAGGGGGTCGCCGGCGGCGATCGGCTGCCAGTCGCGGCCCTGGCGCTGGGGATGCACCACCGCCGCCGGGGAGCCGTCGCCATGGCGCGGCAGATCGAGGCTGCCCAGGTGCCGGTGCACCAGCAGCCGGTCGGGCTGGCGCAGGGTTCCGCTGCGGGCCTCCGCCAGCACCTCCAGGGCCGCCTCGAGGGCGAGCTGGCTCTGGAGGCAGATCGGCGCCTGGATCACGCCCTGGGGTACCGGACCCACCTCCACCACCAGCCCACAGGGCCAGCGCTCCACCAGGTAGCCGGTCTGGGCCCGGTCCTGTTCATGCAGGTAGATCGGCAGGCCAAGGCGCTGCTGGATGCCCGCCGCCAGGGCCAGATCGGCCGGCCGCCGGCCATAGACCACCAGGCTGTTGCCCATGGCGGCCGTGGTGCTGTGCAGGTCGAGGGCCACCAGACAGGGGGCGCTGCCGCCGGGCCCGTGGCGGGCCAGCAGTTCCCGGGCCCGCTCCAGTTCCCGGTTCCCCGGCCCGGGGGCGGCCAGCAGGTCGGGCACGAAGCTGCGGTTGAGGTCCTGGTCGAGGTAGCGCACCCCGGCGGCATGGGCGGCGGGGTTGCCCAGCACCAGCTCCAGGGCCAGGCCGCTGCTGCGCAGCAGCGCCGGGTGCCGTCGCCAGGCCTCCAGCAGCCAGGGCGCGTTGCGCTCGTTGCCGTGGGTGCCCCCCACCACCATCACCCGGCCCGCCACCATCGCCTGCTCGCTCACAGGCCCCAGCCTGGCGCAGAGTCAGGGCAGCGAACCGTGATGTCCATGGCCCCGCCCGCCGCGCTGGTGCGCTCCGCCCGGCAGCTCTGGCAGTGCCAGTGGCGCCTGCTGATGGGCGGGCTCGGCCCCGCCGACGGCCAGGGCCGCTACCGCCGGCCGGCCGGGGCCTTCACCGCCCTGCCGCCGGTGCCGGAGGACGCCGCCGAGGCCGGCAGCCACGTGCTGATCGTGGGCCGCAGCTGCCCCTGGGCCCATCGGGCCTGGATCACCTGGAGCCTGCGGGGCCTGGCCCCGATGGTCGACACGGTGGTGGTGGTCCCCGATCCGGACGCCGGTCGCTGGCGGTTCAGCGAGCCCTTCGAGGGCTGCGCGACCCTGCTCGAGCTCTACCGCCGCTGCGGCGCCGATCCCCGCGCCCGGGCCACCGTGCCGGCCCTCTATTCGCGGCGAACGGGGACGATCCTGGTGAACGAGAGCGCCCGCCTGATCGAGCTGCTCAACGCCTGGCCCGCTGCGCCCGAAGCTCCGGACCTGGCCCCGCCGGCGGACCTGCCGGCCATCACCGCCTGGCGGGAGCGCCTGCAGGGGGATGTCAACGATGGGGTGTACCGCTGTGGCTTCGCCCGCAACCAGACGGCCTACGACGAGGCCGAGGCGGCCCTGTTCGCCGCCCTCGGGGCGGTGGAGGCGGCCCTCGCCGCCGGCGGAGAGAGCGGCGGCTGGCTCTGCGGCGGCGCCGGGCCCAGCCTGGCGGATGTGGTGCTCTTCCCCACCCTGATCCGCATGGAGCTGGTCTACGCCCCCCTGTTCGGCTGCAGCCGCCGGCCCCTCTGGCAGCTGCCGAGGCTGTGGGACTGGCGGCGCCGCTTCCACGGCCTCGAAGGGGTGGCCGCCACCTGCTTCCCGGACGCCTGGAGGACCGACTACTTCGGGGCCCTGTTCCCCCTTCACCCCTCCGGCATCGTCCCGGCGGGACCGGACCTGGCCACACTGGTGGGCAGCCCGCCCCCTGCCGCCCCCGGCGCCCCCTCCCGATGAGCAGCACCCTGGCCACCCCGGATGGCGCCGACCCCGTCTTCGAGGGGGTGTACGGCCGCTTCACGATCACCGCCGACGACCGCCGCGAGGTGCTCGGCTATCGGCTGGCCCTTACCGCCGTGGCCCTGGGCCAGCTGGCCCTGCTGGCCCAGTGGCGCCAGCTGGGCCCCGAGCTGCTCTGGCCCTGGCTGCTGGTGATGGCGGCCGGGCTGGGCCTGGCCCTGCGCTGGATCCACATCTACCTGCGCCCCCTGCACCGGGCCCTGCAGCTGTTCTGGCTGGCGGGCTGCCTGGGCGGGGTGCTGCTGGCCCTGCGGGCCGGACCGGGCCAGATGCTTCCCGCCCTGGCCCAGCAACCCCTGTGGATCCTGGCGGTGGGGCCCTACTTCGCCGCCCTGGCCGGCATCGGCTTCAAGGAGTTCTTCTGCTTCCAGCGTCCGGAGGCGATCGGCGTCACCCTGCTGCTGCCCCTGGCCCTGCTCGGCCGCCTGGCCGGCGTGCTCAGCCCGGCCACCACCGCCAGCCTGCTGGCCGCCGAAGCCCTGCTGCTGCTGGTGCTCTGCCTGCGCAAGTTCCCGATGCCGGCGGCGGCGGATGTGGGCGACAAGAGCGTCTTCGCCCACCTGGAGCAGCAGCGCCGTGGGCAGGGCCCGTCCGTCGAAGCCCCATGAGCCTGATCAGCCTGGTGGGGGCCGCCAAGGACTTCGGTCTGCGCAGCCTGTTCGCCGACCTCGACCTGCACGTGGGGGAGCGGGACCGGCTGGGGCTGATCGGCCCCAACGGCGCCGGCAAGAGCACCCTGCTGCGGGTGCTGGCGGGCCTCGAACCGCTGGATCGCGGCGAGCGCCGCTGCCATGCCCGCACCCGGGTGGTGCTGCTCGGCCAGGAGCCCCGGCTGGATCCGGCCCTGACCGTGCTGGAGCAGGTGTTCGCCGGGGACGGGGAGGCCATGGCCCTGCTGCGGGAGCACGCCGGGGTGAGCCACCAGCTGGCGAGTGGGGCTGAGGAGGGCCCGTTGCTGGCCCGCCTCAGCGCCCTGCAGCACCGCATGGACAGCTGCCAGGCCTGGGATCTGGAGCGCCGCTGCCGCGAGGTGCTGGAGCGCCTGGGCATCGACGCCGCCCACCAGGAGCGGACGATCGGCGAGCTCTCCGGCGGCAACCGGCGCCGCGTCGCCCTGGCGGCGGCCCTGGTGGCCGAACCGGAGGTGCTGCTCCTCGATGAACCCACCAACCACCTCGATGCCGAGGGGGTCGAGTGGCTGCAGAGCTACCTGGATCGCTTCGCCGGCGCCCTGGTGCTCGTCACCCACGACCGCTACCTGCTCGATCGGGTCACCAAGAGGATCGTGGCGGTGGATCGGGGCGAGGCCCGCCCCTATGAGGGCAACTACGGCACCTACCTGGCCCTGAAGGCGGCCGAGGAGGAGGCCGAAGCCTCCACCGCCGCCAAGCTCAAGGGGACCCTGCGGCGGGAACTGGCCTGGATGCACCAGGGCCCCAAGGCCCGCAGCACCAAGCAGAAGGCCCGGCTGCAGCGCATCGATGCCCTGCTGGAGGCCCCCACCCGCCAGGGGCGGGCCAGCCTGGCGATGGCCGCCACCGCCCGGCGCATCGGCAAGCGGGCGATCACGGCCGAGGGCCTGGCGGTGGCCGTGGGCGAGCGCACCCTGCTGCGGGACTTCAGCTACGACTTCAGCCCCGAGGACCGGGTGGGGATCATCGGGCCCAACGGGGCCGGCAAATCCAGCCTGCTGGAGGTGATCGCCGGGCGCCGGCCGCCCAGCGAAGGCCTGCTGGAACTGGGGGCGACGGTGAAGCTGGCCTACTTCGACCAGCACAGCGACGTGCTGCTGGCCAAGGACGGCAAGCGCAAGGTGATCGAGGTGGTGCAGGAGGCCGCCAGCCGGGTGCAGGTGGACGGGGTGGAACTGACGGCCTCCCAGCTGCTGGAGCGGTTCCTGTTCCCCCCAGCCCAGCAGCACCAGCCGGTGGCCAAGCTCTCCGGGGGCGAGCGCCGGCGGCTGCACCTCTGCCGGCTGCTGATCGAGGCCCCCAACGTGCTGCTGCTGGACGAGCCCACCAACGACCTGGACGTGCACACCCTCAGCGTGCTGGAGGACTTCCTCGAGGATTTCCGGGGCTGTGTGGTGGTGGTCTCCCATGACCGCTGGTTCCTGGACCGCACCGTCGACCGCCTGTTCCACTTCGAGGCGGGCCGGCTGGAGCGGTTCGAGGGCAACTACACCAGCTGGCTGGAGCGGCGGGCCCAGGCCCCGGTTGACGCCACCGCCGGCCCGGCTGGCAGCCCAGGCCCGGCCGCCGCCCCTGGGGGCGCCCCGGAATCCACCAGGCGAGCGACGCCAGCGGCCAAAGCGGCAGCGGCCGGGCCCCGGCGGCGCAGCTTCAAGGAGTCCCGGGAGCTGGAGCGCCTCGAGAGCGAGCTGCCGGAGCTCGAGGGGCGCCGCCGGGAGCTGGAGCAGCAGCTGGCGGCCCCCAGCGGCCCGGACTACGCCCGGCTGGAGGCCCTGACCCACGAGCTGGCGGCCCTGGTGGAGCGGATCGCCGCCGCCGAGGAGCGCTGGCTAACGCTCAGCGAGCTGGCAGCCTGAGCGCCGGCGCCGGTGCGGGTGGGGCACCTCCAGCAGGCCCCCCCCATCGGCCATCCGCGGGGGCAGGCCACAGACCGGGCCGGCGGGCTCCGGCAGCAGCCAGGGCTGGCGCTGCACCCGATCCCCCCGGGCTTCGGCTTGCTGCATCGCCGTCGGCTTGTAGTCGTCCACGCTGCGGTGGGCCGCCATCTGGTCCCCCATGCGGCGCAGGTAGAGATCCTGGTACCACTGCACCGCATCGGACTGGAAAGCCTCCAGGGCCGCCTGGACGCTGGCGAAGCGCTGGCTGACAAGTCCGCTGGGGGCGCACTGCTTCCAGATCAGCACCTCCTCGAAGCCGAGGCCCCGGCGCCACTGGCGCTGTTCCGACAGGTAGCAGTGGGCTTCGGGACCGTTGATCCAGAAGAGCCGCCCGTACTCGTCGATGAAATGCCGTTCCCGCCGCTTGCTGATGCGTGTCATGGGCCAACCGGGGCACTGTCCATTCCGCTGCTAGCCACGGAGGCGGCTCCACCGCAGCCGCTGGCGCCGGGTTTGCAACGGTCTGACCGGTGAGCAGGGGGTGTGCGGAGACCCACAGGATGCGGCGATCCCCCGGCCCCGACCGTATGGTGTCTGCGGTGAGTTCCGACCCGTGACGGCCGGTTTTTGCATGAAGACGATCGACGATCACATCGAGAAGGACAAAGTCGAGATCGAATCGGCCAAGGCCGATGGCAATCTCGGCAAGGTGCGCCACCTCGAAGAGGAGCTCAAGGCCCTCAACGAGTACAAGGAGCACCACCCCGAGGACAACCACGACCCCACCCCCCTGGAGGTCTACTGCGACCTCAACCCCGAAGCTCCCGAGTGCCGGGTCTACGACGACTGATCGGGTCTCAGGCGATGCCCAGCTGGGCCCACACGGCGGCCAGCAGGACATCGAGACCCTGGGAGGCCGCCGCAGAAATCACCAGCGGGGGCTCACCGACGTGGGCGCCGATGGCGGCCACCCGCTCCTCGAGTCCGGCGGCATCGCAGAGCTCCATCTTGTTGAGCACCACCAGGCGTGGCCGGTCGCTGAGGCCGTGGCCGTAGGCGGCGAGTTCCTCCTCCACCACCCTCAGATCCGCCATCACATCCTCCGCACCCGCATCCACCAGATGCAGCAACAGCCGGGTGCGCTCGATGTGGCGCAGGAAGTCATGGCCCAGCCCGGCGCCCCGCGCCGCCCCCGCGATCAGGCCGGGGATGTCGGCGAAGACGGTGCCGTCGCCGCTCGGGCGCCGCACCACCCCCAGGTTGGGCACCAGGGTGGTGAAGGGGTAATCGGCGATCTTGGGCCGGGCCGCCGAGAGCACGGCGATGAGGGTGCTCTTGCCGGCATTGGGCAGGCCGATGATCCCCACCTCGGCCAGCAGCTTGAGTTCCAGCTGCAGCAGCCATTCCTCCCCCTCCTTGCCCTCGGTGAACTTCTCCGGCGCTCGGTTGCGGTTGCTGAGGTAGTGGGCGTTGCCCAGTCCCCCCCGGCCACCGGCCGCCACCAGCAGTTCCTCGCCGGCGTTGGTGAGGTCCCCCAGGAGGATGCCGGTGCGGCAGTCGCGCACCTCCGTGCCGCAGGGCACCCGGATCGTCAGGGTGGAGGCACTCGCCCCGGTGGAGCGGTTCGGCCCGCCGCGGCGGCCATCGTCGGCGGCGAACAGGCGCCGGTACTTGAAGTCCAGCAGGGTCTGGAGGTTGGCATCGGCCACGAGGAGCACGTCACCGCCGCGGCCGCCGTCGCCGCCGGAGGGCCCGCCGGCGGGGACGTACTTCTCACGACGGAAGGCCACGATGCCGTCGCCGCCGCGGCCGGCGCGCACGGCGATGCGGGCCTGATCGATGAACTGCAAGGAAGGGGTTCGGCCGGGGCACGGATGAGGAACAACCCTAGGATCCCCCGGTTGCACCCCTGGTTTGGCCGAGGTCCGCTTCGAGAAGGTCGGCAAGACCTACCCGCCCCGTCGCGGCGGCAACCCGGTGGAGGTGCTGCGCCAGCTCGACCTGCACATCCAGGACGGTGAATTCCTCGTGCTGGTGGGCCCTTCGGGCTGCGGCAAGAGCACCCTCCTGCGCCTGCTGGCGGGGCTGGAAGCCACCACCGCGGGCGAGATCTACGTAGGGGAACGCCCCGTGAGCCGGCTGCGGCCGGCCCAGCGCGACGTGGCGATGGTGTTCCAGAGCTACGCGCTCTATCCCCACCTGAGCGTGGCCGACAACATCGGCTTCGGCCTGCGCCGCAGCCGCCACCGCAGCCTGCCCCAGCAGCTGCAGGACAGCCTGCACCGGGCCACCCGCGGCCTGCCGGCCCCCCTGCGGATCGACTCCGAGCGGGAGCGGCGCATCGCGGCCCGCATCGACGAGGTGGCCGCCACCCTGGAGCTGGAACCGCTGCTGGAGCGGCGGCCCAAGGAGCTCTCCGGCGGCCAGAAGCAGCGGGTGGCGCTGGGCCGGGCCATCGCCCGCCAGCCGGCGGTGTTCCTGATGGATGAGCCCCTCAGCAACCTGGACGCCAAGCTGCGCACCGGCACCCGCACCCAGATCGTGGAGCTGCAGCGGCGCCTGGGCACCACCACCCTCTACGTCACCCACGACCAGGTGGAGGCCATGACCATGGGCCACCGCATCGCCGTGCTGAACGAGGGCCGGCTGCAGCAGCTGGGCACCCCGATGCAGCTGTACCAGTGGCCCTCCAACCTGTTCGTGGCCCAGTTCATCGGCAGCCCGGCGATGAACCTGCTGCCGGTGGAGGTGGCCGGCTCCGCCCAGCTGCTGCTGGGGGGGCGGCGCTTCCCGGTGGAGGGTCCGATGGCCGAGCTGCTGGGCGACTGGATCGGCCACCGGATCACCGGCGGCCTGCGGCCGGAGCACCTGCGGCTGGCCCCCGCCACCAACCGCAACCTGGCGGCGGAGGTGAGCCACTGCGAGGCCCTGGGCAACGAACAGCTGGTCACCTGCCGGCTGCTGGAGGGCAGCCACCTGGTGCTGGTGCGGGCCACCCCGGACCAGAGCGTGACCGTGGGCCAGACCGTGCATCTGGATGTCGAACCCACGGGCTGGCGCCTGTTCGACGGGCTCGGGGCGGCCCTGCTGCCGGCCGAAGCCACCACGCCGCCGCCGCGGCAGGAACCCCAGCTGCCCGCCATCAGCCACTGAACCAGCAGCCCCTGAGCCTTCAGCCCCGAGCCGCCGGCAGAGGATTCACTTCACCCAGATCACGCTGCAGCCGGGCCCCCCGTCCCCCTGCTCGGCATCGCTGACCCGCTCCACCCAGGCCAGGCCGGACAGCCACTCCCGCAGGCCCCGCTTGAGCTTGCCGGTGCCGATGCCGTGGATCACCCACACCGGCCCGTTGGCGCCGCGCAGGCGCTCCTCCACCGCCGCCTCGGCCTCATGCACCCGCAGGCCGCGCACGTCCACCGTGTTGCCCTCGGTGCGCACCTCGGGCCCGCGGCTGCCCGGGGACTGGCGGCTGCGGATCCGCACCTGGGGCGGCGGCTCGGGGGGTACCGGCTTCTCGCCGTGCAGCCCCTCGATGGCGGCGAGTTCCACCGACAGGCGCAGCACACCGCAGCGGACGCTGAGCTCGCTGCCGTCGTCGGAGATCGCCAGCACCTCGGCCGCCTTGCCCAGGGCCAGGAGCCGGATGCGGTCGCCCACCCGGGGCCGCCAGCCGCCGTGGTCGCGCCGCTCCGGCAGGGGCCGGTGCTGCTGCTCGAGGCGCCGCAGCCGCTGGCCGGCCTGGCGGGCCGTCTCGCCGGCCACCCGCCCGCCGACGCGCACCTCCTGGCCCACCGAGCGCAGCCGCCGGATCAGGCGACGCACCTCCCCCTGCCCCTCCCGGATTGACAGCTCCAGCCGCTGGCGGCGTTGCTCCTGCAGCTCCGCCGACTGCTCCTTCTGCTGGGACCAGCGCTGCAGCAGCTCCTCGTGCAGCAACTCGGTGCGGGCCAGCAGGGCCGCCGCCGCCTCGGCCGCCTCCTGCTGGCGCTGGCGCTCCTGCTCCAGCCCCTCGATCACCCGGTTGACGTCCCCCTCACCGCCGGGCTCCAGCTGGGCGGCGGCCACCGCCAGCACGGCGGGGTCGAGCCCCAGGCGGGAGGCGATTGCCAGGGCGTTGCTGCGGCCGGGGATGCCCCACTGCAGCCGGTAGGTGGGCGAGAGGGTCTCCACGTCGAAGGCCACCGACGCGTTCTCGAAGCGGGGATCGGCGTACTTGAGCGCCTTCAGTTCGCCGAAATGGGTGGTGGCGACGGTGAGGCGGGCGCGTTCGGCGAGGTGGCGCAGCAGGGCGGCGGCCAGGGCGCTGCCCTCGGTGGGATCGGTGCCGGCCCCCACCTCATCGAGCAGCACCAGGGAGGCCGGACCCAGGGGCAGGGCCGCACCTTCCGGTACGGCTGCCCCTGCCGGCAAGGCCGCCAGAATCCGGGCGATGCGGCGGATGTGGCCGCTGAACGTGGAGAGGTTCTGCTGCAGCGACTGCTCGTCGCCGATGTCGGCCAGCACCTGGCCGCACCAGGGCAGCCGGGGGGTGCCGGCGCAGGGCAGGAACAGGCCGGCGCGGGCCATCAGGGCTGCCAGCCCCAGGCTCTTGAGGGTCACCGTCTTGCCGCCGGTGTTGGGGCCCGTGATCGCCACCACCCGCAGCTCCGGGCCCACCCGGATGGTCACGGGCACCACCGGCCGGCCGCCCTCGCGCCGCTCCTGCCAGAGCAGCAGGGGATGGCGCAGGTCGCAGAGCTCGAAGGGGGCGTCGGCCGATTCGGCCAGCTCGGGCCGCACCGCCCCCAGCCACTGGCCGTAGCGGGCCCGGGCCAGTCCCGCATCGATCCGCACCAGCACCTGCTGGAGGTGGTCGAGGGGTTCGGCCTGTTCGCCCACCAGGGCGCTGAGCTCACTGCGCACCTGGCGCTCCAGCTCCCGCTCCTGGCCCTCGGCATCCCGGATGCGGTTGCCCAGGGGAATCACCGCCTGGGGTTCCACGTACACCGTGCTGCCGGAGGCGGAACTGTCGTGCACCAGGCCGCCCACCTGGGCGGCGGCGCCGGCCTTCACCGCCAGCACCGGCCGACCGCCCCGCTCGCTCACCACCGTGTCCTGGAGCAGGGAGGCGTAGCGGCGCACCAGCTCCTGCAGCCGATCGCGCCGCTCGCCGCGCAGACCCAGCAGCTGGCGCCGCACCGCCTCCAGGGGGCCGCTGGCCCGGTCCGCCACCCGGCCCCCCTCCTCCAGGCAGAAGTGGAGCCGCTGCTCCAGCTCCGGCAGGGTGCGCAGTTCGGCCACCAGGGCCGTGGTGACGGGCCGCAGCTCCGGATCCTCGATCTGGCGCCGCAGCCGCCGCGCCGTCGCCAGGGTCGCGGCCACGGCCAGCAGCTCCTCGCCGCCGGCGCAGCCCCCCTTGGCACAGAGGACCAGGGTGGCGGCGATGTCGCCGGCCCCCTGCAGGCTCAGGCCCCCCTCACAGAGGCCGTCGAGGGCCAGCAGCTCGGTGGTTTCCAGCAGCAGGCGGCGGCTTTCCGCCGGGCGATCGGGCAGGCCGAGGCCGGTGCAGTGGCGACGGCCGGCGGCGGTGCTGGCAAAACCGGCCAGATGCTCCGCGAGCCGGGGCCACTCCAGCAGCTCCAGCGTGTCCTGGTGGATCTCGCTCACAGGGGGTGCGCTCACCCCGCCGGAGCCAGGGTGGTGGAGGTGGAGGTAGGGGCGGGGGCGGGGATGGCGTCAGCACCCACGTTGGAGGGGATGCCGGCGGGGGGCTCGTAGAGCATCTCCAGCCAGTTGCCGTCCGGATCCTGCAGGTAGAAGGAGGCAGTGCCGTCGCGGTGGTCGTGGACCGGACCCACCCGGTGGCCCGCCGCCTCGAGCCGGTCGTGCACCGCGTCGACCTCGGCGCGGTCGCTGAAGTGGAAGGCGAAGTGGGGGCCGGCGGCGGTGTAGCCGGGGCTGAGCAGGGCGATGCCGTCGCCGTTGGCGGGCGACTGCATGTAGGCCCAGTCCTGGGCATCCCAGGTGAGGCGCAGCCCCAGCCCCTCGTAGAAGCGCTTGGCACGCTCCATGTCCTGGACCCGCACCGCCACGTGGCCGAGACGCGTCATGGGAGAGGGCAGCGACGGTTCATCGCACCATTCAAGCGGTGCGGCTCAGCCGTCGCGCAGCCACTGGGCGGCGTCGCAGGCGTGGTAGGTGAGGATCAGGTCGGCGCCGGCTCGCTTGAAGCAGAGCAGCGTTTCCAGCACCACGGCCCGCTCGTCGATCCAGCCCCGCTCGGCGGCGGCCTTGACCATGGCGTACTCGCCGCTGACGTTATAGGCGGCGATGGGCAGCTCGCTCTCACCCCGCAGGCGATGGATCACGTCGAGGTAGGCCAGGCCCGGCTTCACCATCAGGATGTCGGCCCCCTCCTGTTCATCGAGAAGGGCTTCGGTGAGGGCTTCGCGGCCGTTGGCCGGGTCCATCTGGTAGGTGCTCTTGTCCTTGGGGATGGGCTTGGTGCTCACGGCCCGGGGGGCGGAATCCAGCGCTTCGCGGAAGGGGCCGTAGTACGCGGAGGCGTACTTGGCGGTGTAGCTGATGATCCCGACGTGCTCGAAGCCCTCCTCGTCGAGGGCCTCGCGGATCGCCCCCACCCGGCCATCCATCATGTCGCTGGGGCCGATCAGATCGGCTCCGGCCCGGGCCTGGGCCACCGCCTGGCGACACAGCAGGGTGACGGTCTCGTCGTTGAGCACCACCCCTTCGCTGCTGACGATGCCGTCATGGCCGTCGCAGGAATAGGGGTCGAGGGCCACATCGGTCATGATCGCCATGGCGGGATGCTCCTGCTT
Organism: Aphanothece cf. minutissima CCALA 015; assembly: GCA_003003925.1. Lineage (GTDB taxonomy): Bacteria > Cyanobacteriota > Cyanobacteriia > PCC-6307 > Cyanobiaceae > Cyanobium > Cyanobium minutissimum. The sequence continues at coordinate 12,513 of PVWP01000011.1, forward strand.
GAGCCGCCGGATCGCCCGGGGAATCAGGCCGCCCTCGTTGAAGCACTCGCTGCCGTCCTCGGTCTTGAGGCCGTCGGCCACCTTGGGGAACAGCACGACGCAGCGGATGCCCAGGTCCCAGGCCCGGCCCACCTCCGCCACCAGCCCCTCCAGGCTCCAGCGCTGGGCGCCGGGCATGGCGCCGATGGGCTCGTTGGATGCGCCCTCGTGGACGAACAGCGGATAGATGAAATCGGCGGCACTGAGCTGGAACTCCCGCACCATGGCCCTCAGGGCCGGCGTGCGGCGCAGGCGACGGGGGCGATACGTGAGATCCATGCCGTGATGAACAGTTTGGCGATCCTAAAGCCCCGCCTTCCGGAGATAGCGCCACCGCCCGGAACGGCACCGCTGCCTTCAGGCAAGCCACGCCCAGATGGCGATCAGGACAAAGCCGGCGCAGGCCGTCAGCTGGAAGACCCGATCCATGCGGTTGATCCTGCGCAAAGCACCGGTACGCTCCTGCTCACTGGCTTCTGAGTAGACGTTCGTACCCCAGAGAAAAAGCACAAACAGCACCAGGGAGACAATGTAGGAATAGGCATAGAGACAGTCCAGGAACGTGAGGTAGCTCAACGACGGCAACTCAGCCTTGTAGGACTGCTGGAGAAAGATCAGCGTCAGCAGAGCCGTGGAGGGGATGGCCAGCCTGACATCCCCCAGCTCCCCCACCAGTGAGGGCGCCAGAAGGACAATCAGCATCACGATCAGCAACGGCAGGATCCAGGTCACGAAGCTGGAGAACAGATCACTCCGCATCACCACTTCCGCAGCCAATCTGGAGTAGTCGAGATCCCCCTGACCCATCCCCCAGTCGGTTCCATAGGAATGGCTGGAGGAGACAAATCTCACATCCTCAATATCGTAGCCGTTGATTGTTGCATAGGCCCCAATCTGACTGCTCTTCGAATCACCATCATGAACAAGAACGACGTTCTTGTTCTGGCGGGCGAACGCATCAGGAACCACCTCAAAGAGGATCGGCAGAATCAATCGCTCAAACGGCGATCTCTTCAGATCGACAACCGGAATATAGAAGCTGGCGGAATAGCGAAAAAGCTGATAGAAGCGATCGCCCGGTCGCGCCACCGGCGTCGGGGTATCCGCCTGAATCTGGGCCGAAGAGGAATTGACCTGGTTCGTGAGCTCCACCAACTGCAGCGCCGTGATGCCCTGCTTCTCCAGCAGCTCCTGAACCTCCTTCGGCCACTCCAGCCAGTAGAAGCCCTCGGCGTTGAACATGCGCTGCCGCAACGACAGGCTGTGGAGATTTTCGATGTAGGAACCGAGCGTCACGGCATACCCGCTGCCCCGGGCCAGCTCGGTGCGGGGGTCCACCCGGATCGTCTCCTCCTGAACGAGCTCCCGCGGCATCGGTCCGCGGTCGGGTGCCAGCGTCCGGACGGCCACCAGAACACCGATCAGGAGCACGACCAGCCCCAGCCACCACCGACGCCGTTGACCCATGGCCCCGTAAGCCGCCGCTGGGTTCACTCTGGGGGATCACCAGCGGGAGCGGCTGGCTCCTAGAGGGCCGCGGCGCTGATCCAGTCCTTGCGGGGGTCGACGCTGCGGGCCTGGCGCAGCTGCTCGAGCAGGTCCCGCTCCCGGGGGCTGAGGCTGTCGGGCAGCTTCAGGGTCGGGGTGAATAGCAGATCCCCCCGGCCGTCCCTCACCGGCCAGCCCTTGCCCTTGAGCCGCAGGCTGCGGCCGAGGGTCATGCCCGGGGGGACCTGGATGGTGGCTTCACCATCGGGGGTGGCCACGCGCACCTCGCCCCCCAGGGCCAGTTCGTCGAGGCTGAGGGGAAGCTCGGCCCGCAGCTGGTCGCCGTCGAGACGCCAGACGGGGTGGGGCTGGAGCTTGAGGGTGAGGTAGAGGTCCCCGCGGCGCCCTGTGCCGGGCTGCAGGTTGCCCTTGCCCTTCAGCCGCAGGCGGCTGCCATCCTTGACGCCGGCGGGAATGCGCACCTGCACCCGTTCCTCGTTGACGGCGAGGGTGCGCTCGCAGCCGCGGAAGGCATCGGCCACCGGCAGGCTGATGGTGGCCTCGGCGTCGAGCTGCACCTGGGTGGCGCGTTCGGCGCCGGCAGCACCGAAACCGGAGCCGAAGCCACCGGGGAAGCCGCTGCCGAAACCGAAACCGCCGGGCGCTCCGGCCGCGGCACCGCCTCCGAAGCGTCCCAGCAGATCATTGATGAAGTCGTCGAAGTTGCCGTAACGGCCGAAGTCGACATCGACGCCGGGGGCGCCGCCGCCACCGCCGCCCATCTGGTTCCAGTACTGGCCGAACTGCTCATAGCGACGGCGCTTCTCGGGATCGGAGAGCACTTCATAGGCTTCGCTGATCTCCTTGAAGCGGGCCTCGGCGGAGGCGTCGCCGGGATTCACATCCGGGTGGTACAGGCGGGCCAGCTTGCGGAAGGCCCGTTTGATGCCGTCGGCATCCGTGCCCCGTTCCACCCCCAGAACCTTGAAGTAGTCGCGGTAACCGTTCACGCTCATCTCGTCTCGCTCATTTCGCCAGGGCGCCCGGTCACCGTCGAACCTGGGAATTGTCCCAGTCCCGTCGCTGAATTCACAGGCCCGGGCAGGGCGGAAGCCCGTACGGCACAGGGGGGCGGCAGCGGAGGGGCGGCCTAGATTTCCGGCCCCTTCGGCCGCTCGATGCGCACCCCTTGTCCCCCCCGATCGCCCCGGCGGTCTTCGGCCCCGACCCTGTTGCTGCTGGGTGGACTGTCCGCCCTGGCAGGAGGGCTGCTGAGTTTCAGCACCCCGGCCCACGGCGGCCAGGCCGGCGCCTCCACCACCCCCACCCTCGGCGAGGCCCTGGCCCCCTCCAGCGGCGATCAGCTGGAGCTGACCGAGCACCTGCGGCGGATCGGGGCCGTGTTCTACGGCGCCTGGTGGTGCCCGGCCTGCTTCCGCCAGAAGAGCCTCTTCGGCCAGCAGGCGGGGGACCGGCTGCCCTACGTGGAGTGCGACAAGACCAGCGAAGGCCGGGAACGCTGCCAGGCGGCCGGCATCAAGGCCTACCCCACCTGGGTCCTGGGGAGCAACCGGGTGGAGGGGGTGCAGACGCTGGAGGAACTGAAGCGCTGGAGCGGCTTCCGCCAGGCACCGGGAACGGGTAACCCCTGAGGGTGGTGAGGGTGCTGCAGAGCACCCGGAAAACCACCTGTCCACTGTCACTGTGAAGGGGGAGATCACAGGTAGACGGGAGGAATGATTTTGGTAGAGTCTGTAAACCACTTCTGCAGAACACTGAAACCCGTCTGGAGCCAATCTCCTCTCCCCAGGGACATGAAGGAGTCACGACTTCCCGTTCGAGAACCCAAATTTTCAGCGCCCTTTTTTCAGATCCTCATTAAAGTCGAGGTGTTTTTTCAGGATCATTGTTATTCCGGCCATCTCTGGGATGTGAGCCGTTCCGGCGCCTGCATCCGCAGCTTTCAGCAGGTTCCCATGGGAACCCCTGCCCAGATTCGCTTCCACGATCCCAGCGATGGTGAAGTCATTGAGGCCAGGGGCGAGCTGATCTGGATGAACCAGCTCAGGGGTGCCCACTACTCGGGCCTCAGGTTTGAAGAGGGTTTCGACATCTCCAAGACATTTCTCAGACTCCTGATCAAGGCGGACGAGTCCTGATGCCTCAACGCCGCCCTCCGGCGGCTCAGGCATGTCAAGACATGACGGCAGCGGGCGCGAGTCACATCCGGTCATCGAAACCCGCAGCGGCCGCAGCCGAGAGATCCATACGATCCGGTGGTTCCCGTCGCTTGACGCCAAGCCGCCATGAACCTGTTCCCTCACGCCCTTGCGGCCAGCCTCCTGCTCGGCACGGTCGCCACGCCTGTACTGGCCGATTCCTCCGATTCCCTCAAAGGCAAGATCCAGTCGGTCGATGCCGGCCGACGCTCCTTTGTCGTCGGGGGCCAGACGCTGCTCACCAATGCGTCCACGGACTACGACGATGGCCTGAAGAGCTTCGCCGATCTCAAACCGGGGATGAAGGTGAAAGTGGAGCACTCCCAGCGTGGCGGCACCCGTTTCGCGAAGGAGATCGAGCTGGACGACTGAGGCCTCCCGGCCTGACCCGCCCGCCCCGTCAGCGCCGGTACATGCCGGCGCCGGGCGCCCCGTAGCCGAGCCCGGGGCGAACCCCGGCCCCGGAAGCGGGCCCGCCGAGACCACCGGGATTGCCCTCCGGCCCCCGCTCCAGGCCCGCCCCGGCCTCACCGAATCCGGCCCCGGGCAACACCCCGGCGCCGGAGGCCGGCCCGCCCACACCCCCGGCCCCCACACCCGGTTCCCGGTCCAGGCCGGCACCGGCCGCTCCGAAGCCGGCGCCGGGGGCCACCCCCGCGCCGGAGGCCGGCCCGCCGAGCCCGCCGGGGTTGGGCCGGGCCAGGCTGATGCCGGGGAGGGCCAGGCCGATGGCCACCGCTGCAAGGGCCGGAAGGATGGGGAGCTGGAAGCGTTTCATCGCCGGCCATGCACAGGAGACCCTCGTCCTAGCAAGGTCGACGCCCCACACCCGTACCTGCACGGGTGGGTTGGAGGGCGGCTCCTAGAGTCATCCTTTGGGCCCCGGGTCCATGACCGGCACAGCTGATCGGCGCCGGCGTCCCCCGGGCCACGGCCCCTGCAGGCCATGAACGCAGCCCGGCCGGCCATGAACGGCGCCCGCCGGCTCCTGTGGCTGGTGCTGCCGCTCAGCCTGCTTTCGGGCTGCGGCCCCGCTCCGGAGGAGCTGAGGGGAACGGCCTATCTCGCCATCAGCGTCGAAGGCGACCAGCCGTTGACCAAGGCGATCCTTCAGGAGGAGGTCCTGCAGGCCCAGGCGATCGTGGCGGCTTTCCGCCAGCTGCACCCCCGCGTGGCGATCGAGACCAACCTCCTGCGGGAGAGCGCCTTCCTCGAGGAGGTGCGTCGCCGGCAGGCCGCCGGTCTCGGCCCCGATCTGATGCTGGTGGCGGGCTCCACCGCCCACGCCCTGGTGGAGGCCGATCTGGCGCGGGGCCTGGAGCTGCCCCAGGCCGTACGCCGCCAGGTGGACACCGATTCCCTGCAGCGGCTGGCGATCCCGCCCCGGGGTCTGGCGGGGCTGCCGATTCTGAGGCGACCGCAGCTCGCCTGCTTCAACCGCACCCGGCTGGCCTCCAGCCCCGCCAGCACCGACGCCCTGCTCAGAGAGGCCCGCGGGGGGGTGCGGGTGGGGCTGGCGGTGGAATCGCGCAGCCTCTTCTGGAGCACGGGTCCCCTGGGGGCGGATCGGGCGATCATCGCGGCCGCCGCCGGGCGCCCCCTGGCGGCCGGTGAACGGGAGGGGCTGCAGCGGTGGCTGGCCTGGCTCTCGGCCGCCAACTTCAACCAGAAGGTCTTCATCGAGCCCGACCAGGAGGCGCTGGTGCAGGGTCTGCTGGAGCGGCGCCTGGACTGGATCCCCTGCAACAGCGGCAGCCTCAGCCGGCTGCGCGGCAGCCTGGGGAACGCGCTCGGTGTGAGCGACCTGCCCGCCGGACCCTACGGGCCGCCCACACCGATCACGCGGCTGCGGGTGCTGGCCTTCGGCAGGGACTCCACGGCCCGGCAGCGGAACGTGGCGGAGGCCCTGGCCGTGTTTGCGCTGAACCCCTGGATTCAGAGCACCCTGACCAGCGACAACCAGGACATGCTGCCCACCAATCGCTTCGTCCCACCCTCGGCGCTGCACACCCCGGTGCTCAAGGCGATGCAGCGGTCGGTGCGGCAGGCGGACGCCAGTGACGCCATCTCCCGGCTGCTGCCCGCCGGCGATCCGCGCGACCGTGCCCTCAGTCGCCTCGTGACGGCGGTGGCCTTCGGCGAGATCACGGCGACGGAAGCCACCGGGGCCGTGGTCCAGGCCCTGGATCCCCGGCCATGAACGACCTGCTCGGCCAGATGGTCGGCTGGCTGCCGATGCTGGGCCGGCCCCAGGTCCTGCTCCAGCTCGCCCTGGTGGCCCTGGCCGCGGCCGGGGGTCGCCTGGCGGGTCACCGTTTCGGGCCGACCGGCCGGCCAGGGGCCTTCGAACTCGGCGCCACCGCCGCGCTGGCGGCCCTCGGCTGGGGGCTGCTGGCCATCGCGCGCCAGCCGACGGCCCTGGCCATCCTGCTGATCGCCGTCGTGGCCGGCCTGCAGGTGTCGGAGCTGGTGCTGCGTCGGGCCGAGCGCTGGCTTCCCGAGGATCAGATCCAGCCGCTGCGCCATCTGCTGATCCGTCCGTTCCTGTTCGGCGGACTGCTGTGGGCGCTGATCGAAGAGCTGGACACCCGCGCCGAACTGGCCCTGATCCCCCTGGGCCGCTGGATGGGCGCGAACGTGAATGTGGGCGACGTGACGCGGCTGGTGGTGGTGCTCTACCTGCTGCTGGTCGCCTCAGGGCCGCCGTCGCTGGGGGTGGCCTGGCTGCTGAAGCGGTGCTTTGCCCTGGAGCGGGTCAGTGCGCGCGCCATCGGCCTGATGGTGCGCTATGCGGTGATCAGCCTCGGAACCGTGGCCCTGCTGGAAACGATCGGCTTCAACAGCACCGCCCTGCTGGCCATCGCCGGGGGGCTGTCGGTGGGCCTCGGCTTCGGCGTCAAGGAGGTGTTCGGCAACTTCGTCAGCGGCCTGTGGCTGCTGTTCGAAGGCTCCCTGCGGCCGGGCGACATCATCGCCCTCGATGGCGACTTCTGCGAGGTGCGCCGTCTCGGCCTGCGGGCCACGCGGCTCTGGCGCGACCGGGACAACGCCGAGCTGGTGATTCCCAACCAGACCTTCTTCAACTCCAGCACGGTGGAGTTCAGCGTCGGCCGCACCCGCTTCCTCACCCAGATCGCCATCTGCGTCGATGCCGGCCAGCCCGCCACCACGATCCTGGCCCTGCTGGAGGAGATCGCCGCCGGGGTGCCTGGCGTGGAGAGCCATCCGCCCCCGAAGGCCTACGTGCAGGGGGTGGGGGACCGCGGCGGCGATTACGTGCTGAAGTTCTGGATCCACAGCCCCTTCGCCAACCGGATGATCTGCAGCGCCGTGATGGCGGCGGCCATCGAGCGGTTCCGGGAGCTGGGCATCAGCCTGCCGTTCCCCCGCCTGATCGTGGAGCGCGCCAGGACCGAGCCGCCGGGAGGATCCTTCGGATGATCGGAAGGGCCCTTCCAGGCCCCATGGGTCATTTGGGTGACAAGGCTGACCTCACCCCGTCTCCGTTAAGAGTGTCAGGCAGCCACAGGGGCGGCTTGACGGGAGAAACGAACGATGTTGTTCGCTGTTACGGGTTCGCTCTGACCGAGCAGGCTTCAGTCACCCTCCTCATGCCCCGTCGAAACCATTGCAGCCCCGGGAGGACCCACCGCCGGCGGGGCGGTGGGTCGGGGGAATGGAGCTGAGCGGAATCGAACCGCTGTCCGAGACACTGGTGTGGACCACCTAGTTCGTCCGAAGACGAGCCTTCCCATCCTGCCACCTCCCTGCCGGCGCAGCCGCGGCCACAGGCGGTGGGCATCCCCGTACAGGGGGACCGCCAGCCAGCAGCATGGGGCGATGGCCAGCCCCTCCCGCTTCGACGTCATTGCCGTGGTGCCCCCGGGGCTGGAGGAGCCGGCGGCGGCGGAACTGACGGCCCTGGGCGCCCATGAGGTGCGCCCCCTGCGGCGCGCCGTGGGCCTGCGGGCCGATGCGGCCACCTTCTACCGCCTGCACCTGCAGGCCCGGCTGCCATTCCGCTTCCTGCGCCAGCTGGCGCGCTTCCCCTGCCGCGGCCGCGAGGAGCTCTACGACGGCGTGCAGCACGCCGCCGACTGGGAGCGCTGGCTGCCGCCCCAGCTTAGCTTCCGGGTGGAGGCCAGCGGCAGCGTGCCGGGTCTCACCCACAGCCACTACAGCGCCCTGCAGGTCAAGAACGCCCTGGTCGACCGCCAGCGCCAGGTGTGGGGATCGCGCTCCTCGGTGGACCTGGACGATCCCGACCTGGTGCTGCACCTGCACCTCAGCCCCGGCCGGCCCGGCGGCAGCGGCCCCGAGGCGGTGCTGAGTCTCGATGGCGGCGGCGCCAGCCTGCACCGGCGCGGCTACCGGGCCGCCATGGGCCTGGCCCCCCTCAAGGAGAACCTGGCCGCCGGCCTGATCGCCCACACCGGCTGGGACGGGAGCGTGCCCCTGGCCGATCCCTTCTGCGGCTCCGGCACCCTGCTGATCGAGGCCGCCTGCGGGGCCCTCGGCCGTGCCCCCGGCCTGGAGCGCAGCTTCAGCCTGGAGCGCTGGCCCGATTTCGATGCCGCCCTCTGGCAGCGGGAGCGGCAGGCCGCCCAGGACCTGGCCCGCACCAGCCTCCCCGAAGGGGCGCCCCTGGCGGCCGTCGTGGGCATGGAGCGGGATCCGGCGGTGCTGGCCATGGCCCGCAGCAACGCGGCGGCGGCCGGGGTGGCCGACTGGGTCGACCTGCAGGAGGGGGACTTTCGCGATTTCCATCCCCCCGGAACGCCCGGGGTGCTGGTGTGCAACCCGCCCTATGGCGAGCGGCTCGGCGGTGACGACGACCTGGAGGCGGTCTATGGCGACCTGGGGCGGATGGTGAAGGAGCGCTGCAGCGGCTGGACCCTGTGGCTGCTGAGCGGCAACCCCGCGCTCACGGGGGCCCTGCGCATGAAGGCCAGCCGGCGGGTGCCCGTGAGCAACGGCGGCATCGACTGCCGCTGGCTCCGCTACGACATCCGCTGAGGGGCGCCACAGCAGCTCCCCTCCAGCACTGCTAGCGGTGGGTCCTGCCTCCGCCGCCGCCAGCCCCCATGGCCTCACTTTTTGAAGCGCTCAAGCAGGACGTGCTGGCCGTGGAGAGGGATCCGGCCCTCGACACCGGCCAGGCCACGATGGCCCTCATGCGGGAGTGGCTGGCCTGCCACGAACCGGAGATCTGCGCCCGCAAGCTGGCGGCGCCGACGGAGTTCAACGGCACGCTGATGCAGTGGTTCCACTGGTACAGCGACGGCGACGGCGGCCACTGGCGGCGGCTGCGGCAGGAGGCGCCGGCCCTGGCCCGGGCGGGCATCACCGCTCTGTGGCTGCCGCCGGCGGGCAAGGGGGGAAGCGTGTGGGATGTGGGCTACGGCACCTACGACCTGTTCGACCTGGGCGAATTCGACCAGAAGGGCACGGTGCGCACCAAGTACGGCACCAAGCAGGAGTATCTGGAGGCGATCGAGGCCTGCCACGCCGCCGGGATGCAGGTGTATGCCGATGTGGTGTTCAACCACAAGATGAACGCCGACGAGCAGGAGCAGTACCGGGCCACGCCCTGCGACCCCGCCGACCGCAACCGGCCCCTGGGGGAGGAACGCACGATCAGCGCCTGGACCCGCTTCCGCTTCGACGGTCGCGGCGATCGCTATTCGTCGATGCAGTGGCACTGGTACCACTTCGACGCGGTGGATCACAACACGCTCGATCCGGGTTTCCGGGCCGTGTGGCGCACCCAGGGGGCCGGCTTCGAGGGCAACGTCGATCTGGAGAAGGGCAACTACGACTACCTGATGGGCAGCGACCTCAACGTGAACCATCCGGAGGTGCGCGGTGAGCTCAAGCACTGGGGCCGCTGGAGCCTCGACCACGTGGGGGCGGACGGCTTCCGGCTCGACGCGATCAAGCACATCGCCAGTGATTTCTTCCTCGACTGGATCAGCGATCTGGAGACCCACGCCCAGCGTGATCTGTTCGTGGTGGGTGAGTACTGGACGTACAACATCGAAAGCCTGCACTGGTACGCGGCCAACACCGGCGGCCACATGAGCCTGTTCGATGCGCCGCTGCACATGAACTTCCACCAGGCCAGCCGCAGCGGAGGCAACTACGACATGCGCCGGCTGCTCGACGGCACCCTGATGCAGCAGCTGCCGCTGCTGGCGGTGACCCTGGTGGACAACCACGACACCCAGCCGCTGCAGGCCCTGGAATCGGTGGTGGAGGCCTGGTTCAAACCCCTCGCCTACGCCGTGATCCTCCTGCGTGACCAGGGCTATCCCTGCATCTTCCATGCCGACTACTACGGCGCCGAGTACACCGACAGGAAAGGCGGCCAGGAGTACCGGATCGTGCTGCCCAGCCACCGCTTCCTGATCGACCGTTTCCTGCTGGCCCGCGGCCACTGCGCCTATGGCCCCCAGTACGACTACCTCGACCACGTCAACACCATCGGCTGGACGCGCCTGGGCACCCCCGGCCACCCCGGGGCCCTGGCGGTGCTGATGAGCGACGGGGCGGCCGGCCACAAGTGGATGGAGGTGGGCAAGCGCCACACCACCTTCCGCGACCTGACCGGGCACATCCAGACGCCGATCACCACCAACGGCGACGGCTGGGCGGAATGGCATTGCCCGGGGGGCTCGGTGTCGGTGTGGGTGGAGGAGGCGGCCCTGGCGGCGATGGGGGTGAGCCTCTGACGCCCGGGCGGGCCTGGCGTGGGCGTGGGGCTACCGCTGGCCCCGCGCCATCAGCAGCTGGGGCTCGACGCTCGCGACGCCCTCCAGCTGCCGCAGCCGCGCCACGCACCCCAGGGCCTCGGCCAGATCGCCATGGCGGGCCCGCAGCCAGGCGGCCTCGGGGGCATGGTCGGGCACGGCGACGATGCGGCAGCCCGCCTGCTCCAGGGCGGCGCGGTGGGCCTGCGCCGACTCCCCGGGCCGGAAGCGGATGAAGAGCTGGCCGGTGGGAACGGCCAGGGCGCCCGTGCCGGGCTGGGCATAGACCGGGCTGAGCGACTGGCCCGCCGCCAGGGGGGCGGAAGGAGTTCCGGGCAGCAAGGCGATGGCTTCCGGCTCAAACGTCAGCAGCCCTTCGCTGGTGGGCAGGGGCTCCCCGTGCAGGGCATACCAGCCGGATTTCTGCTCGAAGACCACCGGCCGCTCCGCGCCGACGAGGATCTGCCGGGGGAAATCGTCGAAGGACGTCGCGGGGCCCAAGGTGGTGATGGCCTGACCCCACACCGCAGCCAATGGACGCTAGCCAGGCGCCCATCGGAGCCAGCGGGTCCCAGCTCTGAAGAAGGGTGAAGATTCCCCAGGCCTGTGACGGCAGATCACGTCCTGTTCCGCCGGCTTGAATCCGCCAGCTGATGCGCGGAGAGTGATCGCCGCAGCGATGGCAGCGCGATGGTTCAGGTTCGCTATGGCGGCAAAGATGCGGCCCCCTACGGCCTCGATGTCAGCAACAATCACCTCGTGGTGCGCACCCTCGACCGCCAGGCGGTGATGCCGGAGCGGCCCTTCGAAGTGGCCACGGTCAGCGCCGAGGCGCACCGGATCCTGGCCCAGTTCGAGAGCCTCACGCGCTTCCGCGAAGCGGGGGTCGAATTGTTGAGCACCCGGACACCCCAGGCCGATGGGACCCTTCGCGATGCCGCACGCAGCCTGCTCAAGGCGGAGCCTGGCATCGACTTCGCCGGCCGCGTTCTGGTCGATGCCAACGGCCGGCCCGTGGTCTACACGGAGAATCTGTTCGTCAAGTTCGACGACGACGCGGAGCCCGAGGTCTGCGAGAGCGTGCTGCAACGCCTGGGCCTCGCCATCAAGCGTGGCCTCAGCTATGCCCGCAACGCCTACTTCGTGGCGGCTCCAGGCAACAGCGGGCTGGCGGTGTTCGACATCGCCGAGACCCTGCTGGCGGAGGAGAGCGTCGCCCTGTGCCACCCGGAGCTGGTGAGCCCCAGCCGCCAGCGCCGCCAGGCCTTCCCGCCCGAATGGCATCTCAAAGCCACCGCCGTCAACGGCCGGCTCGTTGATGCCCACGCCGAGGTGGAGGCGGCCTGGGCCCTCAGCGACGGCACCGGGGCGATCATCGCCGTGGTGGACGACGGCTTCGACCTCGACCACGAGGAGTTCCGCTCCTCCGGCAAGATCGTCGCCCCGCGGGATGTGACCCGCCAGAGCGGCGACCCCCGCCCCGGCCGCGGCGACGACCACGGCACGGCCTGTGCCGGGGTGGCCTGTGCCAACGGCCAGTTCGGCGCCACAGGCGTCGCCCCCGGCGCCCGGCTGATCCCGATCCGGCTGGCCTCCGGCCTGGGCTCCCAGGCGGAGGCCGACGCCTTCGTCTGGGCGGCCCGCAACGGCGCCGATGTGATCTCCTGCAGCTGGGGCCCGCCGGACGGGGCCTGGTGGGACCCCAACGACCCGGCCCACCGCCAGGTGGTGCCCCTGCCGGATTCCACCCGCCTGGCGATCGACTTCGCCACCACCCAGGGCCGCGGCGGCAAGGGCTGCGTGGTCCTGTTCGCGGCCGGCAACGGCAACGAGAGCGTCGACAACGACGGCTATGCCAGCTACGGCAGGGTGATCGCCGTGGCGGCCTGCAACGACCAGTCCAGACGGAGCGCCTACAGCGACTTCGGCCGGGCCGTGTGGTGCAGCTTCCCCAGCAGCGACGGCCGCCCCGCCCTGACGCCCGGCATCTGGACCACCGACCGCTCCGGGGTGGCGGGCTACAACCAGGGCAGCCCCCAGAAGGGCGACCAGGCGGGCCACTACACCAATTCCTTCGGCGGCACCTCCAGCGCCTGCCCCGGCGTGGCCGGGGTGGCGGCCCTGGTGCTGGCCCGCAATCCGGCCCTGCGCTGGGACCAGGTGCGGGACATCCTGCGCCAGGCCTGCGTCCGCATCGACCCCACGGGCGGCAACTACGACGCCAGCGGCCGCAGCCCCTTCTACGGCTACGGGCGGGTGAGTGCCCGCCGGGCGGTGGAGCTGGCCCGCCCGCCCCAGCCGGCGGCGGCCCTGGTGTTCCAGGCGGTGCAGGACGTGCCCATCAACGACTTCCAGACCGCCACCCTCACCCTGCCGGTGGCCGCCCCGGGCCCGCTGCAGTCGATCCGGGTGGCGGTGGATCTCGACCACACCTACATCGGCGATCTGGTGGTGCGGCTGCTGCCGCCGGCGGCCCTGGGGGCCACCCCGGTGGTGCTGCACGACCGCTCCGGCGGCGGCACCGACAACCTCAAGGTCACCTACGACGCCGTCAACGCCCCCGCCCTGGCGGCCCTGAAGGGCAAGGACCCCAGCGGCACCTGGACCCTGGAGGTGGCCGACACCGCCCGGGCCGACCGGGGCACCCTGCGCAGCCTGCGGCTGGAGATGGGCTTCTGAGCCCAGAAGCGGTGCCTTGGGAGGGTCGCGTCCCGCCTGGAGAACGGTGGGACGCCTGCTGGAAGGATGTTTGCTAGATGATTGGCCCTACCTTTGAAGGGAGTGGGTCCCATGGAGCCTGCGATCTCCGTGGTCATCGTCTCGGATTTCGAACTGACTGATCAGAAGACCTGGCACGACGAAATCGAAGTGCTGAAGGCTTTCGCCGCCCAGGACTTCGACGAGCCGTTCGAGTTGATCGTGGTGGAGAACAGCAAGTTCGCCAACGAGGTGCCCGCCATCCTCGACACGATCGCCCCGGACACGCGGGTGGTCTTCACCGACCAGACCCAGTCGGCCCATCTGAAGGACTACGGCGTCCACCAGTGCCGCGGCGATCTGGTCGCCGTGATCGAGGCCGACTGCCTGCCGAATCCGGCCTGGTTGAGAACCCTGGTGCAGGTGCTTCGCGAACAACCTGACGTGGATGTGGTGAGCGGGCGGACCTGGTACGGCGATCAGAGCCTCTACCGCCGCTGCCTCAATCTGTTGCACCGCGCCTTCGACGACTACGGCAGACCGTCCACCTCCATCTTCATCTCCAACAACGGTGCCCTGTACCGCCGTCCGGTCCTCGAGGCCTTTCCCTATCCGGAGGCGATCACCCCCTTTCTCTCCTCACGCCTGCGAAATCGCCGCCTGCTTCAGGCCGGCCACCGCTTCTTCTTCCATCCCGAGGCACGCATGCTGCACGCCATCGGCGGGCTGCCGTTCCTGTTCGATGTTCATCGGAACGTCGGCTATTCCGACATGATGCAAGCCCCGCACGGCCCGACCATCGGGTCGATCCTGCGGGTGCTGCTGCAGCGCACGAAGAGAGAATGGAGCGACCTGCGCCGGCTCGGCGACAGCTATCTGACGGGGTTCGACCGGCTGCTGCTGCCGCTGTTCCAGCTGGTCGGGCGCTGTTTCGAGACGGTCGGGATGGTGGACGCCCTCCTGGGGCGGCGTTCGATCCCGCACTCCGCCTACCGCTGAAGCGCGCCAGCGCCAAGACGGGCCTCAGAACTTGCCGGTGATCGCCCGGGTGGTGCGCATCAGCCCGGCGGTGGTCTCCGGCAGGTAGGGGCCCTTGAGCATCTGGCCGCCGATGCGCAGGCTGATTCCGGCCAGCACCAGATCGATGGTGGCCACGGCCGCCGCGGCCTGCAGCCAGCTGAGTCGGAAGGCCTCGCGGATCCAGAGCAGCAGCACCAGCTCCGCCGCCACCAGCGCCAGGGTCATCAGGGTGAGGCCCAGGCCCAGCATCACCCCGCCGCCCACCAGGCGCCGCTTTTCCTTATCGGCCTCCTGCAGGGCGATGCGGACGTGCAGGTCCATCACCGAGGTGATCAGGGCCGTGACCCGGCTGAAGTTCGGACCGGTCATGCCGAACGCCGACCCGAGGAGAGCAGCAGTCCCACCAGCACCCCCACGCCGGCGGCGATGCCGAGGGCCATCAGGGGCCGCTCCCGCACCGGCTTCTCGATCCGGGGCCGCAGGGTGGTGTTGAGGTCATCAAGCAGGTGCTCCAGCTGCTCCTCCAGGGGCCGCAGCGCATCCACCACGTGGCCCGCCTGCTCTCCGGTGACGTTGACCAGATCCAGCAGTTGCTGCTTGACGCCGGCACTGGTGACCCCGCTCTGGCGGCTGATCACCTCCACCACATGGTCGAAGCTGCCCCGGGTGGCCTCCAGGGTGTGGCGGGCCACCTCGGGCCACTCCTTCTGAATGCTGGGCAGCAGGCTCTCGAAGCGTTCCCGGAACTGGTTCTGCACCTGCTGGGCATCACCGGACCCAGCGGGCTCAGGAGCCGCCATCCGGGCCGGCTCCGCGGGGGGATGGGAGGTGTCCGTTTCCATGGGGAATCAGGTGGTGATGCCGTTGTGGCTTCACCGTAGAGAGGGCGACTTGAGTTCGTCAGTACCTCGGCTAGGGTGCAGCAGCTTGATGCATGAGCCAATTGGTTCACATCAATCAAGTCGAGCTCACGCACTTCAAGTCCTTCGGCGGGTCCATGACCATCCCGCTGGAGGAGGGGTTCACGGTGGTGACGGGGCCGAACGGGTCCGGCAAGAGCAACATCCTCGATGCGGTGCTCTTCTGCCTCGGCCTGGCCACCAGCCGCGGCATGCGGGCCGAGCGGCTCCCCGACCTGATCAACAGCGCCGTGCTGCGGGAGGGGAAGGCCGCCGAAACCAGCGTCACCGTGCGCTTCGACCTGGGCGACTGGCAACCGGACAGCGCCGAGGACGGACTGGACGTCCCCGAGCAGGGCCCCTGGCTGCGGCGGGGCCAGCGGCAATGGAGCGTCACCCGGCGGCTGCGGGTGGCCCCCGGCGGCACCTACAGCAGCAGCTTCAGCGCCGATGGGGTGCCCTGCAACCTGCAGCAGCTGCAGACCCAGCTGCGGCGCCTGCGGGTCGACCCGGAGGGCAGCAACGTCGTCATGCAGGGCGACGTCACCCGCATCGTCTCGATGAGCGCCCGCGACCGGCGCGGCATCATCGACGAGCTGGCCGGCGTCGCCCTGTTCGACTCCCGCATCGAGCAGAGCCGGGCCAAGCTCGATGAAGTGGTCGAACGGCAGGAGCGCTGCCGCATCGTCGAGCAGGAACTGCTGGCCGCCCGCCAGAAGCTCGAACGCGACTGCGCCAAGGCCCGCACCTACCAGGAGCTGCGGGAGCGCCTGCACCAGGGGCGCCTGCAGGAGCAGGTGCTGGCCTGGGAGGAGGCCCGCGCCCATGGCCTGGCCCTCGCGGGCCGCCTGGAGCGCCTCGACCACCAGCAGGAGGAGGAGCGGCAGGCGATCGCCGCCGGCGAGGCCGAGGTGGTCGCCGCCGCCGCCGCCCTCGAGCAGCTGCAGGCGGAGGTGAAGACCCTGGGCGAGGACCAGCTGCTGGCGGTGCAGGCCGAACTGGCCGGCCTCGAGAGCAGCGGCCGTGAGCTGGCCCGCCAGGCGGAGCAGCACGGCCAGCAGGCCGAGGAGCTGCAGCGCCGCCGCCAGCAGCTGCAGCAGAACCAGGGGGAACTGCGCCGGCAGCAGCAGGAGCTTGGCGCGGGGGACGACGACGGCGCCATCGACCGCGCCGAGGCCCTCTGCCGGGACGCCGAAGCCGCAGTGGAGCTCTCCCGGCGCCGCCTCGGGGAGGTGGCCGGACGTTCCGGCAGCTGGCTGGAGGAGCAGCAGGAACGCAGCCGCCGGCGCCAGGAGCTGCAGGAACGGCTCGCCCCCCTGCTGGCCGAACGCCAGCAGCTGGAGGAGCGGCTGCGGCAGGCGGGCGAACGGCTCGAGGAACTCGGCGGCGAGGAGCTCCAGGAGGACGCGGCCCACGCGGAGGCCGCCGCCGCCCTGGCGGCCCTGAGCGGCCAGGAGCAGGCCCTGCGGGCCGCCCTGGAGGAACGCCAGGGGCAGGCCCGGGAGCTGGCCGAGGCCCTGGCCCTGCAGCAGCGCACCCGGGCGCGGCTGGAGCAGGAGCAGACCAGCCTGGAGCGGGAGATCGCCCGCCTCGACAGCCGCCGCGAGACCCTGCAGGAGAGCCGCGGCACCGGCGCCCTCCGCCTGCTGCTGGAGGCGGGGCTGGAGGGGATCCACGGCTCGGTCGCCCAGCTGGGCGAGGTGGAGGAGCGGCTGCGGGTGGCCCTGGAGGTGGCGGCGGGGGGGCGCCTGGCCCAGGTGGTGGTCGAGGACGACCGCATCGCCGCCCGGGCGATCGAGCTGCTCAAGAGCCGCCGCGCCGGTCGCCTCACCTTCCTGCCCCTCAACCGCATCCGGGGGGGCAGTGGCGGCGGCTCGGGGGGGGCGGCCCTGCAGCGGGGAACCGCCGGCGGCGGTGGCGGGGCCGGCGGGCTGGTGGGGCGGGCGGTGGATCTGATCCGCCACGAGCCCGTCTACACCGACGTGTTCCGCTACGTCTTCGGCGACACGCTGGTGTTCGCCACCCTCGCCGACGCCCGCCGGGAACTGGGCCGCTGCCGGGCCGTGACGCTGGAAGGAGAGCTGCTGGAGAAGAGCGGCGCCATGACCGGCGGCAGCTTGCAGCAGCGCTCGGGCCAGCTGGGCTTCGGCCGCAGCGGCGACGGCGACGAGGCCGAGCCGCTGCGCCAGCGGCTGCTGGAGCTGGGGGAGAGCCTGCTGGCCAGCCGCCGCCGTGAAGCCGAGCTGGGCCGGAGCCTGGAGGAGGCCCGGCCGGGCCTGCTGGAGCTGCAGCAGCGCCAGGCCGCCCTCCAGGCCGAACGCAGCGCCGCCGAGCGTACCCTGGCCCCGCGGCAGCAGCGCCGCGACCAGGTGGCCGGCCGGCGGCGGCAGCTGCAGGAGGCCCACCGGGCCGACCGCGGCCGGATGGAGGTGCTCGACCAGACCCTGCCCCCCCTGCGCCAGGCCCTGGCGGAGCTGGAGGAGGCCGAGCGCGCTGCCAGCGGCAACGACGACAGTGCCCGCTGGCAGGGGCTCCAGGGCGAGCTGGAGCGGGCCGACCGGGCCCTGGTGGAGGCCCGTCGCCAGCGGGATGAACTGGAGGCGGCACGGCGCGACCGGGCCCTGGGGGCGGAGCGGCTGGGCAGCCAGCTGGAGGCCCTGGCCGGGGAGGAACGGCGGCTGGTGGAGGCGGTCCAGGCCCTGGTGGCCGAACGCCAGCTCTGGAAGGAACGCCAGCAGGCGGAGCAGGAGCGCCGCACCCTGCTGGAGCGCCAGCAGAGCGAGCTGCAGACCCGCTTCGGCGAGCGGCGCCGCGCCCGGGACGGGGCCGAAGCCCACCTGGCCGGCCGGCGGCAGGCCCTGCAGCAGCGCCAGTGGGAACTGCAGCGGCGCCAGGAGGAGCGGCTGGCCCTGGCCGAGGAGCAGCGCAGCCACGGCCTGCGGCTGGCCCAGATGGAACGGGAGCTGCCCGACCCCCGCCCGGAACTGCCCGAGGAGGTGCGCGAGGCTGGCCTGGAGGCCCTGCAGCAGAGCCTGCGCAGCCTGCAGCAGCGCATGGAGGCCCTGGAGCCGGTCAACATGCTGGCCCTCGAGGAGCTGGAGCAGCTGGAGCAGCGGCTGGCCGACCTGGACGACCGGCTGGAGGTGCTCAGCAAGGAGCGGGAGGAACTGCTGCTGCGGATCGAGACCGTGGCCACCCTGCGCCAGGAGGCCTTCATGGAGGCCTTCCGGGCCGTCGACGGCCATTTCCAGACGATCTTCGCCGGCCTCTCCGACGGCGAGGGCCACCTGCAGCTGGAGAACCCCGAGCAGCCCCTCGAGGGTGGCCTGACCCTGGTGGCCCACCCCAAGGGCAAGGCGGTGCGGCGGCTGGCCTCGATGTCGGGTGGTGAGAAATCCCTGACCGCCCTCAGCTTCCTGTTCGCCCTGCAGCGCTTCCGTCCCTCGCCCTTCTATGCCCTCGACGAAGTCGACAGCTTCCTGGACGGGGTGAACGTGGAGCGGCTGGCGGCCCTGATCGCCGCCCAGGCGCACCAGGCCCAGTTCATGGTGGTCAGTCACCGCCGGCCGATGATCGCCGCGGCCACCCGCACCATCGGCGTCACCCAGGCCCGCGGCTCCCATACCCAGGTGGTCGGTTTGCCGCCGGCGGCCTGAGCCGACCGCGTGGGCCACAATGGGCCGACCAGGCTGTTCCAGGCCGTGAAGTCGCTCCCGTTCCCCCTGCCGTCCAGCCCCGATCTCCGGATTTGACCTCCCCGATTCCCCCCTCCACCGAGCCCGCCGCCCCCAGCGACCGCCTCTGGCTGCGCTCCGAACTGATGGGCACCCAGGTCATCACCCGGGACACCGGTCGGCGCCTGGGTGTCGTCGGTGAGGTGGTGGTCGACATCGACCGGCGCGAGGTGATCGCCCTCGGCCTGCGGGACAACCCCCTCACCCGTTTCCTGCCGGGCCTGCCCCGCTGGATGCCGCTGGATCGCATCCGCCAGGTGGGAGACGTGATCCTGGTGGATTCGGCCGACTCCCTGGCCGAGGGGTTCAACCCCGAGCGCTACAGCAAGGTCATCAACTGCCAGGTGATCACCGAGTCCGGCGAACAGCTCGGCCGGGTGCTCGGCTTCAGCTTCGACATCGAGACGGGCGAACTCACCACCCTGGTGATCGGCGCCCTCGGCGTTCCCCTGCTGGGGGAAGGGGTGCTCAGCACCTGGGAAATGCCGGTGGGGGAGGTGGTCAGCAGCGGCCCGGACCGGATCATCGTCTACGAGGGGGCCGAGGAGAAGCTCAAGCAGCTCGGCACCGGCCTGCTGGAGAAGCTGGGCATCGGCGGCGCCAGCTGGGAGCAGGAGGAGCGGGACCGGTTCCGCACCGGGGCCGTTCCGGCCGAGAACCAGCTGCCGGCGGGCCAGCCCACGGTCCAGGAGCAGCGCCGGATCCAGCCGGCCGCCAGCCGCAGCTTCCAGCCCGCCGAGGAGCTGGAGTATGTGGAACTGGAGGAACGGCGCGAGCGGGAGCCCCTGCGCCAGCGCCGCTACCTCGACGACGACCTGCCGGAACCGCGCCAGCGCCCCGAAGCCCGCCCGGCCGAGGCCTATGGCCGCGAGGGCGAGCGGCGCGAGAGGGTGACGCCGGAGCGCTACGACGACCGCATTCCTGACCGCACGCCCGACCGCAACCCACCCCAGCGCTATGCCGAGGAGAGCTCCGCCACGGGGAGCTACAGCGACGACCGCTATCCCGAAGAGCGCTACTCCGGTGATCGCTATCCCGAAGAGCGTTATTCCGAGGAGCGCTACCGGCCCGGGCGGGGGTACGAGCCGGAGCGGGATCGCCCCGAGCCACCCGTGGGGCGGGAGCCCCAGCGGGACACTTACGCGCCCCCCGAAGAAGCACCGCGCCGGGAGGCCCCCCGCGCCAAGGAGCCGGTGGATGTGGAGCCCGAGATCCTCGACGATCCCTGGTGAGAGGCCAGCCGCCCCGGCTCAGCCCTCGGCGAACTGCAGCGACGCCGAATTGACGCAGTAGCGCAGTCCGGTGGGGGTGGGCCCGTCGTTGAAGACGTGGCCGAGGTGGGCGTCGCAGGTCGCGCAGCGGATCTCGGTGCGCTCCATGCCGTGGGAGCGGTCGGTGTGGGTGGTGATCGCTCCGTCGCTCACCCCCTGCCAGAAGCTGGGCCAGCCGGTGCCGGAATCGAACTTGCTGGCGGAACTGAACAGCTCGCTGCCGCAGCAGACGCAGTGATACATCCCGGTGGCCTTGTTGTTCCAGTAGGCGCCGGTGAAGGCCCGCTCGGTGCCCCCCTCCCGCGCCACCCGGTACTGCTCGGGTGTGAGCTTCGAGCGCCAGTCGGCGTCGGCAGGGACGGTGGTGGTGGGAGTGGAATCGCTCGGCGGCATCGTGACGAACCCCGATGGGGCCATGGAGAACCGAATCCTATCCAGATCGCACCGGCACCCCGGAGGGCTCCGGCGGCGGCAGCAGGCCCCGCACCATGGCCGCCACCGCCGCCACGGCGCCCGGCTGACCCCGCAGGCTGCGCAGGTCATCGGCCATGGCCGCCAGGCGCTCAGGGTGCTCCAGCCAGTCGGCGGCCTCGGCGGCGATCTGGGCCGGTTCGATCGGCCCCACCCGCTCCGGCACCACGGCGCGGCCGGCGGAGATGTTGGGCCAGGCCAGGAAGCCGCGGTGGCGCATCCGCCAGGCGGTGAGGGCCACCCCCACCAGGCGGCGCAGCAGGGGCAGCCGGGCCACCAGCCCCATCCAGCCGTCCCAGGCCTGCATCACCGCCAGGTGCTGGGTGGGCACCAGCACGATCATCGGCACCGCCAGGGCCCCCAGCTCGGCGGTGTTGGCCCCCACCGTGGTCAGCGCCAGGGCGCACTGACTCAGGGCGGCATGGGCGGGATGGCGCTCCAGCACCAGGATGCGGGTGCCGGCGGCCGTGACGATCTCGTCCCCCCGGAGCTCGGGCTCGCCGGCCCCCCGGAGGCGGTTCAGCGGGTTGGAGGGCCCGCCGTAGGCCAGCAGTTCCAGCACCGAGGTGGTGGGGGCCACCGGCAGCAGGAAGCGGCAGCCGGGCCGCAGAGCCGCCAACCGGTCGGCGGTCTCCAGCAGGAAGGGCACCCCCACCAGCAGCTTGGCCCGCTTCGAGCCGGGCAGCAGGGCCACCCAGTCGCCGGGAGGGAGGGGATCGTCCTGGCGGGCCAGGGTCGAGAGATCCGCCATCAGGTCACCCACCACCGTGGCCCGCTGCCGCCAGCGGGGGGCCAGGCGGCCGGCGGCGGTGGGGCCCATCACGGCGATGCGGTCGTTCCAGCGGGGCCAGCGGGCCACCCACTCGGCATAGGTGAGGTGGCGGTAGCCCAGGCGGGCGGAGAGCAGCACGGTCCAGAACTGGTCGCCGCCGAGGAACACCACCACGCCCCGCTCGGGCCAGGGGCCGTGGCGGCGGGGCCGCAGCAGCAGCCACCAGAACCGGGAGGCCGGCAGCACCCGCTCGAACAGGCCCCAGTCCCGGGCCACCCGATGCTCCGCCCCGGTGGCATTGGGGCAGGGGACCAGCACCAGCCGCAGGCTGCAGGGGGCGGCCGGATCGCGGGGCCGCAGGGGCTGCAGCCGATGGAGCTGCTCAGCCAACGGGCGCACCCAGGTGCTCAGCTCGCCCGGGCCGTTGCTGACCAGCACGATCGCGCTCGCGGCGGCTGGAGCGGAGACCGGCGAGGGCTGGGACAAGAGAACCGCTGGGTCCGGGGGACGGGGGCGGGAAAAGAGAAATGCGGATGGCGAGACTTGAACTCGCAAGGCCGAAGCCACACGCCCCTCAAACGTGCGTGTCTACCAATTCCACCACATCCGCGTGGTCGGAGCGGGCCGGGGCCCTCACCGACTGAGCAATATACGCACAGGCTTCCCCAGCCCCGGCGACCCTCGTGCAGGGGCGGCGCCGGTGAGCACTGATACAGTCCGCCCCGGCACGGCCGCACCCCCGCCAGCCCCTTCGCCCGGACCTGCACGGATGCCCATCGGCAAGCTGCTGATCGCCAACCGCGGCGAAATCGCCCTCCGCATCCTGCGCAGCTGCCGGGAGCTCGGCATCGCCACGGTGGCCGTCTACAGCACCGTGGACAAGAACGCCCTGCACGTGCAGCTGGCCGATGAGGCCGTCTGCGTGGGCGAAGCCCCCAGCAGCCGCAGCTACCTCAACGTTCCCAACATCCTGGCCGCCGCCACCTCCC
This sequence comes from Aphanothece cf. minutissima CCALA 015, assembly GCA_003003925.1. Lineage (GTDB taxonomy): Bacteria > Cyanobacteriota > Cyanobacteriia > PCC-6307 > Cyanobiaceae > Cyanobium > Cyanobium minutissimum. Next base: position 34,861 of record PVWP01000011.1, read on the forward strand.
GCGGCGCCGACGCCATCCACCCCGGCTACGGCTTCCTGGCGGAGAACGCCGACTTCGCCGAGAAGTGCCTCGACCACGGCCTGATCTTCGTGGGCCCCTCGCCGGCCTCGATCCTGGCGATGGGCGACAAATCGACGGCCAAGATCACCATGCAGCGGGTGGGGGTGCCCACGATCCCCGGCAGCGAGGGGTTGCTGGAGGATCCCACCGAGGCCGCCGCCCTGGCCGCGGCCATGGGTTATCCGGTGATGATCAAGGCCACCGCCGGCGGCGGCGGCCGGGGCATGCGCCTGGTGCCGGAGGCCGACCAGCTCGAGACCCTGTTCCGGGCCGCCCAGGGGGAGGCGGAAGCGGCCTTCGGCAACCCGGGCCTCTACATGGAGAAATTCATCGACCGGCCCCGGCACGTGGAGGTGCAGGTGCTGGCCGACCGCCACGGCAACGTGGTGCACCTGGGGGAGCGCGACTGCTCGATCCAGCGCCGCCACCAGAAACTGCTGGAGGAGGCCCCCAGCCCGGGGCTCGATCCCGAGCTGCGCCGTCGCATGGGCGAGGCGGCGGTGGCGGCGGCCCGCAGCATCAACTACGAGGGCGCCGGCACGGTGGAGTTCCTGGTGGACCGCGGCGGGGGCTTCTACTTCATGGAGATGAACACCCGCATCCAGGTGGAGCATCCCGTCACCGAGATGGTGACGGGCATCGACCTGATCGCCGAGCAGCTGCGCATCGCCGGCGGCGAGCCGATCTCCGTCCGCCAGGACCAGATCCACATCAGCGGCCACGCCATCGAGTGCCGCATCAACGCCGAGGATCCGCGCCACAACTTCCGCCCGGCCCCGGGCAAGATCACCGGCTGGCTGCCCCCCGGCGGGCCGGGGGTGCGCATCGACAGCCACGTCTACACGGGCTACGAGATCCCGCCCTTCTACGACTCCCTGATCGGCAAGCTGATCGTCTGGGGGACCGACCGGGACCATGCGATCCGACGCATGCGCCGGGCCCTGTCGGAATGCGCCGTCACCGGGATTCCCACCACCATCGAATTCCACCTGGCCCTGCTGGATCGCCAGGAGTTCCAGCGCGGTGAGGTCTGGACCAAGTTCGTCGAGGAGGAGATGCTGAACCGCTGAGCGGGCACCCGCTCAGCCGACGGCCTGGCTGCGCAGCAGGGCCAGGGTGAGCAGCCCCTGCTGACCCACCAGCAGCTCCCGCAGCAGGCTCACCAGCCCCACCCAGACCACTGGCGTCACGTCGACGCCGCCGATGGGGTGGATCAGACGGCGGGTGAGGGCCAGAACGGGCTCGGTAGGCGCACCCACCAGCCGCATCACCCCCTTGGTGAGGTCCACGCCGGGGTACCAGGTGAGGACGATGCGGAACAGGAACAGCAGGGTCCAGCCCGCCAGGAGCAGCCCCAGGGCCAGGTGCAGCTGGGGCAGGAGGGCCGATGCGGAAAGGGCCGGGGCCGTCACAAAGCTCTAAGCGTCGGAAGCCTGATCGTAGGAAGCCACCCTCCCTGCCTAGGATCCGCCGAGCTGTCCGGAGCGAACGCCTGCCATGACCCCATCCCTCGCCAACTTCCTCAGCAGCCTCGCCTGGGGCGCGGTCATCGTGGTGATCCCCATCTCCATCGCCCTGGTGCTGATCAGCCAGAACGACCAGGTCGACCGGCGCCTCTGAGCCGACGGCCCCCCTGCGCCCGCCGATGACAGGGCGGGCGCGGTCCTTAGAGTGGGGCCCGTCGCCCGGGTGAACCGCCGTGGTCAACGCCAGCCTCAACTGGGCCAGCATCGTCGGCATCGTCCTGGCGGTCGGTGGAGCCTTCCTCTATTTCATGAGGAGCTTCAAGCCGGCCCTAGCCCGGGACTACGACGTCTTCTTCGCCGCCATCGGCCTGCTCTGCGGCGGGATCCTCTTCTTCCAGGGCTGGCGCCTCGACCCGATCCTCCAGTTCGGCCAGTTCCTGCTGGCCGGCACCACCGTCTTCTTCGCCTACGAGAGCGTTCGCCTGCGGGGGGTGACCACCGAGCAGGCCCGCCGCTCCTCCTACTTCGACGACGAGGAACCCGCCGCCCCCTTCCGGCCCCGGGGGGGCCTCGGCGGCGGCCGCAGCTGGGACGACGAGCCCGACCGCTTCGACGAGCCCGAACCGCTGCGGCGCCGCATCCCCTCCCGCGAAGAGCCCGACGACGATTTCTATCGGCCGCGCCGCCCCAGCCGGGCCGCCATCCCCGAGCGGGCCGCCAGCCGCCGCGACGAGCCGGAATCCTGGGACAACCCCAGGGGCGAGCGTCCCTCGGGCCGCCCCGAACGCCCACCCCTGGACGACCGCCCCGAGCGAACCACCGGCCGCTACAGCGCCGCTGGCCAGGGCCGCTCCGCCACCGCTGACTTCGGCGCCCGTCGCCGCGACCGCGACAGCGCCCCCGAGCCCCGCCGCGGCTCCCGTCCGGTGGCGGCGGCCGACACGGTGCCCCGCTCCACCCGCCGCGGCCCTGCCCCGACGGGCCGGGACGCCGCCACCGGCCCCGCGGTTGCCGGTCCGCCGGGAACGCCCATGGGCACCCCGATCCGTCCCAGCTCCCGCGCCGGCGCCGCCGATGACGTCAGTGATGCCGACTTCTCGCCGATGGCCAGCGGCCGGCCCCGGCCCCCAGCCGCGGAGACCCGCCCGCCGGCGGAGCCCGCCGCCCGCCCCCCCGTTTCCAGGGACAACAGCTCCCGTTTCGACGACTGAGCCACCGCCCCGCCGGCTGCGTCGCCCGGCTGGTGCCGGTGTGCCGCTGCTGGCGGTGGCCCTCCTGGCCCTGCTCCTCTCCGGCTGCGGCAGCTGGGGCTGGGGGCGCCGCAGCGCCGGGCCGGTGGGCTGGGGCAGCGCCGACCGTCAGGATCCGGCCCTAAGTGGCAACGGCCGCGTCCTGGCCAGCGTCGTGCGTCGGGACGGCCGCGACACCGTGCTGCTGCAGGAGCAGCCCTCCGGGACGGTGCTGCCCCTGCGTCACCTGCAGCGGCTCCAGCCCCACCGCTCCCCGTCCCTGAGCTGGAACGGCCGCTACCTGGCCCTGCTGGTTCAGGAGGGCCCGGATCGGCGGGTGGTCATCGAGGATCGGGCCACCGGGCGGCTGCATCGCCTGCCGTTGCCGGGCGGCCTGCGGCCCGACAGCCTCAGCCTGGCGCCTGACGGCCGGCGCATCGCCATCGCCACCGAAGGGGACGGCCGCTCCCGGGTGCAGCTCTACGACCTCACCAGCCTGCTGGAGCCGGACCTGCCCGCCGGCCTGGCGGTGCGGGGAACGCCGAGTGACGCCCCATGAACACGTGGGCCGGCAGGCTGATCCGAGCGGCGGCGGTGGCGGCCCTGCCGCCGCTGCTGGCGGGCTGCCTGGGTCCGCTGCCCCAGCCGCTGGTGGGGCTCAACCAGCGCCTTGAGGCCGCCGGCCCCGCCCGGGCCCCCTCCCTGGCGGGCGACTGGCTGGCCCTGATCGTCAGCCAGGGCGGCCGCGACCGGGTGCAGCTGGTGGACCTGCAGCGCCGGCAGCCGGTGCCGCTGCCGGGCCTGGAGCGCCCCGACGCCCAGCCCCTGAGCGTGGCGGTGGATGGCCGCGGTGAGCGGCTGGCCCTGGTGCGCCAGCTGGAAGGGCGCACGGAGCTGGTGCTCTACCGCCGCAACCTGATGGCCCTGCAGCCGGTGCCGTTGCAGCCGCCGGGGGTGCCGCGCAAGGTGGCTCTGCGGACCGATGGCCGCGAGCTGGCGGTGGAGGTGAGCCGCCAGGGCCAGTGGCAGGTGGACCTGATCGCCGTGCCCTGATCAGGGCACCAGGCCGGCCCAGTGGAGGAAGGTGTCGTGGCTGAGGGCCTCGATCAGCAGCACGGCGGCGAAGCCGAGCATGGCGAAACGGCCATTGACCCGCTCGGCGTAGCTGCTCCAGCCGAAGGCGGGCACCTCGGAGGTGGTGGCGCTGGTGGCCGGGGGTGTGGCGGCCGCCGGCGGGGCGTCGGCTGATGGGGTGGCGGAAGGGTCGCTCATCGGGTCAGTCCTCGCGGCCAAAGGTATAGCCGGCCGCCGGAAGCAGGCGCCAGCCGGCGTTGCCGTCGAGCTCGAGCACCGTGTCGTGGTACGCGGTGAGGGTGGGCCGGTGACCGACGCTCACGAAGGCCATCTCCCGCTGCACCAGCAGTTCGTAGAGCGCCTTCTCCGTGGCCACATCGAGGGCGCTGGTGGCCTCGTCGAGCACCACGAAGCGGGGCGAGTTGAGCAGCAGCCGGGCGAAGGCCAGGCGCTGCTGCTCGCCGAGGGAGAGCAGCCGGGGCCAGTCCTGCTTGATGTCCAGGTCGGGGTAGCGGTGCACCAGCTCGGGCAGGCGCACCTCTTCGAGCACATGGCGCAGCTGCTCGTCGCTGAAGCGGTCGGTGGGCTGGGGATAGCAGAGCTGCTCCCGCAGGCTGCCCAGCAGCATGTAGGGCTTCTGGGGGATGAACATCAGCTCCCCCACCGGCGGCCGCTGGACGTTGCCGGCGGACGGCGGCCAGAGGCCGCTCACCAGCCGCAGGAAGGAGGTCTTGCCGCAGCCCGACGGGCCCACCACCAGCAGCCGCTGGTTGGCGGTCACCTCCAGGCTGAGGTCGCGCACCAGCAGGCGGTTGGTGCGGGGCGGCACCAGATCCACGTGGCTCACCAGGATCGATTCGGGGCGCACGGCGCCGGCCCCGGCCCCCATGGCACCACCGGCGGAGGCCTGCTCGGCGGCCACGAACTCGGCCATGTCGGCACTGATCGACTCCACCTTGCCCTGGAAACCCTCCAGGCGGCTGATGGAGGCGGAGAAGGCGGCCAGCCGGTCGATGTTGTTGACGATGTAGCTGACCGAGAACAGCACCTGGGAGAAGGCGATGCTGGCCTGGCCGAAGACACCGAAATCCACCTCCTTGGCGAAGTAGATCGGCGCGATCACCAGCCAGGGCAGAAAACGGGAGAAGTAGTCGTAGGAGCGCTGGATGACGCTGATCAGCGCCTCCCAGATGATCAGCCGGTTGTAGTTGACGATCACCCCCTCAAGCCGCCGTTCCCCCTCCTTCTGCTCCTGGCGCTCACCCCGGTAGAAGGCGATCGATTCGGCGTTGTCGCGGATGTGGACCAGGCCGTAGCGGAAATCGGCCTCTAGCTTCAGCTGCTGGTAGTTGAGGTTCACCAGCTTGCGGCTGGCGAACACGATCAGGGCGGTGCCGCCCACCGAATAGGCCAGCAGCCAGAGGGCCAGGGTCTGGTTGATGCTCCAGAGAACGATGATGAAGCTGAAGAAGGTGAGCAGGGCGGAGATGATCTCGACCGTCACGCTCAGGCTGGTGGCGGTGAAGCTGGCCGCATCCTGGGAGATCCGCTGGTCCGGGTTGTCGATCTCCTCAACGGCCTCGTCGTTGGGATTGAGGACGTAGTAGGCCCGGTTGGTGAGATAGCGGCCCAGCATGCGGCCGCTGAGCCACTCCCGCCACAGCAGACCGAGCTTGGGAATCAGGTAGCTCTGGATGGCGCGGATCGGCAGGGCCAGCACCAGGCAGAAGGCGTAGATCGCGACGATCTTCCAGAACTCCTCCGCCTTGTACGCCACCAGGGCGTTCTCGATGTTCCGGGCGATGAAGCTGATGCCGACGTTGATGCCGTTGATCACCAGGATCAGCAGGGCGATGACGCCGAGCAGCAGCCAGGGCAGCCAGCGCCCCTGGCGCAGCTTGGCCCGCAGGCTGATGAAGGCGCCCACACCGGCGGCGAACAGCACCATGATCACGATGCCGATCGGCCCGCTCCAGACCGCCGCCACCTGCTCGGGCACGCCGGGCAGGAAGCGGTTGCGCAGCTCGGGGATCCAGGCCCCGGCCGCCGCCACCACGCCGGTGAGCAGCAGCAGGGTGAAGCCCACCACCACCGCCAGCAGGGCCACCACAAGAAGAAGAAACTGGCCGCTGCCTCCACCGCCTTCGTCGAGGGGCAGGAAGTAGGGCTGGGCCAGGCGCTGCAGCTTGCCCAGCTGCTCGCGAAGGGCCTTCAGGGGGGACATGGGCGTGGGCGGATCGCGCCATTCTCCCTGCCGGCCCCACCCGGCCGGGGCCGCGGTGTGCAGCCGGTGATCAGCCCGGTGGCCAGGCCAGCGGGCGGCCGCCGATCACGTGCAGATGCAGGTGGAACACGGTCTGGCCGGCCTCGGCGCCGCTGTTGATCACCGTGCGCCAGCTCTCGAGCCCCTCCAGCCGGGCCACCTTCGCGGCCACCAGCAACAGGTGGCCCAGCAGGGCCTGGTGCTCGGCGGTGGCCTCCCCCAGCTGGGGGATCGGCTCGCGGGGAATCACCAGCACATGCACCGGGGCCTGGGGATTCACATCCCGGAAGGCCAGGCAGAGGTCGTCGGCATAGACCTCCTGACAGGAAATCTCGCCCCGCAGGATGCGGCCGAAGATGGTGTCGCTGCTGGCCATGGCACGCCGGGGAGTGGTCGGGAGGTGGCACTGAACGGGCAGTGAGCTCCCCGGGTGATGTTGGCACGGTGCAGCAGCGGGGCCCTGCGGGGCTTCGAGGCCCTGCCGGTGACGGTGGAGGTGGACATCGCCCCGGGGTTGCCGGGGCTGCGGGTGGTGGGCCTGGCGGATGCGGCGGCCCAGGAGTCCCGGGAGCGGGTGCGGGGGGCGCTGCGCAACGCCGGCCTGCGGGTGCCCCTCACCCGGGTGGTGGTGAACCTGGCCCCCGCCGACCTGCCCAAGGCGGGTCCCGGCTTCGATCTGCCCATCGCCCTGGGGCTGCTGGTGGCCAGCCAGCAGCTGGCCGCGGCCCAGGTGGAGGGCCTCTGGAGCGCCGGCGAGCTGGGCCTCGACGGCCGGCTGCGGCCGATCCGGGGGGTGCTGGCCCTGGCCCTGGCGGCGCGGCGGCAGGGGGCCCGGGCCCTGGTGGTCCCGGCGGCCAACGCCACAGAGGCCGCCCTGGTGGAGGGGCTGCCCGTCTGGGGGGCCGAGCACCTGGGGGAGGTGGTGACCCTGCTGCAGGATCCGGGGCGCGCCGCGATGCCTGCCGCGGCGGTCCTGCCGGAACCGCCGCCGGCCGCTCCCGACCTGGCCGAGGTGCGGGGCCAGGCCCATGGCCGCCGGGCCCTGGAGATCGCCGCGGCCGGCGGCCACCACCTGCTGCTGGTGGGGGCGCCCGGCAGCGGCAAGACGATGCTGGCCCGGCGTCTGCCGACGCTGCTGCCCCCCCTGGCGCACCAGGAGGCCCTGGAGGTCACCCAGCTCCACTCCCTGGCCGGGCTGCTGGGGGAGGGGGCCGGTCTGCGGCGCCAGCGCCCCTTCCGCAGCCCCCACCACGGCTGCTCCGCCGCCGCCCTGATCGGTGGCGGCGCCGTGCCCCGGCCGGGGGAACTGAGCCTGGCCCACCACGGTGTGCTGTTTCTTGATGAGCTGGCGGAGTTCCGCCGTGAGGTGCTCGACCAGCTGCGCCAGCCCCTGGAGGAGGGCGAGCTGTGGATCAGCCGCGCCCGGCAGCGCTGCCGCTTCCCCAGCCGCGTGCTGCTGGTGGCGGCCACCAACCCCTGTCCCTGCGGCTGGTACGGCGACCCCAGCCAGAGCTGCCGCTGCGGTGAGGCGCAGCGGCGCCGTCACTGGGGGCGTCTCTCGGGGCCCCTGCTCGACCGGATCGACCTGCAGGTGGTGATGCGCCGCCCCGAGGCCCGGGAACTGGGCGGGGCCTATCGCGGGGGGCACGAGGCGGCGCTGCCCGCGGGGGAGTCGAGCGCGGTGGTGGCCCGGCGGGTGGCGGCGGCGCGCCGTCGGATGGGCGCACGCAACCCGCAGGGGGCGGCCAACGGCCAGCTGGATGGGCCGTCCTTGGCGGCGGTGGTGGATCCGGCGCCGGAGGCCCTGGCGCTGTGGGAGCGCGCCATCAGCCAGCGGCGCCTCTCTGCCCGGGCGGCGGAGCGGGTGCTGCGGGTGGCCCGCACCATCGCCGATCTGGCCGGCGAGGAGCCGGTGACGTGCCCGGCCATCGCCGAAGCCCTGAGCTACCGCTCCTTCGACAGGATCGACTGAGGAAGCGGATCCATGGAAGCGGAGCGGACCTCAGCGGCGCCGACGCCGCGGCGGGCTGTCGCTGTAGGGCTGCACCCCGATCAGGGGCGGCCGGTGCTGGGCTTCCTCAGCCGGATTGCCCCAGGCATGGTTGATGGTCTCCGCCAACCAATGGCTGAGCCGCTCAAGCATGGAGGCTGACCGTGGCTGGTCTGCGGTGGAGGCGACCGGATGGCCCATGGACCCTGCTGCGATGGCTCCTCCAGCCTGGAGACGACCGGTAGCCAGGGCAACAGGTACAAGCACCTGAAGCGTCGGCTCCGAGGCGGGGCTCAGCGGCGACGGCGACGCTGCTGGGCCTTGCGCTTGTACTTCTCGGTGGGGGTTTCGTGGTGGCGCAGCCGCTTCAGATCGGCAAAGATGCCCGCCTTGGACACCTGGCGCTTGAAGCGGCGCAGGGCCGATTCGATGCCTTCGTTTTCGCCGACGGTGACCTGGGTCATGAAGTACTGCTGAGACGTTCGCAGCGTTGCACCCTAGCAAGCGGGGCTTCGGGGCCCCGCCTCAGAGCTTGGTGGCGGGGATGGCCGGTGGAGCCACGGGCTGCTGGGCGGCGGCGGGAGCCGACTCCCTGGCTGGGTCGACGGCCGTGGGCCGGGTCGTCGACGGCAGCACCCGGCGCCCCGCGGCGGCAGGCCGGCGGCTCGGGGCTGCCGCGGCAGGCGGGCTGGACGGGGCTGTCGCGGCGGGCTGGCTGAGCGGGGCCGCGGGGGCCGGCGTGCCCGTGCTGGCCGGGGCGGGTGTGCCCGTGCTGGCGGCGGGCTGGGCCGGGAGGGCGGGATTGCTCGGGGCGGGCTGGGCCGCCGTGGCCGCCGTTCCCGGCCAGCTGTCGGCATAGACGTACAGGTGGCCGAGGTTGCGGCCGCCGAACTGGCGCCGCATCAGCCGCCAGCCGGGCTCCATGTGGAGCTTGAGGAATCCGGGCGCACTGCCGCGGGTGCGGGCCACCACCATCTCAGGGCCGGCTCCGGCCCTGGTGGGGAAGGCCAGCAGCAGCATGTCGCCGCCGCTGCGGGTGACCATCAGCCGGTAGGAGGTGGCCAGGTCCTGGCCGCCCACCCGCACCGAGTAGCCGTTGGCGTCGATGTAGCGGTTGCAGATGCCGGTGAAATCGAAGGTGGCCAGCAGGGGGTTCACCGGGGACGGCAGGCCCTCGCCCACCTCGAAACAGGGGCGCACCGGTTTGAGCTGCTCGTAGATGTTGAGCTGGGCCTTGTCGCCCCGGGTGCCGATGGGGGCCGCCACCAGCAGGAAGTTCTGCTGGTCCACCTCGGCGGCGGCGAACAGGGCGGAGGCGCGGGCCGGGGCGGGGACCGCGGTGGCCAGGGCGGTCGCCAGCACCGTCAGGGCCGCCAGGCCTGCGCGGGGAAGCACGGGGAGGGTCACGGCGTTCATCGAAGCGGCCTGAATCGTATGAACGGCAACCACCGGAATCCAGCCCGTGTGTCCCAATCGGGCGGCCGGTTGTCGGGCCGGCCGAGGGGTCGCGGCGTGATCGCAGCGGGACCGCCGCGGGCTCAGGCTGGCTCAGGCGGGCTTGTTGATGCGGATCGCCACCAGCAGCGCCAGCACCGTGCCCGGCAGGCTGCCGGCCAGGATCCAGCGGGTGGCCTGGACGCCCAGGTCGGGGTCGCCGTAGGAGAGCTCGAAGATCGATCCGGTGGCGGCGATGCCGAGCAGGCAGGCCAGGCCCAGGAAGAGGCCGGCCAGGGGTTTCATCGGCATGGCAATCAGCGGATCGACTGGACGTCGGAGCGGCGGAAGCCCTGCTGCTGCAGGCCCTCGTTGAGGCTGAGCTCGTCGGTGACCCGATCGACGAACAGCACGCCCTGGAGATGGTCCATCTCGTGCTGGATGCAGCGGGCCAGCAGGCCGTCGGCCTTGAGGCGGCGCGGGCGACCCGTCTCGTCGCGGTAGGTGACCTCCACCACCGAGGGACGCACCACATCGAGGTAGACCCCGGGGATGCTGAGGCAGCCCTCCTCGTAGGTGTTGAAGGAGGCCCCGGCGGCGGTGATCTCCGGGTTGATCAGCACCAGCGGCGGGGTGGCGGCCTCCTCCAGGTCGAGGTCGATCACCAGGAGCTGGCGATGCACCCCCACCTGGGGGGCCGCCAGGCCGATGCCCTTGGCGGTGTACATGCTGCGCAGCATGTCGCGGGCCAGATCACGGACCGAGGCATCCACCTTGCTGATCCGGCGGGCCGGGGCCCGCAGCTCTTTCGAGCCCAGCTTGTGGATCTCCAGGGGTGGCCGCTCCACCGGCACCTTCGGCACCAGCACGGAGTTGCCGCCCTGTTCGGCGGACCGTGCCATCTGGGCGAAGCTGCGCGCCAAGTCGTCACCTGAAACGATGGGGAGATTCTAGAAGCAGCCTGCGGAGGACTCGGTGGGGGCGCAGCCATGGCCGGACACGGCGCCCTTGCCGGCCGAGCTGGCGGTCGGCCGAACAGCCGGCATCGCCGAACCGCGGCTGGACGGAGGGCGCCTGTTCTGGCTGGAGCAGCGACCCGGGGAGCGGGGACGCACCACCCTGATGGGACGGGGCGGGGCCGGCGCAGCCCCGGTGGACCTGACTCCGGGCACCTGGAACCTGCGCACCCGGGTGCACGAATACGGCGGCGGCGCCTATGCGGTGGCGGGCGACCAGGTCGTGTTCGTCGACGACGGCGACCGCTGCCTGTGGCAGGTCACCCTCACCAGCGACGGCGATCCCGCCACCGTCGCGGAACCCCGGCGTCTCACCGCCCCGCCCGACCCGGAGCGGCCGCGGGCCTTCGCCGATGGCCTGATCGACCGGGGACGCCGGCGCTGGATCGGCGTGATGGAGCAGGACGGCCTCGACCGGCTCGTGGCCGTGCCCCTGGCGGGGGGTGAGCCGGAGCTGCTGCACCAGCCGGCCGACTTCTGCGGCGACGCCGTGCTGGCCCCAGGCGGCGGCCACCTGGCCTGGGTGAGCTGGGAGCAGCCGTTCATGCCCTGGGAGCGCAGCCAGCTCTGGCTCGCCGCCATCGATGCGGCCGGGCAGCTGCGGCAGGCCCGGCCGATCGCCGGCTCGGCGGCCGGGGATCCCCAGGGGATCTCGGTGTTCCAGCCCCTCTGGCTCGATGACGGCTCCCTGGTGGCTGCCAACGACCGCAGCGGCTGGTGGAACCTGGAGCGGCTGGCGGACGTGTCCGCCCTGGGGCCGGACACCCTGCCCCGCTGGCAGCCGCTCTGCCCCATGGAGGCGGAGTTCGCTACGCCGCAGTGGGTGTACGGCCTGCGCACCACCGCCTGGGACGGCACGCGACTGCTGGCGGCGGCCTGCCGCCAGGGGCGCTGGGAACTGGGCAGGCTGGCGCTGGATGGCGGCCCCTGGGAGCCGATCCCCCTGCCCTTCAGCGATCTGGCCGCCCTGAGCGCCGAGGCGGGCCGGCTGGTGGCGGTGGCCGCCGCCCCCGCCATCGGCCAGGGGCTGCTGGAGCTGGAGACCGCCAGCGGCACCTGGCGGCACACGCCGGCCGCCCCGCCGCCGCTGGCGGCCGAGGCGACGAGCCTGCCGGAACCCCTCGGGTTCGACGGCCACGGCGGGGCGCCCACCCACGCCTGGTACTACCCGCCCCGGGGCGGCAGCCACGCCGAGGCCCCCCTGCTGGTGAAGGGCCACAGCGGCCCCACCGCCATGGCCGGCACCGGGCTCAACCTGGCCATCCAGTTCTGGACCAGCCGCGGCTGGGGCGTGGTGGACGTGAACTACGGCGGCTCCACCGGCTTCGGGCGGGCCTACCGCGAGCGCCTTGACGGCCAGTGGGGGGTGGTGGACGTGGCCGACTGCGCCGCCGCCGCCCGGGCCGTGGTGGCGGCGGGCAAGGCCGACCCGACCCGGGTCGCCTTCGAGGGCGGCAGCGCCGGCGGCTTCACGGTGCTGGCGGCCCTGTGCTTCACCGACGTGTTCACGGCCGGCGCCGTCCGCTATCCGGTGACCGATCCGGAGGCCCTGCTGGCCGTGGAGCATCGCTTCGAGGCCCGCTACACCGAGACCCTGATCGGCCCCTGGCCCGGGGCCCGGGCGCTTTACGAAGCGCGCTCACCCCTGCGCCATGCGACGCGGATCACGGCGCCGGTGCTGTTCTTCCACGGCCTCGATGACCGGGTGGTGCCGGCCAGTCAGAGTGAGCAGATGGTGGATGCGCTCAGGCAACGCGGACAGGAGGCGGAACTGCACCTGATTCCCGGGGAGGGCCACGGCTTCCGTGACAGCGCTGTGCGCACCGCGGTGCTCGAGGCCACCGAAGCCTTCTTCCGCCGCCAGTTCCACCTGTGATCGCATCGCTGGTGCCGGGGGTGGTGGATCGGGTGGAGTGGCTGGCCCTGGCCCTGGCCGCCTTGACGGTGCTGCTGCTGGTCGGCGCCGGCATCGGCGGCCTGCTGGGCATGAAGCGCTGGGGACTGCCGGAGGCCCTGCTGGCGGGTGGCCTGGGGCTGGTGGTGGCCCCGGCCGGGCTGCTGCCCCTGCTGCCGCAGCGTGTCATCGACCTCTGGGACCAGCTGCCCCTGCCCCTGCTGACCCTGGTGTTCGCCACGCTCCTGCTGGGCAAGCCGCTGCCGAAGCTGGGGGGGCTGTGGCGCCCGCTCTCGGCCCAGGTGCTGCTGGCCCTCACCCTGGCCTTCGGCCAGTTCCTGGTGGCGGGGTTGGCGGTGCTGCTGGTGCTGCAGCCCTGGCTGGGGGTGAGCCCGGTCATGGCCTGCCTGATCGAAGTGGCCTACGAGGGCGGCCACGGCTCCGCCGCCGCCATGGGGCCCACCTATGAGCGGCTGGGCCTGGAGGGGGCCCAGGCCCTGGGGCTGGCCATGGCCGCCGTCGGGCTGCTGGTGTCGACGGTGGTGGGCGGCCTGCTGGTGGTGCTGGCCCGGGCCCGGGGCTGGTTGATGTTCCCCGATGCGCTGCCGATCGAGGCAGCGATGGCGCTCGTGGAAGAGGAGACTCCGCCGCTGCAGGAGGTGCCGATGGATCTGCCCCTGGAGGCGGGCACCGTCGAGGTGCCCGCACTGTGGAGGCAGCTCAGCGACTGGGCCGTGAACCTGGGCCTGGCGGGGGTGGCGGTGCTGTTCGGCTGCGGGGGTCTGGCGGTCCTGCGCTCCATCGCTGACGCCAGCGGCGGGGTCTTCGCCCTGGTGATCGACGCCCTGCCAGTGTTCCCCCTGGCCCTGGTGGGCTCGCTGCTGGTGCGCCTGATCCTGGAGAAGAGCGGCCAGACCCAGTGGGTCTCGACCGCCATCCAGGGCCGGACCGGCACGATCTCCGCCGATCTGCTGATCACCGCCGCCACCGCCTGCCTGGATCTGAGCCTGCTGGCCCACGACTGGATCCCCCTGACGGTGCTGGCGGTGGTGGGCCTGCTGTGGAACCTGGGGGTGATCCTGCTGCTGGCGCCGCGGATCCTGCCTCCCGACTGGTTCGAGCGGGCGATCATCGAATTCGGTCAGGCCACGGGGGTGGCCGCCAGCGGCCTGCTGCTGCTGCGCATGGCCGACCCGGGCGACCGCAGCCAGGCGGTGACGGCCTTCTCGATCAAGCAGCTGCTGCTCCAGCCCCTGCTGGCCGGGGGCGTGATCACCGTGGTGGCCCCGCTGGTGGTGGACGGCTGGGGCCTGCCGGCCTGGACCGGCCTCTGCCTAGGCCTCGTGGTGCTCTGGAGCGGGCTGGGGCTGTGGCTGGCGGCGCGGGCGCGGGCGCGGGCGGCGGTCTGATCAGCTTCGAACGATCTGTCCCGGGTGGAAAGCTGATGCTCCGCGCATCGCACAGACGGAGACAGCCGAGGGTGGATCAAGGACATTCATTAATCTTTAACGATTAATCCACGCTTTCCCTGCGAAAGTTCACCAATTCCTTAGGCTGGCTCAGCTGTATTCATGGCTACAGTTAGTCTGCCTCTGACGCCGCCCCTGCTGTCGCTGGCGGCGATGTCCGACAGCGGCCTCCCGGGCGACAACCTCACCAAAGCCACCACCGCCACCATCAACGTGGCTGCCCAGAGTGGCCTGATCGTCACCCTCGGTGGCCAGAGCAGGACCGCCGTCAACGGCACCGCCTCCTTCGCTGTCCAGCTCCAGCCAGGCAGCAACACTGTCTCCGCCACGGTCCGTGACCTGGCCGGCAACATCAGTGATCCCGGAACCCTGGTGGTGGTGCGCGATGGCTCCCCACCAGCCACACCGGTCCTCTCCCTCGACCCCGCCTCCGACAGCGGCACCCGGGGCGACAACCGCACCAACGCCGCCAGTGCCACCCTCCTCGTGGCCGCCGAGAACGGCAGCACCGTCTCCCTCGGCAACCAGAGCCAGGTGGCCTCCGCTGGACGTGCCTCCTTCCAGGTGACCCTTGCGGAAGGCTCCAACACCTTCACCGCCACCGCCACCGACGCTGCCGGCAACGTCAGCAGTTCAGGCACCCTCGTGGTGCTGCGCGATGCCACACCGCCGCCCGCGCCGCTCCTCTCCTTGGCTCCCGCCTCCGACACCGGCCTCAAGGGAGACAACATCACCCGAAACGCCACCGCCACCATCGTCGTGGCGGCCCAGAACGCCAGCACCGTCTCCCTCGGCGGTCAGAGCAAGGCGGTCGTCAACGGCAAAGCGTCCTTCCAGGTCACCCTCAGCGAGGGTCTCAACATCCTCTCGGCCATCGCCAGCGACACGGCAGGAAACGCCAGTCCGGCCGGCACCCTGGAGGTGTTCCGGGATGTGACCCCTCCCGCCGTCCCGGTGCTGACGCTGGATCCGGCCTCCGACAGCGGCCTACAAGGCGACAACCGCACCAATGCCGCCAGCGTCACCATCCTGGTGAGCGCCGAGGAAGGAAGCACCGTTTCCCTGGGCGGACAGACCAGGAAAGTCGGTGGCGGCGGCAGCGTGGCCTTCACCGTTGCCCTCAAGCGCGGCACCAACACCCTTTCCGCCACCGCCACCGACGCCGCCGGCCTTGTCAGTGGCGCCGGCTCGCTGGTGGTGGTGCGCGATGGCTCCCCACCAGCCACACCGGTGCTCTCCCTCGACCCCGCCTCCGACAGCGGCACCCGGGGCGACAACCGCACCAACGCCGCCAGTGCCACCCTCCTCGTGGCCGCCGAGAACGGCAGCACCGTCTCCCTCGGCAACCAGAGCCAGGTGGCCTCCGCTGGACGTGCCTCCTTCCAGGTGACCCTTGCGGAAGGCTCCAACACCTTCACCGCCACCGCCACCGACGCTGCCGGCAACGTCAGCAGTTCAGGCACCCTCGTGGTGCTGCGCGATGCCACACCGCCGCCCGCGCCGCTCCTCTCCTTGGCTCCCGGCAGCGGGGGCAGCACCGCGCTGGTGGTGAGCGCCGAGAACGGCAGCACCGTCCGCCTCAATGACGGCCGCAGCCAGGTGGTGGCCAACGGCACGGCTCGCTTCCCGGTGGTTCTGCTGCAGGGGGGAAACACCTTCAGCGCCACCTCCACCGATGCGGCCGGCAACCAAAGTGCCGCCGGGATTCTGGTGGTGGGCGTGGACGGCAACGCTCCACTGCCGCCCGTACTGAACCTGGCGCCAGCCTCCGACACCGGGGTGGCGGGAGACAACCTCACCAGGCTGCGCACGGTCACGGTCCAGGTGAACGCCGAGAGCGGCAGCACGGTCTCGCTGGCAGGCCAGAGCCAGGTGGCCATCGGCGGCAGCGCCAGCTTCCAGGTGGTCCTCACCCCTGGCTCCAACGTCCTCGTGGCCACGGCACGCGATCAGGCCGGCAACGTCAGCGCCCAGGGAAGCCTGGTGGTGGAAGTGGACGAGGATCCGCCCGCCGCACCCCTGGTGTCCCTCGACCCCGCCTCCGACAGCGGCGAGGCGAACGATGACGGCATCACCAACAAGGGCCGCGTCAGCATCAGCGTCACCGCTGAGGCCGGTACCACCGTCAGCCTGGGTGGCCAGACAAAGGAATCCACCGGCTCGCCGCTCACGTTCCAGGTTGACCTGACCAGCGAAGGCAACAACAGCTTCACTGCCACCGCCGAAGACAAGGCGGGCAACACCGGCAGCGGTTCGCTCGTGGTGGTGCGGGACACCGAAAAGCCTGCGGCGCCCTCGCTCAGCCTGGATCCGAATTTCGATACCGGCAGCAGGAACGACGACAAGATCACCAAGGAAGCCAGCGTCCAGGTGCTGGTGAGGGCCGAAGCGGGCAGCACCGTCACCCTCGGCACCGACCAGCAGAAGGCGGGGGCCGATGGCAGCGCCGTGTTCACCGTCAACCTCAGTGACGGCACCAACACCCTCTCCGCCACCGCCACCGACGTGGCCGGCAATCAGAGCGATGCCGGCAGCCTGGAGCTGACGCTCGACGCCAACCGTCCGGCCAAACCCGTTCTCGACCTCGCCAAAGCCTCCGACAGCGGCGAAAAAGACGACGACGACATCACCAACAAGACCTCGGTGACGATCGAGGTGGAGGCCGAACCGGACAGCACCGTCACCCTGGGGACGGACGAGAAAACGGTGGGGGCCAGCGGCAAGGTGGTGTTCACCGTGGCCTTGCAGGAAGGGAAGAACACTCTTTCGGCGAAAACCAAGGACGTGGCCGGCAACGAAAGCGAAGCCGGCACCCTGGAGATCACGCTCGACACCGAGCAGCCCAACGCACCGACGCTGACCCTGGATCCGGCCTCCGACAGCGGCACCAAGGGGGACAAGCTCACCAACAAGGCGAGTGTCACCGTGGAGGTGGCGGCGGAGAAGGACGCCACCGTCAAGCTGGGAACCCAATCGGCTCAGGCCGGCGCCGATGGCAAGGCACGGTTCACCGTGAATCTGACCGAGGGGACAAACAATCTCTCGGCCAAGGTCACCGATGGTGCCGGCAATGAAAGCGACGCCGGCACCCTTGCTCTCAAGCTGGACACCCAGAAGCCGGATGCCCCGGTTCTGACACTGGATCCGAGTTCCGACAGCGATCCCAAAGGGGACAACATCACCAAGGTGGCCACCGCCACAATTGTGGTGACCGCCGAATCCGACAGCACCATCAAGCTGGCCGGGCAGAGCCAGAAGGTCGTGGCCGGAAGGGCCATCTTTCAGGTGCCGCTGACGGTAGGCGTCAACAACCTTTCGGCCACCGCCACCGATGAGGCCGGGAATGAGAGCACGGCCGGTTCGCTGGTGGTGACGCGAGAGGAGCAGGCAGTGGCCGGTGGGGTGACGGATGCGGAATACGCCCTGATGACAGGCTATGCCCACCGTTTTGCACGTAACAACCAAAATAACCTGCCAAGCCTTGAGGCCATGGGTTTCGAGGTATATGCACAACTAAGTTATCGAGGCACTTCCAACGGCTTCGAGGGTTTCACCCTGAAACGCGGCAATGACATCGTCGTCGCATTTGCAGGCACGGATGAAGATGTCGATTTCGTACAGGACTTCAACCAGTACTTCGGGAAAGTAGATCAGATCGCAGGCGCAACCGAGCTCTATATCAACACACTGCTGCAAATCGAAATTGATAAGGCAAAGGATCCGAGCTTCAATCCAAATATAACATTTACCGGGCATTCTCTTGGCGGAGGGCTTGCATCCGTCATGGGAATCCTTTTTGACCACCCAGCCATCGCCTTCGACTCGGCTCCCTTCCGCTTCATCACCTTCAGCCCTGATTCTGTCGACAGCATCGTTGCTTACGCAGAAGCATACATACAGGGGAAAGGCTCCGGATTGACATTGCCTAAGTTGACAGAATACGCGTCAGAACTCCACGGCATGCTGATCAGGGAAAACTTGAATCTTGAAGTTCTCCCAACGCAAGCTGAGCTACAAGGACTGCTTGGGACGCCTGAATCCTGGGGAGCCATCTTTTCTCTGATTCCCAAGTTTTTCAATAGCGGAATCATTCTCAGTGGTGGAATTCCTGCCAATTGGATGACCGCTGCTGGCCTTGTGGCCAGCAACCCTGATCTTGTCACTAGATTCGAAAATGTCAGAGGCTATAACAAACCCGGTGAATTTCTCTCCCTCGATCCCTTTGTACCCATGCGGATCAACAGGGAGAAAATGGTCGGAATCGACATGGGACACGTGGGTGGTCCCTGGTGGTTTGGCGATTACTGGCGCGACGAGAACACAGGCTTTGCCAGCTGGGACCTCCACACAGGAACGTTATGGAATGCCTTTTTTTCCGATGCACGGATCACAGGAATAGCCCGCAGACTCTGGCAATTCATCCCTGAGGTTTTCAACAGCAAGGTTGAGGAGAAGGGTTACGACGACCCTAAGACTTCGTTTCTCGAACATGTCACATATGCACCAATATCAGTCGGCGGAGTGACCACTTGGGGACATCTGCTAGCGCCATTCCTCAGCGAGATCGACAAAATCAAGACTGACGTGCCCTACACGGAGCAAGAGGTACCCGAAAACTACATTCCTGGCGAACTGACTGTAACCAATCCAAAAACAGGAAGCGTCGAGAACCTCAACAAAGAATTCGAAAAGAACGCTCTTCCCATCATCCAAGGCCTGATCCAACTCGCTATTAATTACTACAGGACATTTGACCGACTCGCCAGCGACTTCCCCACGCTTCTCAGTGCCGGGCGTGGATCCATCACCATCAACAAGACACGACTCGTTGACAGACTTGCGCCAGCAGAATCCGAAGGCTACAACTCACTGAAAGCATACGTTGCCTACAGAATTAAGACTGAAATCCAGGATTTTGGCTCGGAGGAGATAACGATTGCCCTGTTTGAAAATGCTGGATCCTGGGCCCTTGCCACGCGAACACCTGCCGTCGTGGAGATCACAGGCTCTGATCCTGCCAACGGCTTTCTGCTTGGCAGTTACGGCCGAGACATCATGAAAGGCGCCGATGGCGACGACGTCTTCCTCGCCGATGAAGGCGACGACAAGGTCGATGCCAGAGGCAAAGGGAAAGACCTGGTGTACGGCGGCGCCGGCGACGACATCCTCTACGCCGACTCGGAAGACCATGTCTACGGCGGTTCGGGCGTTGATCGCTACATCGTGACCGGCAAGACGGAGATCCAGGACTTCGATGGCGAAGGATCGGTCGAATTTGACGGCAAGAAACTCAGCCGCGGCTACAAAGATGGCACCTCCGTCTACTACACCGACAACGGCCAGGGCATCAAATACCTGTGGCTCGGTGATCGTCTCGAAGTGATCCGCAACGGCAGCGACGAACACCTCATCATCAAGAAATGGAAGAACGGCGATCTCGGCATCACCCTCACAGATGACGAAGCCGACCCCAACAAACCGCCCAAGACCAAACGGGTTCCCGCCCGAACGGATCCCCTGGTTCTGGATCTTGACGGCGACGGCATCGAAACCATCGGCCCCGATGACCCGGCCAACACCGTCTACTTCGACCAGAAGGGCAACGGCGTGCCGCTTCGCACCGGCTGGGTGTTACCCGACGACGGCTTCCTCGCCCTGGATCGCAACGGCAACGGCAGGATCGACTCAGGCCAGGAGCTGTTCGGCGATTCCACTCCGCTGTCCTTCGGGGGAACCGCCATCGATGGCTTCGATGCCCTCAACCAGGAGGACACCAACCGCGATGGCTGGGTCGATGCCCGCGACGCACGCTTCGGCGACCTGCGGATCTGGCGCGACCTGAACCAGAACGGCGTTTCCGAGGCGAACGAACTCGCCAGCCTGAGCGAGCTGGGTATCGCCGCCCTGCGGGTCACCAACACGGGCAACCGCCAGGCGCTCGCCAACGGCAACCAGGTGGCCGATCTCGGCACCTTCCTCTACGCCGATGGCCGCAGCGGCAGCTCGGCGGTGGTGGGCAGCACGGCCGACATCGACCTGGGCGTGGATCTCTCCAACCAGCAACTGCCGCCGGTGCCGATCGATCCGTCCGTGGCCGATCTGCCCACCCTGCAGGGCAGCGGCCGGGTCCGGGATCTGCACAGCGCCGCGTCCCTCTCCAGCGACCTGGCCACCCAGCTGGCCGCCTTCGGCAGCCTCGACCGCGCCGGCCAGCAGAACGCCATCGATGCCCTGCTCCACGCCTGGGCCCGCAGTTCCGACATGACCCCCCTGCGGGAACGGGGGGCGGCCCAGGGGTTTGCCGTGGTCTACGACCAGTTCGAGCGGCCCGGGCACTACTACTACGCCCGCCCCGGCGACCGGCCCTATCAGAGCTGGCAGGAAGGCAGCTCCGTCTTCACCGGTCAGCAGGGCTGGGTGCGGGGTGCCTTCGATCCCATCACCTGGGAGGCGTACGTCGACTACTTCGAATCACGCCTGTTCGTGATCGAGGCCATGAGCGGCGACTACTTCCACGTGCTCCCTGGTGAGGTATGGCCCACCGCTTCGCTGGAGGGCTCGCTGCGGCTCGATGCCAGCAGCGTCACCCCCACCGTTCACATCGTCTGGCGCGCCTCCCACCTCGGCCATGCCCTCCAGGGCCGCTATGAAGCCCTGCGCCAGCAGGTCTACGAGGAACTGGTGGCCCAGACACGCCTGGCGTCGGTGCTGGCGCCCCTGCAGGGGGAATCGGTGGATCAGGCCGGGGCCTTCTCCCAGATCGAATCCAGCCTGCGCAGCCGGGCCGCCATCGATCCGATCACCGCCATCGGGGATCTCATCGACCTGAACGCCTTCATCGCCCGCCGGTACGGCATCGACCGGCGCTGGCACGGGGCCGAACTGCTGGCCGACCTGGTGGCCGCCGCCGATCGCACCCCGGAGCTGATCGATCTGCTGCTCTCCTCCTCGGTGTACACCAGCGATGCCGGGGAGCCCAGGCTTTACGCCGGCTACAGCGCCGGCGGCTACACCCTGCTGCCCACTGATAACCGGCGAGCCCTGGTGGGCCAGAGCGCCGACGACAGCTTCGTGGGGACGGGCAGCGCCGACAACTTGTCCGGCCAGGACGGGAACGACCTGCTGCTGGGCCGGGGGGGCAACGACGTGCTGCGCGGCGACGGCGGCGACGACGTGCTGGAGGGCGGCAGCGGTGACGATCTGCTGCTGGGCGGCGCCGGCAACGACCTCTACCGCTTCTCACGCGGCGACGGCAGCGACACCATCGGCGACGGCGAGGGCAGCAACACCCTGCTGCTGGGACCGGGCATCAGCGCCGCCGACCTGGATTTCGAGCGCGACGGCACCGCCCTGATCGTGCGCCTGAGCCATGGCGCCGACCAGATCCGCGTGGCCGGGGCCTTCGGTGCCGACGGCTCCCTCCAGGCCGGCCTTGACGCCATCGAGTTCGCCGACGGCAGCCTGCTGGACTCCCTGGCCATCGCCGAGCGGCTGACCGCCGGTGACGGCCGCAGTGAGGCGATCAGCGGCACCCCCGGCGACGACGTCATCGATGCCGGCCTCGGCGACGACACCGTGCTGGGACTCGCCGGTGAGGACCAGATCAACGGCGGCGAGGGACGGGACGTCCTCGATGGCGGCAGCGGCGACGACACGCTGGCCGGCGGCGACGAGGGTGACCAGCTGCGCGGTGGCCTGGGCTACGACAGCCTGCTCGGCGGCGCCGGCCACGACAGCCTCGACGGCGGGGCCGGCGATGACCTGCTCGCCGGCGGGGCCGGCCGCGACACGCTCACCGGCGGCGCCGGCTACGACACCTACCGCTTCGAACTGGGGGATGGCAGCGACGTCATCACCGATGCCGGCAGCTCGGGCTTCGAAGAAAGCCTCCAGTTCGGTGCCGGCATCCTGGCCGCCGACCTGCGGGCTGCCCGCGACGGTGATGCCCTGGTGCTGCAAGTGGGCGCCAGCGACGATCGACTGGTGCTGCAGGGCTGGTTCGCCGCCGATGCCGTGCCCCTCGCCCGCTTCCGCTTCGCCGATGGCACCGAGCTGACGGCCGATCAGGTGCGGGCCCGCCTGAGCGCCCCCTTCACGCCGGCCTCCACACGGGTGACTGGCACCCCCGACGATGACGAACGGCTTGAGGGGGGCCCCGACGGCGATCTCCTGGGCGGTGGCCTCGGCCGCGACACGCTGCTGGGCGGCGAAGGCGACGACACCCTCATCGGCGGGCCCGGGCGCGATCTCCTCGAGGGCGGCGCCGGCTCAGACCTCTACGACTTCGCCCGTGGCGATGGCAGCGACACGATCAGCAACGGCGACGGCTCCGTCACGGTCGACCGCCTGCGCTTCGGTGCCGGCATCGCCCCGGAGGCGGTGATCGTCAGGCGGGAGGGCGACGACCTGCTGCTCCTGGTGGCGGCGGCAGGCCAGCCTGGAACGGCGGAGAGCAGCGGCGATCAATTGCGGGTGCTCGCCCACTTCGCCAGCGGCGGCGGCGGCCTCGATGGGGTGCTGTTCTCCGGCGGCGAGAGCTGGGACACCGCTGAGCTCCTGCGCCGCACCCAGCTGGCCACCCCCGGGCACGACCGGCTGCAGCTCGGTTCCACGGCCGACACGGTGGAAGGGGGGGCCGGCAGCGACACGATCGACGGGGGCGCCGGTGACGATCGGCTCTCGGGCGGCAGCTCGGCCGACAACCTCAGCGGCGACCAAGGCGATGACACCCTGATCGGCGGCAGTGAAGCCGACCGGCTCGACGGCGGCACGGAGGACGACCGGCTGGAGGGGGGCGACGACGACGACACCCTGATCGGTGGCACCGGCAACGACACGTTGCTGGGCCAGGCGGGTAACGACGACCTCCAGGGTGGCGAAGGCGACGACAGCGTCTTCTCCGGCGGCGGCAGCGACCGCGTCACGCTCGGCGCCGGGGCCGACACCCTGGTGGTGGACCTGCGCGACCAGTGGCTCAGGCTTGATGCCAGCGATCCGGAGCAGCGGGAGACCGACGTGCTGCGCTTCGGGCCCGGCATCGCCTCGGCCGCCGTGCGCATCGACCGCAGCGGCAACGACCTGGTGCTGAGCGTTACCAGGGGGCCCGTGGTCACCGTGCTGGATCACTTCAGGGGCAGCGGCGACAGCGCCAGCACCCTGGAGCGGATCGCGTTCAGCGACGAACCGGGCACGGTCTGGACCGCCGCCGACGTGCGGGCCGCCATTCTCACCGCCACCTCCGGCAACGACAACCTGCACGGCTTCGATCCGGGGGAACGCATCGATGGACTCGCCGGCAACGACTTCATCGATGGCCATGGCGGCGATGACACCCTCATCGGCAACGGCGGCAACGACCAGCTCACCGGCGGCGACGGCGCCGACTCCTATCTCTTCAGCGGCAGCTGGGGGCAGGACCTGATCGACAACGGTGACAGCGTGGCGGGCCGGGACCGGATCCTGTTCGCCGCCGATGTCGACCCCGCCGACGTGGTGGTGCGCCGTTCCGGCGACGATCTGCTGCTGCTGCGGGGCCCCGACAGCTTGCGGGTGATGGGCCACTTCCGGGCCGAAGCCAGCACCGCGGCGGCCATCAGCAGCGTGGCGTTCGGCGATGCCGCCGGCACCGTCTGGGATCTGGCCACCCTGCGGCAGCGGGCCCTGCTCGGCACCCTGGGCGCCGATGCGATCACCGGCCATGCCGGTGACGACACCATCGAGGCTGGCGGCGGCAACGACCGGCTCCGGGCCGGCCCCGGCAACGACACCTACCGGTTCGGACCGGGCTTCGGCAGCGACCGCATCGAGAACGAGGATCCGGCCGCGGGCCGGATCGACACGATCCTTTTCGCCGCCGGCATCACCCCGGCCCAGGTGCGGGCCAGCCGTCGCGGCAACACGCTCTACCTGAGTGTCGGCAGCGACAGCCTCCAGGTGGACAACTTCTTCCTCGACGGCGCCGAGGGGTTCTGGCGGATCGATCGGGTGGCCTTCGAAGCCGAACCGGGCACCGTGTGGAGCTACCCGGAGATCGTGGCGCGGTCCGCAGGGGCCACGGCCGCCGCCGACGTGCTCACCGGCACGCAGGAGGCGGAAGCCCTCGCCGGGCTGGCAGGGGATGACACCCTGCTGGGCCTGGCCGGCAACGACACCCTCGCCGGCGATGCCGACAACGACCAGCTGCAGGGGGGCAGCGGCGACGACACCCTGCTGGGCGGGGATGGCCATGATCTCCTCTACGGAGAGGCCGGCGCCGACCGGCTCGACGGAGGTCCCGGGGATGACGTGCTCGACGGTGGCGCCGGGCGAGACACGATCGTGTTCGGGCCCGGCTCGGGCAACGACACGATCTATCCGGCGTCGGAGAGCGATGTCGTCGACATGGGCAGCCTCAACCGCGCCCAGGTGCAGGTGCGGCGCTCCGGCAACGATCTCCAGCTGATCATCACCGCGAGCAGTGAAACCCTGACGGTCCTTGGCCAGTTCAGCGCTGCCCCGCGGGTCGATGAGCTCCGCTTCGCCGACGCCGTTCTCGATGCCGCCGCCATCGCCGCCGCCCTGCGGAGTGCCTCCGGGGGAGACGACGCCCTCTTCGGTGGCCCGGGGGCCGACGACCTCGATGGCCTGGGCGGCAACGACAGCATCGACGGCCAGGGGGGCAACGACACCCTGCGGGGTGGCCCCGGCAACGACCTGCTGACCGGCGGCAGCGGTGACGACAGCTTCCGGTTCCTGGCCGGTGACGGCAACGACCTGATCGATGCCTACGACACGGGTGCCGGCAAACGCGACGTGATCGAACTGGGCGCCGGCATCACCCCGGACGCTGTGGCGGTGAGCCGCCTGAGCGGCCTGGGCTTCGACGATCTGCTGTTGACGCTGCCCGGCGGCGACAGCCTGCGGGTGCGCAACTTCTTCGTGGGCGATGGAGAGGGTCCGGCGGGTGTGCTGCAGGTGCGCTTCGCCGATGGCAGCATCTGGACGCCGGCCCTGCTGCGTGCCCGGGTGCTGGTCGGCAGCGCCGGCGTTGACGATCTGCGGGGCTTCAGCGGCGACGATGACCTGCGCGGTGGCGGCGGCGACGACACCCTCGCCGGCGGCACCGGCAGCGACACCTACCGCTACGAACGCGGCGACGGCGATGACACCATCAACAACGGCGACGACAGCCCCGGCCGGGTCGACGTGCTGGCCTTCGGCGCCGGCATCAGCCGCGGTGATCTGTCCCTGCGCCGTGTCGTCAGCAATGAGCTGGGCTTCCGCGGCACCCGCCTCGCCGATGACCTGCTGATCACCATCAGCGGCGGCGGCAGCGTGCGCGTCCACCACTTCTTCAGCGGCGATGGCCTGGGGGGCTGGCAGCTGGATCGGATCACCTTCGCCGATGGCAGCCCGGCCCTCGACACGGCGGCGATGCTGGCCGCCGTACGGCAGGGCACCCCCGGCGATGACATTCTCCTGGGCACCGCCGCTGCGGACACCCTCGAAGGACTGGCCGGCAACGACACCCTCGACGGGGCCGCCGGCAATGACACCTACCGGTTTGCGCCGGGGTGGGGCCAGGATCTGATCCTGCAGAACGACCCCTCCACCACCAAGGTGGACACGGCGATCTTCGTGGGGATCACACGGGCGGAGGTGAGCTTCCGCCGCGACGCCACCGATCTGTTCGTGACCCTGATCGCCACCGGCGACAGCCTGCGGGTGGTCAACTTCTTCCTCGTCGACGACCAGAACGCCCGCCAGATCGACCGGTTCGAGTTCAGCGACCAGACGCTGACCCCCAGCCAGATCCGTGAGCTGCTGTTCGCCCCTACCGGCGGCAACGACCTGCTCTACGGCACGGCCAACTCCGAGACCATCGACGCCCTGGCCGGCAACGACACGGTGCTCGCTGCCGGCGGCAACGACCTCGTGCTGGGCCAGCAGGGCAACGACAGCCTGCAGGGCGGCGACGGGGCCGACACCCTTGACGGCGGCATCGACAACGACACGCTCATCGGCGGCGAGGGGAATGACAGCTTCCGCTTCGGCAATGGCCGCGGCGCCGATCTGGCGATCTCCAGCTCCAACCAGCCGGGCCTCGATCGCGTGCTGATCGATGCCGGGCTCACGGAGGCCCAGATCACCCTGCTGCGCACGGGCAACGACGTGCTGCTGTTCGCTCCCGATGGCAGCAGCCTGCGGCTGGCGGGCTTCCTGGCCCCAGGCCAGGTGGGGCGCCTGGGCAGCGTGGAGTTCGCCGGCGGCCCGGTGTGGAACACCGAGGAGATCCTCACCCGGGCCAGCCAGGGCAGCCCCGGGCCGGACAATTTCCTCGGCGACGACGGCGACAACGTCTTCTCCCTGCTGGGCGGCAATGACATTGCCTATGGAGGCAAGGGCAATGACAGCCTCGATGGCGGCGCCGACCAGGACGACCTCTTCGGCCAGGAGGGCAACGACACCCTCGATGGCGGCGTCGGTGACGGCGCCAGCGACGACCTCAGCGGCGGAGCGGGTGATGACACCTACCGCTTCGGGGCCGGCGACGGTGACGACGAGGTGAGGGAAAGCCTGAACGAAGGCAACGACCGCCTCCTGTTCAGGGCCGGCCTCACCCCCGCCGACCTGAGCTTCTCACGCGTCAACGGCGACGACCTGCAGATCCGCACCGCCGGCGGCGATCGCCTGCTGGTGAAGTTCTGGTTCTCCATCCAGGCCCGGGTGGAGCGCTTCGTCTTCGCCGACGGCACCACCTGGCTGGAGAACGACGTGCTGCAACGCCTCGGCGGAGGCACCGAGGGAGATGACCTGCTCACCGGCACCCTCGGCGACGACCTGATCAATGCCCTGGGGGGCCGCGACAGCGCCTTCGGACGGGCCGGTAACGACACCATCGATGGTGGCCCCGGCGGCGACGTCCAGCTGGATGGTGAGGAGGGCAACGACCTGGTCCGCGGCGGTGACGACCGCGACTACGTGGTGGGGGGAGCCGGCAACGACACCCTGTTCGGCGACGCCGGCGACGACGTCCTCCAGGCCGGCCAGGGCAACAGTGTCTCTCCGCTGGCCGGCAACGACAGCGACGTGCTCGACGGTGGCACCGGCAACGACGAACTGCGCGGCTATGGCTTCGGCGCCAACCCGCAGACCGGCGACACCCTCTACCGATTCGGCTCCGACTGGGGACTGGACACCATCAGCGAAACGGGGACCGCGGGGAGCACCGACACGATCGAGTTCTACGGCGGCACCACCCCGGCCGATCTGGTGCTGCGCTACGGCTACAGCGCCCAGTTCGATGCCAGCAGAGCCCTCACGATCAGCGACGGCACCAACCGGGTGACGGTCTTCAACCAGAGCGCGGGCCCGGTCAATGCGATCGAGCGCATCCGTTTTCTCGCGGCCGATGGCAGCGTGATCGACACCTGGGACGCCGCCCGCATCGCCAGCGAGGCACTGCTGGCCACCGGCGGCAACGACGCCATCGGCGGCACCACGGCCAATGAGTCACTGGTGGGCGGCGGCGGCAACGACACCCTGGTGGGCCTGGGGGGCAACGACAGCTTCGACGGCGGCACCGGGGACGACCTGCTGGTGGGAACCGGCGGCGCCGACACCTATGTGATCCGGGCCGGCTTCGGGCGTGACACGATCCGCGATCGCTTCGTGTCCGGGCAGCTCGCCAACACCCTCCGCTTCGAGGGCCTTGCCTCCAGCGCCTTCCGCTTCAACGTCCTGGGCAACCATCTGCAGGTCACGGATCGGACTGACCCCTCCAACCAGCTGACGGTGGAGAACTTCTTCGGCAGCGCAGGCGCAGGCCAACCCTTCACCCTTGAGTTCTCCGATGCCAGCTGGGGCTACGAGCAGGTGGCCGCGAACCTCTCGTCGGGCACCGATGGCGACGACGACATCGTGGGCACCAGCGCAGCCGATGCCCTCGACGGCCTGGGTGGCAACGACCGTCTCCGCGGCCAGAGCGGCAACGACACCCTCCACGGCAACGACGGCAACGACACGCTCGAAGGGAGCACAGGCGCCGATCAGCTGTTCGGGGATGCCGGCGACGACCAGATCTATGCCTCAGGGTCGACGATTCCGTTCGTCGACAACGACAACGACACCCTCGATGGCGGCACCGGCGACGACACCCTCAACGGCGGCGGCGGTGCCGACACCTTCCGGGTCGGGGCCGACGGTGGCTTCGACACGATCGTGATCTCCAGCCTGACCCAGGCCTTCGGCAGCTTCTTCACTGACGGCCCCGCCCACGACGACACCCTGCTGCTCAGTGGTGCCGCCCCGGCCGACGTGACCCTGGTGCGTTACAGCTACGCCGACGTACGGGTCTATGTGGCCGGCGGCCAGACGGTGGAGCTGGACAGTCAGCTCTATGGCACCAGGTACGAACTCGGATTCATCACCTTCGACGACGGCACCGTCTGGAACAGGGCCGAAATCGTGGCCCGCACCTTGCGAGCCACTGACCTGGATGACTGGATCTATGGCACCGGCGCGGCGGAGGCCTTCGACGGCGGCATCGGTGACGACCGCATCGAGGGCAACACCGGCCTCGACACGCTGCGGGGTGGGGCGGGCAACGATCGCCTCTGGTCGAGCTACGAGAACACCTACAGCCAGGAAGCCGCTGGTCTGTATGGGGACGACGGCAACGACACGCTCGGCGGCGGCCAGCTGGCGGAGGGGGGGGATGGGGACGATGTGATCCTCCAGGCCATCGACCAGCGGGGCGGCACCGGCAATGACTGGCTCACCGGCAACGATGCAGCCACCACCTACCGCTTCTCCCTTGGCGACGGCAGCGACACCTTGCAGGATGACGGCTTCGCCGACAGCAGCCCAGCCGACCGCATCGTGTTCGGAACCGGGGTGGCGCGCAGCGACCTCCGGCTGAGGGCCAGCGGCAGCGACCTGCTGCTGAGCTACAGCGCCGCCGACAGCATCCGCATCCTCGATGCCCTGGCCGGCGGCAACAGGGGCACGGTGATCGAGCGACTGGAATTCGCCGATGGCAGCAGCGTGACCATGGCGGAGCTCCTCGCCGACCTCGGGACGGCCACCGACGATGACGACGTGCTCCTCGGCGCTGAGGGCGATGACAGCATCGACGGCCTGGGCGGCAACGATCTGATCCAGGGGGGCTTCGGCGATGACACCCTGATGGGCGGGGCCGGCAACGACACCCTCTTCGGCGGCGACGACAGTGACCTGCTCACCGGCGGCAGCGGCGATGACCTGCTCGACGGCGGCGCCAGTCATGACACCTACGTCTACGCCCCGGGCGACGGCAGCGACAGCCTGGTCGATGACAGCAACGACACCGATCGGCTGGAGCTGCGGGGCATTGAGGCCAACGGCGTGCAGCTGACCCGCAGCGGTGAGGATCTGGTGGTGCGACTGGTGGGGTCCGTCAGCGACAGGATCCTCGTCAGGGACTGGTTCCTTGGCAACGGCATCGACGAGATCCTGTTCCAGAACGTCCAGGGAGACACCTTCGACGTCTGGGACCGCACCGCCATTGCCGCCAACGTGGTGGATGACCTCGGCAACGGGGCCACCGAAGGCGACGACCTGGTGAACCTGGGCGACGCCAGCGACGGCTTCGATGCCCTGGGCGGCAACGACACCGTGTATGGCAACGGCGGCAACGACACCCTGATCGGCGGTGACGGCACGGACCAGCTGGATGGGGGCGACGACAACGACGTCCTCGACGGCAGCGGCGGCGGCTACGACGACCTCAATGGCGGGGCCGGCAACGACATCCTGATCAGCCTGCAGGGCGATGGCTTCTTCAACGGCAGCAACGGAGCCGACACCTATCGCATCGGCAGCGGCGATGGGTTCCGGTTCCTGATTGATCCCGTGGCCAACGAGCCCGGCGACGTGGTGGAACTCACCGCCGACATCGACCCGGCCAGCATCGGGATACGGGCCGATGGCAACGGGATCCAGCTCTTCTCCAGCACGAACATCAGCTGGGGCGTCACCCTCTGGGGGCTGCTCGATCCCGACATCGGGTTCTCTGCCAGTGGCACCGACGGGCCGATCGAGACCCTGCGCTTCCTGTTCGACACCACCACCCGAAGCGCCGCGGATCTTCGTGCCTCCCTGCCGGTTGGCCAGTGGCAGACCGGCGACGGCAGCGACAACACCCTCACCGGCGATACCCAGCGCAACAGCCTCTGGGGCCTCGCCGGCAACGACACCATCACCGGTGGGGGCGACGGCGACTGGATCTACTCCGGCGCCGGCGATGACGACGTGGCCGGCAACGCCGGCGACGACCTGCTCGAGGACCGCAGCGGCGGTGCCGACACCTACCGCTGGCAGCGGGGCGACGGCACCGACTTCCTGGCCGACACCGGCGATGCCGGTGTCGGTGGCCCGATCGATCAGATCGTTCTCGGCGCCGGCATCACGCCGGCGGATGTGAGCTTCAGCCGCAACGGAAACACACTCGAGGTGATTGTTGCCCCCTCCAATCCCGGGGGCAGCGATGGCGGCGGGATCAACATTTTCAGCTGGTACGACGACAACAACGTGGGCGTGATTGAACGGCTCCAGTTCGCCAACGGCACCATCCTGAACGCCACCATCAATGGGTTCCTCTAGCGGCGCCGCGCAGCACCCTTACCGCACCGTCGCGCCGAAAGGCGCGCCTAGCGCACCATCGCCGCCACGTTGCCGCCATCGACGGTGAGCACGGCGCCGGTGGTGCGCTCCATCAGCGCCAGGGCCACGAAGGCGTCGGCCACGTCACTGGCGCGCACCTCGGCCCCCAGCAGGTTGCCGGCCATGTAGAGCTCCTCGCTGAGGCCGCGGGCGGCGGAGCGTTCCCTGATCATGCTGTCGTCGAGCAGGCCGGAGCGGATGCGGTCGGCGTTGATGGCGTTCACCCGCACCCCCGCCTCGCCTTCCTCCAGGGCGTACTGGCGCACCAGGGCCAGCAGGGCCGCCTTGCTGATGCCGTAGGCGCCGAAGTTGGGGCCGGGATTCAACGCCTGCTTGCTGACGTTGAACAGCAGCTGGCCCCCCAGCACTGGGCGGCCGCCGCCCTCGGGGCGGTCCTGGGCGCGGAACAGCGCCAGGGCCGCCTGGGCGACGTTCTGGTGGGCGAAGAAGTTGAGCTCAAAGCTGGCCCGCAGGTCGGCGTCGGCCAGGGTGGCCATCGGGCCGGTCCAGGCGGCACCGGCATTGCTCACCACGATGTCGAGGCCGCCGAAATGGGCCGCCACCGCCGCGACGGCGGCCCGCACCGCCGCCGGGTCGGTGACGTCACAGGCCGCGGCGAGGGCCCGCTTGCCGCAGGCAGCGGCCACCGCCGCCGCAGCCTCCTGGTCCAGATCGAGCACGGCCACCTCGGCCCCGGCGACGGCGAAGGCCCGGGCGGTGGCGGCACCGATGGCGCCGGCGCCGCCCGTCACCAGCACCACCCGGCGGGCCAGGGGCTTCTCGGCCGCCTTGCCGAGCTTGGCCTGCTCCAGGCTCCAGTACTCCATGGCAAAGGTGTCGGCCTCGCCCACGGGCGCGAAGCGGCCGATGGCCTCGGCCGCCAGCAGGGTCTGGGCCCAGGCCTCGGCGATGTCGGCCACGGTGGCCGCCTCGGCGGCCGACTTACCGATCCCCACCAGCCCCAGGCCCGGGATCGCCGCCACCCGCGGCAGGGGATCGAGCGCCTTCTTGGCGCCTCCGGCGGCGGCGTTCTGGCGCTGGAAGTAGGCGCGGTACTCGGCCGCGTAGGCCTCCAGGGCCTGCTCCAGCGCCTGGCCCCAGGCGGCCAGGGCCGGGCCGTCGCCGCCGGCCGGCAGCGGCGGCAGCACCAGGGGCCGGGCCTTGGTGCGGATCACGTGGTCGGGGGTGGCGACGCCACGGGTCGCCCAGTCGGCCAGTCGGGCATCGTCGCTGACGGCGCGGGCCAGGGGCGTGTCGCGCAGCGCCAGGATCCATTGGGGACGGACGCCGGCGGCGACGGCGGCCCGGCCCAGGGCGCCCCGCAGCACCGGCAGCACCGCCGCCGCAGGGGCCGGGCGCTCCGGCACGGCCACGGTGTGGAGCGAGCGCTCGCCCCGGGCCAGGCGCTCCTCAGCCCGCCGCACCAGGTCGATCATCCGGTCGTAGCTCTGCTCGGCCGTCGCCCCGAAGGAGAACAGGCCGTGCTGCAGCAGCACCATGCCCTCAGGCTCATGGCCGCCGGCGGCCGCGGCCTCATAGGCCAGGGCCGCCGCCTTGGCCAGGGCGAAACCGGGCATGACGTAAGGCACCAGGGCCACCCGTTCGCCGTACACCTCACGGCACACCTCGGCCGCATCGGGCTGGTCGGCCAGGGCCAGCAGGGCGATCGAGTGGGTGTGGTCGACGAAGGTGTGGGGCAGGTAGGCGTGCAGCAGCGCCTCCACCGAGGGGTTGGGGGCGGCCGGATCGATCAGGTTCTGGCGCTGGGCCGCCACCATCGCCTCATCGCTGAGGGACTCCAGGGCCCGCAGGGCCTGCAGGGGCTCCAGCCGCACCGCCGGATGGCCCGGCGGCTCGATCGTGCCCAGGTCCCAGCCCGATCCCTTGACGCACAGCACCCGGATCGGCTCGCCCAGCAACCCGTGCACGGTGGTCTTCACCGAGGTGTTGCCGCCGCCGTGCAGCACCAGCTCGGGGTCGGCACCCAGCAGCCGGGCCGTGTAGGTGCGCAGGGCCAGGTCTTCGTTCACCCCCTGGGCGCCGTAGCGGGCGATCGCCTCGCGGGCGGCGGCATCCGACCAGCGATGTTGCACGGCCATGGGGCGAAACGGGGACTCTGGGGGGAGACTACGGGGAGCGATCCTCCAGGGGCTGCCCGTGTCCATCGACTGCCGCCGCCCGGTCTTGAAGCCTTGGGCCTGCCTGGCGTGGCAACCCCTGCTGCTGGCCATCGGGGCGGCAGTGGGGGTCGGTGTGGCGGCCCCCGCCCTGGCCGAGCAGCCGGTGCCCCCCCAGATCCCCCGCGACGGCTGGAAGGACTGTGAATACAACGACAAGCCCCTGGCCTGCGTCGATGAGCAGATCCCCGGCGGCCTCAAGATCCGCTGGAAGGACGGCCAGGGCATGACCTACCGGGAGGTGTCCGGCAAGGGCAAGGACGCCAGCGGCAGCGACCTGCTGCGGGACCGGCTGGGGGGGATCTGGCGCCGGGAGCTGTTCGTGCAGGGCAACATCACCCTCACCAACGAGGCGAACGGCAACCGGATCTTCGTGCCGCTGCGCTTCCCCTGCAAACCGCCCCTGAAGGGGGAGGTGGGCTACTGCCGCTACTGAGCCCCCCGCCATGAGAGCGATTCTCGCCACCCCGGCCCTGGTGGACACGGAGCTGCCGGAACCCGTCCCCGGCCCCCACGACCTGCTGGTGCGAATCGAGGCGGTGGCGGTGAACCCGATCGACACCAAGCTGCGGGCCGCCGTGGGCGTGGGGGATCCGCCCCGGCAGCTGGGCTGGGACGCCGCCGGCGTAGTGGCGGCGGTGGGGGAGCGGGTGAGCCGCTTCCGGGTGGGGGAGGCGGTGATGTTCGCCGGTGACGCGGGACGGGCCGGCTGCAACGCCGAAGCCGTGCTGGTGGACGAGCGGCTGGTGGGCCGCAGACCGGCGCGACTTTCCTGGGCCGAGGTCGCCTCCGTGCCACTGACGGGCCTGACGGCCTGGGAGGCCCTGTTCGAGCGGCTCGATCTGGAGCCAGCCGGTGGCACTGGGCGGGGCCGCAGCCTGCTGATCCTCGGCGGCGCCGGCGGGGTGGGCTCGATCGCCATCCAGCTGGCCCGCCGGGCCGGGGCGGTGGTGATCGCCAGCGCCTCGCGGCCGGAGAGCGCTGCCTGGGTGCGGGCGCTGGGGGCCGACCACGTCGTCGACCACCACCGGCCCCTGGCCCCCCAGCTGGCTGCCCTTGGCTTCGCGGCGGTGGACCGGATCGCCAACTTCAGCGACACCGACGCCTACTGGGAGGTGATGGCCGAGCTCATCGCGCCGCTGGGCTCGATCGTGGCGATCGTGGGCAACCGCCGCCCCCTCGACCTCAATCGGCTCAAGGCCAAGAGCGTGACGTTCGCCTGGGAGTTCATGTTCAGCCGCTCCCAGTTCCAGACCGCCGACATGGGGCGGCAGGGGGAGATCCTCGATCAGCTGGCCGAGCTGTTCGACCGGGGGGAGCTGCGCCCCACCCTGGCCCGCACCCTCAGCCCCATCAACGCCGCCAACCTGGAGCTGGCCCACGCCCAGCTGGCCTCCGGGAGCACGATCGGCAAGATCGCGCTGGTGGGCTGGGGCTGAACGCCATGGGCGCCCGCCGCACTCGGGAGCTCCTCAGCGCACGGCCACCAGCACCCGGTGGCGGGGGTCGCAGGCCTCCCGACGCACGTCGCGGAAACCGGCCTGCTCCAGGGCCCGGGGCAGATCGAGGCTGAAGTACTCCTCCAGGTAGGGCTCGGTGCTCTTGAGCAGGGTGGCGATCGGCGCCGGCAGGCGGCGGATCACGGCCGAATCGGGGTCCTGATCCACCAGGGCCACCACCCCACCGGGCCGCAGCAGCCGGGCCGTCTCCCGCAGCACCGCCCGGGTGGCGTCGGCCGGCAGCTCGTGGCAGACGAACTGCAAGGTGATCAGATCGACGCTGGCCGCCGTCAGGCCGCTGGCCTCGGCGGCGGCGTGGTGCCAGCGGCGGATCCGCCCCTCTGGATCGCGGACCCGCGCCACCGCCAGCATCTGGGGGGAGAGATCGAGCCCTTCGACGGCCACATCGGTGCCCTCACGCCGGTCCAGCCAGTCCTTGAGGGCCAGGGTGCCGACACCCACCGAGCAGCCGATGTCGAGGGCGGTGCGCACCGGCCCGGTGAGGCTGGGCGCGATCGCCGCGAAGATCGCATCCCTCAGCCGGCGCTGGGCCTCCTGGGGCTCGAGCGTCTCCCCCGGCCACACCCGCAGGGCCATGGCATCGGTGGCCTGCTCCGCCTCGCCGGCCGCCGCCCAGCAGAGGTTGCCCTCCTGGTAGGCGTGGAAGCGGGCCCGGTAGTAGGGCGGCGCCTGGGTGGCCGCCTCGGTGCTGCTGGCCAGCAGCGGCTCGGCCTGCCGCACCAGCTCCTCGCGTCGGGCCCGCCAGGCGATGCCGCGGCGCTCGGCGGTGCGGATGATCAGCTGGCGGGCCTGGAGAAACAGCAGGCGCCGCAGCGGCTCGACGGCCAGCAGCCGGTCGATCAGCCAGCCGAGGGGATGGCGCGAAGCCACCCAGTTGGGGGGCGGGGCCGGGGAGGCGGGGGTCAGGGCCGGAGCGACGGGCTGGGCCTGGGCCATGGACGGCGGAGCGGCGGCGACTCAGTCTGACGGCGCTGCGGGGCCCGGAGCCGGGCGCAACCGCAGCGAGGCGGCGAAGCCCGCCAGGGCCACCGCCAGCCAGATCCAGCCGTGCAGGCTGAAGCTCATCACCCCGCCCAGGAAGGCATTGACGTTGCACCCCGAGGCCAGCACCCCGCCGTAGCCCATCAGCAGGCCGCCGAAGCCACGCCGGGCCAGGTCCGGCAGGGGCTCGGACCGCTCACCGCGCCAGCGGAAACGGCCCTCGGCCAGGGCGGTGGCGACGGCGCCGTAGAGCAGGCCCAGATCGACGAGCACGGCGTCGTTGAACAGCCAGGCCTCCGGTCCCGTCAGCAGGGCCTGGCCCCGGGGGCTGGACCAGAAGAGGCTGCCGCCGGGATCCCAGCCCAGGGCCTGGGCGGCGTGGGCGCCACTGAGGGCCAGGCCCCAAAGCACCTTCCAGGGCTCGGCCGTCACCAGCAGCAGACCCGTGGCCAGCAGGGCGACGGCGATGGCGCCGCCGTAGGGGCCGCGGCCCTCGCCATGCCACGGCACCTGACCGCTCCAGCGCGACAGCACCATGGTGAGGACGGCGATGAACGCGAGCTGGACGGTCAGGGCGCCCAGCAGGCCGAACCAGTCGAGGCTGACCGGGGACGGCAGGCGCGGCAGGGGCAGGGCCGCCAGCTGGGGGGCGTGCAGGGTGCCGAGGAAGGCACCGGCGACCAGCCCGACCAGGGCGGCCAGCACGCCGGCGCCGCCGCGGGAGGTGGCCGCCAGGGTGCCGCAGCCGCAGGCCCGGGCCCGCTCCATACCGATGCCGAACAGGAAGGCCCCCGCCAGGAACGGCAGGGAGAGGGGAGTCGCCAGCAGCTTCGGCCGCAGGCCGGTGAGGGGCTCGGCGGCGAGCACCAGGGCCATGGCCATCACCAGCAGCGCCGCCAGCAGCAGCTGGGCGAAGACCGATCCCGCATCCCGCCGCTGCAGCAACCGGCGGAAGCCGGAGGCGAAGCCGAAGCGGGAGCGGACCAGGACATGGCCGAGGCCGCAGCCCAGCCCCCAGACCAGGGCCGAGGACGGCTGCCGGATCGCCAGGGCCGCAGCCACCGCCACGGCGGGGGCCAAGGCCAGCGCCGGGGAAAGCGGCTGTTTCAACGCTTCTTCGTCCGGGCGGCGGGGGGTGAGCTGTCGGCGCCGGTGTCGCAGGCCAGGGCGATGGCCGGGGTGAGCAACAGCAGCGGCAACAGGCTGGCCAGCACCCAGACACGGGCGCGGGAGAGGGTCTTGGCCATGGCGGCGGGAAGGGGAAACGGACGTGGGGATCAGCGCAGACTCACCTGCTGGGCCGGGCTGCCCTCGGGCCCCACGGCGATCGGCAGATTGGTGGCGCTGTATTCGGTCCAGGAGCCCTCATAGATCCGCACGTTGGGGTACTTGAGGAGATGCCGGAGAGCCAGAAACTGCAGGCTGGCCTCCCGGCCGGTGCTGCAGGAGA
Organism: Aphanothece cf. minutissima CCALA 015; assembly: GCA_003003925.1. Classification (GTDB taxonomy): domain Bacteria; phylum Cyanobacteriota; class Cyanobacteriia; order PCC-6307; family Cyanobiaceae; genus Cyanobium; species Cyanobium minutissimum. The sequence goes on from PVWP01000011.1 coordinate 71,564, forward strand.
CGATGATCTTCTTGTCGGGAGTGATGCCGCGGCTGACGAGGAGGGCCCGGATCTCTTCGAGGGATTTCAGCTTGTGGGCATTCTTCTTGGACGCATCGGCGTTGTTCGCTTCGGTGAATGACTGCCAGGGGATGTTCCGGGCCCCGGGGATGTGACCGTTGCGAATGAAGGTCTGGTCGGTGCCCTCGAACTGGGCCTTGGGACGGGGGTCGATGATCACCACGTCCTTGCGTCCGATCAGGGGCTTCAGCTCATCGAGCGTGATGGCCAGTCCCTGGACCGTGGTGGGACGGAAGCTGCCGGCCTGGAAGCTGGGGAAGGCCTTGGTGGTGCTCTGGCCGGCCGCCTTGTAGCCGCTGAGGCCACCATCGACGATCGCCACCTGGCGCACGCCGCTCTTCTCGAGGATGTAGGCGACCAGAGCGGTGCCGAGGACGTCATTGCCGTCGGAGTAGACGAGCACCGAATCCCGGTTGGAGATGCCCGCCTGGCTCAGGAGGCCCGCCAGCTTGGTGGGAGTCCAGATCTGGAACGGCAGACGGCCGTTGGGGCCCCGGAAGGCCTGCTCGGAGAGATGGACGGCTCCGGGAATGTGGCCGCCGACGTAGGAGAGCGGCGGGACCGGGCGGACGTCGAGCACCTTCCAGCGGCCCGAACGGGCGGCGGCGGCGGCCTCTTCAGGGGAGAGCACCTGGAGCGTGGTGCCGCCGGCGGCCAGGGTGCTGAAGGCGGCGCTGGCCTGGGAGGGGGCGGCGGCCAGAGCCCGGGTGATCGGCGCTTCCGCGAAGGCGAAGCCGGTGGCCGCAAGGGCGGTGGCGGCACCGGCCGCCACCGAGAGGAACAGGCGCCGGCTGGGACGGGAGATCCGGGAAAACATTGAACGGAACATCGACCGATGTACCGATGTTTAGGCGATGGCGGGGCTGGGCCCCTGTGTGTTGAACCACAGGGGGGTGTGCCTTCGGAATCGGGGTACGGTTGCCCTGCTGCCGTGATGAACAGGCCATGAACTGGCGTCCCCGTCTGCTGGCCCTCTCCACCTCCCTGCTGGTGGGAGCCGGCGCCCTGGTGGGCGGGGCCGCCCTGGCCACCCCGGCCGGATCGCTGCTCAAGGGCCTGGCGCTGCCGTTGCCCAAGCCGGCCGCCAGCCTGTTCGCCGCCAACGCCATCGGCCAGACCAGCCTCAATACCCAGCTGCCCGGCAAGCCGGACGAGCTGCTCGCCAAGGTGAAGGCGTCGCTCGCCAAGCAGGGCTACAGCGAGCGCACGGTCAACACCGTGGTTGGCCCCTGGGGCTTCAACCTGGTGCTGGATCCCCCGGCGGGCACCAAGGTGGACGGCACCGCCGCAGGCAAGGCCGCCGCCCTGGTGCTGCAGGCCACCGCCATCGGCCCCAACCAGCTCAACCTCAACGTCCGCTTCGAAGGGCTCTGAGGGTCGACGACCAGAATCACCCCATGGACAGCCAACCGGCCCCCAGCTGGTGGGCCCGTCACTGGAAGTGGCTGGTACCGGCCGGCTGCCTCACCGGCCTGGCCGGCGTGGCCGGCTTCATCGCGCTGATCGTCAGCCTCGTGTTCGGGCTGCTCAAATCGACCACGCCCTACAAGGAGGCCCTGGCCAGGGCCCAGCGGGATCCGGTGGTGATCGGCCGGCTGGGCACACCGATCCAGGGGGGCTTCCTCGTCTCCGGCAACGTCAGCCTCTCGGGTGGCACGGGCGAGGCCCGGCTGGCCATTCCCCTGGAGGGATCCCGGAGCAGCGGCACCCTCTACGTGGAGGCCCGCCAGAAGGCCGGCAGCTGGACCTACTCCACCCTGACGGTCCGGCCGGATGGCCCTGGCGAACCCATCAGCCTGCTGCGGCCCTCGCTCTGAACCGAACCCCTGGTGGCGGCAGCGTTCCGCGGCTCAGCCCGCGGCCACCGGGTCGGCATAGAGGGCCTGGAGTCCCGCCTCGCTGGCCGGCGCCACGCCCCGTTCGGTGATCAGGGCCGTCACCAGCCGGGCGGGGGTGACGTCAAAGGCGGGGTTGAAGCCGTCGCTGCCGTCGGGCACCAGCTGCACGCTGGTGGGCTCCCCGGCCGCGGGCTTGCCGGCGATGCGGGTCACCTCCAGGGGGGAGCGGGCCTCGATCGGGATCTCCTTCACCCCGTCGCCGATCGACCAGTCGATGGTGGAGGCGGGCAGGGCCACGTAGAAGGGCACGCCGTTGTCGTGGGCGGCCAGGGCCTTGAGATAGGTGCCGATCTTGTTGCAGACATCGCCCGTGCGGGTGGTGCGGTCGGTGCCGACGATCACCGCATCCACCTGGCCGTGCTGCATCAGGTGGCCGCCGGCGTTGTCGACGATCACGGTGTGGGGCACCCCTTCGCGGCCCAGCTCGAAGGCCGTCAGGCTGGCCCCCTGGTTGCGGGGACGGGTCTCATCGACCCAGACGTGGATCGGCAGGCCGGAGCGGTGCGCCTTGTAGATCGGCGCCAGGGCCGTGCCCCAGTCGACCGTGGCCAGCCAGCCGGCATTGCAGTGGGTGAGCACGTTCAGGGGCTGGCCGCGGCGCTCCTCGGGGCGGCGGGCGGCGATCTCCTGGAACAGGCGCAGGCCGTGGTCGCCGATCGCCTCGCACATGGCCACGTCCTCCTCGGCGATGGCGGCCGCCTCGGCCCCGGCCGCCCCGGCGCGCTGCTCCGGCACCAGGGGCAGCACGGCGGCCCGCACCCGCTCCAGGGCCCAGCGCAGGTTGATGGCGGTGGGCCGGGTGGCATCGAGGCGCGCGAAGGCCGCGGCCAGGGAGGCATCGGAGGGATCGGCCTGCAGGGCCAGCATCAGCCCGTAGGCCCCGGTGACACCGATCAGGGGAGCCCCCCGCACCACCATGGTGACGATCGCCTCGGCCGCCTCCTCGACGCTGGTGAGCGAGCGGGTGACGAAGCGGTGCGGCAGCAGGGTCTGGTCAATGACGCCCACCGAGCGCCCGCCCTCCTCCAGCCAGATGGTGCGCCAGGGCCTGCCGTCGATGTTCATCAGGAAGAAGGGGTCATGGGGACGCAGGGGGCGCCGGTGTTGATTTTCCGCCATCAGCGGGCCGGCGCAGAAGGGTGTCGGTGAGGCGCCGGAAGCGGCCGGGCTCGAGATCCCCGAGGGCCTCGCCGCGGCGGCTGCGCCAGGCGTTCCAGCCCAGCAGCGGCACCAGCCGGTTGTGGCCGGCCAGATCCAGGGGGGACGCCAGGGGCGCCACCGGTCGGGGCGGCGGCAGCGGCCCGCGGCGGGCCTCCAGCACCGCGGCGATGGCGATCAGATCCTCGTCCCGGCCGCCGGCGCCGAGGATCTCCAGGCCCACGGGCAGGCCGCGGCCATCGACGCCCACCGGCAGGGCGACGGCCGGCAGGCCGCTGGTGCTGCTCACCATGCAGGTGATGGCGGGGGAGGGCTCGCGCTGGGCGCCGCCGCGACGGTCGCTCAGCAGCAGCAGAGCATCGAGGCGCCCGGCCACCAGGGCCTGCTCCAGCCGCCGGCGGTTGGTGTCCATCCGCCGGCGCGCCCGCGCCTCCGCCGCCGGATCGCTGGCCATCAGCCCACGGCATTCGGCCGGGGTCCACTCCGGCGGCAGGCGGCCGGAGCCGCAGATGTCGTCCCAGTTGCGCCGGCTGCCGGGGTAGCGGGCCAGCTGGGCATCGATGCGGCGCCCCGAGCCCTTGACGAAGTCCGCACCGAGCCGGGTGTCGAGCCCCGGCACCACCAGCGCCTCGACCACCTCCGCTCCGGCCGCCCGCAGCAGCGCCACGGCCTGCCGCAGGGCCGTCGCCGCCGCTGCGGTGGTGGGTGCCAGGTCCTGGTCGCCGGCCCGGGCCAGCACCGCCAGCCGCCGGCCGCGCAGATCCGCCGGGGCCGCCGCCCGCCCAGGCCGCCAGGTGGGATCGAGCACCGCCAGGCCCCGGGCCAGCAGGTCCAGGTCCCGGGCGATCAGCCCCGGGGTGCCGTTGACGAAACCCAGCGGCAACAGGCCGGCGCTGGAGAAGCGCCCCTGGGTGGGTCGCAGCGTCACGGCGCCGTTGTAGACGGCCGGCAGGCGCAGGGAGCCGCAGTTGTCGCTGCCCAGGGCCAGGGGCACGAACCCCGCCGCCACCGCCACGGCGGAACCGGAGGAGGAGCCCCCGGGGCTGAGCCAGGGGTCGTAGGCGTTGCCCACCCGGCCCGCCGCCCCCGACAGCCCGCGGATGCCGAAGGCGAACTCGTCCATAGTGGTGGTGCCGACCACGATCGCCCCGGCGGCCCGCAGCCTGGCCACCGCCTCGGCATCGGCCACCGGCTGGTTGCCCAGCAGGGCCAGCGAACCGGCCGTCATCGGCTGGTCGGCGGTGGCGAAATTGTCCTTCACCGCCAGCGGCAGGCAGTCGAGGGGGCCGGCGGGGGCGCCCGCCGCCCGGGCGCGGTCGAGGGCGGCGGCCTGTTCGAGGGCGTAGGGGTTGAGCTGCTGGAAGGCGTTGAGGGGCGGCCCGGAGCCGGTGGCCAGGTTGCGGCCCAGGATCTCCCGCTGCACGGCGGCGATCCGGGCCACGCAAGGCGGCTCGGCCTTCCGCCCCACCGCCGGAGCCTCCGCCCATGCAGGGGAGAGCAGCGCCGTCAGGGCGATGGCACACCCGATACCGCCCGCATCGATCCCCCTGGGCAAGAGCCTGCCGCCCCCAGCGCCTGCCCAGCATCGCAACGGCCCGTCCGCCCCGGCCAGGGCGGCCCAGGGTGGCCACCTGAGCCAATAATGGGGCTCCGCGATCGAACTGAGCGGACCGAAGACCCCAACCCCGCGGTGGCCGACTTGAACGAGATGGGGCTGGCCATGGCGACGGTGGCGGGCGGCGGCGCCAGCGCCGGACCGACGGCAGGTGGCATCCCCGAACTGGTGAGCCTTTCGATCGTGCTGCTGCTGCTGGCGACGGCGGTGGCCCTGATCGCCCAGCGGCTGCGGCTGCCCTACGTGACCGGCCTGGTGCTGGCGGGCCTGCCGTTCACCGAGGTGTTCTCGCGACGGATCGGGCTCGATCCCTCGCTGGTGCTCAATCTCTTCCTGCCGATCCTGATCTTCGAGGCGGCGATCAACACCGACATCAGCCGGCTGCGCAGCACCTTCAAGCCGATCGCGCTGCTGGCGGGGCCGGGCTCCCTGGTCGCCTCGGGGGTGATCGCGCTGCTGGTGCATCTGGTGCTGGGGCTCCCCTGGATCCCTGCCCTGCTGGTGGGGGTGATCCTGGCCAACACCGACACGGTGTCGATGATCGCGGTCTTCAAGGAGATCCGGGTGCCCGCGCGGCTGACGACGATCGTGGAGGGCGAGACCCTGTTCAACGATGCGGCCGCCCTGGTCAGCTTCAACCTGCTGCTGCTGATCCATGCCTCGGGCTCGATCACGGTGGCGCAGGGGCTGCGGGAGATGGTGGTGGTGGCGGTGGGTGGGGTGCTGGTGGGTGGCGTCCTGGGCTACCTGTGCCTGCCGGTGTTCCTGCGCCTCCACGATCCCCTCAGCTCGCTGCTGCTCACGGTGCCCCTGGCCCTGGGGACGTTTCAGTTCGGCCAGTTTCTGGGGGTCTCCGGTGCGGTGGCGGTGGTGATCGCCGGGCTCGTCTTCGGCAACCAGGGCCTGCCACGCAGCGACACGGCCACCGACCGGCTCACCGTGCTGAATTTCTGGGAGTACGCCGGATTCATCGTCAACACCTTCCTGTTCCTGCTGATCGGCCTCGAGATCAACCCCCTGACCCTGTGGACGTCGCTGCCGGCGATCGCCCTGGTGGTGCTGGCCTACCAGCTGGCGCGGGTGCTCACGGTGTACGGGCTGCTGGCGCTGCTGCGCCGCTTCGATCGACCGATCCCCCTGCGCTGGCAGCACGTGCTGGTGCTGGGCAACATCAAAGGCTCGCTCTCGATGGCGATGGCGGTGGCGATTCCCCTGTCGCTGGCCGGCCGGAGCGGCATCATCGAGCTGGTGTTCGGCGCGGTGCTGTTCTCCCTGGTGATCCAGGCGCTGGCGCTGCCCTGGCTGATCGGACGCCTGAACATCGCCCAGGTGTCACCGGTCGGCGCTGAAATCGGCAGGCTGCAGATCCAGCTGATCGCCTCCAAGGCGGCCCAGGAGGAACTCGACCGGCTGCTGAAGTCCGGGGTGCTGCCGAAGACCGCCTACGAGGAACTGTGGGCCTCCTACCAGGCGCGGGTGGCGGCGTCCGAACGGGTGCTGCGGGAGGCCTACAGCGAGGGGCGCTCCGGCCCTGATCAGCCCGGGGCCCGACCACTGGAGGCGATCCGGAGACGCCTGCTTCTGGCCGAGAAGGGGGCCCTGATGGAGGCGCTCCGCAAACGCATCGTGCCGGACGATCTCTTGCAGCCCTTCGTCAGAGATTTGGATGAGAAACTTCTAGCGCTGGACGACGACTAGCGCTGAGGCCGAGATAGTCGATCAGCGGGTGCACGAACTCCGGCCTGGTGACCACCAGGATCGTGGATCCGGCCTGGAGCACGGTGTTGCCGTTGGGGATCTCGACGCTGGCCTCGGGATTGAGCTGGTAGCCGATGATCAGGGAGCCGCTCGGGAAACGGGGATCCTGGGCGATCGCGGCGACGCTGCGGCCGGCCACGGAACAATCGGCGGGGACCGGCAGCTTGAGCACCTTCACCTGGCCCTGCTCGAAGTGCATCATCGATTCCACATCGGGATATTCGATCGCATTCGCCATCGTCGCCACCGCCAGATCGATGGTGCTGATGATGTGGCTGGCTCCCGCCAGGCGGTAGGCCTGGAGGAACTCGCGATCGCGCATGCGCGCCACGATGTGGGAACTGCCGTAGCTGCGCGACAGGGTGATCAGGGCCAGGTTGAGGGCATCGTCCCGCAGGGCGGCCACCACCGCATCCGCCTTGCGGATGCCGGCTTCGATCAGCACGGTGGAGCTGACGGCGCTGCCCTCGAAGGCCATCACGCCGATCTTCTCGCGGGCGAAGCTGCAAGCCAGCGGATCGATGTCGATGATCGCGATGGTGTGGCCGAGCTGAAGGAGCTGGCGGGCCAGGCCCAGCCCCATCATTCCCGCCCCGCCGATCAGCACGTACATGGGCGTGATGGTACCAACGGCGCCGGGGACTCCGGACTCAGGAGACTCCCGCCCGCATCAGCCGCTGCAGCTGGCCGCTCTCCAGTTCCAGCACCCGGCGGGCGAAGTCGGGATCGCGCTCGAGCACCGCGTCGAAGGAATCCACCGGCACGGCCAGCAGGCGGGTGCCATCAGCCTCGGCCACGATCGTGCTCTCCGAGGCACTGTGGGTGAGCACCTGGAGTTCGTCGAGCACCCGGCCGGGCTGGAGGTCCTCCACCCAGGTGCGTTCGCCGTCCCGGTGCAGGACCCGGGCCCGGCCCTCGATCAGCAACAGCAGTTCCCGGCAGGTGTCGCCCGCCTCGGTGATCAGCTCGCCCTTGGCGAAGGCGCGCACATCGGCCTGGGAGGCCAGGGCATCGAGGGTGTCGGCGTCGCTGCGGCGGAAGAAGTCGCTGGTGGCCAGGAACACCCGCTTCTCCAGCTCCGGAAACCCCCGCAGCTCAGGGGGGCCGCTGAGGCCCTCGACAGTGCGGGCGGTCTGGCGCAGCAGTGCCGGGGCGCCGGGACCGCCCCGCTCGGCGGCCATGGCCCGGGCCCGCTCGGCGTCAAGGCAGGCCGTCAGGAACAGGGCGGCGGAGGCGAGGGTGGGGCTGGCATCGGCGGCCAGGCTGGCCAGGAAGCCAAGGGTCTCCCCGACGGGCACCTCCAGGGAACAGGAGGGGGCCTCGCCACCGGGGTGGGACAGGGTGCCTGCGACGGACGGCGGCAGGCGGCGCTCCCAGCCCTCCCGGCGCAGCAGTTCCGGCAGCTCCAGGGGGGCGATGGCCTGGAGGCGCTGCACCAGGGCCGGCACCGCCGGATCCTCCTGGAGGGTGGCCAGGCCGTCGAGGATCGCCCGCAGGGTCAGCTCCTTGCGCAGCTGCAGCCGGTCGTCGAGCAGGGCCAGCACGGCGGACTGGTGGCGCAGGGCACTCTGGTGCAGGGCCCGGTAGCCGTCGGTGAGGGCGGGCAGCCGCTCCAGCAGCCGCTCCACCTTGTGGGTCGCCGCCGCGGCGGGGGAGAGGTCGTCGAGCACCTGCTCCTCCTCGCGCGAGGAGATGCCGTATTCGCGCCGCAGGGCCTGCAGGGCGGCGCCGTCGGGGCCGGCTGCCGTCGGGCCGGTGACGCCGCCGAGGCGCTGCACCAGCATCAGCCGCTCCAGCGACTTGCGGTAGCCGCTGAGGCGGATCTGGTCCTCCAGGCTGCGGCGGCTGTCGGGATCCAGCAGGCCGGGATCCTCCACGCCGAGTTCGTCGAGCACCTGGCGGTGCTCGCCGTCGCTGATGCCGAGGGAGAGGCGCATCTGCTTGAGCACCTCCAGGCTGCTGGCGGCGTTGACGAAGCCCTCCTCCAGGGCTTCGCGCACCACGCCCTTGTAGGCCTCGAGCCGCTTCTGGCCGGTGAAGCCCGGCAGCACCTTGGCCAGCACGTACACCTCCTCGGTGCCCAGGTCGGCCAGGGAGCGGCCGTCGAGGTAGCGGCCCACATCGAGGTCCATGCGGGTGAGCTGCTTGCGGAAGCGCTCGGCCAGGTTCTCGCGGCCGTAGAGGTCGGGGGAGCGGTTCCAGGCGCGGTAGAGCCACAGGGTGCTGACGGCCACCAGGGTCACGTCGAACAGGTACTGGAGCCAGGCCGGCGCCAGCAGCAGCAGCGGCCGGCCGGCGAACAGGAAGAAGAAGTTGAACACCAGGAAAGTGGCCACCACGAACACCCGGTGGCGGATCCGGTCCCGGTCGGGCTCGGCGCCGCGGCGCCGCACCCGGGTCCGCAGGGCCGATTCGATCGCCCGGCCGGCGAGGGTGCCCAGCCAGGTGCACAGCCCCAGGAACAGGGGCACCGCCACCAGCTTGGGCACATCGATCGGCTGGCCGAAGAGATAGAAGCCTGGCCGCAGCAGCTGGGCCAGCTGGTCCTCCTGGCGCAGCCAGACGCCGGAGAAGTAGTAGTCCCAGTTGCCGGCGTAGACGTAGTAATAGACGAAGTAGCCGAACACCAGGCCCACGTAGCCGTAGCGCTCGAAGGCGAAGGCGGGGCTGGGCAGCCGGGCCCAGTAGAGGCGCTCGGCGTCGATGTCGATGCAGGGCTGCTGGCAGGCCACGCAGGCGCTCTGCTCGCTGCCGTCGGGCTGGACGGTGCGGCACATCGACTGGGTGATCGGCGTGCTGGCCATGTGGGCCCGGCTGCCCAGCAGGCCGGTGGGGGTGGAGAAGACGCTCTGCACCGGTGCCATCGGGCAGAAGTACTGGCACCAGCTCTTGCCGCCGTAGAGCCAGCCGACGGCGATGGCACAGGCGATGGTGAAGGCCAGCCAGGCGAACAGCACCAGGCGGTCGGCGTTGAAGAAGAGGATGCGGCCGCAGAGGCCCACGAACAGCCAGCCGAACTGCAGCCGGGAGTAGTGCTTGCCCAGCCAGGAATCGGCAGGCACCTTGGCCAGCTGCAGACGCTTCTCGCCGGTCTTGGGGTTCACCCGGGCGATCTGGCGCTGCAGCCCCAGGGCGCGGGGGATCTGGGAGAGGAAGGAGAGCGGGCAGATGCGCCGCCACAGCTCATGGCCGAACACCAGCAGGATGAAGATGCCCGAGGGCACCACCAGGCCCCAGAACAGGGTGGTGCCCAGGGGGTAGGGGGTCTCGCTCAGACAGCTGCCCTGCACCGTCACGCAGGCCTCCGGCAGCCGCAGGGGGCTCCAGGGGTGGTCGGGCTCGGTGAACTGGGGCGTGAACGGGTCGTAGAGCAGCGAGAGGATGATCAGGATCCAGCCGGTGGTGAGCGCCCAGCGCACCAGATGCATCCGCCGTTCCGTCACTGCTGACTCGCGCCGCCGCGCCGAAGTGGCGCTGACCATAGCGATGGCCTCCGAAAGCTGACGGGGTGGCGGTGCCGGAGGCGACGGGGCCGCCAGAATCGCTGCCATGACGTTCTTCTCCCGCCACTGGAGCACCTACCGCCGGGTGCTGGAGCACGACCTGATGGAGCACGGGGCCCTCACCGCCGCCGTCACGCGAACCATCGACGGCTGGCTGGCGCAGCGCGGGCCCGCGGAGCCACCCCCCCACGCGGTGGACCTGGGCTGCGGCGACCTGTCCCTGCTGCCGCCGCTGCTGCGGCGCCTGCCGCTGGCCTCGTTCACGGCCCTGGACCTGAACGGGGCGGTGCTGCCCCTGGCCGCCGAGGCCCTCGGGGCGGTGCCCTACCCCAGCCGCTTCCTGGAGGGGGATCTGCTGGCCTGGGCCGAGGCGGAGCCGGAGGGGCCGCCGGTGGATCTGATCTTCAGCAGCTTCGCCGTGCACCACCTGCAGGAGCCGGACAAGGGCCGCTTCCTGCGGGGCTGCCGGCGTCACATCGCCCCGGGGGGCCTGCTGCTCTGGGCCGATGTGTTCCGCGCGCCGGGGGAGGACCGTGACACCTACGTGGGCCGCTACTGCGCCCGCGTGCACGGCTGGAGCCCGCTGGAGTCGGAGCAGCAGGAGGAGGTGATCGAACACCTGAGCCAGTGGGACCATCCAGCCGACCCGGAGGCGATCGTGCGGGAGGCGGAGGCGGCGGGCTGGCGGTGGCAGTGGGCCTGGCAGGGCCAGCACCGGGCCGAGGCCCTGGCGGTGCTCAGGCCGCTCTGAAGATTCGCAGCGAAGCGGTGCGGAATGCCCTGACGACTGCCGGGGGGGTGAGTAGGTTGAATGCAGAAGAACTCGCCCGAGGGCGATCAAGGGGGCGCAACGTCTTTTTTTCATCGTTTCGTCCTTCCCCCGGTCCGTTCCTCGTTCCGCGTTTCATCCTGGACGCACCTGCTGGCGCTGTCGTGCCTGGCGGTGCCGTTGACGGCCAGCGCCAAACTCCAGGCTCAGCGGCCCCTACGGGTGGTGGTGAGCGACGCCTTCCCGCCGATCAGCTTCGTGGATCCCCAGGGCAGGATCCAGGGCCTGGCAAGGGATCGCTGGGATCTTTGGCAGCGTCGCACAGGAATCCCTGTGGAGTTGCAGGCGATGGACTGGCTGGAGGCCCAGAAGGCTGTCCAGGCCGGCCGCGCCGATGTCATCGCCGCCATGGCCCGCACCAGGGACCGGGAGAAGATCTACGCCTTCACCCAACCCTATCTGGAGGTGGATGTTCGCCTCTATTACGACCGCAGGCTGAGCGGAATCGTTGATCTCGATACCAGCAAGGCCTTCAAGGTGGGGGTCCGCGCCGGCGATGTGTGCATCGAAAAACTCAAGGCGGCCGGCAACCGCACCTTCCGCATCTACCCGGATTACAGCGCCCTCATCGAGGCATCCAGCTCCGGAAGCCTGCCGGTGTTCTGCATGAATGAGCTGCCGGCCAACTACATCCTGGCCAGGGAGGGACTGAGCGAGGAGTTCCTGCAATCGCCGCCGATCTACACCTCGGCCATGTACGAGGCCGTGCGCAAGGACCACACCGCCCTGCGGGACACTGTGATCGCGGGCTTCAATCGGATCAGTGCGGCCGAGGAAGCCGCCATGGAACGCAAGTGGCTGGGCGATGGCGTCCACCCCCGCTTCAGCTGGCTGGCCCGCCATGGACTCCAGGTGCTCGGGGCCACGGCGGCCGCCGCGGGGCTGATCGCGCTGTGGAGCGCCAGCCTGAAGCTGGAGGTGCGCCGCCGCACCCGCGACCTGGCCGAGGCCCGCGATGTTCTCACCAGCACGATCGAGGCCATCCCCGACCCCCTGATCGAAATCTCCGCCGATGGGCAGATCCTGGACGTCCACAGCTCGCGCCACAACCTGCTGACACGACCCGCCGAGGAACAGGTGAACCACTCCCTGAGCGAGGTGCTGCCGGAATCCGCCGCCGCCGTCGTGAAGGAGGCCCTGGCGGAGGCCGGCAGCAGGGGATTCAGCCATGGGAAGGAGATTCAATTGCCCCTGCCCAGCGGACCGGCATGGTTCGAGCTGTCGGTGTCGCAACGCAGCCTTCCCTCCCAGGGCCAGCCGCGTTTCCTGGTGCTCAGCCGTGACATCACGGCCCGCAAGCAGGATGCCCGCCGGATCGAGCGACTGAATCGGCTCTACACGGCCCTGAGCCGGTCGAACCAGGCGATGGCCCGCCTCGAGGACGGCACGGCGCTGCTGCAGGAGATCTGCGAGATCGCCGTGACCTACGGCGAGATGAAGATGGCCTGGGCGGGGCTGCTCAATCCCGTGGGCCGGGAGTTGCGGGCGGTGGCCTGGGCCGGCACCGGCACCGAGTACCTGGACGACCTGCACATCAGCATCGATCCCGACGTCCCGCACGGGCAAGGCCCCCTGGGTCGCGCCATGCGGGAGAACCGGCCCCAGTGGTGCCAGGACTTTCTCAACGATGCCAGCCTGGCCCCCTGGCATGACCGCGCCCGCCTCTACGGCTGGGGATCGGCCGCCGCCCTGCCTCTGCTCCGCGAGGGTGTCGTGGTCGGTGGGCTGGCGATCTACCACCCCGATTGCAACGCCTTCGATGAACAGAGCCAGCAACTCCTGGTGGAGATGGTGCGGGACATCGACCTGACCCTCAGCCGGCTGAACGCCCTGGCGATGCGCCGCCGACTCGAGCAGGAGATGGCGGCCAGCGAAGCGAAGTACCGGGAACTCACGGAGTCGGTCCACGACGTGATCTGGACCCTCGATCCGGTGACCATGCGTTACCTGTATGTGAGCCCCTCCGTGAAGCGGATGCGGGGCTACACGCCGGACGAGGTGATCGCCCGGCCGTTCGCCGACTCCCTGCAGCCGGGGAGCGGGCAGCGCATGGAGGAGCAGATCCGCTCTGAGCTGGAGGAATTCAGACAGGGTCTCCGGAGCAGCGAGATCGTGTCGGTGGATGAGGTGGAGCAGCCCTGCAAGGACGGGTCCAGCGTGTGGACGGAGGTGGTGACCAAGCTGATCCGCAATATCAGTACAGGGCGTATCGAGATGCATGGCGTCTCCCGCGACATCACCGAGCGCCGGTTTGCGAACGAACAGATCAAGCGGCTGGCGTACTCCGACCAGCTGACCGGCCTGGCCAACCGGGTGATGCTGCGGGACCGCTTCCGCCATGCCCTGATGCTGGCCCAGAAGCAGGGAGGTCGTCTGGCGCTGCTCAACCTCAACCTGGATCACTTCCAGACCGTCAACGACAGCCTTGGCCATGCCGTCGGCGACCAGTTGCTGGTGGAGGTGGCGCGGCGCCTGGAGGGGGAACTGCGCCCCGGGGACACCCTCTCGCGCACCGGAGGGGATGAATTCCTGCTGCTGCTGCCGGACACCGACGCCGACGGCGCCCTGGAACTGGTGCGACGCCTGCTGAAGACGGTGGCGTCACCCTGTCGGGTCCATGGCGAGACCCTCTTCACGACGGCGTCCATCGGCATCGCCCTCTACCCGGAGGACGGCAGCACGATGGCCACCTTGATGAGCCATGCCGATGCGGCCATGCATCAGGTGAAGGAGGGCAGCCGCAACGGTTTCCAGTTCTTCACCCCCAGCGTGCAGGAGCGGATCTCCCGTCACCTGCGCCTTTCCAACGCCTTGCACAAGGCCCTGAAAGGCAACGAGTTCAAGCTGCTCTACCAGCCCCAGATGGAGCTGGTCACCAACCGGATCATCGGTGCCGAGGCTCTGCTGCGCTGGGATTCGGCGGAACTGGGTTCGGTGTCTCCGGGGGAATTCATTGCCGTCGCCGAGGCCAACGGCCTGGTCATTCCCATCGGCGACTGGGTGCTTCGCCAGGCCCTGCGGGATGCCGGCACGTGGGTCCGGCCCGCAGGACAGGATGGGGCGCCGCCGCTGACGGTGTCGGTGAACATCTCGGCGGTTCAGTTCCGTAACAGCGATCTGGCCGGTCGGATTCTCACCATCCTGGCCGAAGAACAGCTGCCCCCTGCGCGGCTGGAACTGGAGCTCACCGAGTCGGTGACACTGGATGACCCCGAAAAAGCCCTGCTGTTGATGGATCGCCTGTACCACGAAGGAATCCAGATCGCCATCGACGACTTCGGCACCGGCTACTCATCGCTGAGCTATCTCAAGCGGATCCGCGCCCATAAGCTCAAGATCGACCAGTCGTTCGTGCGTGGGCTTGCCACCGACCGCGACGACCACGCCATCGTGCTGACGATCATCAACCTGGCCCGCACCCTGGGCCTGCGCACGATCGCCGAAGGGGTGGAGACCCCCGAGCAGATGGAGCTGCTGCGCCGGGCCGGCTGCGACGAAATCCAGGGCTACTGGATCGGCAGGCCCATGTCCAGCGAGGCTTTCCGGCAGCTGCCCCTGTGAGGTTAGGAGTGTGTTCTGACCCCGTGCCGTGCAGACGGGACCTAAGCATCAATGGCTATCCATTTCATGCGCGACATCCTGCCGGACTTGATCGACACCTGGGATCGCGAACAACCGAACCGCTGGCTCACCAGCCGGATCACTTCCTCGTTGGCCTTGCCATCGGTGGGAAGGGATCGGACGTCTGCGCGATAAGTTCCGTCCGCCAACAGCGTCAGCTGGCTGGTCCGGGCTCCCGGCTTCACCTTCACATGAATCAACGGCATGGATCCTTGGCGCCCGCTCAGGGCCCGTTGGACCGCATGGTCTCCAAGGCCGCCTGACACTTCGCCGGAGACTCATAAATGAAGACCTCACCGTGGGGCATGGCGTCGCACTTGTGGTACTGGGATGGGAGCCCGAAGGCGTAACCGGCCGCGGTGAATTCGCAACGGGTGAACGTCGCGACCTGCTGCGGCGAGATGCGATGGCAGGTGGTGGCTGTCGGCTTGAGGGCGTCGAAGCCGTAGCCCCCCTGCACGGGAAACTCCCCGGCCGATACGGCATTGCTCGCCCACAGCAACAGGGCCGCCAACAGGGGTCGCAGGGTGGTGACCATCGCGCCAGAGCCGGGGGGACGTAGCCCGACGCTAGATGCGTTGCCGGGTCCGCTCAATCGGCGGCCACGGCGTTGCCCAGCCGCGCCCGGATGTCCCTGAGCCGGGCAACGTTGTTCACCAGCGCCGGAGCGCTGTCGAGGCCCTCGAGATAGTCGAACACGTAGGCGAGCACGGCATAGATGGCGCCGGCGCTGAAGGACGCCGATCGGGTGAAGTCGATCAGCAGCACCACGAGCGCCACGATCGTGGCGAGCTCCGTCACGGTCCAGGTCCACGACTCGCTGTCGGAGAGCTGCACATGCCAGCGCCGCACGCGGCCGAAGTGGCGCCGCAGGCGCAGCGGCCGCGCCGCCTCGATGTCCTCGATCTCGCGCTCGATCTGGTCGTTGAGGCCGCGGTGCAGGCGCAGGGCACGCCGCCAGTACCAGCCGTTGACGAGCCCCATCGGCAGCAGCACCGCCATGGCGATGAGTCCGGCCTGGAGGTCGTAGGTGAACAGCATCACCAGCGAGCCCACCACGGTCACGACCTGGGAGAACATCGCCGGCACGTCGGCCTCGAAGAAGCCGACCATGTCGCGCATCATCTCCACCCGCGCCGACACGATGCTGGTGCCATGGCCGAGGCGCTTCTGCTCGGCCACGGTGCGCACGGCGAGGCGGGCATAGAGGCCCATGAAGACCCGGGTATCGAAGCGCTGCCGCACGAAGGCCGTGACCAGGTGCACGAGCCACACGGCGATCAGCGCCGACAGGCCCCGGTAGCTGCCCTTCAGCAGCCCGTCCACCGCCCAGCCGGTCAGCGCCGGATAGGCGAGCATGCACAGGTTTTCCAGCAGCGTCAGGCTGTAGGTGCCGGCGATCGACAGCCGCTCAGCGCGGGAGAGGGTGGATAGGAGGGTCTGCGGCATCACCCGGCCCTGGTGTCACCAGCCTGGCAGCGATCACTCCACGACGAAGGCCGGCCTGACCTGGGCCAGACAACGGCGGTCGGGCGCCTGCTGGGGGTTGGCCAGAAAGTCGACGACGATCTGTGTCACGCAGGTTGCTGCGGCCATCCCCGGCGGCGCAAACAGCGCCCCATGGCCGACACCGGGGAAGGTGACCACGTAGGCGGTGGTCTGGTTCCTGGCCACGGCTTCGCCGTAGGGGGCTGGCGTGACCGGGTCGTCGCTTCCATTCAGCACCAGGGTGGGGATCTGCGGATTGGCAGCAACGAACGGAGGTTTCTGCTCCACCTGGAGCACGTCGCAGGCATTGTTCACCGCTTCGGCTTCGCGCAGACCCAGGGGGAGCAGCTGCGGGTAGGGCGGCGGCAGCACCTGGGCGGGCTGGAGCCGCACCGATCGACCCCGGGCACAGACGACCGTGTGATACATCTCCCTGGCCCCCTTCGGTTCGAGGTCCGACAGGGATTCGGCGATCCAGCCGAAGATGCCCTGGCTGGCGGCCTCAATGAACCGGGGCAGGGAACTGCCGCGGGCGGATTCACCGGAATAGGGCCGGGCGAGATACGGCACGACACCCGTGATGAACGCGTTGCCGTCGAGCTGGGTGGTGAAGGTCTGCTTGCTGGAGGGAATGGTGAGGGTCAGGGGCACGGGCCTCCGGTTCAGCCGATCAACGATCCCCAGAAACGTCGTCTCCAGATTCGGGTAGGCCGCGTTGCACCGATGGTCCTGCGCGCAGGCGCGGAACACGTTCCTCAGGGCATAGCTGAACGTATGACTGGAGGCCAGATTGAAATCAAGATCCGGCCGCACCACGCCATCGAGGATCACGCTGCGGAGTTTCGGCCGGTGCCTGTCGGCCTGGGCAATCACGTACTGGCCCAGCAATGTGCCATAGGACACGCCGTAGTAGTTGAAGACCGGGTAGCCCAGCGTCTCGGCGACGGCGTAGATATCGGCGGCATTCTCGCGGGTGTTGAAGGCGCTGGGGTTGATCCCCTGGGCCTTCAGGCGTTCGTTACAGACCCTGATCCAGCCAGCATCGGTGTAGCTCTGCTTCCCCTGCGCCACGGCGATGTTATGGGCGTTGAGCTCAGGGCAGAACAGGAACGGTCTGGCGAACCTGGTGCCCCGCTCTTCCACGAAGATCAGATCACGGCCCTGCAGTAAAGCCGGGAGTTCGGGGTACTTCGGCAGGGCTCCATTGGCAATGTCGCCGATGGTGGAATCCCCAGGGCCGCCCTGCTCCACGAACAGGGGATCGGCCGCCGGGGTTTGGCCCGTGCTGCGGGTGCGGACCACACCGAGCTGGATGGTGCGTCCCTTGGGCTTGGCATGCTGCTCGGGGACGGTGACGTAGCCGCAATCCGACTGGGCGGCGATGGCGGCAGGCACCTCGAAGGTCTTGCAGTCGACGGATGTCCATGCCGGGCCGAACCTGGCAGAAACCGGAGCTGCATGGAAAGGGGCGGAACCGCCCGCAGCGACGGCAGCCATGGCGAGGAAAGCGAATCGGAAGAAATGAGACGACACCTGCTCCCCATGAAGACATCGACTGGAAGGCAGTTTCCAAAACTCGTTCTTCATTCGATACTGAACACTCAGTGGATGTTAGCAAGCGGCATCACGAATCTTCCGGGCGCGCGCCTCTCCCTGTTTGGCCGGATAGCGAACCGCATGGCGGATCAGCCATTGCAGATCTCGTGAAGCACCCGCTTGCAGCCAACGCTCACAGGTGACGTAGACGAGATTCGGATGGTCTTTGGCGATGTCCCCCAGGTGGTTGGCCACGCTGCGGCGCACATATAGGGATGGATCGTCTTTGAGGGATTCAAGGATCGGCAATGTGGGCGTGGGATCGGCGACAAACGAGGCGAGGCGTTTCCCCCAGGGGAGCCTCGGCCGCGTCCCCTCGCTGCAGAGGCGCCTCACATGCGGGTTCGGGTCGGTGATCCACAGATCCAATCTCTTCAGCGTGCGCTGTTGCTGCTGGATCAGAAAGGAGCGGATGGCGAACTCCGAGGTGAACCGCATGGTGAGGGCATGCAACGCCAGCATCGATGTTTCAAAGGGATCGTGGCCACCGTTGTGTTGGTGATCCTGACCGTACGCAGAAACAAAGAAGCTGTGGGGAAGATAGAAAAAGCCAGCCGTCCCCAAGTCTTCAGTATCCGATTTCTCCGGTGTCAACGACGCCATCAGGGTCTGAACGGCCTCCTCGTAGTTCCCAGGCAGGAAGGCATGAAGCGACTTGGCAATGTGCAGACCCCGTTGCATGAGCGAGAGAGGCTCGAGTCCCGTCCGAGCAGAGTCGCAGAACCGGCCAACAGGAAATCCGGCATCCACGAACCGAAGGTTTTGCGCCAGACACTCAATGGCCTCGTCGCCCAGCAGGTGCTTCAGAGGCGTGCCCTTCTGAATGGATCGCGGCGCAGGTGGGAGAGTGGGGCCTTGAGGTGTCACGGTGGTCCTATCCATGGCCAGATGAGGCCTGGGGTCTTGTCCGCCACCGTCCTGTTGATGGGTTCAGGCACCAGTTTGTCATCCGTACCCCGCCAGAAATGGACCGGAGGCGAGACTGTGCTCCTGTCGAAGGGTCAGGCTTCGTAGAGCATGGTGGCGTCAACAACAAGACCTCCTGATCAGAGACGCCGATCGATATCCAGTGGATCTGCACAGTGCTGGCCACAAACTGCATGGCACTCAAGCCCAGCCATACATCCATGCGTCTGAAGCCAGGATGGAATTGTAAGGCCAGTCGTCGCCCAAGCCCATCAACGCTGCCTTGGCAAGTCGCAGACCAGTTGGCTCGAACGTTCCGTAGCCGGCATCAGCGATCCAGGACAGATTCGCAAGACGAGCAGAGCCCAGTCAGGGGGCAGTGGTCATGGCCCGAGACCCCCTCTCTGCCAGCCAGTCACCACGAATTGCTGGGCGTCCATGCCATCAGCCCGTTCCCGCAGGTCGTCGGCCCATGGCTCAGGACAATATCCACTCGCTCGGATGTCGACACCTCAAGTCAAGACGCAAGATCAGAAGCAGGCAATCGCTACTGGTGGCCGAGGAAGTCCACAACTCCCGGCTTGTGGGCCTGGAAGTCAGCTGCAGCGAAATTGCGCTCAGCGGAGCTTCTTCGCCTCAACGTGACGAGCGAATCTGTCCAAGATGGCTTGCCAACCCTGCCGTTGCAGCTCAGCCGAGTTGACTGACTCGGCCTCGAAGGTCTCACGAACAGTCACCATTTGTTCACCCTCAGCGAACTCCACGACGACGAGCCGCTCGTCTTCCAAAGCGAATTCGATGCATTTGCAGAGGTCTACTCTGGTGAAAGTGCCTTCGAAATCAAAGCCCATACTGCCGTCCTTGGCCTCCATTCGGTAACAGAACGTGCCACCGAGGTTCAGCTCGATCTCTGCATTCGGGCAATGCCAGTCGTCGGAAGCCGCATTCCACTGCTGAATGTCAGCAGGTGATGTCCACGCTTTCCACACGTCGTTGATGGGAGCAGCAACATTGACCTCAATCGTGATTCGCATGGTTCTCCATGGTGGTTGGGCGCATCTAACGCTGCCTCTGAGTGGCAGGCAAATCGTATCTGATATCAGAAGCAAACCAGTGGTGGCCCTTCCGCTCGAGGGGCCTGCCCGAAGTGTCGCTTCTCAACAGACAACGTTCGCAGGGCTTGACATCATCACCAAAACCCATGGGGACTAGTCATAGAGATATCGTCGCACGCAACGAAATCTACAGCATCCAATTGAGGCATTTGCCTATTCCGGTTTAGGAACTCCAAGATCCTTGCAGATTTTGCGAGCCAGAACCTCCTTGATCTCAGAATGGCGCGGGATTGCGCGCCGACGATTCTGGGTTGGGTTCCACCACCATCAATGCTGGCCACCTTCCCTCAAGAGCTCGCAACCACGCTCGTTGAGATGGCGCAGCAGAACCCATCGTTTCACAGGGGGAGTGCAGGCTCCTCATGCCCCGGGCCCGCAGCCTCCAAGGCCTCAAGGCGATTGACTTCATGAGCTTCACGAAGCACCTGCCGTAGGGATGCCCACAGCTCCTCCCTGGTGTGCTCCTGGGGATTGACGCCGTGCGCCTCCTCCACCCAGCCCAGCCACCAAGGTCCATCCAGACGGATCACCGCTGTGCAGGCAGGGGCCATCGTCTTTCGTCATCCAAGCGTGATCATCCAATGCCAAGCCTTCTGCCAGATGCGCGGTCCTGAGTAGGACAGAGTCTGGCGATGGGGTTTTTGCTCCACTCAACAACATCCAGCATGGGAGCAGAGCCCGTAAAATGGTTAGAAGAACAAGTGCTCTCTGCTCTCTCTCCGATCCTTCGAACTGTAATTGGATGGTTTCCGATAACCACGAGTTGTAGCCCCATGACTACGGGAACCACCCGGCGGACTTGAACCGAAGTTCCGCCAAAAACAGTGCGGTGCAGGAGTTAGCTGCTTTCGGTCCAGCAACGACAACCATGGTTCACGGGTCCGATATCCCTATGTTTTTCTCGATACTCCCTCTCCGTCCAGAGCCCTGGCCGTCTCTCAGGCAAGAGCCAACGCAAGGCAAAGCATGCCCCCTGATCTCCCCCCTCAGCTGTGCTCCCTCAAAAACCCGATCGTGCCTTCCAGTTCCTCGGCGAAGCGGTCGATCTCCTCGGGGGTGGTGGTGAAGCCCAGGCTGGCGCGGGCGGAACTGGCCAGGCCGTAATGGCGGTGCAGGGGCTGGGTGCAGTGGTGGCCGCTGCGGATGCAGATACCGGCCGAATCGAGCAGGGCGGCGATGTCGTTGGCGTGCAGGCCGTCGACGCTGAACGCCGCTAACGCGGCCCGGTCAGGTTGCTGGTCAGGCGTGGGCCCCAGGATGCGCACGCCGTCGATGGCCTGCAGCCGCTCGAACAGGCGCCGGGTGAGCTGCTGCTCCCAGGCGTGGATGCGCTCCATGCCCAGGTTCTGCAGGTAATCGAGGGCGGCGCCCATGCCGATCGCCTCACCGATCGCCGGGGTGCCGGCTTCGAACTTGTGGGGCAGATCGGCCCAGGTGCTGTGGTCGAGGTAGACGTCGTGGATCATCTCGCCGCCGCCCAGGAACGGGGGCATCGCCTCCAGCAGGGCTTCGTGGGCCCAGAGGAAGCCCATGCCCGTGGGCCCGCACAGCTTGTGGGAGGAACCCACCAGGAAATCGGCCCCCAGGGCGGCCACGTCCACCGGCTTGTGGGGCAGGCTCTGGCAGGCATCCACCAGCAGCAGGGCGCCGGCCCCGTGGGCCAGCTCGGCCACCGCCTCGATCGGATTGAGGCAGCCCAGGGTGTTGCTGATGTGCACCAGGCTCACCAGCCTGGTGCGATCGCTGATCTTGGCCTTGAGGTCCTCCAGATCCAGCTCGCCGCTCTCGGTGACGCCCGCATGGCGCAGCACGCAACCCGTGCGGGCCGCCAGCAGCTGCCAGGGCACCAGGTTGCTGTGGTGCTCCATCACCGACAGCAGCACCTCATCGCCTTCGCGCAGGTTGGCGTCACCCCAGGTGCGGGCCACCAGGTTGATCGCCTCGCTGGCGTTGCGGGTGAACACGATCTCCCGCGCGCTGGCGGCACCGATGAAGGCGGCCACCTTGCCGCGGGCCGCCTCGAAATGGTCGGTGGCGCGGGCGCTCAGCTGGTGGGCACCGCGGTGCACGTTGGCGTTGTCGAGGCTGTAGTACTGCTGCAGCGCCTCCAGCACCTGGCGGGGCTTCTGGCTGGTGGCGGCGTAATCCAGGTAGATCAGCGGTTGCCCCAGGCAGGCCGTCTGGGCCAGCAGGGGGAAATCGGGCCGCGTCTGCACCGCCAGGTCGGCCACCACGGGCGTGGCCGCCAGCGGCGGCGCCGCGATCCTCGGGGAGTTCGTGGAGGTCGGTGTCATCGTCCCTGCTCCCCCAACAGGCTGGCCAGAGGCTGCCACGGCCGGGCGGCGTCAGGGAGTTCCTGCAGCACCTCCTCGCAGAAGCCCCGCAACAGCAGCCGGGCCGCCTGGTCGGCGGCGATGCCGCGGCTCTGCAGGTAGAAGAGCTCGTCCTGCTCCAGCCGGCTCACGGTGGCGCCGTGGGCGCAGCGCACGTCGTCGGCGACGATCTCCAGCTCCGGCTTGGTGTCGATGCGGGCCCGGTCCGAGAGCAGCAGGTTGCGGCTCAGCTGGGCGGCATCGGTGCGCTGGGCTGCACGGGGCACGTGCACCGCCCCGTTGAACACGCTGCGGCCCTGGCCGTCAGCCACCGCCTTGTGCAGCTGCTCCAGCCGCCCATCCGGGCCTTCGAACACCATCTGGCTGTGGGTGTCACTGATCTGGCGGCCATCCGCCAGCTGCAGGGCCTTGAGGGCACTGTGGGCCGCCCCCTCCCGCTGCACCAGCCGCGGCTCCAGCCGTCCCAGGGACCAGCCGCCATGGGCGCTCACGCCGCTGAAGCGGCTGCCCGTGGCCTGCTCCACCGCCACGGTGGCCAGCAGACAGCCCGTGTCGGCACCGGGAGCCAGCAGGCCGTGGCGCAGCTCGGCGCCCTCGCCGAGACGGGCCTCCAGCACCACGCTGGTGAGGTTGGCGCCACCGCTGCGGTGCACCTGCAGCACCTCCACCGAGGCCTGCGGCTCCAGCACCAGCAGCAGCCGCAGGGGCAGGATCCCTTCGCCGTCGCCGGCGTCACTCACCAGCTCCAGGGTGGTGGCGACGGCGCCGCGCACCCGCAGGGCCAGCACGTGGCGCGCCGTGGCGCCGTTGAGCAGCACCGGCCAGAGCTCGGCGCTGCCGGTGGCCGCCAGCACCTGGCCCAGGGACGCCTCAAGTTCCGCGCCGCTGATGGGCTCCAGGCCAGCCGGCAGGCTGATCCCGGCCAGGGGATCGCTGTGGCCATCCAGGCTCAGCCGCAGGCTGCCCGCGACCGTCTCAGGCTGCGCCGCCGGGGCGGGGCTGAGCAGGGTGGGGCTCAGGGCGGTGAGAGGCGCCAGGTCGGTGAAGCGCCAGGCCTCCACGCGCCGCGATGGCAGCGGGGTCTGCGCCAGGGTTTGGGCCGCCCGCGAGCGGCTGGGCGCCAGGACATCGGCGCCAGGGGAGGCGAAACCGGGGGCGTTCGCCAGCAGGGCGGCGACCCAGCCACCGGGGGCGGCGTCGGCGGCGGCGGTGGGGGTGGAGAGCGAAGCGGCCACCATCTCAGCCCACCTCCGCCGGTGTGCGCTCCAGGGCCGCCAGTTCGGCGTCGACCCAGTCGTAGCCGCGCTCCTCCAGTTCCAGGGCCAGCTCCTTGCCGCCGGTGCGCAGGATCCGGCCCGCCGCCATCACGTGCACGTAGTCGGGTGTGATCACATCCAGCAGCCGCTGGTAGTGGGTGATCAGCAGGGTGGCGTTGTCGGGGCCGGCCAGGTGGTTCACGCCACCGGCCACG
Source organism: Aphanothece cf. minutissima CCALA 015 (assembly GCA_003003925.1). Lineage (GTDB taxonomy): Bacteria > Cyanobacteriota > Cyanobacteriia > PCC-6307 > Cyanobiaceae > Cyanobium > Cyanobium minutissimum. The sequence goes on from PVWP01000011.1 coordinate 94,915, forward strand.
ATGCGCAGGGCATCGATGTCGAGGCCGGAGTCGGTCTCGTCCAGCACCGCCACCAGCGGTTCGAGCAGGGCCATCTGCAGGATCTCGTTGCGCTTCTTCTCGCCACCGGAGAAGCCCTCGTTGACGCTGCGCTCCAGGAAGGCCGGATCCATCTGCACCACCTGCAGCCGTTCCCGCACCAGGTCCTCGAAGGCGAAGGTGTCGAGCTCCTCCTCCCCCTTGCCGGCGCGGCGGGCGTTGGTGGCCACCCGCAGGAACTCGAGGTTGCTCACCCCCGGGATCTCCACCGGGTACTGGAAGCCGAGGAACAGGCCGGCGCGGGCCCGCAGCTCCGGCTCCAGGCTCAGCAGGTCTTCGCCCTCATAGAGCACCGTGCCGCCGGTGACGGTGTAGGCCGGGTGGCCCGCCAGCACCTTGGAGAGGGTGCTCTTGCCGCTGCCGTTGCGGCCCATCACCGCATGAATCTCACCGGCGCGGATCGTCAGGGACACCCCCTTGAGGATCGGCTGGTCCTCCACGCGGGCCGTGAGATCACGGATCTCGAGCAGTACGGGAGCGTCGGGGCGGATCACGGCGGGGGAGAAAAGGGCAGGGAAGGGACAGGGGTAGAAGCATTGGGCCGGCCGGGGTGGCCGTGGGCCGGGATCAGCCGACCGAACCCTCGAGCTTGAGGGCCAGCAGCTTGTCGGCCTCGGCGGCGAACTCCATCGGCAGCTGGTTGAAGACGTCGCGGCAGAAGCCGCTCACCATCATCGACACCGCCTCTTCGAAGGCGATCCCCCGGCTCTGCAGATAGAAGAGCTGGTCGGCCGAGATCCGGCAGGTGCTGGCCTCGTGCTCGATGCGGGCATCCGGCTGCTGGGAGCGGATGTAGGGGTAGGTGTTGGCGGCGGCCTGGTCGCCGATCAGCATCGAGTCGCACTGGCTGTAGTTGCGGGCGCCCACGGCCTTGGGGCCCAGCTGTACCAGGCCCCGGTAGCTGTTGGAGGAGTGGCCGGCGCTGATCCCCTTGCTCACGATCGTGGAGCGGGTGCGGGGGCCCACATGGATCATCTTGGTGCCGGTGTCGGCCTGCTGGCGGTTGTTGGTGAGGGCCACCGAGTAGAACTCGCCCACCGAATCGGCCCCCTGAAGCACGCAGCTGGGGTACTTCCAGGTGATCGCCGACCCGGTTTCCACCTGGGTCCAGCTGATGTGGCTGCGGTCGCCGCGGCACTGGCCCCGCTTGGTGACGAAGTTATAGATGCCGCCCTTGCCGTTCTCATCCCCCGCATACCAGTTCTGGACGGTGGAGTACTTGATCGAGGCGTCATCGAGGGCCACCAGCTCCACCACAGCCGCGTGCAGCTGGTTGGTGTCGAACATCGGCGCCGTGCAGCCCTCCAGGTAGCTCACTGAGGCGCCTTCCTCGGCCACGATCAGGGTGCGCTCGAACTGGCCGGTGTCGCCGGAGTTGATGCGGAAGTAGGTGGAGAGCTCCATCGGGCACTCCACCCCCTTCGGGATGAACACGAAGGAGCCGTCACTGAACACCGCCGAGTTGAGGGCGGCGAAGTAGTTGTCGTTGCCGGGCACCACGGTGCCGAGGTATTTCTCGATCAGGTCGGCGTGGTCCTTCACCGCCTCGCTGATCGAGCAGAAGATCACACCGTGCTCCGCCAGCTTCTCCCGGTAGGTGGTGGCGATCGAGACGCTGTCGAACACCGCATCGACCGCCACGTTGGAGAGGCGCTTCTGCTCGCTCAGGGGGATGCCGAGCTTGTCGAAGGTTTCCAGCAGCTTCGGGTCCACCTCATCGAGGCTGGCCTTCTTCTCCTGCTGCTTGGGCGCCGCGTAATAGATGATCTCCTGGTAGTCGATCGGCGGATGGCCCAGGGTCGCCCAGTCCGGCTCCTCCATCTGCAGCCACTGGCGGTACGAGCGCAGGCGGAAGTCGAGCAGGAAGGCCGGCTCGTTCTTCTTGGCGGAGATCAGCCGCACCACGTCCTCACTGAGGCCCTTGGCGATCTTCTCGGTTTCGATGTCGGTGACGAAGCCGTACTTGTACGGCTGGCTCACCAGATCGCCGACGGTTGCGCTGCTGGCCATGGGGATTAAGGGGCCGGTTCAGCCGGCGGTGAGGGACTGGACGTCTTCGAGGCTGATGGTCTGGAGCTCGCCCCGGAAGGGGTTGTCCTCGGTGAGGAAGAGCATGCAGTGGCACTCCTTGCGTTCCCGCATCGGCACACAGGGGCAGTTCCAGAACGCCTGGGCCACCTCGGCCTCCTTGTCCTCGTAGTGGCGACAGGGGCAGAGGGCACCGCCCAGCTCATCCTTGTGGCGGGCCAGGCCCTCGAGCACCACCGCGGTGACCCCCGGATCGCTGCAGAAGTAGGTGCCGGTGCGCTGGGCGTAGGTTTCCGCGAAACGGCGGATCACCTCCAGGCTCTCGGCACCGGCTGCGGGGGTCGTCGTGGTGGAGGCGTCGGTCATGGGCAGAGCGTCGGGTTGCGCGCACCGGTGGATCGAATAACGAAACACTTTGGTTTCGTTACTGCGGGAGCCTAGGGCACAGGCGTGGTCCGTTGACGGCATGGAAAGGTCATTGTGACGCCCCGGCGGGCACCACCGCCCGGCCCCCAATCCCCCGGCGTGCGTGGCATGGTGTTTTGGTCAGACGCCCGTCGTTGTGGTCAGACGCCCGTCATGAGCGCCCCCGCCCAGTCCCGCGGCCTTCCGGCCGTTCCCGCCGAGGGAAGCCATCCCACCCGGGAAGCGGCCCTCTCGGTGCTGCTGCGGGAAGGTGAGGCGACGGCGGGTCAGCTGGCGGCCGCCCTCGGCGTGTCGGTCCAGGTGATGCGCCGCCACCTGCGCAGCCTTGAGGACGACGGTCTGGTCGAGGCGAGCGCGCCCCACGAGGGTCCCGGCCGGCCCAGCAACGTCTGGCACCTCACCGCCCTGGGCCAGGGCCGCTTCCCCGACGGCAGCGAGACCTTCGCCCTCGGCCTGCTCCACACCCTCACCGAAAGCCTGCCGGCGGACACCCTCGAGCTGGTGCTGCGCCAGCAGGCCGAGGAGAAGGCGGACGACTACCGCCGCCAGATCGGCGGCGGCCCCCTGGCCCAGCGGATCGAGCGCCTGGTGGAGCTGCGCCGCAAGGAGGGCTACGTGGCCGAATGCCGCCGCGACGACGCGCCCGCCACCGACAACGCCGATGGCCCCGCCTGGGTGATCAGCGAATTTCACTGCTCGGTGATGCGCATCGCCGAGCAGTACCCCGTCGTCTGCGACCAGGAACTGCGCCTGATCCGCCACACCTTCCCCGACTGCGCCGTTGAGCGTGTCCACTGGCGGCTCGAGGGGGGCCACAGCTGCGGCTTCCGGATTGCCCCCGTGGCCGCCGACCCCGTGGCCGCGGGCGGCTGAGCCGTGCTCAGCCCTGAGGAGCTGCAGCAGCTGGAGGCCACCCTGCTGCCCACCCTGGAGCGCCACCACCTGCGGCTCCTGGCCCATGGCCTGCGCACCCTCCAGGCCATCGCTGGGCGGCGCACCGGTGAGCTCCCGCCGGACGCGGCCGTGGCGGCCTGGGCCGCCGCCCAGCCGGTGATTGCCGCCGATGCCTGCTTCGAGCAGGCCTTCCTCACCCAGATGGGCCACGTGGCCACCCAGCTGACGGCCATCGCCGCCGCCGCCGGCAAGGCGCCCCTCGACCTCGACCTGCCCGACCTGGTGCACTGGGCCACCGGCGAGGCCGACCGTCGCCTCAGGCCCCCGGCAGCCCCACCAGCCCCGCCACCAGGCTGACCCCGGCCAGGGCGGCGGCGGCGGCCAGTGCCCCCCGCCAGCCGGGCCGATCCCCCTCCAGGGCCGCCAGGGGCAGGGCCATCACCGGCGCCGTCGACAGCAGGGCCACGGCCAGGCCCCCCGGCAGGCCCGCCAGGGCCGTCTGCTGCAGGGCGATGCCAGCGCTGGTGCCCAGCAGGGTGGCGGCCAGGGCCAGGGGCCAGCGGCGCCCGGCTGGCCGGGGCCCTTGCACGGCCCGCGGCAGCCCCGTCAGCAGCGGCAGCATCACCAGGGCCGCCGCCGCCAGCCGCAGGGTGGCCGCCTGCAGCGGCGCCGGCCCCCCGGCGAGCAGCCCCGCCCGCGCCAGCAACGCCCCGCCGCTGCCGCAGGCCAGGGCCCCGAGGGCCAGGGCCACCCCGAGCCCGTCAGCGGCCGCGTCGGTGCCCGCCCCATCACCTTCCGCCGGCAGCTCCCCCTCGGGCCCGTCCTGCCGGGGGGCGCGCTGGTGCACCACCAGCAGCACCGCCAGGCTGATCAGCGCGATCCCCAGCCACTGGGCCGGCCGGGGCACCTCCCCCAGCAGGGCCACCCCCGCCAGGCTCGTCACCGCCGGACCGCCGGCATCGATGGTGAGGGTGCGCCGGGTGCCCAGTCGCCGCAGGGCTGCGAAGAACAGGGTGTCCCCCAGGGCGATTCCCAGCACCCCGCTGAGGGCCAGCAGCAGCAGCGAGCGCGGCGCCATCTGCCAGGGCAGCACGAGGGCCAGCGGCAGCAGCAGGGCCACCGCCAGCAGGTTCTTGAGCAGGTTCAGCCGGGCGGCCGAGAGGGAGGTGGGCAGCCGGCGCCAGAGCAGGCTGGAGAAGGCCCAGCAGAAGGCGGCCGCCAGGGCGGCGGCGACGGGGGCGGCGGCGGCGGGGGCGGCGGACAGGGGGCCGCGGGAGGGTGGGGGAGTTGCGATCATCGCCTGATCGCGTTCCATCGCCTGAGGCCCCCGTGAGCGGATCCATCGCCGACGCCATCAGCTTCTTCCGGCTCAGCTGCGGCCGCTGGCGCTCCCAGCGCAGCAGCCACCACCTGCTGCACCGCCGCGCCGAGGCGGGCGGTTCCTTCATTGAAGTGGTGGAGCTGGAGGCGGCCGATCCGCGCCTGGAGGCGATCGCCGTCCTGCACGGCCAGGATCCGGCCGGCCTGGTGGGCGGCTGCCGGGTGCGCTGGAGCGGCTCGATGGCCTGGGACAAGGCCGGCGAGGCCCACGAGGGCGAGAGCGTCTTCGGCCTGATCCCCACCGACGAACGGGGCCGGTGCGGCCTGCTGCTGCGCGACCGCGGCTACGCCGAAACGGCGCCGGTGGCGGGCCACTTCGCCATGGATGACCGGGACGGCCTGCTGCTCACCACCAGCTACGAGACGATGAACAGCCTGGAGCGCTTCAGCTTCGCCGGGCCCGACGTGCGCCTGCGCACCAGCACCGTCGAGGGGCTCTCCAACACCGCCTCCTTCTGCGTCGAGACCCGGATCGTCGACGGGGCGGCCACCGCCACCGGCACAGGCGACGAAGCCGAGGCAACGGGCGCCCCGGCGAGCCCCGAAACCACCTGCCTGTCGGCCCTGGGCTGGTGACGGGAGCGGCGCCGGTGTTGTGTCGCCAACGTTACGGACTGTGAGCCCTGCCCTCCCGGGCCCGGGGCCGCCGGGGCCCTACTTCTACGATCCCCAACGACGGATGCCGGACCACGCGTGGCTCTTCCACTCCTCAAGTACCCCCCCACCTCCCAGAACTCGCGCGTCGCGCCGTTCCGGGTGGGTTCCGACGAGGACCCCAAGGCCGTGTCCATGGACAAGGCCATGGACCGGGAAGATCAGAATTTCGTGATCGAAGCGGCCTACCGCCAGATCTTCTTCCATGCCTTCAAGGTCGACCGCGACCGCACCCTTGAGTCCCAGCTGCGGGACGGCCAGATCAACGTGCGGGAGTTCATCCGCGCGCTCTGCCTGTCGGACACCTTCAACCGCAGCTTCTACAACCTCAACAGCAACTACCGGGTGGCCCGCCACCTGGTCGAGAAGCTGCTGGGCCGCCCGGTCCACGGCAAGGCGGAGGAGATCGCCTGGTCCGCCGTGATCATGACCAAAGGGGTCAAGGGCGCGGTGGACGCCATCCTCGACTCCGAGGAGTACCTGGACGCCTTCGGTTACGACACCGTCCCCTACCACCGCAACCGGGTGGTGGGCTCCCGCGAAGTGGGCGAAACCCCCTTCAACATCACCTCCCCCCGATACGAGTCCTACTACCGGGGCATCCTGGGCTTCCCCCAGATCGTCTACACCGGCAAGTCACGCAGCTTCCCCGAGCGCGCCCAGCAGCGCCGCGGCGGCTTCCCGCAGGACTACCTGCCCTGGGTCCGCACCCTGCCTGCTCTGCGTGGTGTCGGCAGCGCCGCCGCCGGCAACACCGGCATGGACTACCTCTCCAAGGTGCCCTACCGCAGCATCGGCCGCTGAGCACGGCCCTCGCCAGCCGGTCCCCCGCCGGCCCCTGCGTTCCCCTGGCCCCACCGCTTTCCAGCGGTGGGGCTTTTTCGTGTCCCCGTCTGGGGAGAGGGGGATCGGGCGCGCCCATGGCCGTCAGTGGATGCTGACCACGGCCGAGCGCTGCCGCCCAAAGGCGGAAACCTCCTCCAGACTGATCCCAAACGAATTCTGATGTTGTGAGCCAGAAGACGCTGACCTCCCTGGCGATGATGACGCTGCGCCAGCTGCGGCAGATCGCCAGCGACCTCGGCGTTTCTCTGTACAGCCGCAAGTCCAAGGAGGAGCTGGTGGAGGCCATCAGCACCCGCCAGGTGGAGGAGGGTGAGGGCCGCAGCCTCGAGCGCATCGAGGCCGAGATGGCTCCGGCGCCGCGGCCGGCGGCCGAAACCCGCGTCGTCTTCCTGCCCCGCGATCCCCAGT